>NZ_JAMKFI010000007.1:98717-166809 GCF_024494415.1 Pseudarthrobacter sp. R1 | reverse complement strand
AGCCCTGGACACACCCAGGTCCGGCAGCACGTGGTCATCCAAATAGACGTAAAGTGTGGTCAGGAGAGTGTTTAGTTGCGAGTTCACAACCCCGGCTTAACACTCTCCGCCCTACTTTAAAAGCTCCAGCGCCCCGCCACGGCAATAGGACTTACTCATCTAGACGGCGTCTGGTGACGGCGAGCCTTCCCGCCGTCACCAGCATGGTTGCGTAACCTGCGAAGGTGAACGCACTTGACAAGGTTCCCCCGGAATTTCTCCACGCTCTGGGAACCCTCAGGAAAGCCCAGTGCCGCGGGGAACTCCACCTTGCGGAGATTCCCGCGCCTGCACGGCTGGCGCCCTTCGCCGTAGCGCTTGGCGCGGAAGTCCTGGCACCGGGGCCGGGCACCGCCACTCCCCTGCACGGTCCGGCCGCCATGGCGTTGGCGGCTGCGTCAGGAACAGCGGACGACGACGAAACAGAGTTGGCCACGGGCCGCTTCATCCTGCTCCACGACCCCGAAGGCTCTGCAGTCTGGGACGGCGAGTTCCGCATCGTCACCTACATCCGCGCCCAGCTGGAGCCGGAGATGGGCAACGACGAGATGCTGGGTACGGTGGCATGGACGTGGCTGGTGGAGGCACTCGAAAACCACAAAGCCCCGTACAGGGCAGCCGGCGGCACAGCCACCAGGGTCCTGTCCGAAAGCTTCGGAACACTTGCGGAGCGGCCCGGCTCCATCGACATCGAGCTCCGGGCCTCCTGGACCCCGGCGACGTCGGACGTGACAGCACACTTGGAGGCCTGGTCCGACATGGTGTGCACTTTCGCCGGCCTGCCGCCCCTCCCCGAGGGTGTCACCCCGCTAACGCACCGGCGCCGGAACTAGCAGCATGGCTCGTGGCGCGTCCGGTGTGGTCCGAAAGGCAGTCCGGAACCGGCCGGCCGGTAAACTAAAGGCATCATGACCCCTAACATTCCGGAAAACACCACGGCCGGCGCTCCGGCTGCTGATACCGCACCCCAGATCACGGTGGAAGGCTTTGACAGCTCCATCCCCGAAATCGTCGAGCTCGATTCGCCCCGCGACGGCGTTCCGCTGGTCATCGAATCGCAAGCCGGGCTGGAGCGGTGCGCAGCTGCCATCGCCGCCGGAACCGGTCCGGCGGGCGTTGATGCAGAGCGGGCCTCCGGCTTCCGCTACGGGCAGCGTGCCTTCCTCGTCCAAATCCGCCGCGAGGGCGCCGGAACCTGGCTGATCGACCCCGAACCCTTCGACAACCTGGCCATCATCAACGAGTCCCTCCGCGGCGTCGAATGGATCCTGCACGCGGCCAGCCAGGACCTGCCCTGCCTGTCCGAACTCGGCATGTGGCCGGACAAGCTCTTTGACACCGAACTGGCCGCCCGCCTGGCAGGCCTGCCCAGGGTGGGCCTTGCCGCCGTTATCGAACAGCTGCTGGGATTCGGGCTGGCCAAGGAGCACTCGGCCGCTGACTGGTCCACCCGGCCCCTTCCCGAACCCTGGCTGCGGTACGCGGCACTGGACGTCGAGGTCCTGACGGAACTGCGCGAAGAGCTCATTGAATTGCTGGAGGCCGACGGCAAGCTGGAGTACGCGCAGCAGGAGTTCGCCGCGATCCTGGCTGCCGGCCTCGCTCCGCCGCGCGTCGACCCGTGGCGGAAAACGTCTGGCCTTCACCAGATCCGCGACCGGCGGCAGCTGGCGGCCGTCCGGGAGCTGTGGCTGGAACGGGACTCCCTGGCGCAGAAGCGGGACGTGGCCCCGGGAAGGCTCATCCCGGACTCGGCTTTAGTGGCCGCGGCCAAGGCCATGCCGTCCACGGTGCCCCAACTGCTGGGCACCAAGGGCTTCCACGGGCGGGCGGCGCAGCGCGAAGCTCCCCGGTGGCTGCGCTGCATCGCGACGGCCCGGGACCTGGAGGAGCTTCCGCCGCTGCACCTGGCCACGAACGCGCCGCCGCCGCCGCGGGTCTGGGCTGACCGCGATCCTGAGGCTGCTGCACGGCTGGCCACCGCCCGGCCACTGCTGCAGGAGAAAGCCGACCAGCTCAACCTTCCCCTGGAGAATCTGCTGACCCCCGACTACTTGCGCCGGGTGGCGTGGCGGCCCCCTGCAGAGGTCAGCGAAGAATCAGTAGCAGCCGAGTTGCGCGCCCTCGGCGCGCGCGCATGGCAGGTGGAACTTGCTGCGCCCCTGATCACGCACGCCTTCCTCAACCCGCAGCCACTGCCACCGAAGGAACCCAAACCGGACGCCGCTCCGGCAGCCCGCCAATAGGTCCCGCTGGCGGCCACAATCTCCCAAACCCAAACGCTCTCTCACTTAATGCACAAATATTGGCAACGCTCTCTCACTCTCTTAAAGAAAGTGAGAGAGCGTTGGTCGAAAAGGGGCATTAAGTGAGAGAGCGTTCCTTCATTAACGCCTTGCGGCCTAAGTTACTCGCGAGTAACATCGGGGGTACTGCCGTTCAGTTGCCTGCCGCCCTGCGGCGCGCACTGACGCCTACGTCTCGATGAGGAGTTACACGTGAGCAACAACGGAAGCAGCGCGTCCAACCGCACTGTCCGGGACGTCGTTTTTGTCGACGGCCTCCGCACCCCCTTCGGCCGGGCGGGAGAAAAAGGCATCTACGCCGGCACCCGGGCGGATGACCTGATAGTGAAGTGCCTCCGCGAACTGCTGCGCCGGAACCCGTCGCTGCCACCGGCGCGCATCGACGAAGTGGCCATCGCTGCCACTACGCAAAGCGGGGACCAGGGCCTGACCCTCGGACGGACAGCGGCCCTCCTCGCGGGACTCCCCCGGACTGTTCCGGGGTTTGCCATCGACCGCATGTGCGCCGGGGCCATGACAGCCGTAACCTCCACAGCGGGCGGGATCGGTTTTGGCGCCTACGACGTCGTGATTGCCGGCGGCGTCGAGCACATGGGCAACCACCCCATGGGCTCCGGGACGGACCCCAACCCGCGGTTTATGTCCGAACGGCTGGTCGATCCGGCAGCGCTCAACATGGGCAACACCGCCGAGAACCTGCACGACCGTTTTCCCTCCATCACCAAGGAACGGACCGACGCCTACGCGGTGGCGTCACAGACGAAGTTTGAAGAAGCCCGCCGCGACGGCAAGATCCAGCCGGACCTGGTGCCGGTAGCAACCCTGAAGCCCGGCCAGGGCTGGACCCTGAACACGGTGGACGAGCCGCCGCGCCCCGGCACTACCCTGGCTGACCTCGCCAGCCTCCGCACCCCGTTCCGCGCCCACGGCCGTGTCACCGCAGGAAACGCGGCAGGCCTGAATGACGGCGCCACGGCCGCCATCGTGGCATCGGCCGAAGCCGCCGTCGAACTGGGATTGCCGGTCCGCATGCGTTTGGTCAGCTACGCCTACGCCGGCGTTGAGCCCGAGGTGATGGGCATCGGCCCTGTTCCCGCCACCGAGAAGGCCCTGAGAAATGCCGGGCTCTCCATCGGGGACATCGGGCTGTTCGAAATCAACGAAGCCTTCGCCGTCCAGGTGCTGAGCTTCCTGGAACATTTCGGCATATCCGACGACGATCCCCGGGTTAACCGTTACGGCGGAGCCATCGCGGTGGGCCACCCCCTCGCTTCGTCCGGAGTGCGGCTCATGAACCAACTTGCCCGGCAGTTCGAGGAAGACCCCTCGGTCCGATACGGGATCACCACCATGTGCGTGGGACTGGGAATGGGTGCCACTGTCATCTGGGAGAACCCGCACCACGCCGACTACAGCGGAACCCAGCCAGCGGAATCCGCCACTACCGAAGACGTTTCCGAAGGAGCAGCATGAGCGCCGCAGATTTCACCAAGCTTGCCGACCTCTTCCCCCATGAAACCGTGACGCATTCCTACGTCCAGGACATCGAACTCCCGGGCCCGGACGGAAAGCCCGGCCCGGGCACGTTCGCCCTCATTACACTGGACAACGGCCTGGACCACTCCAAGCCCACCACACTGGGGCCCAACACGCTGGTGGAACTGGGCACGGTGCTCGAGGAACTCCGGGAGCGGGCACGCCGGGGCGACATCGTGGGAGTGGGCGTCACGGGCAAGCCCTACTACCTGGTGGCCGGCGCGGACCTCTCCACGGTTAAGACCCTGGACAAACGCGAGCACGGTTTGTGGATGGCACAGCTGGGCCACGACGTCTACAGCACGCTGGCCAACCTGGGCGTACCCAGCTTCGCCTTCATCAACGGCGCAGCGCTGGGCGGCGGCCTGGAGATTGCCCTCCAGTCCACCTATCGCACAGTGTCCACGGGGGCGGGAGCTTTGGCGCTGCCGGAAGCGTTCATTGGCCTCGTCCCGGGCTGGGGCGGCGTCTACATCCTGCCGCGGCTCATCGGCCCGGAAAACGCCGTGAAGGTCATGATCGAAAACCCGCTGAGCAACAACAGGACTCTTTCCGGCCTGGAGGCCTTCTCGCTCGGCATCGCCGACGCCATGTTCGAGCCGGCGGATTTCCTGGAGCAGTCCCTTGCCTGGGCCGCGAAAGTCATCACGGGCGAGGTGACGGCGGAACGGCCCAACGCCGTCGACCCCGCTGCCCCGGAGACAGCAGCCCGCTGGGCGGGTGCCGTGGCAGCCGGGCGGGCACTGGTGGAAGCCAAGACGTCCAATGCAGCACCGGCTCCGGCCAAGGTCCTGGACATCCTCGAAGCCAACCGCACCATGAGCCAGGCCGAGTCTGCGGCGCTGGAGTGCGAAACCCTCGCCGAACTCATGCAGACGGACGAGTTCCGTGCCACCGTTTACGCCTTCCTGGACCTGGTCCAGAAGCGGTCCAAGCGCCCGGCCGGCGCCCCCGACCGCACGCTGGCCCGGCCCGTCACCAAGGTGGGCGTCGTCGGCGCCGGCCTGATGGCCAGTCAGCTGGCAGTGCTCTTCGCCCGTCAGCTCAAGGTACCGGTGGTCATGACGGACATCGACCAGGCCCGGGTGGACAAAGGGGTGGGCTACGTCCACGCCGAGGTGGACAAGCTCCTGGGCAAGCAGCGGATCAGCCAGGACGCCGCCAACCGCACGAAGGCGCTGGTGACAGGTTCCGTTTCCAAGGATGTTTTCGCCGATGCCGACTTCGTGATTGAAGCCGTATTTGAAGAGCTGAACGTCAAGAAGCAGGTGTTCGCCGAGCTCGAGGCCATTGTTACGCCGGAATGCATCCTGGCCACCAATACGTCCTCGCTGTCCGTCACGGCCATGGCGGAGGACCTCCGGCACCCGGAACGACTGGTGGGCTTCCACTTCTTCAACCCGGTGGCCGTGATGCCGCTGCTGGAAATCGTCCGCGCCCCGAAGACCGACGACGCCGTACTGGCCACCGCCTTTGAGCTCGCCAAGTCCCTCAAAAAGACCGGAGTGCTGGTCAAGGACGCCGCCGCGTTCGTGGTCAACCGGATCCTGCTGCGCCTGATGGGCGAAGTGACGGCAGCCTTTGATGAGGGAACCCCCGCTGAGGTGGCCGACAACGCGCTGCGGCCCATGGGACTGCCCATGACGCCTTTCACCCTCGGCGCCATGGTGGGGCTGCCGGTGGCCCAGCACGTCCAGGAGTCGCTGCACGCCGCGTTTGGTGATCGGTTTACCGTTTCTGCCAACCTGCAGAAACTGATCGACAACGGTGTGAAGAGCCTCTGGACTCCCGGTCCAGACGGCGCACAGGAGATTCCACAGTCCACGTTGTCACTGATGTCCTTCGGGACCAGCCCCTCAAGCGCCGACGAAGTCCTGCGCCGCACCCAGGATGCCCTCGCCGAGGAAATCGGCCTGATGCTGGAGGAAGGGGTGGTGGCAGGGCCGGAAGACATCGACCTCTGCATGATCCTCGGCGCCGGTTGGCCGATGTTCCTGGGCGGCATCACACCCTACCTTGACCGGGTGGGCGCCTCCGAGCGGGTCAACGGCAAGCGGTTCCTGCCTCCGGGTGTGGCGTCCCGGCCTGCCGGGACCATGGCAGGCATGCCCGCCGGCTGAGACTGGCCTGGCGCACGCAGGAGTTCGTTCACAAGCGCAGGGGCTTCGTCCGGTTCTTCCGGACGGAGCCCTTTGCCTTGGACGGAGCCCCTTGCCTTGGACGGGGCCCCTTGCCTTGCCCGCGTCAGCCTCACGGCAGACGCCCGCCGTCGAGCGTCAACAAGCGGTCCGCCAGCGTGCGGGCGTAGGGCACGTCGTGGGTGACCAGGACGACGGCGGCGCCCGCCGCTGCGGCGGACCGTACCGCGTTGTCCAGCACAGCCAGGCCGTCGCCGTCCAGGGCAACCGTGGGCTCGTCCAGGGCAATAAGCGACGGCCTGCGGGCAAGCACCGTGGCCAGCGCCAGCAGCCGCTGCCCGGAGGCCGGCAGCTCGGCCGGGTGGTCCTGGGCAACCCCGGATAGACCCACGGCGGCCAGGGCAGCAGCGGTTCTTTCCGCCGCCTCGCCTGCACCGAACCGCCGGTCCAGGCCGAACCGCACCTCACGGGCAGCAGTCCGTTCGAAGAGCTGGTCGCGCGGGTTCTGGAAAAGGAGCCCCACGGAAGCGGCCACCTCCCCAACCGGCAGTCCGGCAATGTCCTTCCCGTTAACGAGGACGGAGCCGGTCGCGGGCTGCAGCAGACCGTTGAGATGGCGTAAGAGCGTGGATTTACCCGCACCATTCGGTCCGGTCACGGCAACGATCTCCCCCGGCTGGAGCACAAGGTCGATGCCTTGCAGGACGGTGTTGTGCTGATACCCGCCGGCTTTATTACTGGTTGCCCGGGCCTTCCTGCCGCGGCCTGCTGTGGCCGGGTAGGAGAAATGGACGCCGCGGAGCTCCAGGACCGGGGCAGCTGCGGCACTCACCTGGCAGGCGGCTGCGCCGGACGCCGGCCGCTGAACTGCAACCGGCCGCCGGATGCCGGCCGGCAGACGCTCCGGCGCCGCCATCAGTTCTGCGGGTGCGCCGCTGGCCGCGACCGTGCCCGCGTCCAGGGCAATCCACCGGTCGGCCTCAAGCAGCACCTCATCGATCGCCTGGCTCAGGACGACGACGGCAGTCCCGCCGGCCACGAGCTTGCGGAGCAGCAGTGCGAGTTCGCCCGCCCCGGCTGTGTCAAGGGAGGCAAAGGGCTCGTCCAGGACCAGGACCGCGGGCTCCAATATGACTGCACAGCCGATGGCCAGGCGCCGCAGCTGGCCGCCGGAAAGCGTGCCTGGGTGGCATTCCAGCAGCCCGGCCAGCCCCAGCACGCCCGCGGTACGCTCTACGGCTTCGCGCATGGCGGCCCGGTCCACACCGGCATTCTCCAGGCCGAACGCCAGTTCTTCGGCTACAGTGGCGCGGACCGTGGACAGCGCGGTGGAGGCGTCCTGCGGAACGAAACCCACCCGTTCACCCCATCTGGCAGGGTCGATGCGGGGGTCGTGCGCGGTTCCGTTGAAATGCAGGCGGGTTCCCGCGAGTTCGAGCTGTCC
Organism: Pseudarthrobacter sp. R1; assembly: GCF_024494415.1. Lineage (NCBI taxonomy): Bacteria > Bacillati > Actinomycetota > Actinomycetes > Micrococcales > Micrococcaceae > Pseudarthrobacter > Pseudarthrobacter sp. R1. Next base: position 159,346 of record NZ_JAMKFI010000007.1, on the reverse strand, counting down.
TGCCAGGCTTCCGCCTGCCCCTGGAGACAACCAGCCCGCGAGAAGCCGGCCAAGCGTAGACTTGCCGCTTCCGGACCCGCCGAGGATCGCGGTGTACGTCCCGGGGGCAAACGAGACGTCCACGGCGCGCAGGACGGGCGCGTCGTCGTCGTGGAAGGCAAAACTCCGGATGCTGGCGGCAAGGGCACTGGAGGTCTTCACCTAGCCACCCGCCAGCCACAACCGGGCCGCCACGGCAGCCGCCGCGGCCAGCATCAGCAGGATCCGCAGCCAACGCTCCACAACCGGATCCGGGACGTCCCGGTAGGTGGTGCGGGGGCCGGTGCCGCCGAAGCCGCGGGCTTCCAGGGCCGCGCCGCGGATGGCGGCGTCCTCCACCAAAGCAGAGACCAGCGGAACTGCCTGGAGCCGGAAAGCTGCGATCCGGTGCAGCAGGCCGCGCCGGATTACCAGCCCCCGGGCTTCCTGAGCCCGCCGGATACGGCCCACCCGGGAGGTGATGGCCGGCAGCAGGGTCAGCGTTGACGCCAGCACGAAGGCAAACCGGCCTTGGACCCCTTTCGCCGAGAGCGCCGCAACGAGGTCAGGCACGCTGACGCTGAAGGAGAAGACCAGCAGGGCCAGGACGGCAGCCGAAACCTGCGCGGCCCGCTCACGTGCGAAGGACAGCCCTTCAGCGGTGACGCGCGCAGGGCCCCATTGGGCGAGGATGATCTGCCCTTCGGGGAAAAACAGGCCGTGCAGGACCAGCAGCGACAAAGACAGCGGCACCAGCACGGCAGCTGCCGCAGGCAGGAGCCGCCGGAGCGTGCCGCCCATGGCCGAAAGGCCGAGTGCGCCCGCGATCACGGCGAGGGACAGTGGCCAACTGGCTGCCGCCGTCGTTATCACGGCCGTGCTGCCGGCAGCCGCGAGGGACGTCAGCGGATGCAGTCGCATGGGCAGGAGGTCAGGAGTCCTGTCCGGAAGTCCGGCCGGCCAGCACACGGTGCCGCCGGACAAACGGGAACTGCAGCGTTGCGCGGCGGGGCAGGGCGTAGACAAGCACGGCCACCACCGTGAACACGATGGCCTTGTCCATGGGATCGGAGATCAGGGCCTGCTTGGTGATGGCGGCGAGCAGGGTGTCCCCCATGGAGCGGAAGGCGCTGACGATGGCTCCCGTAGCAATCCCGGACGTGCCGCCGAAGACGAAGGCCGCCACCGGGGCGGACACCACACCGCCAATGATCCCGGTAGCGAATCCGGCTACAGGGGCGAGGTAGAAACGGCGGAAGAGCCCGTGACGCGCGGCCACGCCCGCGAGGCAGCCGATGAGTGCGGCGCCGGCAGCGAACGGCAGCACCGTCGGGTTGAAGAAGGACCAGACGATGCTGCTCAACGCGCCGGTTGCTGCACCGGCCGCCGGGCCGGCGAGGACCGCGATCAGTACCGTACCGATCGCATCAAGGTAGAACGGGACCAGGGTGCTGCCGACGAACTGGCCGAGCACGATGTTCAGCACCAGGGCCACGGGGATCAGCACCACGGTGGACGTCGGCAGGGCCGGCAGGACAGCGACGATGAGCAGAACGGCGCCCACGAGGAAGCCGGACAGGGCGATCAGGGCCGAGGCGCTTCCCGGCCCGCCGGTGATGTCGGCGGGCTGGTTGAGGACCAGGTAGATGTAAGTGCCGGCGATGGCCAGGGCACCGAGGATTTCCAGCAGCCGGCGTTTGCGGGCTGCGGCCGGTGCCGGAGATGGAAGCGTCAGGGAGGGCGATGACATGGAGTTCCTTCGGGGTGCGCACGGCCGGCCCGCGAATCCGGGGCCGGAATGGAACGCTGCCTATGTCACCTCGGCGGCTGCCGCCAGGCAACTGCGCCTGTCCGGTCCGCGGACTATTCTACCGCGGTTGTCCGGGGGCTTTGCGAAGGTTTTTGGGCTCAGCCCAGGCGCCGGGCCAGGCCGCCGACGGCGGACACCAGCTCCCGGAACGCAGCTTCCGGATAATTGGTGGACACCACGCGGGCGTTTGGCGGTTGGCCCCAGAGCCCGCGGAAGTCCGCCACCGTGGTGCCGATCAGCATCCGGGAGCCTGTTTCCACATCCACGGTTGCCGGACGGGCTTCGAAGTCAAGGGTGCCGGCGGCAACACCTGCGGCGAAGTAGTCGTGGACGTGGGCCAGGTAACCCTGGTCGTAGTGGCGGTGGAACTCGAAATAGAACCGCAAAGCATCAGACAGGTGCCTGATCAGGGTGTTGTCCGACGTGCTGGGCTGGCCCTCGGGCTGTTCCGGCAGCACCAGTTCGGGAACCGTTGCCCCGGCCGCCTCAGCCAGTTGGCGGACATGCGCGGGGTGGAGCTCCATCCGCTCCGTGGTGTCCAGGGAACACACGATGGGAAGCTTTTCCAGCGGCCGGCCCTGGAACGCAGCATAGACTTCCTTGGCGGCGTGCGGGTCCACGTGCGTGTTCCACTCCGCGGTGGGCGTTGTATTGCCCTGATGGTAAAAGCTGCCGCCCATGATCACCACTTTGGCCAACAGTTCCGGCAGCCGGGGTTCCTGCCGCAGGGCCAGCGCGAAGTTGGTCAGGGGTGCGGTGATGAGGGCGGTGAGCTCCCCCGGCCGGGCCCTCGCGTGCTCCACCCACAGGTCGACGGCGTTCCGCTCGGAGACTTTGCCGGCCGGTTCCGGCAGGACCGCGTGGCCGATGCCCTGCGGACCGTGCGTTTCGGGAGTGGTCAGCAGCTCAATGGCCAGCGGTTCGCGTGCACCCACGGCCACTTCCACTCCCTTGCGGCCGCAAAGTTCCAGCAGGGCCAGGGTGTTGCGCGCCACCTGATCCACGTCAACGTTACCGGGCGTGGCGGTGACGCAGACGAACTCGGTGTCAGTTAGGGCGGCAAGGTAGGCGAGGGCCAGGGCGTCGTCGATGCCCGTGTCCACGTCCAGCAGGAAGGCGGTCATGAGGGTCCTAGAACAGAGCTACCTTGGGGGCGGCAGGGAAGATAGCGTCCAGCTCGGCGAGGTCCTTTTCCGTGGGGAGCCAGTCCGCTGATTCCGCGTTCTGCCGAACCTGTTCCGGCCTCGTGGCGCCGGCGATGACGCTGGCTACGGCCGGCTGTGCTGCCAGCCAGGAGAAGGCAACCTGGATCTCGCTCAGCCCGCGTTCCCGGGCAAAGCTGCTGAAGCTGTCCAGCTGGTCCCAGTCGGCGTCGTGGACGAGGTGTGTGCGGGTGTGGCTGAGCCGGGAACCGTCCGGGGCGTGGCCGGGCGCGTACTTTCCGGTCAGCAGGCCATTGGCGAGGGGGAAATACGGCAGCACGCCCAGGCCGAATTCCTCTGCGGCCGGTGTCACCTCAAGCTCGGCCCGCCGGTCCAGGAGGTTGTAATGGTTCTGGGAGGAGATGAAGCGGGCGCTTCCCAGTTCGCGCGCCACGTATTCCGCCTGGGCAATCTGCCAGCCGGCCCGGTTGGAGTGTCCGATGTAGCGGACCTTGCCGCTCCTGCCGAGGGTATCCAGGGCGGACAGGGTTTCGTCGATGGGGGTGAGCGGATCCGGGGTGTGGAACTGGTAGAGGTCGATCCAGTCGGTGCCCAGCCTCCGCAGCGAGGCCTCCACTGCCTGCATAATGTAGCGGCGCGAGCCGCGGGCACCGAAGTCGGGGCCGCTGGCCCCCTTCATGTCCATGCCGAATTTGGTGGCAACGACGACGTCGGCCCGCCGGTTGCCGAGGGCCTTGCCGAGCATCGTTTCGCTGAGGCCGGGTTCCCGGCCGTAGGTGTCGGCGACGTCGAACAGGGTGATTCCGGCATCCACCGCCGCGTGGACCACCGCGTCCGTGGCCTCCTGCGTCTCGGTGGCAGTGTTCGCACGGCCCAGGTTGTTGCAGCCCAGGCCGACGGTGGAGACGGTCAGGCCTGACTTTCCAACGCGGCGGTAGGTGGTCACATACGCTCCTAGAGGCTGAAGGTGTTGGCGGGCTTGGCTGAGTGCTTGAGCTTGAAGTTTTGCGGATCGCTGTAGGGTGCTGCACCGATGCTGAGCTTGGTGAAGTCCAGGTCCTCGCCGCGGCTGCAGACCTTGATGGCGGCGACTGCTTTGTTGACGTCCGGGCAGAGACAGAAGATGTTGAGCTTGTAGTCGGTGAATTCAGAGCGTTCCACTGTGCCGAGTCCGCGCCAGGCGAGATGGCTGATCAGCGCGTCCGTTGCCTTTTCTTCGAGGTAGCGGTCCCTGTCGGTGCCCTCCCGGGTTTTCAGCGCGAACTGGGCCACAACCCAGAACTGTTCCTCGTCGGGAATTTCCGCGTAGCCGTCTTCGGCGCACTGGACTGCAAATGCGTCCAAAAGGCCTTCGGCTGCCTCGGGGTCCGGTACGTCTGTCTCCTCGGTTTTGCTCTGGTGCCCCACAGCCCCGTAATTCATCACGAACTGGTTGTAGTCCTCATCGAACCAGGCCTCCCGGAAATGGAGGGTGCCCTCTTCGTCGCCTTTATAGACCCTGACAATGCCGCTCATGACCGTCCCTTTGTAAACCATTCGACGTCGGTGCCGTCGAAGGGTGCCTGCTGTGCCTTGACGGCCTGGTAAAGCTGGTCCGCGCAGGCCTCGAGTGTTTCCACCAGGGCTGCGGGGTAATCCATGGACACCCGGTGTTCGGCGAACTCGTCCTCGTCATCGATGAACACGCCGCGGCCTGCTGTCCGGACCACGTCCAGGTCCATGTCGATAACGTGGAACTCCGTGACGCCCGGCCGGATCCGGTGCCATTCGTGCGCCACGGCCAGGTCGATGTAGATCCGTACACCGCCGGGGTGGGCGTCGTCATAGAACGTGGCTACCCAGTCACCTTCGCGCGGGACCAGGAGGACGGCGTCGGACCTGGTGTAGAAGGCCGCTCCGGGGCGGGAGCAGAATTCATTGGTTCCCTGGAAGATCCACCAGCCGTGGCGGTCCTCGCCCAAGTAGCGCCCGGGGACCACCCAGTGCGCCTTGCCGTTCCATTTCCGGTTCCGGGCGACCACCAGCTGGCCGGGCTCAAGATGCCGCGGTTCGCGGCTTGGTCCGGCCTGGTCCTCAGCTTCCGGCTCGGCCACCACACCCGGATACTTCAGTAAGTCCTCTCCCCTCACAGGATCGGAAGGCTGCCGGTGGTGGGGTGCTGCTGGCCCGGCAGGGGACGCGCAAAGGGGACCTTTGTCCCGAGGACCTGGGCAACGACGTCGTGCGTTATCTGCTGCGCAGTCAGGCCCACACGTTCCAGGACCTGGCTGCGGGTGCCGTGATCCAGGAATTCAACCGGCAGGCCCACCTCGTTCAGGGCGGTGTCTACGCCGGCTGCACGCATCTCCTGGCGGATCCGTGAACCCACGCCGCCGGCACGCACGCCGTCCTCGATGCAGATGACCAGGCGGTGGTGCGATGCCAGCGCGATGATGGACCGCGGAACGGGAAGAACCCAGCGCGGGTCCACCACAGTGGTGCTGATACCCTGCGCGCCAAGCCGGTTGGCTACGTCGAGGGCGAGCTCGGACATGGCGCCCACGGAGATGATCAGGACATCATTCTCGGTGGAACCGCTGGGCCTGCGGGACAGGATGTCCACGCCGTCGCTGAGGCGTTCCAGCGCTTCGACTTCGGCGCCGACGGATCCCTTGGAGAAGCGGACCACTGTGGGAGCGTCGCTGATGGCCACGGCTTCGCGGAGTTCCTCGCGCAGCCTGCTCGCGTCACGGGGTGCGGCCAGGTGCAGCCCCGGGACAATCTGGACCATGGACATGTCCCACATGCCGTGGTGGCTGGCGCCGTCCGGCCCGGTGACTCCTGCGCGGTCCAAAACGATGGTGACGCCGGCCTTGTGCAGGGCAACATCCATCAGGAGCTGGTCGAAGGCACGGTTCAGGAAGGTGGCGTAGACGGCAACCACCGGGTGCAGGCCGCCGAAGGCCATGCCGGCCGCGGACGTCAGGGCGTGCTGTTCGGCGATGCCGACGTCGATCACCCGGTCAGGGTGCCGGGCCGCGAACTTGTGCAGGCCCACGGGAATGAGCATGGCGCCGGTGATGCCGACGACGTCCTTCCGCTCATCCGCGATCGCGGCGATCTCGTCAGCGAAAACGGAGGTCCAGGACTGGGCCCCGGCGGTGCCGGTCGGTTCCCCGGTTTCGGGGTCGATGATGCCCACGGCGTGGAACTGGTCCGCCTCATGCGCGCGGGCCGGAGCGTAGCCGTGGCCCTTTTCGGTCATGGCATGCACGATCACGGGCCCCGCGTAGTGCTTCGCCGTTGCCAGTGCGTGCTCCATGGCCTGGAGGTTGTGGCCGTCCACCGGGCCGATGTACTTCATGCCGAGGTCTTCGAACATGCCCTGCGGAGCCCACCAGTCCTTGATGCCCTTCTTCATGGCATGCAGGCTCTTGTAGGTGAACTGGCCCGCGGGGCCGCCTCTCTGCAGCTTCTTCTTCCACCAGTCCAGCGCCCGTTCGTAGGCCGGCGTGGTGCGGAAGGAATCAATGGTGGGGCGCAGGGACGCGAGGTAATCGGCAAAGCCGCCCACGGTGGGGGCGTAAGAGCGGCCGTTGTCATTCACTACGATGACCACGCGGCGCCGCTTGTCCGCGGCGATGTTGTTGATCGCTTCCCAGGCCATGCCCCCGGTGAGGGCACCGTCCCCGACGACGGCGACGACATGCCGGTCGCCTTCACCGGTGAGCTGGCGGGCCCGGGAAATACCGTCGGCCCAGGACAGCGACGAGGAGGCGTGCGAGCTTTCCACGATGTCGTGCTCGGATTCGGCACGGGACGGATAGCCGGAGATGCCGCCCTCCTGGCGCAGGGTGCTGAAATCCTGGCGGCCGGTCAGCAGCTTGTGGACGTACGACTGGTGGCCGGTGTCAAAAACGATGCTGTCGCGGGGCGAGTCGAAGGTGCGGTGCACGGCAAGCGTCAGTTCCACCACGCCAAGGTTGGGACCGAGGTGCCCGCCCGTCTGGGAGACGTTCGTGATCAGGAAATCCCTGACCTCCGAAGCCAGCCGTTTCAGCTGTTCTTCGGACAACTCGTTCAGGTCCTGCGGATTCCGGATGGTGTCCAAGATTCCCAATGACCCCTCCTTCGGGTGGTAGACGTGCCGTTTAACTCTAACGCCTTGGTCCGCAGGACCAGACGCACCAGAAAAGCCGATGCCCCGGCTGGTCGGTGACCGGCCGGGGCTTCGGAGGGTGGTGCCTGCTGGGCAGCTACCGCTAGTTCGCGGAGATCTGGCGCAGCACGTACTGCAGGATGCCGCCGTTGCGGTAGTAATCCGCTTCACCCGGGGTATCGATACGCAGTACGGCGTCGAACGACGTCGAGCTGCCGTCCTCGCCCGTTGCGGTGACCTTGAGCGTCTTCGGCGTGGTGCCCTCGTTCAGGGCGGTTACACCCTCAACCGAGAACGTCTCCGTGCCGGACAGGCCCAGGGTGGCAGCGGATTCGCCGGCCGGGAACTGCAGCGGCAGGACGCCCATGCCGATGAGGTTGGAGCGGTGGATGCGCTCGTAGCTCTCGGCAATGACAGCCTTGACGCCCAGCAGGGCGGTACCCTTGGCAGCCCAGTCACGGGAGGAACCGGAACCGTATTCCTTGCCCGCCAGGACCACCAGCGGGGTGCCCGCTGCCTGGTAGTTCTGCGCAGCATCGTAGACGTAGGCCTGCGGGCCGCCTTCCTGGGTGAAGTCGCGGGTGAAGCCACCTTCGACGCCGTCCAGGATCTGGTTCTTGATGCGGATGTTCGCGAACGTTCCGCGGATCATCACCTCGTGGTTGCCGCGGCGGGAACCGTAGGAGTTGAAATCCTTGCGCTCCACGCCGTTGGCCAGCAGGTACTGGCCGGCAGGGGTGTCGGACTTGAAGGAACCGGCCGGGGAGATGTGGTCGGTGGTGACCGAATCGCCCAGCTTCAGGAGCACGCGGGCGCCCGTGATGTCCTTGACCGGCTCAGGCTGTGCCTGCATGCCCTCGAAGTACGGGGGCTTCCGGACGTAGGTGGAGTTCGGATCCCACGCGAAGGTGTCACCGGCAGGCGTGTCGAGCGCCTTCCAGCGGTCGTCGCCCTCGAAGACACCCTCGTAGCCCTTGGCGAACATTTCCTTGTCGATCGAGGAATCGATGACCTGCTGAACCTCAACCGGGTTCGGCCAGATGTCCTTGAGGAAGACATCGTTGCCGGCCTGGTCCTGGCCCAGGGCGTCGGTTTCGAAGTCGAAGTCCATGGAACCGGCCAGGGCGTAGGCGATGACCAGCGGCGGGGAGGCCAGGTAGTTCATCTTGACGTCCGGGTTGATGCGGCCTTCGAAGTTGCGGTTGCCCGAGAGGACAGCCGCGACGGCGAGGTCGTTCGCCTGGATGGCTTCCGAAACTTCGGCTTCCAGCGGGCCGGAGTTGCCGATGCAGGTGGCGCAGCCGTAGCCCACGATGTAGAAGCCAAGCTTCTCCAGGTAGGGGGTCAGGCCGGACTTTTCGTAGTAGTCGGTGACTACCTTGGAGCCCGGTGCAACAGAGGTCTTGACCCACGGCTTGGACGTGAGACCCTTGTCGACGGCGTTGCGGGCCAGGACCGCGGCGGCCAGCATGACCGACGGGTTGGACGTGTTGGTGCAGGACGTGATCGAGGCGATGGTGACTGCACCGTGGTCCAGCTCGAACTCGCGGCCGTCAGCCATCTTGACCGGAACGGGCTGGGAGATGCGTCCCGCTCCCCCGTGGCCCGCCGAGTACTTCGGGGGCTCCCGGTCGGTGTCGGAGATGTGCGTGGTTCCGGCGGTGAAGGAAGGCGAGTCGGAGGCCGGGAAGGTCTCCTCGAGCGATTCGTCCAGGGTACCGGCGTCGGCATCGTGGGAGACGTAGTTCTTCAGGTCGTGCCGGAACTCGTCCTTGGCCTCGGTCAGTTCGATCCGGTCCTGCGGGCGCTTGGGGCCGGCGATGGACGGAACAACCGTGGACAGGTCCAGTTCCAGGTACTCGGAGAACTTGATCTCGCGGGAAGGATCGTGCCAGAGGCCCTGTTCCTTGGCGTAGGCCTCAACAAGGGCCACGTTCTGGTCTGAGCGGCCCGTGAGGCGCAGGTAGTCCAGGGTGACGTCGTCGATCGGGAACATCGCAGCCGTGGAACCGAATTCCGGGCTCATGTTGCCGATGGTGGCGCGGTTGGCCAGCGGCACCGCGGCGACGCCTTCGCCGTAGAACTCGACGAACTTGCCCACAACGCCGTGCTTGCGGAGCTGCTCGGTGATGGTGAGCACCACGTCGGTTGCGGTGGCACCGGCAGGGATGGATCCGGTCAGCTTGAAGCCCACAACGCGCGGGATCAGCATGGAGACGGGCTGGCCCAGCATGGCCGCCTCGGCTTCGATGCCGCCGACGCCCCAGCCGAGCACACCCAGGCCGTTGACCATGGTGGTGTGTGAGTCGGTACCAACGCAGGTGTCCGGGTATGCGCGCAGGGCGCCGTCAACCTCGCGGGTCATCACGGTGCGGGCCAGGTACTCGATGTTGACCTGGTGCACGATGCCGGTTCCCGGGGGAACCACCTTGAAGTCGTCGAACGCCGTCTGGCCCCAGCGCAGGAACTGGTAACGCTCCCCGTTGCGCTGGTATTCGATCTCCATGTTGCGCTCCAGCGCGCCGGAGTTGCCGAAGGCGTCGATCTGGACCGAGTGGTCGATTACCATCTCGGCCGGTGCCAGGGGGTTCACCCGCTTGGGGTCGCCGCCCAGTTCCTTGACCGCTTCACGCATCGTAGCCAGGTCAACCACGCAGGGAACGCCGGTGAAGTCCTGCATGATCACGCGGGCGGGCGTGAACTGGATTTCTGTATCGGGCTGGGCGTTGGGATCCCAGCCTGCCAAGGCGCGGACGTGATCGGCAGTGATGTTCGCGCCGTCCTCGGTCCTCAACAGGTTTTCAAGCAATACCTTGAGGCTGAACGGAAGGTTTTCTGAACCTTCAACGGAGTTCAACCGGAAAATTTCGTAATCGGTTCCGGCTACATTAAGTTTGCCTTTTGAACCGAAGCTGTCCACAGTGCTCATCGCAGGACTCCTCTCGCAACAGTTTCATCTTTGTCGCGCGGTTGACCGCCTGCTAGTTAGGAGGCCCTAATTAGTGCGGGGCCCGAAAATTGCACACGGCCGGCCGTGATTACGGAGCGCGACGTGGGACTACTACCGCCATAGTAGTCGATACCGGTTCCGGTATCAGGGACGCGGTGTCAGCAGCGCGACTGTCTCCAGGTGGTGGGTGTGGGGGTAGAGGTCGAAGGCCCGGAGGCCTGCAAGCTCCCAGCCGGCCTGCCGGAAGTACCCCACGTCCCGCGCGAACGACGCCGGATCGCAGGATACGTAGGCAATGGCACGCGGGGCCGCCGCAACAAGCTGGCCCACTACCGCCTTTCCGGCCCCGGCCCGGGGCGGATCAAGAATGAGGGCGTCGAAGTCCCGCGGTTTCTGGCGGAGGACCCGCTCGACGCGGCCCTGGACGATCTCCACCTGGGGTGCCGCATGCAGGTTCTTGCGTGCGTCCCGGCTGGTTCCGGGAGCGCCCTCCACTGAGAGGACGGACCCCGTCTCGCCCACCGCGTCGGCCAGGATGGCAGTGAAGAGGCCGGCTCCAGCGTACAGGTCGGCCACCACCGCGCCGGGGTGGAGGAAGCCGCCGCCCTGCAGGAATTCTGTGACAGCCCCCACAAGGGTCCCGGGCGCGTCGCGGTGGATCTGCCAGAACCCTGCGCCGGTCACCCGGTACTCGTGCCCGGCGGCAGATTCCTGAACCCACAGCCGGCCCCGCACCTGCTGCACCTCCTCGGTGGCGGGATCGAAGGCGGCAACGGAGACGTCAGCGGGAAGTGCGGCCGCGATGGCAGCCAGGCGTTTGGGCTTGGTTCCCTCGGCCGCGGCCAGCAGCACCAGAGGCCTGGACCCGTTGGCCGGTGCAGCCACCTCCACGCGGTCAACGCCCTGCAGGTCGAGGTCCCACAAGCGGAGGTTGTTGATGGCATCGATGGCCAGCGGCATCTCATGGATGGGGATGATGTGCCCCGACCGGTGGGCGTGCATACCGAGCTTGCCGCCGGGGGTGACCGAGAAACTGGCCCGCGTCCGCCAGCGGAGGCCGTCCCCGCCGTCACCTGTTGCCTCAGCACCTGCATCCGGCGCCGGAGTGGGGCCGCCCACAGCTTCCACCGATCCGTCCCAGCCGTCCGGCAGCTGTTCGACGCCGGCGAGCCGCTTGAGTTGTTCAGCAAGCACGTCTGCCTTGAGGCTGCGCTGCCGGGCAAGGGTGATGTGGCCGAACTCCGCACCGCCGACTGGCGGATGTCCGTGGCCCCAGGCGCGGCGCGAATCTGCAGGGCGCCAGAAGTGGTCCACGCGGTCCGGTGAGGCTTCGAGCACCTCAACCACGTCGGCGCGCCAGAACTTCGCCTTTTCATCGGCGTCCGTCAGCCGCGCCCGCACTTTTTCGCCCGGGATGGCGTGCCGGACAAAGATGACGCGTCCTTCGTGCCTGGCGACGCAATGGCCGCCGTGCGCCACCGGTCCGACGTCCAGCACTACTTCCGTGCCCGCTTCTCCGGTCAGCGCCGGCTGGGTTTGTGTCTTTGCAATCATTGGATGTCCTGCAGGTTCTTTGCTTCTTCGGATGATTTGAGCTGCCAGGGAACGCTGGCCACCATAACGCCGGGTTCGAAGTGGAGCCGGGTCTTGATGCGCAGCGCGGTCTGGTTATGGACGAGCTGCTCCCACCACTTGCCCACGACGTATTCGGGGATATAGACCACGATCAGGTCCCGCGGGGAGTCACGCCGCATCTGCTTGACGTACTCCATGATGGGGGTCACCGTCTCACGGTAGGGGCTGGCCAGCACCGTCAGCGGCACGGGAATGTCAAGCTTCTCCCAGTCGGCTACCGTGCCTGCGGTTTCCTCGGGGTCGATGTCCACGGTCACCGCATCCAGCCTTGAGGGCCTGGACGCCCTCGCGTAGGCCAGGGCCCTGAGGACCGGCTTGCGCACATGGGACACCAGCAGCACGGCATGCACCCGGGTGGGCAGGGCACGCGGGGAGGAGTCCTCATCCACTGCCAGCTCCCTGGCCACGTTGTCGTAGTGGGCCCTGATGCTCCACATGATCAGGAAGAGGACGAACATGGCGAGCAGCGCGATCCATGCCCCCTGCTCGAACTTGGTGACCAGCACAATGACAAGGACCAGGGCGGTCATGCCGAAGCCGATGCTGTTGATCGCACGGGACTTGGCCATCCGCCGTCGGACTCCCTTGTCCCTGGCGAGCTTGAGCTGCCGGCCCCAGTGCCGGATCATCCCCAGCTGGCTGGCCGTGAAGGAGATGAAGACGCCCACGATGTACAGCTGGATGAGCTTGGTGACGTCCGCGTTGAAGGCGAGGATAAGCACCAGCGCTCCCGCGGCGAGGGCCAGGACGCCGTTGCTGAAAGCCAGCCTGTCGCCTCTGGTCCGCAGCTGGCGCGGCAAGTAGCCGTCCTGGGCGAGGATGGAGCCGAGCACCGGAAAGCCGTTGAAGGCGGTGTTGGCCGCGAACACCAGGATGACGCCGGTGGCCGCCACCACGATGTAGAACAGGATGGATCCGGGGCCGAAGATGGTCTGGGCGATCTGGCTGATGGCAGGGGTCTGGATGTAACCCTCGGGGAGCGGGCTGCCGTTCAGCAGGAACTCGGTGGCGGGGTCCAGGACGATGTGGACCTTGGTGGCGTTGGCCAGGTAGATGATGCCTGCGAGCATGGATGCGCCGATCACGCCCAGGAGCAGCAGCGTGGTGGCTGCGTTCTTGCTTTTCGGCGGCTTGAAATTCGGCACGCCGTTGCTGATGGCTTCAACGCCGGTAAGTGCGGCGGCACCCGAGGAGAAGGCGCGCAGCAGGAGGAAGGCGCCTGCGAGCCCCACCAGCCCTTCGTCGAAGCCGGGCGCGGGCACGATGGTAAAGGCAGCTGACGGGGCCTCCCCCAGTTGGCCAGTGGCCGCCTGGAAGATTCCCACCGCCGTCATACCGAGGATCGAGGCCATAAAAATGTACGTCGGGACGGCGAAGACGCTCCCGGCCTCCTTGACGCCGCGCAGGTTCACCAAGGCAAGGACGACGACGCCGATGGTCGCGATGACCGCCTGCTGTCCGTGCAGGGCCGGGATGGCTGTGGTCACGTAGGCGGCGGCTGAGGACATGGACACGGCCACGGTAAGGACGTAGTCCACCAGCAGGGCCGATGCCACGGTGAGGCCCGCGTACTTCCCCAGATTTTCGCCGGCGATCTCATAGTCCCCGCCCCCGGAAGGGTACGCGTGGACGTTCTGCCGGTAGGAGGCAACGACCGTCAGCAGGACCACCATGACGGCCAGTCCCACCCAGGGTGAAAACGCCACTGCGCTGACACCTGCCAGCGCCAGGGTGAGCAGGATCTCATCGGGCGCGTAAGCGACGGAGGACAGGGCGTCGGATGCGTAGACCGGAAGTGCGATCCGCTTGGGAAGCAGCGTATGGGCCATCCGGTCGTTCCGGAACGGCCTGCCCACGAGCACGCGCTTCGCGGCGTTCAATATTGTCAGCACCCCACAAAGCTAGTCTGATTCGCGGGCTGTGTCATGACAGCCTGTGGACAGCCGGAACCGGGACGCTGACGGTAGAGTTCTAGCGGCAGGACCGTGGGGAAAGATACAGAGGAGATACTGGTGGCGCATTTCGTGATCATGGGATGTGGCCGCGTGGGGGCGACGTTGGCGCATACGCTCGAAGACGCCGGGCACTCCGTGGCCATCATTGACCAGGACGACCGCGCTTTCCGCAGGCTCCGCCAGGGTTTCACCGGGCGCAAGGTGACCGGGGTCGGTTTCGACCGGGACACCCTGAAGCAGGCAGGCGTGGCCGACGCGTACGCCTTTGCCGCGGTCTCCAGCGGCGACAATTCCAACATCTTGGCCACCAGGGTTGCCCGGGAGACGTTCCACGTGCCGCATGTCGTGGCCCGGATCTACGATCCCGGCCGGGCCGAGATCTACCAGCGCCTGGGAATTCCCACGGTGGCGGCAGTCCGCTGGAGCGCGGACCAGGTGCTGCGCCGCATCCTTCCGGAACAGCACCTGGCCGGTGATTTCCGGGAACCATCCGGACGCCTGGTGCTCGCCGAGCTTGATCTCGACGCCGGCTGGATCGGCCACCGGATCAGCAGCATCGAAAAAGCGGCGAACATCCGCATTGCCTATCTCACCCGGTTCGGCGAAGGATTATTGCCCGATGCCGGAACCGCGTTCCAGGACGGCGACACCGTGCACGCCATGCTGCAGGTTGACCGCAGCGCCCAGGTGGCCCAGATCCTGTCCAAAGCCCCCGCCAAGGAGTTTCAGTGAAAGTCGTGATCGTGGGGGCCGGCAGTGTCGGTTCGTCCATTGCCAGGGAATTGCTGGCGCACAAACATGAAATCCTCCTGATCGACCTGAAGCCGGAGGTTATTGGACGGAGCGGACTCCGCGGCGCCCATTGGTTGGTCGGCGACGCGTGCGAGCTGAGCACGCTGCAGGGCGCCAGGGTTGAGGACGCGGACGTGGTGGTATCGGCCACCGGTGATGACAAGGTGAACCTTGTTGTTTCGTTGCTGGCCAAGACCGAATTTGGCGTTGGCCGAACCGTGGGCCGGGTCAACAATCCAAAGAACGACTGGATGTTCAACGACTCCTGGGGCGTGGACGTCGCGGTCAACACTCCGCAGCTGATGACGGCTCTGGTGGAGGAAGCTGTGGAGATCGGCGACCTCGTCCGGCTCCTCACCCTCCAGACGGGCGTGTCCGCACTGGTGGAGTTCACCGTTCCGCATGATTCACACGTGATCGGCCGGGCCGTAGGGGAAATCCGTTGGCCGGAGGACTCCACGCTGGTGGCCATCCTTCGGGACCATGCCCCGATCACACCGAGCCGGGACGACGTGATTGACGGCGGTGACGAGCTGTTTTTCGTCACCACCATCGCCGCCGAGGACGAGCTGCGGGCGCTGCTCTCCCCCGACTCCTTCGAATCTCCGCAGCCCAGGCCTGCGGAAGAAGCGGGGCACCTGGAGCAGCAAGGCCCCGAGGACGACGGGTTCGACGGGTAGGCGGCTAGCCTTCTGCAGGCGCGCCGTCCGCCGCCTCGGCAACCGGGGCAGGCTTGGTGACGAGCCATGCGATCCAAATTCCCAGGATGTACAGGGGTGCACCCATAAGGAGCCTGGTGGTGGCCAGCGCGGCAAACCCTTCCGGTCCCAGGAGGTAGAGGGGAACCTGCACCACAAGCCTGAGCACCAGGACTGCCACGATGATCCAGGTGCCGAGGCGGTACGCCTTGAGCCGGGCCGGGTCCTTGCGCCAGTCCAGGCCCTCGTTGCGGATGAACCCGAAGAGCAGCCCGGCCACCGGCCACTTCACGAGGATCGAAATCACCATTGCCACGATGTAGGCCGCGTTGGTGAAGAAGCCCGGAAGGTAGAAGTCCTCGGCTTTTCCGGTGGTGTTGGCGAGCCAGGCGGAGATGCCCACACCGACGACGCCGGCCAGCGCCTGTGTCAGGGGACGCCGCTGCACCAGCCTGACCACAGTGAATACTGCGGCGATGGCCAGCGCGGCCACGAGCGAAACTGTGAGGTCCCGGGTGATGGTGTACGTCACGAGGAACAACAGTCCCGGAAGGATGCTTTCGGCAATGCCCTGGACACCACCGGCGCTGCGCAGCACATCCACGCGGCCGTCATGGGTCCGGTGCAGCCCTGCTTTTGCGGCGTAGTCTGCCGCGAGGCCAGCTACAGGGGAGGGCTCCTGGCCCACACCGTCCGGCAGTTTGTCCTTGTCAACGCCTTGCGGACCAGCGCCCTGTGGCGCTGCGCCGTTCGGGCCTGTTGGACCGGAGGACGGGTTGGGCTCGGACGCAGTCATTCGTTCTCCTGGCGGGACAGTATTTCGTAGCGTGGATTGAACATGGTGGGCTGGCCGTCGACGCGGGACAGCATCCCTTTGAGCCGTACTTCGGTGCCGGCGTCGATGCCCGGCACGCGCCGCCGTCCCAGCCACACCACACGAAGCCGCCCACGGGGGCTGGCAGCGGCGCCGGCTCCTGATTCGCGGGGATCGGCGTCAGAGACCATGGCGCTGAAGGCCGCCGTCTGCTCCGCCGGAACATAGGTTACCGATTCGATGCGGCCCCGGCAGACCACCCTGCCTTTGTCCGGCAGCCGGCTGAGGGGAACATCGTCGCTTTCGTTCAGCGGAGCTCCCCCGGACCCGTTGTCAGCCAATCTGTGTAATTTCAGGACCACGTTCAGGTTCCTGAAGTGCGGGTGCAGCAGGCGGCGGCGTGGTGGTGGCGTCCTTGGGCAGCCGGAGCTGCAGCAAGTCGCGCGGCGGCATTGGGCTGTCGCCGCGGATCACAACCACTTGGCGGAACAGCGCTTCGAGGGGTTCCGCTGCAGGGCGTTCCAGTGCCGCTGCCCCACCCAGTACGCCCCGCAGGAACCAGCGGGGGCCGTCCACTCCAATGAAGCGCGCCACCCGGTAGCCTTGGCTGCCGTCCGGCAGTCCCGCGGGCAGCTTGGCAACGAGTTCGGTTCCGAAGGTGCCTTCGACCTCCTCGACCTGCCCGCCCTGGACTCCCACGGACTGGCCGATCTGCTCGCGGATCTCGTCCCAGAGCCCCTCGCTTTTGGGTGCTGCGAAAGCTTGGAGCTGGAGGCTGGAGCCGTTGAGGTCCAGGGTGACCGCGACGACGCGCTGGGTGGCCTCTTCCACTTCGAGCCGGAGCTGGAGGCCCTCGCTCGGGGTGATCAGGAGCGCGCCCAGGTCAACATAGCCATCGCGGCTGCTGATTTCGGATTCGTCGAAAGGGCCGTTCGAGCGGCGTCCGGAACTATCCACTGCCTGTTCCGCAGTCTCCACCTCAGCGGACACGTCGTCCGGTTCGGCTGCTTGTTCCTTCTTGGCTTTCCTGCCGAGCCCAAAGACCATTGGGGTTTCTCCTTATGTGTGAAGTTTTGCCGGTCCGGCCCGTGGGGGTCCCGCCGTCGTGCTTTGTTGCCGTCCGGCGTGCAAGCGCCGACGCGGCAAAACGGGTGAGGGAAGAGATAAGGGTCAGGCTTCCGGCAGGTTGAAGCCGCCGGTGGAGCCGAAACCTCCAGTGCCACGTACCGATTCGCTCAATTCGTTGACGGGGATGAACTGCGCGTACTCGACGCGCTGAATTACCATCTGCGCAATTCTATCGCCGCGGCCAAGTTCGATGCTTTGCGTCGCATCCGTGTTCAGGAGGGTGACAGCGATCTCGCCGCGGTAGCCGGCGTCCACGGTTCCTGGAGCGTTCACGATCGTAAGTCCGTGCTTTGTGGCCAGGCCCGAACGGGGATGGATCAGTGCGACGAAGCCTTCAGGAAGGGCTATGGCCACGCCCGTCGGGACCAGCTTCCGCTCCCCCGGCTGGAGCACAACGTCCACGCGGGCACGAAGGTCTGCGCCGGCGTCGCCCGGGTGGGCATAGGACGGGGCCTCCAGGTCCGGATCCAGCATCTTCAGCTGGACCTGCAGGGTGGGAGCACTTGAAGCCATGGCGGGCGCGGCGGTGCCGGCTCCGTTCGCTTCAACCTGGAAAGTATCTACTGTGGCGGGATGATCAGTCACAGTCACTCACTCTAACCCGCGCCCCCAAATCAGTCCTAGGGCAAGCTCACGGAACTGCAGCGCCGGGGAACGGGATGCGGTACAGGAACGGTTCCCCCAAGATGAAATAGCTGAACAAAGATGGAAAGCTGGGCATATGCCCGAATCAAGCTCCCCTGCGCCCGTTCCCCCAAAACCGTCCACTGGGGCTGCGGTGATCTATAGGGAGAAGCTCTGGCCCAACGTATGGATCTGGATCATCGCTGCGGGTGTGGCAGGAGCAGGCATCCTGGTATTTGCGCCCATCAGCACGGCAGCGGGTTTCACGGCCGCCGGCGTGCTCTTTGTCATCATGGCTGTTCTCCTGATCCTGTCCACCCCGGCCATCGTGGTCACCGACGATTCCCTAACGGTGGGCCGGGCCAGCATCGAGCGCAGGTTCGTGGGCGCCGTTGAGGCATTCCGGGGTCCGGAAGCAACAGCCGAACGCGGGACCGGTCTGAACGCCCTGGCCTACCTCTGCATCCGCGGCTGGATCGACCCCGTGGTCAAGATCGAAATTACGGATCCCTCCGACCAGACGCCTTACTGGCTGGCCTCCTCGCGGCACCCGGATGAGTTGACTGCGGCGCTGTCACGCCGGTGACCCGCCCGCCCGGCCGCATCTCGCCGTCGTCATAACTGCACCCCGGCCCGCCGGCCCACCCGACGTGCCGGCTGCTGCTTATATCCTGCCCACGGATCAGCCTTCGCACTCCTTGCAGTAGAAGCGGCCATCTTTTTCCCGGGCGATTTGGGAGCGGTGCCGGACCAGGAAGCAGGAAGAACAGGTGAACTCATCTGCCTGGGCGGGAACCACCTGAACCGTCAGTTCTTCACCGGAAAGGTCTGCGCCGGGCAGTTCGTAGCCGGCGGCAAGATCACTTTCGTCTTCGTCCACCACCGCAACAGGCTTGTCAGAGCGCCGGGTCTTCAGCTCTTCAATGGAATCCTCTCCGAGCTCTTCCTCAGACTTGCGCGGCGCATCGTAATCGGTGGCCATTGTTGCCGTATCCCTCTTCCTTTTGCCTGCCTGTGAACAACCCCCCTCATAACGCTGGATGTCCCGGGTTTGTGCCCGGCCGCGGCGCGACCGTCCCTTCCGGACAGGCCCCTATACCCAACCCCGGGCCGGAATATCGCGGCGCGCCCTGCCCCTTGAGCCAAAACGGGATCAGCGGGTGGCAGAGTTTCGATTGATAGTAATGCCAGGGTGGAGGATTTGTATGCAGGATCTACGGCTTGTAGGCGTACACGACGACGGGGCGCATCTCCTGTTGAGCGGTGCCGGCGGCGAGATGTTCCAGCTGCCGATCGACGAAGCGCTGAGGACCGCGACCAGGTCGGCCGGGAGGGCGCCTGTCGAGCGGTCTGCCGTGCCCATGTCTCCAAGGGACATCCAGGCGCGGATCCGGGCAGGTGCGACTGCTGCGGACGTGGCGGAACTCTCCGGCCTGCCGCTGGCCAAGGTGGAACGCTACGAGGGACCCGTCCTGGCGGAGCGCGAGTACGTCGCCCAGCAGGCACGGAAGGTCGAGGTCGCTTCACCCTCGCCAGGTCACGACATCTACCGGTCTGCTTTTGGGGACAATCCCGCGTCGCTCAATGACATGGTGGCGCACCGGCTGTCCGCCCACGGCATTGATCCCTCCACCGTGGAGTGGGATTCCTGGCGGCGCCAGGACGGAACCTGGACGGTCTCGGCCAGCTTCGCGGCCAATACCGGCGGAAAAGCCGGCATCGGCGAGGAGCCGCCGGCACTATGGACGTTCAACCCGGGCAGGAAGTCCCTGCAGAACGCAAACCGGTGGGCGCAGCAGCTCAGCGAGCTCGAGCCCTTGGATGGGCCCGTCCCCGCCCGCAGGCTCTCTGCAGTCTCCGATCGCCCCTTCGACTTCGAAGCCGACGCCGACTCCGCCCGCCCTGCCCCGCGTCCCGGTCCCGAGGCCGAGCAGGCTGACGGCAAAGAATCAGACGGACTCCTGGACATGCTGCGCTCCCGCCGCGGACAGCGCCTGGGGGTCGACGAGGATTCTGACGACGCCCTGGCCCTGCTCCTGACCCACGGCGTTCCCGCTGCCCACCCCAGGCCGTCCGAAGTAACGCCTGAACCGGAAGAGCCCGGCGACCAGTCGCAGGATGACACCCCCGAAGCCCCTGCCGCACAGGCCAACTCCTTTACCCGCCGCCGCGACGCCAGGCCTTCCATGCTGTCCCGGCTTAGCCTCATTCCTCCGCACCGGGACGCCATGGAAGACGCTTTAAAGCTGCACGACGGCGTGAGTACCGATACCCGCGAAATCACCATCGTGGCGTCCCCCCGCCGGCCCTCCGGCAGCACCCCCGAAGCCGGGAACGCTGACGCCAACAGCACCCGTGATGGCAGTGGCAACAGCTATGGCGGTGCCAACAGTAACGGCAGTGGCAACAGTAACGGCAGTGGCAACACCGACGGCAGTCCTGTTAGTGGCGGAGGCTTGAACGAGCTGCTGGGCGGGAATCCTCGGCGGCCGGCTCCGCGGATCGATGACAACTCCCCCGTTACGGGCCAACTTCCGGAGACGGGCGCCCCTGAGCGCCAGCCGGGCAGGCCCAAGCGCTCCAGCGTCCCTTCGTGGGACGAGATCGTCTTCGGTACGCGGGGCGACTAGCGCTCCAGCTGCAAAACGTCGGAGCCTGAGGCTTCACACTCGTTCTGCGTTTCCTGACTAGGCGTGGACCGCTAAGGCCAGCATCAGATGCCACTCGGCGAATGGGTCTTCGGGCAGTTCGTCTTCGGGGATCCCGGGGTCCTCAGGAATGTCGAAGTCCGGCAGGTCCTCGAGAGGCGGGTCCTCATAGTCGGTTTCAGAAGAAGGCATACCTTGTTCCGGCAGACTTGGATTTTTGCCACACATATTGGACAGCTCGAGGTCCAACTGGTCCAGGTGGGGCAAAGCAGGATGAGACATTAGTTGGAATTGAACGGCGCCATCAGCGTGTTGCCCGTCCGCCACCCACTCCGGCGCTAGCCATTCCGGCCACACTGGTGGTTCCCAGTCCTGGTGTTCGCTTTTGTAGTGCCGCCCGGTGGGTGAGGTCCAGCCGGGTGGTTCGGTTTTGGTGGCCGGTGTTGGTTTCCAGCCGCCGCTGTGCCGGAGTTTGTGGTGTTTGGGGCAGGGTTGGCCGAGGTTGCTGATGCCGGTGGTGCCGCCTTGGTGCCAGGCGAGGAGGTGGTCCGCTTCGTTATCCACGGAGTTGTTGCTGCAGCCGGGGAACGGGCACTTGCCGTCCCGCAGCCGCAGCCAGTTCCGCATCGCTTTGGTCAGCCGGTAGCTGGTCCGGCCCATCTCCAACGGCGCCCCATCCCGCGGATCCACCAAAACCCGGTAAAACGAGCCTGCCCCGTTCGCGACCAAATCACGTGCCATCGACGCCGGGATCGGGCCGGACCCGTCCAGCACCGCCGGCTCGTCGGTCAGGCCCAGCAGCGAGAACACGGGCACGGTGACCAGCACCTGCGCCCGAATCGAAGATCCCTGCCCGGGGCCGGTTTCCTCCCCGCCGCCACCGGCGCTGCGGGCACTGTTGGCCCCGCCGTTGCCAAAACCATTTCCGCCGTTGCTGGAACTGTTTCCGGTGCTGATGCCGGGCCCGGTGGTGAGGAGCCCTGAGGCGAAGTTGTCGGCCCGGAGCTGGGTCAGGGTGCGGGGTTCATCTGGTCCCTGCATTTCCCGGGAGAGGGTGGTGAGCCGGTCCCAGATCGCGGAGGCCTGGTCTGCGGGCAGGCACGCTGCGATCCAGCCCATCCCGTCGATGTCCGGCCAGAATTCGACGCGCCGGTCCGCCACACTCTTGGCGTGCCGCTTCTCCAGGCTCTCCGGATGGTGGCGTTCCCGCCAGGCCCTGGCCTTGGCCTTGAACCGGTACGCCGGCATCTCCCCAACGGCGGCGGCTGCGGCCAGTCTCGGCGTGGCCGGGTCCAGGAAGTGCGCCTCCAACGCCGCGGCTCCGGCAGGGTCAAGGCTCGCGGTTTGGTCCACCATGCTCCGGGCGTGCGCCCAGGACATCGTCCCGGCATGCAAAGCCGAAAGGGTCCATGGCAGGAACGTCGTCAGGGCATGGGAATCGGCGATTAAGGCACCGGCGGCCCGGTCACCAATCGCCAGCACACACCCCACCTCGGCCACCAGGCTCCGCTCCTGCGCCGTCGCCTCATACGGCGATCGTGCCGGAGCGTTCAGCGCTTTCGTGGCCCGGGCGAACACCGCGACCGCCTCCGCCTTCACCGCCGCCAGTTTCGCTTCCGACCGTGCCACCGCGGCCAGGACATCCAAAGCCCCATCAGCAACCCGCTGCAACGGATCATCAAACTCAACCGCGGACCCGGAAACAGCTGTATCGCGGCCAGCGAGCACCGCCATGAACGCTGCGACAGCAGCCACAACGGCCGCCTCCGCTTGCACCACTGCCGGGTTCGCTTCCATACACCCATCATGGCGAGGGGGTCTGACAAAACAGGGCCCCTACGCAGGTCTCAGGAAAAACTTTTGGATTTTTTATGGAAACGGCACGTCAAGGCAGCCAGTAACCGCGCGTCGCGGAGTGGATAGCTGGCCTCGGTGCCCGAAGTCCAGCGAGGGTGCCGGGGTCATTTGTGTAGCTTGCGTCAGAGCGACGAAGGAGCAGCAAGCGGCAAATGGCCGCGGTGCCGGAGCAGCAACTCCCCGAGCAGCAGGTGGCGCGAGACCTGCGTCCGGTGTCTATGCCAAAGCGCAGCAATTCCTACCGGGCAGGAGGTGACGTCGGACCGCGTCATGCGGTTCTAGAAACACAGGCCGGTCCCAGAGCAGCGCAGGCTAGTGCCGGCTCTAAGTCCCGGCTGCACCCGATCCGCGCCACAGGCAGGCGTCCACTTCGAACGGCAGTAGCGGGTCCTGCTGGCCCATCAAGGCGGCGCCATGCGCGGTGACACGCCGCATGTAATGCCTGCGGCATAGCGTCTCGTAGCCCACAACGGGGACGTGGTCGCCGGCCACGGGTGCGGCGGCGGAGTCTCCCGCCATGTCCACGTCGCCCACCACCACCTGCGCGCCTTCGGTGACCATGACGCCGTCGACCGTCCGGGCATTGTGGGTGGCGCGCCGCCCGCACCAGCACAGCGCCTCCACCTGCAGCACCTGCACCCGGTCCGCGAGTTCGACGAGCCGCTGGGAACCGGGAAACAACCGGGTACGGAAATCGGCAGTAATACCGAACGCGAAGACGTCCACGTCGATCTCGTCCACGACTTTCGCCAGCTGTTCCACCTGCTCGGGCGTATAGAACTGGGCCTCGTCGCAGATCAGGTAATCCACCCGCTGCCCCTGCGTGCGCCGCAGCATGACTTCCTCCCAGAAGTCGGTGCCATCCACTACTTCCACCGCGTCAGTCTGCAGGCCCAGCCGGCTGGAGATGCGCGATTCGCCGGCGCGGTCGTTGCGGCTGAAGCGCACTCCGCCGCGCCCCCTGGCCCGGTGGTTGTGGTCCATTTGCAGTGCCAGGGGCGACTTTCCGCAGTCCATGGTGCCGGAGAAAAAGACCAGTTCAGCCACGGCGGGAACTCTTGCCGCCAGCCGTGAAGCAGAGCAGGGGGACCTCCCGCTCGGCTTTGGTGAGCGAGCCGTGCTGGCCCACCACTTCCATGGCGCTGGGTCGGACGCGGCGTGTGTCGTACAGGGCGACGGCGTCCCTCGCCGCGATCATGATGTCTCCGATCCGGCCCTCGACGGCGGGACGGACCGTGCCGAACAGGCCCGCCGCGAGTGCCTCCTCGCGGGTGAATGCCCAGACCTGCTCTCCGAAGCGTGCCCGCCATGCCGAGAGCAGGCGGTCCCGGACGTGCTCCCCCGCACCGTGTTCAAGGTAGAGATGGACCATTCGGGGCTCCCCTGCGGTATGCCGGACCCCTTCCACCAAGGCAGGCTCAGCGGAGAAATCGATGCGCTGCTGCTCAGGGACGTCAAGCATGCCATGGTCCGCGGTGAGCAGGATGGTGGTGCCGGCAGGCAGGGAAGCGTTGAGCCGCTTCACGGTTGCATCGAGCTCTTCGAGTTGGTGCTCCCACTGCTCGGACTGGCAGCCGTAGCGGTGCCCGGCCTTGTCCAGCTCGTTCAGGTAGAAGTACATCAGCGCGGGATTGGGGGCGGACATGGCCTCGGCCGCGGCTTCCGTGCGGGCGTGCGCCGTGGTGGCCGAAATAAATTTGCCGCCCCGCAAGGCGGCCCGGGTCATGGGTGAGCCGCCGAATTGCGGCAGGCTGACGGTGGTGACGTCCACGTGTTCCTCGGCGCGTTCCAGCACGGTGGGAAAGGGCTGCCACGTCGCGGGGTCGACGCCGGCATCCCAGTTCCCGAGCAGGTTGACTACCTTGTCCTGTTCCGGGTCCAGCACGTCATAGCCCACCATGCCGTGCTGGCCCGGCGGGAGACCCGTGCCAAAACTGGCCAGGGCGGCTGCGGTGGTGGAAGGGAATGCCGAATCCAGCCAGACAGGAACAGCGCCCTGCCCGGCCTGGACGACTGAACGCAGGAAGGGTGTGTGCGCAGATTTCTGCTTCAGCAGGTTCCGGCCCAGGCCGTCCGCCAGCACCACGCACACGCGCGACGCGGCAGGCAGGCCAAGGGTATTCTCAAACCCGTCCACCCCCAGGCTTGCCGCGGCGCTGGTGAGCACGTCGGCGATGGAGCGCTGCCCGTAAGCTGGCGCTGGCGGCAGGACAACCTGGGGCCGGGCGGAAACGTCGGGGTTCGGGTGGCGGTCTTCGGGCATCAGCGCTGCTGGTGCCCGCGGCTGAGGCGGTTGCCGAATACTCCCGGGCGCGGCCGCGGCGGCATCGACTGCACGTGGGGCTGCGGGGCGGGGGAACCGGTGTTCACGGCACGAAGTGCACGGGCGAAGAGCTTGGCGTCCTGCACTGCCTGCAGGCCGTCCGCCTCGGCGCTGATGCGCAGGACGATGTCCTCCTGTGCAATGGTCCCGCTGTAGCCGTGGTCCGCTTCGCACTGGGGATCCCCGCAGCTGGCAGGGCCCATGTCCAGCCGCTGGCCGCCGGACCAGGCGATGGACAGCGTTACCTCGCGCACGGGGTCGGAGGGTTTGTAGTTCTGCGGCTGGGAGTACATGTAGCTCAGCACGACAGACCGGATCTGGGCCACGGGAACGGATTCAGTGGAGATTTGGGCCACGATCTGCTCGCCGGCCTCGTCCAGCTGCTGGTCGTCCACATGGGTGATCACCAGCATGTCCGCGGTGAGCACCAAAACGGTGATGTGGCGCCGGACCTCAGCCCGGTCGAAGTGGGTTTCCAAGTGCACAAGGTGGGCAACACAGTCGCGGCCGTCCAAGGCGTCATCGACGACATCGGCCACGAGGCGGGGGTAGAAGCCCGCCTTCTGGAGGGCGCCTTCCAGGCTCTGGCCCTGGGCGCTGTGGCTGTGTGAGCTGTGCTGGCGGACTGCCTGGGTTTCATTGCCGGGCGTTTCGGGCGCCGACGCGGGAGGCTGTGAGCTCATTCCCCCATTTTCACAGATCGGCCGGTCACTTGCTAACCGCGTCAGCCCAGCATGGCCCGCCGCGCGCTGTCCGTCCGCTGGGCGGCGTTGCCGATGCGCACGTCAGCAGCAAGGGTGGTGGCTCCCGAGGTGCCGCACAGGACGGGGTTGAGCTCCACCAGGGCGATTTCGGGGTGGTTGTCCTTGAGCCAGGCGAGGCGGCCGGCAAGGTCCTCAAGCGCCTTGACGTCCACGGCCGGCAGGCCCTGGTAGCCAAAGAGGTTCTGCGCCGCCCGCGGGGCGCGGATGAAATCGTCCACGTCGGCGGCGGAGAGCGGCGGGACGCGGTGCGCCCAGTCATCCAGCAGGTTCACGGCGTCCCCGGCGAGCCCGAAGGAGATCACCGGGCCCAGCAGCGGATCTTCGATGGCCCGGAACGTGCAGGCCTGCCCCACCGGCGCCATGCTTTGTACTTCCAGCGCGGGGTCCCCGTAGTGGGAGAGCACGCGCCGCATCTGCAGCACGTTCTGGCGCAGCGATTCCGCATCCTGGATGTCCAGGCGCACCCCGCCGAGATCAAGCCGGTGCCGGAGCGCGGGATCGGTAGTCTTCAACACCACGGGCCAGCCCAGCGCATCCGCAGCCTCAACGGCCTGGTCGGGGTTGTCAAAGCCCACCGAAGGCAGCACCCTGATCCCGTAGTGCCCCAGCAGTGAGGCCGCGGCTGCCGGGTCCAGCTTCTTCAGCTGCTCACCTTTGACATCCCTGAGCAGCGCTTCGATTTCCGCCCGGGCAAGCTCTGGATTGCACCCTTCGGGTTCCACGAAATGCCCCTGGTCCCGGGACACCCATTCCGAGTAGCGGGCCACGGCAGCGAGCGCAGCCACAGCAGCCCCCGGATTGGAAAAGCAGGGGACGGCGCGTTCCTGGGACCCCAGCATCCCCTCCACCGATATGGAAGGATCCAGGATGCCGGTGAAGGCGGCCACCACCGGCTTTCCGGCTGTTGCCGAGCATTCGGCCAGTACTTCTGCAATGCTGTCCACGGTCAGCCCGCGGGCGGGGAGCAGCGCCGCAACAGCCGAGTGGACGGCGTCGGACTCAAGTGTCTTGAGCAGGCTGGCCCGCAGGGCGGGCAGGGCAATCGACTGTCCGGCGTCGAAGTCCACGCCGGTGACCAGTTCCGCGACGATGAGGCCCTGGGAAGACGCGCTGTCCGCCACCACTTTGCCCAGCGCCTGGGAGTTGCTGAAGATGGCCAGTCCCGGGCCGGCGGGGAGCGGCTGCGCCGAAACCACCTGGGCAACATCCACCAGTTGCTCAATGGTTTCCACCCGGATGACGCCGGACTGGCGCAGCATCGCGTCCAGGGCGCCGGCGGGAGCCTGGGTTGTCCGGACGGCGTGCCCGGGCGGCAGCCGCAGCCCCATGGCATCGGACTTGGCCACGATGACGGGCCTGGTGCGCGCCAGCCGCCGGGCGAGGCGGGAAAACTTGCGCGGGTTGCCGATGGATTCAAGGTAGAGCCCGACCGCTGTGGTATCGGGATCGTCCTCCCAGTACTGCATCATGTCGTTGCCGGACACGTCGGCCCGGTTACCTGCGGACAGGAACGTGGACAGGCCCAGCCGCCGCCGGCTGGAAGCGGCGTACAGCGAGACGCCGATGGCTGCCGACTGGCTGAACAGGCCCAGCCCGCCCCGGAGCGGCAGGGTGGGCGCCATCGAAGCGTTCAATGACACGTCTGGGTTGGTGTTGACGATTCCCAGCGAGGCCGGTCCAATGACCCGCATGCCGCTTGCCCGGGCCTGCCGCACCAGGTCCCGCTGGCGCAGCAGGCCGCGTTCGCCGTCGTCCGCGAAGCCTGCAGAGGCGACCACCAGCCCCCTGACGCCGGCGGCGGCGCAGTCCGCAACCACGGCGGGGACTTCTTCATACGGGACCGCGACGACGGCCAGCTGGACGGGATCCGGGACTTCGGAGAGTTTGCCGAAGGACATCATGCCGGCGAGTTCCAGCGCTTCCGGGTTGATGGCGTAGACGGGGCCGCTGAATCCGCCCTCGATGATGTGCTCCAGAAGCTGGTAGCCGACGGTCCCCCACTTGCGGCTGGCACCGATCACGGCAATGGACGACGGCGTCAGCAGGTCCCGCACGCTCCTCGCCTCCGCGCGGTGCTCCCGGGATTCCATCACGGCACGCGA
Organism: Pseudarthrobacter sp. R1; assembly: GCF_024494415.1. Lineage (NCBI taxonomy): Bacteria > Bacillati > Actinomycetota > Actinomycetes > Micrococcales > Micrococcaceae > Pseudarthrobacter > Pseudarthrobacter sp. R1. Next base: position 131,927 of record NZ_JAMKFI010000007.1, on the reverse strand, counting down.
CTTCTCAGTGGGGTCGATGTTGAACTCGAGGCTGACGACGCCGTCGTCAAAATGCCGCCGGACATCGTAGCCGGCCTCGGAAAATACCGTCAGCATCTTGCGGTTTTCCGGCAGTACCTCCGCGCTGAAGCGCCGGATCCCGTTTTCGTGGGCGGCGGCGGCCAGGTGTTCCAGCAGAATGGAGCCGATTCCCCGTCCCTGATGGGAATCGGCAATATTGAACGCCACCTCCGCCTCGGTGGGGTCATCAAGCCGGTCGTAGCGTCCAATGCCCACGATCTCGCCGCGGATGGTGATGACGAAAGCTACCCGGTCCTTGTAGTCAACCTCGGTGAAGCGCTTGAGCTCTTTGCTGGACAGCCTGGCCTTGAAGGCGAAGAACCGCATGTAGATTGAATCCTGCGACTGCCCTACGTGGAAGGCCTGGACAGCGTCGGCATCGGTGGGATGAATCGGCCTCAAGTGGGCTGTCCCGCCGTCCCGCAGCACGACATCGGCTTCCCAATGTTCCGGATATTCGCCGTCCCCGGGCTGATCCACCATAGGCTTAGCCTAGCCAAAAACTCCCGCAGCACACCCCCGTCAGCTGCACAGTACCGAAGAAGGATTTACCAACCCCCATGGCCCGCCGCCAAAGTTCAGCCCCTCCCGTGGACACCACCCCCTACACGGAGAACATCGTGGACATCGATGTAACCTCCGAAATGGAAGGCTCCTTCCTGGAGTATGCGTACTCGGTGATCTACTCGCGGGCGCTTCCGGACGCCCGGGACGGCCTCAAACCGGTACAGCGCCGCATCCTGTACATGATGAGCGACATGGGCCTGCGCCCGGACCGGGGACACGTCAAGAGCGCCCGTGTAGTGGGCGAGGTCATGGGCAAGCTGCACCCGCACGGCGATACGGCCATCTATGACGCCATGGTGCGCATGGCCCAGGACTTCTCGCTGCGGCTGCCGCTGATTGACGGGCACGGCAACTTCGGCTCGCTCGACGACGGCCCTGCCGCCCCGCGGTACACCGAGGCCCGGCTTGCGGCTGCTGCCCTCACCCTCACCGACCACCTCGATGAGGACGTGGTGGACTTTGTCCCCAACTATGACAACCAGCTCACCCAGCCGGACGTCCTGCCGGCTGCGTTCCCCAACCTGCTGGTCAACGGCGCCACGGGCATCGCCGTCGGCATGGCCACCAACATGGCCCCGCACAACCTTGTGGAGGTCATCTCCGCCGCGCGGCACCTGATCGCCAACCCGGACGCCACGCTGGATGACATCATGCGCTTCGTTCCCGGGCCGGACCTGCCCAGCGGCGGACGGATTGTGGGACTGGACGGCATCCGCGACGCCTACGCCACCGGCCGCGGGTCCTTCAAGACGCGGGCCAAGGTGGAAGTTGAACAGCTGTCCGCGCGCCGCACCGGCCTGGTGGTCACCGAGCTCCCCTACATGGTGGGCCCCGAAAAGGTCATCGAGAAGATCAAGGACGCCGTCAACTCCAAAAAGCTGACCGGCATCAGTGACATCGTCGATCTGACGGACCGCAAGCACGGCCTGCGCCTGGTCATCGAACTCAAGAACGGCTTCAACCCCAACGCGGTGCTCCAGCAGCTCTACCGCTATTCGCCGATGGAGGACTCCTTCGGCATCAACAACGTCACCCTGGTGGACGGCCAGCCGCAGACCCTGGGCCTGGTGCAGCTGCTGACCGTGTACGTGAACCACCGGATCGACGTGGTGCGCCGCCGGACCGTCTTCCGGCTGGGCAAGAAGAAGGACCGCCTGCACCTGGTGGAAGGCCTCCTCATCGCCATCGTGGACATCGATGAGGTCATCCAGATCATCCGGTCCTCGGACGAGGCCGCCGCCGCCCGGGCCCGGCTGATGTCCATCTACGACCTCACGGAAATCCAGGCGAACTACATCCTGGAGCTGCGGCTGCGCCAGCTGACCAAGTACTCGCGGATTGAGCTGGAGAAGGAACAGGACGAGCTGCGCCGTGAAATCGCTGAGCTCGAGGCCATCCTCGGTTCAGAGGAACGCCTCCGGACCCTGGTATCGGACGAACTTGGCGCCATCGCCGAAGAGCACGGCACCCCGCGGCGGACCGTGCTGCTCGAATCCGAGGCCGTGTCCCCCACCGTCGCGGCCGACCTGGCCCTGACCAACGGGAAGAAGGGCAAGGCAGTCCCGCTGGCGCTGGAAATCGCCGACGACCCCTGCTGGGCCATCCTGACCGCCTCGGGCCAGATAGCGCGCACCAGCAACCGGGAACCGCTGGCAGAGGCGGGACCCAGGACCAAGCACGACGTCTACACCTCCGTGGTCAAGACGTCCGCCAGGGGCGAGATCGCCGCCGTCACCTCCCAGGGGCGCATGCTCCGCCTACAGGTGATGGACATGCCCGTCCTGCCGCCGGTTTCCGGGCTGCCGAACCTAGCCGGCGGCGTTCCCGCCAAGGACTTCATCACCCTGCTGAAGGGGGAAACCCTGGTGGCATTTGCCCCGCTCGACGAAGTGCTGGCCATCGGCACGGCCCAAGGAGTGGTGAAGCGGGTGCAGCCGGAGTATCCGCTGAACCGCGAGGACTGGGAAGTCATTGCGCTCAAGGACAAGGACTTTGTGGTGGGTGTCGCGCCGGCGGGAGCGGAGGATACTGAACTCGTCTTCCTGACGAGCCAGGCCCAGCTCCTGAAGTTCGGCGCCGGGGTGGTGCGGCCGCAGGGGCGCACGGCCGGCGGAATGGCGGGAATCAAGCTGGCCGCGGATGACCGCGTTCTCTTCTTCGGCGCCGTCCAGCCCAAGGACGAGTCCGCCGTGGTGGTGACCATCGCCGGCACCACGGGGGCGCTGCCGGGCACGGCACCGGGTACCGCCAAAGTGACGGCGTTCTCCGAGTACCCCGCGAAGGGACGTGCGACTGCGGGAGTGCGGGCCCACCGCTTCCTGAAGGGCGAGGATACGCTGCTGCTGGCATGGGCCGGCCACGGCCCCGCGAAGGCTTCCTCGGCGGCCGGCGTGGCCCGGTCCCTGCCGCAGGAGCACGGCCGGCGTGACGGTTCGGGGATCCCGCTGTCCCAGCCGGTCGAGGTGGTAGGCCCCGCCATGGCCTGGCCCGATCCCGCTTAGACTGCTCTCATGCCTATCGTGCCTGATGAAAAGGACTGGACCTGGGTCCTCACCCGTCCTTGCCCGGAATGCTCGTTCGATGCCTCCACGGCCACGCCTTCCACCGTCCCTGGCAGTATCGGGAGCCTGCTCCCCCGCTGGCGCGCCGTGCTCCGGCGGCCTGACGTGGCCGAGCGTCCTGACGACCACACATGGTCCGCTTTGGAGTACGCCTGCCACGTCCGCGACGTGTTCAGCCTTTTCGACCAGCGGCTGAACCTCATGCTCGATTCGGACGACGCACGGTTCGACAACTGGGACCAGGACCAGACCGCCATCGACAAGGACTACGCCAGCGCCGACCCCGCGGTAGTCAGTGCCGAGCTTACGGCTGAAGGACAACAGGCGGCGGAATCATTCGCCGCCGTCCGTGAATCGGAGTGGGGACGCAAGGGGCTGCGCAGCAACGGCTCGGAGTTCACCGTCCTGACGCTTTCCCAGTACTTCCTGCACGACATAGTCCATCACCTTCACGACGTGGACGGCTGATCCCCCGCCAACGACGCCACAAGGTGGCCACCCTGGTGCTCTGAACGGGCGTCCCCTTCGCTTGCTTCTCCGGGACCGGGCGCAAGCACCAGGCGCGCATCCTCTGCCCGGATGTCGGCCGGGTTGTGCGTCACCAGCACCACGGTGCGGCGGCGCAGTCCCTGCCGCAGATCCGCCAGCATGGCCCGGGCCGACTCTGCATCCAAGTGGGCCGTTGGCTCATCCAGCAGGATCACCTCGGCCCCGGTCATCAGCGTGCGGGCCACGGCCAGGCGCTGCCGCTCCCCACCGCTGAGGAACGCCCCGCCCGGACCGATTCTGGTGTCCAAGCCCGCCGGCAGCCGTTCCAGAAGGGCGGCCAGGCCCACCGACGCCAGCGCAGCTCTCATGTCGCTGTCGGCTTCTTTCCCGCTTCCGGGTGTTCCGTTACCCGAGCCGGGCCGGCCCAGCAGCAGGTTTCCCCGGATGGTGGAATCAAACAGGTGCGCTTCCTGGGGGCACCAGGCAGCCCGCCCGGTCACGCCCACCCGTCCGGCGGCAACCGGCAGGAAGCCGAGCAGCACCGACAGCAGCGTGGACTTCCCCGACCCCGATGGGCCGGTGACGGCCAGCCACCTGCCCGGTTCCGCCACGGCGTCCAGGCCGGAAAATACGGGAGCGCCGCCGGGCCAGGCGGCTGAGAGGCCTGCCAGTTCGACGCCGGGACGGCCTCCCGGGCGGGCAGGAACAGTCTGCAGGCCATCACCAGTGGCCCCCTGAGGATCGTCCCGCACGCTGGAGTCCCGGGTATCCGTCTCCAGCGCCCCGGACGCAGCCAGGCGCTGCATCACGGTCCGCAGCGCAGGGAACTGGCGCACCGCCGTCGTCATTGCTGCGAGCGGCTCCACCAAAGCCAGGAGCAGCAGGACCACCACGGCCGCGGTCGCCGGCGCGAGCTGGCCGGCGAGCACCGCCGGACCCGCCAGCAGGGCGGCACCGAGGGCGGCGGCACCGCACGCTGCGGTGGTGATGGCCTGTCCCAGGCCGTCTGCCCAAGCCGAACGCTGGGAAGCCTTGGTGGCCTCGCGGTCCTGGGCCCGCAATCCGTTGAGGACGCGGGGAGCTGCGCCGTTGGCGTGGAGTTCGGCACGGGCGTCAAGGGCTGCCGACACGCGGCGCAGGACTCCGGAGCGGAGGAGCTGTTCGGCGGTGGCGGACTTGCGGTCGCCCCAGAGTGCGGCTGCCGGAGCTAGCAGGAGGCCCGCCACGCTGGCGGCGATCACGACAGGAAGCGCGGCAGGCACCAGCAAGGACGTGGTGACCAGGGCCAGAACTGAAACCGCGAGCGCTGTGACCGGCGGCAGGACAACGCGCGGCAGGAGGTCGCGGACGGTATCGACGTCGTCAATCACCGTTCCGAGGACGTTCCCGCCCTGCAACAGGCGGCGGAGCGGCAGGGCCCGCCGGCTCAGGGACTCCCACAGCCGGCCCCGCAACTGCGTGAGGGCAGCAAACACGGCGTCGTGCAGGAGGAGCCGCTCACAGTACCGGAGCACAGCGCGGCCGATTCCGAAGAACCGTACCCCAACGATCGCGGTCAGCAGGTACAGGATGGGCGGCTGCTCGCTGGCGCGGATAATGAGCCAGCCGGACAGCCCGGACAGGGCGACGGCGAACACCGCTGCCAGGGTGCCCACCAGGGCTGCAGCGGCGAACTTGCCCCGCACGGGCGCCAGGAGTGCGGCCAGCAACCGGCCGGCACCGTGTTTGCCTGCGCCGTGCTCTCTGCCGCTTGCAGCCGGAGCTTCTGCAGAGTCCGGCTGATCCCCCGCAGGGAAATCGGGCACAGCGCGAGCCGGCGCGTTCCCGCTCACACTATGCGGGAGCGATTCCTCACCATGCGCGGGGTGCCCGGCAGCCGCGGCCGCGCGGCCAGGACCACCGCCCACCTGCCCGCCCACCGGCACCACGTGTTCCGCGAGGGCGCGGGTGCGGTCCTCGTGCGCCACCAGGATGACAGTCACCTGTCCCCGGAGCTTCCCGATGGTGTCTTCCACCAGTGCCGCCGATACATCGTCCAGGTGCGCCGTGGGCTCATCCAGCAGCAGCACGGTGGCGCCGGCCTCGATCCGTGCCAGGCCGCGCGCCAGAGCTACGCGGCGGAGCTCTCCCGGGCTCAGCTCCGCAGGGTGTTTCGCAGCAAGGTGTCCGGCCGCAGCCCGGACCAGGCAGGTGCGGGCTGCGGCTTCCGCTCCCTGGCGCCTGTGTTCGACTGTTTCAGTGTCGGCGCCGCCCGACAGGTAGAGCACAATCTCGTCGAGTACCGTCTCCGCCACCATGACCGGATGCTGCGGAACCCAGGCAATTTTGGTGCGGTCCAGGCCCGTGATGGTGCCGCTGACCGTGGTGCCTGCTCCGTGGCCGACGGTTCCGGCCAGTATGCCCAGCACCGTGCTTTTGCCGGCGCCGCTGGGTCCGTCCAGCGCGGTGATCCTGCTCTGCGGTGCGCTGAAACTGAGCGGTCCGACGGCGGGCAGGGACCGTCCTTCGTAGCTCACGGTAAGGCCGCTGACGGTAATGGGCGCGCCAGGCCTGCCGGCCGGGGCTGTCCGTAGCGGCTGCGGCTCCGGTGCATCAGTCACGGCAGTTGTTTCGGCGAGCGCCACCCGGCCGTCGTCGCTGGCATGGTGGGCGGTGCCCAGTTCGCGCAGCGGCAGGTAGCAGTCCGGTGCGAGGATCAGGGCCAGCAGGCCGGCCTCCAGCGGCATATCGCCGTGGACGAGTCGGACACCGATGAAAACAGCCACCACGGCCACGGAGATGGTGGCGATGAGCTCAAGGGCCAGCGCCGAGAGGAATGCGGTCCGCAGTGTTCCCATGGTCCGGGCACGGTATTCCTCGGAGATTTCCTCGAGTGCCCTGCGCTGGGCGGTGGCGCGGCCCAGGCCCACCAGGACGGGAAGTCCCTTGGCGAGTTCGAGCATGTGGGTGGAGAGCCTGGCGAGGGACGCCTGTGCCTCGCGGACGTTGTCCTCGGTGTACCGGCCGATCAGCACCATAAACAGCGGCACCAGCGGAACGGTCAGGACGATGACTACTGCGCTCACCCAGTCGGCAAAGAGGATGCGCGCGCCCACCAGGAGCGGGATGGCCGCGCAGTTCACGAGTGCGGGCAGGAACTGGGTGTAGTAGCTGTCCAGCGCATCCAGTCCGCGGGTGGCAAGCACTGCCAGTCCGCCGTCGGCCGGGCCCGTACCGCGGACGCCGTTGCGCAGCGCCCTTTCCAGCAGCCCGGAGCGCAGTTCCTCCTTGATGCCCAGGGCAGCGCGGCGGGATGCCACTGCCTGCCCCCACACGGTGAGGGACCTCAGCACCACTCCCGCCATGCCAACTGCCAGCTGGTCCGCCCAGGCCGGGTTTCCCGCCGCGAGGCCGGCGAGAGCCGAGGCGACAGCCTGCCCGATCAGGACCAGCGACAACGCCTTGAGGGCGGCGAGGAGTCCCAGCCAGTAGATGGCTAAACGGGTGGCGGGGCCGGGCGGGAAAGTTGGACGCATGTCAGCCCTTGGTGGTGAAGGCCTTGGCGGCGATGGCCGGCAGGAAGCTGTGGGCTTCCGGTATGTGCGCGGCACTGACCCGCCTCCGGAACACCCAGTAGGTCCAGGCCTGGTAGGCAATGACCAGGGGCAAGCCGAACGCTGCCACAACACTCATAAGGCCCAGAGTGTAGTCGGAGGAGGAAGCGTTGGAAATGGTCAGGTCAAAAGCTTCATTGAGCGTGGACGGCAGCACCACCGGGAACACAGCGCCGAAGATGGACGCCGAACCCAGCGCCAGGAAAGCTCCCAGGGCAACGAAGGCCTTGCCTTCCGCCCCCTTGCGGGCCGTGGCCCAGGCTGCAGCCGCCCCAGCAACCGCCAGCACCACCAGCGCCCAGGTCCAGGCCTTGCCGTCGAGGAACTGGATGCTCACGGCCCAACCTGCAATGGGCAGGAGCAGGACGGGAAGCAGCCGGACAAACCACTTCCGCGCACGGTGCCGCACGTCGCCGTCGGTCTTCAGTGCCAGGAAGGCGAGGGCGTGTACCAGCGAGAATCCGACGACGGCGAGACCGCCCAGCACCGCATAGACGTTGAACCAGGCGAGCGGCCCGCCTTCACGGTCCCCGTTGGCGTTCAGGGGAAGGCCGGTGGTGGTCAGGGCCAGGGCTGCACCCACGCCGAAGGCCGCGAAGAAGGATCCCAACGCGATGGCCCAGTCCCACCTGGCCCGCCACTGATCCGTGTCCACCTTGCCGCGGTACTCGAAGGCCACGGCCCGGAAGATCAGGGCAACCAGTACCACCAGCAGCGGAAGGTACAGGGCGGAGAACAGGGACGCGTACCATAGCGGGAACGCGGCAAAGGTTGCACCGGCGGCGGTCAGGAGCCAGACCTCGTTGCCGTCCCAAACCGGGCCTACGGTGTTGAGCAGGACGCGGCGTTCGGTGTTGTCCCGGGCGAACAGTTTCATCAGCATCCCCACACCCAGGTCAAAGCCCTCAAGGAAGAGGTAGCCGGTCCACAGCACCGCAATGGCGATGAACCAGATGGTTGGCAGCAGTTCCATTCTTCGTTTCCTCTGCTCTTCTTTGGCGGGGACTAGTAGGCGAAGGCAAGGACGTCGTCGGCGGATTTTCCGCCGCCCTGGCCGCCCGGGCCGGGGGTGGCGTCCTCGTTTTCGTCAACGGGTGCGTGGACCAGCTCCGGCATGGCCGACACCACTCCGCCCCGGATGTACTTGACCAGCAGTTTCACTTCCACCACCAGCAGCATCGCGTAGATGGCCGTGAGCGTGATGAGTGACGCCAGCAGTTCCCCGGCGGTGACACCGGGTGAGACAGCAGCCGCGGTGAACATAAAGACCTGGTCGATGCCGTTGGGATCGGGGTTGGGCGCCACCACAAACGGCTGTCGGCCCATTTCGGTGAAAATCCAGCCCGCTGCGTTGGCTCCGAAGGGGGCGAGGATTCCGAAGACGGCGAGGCGCATCAGCCACCGGGATTCCGGGACGGTTCCGTTGCGGGTGAGCCAGAGGGCCACCAGGGCCGCGAGGGCGGCGAGCCCGCCGAACCCGATCATCATGCGGAAGCCCCAGTAGGTGACCTCCATGACCGGAAGGTAGTCGATTTCCTGGCCGGCACGTTCGCCATACATGGGGTCGTCCGGCAGGTGCGTTCCGTAGGCCTCCTTGTACTGGGGCAGGAGGCTGTTGACGCCCTGGACTTCGGTGGTGAAGTCTCCCTTGGCCAGGAAGGAAAGGATGCCGGGGACCTCGATCAGGGCCACGATGTCATCGCAGTTCTGGGAGCCGAGGTTGCCGATGCTGAGGACGGAGAAGCCGGTGCCATCGTGGCAGGCTGCTTCTGCCGCCGCCATTTTCATGGGCTGCTGTTCGAACATCAGCTTGCCCTGGAGGTCGCCGGTGAGGGCGGTCCCGGCGAAGGAGATCATGGCCACCACTGCGCCGATGCGGAGGGATCGGATCCAGACTTTGTGGTCATTCTTGTCACGGCCGGGGATGTCCCCTGCCTCACCGGGGACCACCTTGCCGTCGGCACCCACGGTGTCGACGCCGTCGCGCCGCCTCCGCCACAGGTGGTACCAGGCGATGCCGAGCAGGAAGCCGCCGGCGACGGCGAGGGCGCCGAACAGCGTGTGGGGAACTGCGACGAGCGCGGTGTTGTTGGTGAAGACTGCCCAGGCGTCCGTCATCACGGGCCGGCCGTCAATCATCTCCACACCTACGGGGTGCTGCATCCAGCTGTTGGCCACGATGATGAAGTACGCGGAGAACACCGAGCCCACTACTGCGATCCAGAGGCACGCAAGGTGGATGCCCGGCTTCAGCTGCTTCCAGCCGAAGATCCACAGGCCCAGGAAGGTGGATTCGACAAAGAAGGCCAGGAGCGCCTCGAGTGCCAGGGGCGCACCGAAGACGTCGCCCACAAATCGGCTGTACTCGCTCCAGGCCATTCCGAACTGGAATTCCTGGACGATGCCGGTGGCCACGCCCATGATGAAGTTGATCAGGAAGAGCTTTCCCCAGAACTTGGTCATCCGGAGGTACTCAGGTTTTCCGGTGCGGTGCCAGGCAGTCTGGATCACCGCCACGACCAGCCCCAGGCCGATGGTCAGCGGGACCATCATGAAGTGGTAAACGGTGGTGATGCCGAATTGCCAGCGTGCAATTTCCAGAGCGTCCAAAGCGTCCAAGGCGGTCCCTACTGTCAGCCGGTGCAGGTTTTCTACGTTCTGTAGAAACTCTAACTTCTACAAAGTGTAGAACAACGCCGGCTGCAGAGTAAAACGCGCTGCGGCACGCTCCGCCGGCCCTTCAGCGCAGGTACGGACCTCCTGTTCTACCCAATGTAGAAAGTGGCGGGGAATCGGGGTAAATTGGATTCTGTAGTTGGAACACACGCATGAAGTCACCGCAGCCCTCCGGTTGCGGTGCGGGGAAACAAAGGAAAAGTGCAATGGCTAGTCTTGGTGAACTGGAACGGGCAGTGATGGACCTGCTCTGGGCGGGCCATGAAGCAGCCACCGCGAACACCTTGCGGGACCGACTCGCGCAGACGTCGGTCGGCCAGGATGGTGCGGCCGGGCACGAGGGCAAGGAACTCGCCGTCACCACGGTGCTCACCGTGTTGTCCCGGCTGGAGAAAAAAGGCCTGGTGGAACGCGAGCGGGGCACCCGTCCACACCGCTACCAGGCAGTCTCAAGCCGCGAGGACCACACCGCCGAGCTGATGCACGAAGTACTGGGGTCGGCTCCGGACCGCGAGGCCGTGCTGGCACGTTTCATCGGATCCGTTTCCGAAGGTGAAGCCGAGACGCTGCGCAAACTGCTTGGCCACCCCTAACGGACCATGTTCTGGGCCTCGTACCTGCTGGCGGTCCTTGCGATAGTCCTGGCGTGGCCGGTACCTATCCTCCTCTCGAGGGCGCAGTGGCCCGCGCGCTCCCCCTTTACGGCCATGCTGCTCTGGCAGGCCATCGCACTGGCCGGCGGGCTGTCCATGATCGGCGCCATGCTGGTGTACGGCCTGGAACCCATCGGCGATAACCTCATCGCCGGTCTTCGGGCGCTGGCGGGGATGGTGCTTTTCAACGCCCCCACCACCGCCTTGGGCTTCTGGCATATCTTCGCGCTGTCCGCCGCGGCCCTGCTGACGGCCCACCTGGTGTTCACCCTGTTGCTGACGTATTACAAGATCGAACGCCAGCGGCGCCGGCACCGCGAGCTTCTCGCGCTCCTTGCTTCTCCGTCCGCCGAAGGAACCGGGACGCTGGTCATCAACCACGATTCACCTGTGGCTTACTGCCTTCCCGGCGGCGCGCGCTCCGTGACCGTGCTGTCCGATGGTCTAATGGCAGCCCTGGAGCCGGCTGAACTCCGCGCAGTGCTGATCCACGAAAACGCCCACCTGAGCCAGCGGCACCACTTGCTGCTGTGGGCGTTCGCCGCCTGGCGCCAGGCACTTCCCTGGCTGCCCACCACCCGCCTCGCCCAGGAGTCAGTCAACTCCCTGATCGAAATGCTGGCCGACGACGTCGCGCTCAAAACCGAAAGCAAGGCCACGCTGATCAAGGCCATCGCCATCGTGGCCAGCGGTTCGGCGGCGGCTGCCGGTGACGTGGAAATCCGTTCCGGCGCCCCAAGCCTGGCCCTGGCCGGGTTGGATTCCGCTGGGGGAACATCCGGCTCGGACTCTGCCCGCACCACCGCGTCACGGGTCAGCCGGCTGCTCTCCCCGCAGCCGGAGCTGCCCTCCGCCATCCGCAGCCTGGTGCTGGCAGGCTGTGTCCTCCTGCTGGCCCTGCCGACGGCCCTGCTGGTAGTGCCGGGCCTGCTGGGCTGACGCCCGCCGTCGTACTGCCTGAAACAGCCTCCTGCAAGGGCCTGGGGCCGCGGCCCCACGTGCCGTCAGGCGTCGATGCGCTCCCGGTCCAGGCTTGCGGCGCCGGCGATGATGAAATCCTTGCGCGGCGAAACATCCGAGCCCATCAGCAGGTCAAAGATCTCCTCCGCCTGCTTGGCGTTCTCGATCCCCACCTTGCGGAGGGTACGGTGCCGGGGGTCCATGGTGGTCTCGGCCAGCTGTTCAGCGTCCATCTCACCCAGGCCCTTATAGCGCTGGATGGGTTCCTTGTAGCGCTTGCCCTCCTTCGCCAGCCTCGCGAGCAGCACGTGCAGCTCGGCTTCGGAGTAGGTGTAGATCATTTCGTTGGCCTTCTGGCCCGCGTTGACCACTTCCACGCGGTGCAGCGGCGGGACGGCGGCAAAGACCCGGCCCTCGTCGATCATTGGGCGCATGTAGCGGAAGAAAAGGGTGAGGAGCAGCGTGCGGATGTGGGCACCGTCCACGTCGGCGTCCGTCATCAGGATGACCTTGCCGTAGCGGGCGGCGCTGATGTCGAAGCTGCGGCCCGAGCCTGCGCCCACCACCTGGATGAGGGCCGCGCACTCGGCGTTGGAGAGCATGTCCCCCACCGAGGCTTTCTGGACATTCAGGATCTTGCCGCGGATGGGAAGCAGGGCCTGGAAGTCCGAGGACCTCGCCAGCTTGGCGGTTCCCAGCGCCGAGTCGCCTTCCACAATAAAGAGTTCGGAACGTTCGACGTCGTCTGTACGGCAGTCAGCGAGCTTGGTGGGCATCGATGAGGTTTCCAGCGCGTTCTTGCGCCGCTGCGTTTCCTTGTGCACGCGGGCCGAGATGCGGGATTTCATCTCGCTGACGATTTTTTCCAGGAGCAGGGCGGATTGTGCCTTGTCGTTCCTGTTGGCGGAGGTGAGCTTGGCGGTGACTTCGCGCTCGACGACCTTGGCCACGATCGCCCGCACGGCCGAGGTGCCCAGGATCTCCTTGGTCTGCCCTTCGAACTGCGGCTCGGCGAGGCGGACGGTCAGGACGGCGGTGAGGCCGGCGAAGATATCGTCCTTTTCGATTTTGTCGTTGCCGGCCTTGAGTTTGCGGGCGTTGTTTTCCACTGCCTTGCGGAAGGTCTTGACGAGGGCCTGCTCAAAGCCGGACTGGTGGGTTCCGCCCTTCGGTGTGGAGATGATGTTGACGAAGCTCCGGACCGTGCTGTCGTAGCCGATCCCCCACCGCAGCGCCACGTCGACCTCACAGTCGCGCTCCACCTCGGCGAGCTGGCTGTGCCCCCGTTCGTCCAGCACGGGAACCGTCTCCTTGAACTTTCCGGAGCCGTGCAGCCGCCACACATCGGTGACGGCGGGATCGGCGGCAAGGAACTCAACGAATTCGGAGATGCCGCCATCGTGGTGGAAGACCTCCTCGTGGGGTCCGGACTCACCGGGCGTCCCCGGGACTTTGCGCTCGTCGCGGACCGTCAGTTTGAGGCCGGGCACCAGGAAGGACGTCTGCCGGGCCCTCGCGGCGAGTTCGTCGTAGGAAAACTTTGCGTCCGGGGTAAAAATCTGCCGGTCTGCCCAGTAGCGGATCCTGGTTCCGGTGACGCCACGCTTGGCCTTGCCCACCACGTCCAGCACCGAGTCATCCACGAACGCCGTGAACGGCGCGGCCGGATCAATCTTGGACCCGGTGTCCTTGAAGCGCCCGGGCTCGCCCCGGCGAAAGGACATTTTGTACGTTTTTCCGCCCCGGTCCACCTCGACATCGAGGCGGGAGGACAGTGCGTTGACCACGGAGGCACCCACGCCGTGCAGGCCGCCGGAAGCAGTGTACGAACCGCCGCCGAACTTGCCGCCCGCATGGAGCTTCGTAAAGACCACCTCGACGCCGGTGAGCCCTGTTTTCGGTTCCTTGTCGATGGGGATGCCGCGGCCGTCGTCGTGGATCTCCACGGAGTTGTCCGCATGCAGGATGATCTTGATGTCGTGGCCGAATCCGGCCAGCGCCTCATCCACCGAGTTGTCGATGATCTCCCACAGGCAGTGCATCAAGCCGCGGGAGTCAGTGGAACCGATGTACATGCCCGGGCGCTTGCGGACGGCCTCGAGGCCCTCCAGTACAGACAGGTGCCGGGCAGTGTAATCAGAACTTGGTGCCACTGGTGATGAACTCCTTCAGGGACGGAACAGCGGGCTGGGATCGCTCCTCCAAGGGTAGTCGGCCCGGCCCGGCAGTACCGACTGCCACACCTGCCGGAGCATGTGCGCCACGCCACGTGGCACTTCGCGCGGTGCTGCGGCGCGATCTTGATCCATTCTTGCGGCTACGCGCACAGCGAACTTGCCCCATCCTTGCGATGGTTTTGTTACGAATGCTGGTTATATAGACGTACTGATCTACTAAGGAGGCCGACATGACAACAGCAGTGGCAGACCGCACACTCAACGCACTGGACAGGTGCGATCGTTGCGGAGCCCAGGCATATGTCCGGGTTGTACTGGAGTCCTCCGGTGGTGAGCTTCTTTTCTGCGGCCACCACGCCCGTGCAGTTGAGGCAACGCTCAAGCCCTTGAGCTCCGACTGGCACGATGAGACGGGGAAGCTTCACGAGAAGGCTGCCGTAGAAATCGACTAGCTTGGCTGAAGCTGTTGGGACCCCACCGCAAGGTGGGGTCCCAATCTTTTTAAGTTGATTCAAGCAAAAGCGGCCCGCCGGGTGCCGCGCCCGTTACAGGCACGGCAGCCGGCGGGCCGCTTGTGGTGAGTGCTGCTTCTAGTCCAGGTAGTCCCGCAGCACCTGCGACCGCGAGGGGTGGCGGAGCTTGGACATGGTCTTGGATTCGATCTGGCGGATACGCTCGCGCGTGACTCCGTAGACCTTGCCGATTTCGTCTAAAGTCTTCGGCTGTCCGTCGGTGAGGCCGAACCGCATGGCCACCACTCCGGCCTCGCGTTCAGAGAGCGTATCCAGCACGGAATGAAGCTGCTCCTGCAGGAGCGTAAAGCTCACGGCGTCCGCCGGGACAACAGCCTCGGAGTCCTCGATCAGGTCACCGAACTCGGAATCGCCGTCCTCGCCCAGGGGCGTGTGGAGCGAGATGGGCTCGCGGCCGTACTTCTGGACTTCGACGACCTTTTCGGGGGTCATGTCCAGTTCGAGCGCCAGCTCTTCGGGCGTAGGTTCACGGCCGAGATCCTGCAGCATCTGGCGCTGGACGCGGGCCAGCTTGTTGATGACTTCAACCATGTGCACCGGAATACGGATGGTGCGGGCCTGGTCGGCCATGGCACGCGTGATCGCCTGGCGGATCCACCAGGTGGCGTACGTGGAGAACTTGAAGCCCTTGGTGTAGTCGAACTTCTCCACTGCACGGATCAGGCCGAGGTTGCCTTCCTGGATCAGGTCCAGGAACAGCATGCCGCGCCCGGTGTAACGCTTGGCCAGCGAGACCACGAGGCGGAGGTTGGCTTCCAGCAGGTGGTTCTTGGCGCGCTTGCCGTCATGGATGATGAATTCAAGCTCGCGCTTGTACTTCGGATCCATCGAGCCGTCGTCAGCAGCGATCTTCTCTTCTGCAAACAAGCCGGCTTCAATCCGGAGCGCAAGGTCCACTTCCTGCTCGGCGTTGAGCAGTGCGACCTTACCAATCTGCTTCAGGTAGTCCTTAACAGGGTCGGCGGTAGCCCCGGCGGACATGACCTGCTGGACAGGTGCGTCGTCGTCATCTGCGTCGGAGTAGACGAAGCCCTTGCCGGAGCCGGCGGCTCCCTTGACGGGATCGGCCTCGGCGTCCTCCTCAACAACATCAGGGCCTTCGAGGACGATCTCATCGAGGTCTTCCTCGACTTCTTCGACGTCATCGGCGTCCGTGTCACCGGCCGATTTGCCGGCCGCCTCAGCGGCAGCCTTCGCGCCGGGTTTGGGCCCGCGCTTCTTGGGCTCACGCTTGCCGTCCGCACCAGCTTCACCGGCAGAAGCCTTGTTGGCTGCCCGCGTGGCGGCCCGCTTGGCGTTTGTTGCAGCCTGCTTCTCCTCGGCGGACAGTTCGTCCTGGGCGGCGGGGTCCTTCTTCGTGGAAGACGGGGTCACAGAAAACCTTTCTAGCGGTGGTCTGTGGAATCACCATACGGGCAACACCACTATGACCCTGTCAAGTCCGTGGTGAAAACCAAGCGCCACCACGGCCGGCAGAGTCTATAAATAGAACTGCCGGAGCGGCCGTAATGTTCCCATACAGCGGTCATTACAAGCACTCGATACACGGACCCAACCGGGTCTCGGCCTCCATTGTCTCACGATTTCCCGGAATAGGGCCTAACCCGCCATTTTCTGCCGTCTTCGCCTTCAGGCGGCTTCCGGTCCGAATTTCTGCCAGGCAGCCTCCTTCCGCGCCGCCCAGCCGCACAACGTGCCCCGGCGGACCAATTCAAGCAGCAGCTCTGCGAGCCGGTACCCGGGTTCGATCTCGAGCGCCTCCGCCAGGTACGCCGCCGAGTACGAGCCCCGGCCGCGGCACCACGCGATCCAGCCCCTCCCCGTCAAGGCAGCCGCGGCCGGTGGCCCGCCCATCATGGCGAGGTGCTCCAGGAGGAGGTCGAGGGCGTCAAGGCTGTGCCATTGGGGAACGGCCGGCTCCTGCCCCATCAGGACGTTTCCGTAGCCGGGGGTTCCCTCCTGGCCGCCGGACATCGGGAAGCCTTCCCCGCACTGGTCCGGTACCGCGAAGGACGGAAAAGCGGTGCCATCCGCTGCGGATGGCACTTCTTCCGGCCCGGCCTGTTCTGCCCCGGGTGCCATCGGCCCCAGCTGTGCGTCCTGGCTGAAGATCCCGAACTCTTCGGCCCCGGCGGCAGCCGCTGTTTTCCCCGCAGCCGCCATAACGAGGACCGCGTCGCGCCAGGCGGGCACCAGGAGCGTGGCCCGCAGGAAAGCGTCTCGGTGTACAGACGGGCGTTGCAGGTCCCCGGCCGGGCGGGCCAGTACCGCCTCCCACTGGCCCAGCACCGCGGCAAACTGCGCCCGGCTCTGCCGGCGACGGTCCAGCTGGGCCGACCACTCAGCCTCTGCTTCCAGCACAGCGGCGCGATGGAGGGCAGGAACAGGGCCGGCCGGCTGCCGCTGTTCCGGTGCCGGTCCGATGCTGCTTCCCCGGAACACCATCTCGGTGTTGAGCAGGCTGTCGCGGATTTCCTGGATGGGACGCCCTGGCAGCGGGCAGCATAAAACATCCAGGCACCAAACCTCCCGCCAGAAATCATCCCCGACGTACCAGGCTTCCCGGACTGGCATCCCAGCCCTTTCCAGCATGGAGTCCAGGCCGGCCAGCAAACCGTCGTACCGCGATGGCGACGCCGCACCGCCGTTGCTGGTGAAGATCGCCAGCAATGTGCCGTCAGCCTCCTTGTCCGCCTCGAGATAGCGCCGGACGGCCCGCAGGAATTTTGCCGGATTGGCAAGGACGTCCGGCCCGGGAAGATCCAGCCGCAAGGTGGCCCCCACCCTTTTGCCCTGCAAGGTGATGGCCACGAGGCTCTGCGCCGGCCAGTATCCCAACGAGTGCGGAATGAAACCCAGGATGTCTTCCGGGCCGCGGACTGTGAGCCGTTCTGGAGATGTCATGGCTCCAGCATTCGCCGGCCAAGGGGCCGCTCGACAGTAAGGGACGCAGCTATGTGGAAACCGCCGCTGTGCGGCCCGCCCTGTGGAGGACCAGTCAGTCGTCTGAAGCGGCCGCCCGGCTGCGCCGGGCCAGGTGTTCGCGCCGCTGGCGGGCCAGCGCGCTGCGCAGCGGCGGCACCACAACGCCCTGGGCAGCCATCTGCCGCCGTACCTTCCGGCGGCAGACCAGCATTGCTGCGGCCCCAAAACCGAGCAGCAGGAACTGAACGCTGAGTGCGATCCGGAACGGGTCCAGCCCGTACAGGACTCCGTTGGAGAAACCGCTGGCGTACAGGACGTCCAGCACCAGTCCGATCAGGAAGATCGCGATCAGCGCGGCGATGAAGCCGCCCACGTTGACGATGCCCGTCGCGGTGCCAATGCGGTGCGCGGGGTTGAAGGTGCGGGCGAAGTCGAAGCCGATCATCGAGCCGGGGCCGCCGATGGCGAGCACCACCACCAGGCCGGCCAGCAGCCACAACGGTGAACGCCCCGGAGTCAGCAGCACGGCTGCCCAGGCTCCGGCGGTGGCAGCGGCGATCAGCAGGACCATGGTTGAACGCCGCAGCGGGTGGCGGGAAACGAAGCGGCCGATGAACGGTCCCACTGCCATGGCCGTTGCCACGTAGAGCGCCATCAGGGCGGCGACCGTTCCGGCGTCGAGGCCCTGCCCGGAAAGGAGGAACGGGTAACCCCAGGTCATCGCGAAGACAGTACCGCTGAACTGGATGGTGAAATGGCTCCACAGTCCCAGCCTGGTCCCCGGCTGGCGCCACGCGCGGGCCAGTGAAGCCCCTGTTGCCTTCAGGCCTTGCTGTGCCTGCGGCCGCTGCGTGCCGGGCGGCACGTCCTGCAGGAGCAGCAGGACCAGGACGACGGCGAGTCCCGACATCCCGGCCAGCATCAGGAACGCCGGGGTCCAGCCCGCCGCGTGCAGCACGAAGGCGAAGGGAATGACACTGAACAGCTGCCCCAGCTGGCCGGACATACCCGTCAACTGGGTCACGAGCGGCACCCGGGCGGGCGCAAACCAGAGCGGAATCAGCCGGATCACCGAGATGAAAGTCATCGCGTCCCCGGCGCCCACCAGGACCCGTCCGGCTACACCCCCGGGAATACTGTCGGCGAACGCCAGCTGGAGCTGGCCCAGGCCCATCAGGACGGCACCGCCGGCGATCATGGCGCGTGAGCCGAACCGGTCCACGAGCAGGCCCACGGGGATCTGGAGTCCTGCATAGACCAGCAGTTGGAGGACCGTGAAGAACGAGATGGCGGACGCGCTGGCGTGGAAACGCTCGGTGGCCTCCAGGCCCACCACGCCAAAGGACGTGCGCTGGGAAACCGCCACGAGGTACCCGAAGATACCAACGGTCCAAATCAGCCAGGCGCGGGGTGCAGTCACCCCTTCATTATGCCCGGACAGCCGTGGCCGCCCCGGCAGCAGCGGGTTCCGCTACTGGCCGGGGTTCTCGCGGGCGAGGTAGGCCTCGACGGCAGCGCCGAGGACATCCGCATTGGGAAGCTCGTCATTTTCGTCCGCAAGGAGCGAGCGGCGGACCGTGCCTTCGGCCTTTTCGTCGTACCGGGATTCGAGGCGCGACACCACCTGCTGGACATCCTCCGAGGCATCAATCTGCTCGGCGATCTGGCGGCTGACTTCGCGGCCGGCTTCGCGGAGCCTGTCCGAGGGCAGCATCAGCGAGGTGGCTGCACCCAGGTATTCGAGTCCTGCGACGGCGGCGGTGGGGTATTCCGCCTCGGCAAGGTAGTGCGGCACGTGGATGACATAGCCGGCGACGTTGCGGCCGGCCTCCACCAGGCGCAGTTCCAGGATGTGGCCCACCGCTGCGGGGACCTCCACCGTTGGCTTCCAGACCGAGATGCCCTCGATCAGTTCGGGCCTGTTGCCGTGCACCGTCACGCCCACCGGACGCGTGTGGGGCACAGGCATGGGAATCGAGTGGATCCAGGTGACCAGGTTGACGTCCAGCTTCTCCACGATGCCCACCACTGCCCGCGCGAACCGTTCCCACTGCAGGTCGGGCTCGAACCCTGCCAGCAGCAGGAAGGGATTGCCCAGGCCGTCGACAAGCCGGTAGAGGGCGAGCGTCGGCTCCTGGTAATCCTGCAGGTGGTCCTCGACGAATGTCACGTGGGGCCTGCGCGACCGGTAGTCGATGAGCTGGTCGGCATCGAAGACTGCAACCGGCTCGGCGTCGAGCGTGTCCAGCAGTTCAGCGTTGATTTGCTTCACTACGTGACCGGCATCGGCGAACCCGGTGAAGCCCATCACCAAATCCAGCCCGCGGAGTTCAGGGCTGTGGAACAGCTCAATGTTGCTCGCGTAGAGCGCGTCAGGGTCCAGCAGGGAGCCGGAGATCCGTTCAAGCACGGCATGTTCCTTTCATAGGTGCGGGTGGACATCTCCTACAACGCCGCAGGGCAGCCGCACATTCCTGCTGCCGGTGTGGCGCACCTCTCAGGAAATACACCGGCACGGGCGGGGACGGGCTACGATCGGAACTGGCCTGCCAGACGGGCTTGCAGACACCCGGACTGCGTCCCGAACGATAGCATCCGGGCATCCATGGCAGAGCGCCGAACATGCATCCTGCCCGAGCATCTCTCGAGAATTGAGGACTGATCCCTGTGGTCAAGAATACTGAAATCAACCTTAGTACCCTCTCAAGGGACCTGAAGAAGAGCCCCAGTGACGCAGTGGTCATCGGCGTGGGAAAGGGCACTGACGGGCCCGTCCTCCTGGACAACCCGCTGACCGCAAAGAGTGCAGAAGCCCTGGCGCAGTCCCTCAAGTCCCTGGGCGTCACCGGCGCCGCAGACCAGATCGTCCGCCTCCCCGGCCTTCCGGAGACGGGCGCCGGAATCCTGGTCCTCGCCGGCACCGGCAAGGTCTCCGCTGCGGAGCCGCTCACGGGAGAGGCCCTGCGCCGGGCGGCCGGTTCCGCTGTCCGCCAGCTTGCCGGCCTCGCAACGGTTGTCCTTGCCCTTCCGACGGCGTCAGTTGCCGACGTCGCGGCAGTGGCCGAGGGTGCCGCCCTCGGCGCCTATTCCTTCACTGAGTTCCGTTCCTCGAAGGACGGGCTGAAGGATCCGGTCGGGAACGCCGTCATCTTCACGGAGTTCGCCGGCCACAAGGAGACGGACGCCGCCCTGAGGCGTGCCGGGCTGATCGGCAAGGCCGTGAACGCCACCCGTTCCCTGGTCAACCAGCCGCCAAGCCACCTTTACCCCGAAACCTTTGCTGAGGCCGCGAAGGAGCTGGCCAAGGGCCTGCCCGTGAAGGTCACCGTCTGGGATGAAAAGCGGCTCGAAAAGGAAGGCTTCGGCGGCATCATGGGCGTGGGCAAGGGCTCCGCCCGCCAGCCCCGCCTGGTCAAGGTGGAATACTCCCCCGCGAAGGCAACCTCAAAGATCGCCCTTGTCGGCAAGGGCATCACCTTCGACACCGGCGGCATCTCGATCAAGCCGGCCCTCGGCATGGGCGACATGAAGTCCGACATGGCGGGCGCCGCCGTCGTCCTTAACACTGTCCTCGCCCTCGCCGGACTTGGCCTTCCGGTCAAGGCGACCGCCTGGCTCTGCATTGCCGAGAACATGCCCTCCGGCGCTGCCTCACGTCCCGCGGACGTCCTCACCATGTACGGCGGAAAGACTGTTGAGGTCCTGAACACCGACGCCGAAGGCAGGCTCGTCATGGCAGACGGCATCGTGGCCGCCAGCCGTGAGTACCCGGACGCCATCATCGACGTCGCCACCCTGACGGGCGCGCAGCTGATCGCGCTCGGCAACCGCACGGCCGGCGTCATGGGCTCCGACAGCGTGACCGGCCCGCTCAAGGCAGCAGCCGACCGGGCCGGAGAACTGGTATGGCCCATGCCGCTGCCCGAGGAACTGCGCCCCAGCATCGACTCGCAGGTGGCGGACCTGGCCAACATCGGCGAACGCCACGGCGGCATGATGACGGCCGCTGTTTTCCTGCGCGAGTTCGTGGGTAAGGGCAAGGACGGGGAACAGATCCCCTGGGCCCACATCGACATCGCCGGGCCTTCCTTCAACAACGGCAGCCCGTACGGCTACACCCACAAGCAGGGAACGGGCTGCACCGTCCGGACCCTGGTGGCCTATGTAGAGGACATTCTCGCCGC
This sequence comes from Pseudarthrobacter sp. R1, assembly GCF_024494415.1. Classification (NCBI taxonomy): domain Bacteria; kingdom Bacillati; phylum Actinomycetota; class Actinomycetes; order Micrococcales; family Micrococcaceae; genus Pseudarthrobacter; species Pseudarthrobacter sp. R1. The sequence goes on along the minus strand of NZ_JAMKFI010000007.1, from coordinate 110,549 downwards.
CGCGGCCTGATACCACCGGTGAGTCCGGCAGCCACGGGTGCCCTGCGGCACGGGAATGTTCCCTGTGCCGCAGGGCCGCGTGACACTGGACACAAGCGCTCCACAAACGCGGCGCCAAGGTGGAGCATGGATAAGTGGTTCGCTAAGGTGAACCACGGTAGTCACAAATGCAAGAGAACGGGCCTGCTGGCATAATCACGGCAGTGCAAGTTCCAAGACCAGATGATGCGCGGAGAACGCGTCATCGTTCACGCGAGGGAGCGTTTAAGTGGCCGATCAGGCAACTGCGCAAGAATTCGACATCCTGGTACTCGGTGGAGGCAGCGGCGGATACGCCGCCGCACTGCGGGCCGTACAGCTTGGCCTTACCGTCGGCCTCGTGGAGAAGGCAAAGCTGGGCGGCACCTGCCTCCACAACGGCTGCATCCCCACCAAGGCGCTGCTGCACTCTGCAGAGCTCGCCGACCACGCCCGTGACTCCGCCAAGTACGGCGTGAACGTCACCCTTGACGGCATCGACATCACTGCCGTCAACGCGTACAAGGACGGCATCGTCGCCGGCAAATACAAGGGCCTCCAGGGCCTCATCAAGTCCAAGGGCATCACCGTCATCGAGGGTGAAGGCAAGCTGCAGGGCACCGACACCGTTGTGGTGAACGGCACCGCGTACAAGGGCAGGAACATCATCCTGGCCACCGGGTCCTACTCCCGCACCCTCCCCGGCCTGGAAATCGGCGGCAAGGTCATCACCTCCGACCAGGCCCTGACCATGGACTCCATCCCCAAGAGCGCCATCATCCTTGGCGGCGGCGTCATCGGCGTCGAGTTCGCTTCCGTCTGGAAGTCCTTCGGCGTGGACGTCACCATCGTGGAGGGCCTGCCCTCGCTGGTTCCCAATGAGGACGCCACCATCGTCAAGAACTTCGAGCGCGCCTTCAAGAAGCGCGGCATCAAGTTCTCCACCGGTGTGTTCTTCCAGGGCGTTGAGCAGAACAACGACGGCGTCAAGGTCACCCTCGTGGACGGCAAGACCTTCGAAGCGGACCTGCTGCTCGTCGCCGTCGGCCGTGGCCCCGTCACCGCTAACCTCGGCTACGAGGAAGCGGGCATCACCATCGACCGCGGCTTCGTCATCACCAATGAGCGCCTCCACACCGGCGTCGGCAACATCTACGCCGTCGGCGACATCGTCCCCGGTGTCCAGCTGGCCCACCGCGGCTACCAGCAGGGCATCTTCGTGGCCGAGGAAATCGCCGGCCTGAAGCCGGTGATCGTTGAGGACATCAACATCCCCAAGGTCACCTACTCGGATCCCGAAATCGCTACCGTTGGCTACACCGAAAAGGCTGCCAAGGAGAAGTTCGGCGAGGACCAGGTGCAGACCCAGGAATACAACCTGGCCGGCAACGGCAAGAGCTCCATCCTGGGCACCTCAGGTCTGGTCAAGCTGGTCCGCCAGAAGGACGGCCCCGTGGTGGGCGTCCACATGATCGGCGCCCGGATGGGCGAGCAGGTCGGCGAAGCCCAGCTGATCGTGAACTGGGAAGCCTACCCCGAGGATGTGGCCCAGCTGGTGCACGCACACCCCACCCAGAACGAGGCCATGGGCGAAGCCCACCTGGCACTCGCGGGCAAGCCGCTTCACGGCTAGTTTCCCCACGCACCACAGGGCCTGGTGCACCCGGCACGGAATGCCGGGTGCACTAGGCTTCCAACAAGGCAGCAATCATCCGCACTAAAGATCAATAAGGAGAACGGGGACGACATGTCTGAATCCGTTAACTTGCCCGCCCTCGGTGAGAGCGTCACCGAAGGAACCGTCACCCGCTGGCTCAAGCAGGTAGGTGACCGGGTAGAGGTGGACGAGCCGCTGCTCGAGGTATCCACCGACAAAGTAGACACTGAAATCCCCTCTCCTGTAGCTGGCGTGATTGAGGAAATCCTGGTTGCCGAGGACGAGACCGCCGAGGTCGGCGCTCCCCTGGTACGCATCGGCGACGGCTCCGGTGGCGGCGCCCCCGCCGAAGAAGCACCCGCAGCAGCTCCGGCAGAAGAAGCGGCCGCCCCGGCCGAGCAGGCTCCTGCACAGGAAGCACCCGCCCGGGAAGCACCGGCAGCCGCCCAGGAGGCACCTGCAGCCGGCGGCGAAGGGCACGAAGTCACACTCCCGGCGCTGGGCGAAAGCGTCACCGAAGGCACCGTCACCCGCTGGCTGAAGGCCGTGGGCGATTCCGTAGAGGTGGACGAGCCGCTCCTGGAAGTTTCCACCGACAAGGTTGATACCGAAATCCCGTCCCCGGTAGCCGGTACTCTTCAGGAAATCCGCGTCAACGAGGACGAAACGGCAGAGGTCGGCTCCGTCCTGGCTGTTATCGGTTCAGGCGCGGCCGCTGCCCCTGCCGAAGCACCGTCCACCGAGGCACCGGTCCAGGAAGCCCCCAAGGCTGAAGCACCCGCACCTGCCCCGCAGGCTGCACCGGCCCAGGAAGCCCCGAAGGCAGCACCGGCACCGCAGGCTGCACCCGCCCCCGCGGCAGCGCCTGCCGCAGCGCCTGCCACTGCGCAGGCCGCGGCCTCCAACGGCGGATCCGAATCCGGCTACGTTACTCCCCTGGTCCGCAAGCTTGCCAACCAGCACGGCGTGGACATCGCTTCGCTCTCGGGCACCGGCGTGGGCGGACGCATCCGCAAGCAGGACGTTATGGCAGCCGCCGAAGCCAAGGCTGCACCCGCCGCAGCCCCTGCAGCAGCGCCCGCCGCATCGGCACCGGCAGCGTCCAACGCCGCTGTTTCCTCACTGCGCGGCACCACGCAGAAGGCTCCGCGCATCCGCCAGGTCATCGCCCGCCGCATGCGCGAATCCCTCGAGATCTCCACCCAGCTGACCCAGGTCCACGAAGTGGACATGACCAAGGTCGCCAAGCTCCGTGCCCGTGCCAAGAACTCGTTCCAGGCCCAGAACGGCGTCAAGCTGACCTTCCTCCCGTTCATCGCCAAGGCCGTGGCCGAGGCACTCAAGCAGCACCCCAAGCTCAACGCTGCCTACGACGAGGACAAGCAGGAGATCACCTACCACAACGCCGAGCACCTGGCGATCGCCGTGGACACGGACAAGGGCCTGCTGGTCCCGGTCATCAACGACGCCGGCAACCTGAACCTCGCCGGACTGGCCGGCAAGATCGCCGACGTTGCAGGCCGCACGCGTGACGGCAAGATCGGCCCTGACGAGCTGTCCGGCGGCACGTTCAGCATCACCAACATCGGTTCGGTGGGAGCCTTGTTCGACACCCCGATCATCAACCAGCCGCAGGTGGGCATCCTGGGCACCGGCGCCATCGTGAAGCGCGCCGTGGTTGTTGCCGACGAGAACGGTGACGACTCGATCGCCATCCGTTCCATGATGTACCTGTCCCTGACGTACGACCACCGCCTGGTGGACGGCGCCGACGCGGGCCGGTTCCTCCAGACGCTGAAGGCGCGCCTTGAGGAAGGCGCCTTCGAGGCAGACCTGGGGCTGTAACGCACTAGAACGTTCGACGGCGGTGCAGGCTGCGGTGGGAGACCAGCGCAAGGCCTGCACCGCCGTCGGCGTTTAACAACCATGCGTTTAGAACCATGGAGGCGCCAGGCCATCGGATGATCCTGAAACTACTACAAGCTGTAGAACCTCTGGCTACACTGGTCCCATGAACATCGTTTATAACATTGTGGTTTTCCTGCACATCGTCGGCGCGGCCATGATCGTGGGTATCTGGATCGGGCAGATGAAAAAGCCCACCGTCCACCCCCGCCAGTTCGACGGCGCCATGACGCAGTTGCTCACCGGTGTCATCCTGATGGGCCTCATTCCGGCCCTGGACATGGACGCCAACTACGCAAAGCTGGGCATCAAGCTCGTCATTGCCGTGGTTGTCGGCGTCCTGGCCTTCATCGGACGCCGGAAGTACAAGAAGGGCGAGGCCGTCAGCCCCGGCCTGGCGCACGGTGTGGGCGGACTCGCGCTCCTGAACATCGCGATCGCCACCATCTGGCAGTAGTTCCCCCGCTGGAGACCTAACGACGGCGACGCTCCCTCACTGCGGGGGCGTCGCCGTCGGCCTTTTAACGCCATGGTCACAATCCTCTGACAGCGGACAACCCGTGCACCCGGAGTGCCGAATCCCTAGGATGGGTAGCGGCGGGGTCCTGGCAGCAGCCTGCCCCGGTTCAAATCGACTTGAGGAGTGGTTATGGCAGCAACACGCACCGCGCACACAGTATGGAACGGCGACCTGATGTCAGGTTCCGGAAACACCACGCTGGACAGCTCCGGCCTGGGTACGTACGACGTCACGTGGAAGGCCCGCACCGAGGCTGCCGGCGGCAAGACCAGCCCGGAAGAACTCATCGCGGCAGCCCACTCAGCCTGCTTCTCCATGGCCTTCAGCCACGCCCTTGCGCAGGCCGGCCACGCGCCGGAGGAAGTGAACACAAAGGCTGACGTCACCTTCGTGCCGGGCACCGGCATCACCGGCAGCCACCTGACCATGTCCGCCCGGATCCCGGGAATTTCCGAAGACGAGTTCCAGAAGATCGCTGCCGAAGCCAAGGTCGGCTGCCCCGTTTCCGGCGCCCTTGCCAGCATCGACATCACCCTGGACGCCACGCTCGAAGCCTGATCCGCTTTGAGGCGCAGACGCTAAAAAGCCCTGCCTGGCCATTTCCGGCCCGGCAGGGCTTTTTCGTGCTGGTGGGGTTACTTGCCCTGTCCGCGCGGTGGGAGCGGCGCAGGGCGCAGCCGGCGGTAGCCTTCGCGTGCCGGCGGGCGGTCGGTGGGAAGCTCCTGCACCATCTCTTTGAGCGCCCCGATGCCGTATTCCAGTTGCGGATCGCGTCCGGCAGCGTAGGCGTGCGGCGGATAGGTGACCTCAATGTCCGGGTCCACCCCGTAGTTCTCGACGCTCCAGCCCACACCGCCGCCGAACCAGGTGGCGTACCGCGGCTGGGTGACACCCGTGCCGTCTGCCAGGGCAAACCTGTTGTCGATGCCCACCACGCCGCCCCAGGTGCGCGTTCCGATCACGGGACCGATGCCGCGCAGCTTTGACACCTGGGTGATGATATCGCCGTCAGATCCGGCAAACTCATCGGCAAGGATGATGACCGGTCCGCGCGGCGCGTGGTGCGGGTAGGTCCGTGGCTTCTCTGCCCGCGGCATGCTCCAGCCGGTGACTTTACGGCCGATCAGCTCAGCCACAAGCTGGGAGGTGTGCCCGCCGCGGTTGCGCCGCACGTCCACGATGAGGCCGTCCAGCGCGGTTTCGGTGTCGAGGTCGCGGTGGAGCTGGGCCCAGCCGTTCGCCATCATGTCCGGGATATGAAGGTAGCCGAAGGTGCCTCCCGAGGCCTCCCGCACGGTCCGTCGGTTCGAGGCAACCCATTCCTGGTACCGCAGGCGCTCCTCGTCCTTGACGGGTACGACGGCGACCCGCCGCTGCCTGCCGGCGCTGTCGCCGTGCGCTCCGCCATTGAGGAGTGTCAGCTCCACCGGCCGGCCGGCCGCCCCCACCAGCTGCATCGCCGGGGTCACAGTCGCGGACAACGGAACGCCATCAATTGCCAGCAGGATATCTCCGGCCTTGGCACCGACGCCCGGCCGGGTCAGGGGCGACGTTGCGAGGGGATCGGATGACTCGCCGGCCAGGATGTGGGTGATCTCCCAGCCAGCCGCTGTCAGGACAAGGTCAGCCCCGAGCCGGCCCTGGCCATGGCTACCGTTCTCCGTGACGGGTGCGGGCCGGACGTACGCGTGGGAGGTGCCCAGTTCACCGTGCAGTTCCCACAGCAGGTCCACCAGGTCGTCGTGGGAACCCAGCCGGTCAACGAGCGGACGGTAGCGCTTGTAGATGGACTCCCAGTCCTGCCCTGCCATGTCTTCAGTCCAGAAGAAGTCGCGCTGCAGGCGCCATGCCTCGTCGAAGGCCTGGCCCCACACGCTGAGCGGGTCCATCATCACCCGGATCCGGCCAAGGTCCACCTTGACCAGCTCGCCGGATTCCTCGTCAGCCTTCTTGTCCGCCGGTACAACGCTGACCTGCTTGTCGGAAATCAGCACTACTTTGGTGCGGTCGCCGGAGAGCCGGAAGCTGTCCAGCGACTCCACCAGCGTGGATTGTTTCCGCCGGGCGAGATCGAAGCGGGCAAGGCTGGGGCGGGCATCCTTGTCGTCCTGGCTGGCCTTGCCGTCGCCGGTGACTCCGGCGAGGGCCCAATCGAGCCACAGCAGTGCGCCGTCGGCTGCCTTCAGGGACGTGTAGTTGCCCTGGGGCACGGGGACGCCGATGACACGGTGGGCGAGTCCTTCCGGGTCCACCCTGACCTCCGGCGCTGCTGCCGAAGCTTCCTGCTTCGGTTCCCCGGCTGTGTCGCCCGCTTGGTCCTCCCCCGCGTCCGGATCAACCGAGGGACCGAACGGTGACGGCGTGTCAGCGGCCAGCGCCACCAGGTACGGCTTAATGGGGCTGGGGAAGGAAAGGTCAAAGGAGTGCCCGTCGTAGACGGGGTCGAAGCTGCGGTTGGAGAGGAACGCCAGGAACTTGCCGTCCGGGGTGAAGGCCGGCGAGGTGTCGCAGAAGCGGCCATCGGTAACGTCCACCAGGCCGGAGCCGGGATCCGTTACCTTGGCCAGCCGCAGCCGGCTGCGGGAACCGAAGGAGGTCACGGGTTCGGACCAGACCAGCCATTGGGAGTCCGCCGACCAGGCCAGATCCGTAACGGTGCCTTCACCGATGCTGGCCACCAGTGTCAGTTCCCCGGTCCGCGTGTTGGCCGCGTACACCTCGCCGAAGGACGTACCCAGTGCGAGCCACCCGCCGTCCGGGCTGGCCTCGAGGGAGCTGGTGCGGGTGGGGCGGGGAAATGCGATCCGGGTTGCTGCTGCGGGAGCCGAAGCCGCGGCAACTGAGGGTGCGTCCTCCGGGGCGACGTCGGCCTGCTGGTCATCCCTGACGGCGGCAGCAGGACCGGCTCCTGCCAGGACCGCAGCCCCTGCGGCCGGAACAGGCTGCGGCAAGGCGACGGCGGCTTCCTCCTGTCCGGGTCCTGAAGCAGTACCGCTGCCCGGCTCTCCGGCGGGGGTGGATGTCCCGACGACGCCTGCTTCCGTTGTTCTGCCGGGCACCGGCGCGGCAACGTCCTTGATGTACAGCGCCTCGACGCCGTCGTGGTCCGCCACGTAGGCCAGCCGCCCGTTGCCGAGCGGCCTGGGGAGGCGGGCACGGACGCCCGGTGTTGCTTCGATGATGCGGGAAGGCCCGTCCTTGTGCCGCAGCCAGTGGATGGTGCCGTGCGCTTCGACCGCACTGGCCGCCCCGGCGCCGTCCGGGACTGCCGCGGCAAGGTGCTTGCTGGTGTTCAGCAGCGCCGGGCGCCGCGACTGGGAAGCAGAGCCCAGCGTGATGTCCAGCCGTACGGGGTCGGAACCAGGATCGGCAAGAACCCAGAGCTCACCCGCGGACTCAAAGATGATGCGCTTTCCGTCGGAGGCGGCATGCCGAACGTAGAAATCCTCGTGGTCCGTGTGCCTGCGCAGGTCCTTTCCATTCGGGAGGACCGAGTACAGGTTGCCGTACCCCTCGTGGTCGGACAGGAATGCGATGCGGCCGTCCACCCACATTGGATCAGCGAGGTTGCCGTCAAGCTCTGGCAGCAGGCGTTCAAATTCACCGTTACCGTCGTTGTCCAGCCAGAGCTTCCCGGCGGTGCCTCCGCGGTAGCGCTTCCACCACGCGGGTTCGCGTGACAGCACGCTGCCCACTACTACCGGGCGCTCATCGCCCACTTCGGGGCCAAAGGCTACCGACTCCACGGGGCCGAAGGGCAGTTCCTCGGCCCAGCCGCCCTCAAGCGGGACACTGTAGGCGTGCGTGTGGCGGCTTTCAGCCTGGCGGAAGGCGCTGGTGACTACGACGGAGCCTTTAGCAGTGAAGCCCTTTACCCGGGTGGTGCTGTGGCCGAAGTAGGTGAGCTGCCGGTAGTCGCCGCCGTTCACTGCCGCGGACACCACCTCCGGTGCTGTTCCCTGCACCACTGTCCATACCAGCCTCTGTCCGTCCAGGGTGAAGCGGGGATTGCGGGCGGGCAGCTGGAGCGAGGAGACACGCCAGGCGCGCCCTCCACCCAGGGGCGCAATCCACACGTCGTCCTCGGCCACAAAAGTGACCAGATCGCCGTGCAGGTGCGGGTAACGGAAGTAGCTCGAAGAGGTCATCGTTTGATCATAGTCAACCCCCGGTTACCCCTGGTGGAGGTGCCTGCGCTGCGTCCGCCGTGGTGTGATGGACCCCATGCGCATAGTTATCGCCGGCGCCTCCGGTCTGATCGGTACCCACATGTCGGCCGCCTTCCGCGATGCCGGCCACGACGTCGTGTCCCTGGTTCGGCGCGGGCCGGCATCGTCAACTGAAGTCCGGTGGAACCCGGCCGCCGGAGAACTTGACCCGAAGGCATTGGCCGGAGCCGACGCCGTCGTCAATCTCTCGGGAGCCGGCATCGGGGACAGGCCGTGGACCCGCAGGCGCATTGATGAACTTCTCAGCTCGCGGCTGGACTCCACGCGGACGCTCACCCGGGCCATGCGCCAACTCGATTCCCCGCCCCCTGTCTTCATCAGCCAGTCCGGCGCAAATTACTACGGCGACGCCGGCAACACGGTACTGCGGGAAAACGCGCCGCAGGGAGCCGGCACCCTCGCCCGGATCTGCGGGGAGTGGGAAACGGCAGCCGCCACCGCTCCCCCGGGTGTTCGGGTGGTGCTGCCGCGGACGGCGGTGGTCCTCAGCCGTTCCGGCGGTGCGCTGGGCAGGCTGCTCCCCTTGATCCGGCTGGGGGTTGGCGGGCCGCTCGGTAACGGCCGCCAGTACTGGCCCTGGATAACCTTGCCCGATGTTTCGGCAGCTTTCCTTTTTCTGCTGAACTCCCCGCTGTCCGGGCCGGTGAACCTCTGCGCCCCCGAGGAGACAGACATGAACGCCCTGGTGGCTGCGCTGGCCAAGGCGTTGCACCGCCCCGCCGCGCTGAGGGTTCCGGCCCCGGTCCTGCGCCTGGTGATGCGCGATCTTGCCGACGAACTGCTCCTCGCCAGCCAGCGCATGGAACCCGATCTGCTCTCGTCTGCCGGTTTCACCTGGCAGCATCCCACGCTCGCCCAGGCCGCGCAGTGGGTTGCCGGCAAGGAGTAGGAGCCTGCCTGCCTTCCCTTCAGCGCCGGGCATCAGGTGCCGGGAAGGATGTCGCTGATCCGCCATCTGCCGTCTACAAGGACCAGTACCAGGCGAAGCCGTTGTTCGGCGCCGGCCTCTCCCCTTGCCGTCACATTGCCCTGGGCATCCTTTTCCTCATAGGCGGACGAGGCCGAGGTGACGGCAACCAGGGCGCCGGCTTCGGTTCCGCCCTCCTCCGCCTGCACTTGTGACAAGGTGGTGGAGAATCCGGACAGGACACGGCCGGTTTGACGCAGCCGCCCGCTGATCGCACTATCTGCTGCCGCCGCAGCCGAGCCATGCTGGTTCACCTCATCGATGAGTTCCAGCTTGCCCGTGCTGAGGGCCAGCGACCTCAGCACCGCGAGGCCGTGGACCGCCACGGCGGGAACGGGTGATGCCGCCTGCTGCCTGGCTGCCTCCACAGGTTCGGCTTGCTGGGGTGTTTCCGCAGGAGAAAGTTCGGGGACGCCGGCTGTGGTTGCCCCGGCAGCCGTTCCTGCAGGGGAATCTGGTCCGGCGGCGGTGACCCCCGCACCGGACAGCCACCAGGCTGCAGCAACTGCCGCAGCGGTGGCACCGGCAAGAGCGGTCCGCCGCACCTGCCGCCTACCCCGCGGCGAAGCGTGCCGTCCTTTCCCCTGGTCCCCAGGGTGGGCCGGAGGCATGACTCCCTTCGACTCACTGAAGGGCAGCTTTCCCGCAGCAACGAACGGGCCTGACCATTTCGACGTCGTCAGCCGGCGCCGCAACCCGTTGACCCGCTCTCCGAGCCCTCGTGGATTTGGTGCCTGCAGGCGGGTTACCAGTTCCGGCAGGACTGTGGGGTGGACTGCAGGCGCCAGGTCCAGCGGCAGGGGTGATGCGCTCCGGTACACGGCTGTGGCGAGGGAGGCAGCGGTAGGCCGGAGCCGCCGGTCCTCGTTCAGCCCGGACTCCAAGGCGGCCGCGAGCTCCCGTGGGACCTCCGGAAGCAGGAGGGACAAGGGCGGCCGGTCCGCCGTCCGCTGCGGAGGCAAGCCGGTGAGGCAGAACCAGCCGAGCGCGGCCACTGAATAGACGTCACGTTCGGGCTGAAGGCCGGCCCGAACCGCGTCCACCGGCGCGGGATCCAGAAATCCGGGTGTGCCTGCACCGGCTGCGGAGCCGGGATCACCCAGCATCCGGGCGATGCCGACGTCGGACAACATCGGTTTGCCGTGGGCGGTGAACAGGACGTTGCCCGGCGCTACGTCGGCATGGGTGAACCCCGTACCATGCAAATACGCCAGGGCCTGGGCGATGGGCGTCAGCACCGTCACTGTTTCCCCCACGCTGAGTTTTCCCCTGGCAGCGATCAGGCCTGCGAGGGAGCCGCCTGGTGCGTAGTCCATGATCAGTGCGGCAGGGCCTTCCGCGCCGGCCAACGCCACAGTGTCGTAGGCCTTGATGAGGTGCGGATGATCCAGGACGGACAGGATGCGGATCTCCCGCCGGATACCTTCTTCCGTCATCGCGGTTCCCCGGGACGACCTGCGGGCGGGCGGACGGAAGTACTTCAGGGCGAACTCCCGTCCGCTCCGTTCCTCCCGAACCAACCAGACAGAGGAACTGCCGCCGCGGCCAAGCAACCGCCCTACGGCATAACCGGAGGCCGTTATCCCCTGCAAATCTTCCATGACCCATGTTTAGTCGAATCCGGCGCGGCGCGCAGAAGTTATCCACAGGGTCACCAGGCGCCCTGCCCCAGGGCCCGGGAGTGCACGGTGAGCTTAAGCACTAAACCGGGTGCGTGGGCGCCCAAGGTCTAAGCTGGATGCCATGACTCTTGAGTTTTCACAGCTGGGTCTTGCTCCGGACTTCGTCGACTACACCCGCGGTTGGGCCATCCAGAGCGAACTCCACGACGACGTCGTCGCCGGAAAGGCCCCGAGCACTGTACTCCTCCTCGAACACGCCCCGGTCTATACGGCCGGTAAACGGACGGAGGATCACGAACGGCCCTTCGATGGCACGCCGGTGGTCCCGGTGGACCGCGGCGGCAAGCTCACGTGGCATGGCCCCGGCCAGCTGGTGGGCTATCCCATCATCAAGCTGAAGAACCGGGCGGGGATTCGCGACTACGTCGAACGCCTCGAATCCGTCATCATCAATGTCCTTGCCGACTACGGCATCCAGGCCGTGCGGATCAAGGGCCGGGCAGGGGTGTGGATCGCAGCAGACGCGAAGGGCCCGGACAGGAAGATTGCCGCCATCGGCATCCGTGTCCATGAGGGCGTCACCATGCACGGGTTCGCCATCAACTGCAACAACGATCTCGCCCCGTACACGCAGATCATTGCCTGTGGCATAACAGATGCCGGCGTAACAACCATCGCCCAGGAAACCGGTTATGACGTCTCCCCGGCTGACCTCGTTTCCAGAATCACCGAAGAACTGCGCAAGAATGAAGACGCCCTGATCGCTACCCCCGAAGGAGCTCTACTGTGACATTGGCACCTGAAGGCCGGAAGCTTTTGCGCGTTGAACAGCGCAACTCTGCTGTCCCGGTGGAGCGGAAGCCGGACTGGATCAAGGCCAAGGTCCAGATGGGCCCGGAGTTCGTCCAGCTCAA
>NZ_JAMKFI010000007.1:0-98617 GCF_024494415.1 Pseudarthrobacter sp. R1 | reverse complement strand
TGCGCGTTGAACAGCGCAACTCTGCTGTCCCGGTGGAGCGGAAGCCGGACTGGATCAAGGCCAAGGTCCAGATGGGCCCGGAGTTCGTCCAGCTCAAGAACCTGGTGAAGAAGGAAGGCCTGCACACCGTGTGTGAGGAGGCCGGCTGCCCCAACATCTTTGAGTGCTGGGAGGACAAGGAGGCCACGTTCCTGATCGGCGGGTCCGAGTGCACCCGGAGGTGTGATTTCTGCCAGATCGATACCGGCAAGCCCTCCCCGGTGGACCGGTTCGAACCCACCAAGGTGGCCAGGTCGGTGCAGGCGATGCAGCTGCGCTACGCCACCGTCACCGGCGTGGCCCGCGATGACCTCGAGGACGAGGGCGTGTGGCTGTACGCCGAGACGGTCCGCAAGATCCACGAACTGAACCCGGGCACCGGCGTGGAGCTGCTGATCCCGGACTTCTCCGGCAAGCCCGAACACATCGCCGCGATCTGCGACTCCAAGCCCGAGGTGTTCGCGCACAACGTGGAGACCGTGCCCCGGATTTTCAAGCGGATCCGGCCGGCGTTCCGGTATGAGCGGTCCCTGGATGTGATCACGCAGGGCCGGAACCTGGGCATGGTGACCAAGTCCAACCTGATCCTGGGCATGGGCGAGACCCGTGAGGAGATCTCCGAAGCGCTGCGGGACCTGCACGAGGCCGGCTGTGACCTGATCACCATCACCCAGTACCTGCGCCCGTCCGAGCGGCACCTGCCGGTGGACCGGTGGGTCAAGCCGCAGGAGTTCGTGGACCTGCAGGACGAAGCCACCGAGATCGGGTTCCTCGGCGTGATGTCCGGCCCGCTGGTCCGTTCCTCCTACCGCGCCGGCCGGCTCTGGGCCACCGCAATGCGCAAGAAGGGCTGGGACATCCCCGCAGAACTGGCCCACATCGAGTCCTCCGGCACCACCCGCCAGGAAGCCAGCTCCCTCCTCGCAGCCCACTCCTGACCCCGGAAACTCTTCATCCCCCAAGGGCCGGCACCGGAAGTCTTCGGTGCCGGCCCTTGGGCTTTGGTCACGTAGAATTAAGTCACTATGGCGAAATCCCCTGATTCCAGCAACTCCACTCCGTCTGGCTCCAGCGCAGTCAAGCGTGGCCTCTTCTCCCGCAAGCCGAAAGAAGCAAAGGTCAAGAGGCCCAGCCGGCTCAAGCAGATCGGCGAGGTCTTCAACATGACCCGCCGCCACGACCCCATGGTTCCGTGGCTTATGCTGCTGGTTTTCCTCGGTGTTGTGGCTGTCAGCTTCCTGGTGGGATTCTGGCTTGAAAACTGGATCACGGGCCTGATCATCGGTATTCCGCTGGGCCTGCTGGGAGCCACGCTGATCCTCTCGCGGCGCGCGGAACGTGCGGCTTTCGCCCAGATTGAAAACCAGCCCGGCGCCTCCGGCGCCGCTCTGGGAACGCTTCGGCGCGGCTGGATCACCGAGGAACAGCCAGTCGCCGTTAACCCGCGCACGCAGGACGCCGTGTTCCGCGCCATCGGCCGCCCCGGCGTCGTGCTGGTCAGCGAAGGCCCCACGCACCGTGTGAAGCCGCTGCTGGACGCGGAACGCAAGCGCCTGGCGCGGATCCTTCCCAACGTCACTGTGCATGTCATTGAGAGCGGCCGCGGCGAGGGCCAGGTTCCCATCAGCCAGGTAGCGAAGAAGATGGGCAAGCTGAAGAAGGAACTGACCAAGCTTGAGGTGAATGCCGTGTCCAAGCGCATCGCTTCGCTGGGCAACCGTCTCCCCATCCCCAAGGGCATCGACCCCTACAAAGCCCGCCCCAACCGCGGACGCTAGAGCGCACGCCCCGGTTTCCGGCCATGAGCCGGGACCGGGGCTTTTTCATGCCGGCCTACGGCGCAATACCGACGACAGGACAGGACACAGTGGAACAGGACACAGTGGAACAGGACAAGGCGAAACAAAACGAGGCCCAACAGGACCAGGTGGAGTCTTCCGTGAGGAATGCCGTGCTCCGCGCCTTCCGGATTCTCGCGATCGCCGAAGCGTTCAGCTGGGCGGCGCTTCTGGTGGGCATGTACTTCAAGTGGATCGCCGGCACCACGGAAATTGGCGTGCAGGTGGCCGGGCCCGTCCACGGCGCCTTGTTTGTGGGCTACGGGATCGCGGCGCTGGCACTCTGGCGGCTGCAGCGCTGGCCGTTCGTGGTGGCCCTCTTCGCAGGCCTTTCCGCCGTCTTCCCGTTTGCCACCCTCTGGTTTGAGCGTTGGGCCGGCAAGCGGGGGTACCTTGCGGCTGCCGCAGCCGGGGCTCCGGCAGCGAAGGAAGCCAGCCGGGTCTGAATCCCGGGGCTCCTACCGGCGCAGGAGCAGCGTATCCATCGCTTTGTCGTGGAGACCGCGGTGGTCAGGATCGAAGATGACGGCGGGAACCACCAGGCAAAGCAGCACCGACCTCACCACCGCGGCCAGCGGTCCCGGCGCTCCGCCGCCGGCTTTCACCACGTGGATGCCGGCGGCGCGGTGCCCGATGCTGTAGCCAAGCGTGCCCACCAGGAGGATTTGTTCGACGGCGAAAATCGCCAGGGTGGCCCAGGCATCGCCCCCGAAGGCGAAATTGCTGATGAGCAGCGCAATGCCCCAGTCGATCATGATCGCGATGATCCTGCGCCCGGCCCGGGCAATGGAGCCGGATCCGGATTCCGGAAGCCCAAGCCGCTCACCCGGATACTTGGAGATGCCCGAGGTGTCAGGGCCGGTGAGCCAGGAGCCAATGTCTTTGCGATCTACCACCGTCCAAGTTTACTTCGGTTCCTTCGCCCACACTGTGGAAGCGGTTAGACCACAGTGTGGACGGCGGATAGCCTTTCCATATCAGGGCATTCTGTAACCTGCCCGAAACAATGCGGACACGGACGGGAAATGCCGCGTCCATAGGCTGTTAGCAGTTTCAAGCAAATCCACCGGCAGACATGTGCAGCGGGTACTTTCAGCAGGGAAACACTGCGGCGTTTCCCTGCTTTGGATTGCGCTGGATCAGATGGCTTTCACGCCAGATAGTTACATATGCGTTAGGAGCATAGATGTTCAAGACTGCGGACGAGGTCCTCAAGTTCATCAAAGACGAAGACATTAAATTCGTCGATATCCGTTTCACCGACCTTCCGGGTGTCCAGCAGCACTTCAACGTCCCGGCCAAGAGCGTTGACGCCGACTTTTTCATCAACGGCCAGCTCTTCGACGGATCCTCCATCCGCGGTTTCCAGGGCATTGCCGAATCCGACATGCAGCTGATCCCGGACGTCACCACCGCGTTCCTGGACACGTTCCGCATGGAGAAGACCCTTGCTCTGAACTTCTCCATCGTCAACCCCCGCACCGGCGATCCCTACCACCGCGACCCCCGCGGCGTGGCTGAGAAGGCCGAAGCCTACCTGGCCTCCACCGGCATCGCTGACACCGCCTTCTTCGCTCCCGAAGCCGAGTTCTTCGTGTTCGACAACGTCCAGTACCAGTCCTCCCCGCAGGGCAGCTTCTACAAGATCGATTCCGAGGAAGCCCACTGGAACACCGGCCGCGAGGAAGAGGGCGGAAACCTCGGTTACAAGACCCCCGTCAAGGGCGGCTACTTCCCGGTCTCCCCCACCGACAAGCAGGCTGACCTGCGCGACGCCATGTGCGTCGCCCTGGACGAAGCCGGCCTCGAGGTCGAGCGCAGCCACCACGAAGTGGGCTCCGCCGGCCAGGCTGAGATCAACTACAAGTTCACCACCCTGACCCACGCTGCCGATGACCTGCAGAAGTTCAAGTACGTCATCAAGAACACCGCAGACGCCTGGGGCAAGTCCGTGACGTTTATGCCCAAGCCGGTCTTCGGCGACAACGGCTCCGGCATGCACTGCCACCAGTCGCTGTGGAACGGCGGCGAGCCGCTGTTCTACGACGAGAAGGGCTACGCCGGCCTGTCCGACACCGCCCGCTGGTACATCGGCGGCCTGCTCAAGCACGCCTCCGCCGTCCTGGCGTTCACCAACCCGACGGTGAACTCCTACCGCCGCCTGGTCAAGGGCTTCGAAGCTCCGGTCAACATGGTCTACTCGCAGGGCAACCGCTCCGCCGGTATCCGTATCCCCATCACGGGCACCAACCCCAAGGCCAAGCGCATCGAGTTCCGCGCGCCGGACCCCTCCTCCAACCCGTACCTGGCATTCGCTGCCCAGCTGATGGCCGGCATCGACGGCATCCGCAACCGCATCGAACCGCCGGCACCGATCGACAAGGACCTCTACGAGCTCCCCGCAGAAGAAGCCAAGGACATCCCCAAGGCTCCGGGCACGCTTGAGGAAGCCCTGGAGGCCCTGGCGGAGGACAACGAGTTCCTGCAGGCCGGCGGCGTGTTCACCCAGGACCTGATCGACACCTGGATCGAGTACAAGTACGAGAACGAAATCCGTCCGCTGTCACTGCGCCCGAACCCCTACGAGTTCGAGCTCTACTACGGCGTCTAGTTACGGTCTGCGGCTAATGCGGGCATAGTCCGCCAACATGCTGCAGGACCTTAAGACAGGAAAAGGCCGGCTTCAGGGTTTCCCCCTTGAAGCCGGCCTTTCTGCTGTCCGGATCCGCCAGGCTGCCGGCCGGTCCGTTTGTCCGCCTCACCGAAGCGGGTGCGCTTCCTCCTCACCGCCCGTAACGGACGGCTGTACGGCGACGCGGGTGAATTCGGTTGGCAGTTCAGCGTCCGGGGAAGCGAGAATGACGGTGGTGCGCTCCGCTGTGTCCACGTCAGCGATGTCCGCGTTGTACAGGTTATTGGCCTCACACTTCAGTGCGGCGCCCTGTTCCTCATCCAGGCTCTTGCCATTCATGGACCACCCGAAGTCGTAGCTGAAGGTGGGTGCCCAGCTGTGGAGCGCATCGGCAACGCTGGTGAACGTGGACTGACGGCCTTCTTCACTGAAGGCGTTCACCGTGTACAGATTCACTGGTGCGGTGCCTGCGCGGTTGTCCACATCCGCAACAAGGTATGAAACGGGCGCTGCTCCAACCTTTGCCCTGTAGGCGTCGATTGCCGCCACAGCAGGGTCCACCACAGGTGTGGGCAACGTGAAAGTAATGCGGGCCCCTGAGGCCGTCGTTAACCCGTATGACGCGGCGGGCACCGCCCCGGGTGCCGTGACCGATAGCAGGTCGGCGACCGGGACCGCCGCTTCCGCCGTCGGGCTGCCCTGCACCGGCGCCGGCGCTGAACAGGCCGTGAGCAATAATACAAAGGCCGGCAGGGCCATCCTGAGCTGCTTCATGGCTTCCCAAACTACGTTTGTAGCCCCCAGAGCTATCGATGTAGAACCCAGCATAGGGGCCCTCCACTGGCTGCGGAAGGGCCGGCACCATGTTGTCCGGAGGTACCGCTCCGAAGGACCGCTCCTGAAAGGTGGGGATCCGGCTCCAGACGTGCTGAGACCGGGAACCGGATCCCCTGACGATGCTCCCCGAGACGAAGACTTTGCAAGCCTTCCCCCCAACAAGGTTTGAAGAACACCGTCAATCCTCATACTCGGCCAATACCGGACCGAGCGCAACGCCGGCCCTGCCCGGTTACGGTGCGGCGGACCGGTCAAAACCGCGGAACATGATCCGCTGGGATCCGGCTGGGCCCCCCGAATATTGGCCGCGGTCCTCAAAGCCGGCGCGGCGGTAAGCGGATAATCCTGCCGGATTCGATTCGTTCACGGAAAGGACGACGCCCGCCTCACCGGTCCCATGCCTGGCGCTAAGTTTTTCGGCGGCTGCCACCGCGGCGGCCGCACCCAGTGGGCCAAGGCCTTTGCCCTGTTCACGCCGGTCGATCAGGAATCCCCGCAGCAGCCAGGCCGAATCGTCGTCCGGCCAGCCCGCCAGCCGGGCTGCTCCGGCCTGCAGCGTGAGCACGCCGACGGCCCGGCCGCGGCATTCCATCACATAGGGCCGCCGGGAGTCCTCAGCGAGCCCCGCCAGGACCATCCGCAGCGGATCACCGACGAACTGCTCCTGGCCCGGCCCGAGCTCAAGCTCCGCCACTGCGCCCAACTGGATGGCACGTGCGTCGTCGTCGAGGTCCTGAAGCGAAATCAGCCAGACGATGGGGTCCACGCCGCTCAGGACCGCGGGCCGGCGGACCCGCCAGTGGACATGGAATCAGCCGCCACGGAATCAGCCGGCGGACCGGCAGGATCCATCCACATCACTTCCCAGAGGTGGCCGTCCGGGTCCTGGAAGCTGTGGTTGTACATAAATCCGTAGTCCTGGGGGTCTTCGGACGGGGACCCGCCGGAGGCCAGGGCGGTCTTGACGGCCTCATCCACCGCCTCCCGGCTGTCCACGGAGTAGGCGATGATCGCTTCCGCGGAGTCCTTGCTGTTGGCAACCCCCTTGGACGTGAAAGTCTTGAAGAAGGTGTCCACCAGGAGCATGACGTAAGCATTCTCGTTGATGATCATGCACGTGGCATTCTCATCCGTATAGTCCGGGTTGAAGGAGAAGCCGAGGGCAGCGAAGAACTCCACGGAGCGGTTCAGGTCTTTAACGGGCAGGTTGAAAAAGATTTGGGTAGCCATGGCCTCAAACTAACACCGGCCCCGGACAAGTGTCAGCCACTTCCCAACGGACAAGGCGCAGCAACCGCGTTAGTGGCCGTAGAAAACCCGCTCAAAGACTGCCCTGGCCCGGCGGCTGACGCGCAGGTAGTCCTCTTCCAAAACCGCGGCCTGGCCGGGTTCGTAACCGCACCACCGCGCCACGGCTTCCAGGTCACGCCGTGAGGATGGCAGCAGGTCCGAGGCCTTGCCGCTCCAGATGACGTTTGCAGACCTGATCCGGCTGGCAAGGCGCCAGGCAGCCGCCAGCAGGTCCGCGTCGTCCCCGTCCAGCAGCCCGGCGCGCGTTGCGGCTTCGAGCGCACCAATGGTGGACGTGGTCCGCAGCTCCTCGTGGTTGCCGGCATGCTGAAGCTGCAAAAGCTGGACCAGCCACTCGACGTCGCTGAGCCCGCCCCGGCCCAGCTTGAGGTGCCTGGCGGGATCAGCCCCGCGGGGCAGGCGTTCTGATTCAACCCGTGCCTTAACCCGCCGGATTTCGCGGACATCCTGCTCCGATATGGATTCCGGATACCTGAGGGGATTGATGAGGTCGAGGAAGTCCGCGGCCAGGGCGTCATCTCCCGCCATCGGCCGTGCACGCAGCAGCGCCTGCGCCTCCCAGATGAGCGACCAGCGCCGATAGTACTCGGCGAAGGAGTCCAGGGAACGGACCATGGCGCCGCTCTTGCCTTCCGGCCGCAGGTCGGCGTCCACCTGCAGCACCCGTTCGGCCATAATGGCCGGCTTCAGCGGCTGGGTCAGGAGGCTGGAAACCTTCGCCACTATCCGCGATGCCTGCTCCTGTGCCTCCACCTCCGAAAAGCCCGGCAGTGCCCTGTGGACGTACATCACATCGGCGTCGGACCCGTAGCCGATTTCGCGGCCGCCCTGCCGGCCCATGGCAACCACCAGGACAGCCGTTTTCAGTGGCCCCTTGGCGGAGACGATTCCTTCCGCCACGCGCAGCGCGCCCAGCACCGCAGCCCTGTCGGTGTCCGCCAGGGCCGCTCCCACGCGGTCCTGGTCCAGCAGTCCGGCGGAGTCGGCGATGGCGATCCTCAGCGTCTCCCGCCGCCTGATCAGGCGGATCAGCCGCATGGCACTTTCCGGATCAGCATGGCGGGACATTTTGGAGGTAATCTCCTGCCACTGTGCTTCAAAGGTGACCGGCACCAGGTCCTTGTCATGGCCGAGCCACGCCACCGATTCAGGCGAGACTTCCAGCAGGTCAGCGATCAGCCGCGAATTCGACAGCATGTGGCACAGGCGCTCGGCGGCAGCGTTGGAGTCCCTGAGCATTCCCAGGTACCAGTGGGTGGTGCCCAGGGCTTCGCTGACCCGGCGGAAGGCGAGGAGGCCGGCATCGGGATCCACGCCTTCAGCCAGCCAATCGAGCAGGATGGGCAGCAGCTGCCGTTGCAGCGCAGCCCTGCGGCTCACCCCGGCGGTGAGGGCTTCGATGTGGCGCATGGCGCCCTTCGGGTCCCGGTAGCCGAGGGCAGCAAGCCGGCCCTGGGCGGCTTCGGGCGTGAGCCTGGCGTCTTCGCTGCTGAGTTTGGCTGCGGTGTTGAGCAGGGGCCGGTAGAAAATACGCTCATGCAGCTCACGCACCGAGCGCTTTGTTTTCTGCCAGGCCGCCAGCAGGGCGTCGGGATGCGGACGCTCATTGGAAAACGGCCCCAGAACTGCCTTGGCCAGCGCCCGGAGGGCCGGCTCGCCCACCGGCATCAGGTGAGTCCTGCGCAGCTGGAAGAGCTGGATGCGGTGCTCCAGCAGGCGCAGGTAGCGGTAGGCGTTGTCGAAGGCCGCGGCATCGGTGCGTCCGATGTAACCGCCTGCTGACAAGGCCGCGATGGCGGAGGTCGTGTCGCGCCGGCGCAGGCTTTCGTCGGACTTGCCGTGGACCAGCTGGAGCAGCTGCACCGTGAATTCAACGTCACGAAGTCCGCCGCGGCCCAGCTTGATCTGCCGCTGTTCCTCGGCTTGCGGAATGTGTTCCGTGACCCGGCGGCGCATGGCCTGCACGGACTCAACGAATCCGTCGCGGCTCGCTGAACTCCAGATCAGCGGCGCAATGGCGTCCTCGTACTGCCGGCCCAGGGCGACATCGCCGGCGATGGTGCGGGCCTTCAGCAGTGCCTGGAACTCCCAGCTTTCGGCCCAGCGTGCGTAGTACGTCTGGTGGGAGGCGAGTGTACGCACCAGCGGCCCGGACTTCCCTTCCGGCCGGAGGTTGGCATCCACTTCCCACAGCCCGGGTTCCCTGGCGACTGATGAAATGGCGCGGGAAATTCCGCTGGCAAGGGCAGCGCCGATGGTGCTGGCCTGCGCGTCCTCCAGGCCGCCCGCGTCCACCACATAAATGACGTCGACGTCGGAAATGTAGTTAAGCTCGCGCGCTCCGCACTTGCCCATCCCGATGACTGCAAGGCCGACGTCGGCCACGTCCGAGGCGCTGAACTGGCCCGCTGCCTCGGCGCGCGAAACAGCGAGGGCCGCCTCGATTGCTGCGCCGGCGAGGTCTGCGAGCTCCCCGCCCGCCAGGGGCAGGAAGTCCAGTGGATCCGCCGCGCACAGGTCCTTGACCGCAAGATCCACCACCCCCCGGCGGTACGCCGTCCGCAGGGCGGCGTACGCCTCCGTACCGGTGACCCCGGCGATGGGCCGGGCGGCCCGCGGATCGGCGCCCACCGAGTGGAGGAGGGCAGCGCGCAGAGCCGAAGCATCCGCCTGCAGGGGCTCGGGGCTGGGACGCACATTAAGGGCGTCGAGGTGCTCGGGGTGGCGGATAAGGAACTCCCCCAGCGCCTCTGAAGCCCCCAGCACCCGGTAGAGGGGTTCACTCGTTTCCGGATCGGCGCCCGCCAGTTCGCGAAGGGCAGGATGCTTTTCGATCAGCCGCACCAGGGATTGAAGGGCTGTGTCCGGGCTGGCTGCCATCTGCAGCCCCGCAAAGAGCCGGTCTTCGTCCAGTCCAACAAGTTCACGGGCAGCCAGGAACCGCTCGCCCTTCTCCAGGTCGCTGAAGCCGGCCGAAATCAGGCGCCGTGCGAGGCTCACAACCGATGCCTAGAGGATTCCCAGGTTGCGCTGCAGCTCGTACGGCGTCACCTGGAGCCGGTAGTCCTGCCACTCGGCGCGCTTGTTCCGCAGGAAGTGTTCGTAAACCTGCTCGCCCAGGATCTGGGGCATCAATTCAGAGTCTTCCATCGAGCGGATAGCCTCATGCAGGCTGGCCGGAAGGGGATCGTGCCCCATCGCGCGGCGCTCCGCCGAACTCAGCGACCAGACGTCGTCCTCGGCGGCAGCCGGCAGGTCGTAGCCTTCCTCGATGCCCTTCAGCCCGGCGCCCAGCAGGACGGCGTAGGCAAGGTAGGGGTTGGCTGCGGAATCGATGCCGCGGTACTCGATCCGCGCGGACTGGCCCTTGCCCGGCTTGTACAGCGGAACGCGGACCAGGGCCGAGCGGTTGTTATGTCCCCAGCTGAGGTAGCTTGGGGCCTCCCCGCCGCCCCACAGCCGCTTGTAGGAGTTCACGAACTGGTTTGTCACCGCGGTGAACTCGGGAGCGTGCTTGAGGATGCCGGCAATGAATTGGCGCGCTGTCTTGGACAGCT
Organism: Pseudarthrobacter sp. R1; assembly: GCF_024494415.1. NCBI lineage: Bacteria > Bacillati > Actinomycetota > Actinomycetes > Micrococcales > Micrococcaceae > Pseudarthrobacter > Pseudarthrobacter sp. R1. The sequence goes on along the minus strand of NZ_JAMKFI010000007.1, from coordinate 88,403 downwards.
GGAATTCGGCGCCGGCCTCATAGAAGGCGTTGGTGTCGCCCTCGAACAGGGAGAAGTGGGTGTGCATGCCGGAGCCGGGGTGCGCGGTGAAGGGCTTGGGCATAAAGGTGGCGTAGGTCCCCTGCTGGAGCGCCACTTCCTTGATGATTGTCCGGAACGTCATAATGTTGTCCGCCGTCTGGAGTGCATCCGCGTAGCGCAAATCGATCTCGTTCTGCCCCGGCCCGGCTTCGTGGTGGCTGAACTCCACCGAAATGCCCACGGATTCCAGCATCGTTACGGCCGTGCGGCGGAAATCCTGGGCCACTCCGCCCGGGACGTGGTCAAAGTAGCCGCCCTCGTCAACCGGCACCGGCGCGCCGTCCGGGCCTGGCTCCTGGGATTTGAGGAGGTAGAACTCGATCTCAGGGTGGGTGTAGCAGGTGAACCCCATGTCCGCGGCCTTGGCGAGGGTGCGCTTGAGGACGTTGCGCGGATCTGCGGTGGAAGGCTCACCGTCAGGCGTCAGGATGTCGCAGAACATGCGGGACGTCTGCTCGGTTTCGCCGCGCCACGGGAGGATCTGGAAGGTGGACGGGTCCGGCTGCGCGAGCATGTCGGACTCAAAGACACGCGCGAGCCCTTCAATGGCTGAACCGTCGAACCCGAGGCCTTCTTCGAATGCGCCCTCAACTTCGGCCGGCGCCAGCGCCACGGACTTGAGTGAACCCACGACGTCGGTGAACCACAGGCGTACGAAACGTACGTCGCGCTCTTCGATTGTGCGCAGGACAAACTCTTGCTGGCGGTCCATGATGGCCTCTTCTCCGGTCAACGTCCATGCCCCGGTCCGCAGAATGCCGGCAGCAGTTCACAAACACTGTACTAAGCAATTGACGCCCGCGCTGGAGCCTGCAGGCCGCGTAACACAGCGTTAACACGGCGGCCGGGGAAATCACAGCAACAGCAGCCCCTGCCCGGGCGCCGCTAACGCCTCAGTTATGACGCGAATCACCCATGCTGGGAACCAACGCCTGTAGCTAGGACCGCTGGTGCCGCATTACGCTCGTGCCATGGCCTCAAGCAACCGCCCTGACTCAAGCACGTCCGCCGACGTCCCCGCCCCCTACGGCAGCGGGCCCGGCCAGGGCGCGCCGCCACCATCGGAGCGGAAGCCTGCCAAGGTGCGCGTCCACCACCTTCAGCAGGCCAAGAAGGACGGAACCCGGTTTGCGATGCTGACTGCCTACGAGCAGTACACGGCAGAAATCTTCGATGCTGCCGGCATCGAGGTGCTCCTCGTGGGCGACTCGGCGTCCAACAATGTCTTCGGCAATGAGACCAGCCTGCCGGTAACCGTGGATGAACTGCTGCCCCTGTGCCGCGCAGTAGCAAGGTCCGCCAGGCGCGCCCTCGTCGTGGCCGACCTGCCGTTCGGCAGCTACGAGGTTTCCCCCGAGCAGGCCGTCGCCGCAGGCGTGCGGTTCCTGAAGGAAGGCCTGGCGCATGCGGTCAAAATCGAAGGCGGGAAATACTATGCGCCGACGGTCCGTGCCATGGTGCAGGCCGGGATTCCGGTGATGGCCCACATCGGCTTTACGCCGCAGAGTGAGCACGCGCTGGGCGGTTACCGTGTCCAGGGCCGCGGCGACGACGCTCAACGCCTGATTGACGACGCCGTGGCGTTGGCTGATGCCGGCGCCTTCAGCGTGCTGATGGAAATGGTCCCCGCGGAGACGGCGGCGGCAGTGGATAAAGCCGTTTCCGTTCCCACCGTGGGCATCGGCGCCGGCAAGGAGACCACCGGCCAGGTGCTGGTCTGGCAGGACATGGCCGGGCTCCGGGGCGGCAGGATGGCCAAGTTCGTCAAGCAGTACGCGGACCTTCGGACCACTCTCCTGGATGCGGCCGCGGCCTACGGTGAGGATGTCAGGTCCGGCCAGTTCCCCGGGCCTGAGCACACTTTCTAGTCTCAGGTTCTCCGGAAGCAGGCCGGCGCCAGGCCGGCCTGCCCTGCATGCCCGTCAGTCGTCGTCGTCCTTCTCCCAGGCTTCATTGCGGGCGCGGACCTTCTCCAGGGCGTGCTCCGCTTCTGCCCTGGTCTTGTAGGGGCCGATCAGCTGGCTCCAATCCGAGAGCCGGTCCTCCTCCACCTCGTGGGTTTTGATGTTGTACCAGTACTCAGTCATCGTTGTTCCCCGTTCCGGCAGGCAGGAACCTGCGTGACGCGCGTAACTTAAACCCTTACGCGGGACAGACGCGGCTCCCGGTTGTTAGGCCTTCTGTGGTGCCTTATATGATCAATCTATGCCTTCCCTTGCCTCGACTGCACCCATCGGCACCCTTACCCCGGGAACCGTCAGCCCGCAGCGTCCCGTACCGGCGTCCATTCCCCGCCCCGAGTATGTGGGCAGGCCGGCACCCGCGAAGTTCACCGGCTCCGAGGTAAAGTCCGCGGAAACCGTCGAGAAGATCCGCGTGGCCGCAAAAATCGCCGCGCAAGCCATCGTTGAAGTGGGCAGGCACATCGAGCCTGGTGTCACCACCGACCAGCTGGACAAGGTGGGCCACGAGTTCCTCCTTGACCACCACGCCTACCCTTCCACCCTCGGATACCGGGGATTCCCCAAGTCCTTGTGCTCGTCCCTGAACGAGGTCATCTGCCACGGGATCCCGGACACCACCGTTGTCAACGACGGCGACATCCTCAACATCGACATCACGGCCTATATCGACGGCGTCCACGGCGACACCAATTACACCTTCCTGGTGGGGGATGTTGACGAGGAGTCCCGCCTGCTCGTGGAACGGACCCAGGAATCCCTGAACCGTGCCATCAAGGCCGTTGCCCCGGGACGCGAGATCAACGTGATCGGCCGCGCCATCGAGTCCTACGCCAAGCGCTTTGGCTACGGGGTGGTCCGGGACTTCACCGGCCACGGTGTCGGCGAGGCCTTCCACACCGGGCTCATCATCCCGCACTACGACGCCGCCCCCGCCTACAGCACGGTGATTGAGCCCGGCATGGTGTTCACCATTGAACCGATGCTGACGCTGGGCACCGTGGAGTGGGACATGTGGGCCGACGACTGGACCGTTGTAACGCGGGACCGCAAGCGCACGGCCCAGTTTGAGCACACCCTGCTGGTCACCGAGTCCGGGGCGGAGATCCTGACCCTGCCCTGACCTGCAGCAGTCCCGAGCTTCCCAACAGTTTTACCGGTCAGCCAGCGCCGTTGACCACGCAACTACCGGGCCGGCTTCCCGCCGCCCCTTCCCTGCCCGCCCCTGCCACGAACGGAAAACCCATTGGCCAAGAAGGACGAGAAGTCGCACAAGAACGCCCCGCTGATCGGCATCGACATCGGAGGCACGGGAATCAAGGGCGGCATCGTCGACCTGAAGAAGGGCAAACTGCTGGGTGACCGCTTCCGCGTTCCCACCCCTCAACCGGCCACCCCGGAGTCGGTTGCCGAGGCAGTGGCACTGGTGGTTTCCGAGCTCTCGGCACGGCCTGAGGCGCCTGCTGCCGGCTCCCCCGTTGGCGTCACCTTCCCCGGCATCATCCAGCACGGCGTGGTCCACTCTGCCGCGAACGTGGACAAGAGCTGGCTCAACACCGACATCGACGGCCTCCTGACGGCGCGCCTGGGCCGTCCGGTCGAGGTCATCAACGACGCCGACGCCGCCGGCCTCGCGGAGGCCCGCTATGGCGCCGGGGCAGGGGTCGCCGGCACGGTTCTGGTGATCACCCTCGGCACGGGAATCGGCTCGGCCTTTATCTTCGACGGCAAACTCGTTCCGAACGCCGAGCTGGGCCACCTGGAGATCGACGGCCACGACGCGGAAACCAAGGCCTCCGCCGTGGCCCGTGAAAGGGACGGCCTCACCTGGGACGAATACAGCGTCCTGCTGCAGCGCTACTTCTCCCATGTGGAGTTCCTGTTCTCCCCCGAGCTGTTCATTGTGGGCGGGGGCATTTCCAAGCGGGCGGACGAGTACCTGCCCAACCTCAAGCTCCGCACGCCGATCGTGCCTGCGGTCCTGCGGAACGAGGCCGGTATCGTCGGCGCCGCTATCGAAATCGCCTTGAAGCACAAGCTCGCCAAATAGCGGTGGGCGTCATTTCCGGCCCTGCCACCCGCGGCGTCATGGTGGTCACCGGTGCCAGCCGGGGCATCGGTGCCGCCACCGCCCGCTTGGCTGCCCGCACCGGTTACGCCGTGGTGGTGAACTACTCCGCCGATGCTGACGGTGCCGCGGCGGTGGTAAAGGACATCACGGACGACGGCGGCACGGCAGTACGTGCCAAGGCCGACGTCAGCGATCCCGCCGCAGTCCGCTCCCTGTTCGACGCCGCCGCGCGGCTTGGGCCGCTGACTGCAGTAGTAAACAACGCGGGCATCACCGGCAACCTGATCGGGAACCTCGTGGACATGCCCGCTGAGAACATCCGGCGGGTCATGGATGTCAACGTCACCGGGCTGATCTACGTCTGCCAGGAAGCGGTGCGGCGTCTGAACAGCCGGGCGGGCGGCGCCGGCGGTTCCATCATCAATATCTCCTCCACCGCCACCAAGGCAGGTTCCCCCGGAACCTGGGCGCACTACGCGGCGTCCAAGGGGGCGGTGGATGTGCTCACCACGGGCCTGGCGGCTGAAGTGGCAAAGCAGGGCATCCGGGTCAACGCAGTTGCCCCCGGGAGCACCAACACCGGCTTGCACGCCGCGGCCGGGATGCCGGACCGCGTTGAGCGGCTCAACCCGACCATTCCGCTCGGCAGGGGCGCCGAACCCGAAGAGGTGGCGGCCGCCGTACTGTGGCTGATGTCGGCGGAGGCGGGCTATATCACCGGCGCCGTGCTGCCCGTTTCAGGGGGAAGGTAGCCGGCCGGGCCCTTTGCAGGCGGCAGGTGTGCCTCTGCAGGCGGCAGGTGTGGTGCCGGTGGTGGCTGCGGCTTCCCCTCCACTGCCACCACCGGAGCTTACAGTGCGCTCTTTTCGGAGCTTCTGGCACCCTTGGCAGGAGTACCCTTTGCGTCCTCTTCGGCTTCCTGGCGGAGCAGGGCGATGGCCGATTCGAAATCCTCCAGGGATTCAAAAGCCTGGTAGACGCTCGCGAAGCGGAGGTAGGCCACCTTGTCCAGCTTCTGCAGCGGACCGAGGATAACGAGTCCCACCTCGTGGGCGTCGATCTCGGCGGCGCCGGATGAGCGGATCTGCTCCTCGACTTCCTGGGCGAGCAGCGCGAGGTCGTCCTCGCTGACAGGGCGTCCCTGGCAGGCCTTGCGGACACCGTTGATGACCTTGCTGCGGCTGAAGGGCTCCCCCACGCCGGAACGCTTGATGACGGACAAACTGGTGGTCTCCACCGTGGTGAACCTGCGCCCGCATTCAGGGCACTGGCGGCGCCGGCGGATGGCCGAGCCGTCGTCCGCCATGCGGCTGTCAACCACCCGGGAGTCGGGGTTGCGGCAGAACGGACAATACATGGCGTCCCTTCTTTCGCTGGATGTTCGTCGCTGGTGGCTTGCTTACTGATGACCGCTGCGGCAACGCACAGGCCGCCCGGTATTGCCTCTCAGTTTACGTCCCGGCACACCCTAATCACAAGCCTGTAACTACTACATGTTGTGGTTGGTCCTACTAGATATCGGAGCCCGGCAGGTCCTGGCCCCCTGGGAACCGGGCCGTCACGGCCTCGCCGTGGGCGGGCAGGTCTTCTGCGCCGGCGAGGCTGACGATGTGCCCGCTTACTTCCGCCAGGGCCTCACGGCTGTAGTTCACTACCTGGATGGCACGCAGGAAGGTGGTGACGTTCAAGCCGGACGAGAAGGCAGCCGTGCCGCTGGTGGGCAGTACGTGGTTGGAGCCGGCACAGTAGTCGCCCAGGCTGACGGGGCTGTAGTCCCCAACAAAGATGGCGCCGGCATTGCGGATCCTCGCGGCCACACCGGTTGCGTCCCGGGTCATGATTTCCAGGTGTTCTGCGGCGTATGCGTCGCAGGCAGCGATGCCCTGTTCCAGGTCGTCCACCAGGACCACTCCGGACTGCGGGCCGGACAGTGCTTCGCGGACCCGGCCGGAGTGCTTGGTGGCCGCGGCCTGTTTGTCCAGTTCCGTACGTACGGCAGCCGCGAGGTCCTCGGAATCCGTAATCAGCACCGAGGCTGCCTTGGGGTCGTGCTCGGCCTGGCTGATCAGGTCGGCGGCAACCAGGGCAGGCTGGGCCGTGGAGTCCGCCAGGATGGCAATTTCGGTGGTGCCCGCCTCGGAATCGATCCCTACCGCACCCTTGACCAGGCGCTTGGCCGTGGCGACGAAAATGTTGCCCGGCCCGGTCACCACGTCCACCGGTTCAAGGGCCGGACCGGCCTCCGTCGCAGGAACCCCGTAGGCGAATGCGGCAATGGCCTGGGCACCGCCGATGGCGTACACCTCAGTGATGCCGAGCAGTGCAGCGGCCGCAAGGATGGTGGGATGCGGCAGCCCGCCAAACTCCTTCTGCGGAGGGGATGCCAGGGCAATGGACTGCACCCCGGCTGCGAGGGCCGGAACCACGTTCATGATCACGGAAGACGGGTAGACAGCCAGGCCGCCGGGGACGTAGAGTCCCACCCGCGCCACCGGCACCCAGTTCTGGCTGACCACCGCGCCGTCCCCGAGTTGGACCTCCACGTTGCGCGGACGCTGGCCGTCGGCAAACCGGCGTGCCCTGCTGATCGATTCCTCCAGCGCCCGGCGGACGGCCGGATCCAACTGCTGAAGCGCCGCCGAGAGGGCATCCTGCGGGACGAGCGGGTGGTCTTGCGCCACCCCGTCGAAGCGCAGGGCCAATTCGCCCAAGGCAGCGAAACCCCGTTGCCGGACGGCCGCGATGATGTCGAGGACCTTTTCCTCCGCGTCGGCCACCGTCTGGCCCTGGGCGCGCGGCACCGCAGCGCGAAGTCCAGCGAGGGTCAGGTTCCGGCCCCGGAGGTCAACGGTCCGGAAGCTCACGGCGGAAGCGGCGGGGGTGGCGGGAAACTCCGAAGAAATGGTCACCGCACTATTTTACGGGCCCAACTCCAACGGGCCGCGAACTGTCCGCGCCGCCGTCGTCCTTCCTGCCGTTGTCCTTCCTTCCGAGGAGGCGCATCAACTCCAGCACGAAGACGGACACGGCAGTGGCAGCGGGCCACAGCAGCAGCACGGGCAGTGCGCGCAACGAAAAGGCAATGCTGGCGTTGGCCGAGGCGTCCACGTCAGGGCCCCACAGCTGCGCGGACAGCAGCCCGGCCTGCCAGGCGAGGACTGCGCCGCATAAGGCGCCGGCCAGCCCCATCAACAGGTCGGCCTGCGGATCCCGGCGCTTTTTGTCCGCCAGGAACACCGCCAGGAGGCACCCCGCGAAGACCAGCAGCCCGGCCAGCGTGAGGTCCCTTGGCAGCCACACCAGGGGGTTGGTGCCGGCCCCAAGGGCGGGGTCCCTGGTGATCAGGTTGAGGCCGCCGGGCGCCAGGATCCACCAGAGGATTCCAGCGGGCACGCCCGCCGCTGCCGGGACCGCGAGCAGGGCCCAGGGCAACCGCGGACGTACCCGGCGGGTTGTTTTCGTCATGCAACAAACCTTAACAAATGTTCCAGCGGCTTAACGGCCGGACGTGGGGCTTCAAGAGATTCCCTGCCCGGCCAGCGGGACCATACCCTTGAAGGAGAACGCAGCCATCCACCACAGGAGTACCCGTGACCGTAAATGACGTACCGTTTGAGCGGACGTTCAGGGAAATGTTCCGGCGCCATGCCGCGGGCGTTGCCATCATCACGGTCAACTACCAGGACAAGCCGTTCGGATTTACCGCCACGTCCGTAGCGTCGCTGTCAGCGCAGCCCCCGCGTTTCACCTTCAACATGGCGCGCAGTTCCAGGTCATGGCCGGCCGTGGCCAACACCAGCTACCTCGGGGTCCACATGCTCGGCCTGGAAAACCAGCAACTCGCGGACCGGTTTGCCGGGGCCGGCAACCGCTTTGAAGGCGACCACTGGGATGTCGGGCCGCACGGGGTTCCGGTGCTCAAGGACGTGGCCGGCTGGTTGATCGGCGAGGTGCAGATGCGCCTCTCGTTCGAGAACAACGCGGTTGTGGTGGTCCAGGTGGTTGACGGCCAGGTGGGCGGGGACGGCTCGCCGCTGCTCTACCACGGAGGTGGCTACAGCCAGCCCGTGCCGCTCGACTACGAAATCTGACAGCCTTCACCCACCAGACAGCAGCCGACGGCGGGATGCGCTCCCGCCGTCGGCTGCTGTCTGGTGCCCCTCCCCGGAGCCCTTCTCGCCGGAGCCCTTAGGCGTCCAGGCAGGCGGGGCCCAGCAGTACCTTCAGGTCGCCAAAGAGCGACGGGCTCGGGTTCACGCGGAGGTGTACCGGCAGTCCCATGATTTCGGTCCTGGTGTCGCCCTGCAGGTGCAGGCGGACTTCCGAGTTCCCGCGATGCGTCCGGAGCACATCGCCCAGCTCCGTGACCACGGCCTCGGTGGCCTTGTGCGTGGGCATGGTGATCACCAGTGGTCCGTTCAGCCCTTCGCTCAGGTCCGGAACGGACAGTTCCATGCAGTTGAGGGTGATCGCGCCGTCGTCACGCTTCTGCAGGCGCCCCTTGACCACCACGATCAGGTCTTCGGCGAGCACCGAGGCAATGGGGCCATACACCTGGCCGAAGAACATCACTTCCATCGAACCGCCCAGGTCCTCCACCTCGGCCCTGGCGTAGGCGTTGCCGCTGGCCTTCGCGATGCGCCGGCTCAGCGACGTAATCATGCCGGCGATGGTGATGATGGCGCCGTCCTGCGGCCCATCCTCGCCGAGGACGGACGTGATGGTCATTTCGGCGTGCTGGCTCAGCACCCCTTCAAGGCCCTGCAGCGGGTGGTCCGAGACATACAGCCCCAGCATGTCCCGTTCGAAGGAGAGTTTGTCCTTCTTCTCCCACTCCGGAAGGTCAGGGATATCGATGCTCAGCGACGACTCCGACTCGGCCTCCTCAAAACCGGCGAAAAGGTCGAACTGGCCAATCGCCTCGTTGCGCTTGAGCGTGATAACGGAATCGATGGCCTCCTCATGGATCATCGCCAGGGCACGGCGGTGATGGCCCAGTGAGTCGAACGCGCCGGACTTGATGAGCGATTCGATGGTGCGCTTGTTGCAGACCACTGCCGGCACCTTCATCAGGTAGTCCTTGAAGGACGTAAACGCGCCCTCGCTTTCGCGGGCGGCCACCATGGCTTCCACCACGTTGACGCCCACGTTGCGGATGGCGCCCATGCCGAAGCGGATGTCGTTGCCCACAGGAGTGAAGTTCAGCGCGGACTCATTAACGTCCGGCGGCAGCACGGTGATGCCCATGCGCCGGCATTCGTTCAGGTAGATGGCGGACTTGTCCTTGTCGTCACCCACGGAAGTGAGCAGCGCGGCCATGTATTCCGGCGCGTAGTGGGCCTTGAGGTACGCGGTCCAGTAGGAGATCACGCCGTATGCGGCGGAGTGTGCCTTGTTGAATGCGTAATCCGAGAACGGCAGCAGGATGTCCCACAGGGTCTTGACGGCCTCCATGGAGTAGCCATTGTCCTGCATGCCCTGGGAGAAGCCCGCGAACTGCTTGTCCAGCTCGGATTTCTTCTTTTTGCCCATCGCGCGGCGGAGGATGTCTGCCTGGCCCAGCGAGTAGCCGGCCAGTTTCTGGGCCACCGCCATCACCTGCTCCTGGTACACGATCAGGCCGTAGGTTCCGCCGAGGATCTCTTTGAGGGGCTCCTCCAGTTCCGGGTGGATGGGGATGACTTCCTGGATGCCGTTCTTGCGCAGCGCGTAGTCGGTGTGGGCGTTCGCCCCCATGGGCCCCGGCCGGTACAGGGCGAGGACAGCGGAGATGTCTTCGAAGTTGTCAGGCTTCATCAGCTTGAGCAGGGAGCGCATCGGCCCGCCGTCGAGCTGGAACACTCCCAGCGTGTCACCGCGGGCCAGCAGCTCGTAGGACGGGGCGTCGTCGAGTTCCAGGGACTCCAGGTCCAGGTCGATGCCGCGGTTCATTTTGATGTTTTCCAGGGCGTCGGAAATGATCGTGAGGTTCCGCAGCCCCAGGAAGTCCATCTTGATCAGGCCAAGGCCCTCACAGGTGGGGTAATCGAACTGCGTGATCACCTGGCCGTCCTGGATGCGGCGCATGATGGGGATGACGTCGATGATCGGATCCGAGGACATGATCACGCCGGCGGCGTGGACGCCCCACTGGCGCTTCAGGCCCTCAATGCCCAGCGCGGTCTCGAACACCTTGGCGGCTTCCGGGTCCGTGCTGATCAGCTGCCGGAAATCGCCGGCTTCGCCGTAGCGCTTGGCCTCAGGGTTCTGGATGTCCGCCAGCGGAATGTCCTTGGCCATCACCGCCGGGGGCAGCGCCTTGGTCAGCTGCTCGCCCATGCTGAACGGATACCCCAGCACGCGCGAGGAGTCCTTCAGCGCCTGCTTTGTTTTGATCGTGCCGTAGGTGACGATCATGGCAACGCGCTCGTCGCCGTACTTGCGGGTCACGTAGTCGATGACTTCCGGGCGGCGCCGGTCATCGAAGTCGACGTCGAAGTCGGGCATGGAGACGCGGTCCGGGTTCAGGAACCGCTCAAAGATCAGGCCGTGGCGCAGCGGGTCCAGGTCCGTAATGCGCATGGCGTAGGCCACCATGGAGCCGGCGCCGGAACCACGGCCGGGACCTACCCGGATGCCGTTGTTCTTGGCCCAGTTGATGAAGTCCGCCACCACCAGGAAGTAGCCGGGGAAACCCATGGACGTGATAACGCCCAGCTCGTAATCGGCCTGGGCACGCACCTCGTCCGGAACACCGGCGGGGTAACGGTACTCGAGCCCCTTGGCTACTTCCTTGACCAGCCACGAGGTCTCGTCCTCGCCGGGCGGGCAGGGGAACCGCGGCATGTAGTTGGCGCCGGTGTTAAAGGAAACCTCGCACCGCTCGGCGATCAGGAGGGTGTTGTCGCACGCATCGGGGTGGTCCCGGAACAGCTCACGCATCTCCTGCGGTGACTTCAGGTAGTAGCCGCTGCCGGAGAAGGCGAAGCGGGAGCCGCCGTTGTCGTACGTGGGTTCCAGGAGGGTGGAGCCGGACTGGATGGCCAGCAACGCCTCGTGGGCCTTGGCGTCGTGCTCGTGGGTGTAGTGGAGATCGTTCGTGGCGACGAGGGGAAGGTTCAGTTCCTTGGCGAGCCGCAGCAGGTCCCCGGTGACCCGCCGTTCGATGTCCAGCCCATGGTCCATCAGTTCGCAGAAGTAGTTCTCGGCGCCGAAAATGTCGCGGAACTCGGAGGCTGCCTCAAGCGCCTCGCGGTATTGGCCCAGCCGCAGGCGCGTCTGGATCTCCCCTGAGGGGCAGCCCGTGGTGGCGATAAGCCCCTCGGAATAGGTGTTCAGCAGTTCCCGGTCCAGCCGCGGCCATTTGCCGAATACCGCATCCAGGGAGGCGATGGACGACGCCCGGAACAGGTTCCGCATGCCCGCGTTGTTGTAGCTGAGCAGCGTCATGTGGGTGTACGAGCCACCGCCGGAGATATCGTCCTTGCGCTGGTGCTCCTCACCCCATCGCACCCGGCTTTTGTCACCGCGCGCCGTTCCCGGAGTAACGTAGGCCTCGACGCCGATAATCGGCTTGATCCCCTTGTCCGTGGCCTTCTTCCAGAAATCGAAGGCGCCGAAGAGGTAGCCGTGGTCCGTGGTGGCAATGGCGGGCATGCCCAGCCGTTCGGTTTCGTCGAACAGCTCTCCGAGCCGTGCGGCACCGTCCAGCATTGAATACTCGGTGTGGTTGTGGAGATGGACAAACGAGTCGTTGCTGGAAGTCACCGCACTATTCTATGCGCTGGCCCGGCTGGCAATTGGCTAGGCTTGCCCGGACTCCAGCACTTCGAGGGCAAACGCGAGGTCCTGCGGGTAGTCACTGACCACACGTACCGGTTCACCCGTCACGGGGTGTTCAAAGCCGAGCTCGCGGGCATGCAGCCACTGCCGCGTCAGGCCGAGCGTGGCGGCCAGGCGGGGATCGGCGCCGTAGGTGAGGTCGCCGGCGCAAGGATGGCGCAGCGCCGAGAAATGCACCCGGATCTGGTGGGTGCGTCCGGTTTCCAGGTGCACCTCCACGAGGCTCGCCTTGCCAAATGCTTCCACCACTTCGTAGTGGGTTACGGACGGCCGCCCGTCCTCAATGACCGCGAACCTCCAGTCATGTCCCGGGTGCCGGCCGATCGGCGCGTCAATGGTGCCCACCAGCGGATCGGGCAGGCCCTGGACCACTGCGTGGTAAACCTTGTCCACGGTGCGTTCCTTGAAAGCCCGCTTCAGGGCGGTGTAGGCGCGTTCGGACTTGGCCACCACCATCGCACCGGACGTCCCGACGTCGAGCCGGTGGACGATGCCGGCGCGCTCGGGCGAGCCGGAAGTGGAAATGCGGTACCCCGCCCCGGCAAGGCCCCCCACCACTGTGGGGCCCACCCAGCCAGGGGAAGGATGAGCCGCAACACCCACGGGTTTGTCGACGACGACGAAATCGTCGTCGTCAAGCAGGATCTTCAGGCCTTCCACAACTTCCTCCACGACTTCCAGGGGGTCACGCCGTTCCGGCAGGCTCACTTGGAGGACGTCTCCGGTTACGAGCTTGGCTGACTTGCCCAGCGCTTTGCCCCTGCTGAGGACATTGCCTTCGGCGATCAGGCTGGCCGCAAGGGAACGGGAAATTCCCAGCAGCCCGGCGAGGCCCGCGTCTGCGCGGGACCCGGCGAATTCTTCGGCGACGACGACGCGCTCAGGCATCGCTGGACTTTTCCTTGCGCTCATGTTTGGCGCGGGTTCCGTCCAGGGCGATCCCGCGCAGCGTCAGGATGCAGATGATCGCGACGGCGGATACTACCGCTGAGTCGGCGATGTTGAAGATCGCGAAGTTGGGCAGTTGGATGAAGTCCACGACGTGCCCCATGCCGAAGGATGGCTCCCGAAAAAGTCTGTCAGTCAGGTTGCCCAGCGCGCCGCCCAGCAGGAGGCCGAGGGCAAGGGACCACCACTTGGAACCCAGCTTGCGAACCTGGAAGAGGATGGCCACGGCAACGGCGGTCATGATGATGGAGAATACCCACGTGACGTTTTCCCCGATGGAGAACGCCGCCCCCGGGTTCCTGATGAAGTACCAGTGCAACAGCGGCGGGATTACCGGAATCCGTTCCCCCTCCACCATCGTGGACGTGACCCAGATTTTCGTCAGCTGGTCCAGGACGTAGGCAAAAACTGCCAAACCTGCAAAGAGGGACAGCAGCACGGCCCTCGGGGGGCGGGGCGAAGGCGGTACGGGGCGTGCCGGGTCGGCGGCGAGTTCGTCAGTCATGGTGCTTTCATTTGTAAGACCTGTGTCAATGCCAAAAGCCGGTGGCCGAGGAATCCTCAGCCACCGGCTTTCAGAATACGTGCTTGCCGGATTAGTTGGCTTCGCTGACTTCCGGCGTTGCCACTGAGCCGCGGGCATCGAGATCGCGGAGCTGGCCCTCGATGTAGGCCTTCAGGCGTGAACGGTAGTCGCGTTCGAAACCGCGGAGCTGCTCCACCTTGCGCTCCAGCACGGAACGCTGCTGCTCAAGGGCGCCAAGGATCTTGCGGGACTTCTCCTGGGCGTCGTTGACGAGGCTGCTGGCTTCGATCTGCGCCTCTGCGATGATCTTGTCCTTCTGTGCCTGTCCGTCTGCGACGTGGCGGTCGTGCATCTGCTGGGCCATGGCGAGCAGGCCAGCGGCGGATTCGGCTGAGGCCGTGGAGGCAGCCGGAGCGGCGGCAACGGGAGCGGCAGCAGCCGGAGCGGCCGGCTGGACGTCCTTCTTCTTGCGCTCTTCGGCGGCCTTGGCTTCGGCTTCTGCCTTCTCGCGTGCTTCGTCCTTGTCGGACTTGACGGGCGCGGGGACCTTCTCCACTACTGGCGCGGCGGCAGAGTTGGCGGGAACGCTGGACCCGGCTTCGGCGAGCTTCTTGCGAAGTTCGTCGTTTTCCTGGTTCAAACGGCGGAGTTCAACAACGATTTCGTCCAGGAAGTCATCAACTTCATCCTGGTCGTAGCCTTCGCGGAACTTGGTCGGCTGAAAGCGCTTGTTGACAACGTCTTCTGGCGTCAAAGCCATCTGGTCACCTCACTGGTCTGGTTAGTCAGTAGGCCTTCCGGCCGTCAAAACTACGGTACCTAAAGTTGGACTGGTTCCTCTAATTCAACACTGCGGTGTCAAACTCGAGATTTCTTCACATTGCAAGGGTGGTTCCCGGCGGGTTCCATCCGTGCGTTGCAGGGTCTGGCGGGTAAATCAGGCGAGGCCTCTGGTGATCCCCATGGCAATACTGACGGCGATGAACAGGACCAGGAATCCCAGGTCCAGCGAGATACCGCCCAGGCGCAGTGGCGGGATCAGCCGGCGAAGTCCGTTGAGCGGCGGGTCGGTGATGGAATAGACGGCGTGCGCCGCCACCAGCGCCGCTCCCCGGGGACGCCACTCACGGGCGAACATCTGGACCCAGTCGAAAACCAAACGGATGATCAGTGCCACAAAGAACAGCAAAAGCGCGAGATAGACAAGCCCGAAAACAATTCCCATGACTTAATTCATATCTCCATGTCCATAGTGGTTACCGCGGTTCCAGCCGATGCTTCTCGTCTATTTCAGCACAGATGCCAGGCAGGTGTGTCCCTGCCTGGCATCCATCAGGTTATTTGGTCAGCTTTGGTTGAAGAAGCTGGCTTGGGTCTCACTGGCTTTTTTGTCGTCACCGATGACCTCTACGTACGACGGCGAGAGCAGGAACACCTTGTTGGTCACCCGTTCGATACTCCCCCGGAGTCCGAAGACCAGGCCGGCGGAGAAATCGACCAGGCGCTTGGCGTCGGCCTCCCCCATGTCCGTCACGTTCATGATGACCGGGATGCCATCGCGGAAGCTTTCGCCGATCAGCTTGGCATCGTTATAGGAGCGCGGATGGATGGTGGTGATCTGGCGGAGACCGCTGGTCTCCTCGCGGCTCGATGCCGCGCGCTTGATGGGGGTCACTGGGGCGCGGTATTCCTCTTCAGGGGTGTAGGACGTTTCGCGGCTGACCTCGCGGACGGGTGCAGGTGCACGGCGCTCCTCGCGGTCAGCTTCCATCGTTTCGTCCTCATCCTTACGTGTGGTCTGTTGCTCGGACTCGTAGTGTTCATCGCCGTCGGCGAGCCCAAGATAGATCATTGTCTTGCGCAGAGCGCCGGCCATGGTCGACTCCTAATCGTGTCCGTTAAGCGGGCCGCCCAATGACTTGACAGCACTGGAGTCCCCCGCCCATCACTTCCAATAGGACCGACGCTACCCCACGGCAGGACGCGATCCGAGAATATCGGAACCGATTCTCAGGTGTGTCGCCCCGAACAGGATGGCGGCTTCCAGGTCCTGGCTCATGCCGGCCGAAATTGCAGTTGCAGCGGGATGCTCGGCCACGAGGCCGGCAGACACTGCGGCAAGCCTCTCAAAGGCGGGCCCTGGCGGGGCGCCCAAAGGGGCAACTGCCATCACCCCGGCAAGATTGAGGCTCCCGGCTGCTGCTATCCGTTCTGCGAGCATCCCAACATCATCAGGAGCGGCGCCGCCCCGGTGCGCTCCGGCGTCGTCCTCCAGGCTTACCTGGATGAAGCACTCCAGCGGCGCACGTCCCGTAGTGTGCTGTTCAGCCTCGGCTGCCTTGGCCAGGGCGTCCACGAGCTGCGGCCGGTCAACCGAATGGACAGCTGCTGCATACCGGAGCACGGACTTGGCCTTTTTGGTCTGCAGCTGCCCCACAAAGTGCCAGGCAAGTCCGCACTCCGCCAACTGTTCGGCCTTTGCCGCCGCTTCCTGGTCCCGGTTTTCGCCAACGTCGGTGATACCCAGGGCGGCGAGCCGCCTAATGTCTTCTGCCGGGTGGAATTTGGTGACCACGATCAAGGTGGGCAGGTTGCCTTCCCTGCCGGCAGAAACCGCCGCCGCGGTGATACGGCGGCGGACGGCCTCAAGCCGGGCTTTGAGCTCCCTGGTCCGTGCGTCCCCGGCGGCCCCGGTGTCAGTCATGGCACCACACCACCCCTGCGAAGCGTCCGGTGTTTTTGTCCCGCCGGTAGGAGAAGAGGGAGTCCGTCTCAAGCGTGCAGGGTCCGCAGTACTCCACGCTGACGCCCAACCGCTCCAGCTGACTTCGGGCACCGGCCGGCAGATCCAGCGCAGGGGTGCCCCACGACGTTGTACTTCGTGCTGCCGGCACGGCCGCGGCCACCTCGGCCTGCAGCCGGGCCGGCACCTCATAGCAGTTCCCGCAGATGGACGGCCCCAGCCAGGCGCGGATGCCGGAGGCACCGAGGGACTCCATGCCCGCCACCGCGGCTGGAATGACTCCGTTGGCAAGGCCGGGCCGGCCTGCATGAACAGCTGCGAGGACCGGTCCTTCCGCGGACTCCCCTGCCAGCAGGACAGGAATGCAGTCGGCGACCATCACGGCCAGCGGAAGGCCCTGGGAAACCATCGCGTCCGCCTCGGGTGCGGGGCTTTCCAGGGCCATGACTGCCACGGTGGTGCCGTGCACCTGGTTCATGAACCGAAGGCGGTGCGGGGCGACGCCAATGGTCTGTTCCAGGTCCGCGCGGCGCCGGGCCACCTCCACAGGATCGTCGCCCACGTGCAGTGCCAGGTTTCCGGCGGCAGCGTCGGTGAAGGCGAGAGACACTCCGGGCCGGATTTCGGCACGCCAGTGGAACAAGCCGGGGCCTACTTCAGGAAATCGGGGACATCCAGGTCATCCGAGTGGCTGCCGGTGAGGTCCGGCTCCACCACCGAGGGGAGGTCGACGTCGAAGCCTGAGTCGGCGGGGACAGCGGAGGGGCGCTGCTGCCCCCAGTTGCTGAGGCCGGCTGCGCCGACGCCTGCGTGGACCGGCTGGACGTTCATCGAGTGGTTGCCGGCGGTAGGGGCCTGGGCGGGTGCCGGGGCAACGGCTGCCGGCCGCTGCGGAGCGACCTGGGGCTGTGACTGGTCCATGGACGGCGAGGTGGCCTTGACGTCGTCGAACCCGGCTGCGATGACCGTCACGCGGGCTTCGTCGCCGAGGGCGTCGTCGATGACGGCACCGAAGATGATATTCGCTTCCGGGTGCGCCACTTCCTGGACCAGGCGTGCGGCCTCGTTGATCTCGAACAGGCCGAGGTCCGAACCACCCTGGATGGACAGGAGCACACCGTGCGCTCCGTCGATGGAGGCTTCCAGCAGCGGCGAGGCAATGGCGAGCTCTGCGGCCTTGACTGCGCGGTCCTCGCCCCGGGCGGAGCCGATGCCCATAAGCGCGGAGCCCGCACCCTGCATCACGGACTTGACGTCCGCGAAGTCAAGGTTGATCAGGCCCGGAGTGGTAATGAGGTCGGTGATGCCCTGGACACCGGAGAGCAGCACCTGGTCAGCGGAGCGGAAGGCGTCCAGGACTGAGACGTTGCGGTCGCTGATGGAGAGGAGGCGGTCGTTCGGGATCACGATCAGCGTGTCCACTTCGTCGCGCAGGGCGTCGATGCCGGCCTCAGCGGAACCTGCACGGCGCCGGCCCTCGAACGTGAACGGGCGGGTCACCACACCGATGGTGAGGGCGCCGAGGGACCGCGCAATGCGCGCGACGACGGGAGCGCCGCCGGTACCCGTTCCACCGCCTTCGCCTGCGGTAACGAAGACCATGTCGGCCCCGCGGAGCACTTCCTCGATCTCGTCTGCGTGATCCTCTGCAGCCTGCTTGCCCACCTCGGGGTTCGCGCCCGCCCCGAGGCCGCGGGTCAACTCGCGTCCTACGTCCAGCTTGACGTCGGCATCGCTCATCAGCAGGGCCTGGGCGTCAGTGTTGATGGCGATAAATTCAACACCTCGGAGGCCGACCTCGATCATGCGGTTGACTGCGTTCACGCCACCGCCGCCGATGCCGACGACTTTGATGACGGCCAAGTAATTCTGCGGAGCTGCCACGTTACGTGTCCCTTGTTCGTGTCTTATTGCTAAATCTGATGAAGAGCTTAGTGCCTGCAACCTTAACCTTCGAGTTGAAGGTTATAGTTATGTCAAGTAACTCATGTCTGTGACGGTATTTCCTCTGGTTCACACATTCAATAACCGGCTCCGCGTGTCGGATTAATACCGAAAAGAAAGCGTGTCAGCGGGTCACTGGGTGCCGGGGCACGCTCACGTCGTACACCTTAACCGGGTTTTTGGGATCCGCCGGGACCTTGAGGAGGGCGGCCAGTACTTTGGCCTTGAGTTCCTTCTCCCCCGCGTTGCCCCAGATGATGGTCTGGCCGTCCACAAGTTTGAGTTCCACCGCGTCCACTGACTGTGCTGACGCGTTGGACAGCTTCGCGAGCACATCTGCCGGAAGGGCGCCCAGCACCTCTGCCGTGGCGCGGAAGAGCTCCTTGCCGATGGTGCCGGCACCGCCGTCGATCACCGGCAGGGAGACGGACGACGGGTCGTCGGTAGCTGCCAGCTGGATGCCCTCGACGTCGACCAGCTGGTACTGCTCCCCCTGCTTGACCAGCGCCACGGGCACGCGTTCGCGAACCTCTACCGCAAGGCCCGACGGCGGGCGTGCTTCAGCGGAGACGGACTTGACCTGGACCAGCGGTTCAAGGAGGCGCCCGACTTCCTCATCCGTGATTTGGGGCAGGGGTTTCCCGCGCAGGGGTTCCAGCGCAGCCTGCACCTGGGCGGGCGTCAGCAGGCGGGTCCCGGAAACCGAGATCGTATTCACGGCAAGGACCGGGGAAAAGACCGCCGCGGCCAGCAGTGCGGCCACGACCGCAACCAAGGTGGCTGCCACGGCCAGTACTTTCCGTTTACGCCGTTTGCCCTTGGGTTCCGGAAACGCCAGCACATTGCCGGCGGTGCCCCCGGAAGCAGGGGAAATTTCCGCGCTGCTTTCCTTCTTTCGGCCCGCGAATCTGCTTTTCTTCTCCTCTTTGGGCGACTGCGGAGCGGGGTCAATTACCGGCCGCGAGGCCGAAATGACGTCAGGGCCGCTGCCGGCATCCCGGCCGGCGGTGCCGGGGCGCTGGTTCCGGCCGGGAGCGTTGCCAGCGGGAGTGCTGCCCGCGGAAGTGTTGCCCGCGGGAGTGTTCCCACCGGCAGGACGCCTGCCGGTGGACGCATACGTGGGGCGGCGGGAGCTAGGCACCCAAGGCCTCGACGATCTGCGGCCCGTATGCCGTCACATCACCAGCACCAGCCGTGAGGATGATGTCCCCGTCGCCGGCGGCGGCGGCGAGGGCAGCCACGGCGTCCGCGGCGCGGACCAGCCGCCCGCCGTCGTCGAGGTGGTTGGCGATGAGCTGGCTTGTTACGCCGGGAATCGGATCCTCACGGGCGGGATAGATATCCAGCACCCAGGCAGTATCGGCGAGGTTCAGCGCCTCAGCGAACTCACGGGCGAATTCCCTGGTCCGTGAGAACAGGTGCGGCTGGAACAGGACATGCACCTTGTGGCTGCCGACTACCGAGCGGGCCGCGGCAAGGGCTGCCCGGACTTCAGTGGGGTGGTGGGCGTAGTCGTCAAAGACCCGCACGCCCCGTGCCTGGCCCTTCAGCTCGAAGCGCCGTGAAGCCCCCGAGAACTGTGCCAGGGCACCAGCAGCTACTGCAGGTTCGACGCCCAGTTCAAGGGCCACGGCAAAGGCGGCCGCGGCGTTGAGGGCGTTGTGCCGGCCTGGCACCTGCAGTTCGAGCTGGAAGCTGCCGGCCGGCGTGGACACCGCGACGTCTCCGGGGCCGCCGTCGTGCAGCACCAGCTCCGCCTCAGCGCCTGTCCCGTAGAGCAGCACGCGGGTGTTGCCGCGGGCCCGGGTCCGCTCTGCGAGGGCCAGCGCTCCGGCATCATCGGCGCAGGCGATCAGCACCCCGTCAGCCGGCAGCAGAGCGGTGAAGCGGTCGAAGGATTCATAGACTGCCTCCGCGGTGCCGTAGTAGTCCAGATGGTCCGGCTCCACATTTGTCACCACCGCGATCCTGGGCCGGTAGTTGAGGAAGGACCCGTCCGATTCGTCTGCCTCGGCCACAAAGATCCCTGATGTTCCCGACGCCGCATTGACGCCAAGGGCCGGAACATTGGCGCCGATGGCAAAGGAGGGGTCCAGGCCGGCGCCCTGCAACAGGACAGCGACCATCGAGGTAGTGGTGGACTTGCCGTGTGTCCCGGCCACGGTCACCACCACGTCCTCCCCCATGGTTGCGGCCAGGGCTTCGGAGCGATGCAGCACCGGCACGCCTGCTTCCCTTGCTGCCATCACTTCCGGGTTGTCCGCCCGGATGGCGGAACCGGCCACCACGGTCTGTGCGTCGGCCATGTTGGCTGCATCGTATCCAACGGCGATGCGTGCACCGGCAGCGGCAAGGTCGGCCATAACGGGAAGGTCCTTGGCGTCCGAGCCGCTCACCGGTACACCGCGGGCCACCATGATCCGCGCGACGGCGGACATACCCACGCCGCCGACGCCGACGAAGTGCACCTTGCCCAGGGCTGCAAGGCCCGGGTTGCTGACGGAACTCATGCGGATACCGCTTCCAGGACAAGACCAGCCATGCGCTGGTCGGCGTTTCGGATGCCAAGCCGGTACGAATTGGCTGCCATGGTGGCGAGGCGGGACTCGTCGGTGACGAGGGGGATGAGTTCGCTGCCCACCCACCCGGACGTGAAGTCCCGGTCGGCAACGAGCACGGCGCCGCCGGCGGCAACGAGCCCCGCTGCGTTGAGCGCCTGTTCCCCGTTGCCGATGGGCAGCGGGACCAGGACGGCCGGCACACCGACAGCGGCAATCTCGCACACCGTGGCGGCACCGGAACGGGCCAGCAGCACATCGGCCGCGGCGTAGGCCAGCTCCATCCCGTCGATGTACTCCACCTGCCGATAGCCGTCGGCGGCGAGCGGCTTGCCGCCGTCGTCCAGGATCGACTTGCCCCGCCCGGTGATGTGCAGGGTCTGGATGCCGGCGTCGGCCAGCTGCCCGAGGGAGGCGGCGATGGTCCGGTTGATGCTCTGCGCGCCGGACGAACCGCCGGTGACGATCAGTGTGGGCTTGGCGGCATCCAATCCCAGTGCCTCCCGGGCTGCGGTACGGGCAGCCGTCCGGTCGAGATGCGAGATTTCGGTCCGCATCGGCATGCCCACGTGCAGGGCGCCCTTCAGCGGGGTGGTGTCGAAAGCCACTGCCACGCGCTTGGTGAACAGGGCGCCCACCCTGTTCGCCAGGCCGGGCCGCATATTGGCCTCATGGATGACGATCGGGATACCGCGTTTCCGGGCGGCGAGGTACATCGGCGTGCACACGTAACCGCCAACGCCCACCAGGACGTCCGCGCCGGCCTTGTCCAGGATGGCGCCTGCCTGCCGTACGGCGCCGCCGAGCCGGCCAGGGAGGCGAAGGAGGTCCGCGGAAGGTTTCCTTGGGAAGGGCACGCGGTCGATCGTCGCCAGCTCAACACCGGCGGCGGGAACCAGGCGGGTTTCCATTCCTGCCGGTGTTCCCACCGCGAGGATTGCGGCGCCTGGCGCTGCCGTGCGGACGGCAGCCGCGAGGGCGAGGAGAGGACTGATGTGGCCGGCGGTTCCGCCGCCCGCCAGGACAATGGAGGGATTCTGGGACGTCATATGGGGCTTAGGCACGCTTTCTTGCAGTCTTCTTCTTGGGCGTGGTGGCGGGGGCCTGCTTGGCCTTGAATTTCAGCATCCGCTTGGGCCGGATCGCCGGTGCCATCTGCTCGCGGGCCAGGGAGAGCACCACTCCGATGGCACAAAGGGACATCAGCAGGGCGGACCCGCCGTAGGAAATGAAGGGCAGCGGCACGCCGATGACGGGCATCAGCCCGGTCACCACCGACATGTTCACCGTTGCCTGGCCGAGCAGCCACACCATGATGGTGCCGGCAAGCACCCGGTGAAACATGCCTTCCTGCGCCACCACCACCCGGTAGATGGCTGCACCGAGGATGGCGAAGAGGATGAGGACGACGACGGTGCCCACCAGTCCGAGTTCCTCGCCGATGATGGCGAAGATGAAGTCGTTGTGGGCTTCCGGGATCCAGCTGTATTTCTGCCGGCTTTGCCCCAGGCCCACCCCGAACCAGCCGCCGGAGGCCAGGCCGTACAGCCCGTTGGTGGCCTGGTAGTTGGCGTCGATGCCATTGGCGCAGGATTCCCCTGTCCACCAGGACGTGATGCGGCACATGCGGTTTGAACTGGTCACCGCCATAACAGCCGTTCCGGCGGCAGCCGCAAGACCTGCGATGCCGAAGAGATAGAGGGGTGCCCCCGCAAAGAAAAGTGCGACAGCCGTAATCATCATGATGATCATGGCGGTGCCGAGGTCGTTTCCCACCAGGACCAGGCCAACGATAATGATGGCCATCGGAACGGCCGGGACGAACACATGCACTGCCCGGCTGAGCAGCTTTCCCTTCATGGCCAGGACCGTGGCCATCCAGAGCGCCAAGGCAAGTTTTGATGCCTCCGACGGCTGGAAGGTGATGCCGCCGAGGTCAATCCAGTTTTTGTTGCCGTTGACTTCGTCGCCGACCACCTGCACCAGGGCAAGCAGGACCACCGCCGCCCCGATCGCCGGCCAGGCGAGCCGCTTAAGCCAGGTGACATTGATCCGGGACAGCACAAACATGGTGAAGATGCCGATGGCGGCAAACATTCCTTGCTTCAGGGCGTCGCCGTACGGCGATTTTCCGGCAGCAATGGATTCAACACTGGAGGCCGAGAGCACCATCATGATGCCGATGGCCGTCAGTGCCAGGGTGGATCCCAGGATGAGGTAGTACGTGGAGCCGTTCCGCGAGGTCCCGGTCCCCTCCAGCGCGGACCAGAACCGGCGGTAGACGGTCCGGAGGCGGGCGGTCGCCGTTGACTGGCGCGCGCCGGCCGTTGCCGAGGAGCCGGGGCGTGGCTTGCCGGCCTGCTGCTGCTTAACTGGCTGCTGTTTGGCTGGCTGCGGGCGCGTTGGCGTGCTGACCATTGTTACTCCTCGCCGGTCTGGGCCTGCCCTTCCACCAGCTCGCGGACAGCTTCGATGAAAGTGTCACCACGGTGAGCATAGGAAGAGAACTGATCCATGGAAGCAGCTGCCGGAGCCATCAGCACAGTATCGCCGGACTCGGCGAGCTGTGCTGCTGACGCCACGGCCCTGGCCATCACCGTTTCACCGGGCACCGAAATGCCGGTTTGGACGGCGCCAGCCGCTTCGGCAGTCTGCACCACTTCAGTTTCACCCGTCCCCGGGAGGATCACGGGGACATCCGGTGCGTGTCGCCGGAGGGCCTCCGTAAGCGCCGAGGTGTCGCTTCCGATGAGGACCACGGCCTTGAGCCGCTGGGCGTGCTCCCGGACCAGGTCGTCGTAGGTCACTCCCTTGGAGAGGCCCCCGGCGATCCAAATGACGTTGCTGAACGTAGCCAGCGAGGCTGCCGCCGCATGGGGGTTCGTGGCTTTGGAGTCGTTAACCCACAGCACACCATTGTGGCGGGCCACGGGCTGGATGCGGTGGTCACCGGGGATATAGTCCTGGATGCCCTGGCGCACGGCCTTCGCCTCGACCCCGTAGGCGCGTACCAGCCCTGCAGCGGCCAGGGCGTTGGCCACCATGTGGCGCGGCGCAAAGGCCCCCAGGTCGCTCATCGAAGCGAGCTCCGCCGCACTGTCCTTGCGTTCGGCGATGAACGCCCGGTCCACGAGCAGTCCCTCCACCACGCCGAGCATGCTGATGGCCGGGGTGACAGTGGTGAAACCGACGGCGCGGCAACCCTCCATCACATCGGCATTTTCCACCATGCGTTCAGTTTCAATCTGCTCGGCGTTGTAGATGCAGGCCTTTTGGGTCTGCTCATAGACCTTCGCCTTGTCGGCGAGGTAGGAATTGTAGGACCCGTGCCAGTCAACATGGTCCTCGGCAACGTTCAGGCAGACGCTGGCCACGGGCGAGAGCGACTCCGCCCAGTGGAGCTGGAAGCTGGAGAGTTCGACGGCGAAGACGTCGTACTCCACAGGATCGCGGAGGGCGTCCAGGATAGGGGTGCCAACGTTGCCGACGGCGATGGCCTTCAGCCCGGCAGCACGCAGCATGGATTCGGTGAGGCCGACAGTGGTTGTCTTACCGTTCGTTCCCGTGATGGCGAGCCAATCCGCCGTCTTGCGGCCTTCCCGCACGCGTACGCGCCAGGCCAGTTCGACGTCGCCCCACACCGGGATGTGCGCCCTGGCGGCGGCTGCCAGGAGGGCCTGGTCCGGGCGCCACCCCGGTGAGGTCACGATGAGTTCGGGAAGTTCGCCGTCGATCCTGGGAATGCGGGTAACCGCATCCTCGCCGAGCAGCACATCGGCTGCACCTACAATTTTGAGGGTTTCTGCGTGGGCCTTGGCCGTCGCGCTGGTGGCGGCGTCCACCACCACCACGCGGGCACCCAGTTCGATGAGGGTGTCGGCCGCCGCGAAACCGGAGACGCCGATGCCGGTCACGGCTACCCGGAGTCCGGACCAGTCTGAGTCCCAGCTGGTGAGGTTCTTGAGGCGGGAGGAAACGGTCACAGGAGCACAACCCATTCAGCGTAGAAAATGCCGAGCCCGACGGCGACGAAGAGCCCGCCCAGGATCCAGAACCGGACCACCACTGTCACTTCTGCCCAGCCCTGCAGTTCGAAGTGGTGCTGCAGCGGAGCCATCTTGAAGACACGCTTACCGCCGGTGGCTTTGAAGTAGCCCACCTGGATGATGACGGACAGGGTGATCAGGACGAACAGTCCGCCGATGATGCCCAGCAGCAGTTCGGTCCGGGACAGGATGGCGAAACCGGCGATGGCGCCGCCAATGGCCAGCGAACCGGTATCGCCCATAAAGATCTTGGCCGGCGAAGTGTTCCACCACAGGAAGCCCACCAGCGCGGCGCTCATGATGGCTGCCAGCAGCGCAAGGTCGAGGGGATCACGGACGGAATAGCAACCGCTGCCGGCCTCGCGGGGTGAACCGCAGGCCTGGTTGCTCTGCCAGATTCCCATCAGCGTGTAGGCACCGAACACCATTACAGAGGCACCTGCGGCGAGGCCGTCGAGGCCGTCGGTCAGGTTTACGCCGTTGGTTGCGGCGGTGACAATCAGGTTGGACCAGACCACAAAGAGGATGGCCCCGAGGACAGTTCCGCCGAAGGCAAGGTCCAGCCAGGGCAGGTCACGGACCAGGGAAATTTTGGTGGAGGCCGGCGTAACGCCGGCCCCGTTGGGAAAGTTCAGGGCAAGGACCGCGAAGATGATGCCTACTGCGGCCTGCAGGATCAGTTTTGCCTTGGCGTCCAGGCCGAGGCTGCGCTGCCTGGAGATCTTGATGAAGTCGTCCAGGAATCCCACCAGGCCCATTCCCACCATAAGGAACAGCAGGATGAGGGCGGAAGCGGAAGGGCCCGGAGAGTCCGGGTTCACCATCAGCATGATCAGGTGGGTGAGGCCGTAGCTCAGCAGTACCGCCGTCACCACCACTGTCCCGCCCATGGTGGGCGTGCCGCGCTTTGTGTGGTGCGAGGTGGGACCATCGTCCCTGATGAACTGGCCGTAGCCGCGGCGGACCAGCAGCCGGATAAAGAGCGGCGTCCCCACCAGGGCGAATAAGAGTGCCAGGCCGGCGCCGATCAAAAGTGCAATCACAGCAGAGTGCTCCTTTCATCGGCGGGTTGCGGGGTTTGTCGGGGTAATGCTATCCGATCGCCCAAATGGCGAAGTCCCACGCTGTTCGAGGACTTGAACAGCACCAGGTCGCCTGGCTGGAGTTCTGAGTCCAGCAGTTCGTAGGCCTCTTCCACTGTTTCCGCGAAAAGGCATTCATCCCCCCAGGAGCCCTCCTGCACCGCTGACACATACAGCGCCCGGGCTTCCCGGCCCACCACCAGCAGGCGGGAGATGTTGAGCCGGACCACCTGGGTGCCCACGGCGGTATGTTCCCTGATGGAGTCCTCGCCGAGTTCCAGCATTGCTCCCAGCACGGCCCAGGTACGCCTGCCACGGCCCAGGTCGGCCAGTGTCCGCAGGGCGGCACGCATGGACTCAGGGTTGGCGTTGTAGGCATCGTTGATGATGGTGACACCGTCTGCCCGCTCAGTGCGCTCCATGCGCCACCGGCTGGCGGCAGTCTGGCTGCTGAGGGAGTTGGCTATGGCTTGTCCGGGCACCCCCGCAGCCCACGCTGCGGCTGCGGCGGCCAGGAGGTTGCCTACATGGTGCGCGCCGATGAGGCGGCTGCTGACGTGGAGGCCGGTTTCGCCGTCCGGCAGCTGGAGGTCGAATTCGGGATGGCCCCCGGCATTGGTGTCGGCGTTAAGTGCTTGTACGGCAGCGTCCCCGCGGCCTTCCGCGGAGTATCCAAGTACCGACGCCGACGTGCGGGCGCGCATCGCGGCCACCCGCTCGTCGTCGAGGTTTACGACGGCGGTGCCTGCCGGGGCAAGGGCTTCAACAAGCTCCCCCTTGGCCAGGGCGATGTTGTCCACTCCCCCGAACTCCCCCGCGTGGGCAGTTCCCACGGCGAGCACTACGCCGATATCGGGCTTAACCATCTCCGCGAGGTAACGGATGTGGCCGATTCCGGTGGCGCCCATCTCGATCACGAGGTAGCGCGTGTCTGTTCCGGCGCGGAAGACCGTGAGCGGAACGCCGATCTCGCCGTTGTAGGACCCCTGCGGCGCCACGGTATTCCCCTGCGTTGCCAGGATTCCTGCGAGCAGATCCTTGGTGGTGGTCTTTCCGGCCGAGCCGGTGATCCCCACCACTGTAAGTTCGCTGCCTTCCCGGTTGCGCGCAGCACGGATCCTGCGTACGGCCTCTGCGGCGAGTGCCCCCATGGCAAGCACGGCATCCGGAACCAGGACGGAGGGATACGGGGTCCCGTCCGGTGCGGACACCGGACGCTCCACCAGAGCCAGCGTGGCGCCTGCTGCGAAGGCGGCTGCCACGAAGTCGTGGCCGTCCGCGTGCTCACCCGGCTTTGCGACGTAGAGCGACCCGTGTGTGGATTCGCGTGAGTCCGTGACCACCGAAAGGGGCGTGATCCCGGGATCGGCGTCCAGGCGCCCGTTAGTGATTTCGGCGATCTCCGCCGCAGTAAATGCAATCATCTCGGTCTAGGACTCTATCCGGTCGTCTCGGAGAACGTTGAATCCCCTGGCTGTCAAGGCGCTGCGCAGTTCCACCCTGTCGTCGAGGGCAAGGTTGACGCCTTTGACCTCCTGCCACACCTCGTGGCCCCGGCCTGCCACCAGGATGGTGTCCTCCGGCTGTGCCAGCGCGACGGCATGGCGGATGGCTTCGGCGCGGGGGAAGACTTCCATGACTTCACAGGCCAGCGAGTCCTTATCTTTGGCTTCCAGGGCTCCTGCCAGGACGTCGGCGCGGATGGCAGCGGCGTCCTCGTCGTGGGGGTCGTCATCGGTGACGATAACGGTGTCCGCGAGCCGTGCGGCGATGGCACCCATTGCAGGGCGTTTGCCCTGGTCGCGCTGGCCGGTGGCACCAAACACGACGATGAGGTTGGATCCGGGCTGGGGGGACCGTACCGCCTCAATGGCCCTGGCCAGCGCATCCGTGTTGTGGGCGAAGTCCACGATCGCGGCGGGCGCTTCGGACACCAGCTGCATCCGCCCGGGCACCGCAACGGTGAAGGGGTCCGACTCCTCCAGTGCGGCCTGCAGCGTACCGGCGTCCACGCCTGCCGTCAGGACCATTACCGCGGCCAGCGCCGCGTTGGCAACGTTGAAGCTGCCGGGGAGGCCGGTGTGCACTGTGAGGATGGCGCCGTCGGGGCCGCTCAGCGTGAATTCTGTACCAAGTCCGCGTGCGGCAGTCCTCGTGACAGTCCAGTCGGCAGCGGTCCCGGCAGAGGTGGCGAGGGTGGTGACCGGCACTTCCGCGCCGCCGGCAAGACGGCGGCCCCACTCGTCGTCGACCGTTACCACGGCCGCACGCGCCCGGCGGGGCGTAAAGAGCTCCGCCTTCGTGGCGAAGTAGTCGTCCATGGTGAGGTGCAGGTCCAGGTGGTCCTGGGTCAGGTTGGTGAAGCCCGCAACATCAAACAGCACCCCGTCCACCCGCTGGAAGGAAATAGCGTGGGAAGAGACTTCCATGGCGGCCGCTGCCAGCCCCCGTTCCCGCATGAGGGCCAGCAACGCGTGGACATCCGTAGATTCGGGTGTGGTGAGCAGGCTGGGAATGGGATCGCCCCCGGCATGAATCTCAATGGTGCCGATCAACCCGGTCTTCCGGCCCAGCGCGCGCAGCAGCGAATTGATGAAATAGGTGGTGGTGGTCTTTCCGTTGGTGCCCGTGACGCCAAACAACTGCGGCTGCCCGGCGCCCGGCTGGCTCTGGTAGATCAGGGCGGACAGCGGCCCCACCACATTGCGGGGTGAGTCCACGATGAGTACCGGTACCGGAATGTCGGTGGACAGCGCAAGCAGCCTGGCGCCGGCGTCGTCAGTGAGGACTGCGACTGCTCCCGCTTCGACGGCCTGCGGAACGAAGTCGGCGCCGTGGCGGGCGGCGCCCGGAAGTGCCACGTAAAGGTCCCCCGGCTCCACGGCGCGCGAGTTCAATGAAATTCCGGTGACTGCCACCTCCGCCGCCGCGCCCGGAACGGCCACACCGATGGCATCGCAAATGCTTGCCAGCCGGACCGCTTCAACAGTTGACGGGCGGAAGCGGCCCTGGCCGGACGGTCCCTCCGGGACGGCGCGGCTGTCGGACGGGTTGAGCTCAGACAAGGAATCTCCGATGGTGCTAGTGGATCGTGCCCGGCATGGATGAACCGGTAGTGCTGCTGGTGCGGACTGCTGCCGCCGGGATGCTACTTGGCGAACTGGGGCAGCCGGGCCGGTTCGCCTGTGGACGGCTGGACGTTGTAGGTCCGCAGTGCCTGGCTCATGACCGACCGGAAGACCGGCCCGTTGGTAATCCCGTAGATGCTGCCCTTGGGCCGCTGGAGTACCACCTCCACAATAAACCGCGGATCATCCATCGGTGCCATACCCACCATCGAGGCGGTGTAGCCGCAGAACCCGGATTTGCCGTCGTCGCATGGCGATTCGGAAGTGCCCGTCTTTGCGCCCACCCGGTAGCCGTCGATGGCCGCGTCCTTGATTTGCCCCTCGGTAACGGCGCTTTCGAGGATGTCCTGGACCTGCTGGGCCGTATCCTCCGACACGATCTGCCGGGACGGTGCGGCCGGCACCTTTTCCTCTGTTCCGTCCGGGGAAATGTATGCGTCGATGAGCCGGGGCTGCAGCATCACTCCGTTGTTGGCTATGGACTGGAACGCCCGCACTGTCTGGAGAGTGGACTGGGACACGCCCTGGCCGAACAACACCGTGTACTCCTGGCGCCCGTCCCACTGCTGCCAGGGCGTGAGGATACCCGAGGCTGTGGCCGGCAGCCCGATCTCCGGTGCCTCTCCGATGCCAAACTTCTTCAGCCACTCGTACCGCTGCTCCTTGCTCAGGCGCTGGCCGGCCATAACGGTGCCGGTGTTCATCGAGTAGCCCAGGATGCCTGCGAGGGTGCGCTCCTCGGTGCCATGGGCAAACGAGTCGCTGAAGGTCTGCCCGTCCACGGTGTAGCTGGGTCCGAGGGTAAACGAATCAAGCGGTTTGGCCTTGCCCTCTTCGATCAGGGCGGCTGCCGTCATCATCTTCTCAACGGATCCGGGCTCGTATGCGGCCGTGACGGCACGGACCCCGCGGTCCTTGGCCGCCACCCGGCCGGGTTCATTGGGATCAGGGGAATTGGTGTCTGCCATGGCCACCAGGTCGCCGGTCTTGGCGTCCATCACAATGATGACGCCCCACTCGGCGCCGAGCTTATCCGACTGGCTCTGGATGGCCTGCTGTGCAAAGTACTGCAGGTCCGAGTTGAGGGTGAGCTTGACGTCCTTGCCGTCCTGTGGCGAGGTCAGCTCATCCAGGCCCACGGGGATGCGAAGGCCGTCAGCTCCGATCTCGAAAAGGCGTTCGCCGTCTTCGCCCTTCAGCAACCCGTCCTGGGTCTGTTCTATACCGGCCTGGCCCGTAGCGCCGTCCTGCAGGAACCCGATGATTCCGCCCGCCACGGAACCATTGGGATAGACCCGCTTGCTGACGCCCTCCGTGACGATGCCCGGTATCTGCAGCTTGGAGATACGGTCCTCGATGTCCGGCTTCACGTCCTTGGCCACGATGTAGTAGGGCTGCTCGCCAGTGACGGCGTCCCGGATGGCGTCCTTCTCCATGCCCAGGGCTGCGGCAAGCTCGGTGAGCCCCTGGTCCCGGCTGACGTCCACCAGTTTTTCCTTGCCGTCCACCGTGTCCAGTCGCTTGAACGTTTCCGTTTTGGTGTTCACCCGCTGGTCCACCACCACGTTGTAGCGGATTACGCTGTTGGCCAGCACTGTGCCGCGGGAGTCCAGGATGCTGCCCCTCTCGGCAGGCAGGACGGTCCGTGTCATGCGGCTGTTCAGCGCGGCTTCAGCCATTCCCCCGACGTCCAGTCCCTGGACCAGGAAGAGTTTCCCGCCCACCACCAGCAGGAGCGTCAGCATCATGCCAAGGCCCAGGCGGAGACGCTTTTTGGCGTTGGGTACCTTGCCGCTTTTTGCCTTGCCGGTCCTCTGCGCCACCGTGATATTCCTTGCTGCTCGACCTTGTTGCCTGTCAGACCTGCGGGCCTACTGTCCGGGGACCTTCTGCTCGGGCGCCGGAACGGATCCGCCGTGGAGCTCCACGGGCGGCACTGCCGGAGCCGCCGACGGCGGAGTCTGTGCGGGCGCGGCGTCAGCGGCAGTGCCGGAGGCGGCCGCTGCAGGCATGTCCTCGACAGGCTTTCGTGCTTCCAGGGGGTCGCGTTTGGTTGGCGGCGGAACCACTGTCAGCTGGCCGGCGACAGCGGGCGCCGGGATAACGGCCCCGGCAGCACCGTCCTTGACAGCGGGGGTTGCCTTGCCGGTGACGGACAGGGTGGACAGGTCAATCTGGCCCTTGACGGTGGAAGGCACCATCCCCAGTTTCGTTGCTTGGGCGGCAAGGTTTTGGGGTGCTTCGAAGTTCTGGACCTGCTGGGTGAGATCCTGGTTCTGCTTGGTCAGCGTGCTCTGCTTGGCGCGCAGTTCCACCAGCTGGTACTGCGCCGTGGACACCGAAATGTTCAGCACAAGAACGGCGATCAGGGCAACGGCAAGCATGGCGAAGCACAGCACCACGAAGGGGGCGCGGCGCTTGCGGGGAACGGTCCGGACTACCGAGAGCGGGGTGCGGCTCCGTCGCGGCCCGGCCGGCGAACCCGCAGGAAGCTGCTTGGCGGCCGATCCGGAAACGACGGGAAAGTTCTTGACGGCAGCTGTGCTCATTAAGCTCTCCTGGTTCGGATACGTTCCACCGCACGCAGCCTTGCTGAGGCGGCGCGGGGGTTTTCGGCGATTTCGACGGCGGTTGGCACCTCAGTGCCCTTGGTCAGGGTCTTCAGTTCCGGTTTATGTTCTTCCAGCTCCACGGGGAAACCGAGAGGAGCGGAGGATTTGGAGCGGGCCTGGAAGACTCCCTTGACGATCTTGTCCTCCAACGAGTGATAGGACATCACCACAATGCGGCCGCCCAGTGCAGTGGAATCCACGGCCGCGGGAACGGCGCGTTCCAGGACATCGAGTTCCTCGTTGACCTCAATCCGAAGTGCCTGGAAGGTCCTCTTGGCTGGATGGCCGCCGGACTTCGCCGCGCCCGCGGGAACGACGGCGCGGATCTGCTCCACCAGTTCACCAGTTGTAGTGAAAGGTTTGACGGCCCGGGAGGCGACGATCCTGTTGGCAATTCGGCCAGCGAACTTCTCTTCGCCCCACTTCCGGATAATCCGGACGAGTTCCTCTTCGCTGTAGTTGTTCACGACGTCGGCTGCGGTCTGGCCCCGGCTGGTGTCCATTCGCATGTCCAACGGGGCGTCGAACGAGTACGCAAAGCCCCGTTCGCGCTCGTCCAGCTGGAGCGAGGAAACACCCAGGTCCATCAGGATTCCGTGAACTCCGGGGACGCCGAAATCGGCGATGACTTCCTGGATTTCGTCGTAGACGGCGTGCACCAGGTCGGTCCGTGCCTCAAAGGGCGCCAGCCGTTCCCCCGCGAGGGCAAGGGCTTCTTCATCCCGGTCGATGCCGATCAGGTGCAGGTCCGGAAAGCGCTGCAGCATGGCCTCGGAGTGGCCGCCCATTCCCAGCGTCGCATCGATGGCCACCGGAGTTTCACCGCGGCTCCTGGCGGCTTCAAAACCGGGAGCCAACAAATTGATGCACCGGTCCCGCAGGACCGGCACATGGCGTTCGGACGTGGGCTTCGGTTGATCGTTCATGCCTCGTCCTCTCTCGCCGTCGCTGTCACCTGATGGGTTCTTGGCCCAGATCCCCATCCGCGCCTATCGCCGTGCCCGCCTGGCTCCGGGGAAGTGAGCCAGGTTGGCCTGCCGATGGGCCGGCTGGAGATCTCAGCCAAGAAAGCTGCCCGCTGCCCTTTTCCGGTCAGAGAATGCCCGGAATGGGGTCATCGGTTTCGGAGAAGGCTGTCTCCTTCTCCGCGAGGTAGTCATTCCAAGCCTGGGCGTCCCAGATCTCGGCGCGGGTTCCGGCGCCAATGACGGCCAGTTCCCTCCCGAGCCCTGCGTACTCCCGGAGCGCCGGTGGAATGGTCACGCGCCCCTGCTTGTCAGGTACCTCGTCAGAGGCTCCAGAGAGAAAGACGCGGATATAGTCCCGCGCCTGTTTTGAGGAGATTGGCGCCTCCCGCATTTGCTCGTGAACCCGGGCAAATTCCTTCTCGCTGAAGACGTAGATGCAACGTTCCTGGCCCCTGGTGAGAACCAGTCCGCTGGCAAGTTCCTCCCGGAACTTCGCGGGGAGAATGATCCGTCCCTTTTCATCCAGACGTGGCGAATGCGTGCCCAGAAACACTGGCCCACCGCCTGTCCGATGTCAGGAACTGCACATCCCCTATGTTGCAACCACCCTCTTATGTCCTCCACATTACTCCACTTTCCCCCACAGTCAACGCGAAAAGGGGGTATGGAGGTGCAAATATTGGGAATTCAGCCGCTAAATTGCGCGGAGTTGCGGTGGTGGTGGGATGTGGAGGACTTTGCCCATGCATGACCGCTATCCGCCGGAGCGGAACCCAATGCACCGCAGCGATTAGCCGCTGCCAGCCCTGGAGCCCCGTTAAACGCGAAAAGACCCGCCGAAGCGGGTCTTTTCGTGCGCTCCCCCATCGGGGGGAGCAAAGTGGGGGATCAGGGGGCGCCCCGGATCAGGGGCGCTCCTTGAGGCTAGGGCTCTCCCCTGCGCCTCTCGTCCCAGCGTTCCTCCAGGCTGCTCATGAAGGAACTCCGCTGCTTGCCTGCTTTGCCCGTGCCGGACTTGGCGCCCTTCGCGCCGGACGAGCTGCTGCGCATGGTGGCGAAGTAGACGCCGCCGCCCATCACAACGAAGCCCAGGACACCAACAAATATGTTTTGGAGGGTGACGCCCACCAGTAAGAGGAAGACGCCTGCCAGCGCACAAAGGACGCCGATCACAACGTGTCTCGTCGACCACGATCGCCCTGGGTCCGACCCCATGGAATTCGCGAACTTTGGGTCATCCTCGTGAAGCTGCTTCTCCAGCTGCTCAAGCAGCTTCTGTTCGTGCTCCGACAGCGGCATCACGACCTCCTTTTGTAGGCCAACGTCCGGGCTGATCCCAGCCACTACTTCTGCTCGGATAACGTCCGGCATGCCTTAGTGGTTCCCGCCTCCGCCGGCTATGGCGAAAAGCGCAAACCTGGCATGCAGACGCCGGAGCGGGAGCATGTCCAAGAGAGTCCGGCAGTAAGTCCGTCACTCAAAAACTTTGTATCTATAAGGATAGTTTGTTCAGGGCGGTTCTGAAAGACGGCAATGACTTTCGCGGCGCGCTTCCGGCCGCTTGTTTGCCGGGTCTATCCGGAGCCGCTGCCCGGCTCCAGAAGCCGGGCCGGAAGGACCGGATTACCCCCGAATTTGCGCGCTACCTGGTCAACGGCCTGCTCAGCAGCCCGCCAGTTGTCATCCCTGCGGTCGATACTCAGCTGGAGCGAGGTCCGCGCTGCTTCTTCAAGCTGCTCGGCGCGCACTCCTACCAGCCTGACAGCCATTGGCCTGGCCACGGAATCCAGGAGCTGAAGCGCCACTCCATAAATGAGCTGCGCACTGTCCACCGGTGTCTGAACCGTCCGGCTGCGTGTGATGGTTGAAAAGTCCGCGAAGCGCAGCTTCAAGGCGATGGTTCGGGCCACCATTCCGGAACTTCGCAGCCGCTCTGCAGTCCGGTGCGAAAGCCGCAGCAGTTCGCGGTGGAGGAGGGCGTCGTCGGCGGTGTCCTCTGAAAAGGTTTCCTCAGCCCCGATGCTCTTCTCAAGGCGGACAGGCGTCACGGGACGCGGGTCTATCCCCCACGCGAGCTGGTGTACGTGGACCCCGGTGGCGCCCAGCATCTTCTTGAGCGAGGAGACCGGCGTGGCTGCCAGGTCCGCCACGGTTTTGATGCCCATCCGCGCCAGGACATCCGTGGTTTTTGCGCCCACTCCCCAGAGGGCCCCGACCGGCAGGCTGTGGAGGTAGGGAACGGTTTCGTCCGGCCCGATCAGGAGCAAACCGTCCGGTTTGCAGCGGGTGGATGCGATTTTTGCCACAAACTTTGTCTCAGCGATCCCCACGGAGGCGGTGATGCCCAGGTCCGCGGCTACCCGGCTTCGGATCAGCTCACCGATGCTCCGCGGCGGACCCAGCCGGCGGATAGCACCACCGACATCCAGGAACGCTTCGTCCACGCTGAGCGGCTCGACGAGTTCGGTAACTGATCCGAAGATCGCCATCAGCTCGGCGGAAACTTCGTAGTACACCTTGTGCCGGGGCTCGATAATCACTGCCTGGGGGCACATGCGCATAGCCACTGCCATAGGCATGGCGGACTTAACGCCGAAGGCCCTGGCTTCGTAGGACGCAGATAAAACAACCGAGCGCTCCGCCGGATAACCAACGATGACGGGTTTGCCCCGCAGTTCGGGCCGCGTGCGCAGTTCCACGGAGACGAAAAAGGCGTCCATGTCAACGTGCATAACGCAGTTGCGCCTGCGGCGCTGAAGACCTGCTCCAGCCGGCTCGTTCGTCCCAACAGGTCCCACGGCTGCAATCCTATCGCTTTGTACTGACTAAACTGGAGGCTGAATCCGGCATCTACACCAGGAGGAAAGTCCCTGTGACGGTCATTGGAAACCTTAAGCCAACAGCCTTGGCGGCTTTCGCTGCCGGGGCAGCATTGGCCCTCGCTGCCTGCAGCCCAACGCCCTCAGGAACACCGGATCCCGCCGCCTCCGCTTCTGCGCCGGAAACTGCCCAGTCCACCATGACAGCCTCGGCCAGCCCCTCCGCCGCGCCCAACACGTCCGCCACGGTAGGCGCCGTCGTCGAAGGATTCCCCCAGCAGCTCGTGCCGCTCATGCCGGGCGCGAGCGTGGTCTCCAGCAGCTTCGACAAGGCATCGACGCCGGCCACCGCCGCCCTGGTTGCCACCATCACCTCTCCCGCTGCGGCCGTCCTGGACTTCTACACCAAGGAACTGGAGGCCCGCGGGTTTAAGGCAGTCCCGGGTGAAGCCGTGGGGGCGGTGGCTTCGAAGGACTTTGTCCGGGGAGACAATGAGACGGTCAATCTCTCCGCCGTGGAAGCGGCCGGTGTTGTCACTTTTACCATCGGCGCCAACGTGGCAGCTGAGTCAGCCAAGTGACGGCAGCTGAGCAGTTAAGGAATGAACAGGCAGCCTTTGTGGCGGCAGTGGCAGGTGAACTGACTGACTTTCTCACGTCCCGGCAGTCCATTATGTCCGCCATCTCACCGGACATCGAACCGATCATGGGCTCCATCTCCAACCTGGTGACCGGCGGAAAGCGCCTGCGGGCGCTGATGTGCTACTGGGGGTGGCGGGGCGCCGGCGGCAAGCCGGCGGCCCGACAGGTAGTGACGGCCGGAGCGGCGCTGGAATTGTTCCAGGCTGCCGCGCTGATCCATGACGACATCATTGACCGCTCCGACACCAGGCGGGGCGGACCCAGTGTCCATCGCCGCTTCAGCGAACTCCACGGAACCCGCGGCTGGGCCCTGGACAGTGAGCGGTTCGGGCAGGCCGCTGCAATCCTCACTGGAGACCTGTGCCTCTCCTTCAGTGAGGAAGCGTTCACGGATATTGGCGAGAACGCCGCAGCCGGCAGCCGTGCCCGGCTGATCTTCAACCTGATGCGGGCAGAGGTGATGGCCGGCCAGTACCTGGACATCCTGGAGGAAGTCGCGGGCCCGGTTAGGGACCGCGCAGGTGCGGTCAGCAGGGCGCAGTCGATCATCAGGTTTAAGTCCGCCAAGTATTCAACGGAACATCCGCTGGCGCTCGGCGGAGCACTCGCCGGAGCCTCAAACGAACTGCTCCGCGGTTACTCGGCATTCGCCTTGCCCCTTGGCGAGGCCTTCCAGCTTCGGGACGACGTGCTGGGCGTCTTCGGCGATCCGCTTACCACCGGCAAGCCCGCCGGCGACGACCTGCGCGAAGGAAAGCGGACTGTGTTGGTGGCGCTGGCTTTGGACCAGGCGTCGGAAGCCGAATCTGCCTTTATCGACGCCAGGCTGGGCAGCCCCGACCTCTCCGATGAAGACATTCTTGAGATCCGCCGGATCATCGACGAGTCGGGAGCCTTGCAGGCCACGGAGGTCCTGATCAATGAATTCGGCGCGGCAGCATTCGACGCCCTCGAGGCGCTTCCACTGCATGAACTGCCGAAAACCGCCCTGCGCAGGCTGGCTGAAGCAACCGTCAGCCGCGCCTCCTGACTAAGGCGGACAAGCAGGAGGCAAAGCCGGACAGCTACCAGGCCAGGGTCTGCGCCCTGCGCCTGATTTCTGTTTTGCGGCCCTCCCGCAGGGCGTCAATGGGACGTCCGCGCAGTGACTCGTCAGGCGTGAAAAGCCACACGATAAGGTCCTCGTCCGAATAGCCGGCGTCTGCGAGCACAACAATGGTGCCTTTAAGGCTGTCAACCACCTGGCCGTCCTGAATGAATTCAGCCGGAACCGACCGGATATTCCGCTCTCCCACACGCAAAGCCGCCAAAGCATGTTCGTCAAGCAAACTATGGACTCTGGTGATCGAAACATCCAATAAACGGGCGACGTCGGGCAAGGGCAACCATTCGCCCACGAGGTTTTCTACATTACTCACGGATCAAGGTTGCCATGGGGCATACCGCCGCGCCTAGTCGGGAAAATTCCCGGAGCGGCCCTGACCTGCGGACACTCCACGGATTACTCCTTGCGGGTAATGCGGGATTTCTTGTGCTAACTGCAAATTCGTGAGAGATTCACATAGATCACATTCGTAACAGCAATAACATCTGTAACAGTAGTATCGAAATGACAGCGGCATCCCCGCCCGCGCCCGCAGTTGAGAAGAGGATTCTTTCCATGACGATGTCCCGCTCGCCCAAGCAGCCCCCCAAGCCGAGTCTGCCTATGATCGCTGCCACTACGGCAGCGCTGCCAGCGGTCGTATTGTCATCCTTGGCCCTCGCCCAGCCCGCCGCCGCGGAGCAGCCTGCCCGCGCCGTGCCTGCCACGCTGGCCGCGGCGATGAAAGCACAGGCGGCAGCGCAGGCGACGGCGGCTGTCATCCCGGCCTCGTCCGTCTCCACTGCCATCCCCACGGCCTTCAAGCCGGCACAGCCGGCCGCACCGGCTGAGTACACGATCGCCCGGGGCGACACCATCAGTGCCATTGCGGGCAGGTTCGGGCTGAACACGGGCGAAATCCTGAAGCTTAACAACCTGCAGGCGAACACCATCATTTACCCCGGACAGAAGATCAAGCTGTCAGGTTCGGCCGCCGCGCCGGCAGCCCCGGCGCCGGCAGCTGCTCCCGCCGCCCCCTCCACTGCCGGTGGCGGTGCCACCTACACCGTGAAGCCTGGCGACACGCTGGGTGCCATAGCTGCAAAGCACAAGGTGAGCCTGGCCGACGTCTTCGCCTGGAACAACCTCAACATGCGTTCCATCATCTACCCCGGGCAGAAAGTCAAAGTCGGCGGTGGTGATGCCGCTCCGGCCCCGGCCGCCCCGGCTCCTGCCCCGGCAGCACCCGCCCCGGCCCTGGCAAACTCCTCCGCCACTGCCCCGGCATCAGGCTCGTACACGGTCAAAGCAGGCGACACGCTTTCCGCCATCGCTTCACGCCACGGTGTCAAGCTGTCGGAGCTCCTTTCCGCCAACCGCATGAACATGGGCACCGTGATCTACCCGGGCAACAAGCTGGCCATCCCCGGTGCCGGCCAGCAGGCCCCGCAGCCAGCGGCCTCCGTCACGCCGCTGGTGCCCAGTTCCTTCCTTGGCTTCAGCTACCCGGCAGCAGTGGTGAGCTCTGCAAACGAAAACAAGGCCCTCCTGAACGCTTCGCCCGTCCCCTCCCGGGAGCAGATGCGCGGCATCGTTGCCGACACCGCGCGCGCCATGGGTGTGGAGCCTTCACTCGCCCTAGCCTTCGCCCACCAGGAGTCCGGCTTCGACCAGCGCGCGGTATCCCCTGCCAACGCCATCGGTACCATGCAGGTCATCCCCAGCTCGGGCCAGTGGGCATCGGACCTGGTGGGACGGAAGCTGAACCTCCTTGATCCCTATGACAATGCGACGGCCGGGGTGGCGATCATCCGCCAGCTCCTCGCCACCAGCAAGGACCGGGACACAGCCATCGCCGGCTACTACCAGGGCCAGTATTCTGTGAGCAAGTACGGCATGTACGACGACACCAAGGCCTACGTCGCGGCCATCAAGGCACACCAGAAGAACTTCGGCTAGCGCCGCCGTCCGCTTCCCGGCATGGGGAGCGGCAAGAAGAACTCGGCACGGGTCCGGACCGGTATCGGTTCGGACCCGTTTCATTGCTGGATTACGATCGTAGGGTGCAGGAACACGTGTCAGACCCCCTGGTAGGAACCCTGGTGGACAACCGGTACGCCGTCAGGTCCAGGCTGGCGCGCGGCGGCATGTCCACTGTCTATGTGGCGACGGACCAGAGGTTGGAGCGGGACGTGGCCCTGAAGGTGCTGCACCCGCACCTCTCGGCCGACGAGAATTTCCTGGACAGGCTGGGCCGCGAGGCCAAGGCTGCCGCCCGGCTGTCCCACCCCCACGTAGTGGGAGTGCTGGACCAGGGCACTGACGCCCATACCGCGTACCTGGTCATGGAGTACATCAAAGGCCATACGCTGCGGGAGGTTATCAGGGACAAAGGTGCGCTTCCGCCCCGGCTTGCTTTGGCGCTGATCGACCCCGTGGTGGAAGGCCTCGGCGCCGCCCACGCAGCCGGGTTCATCCACCGGGACGTGAAACCCGAGAACGTCCTGATCGCCGATGACGGCAGAATCAAGATCGGCGACTTCGGTCTGGCCCGCGCAGTCACCACCTCCACCAGTACGGGCGCCCTGCTGGGAACCGTTGCCTACCTCTCCCCCGAACTCGTCCTCGGTAGATCCGCGGACGCGCGGAGCGACGTGTACTCCGTGGGCATCATGCTGTACGAGATGCTGACCGGCCAACAGCCGTTCACCGGTGAGGTCCCGATCCAGGTGGCTTACCAGCACGTCAATGGCGTCGTGGGGCCTCCTTCGGCCCTGGTGCCGGGCCTGGCGTCGGAGGTGGACGAACTGGTGCAGTGGTGCACGGCAAACGATCCCGAGAACCGCCCCATCGACGGGAATGCGCTGCTCCAGGAACTGCGCCACATCAGGACCAACCTCAGCGATCGGGAACTGGACCTGCAGCCTCCCGCGGCCATGGACGCCGGCGGCCCCGCCGGGAACCAGAACCGGACCGAAGTCATATCCCGCACAAATAATCCAACAAGCGTTATGCCGTTTGGCCGGCCCGCCGCGCCACCGTACCAGCCGCTGCAGCCGCAGGCAGGTCAGGCTCCCGGCCGGGAGGCGCCGCGCGCGGAGGCCGCTCACCGGAACCTCCTTCTGACTCCACCCGACAAGGACGACGACGCCCCGTGGGCGGCCGCGGCGCCGGCGCCTATGAGCAAGCGGGCGCAGCGCAAGGCCGACAAGGAGGAGGAGAAAGCCCGGGCCCGCGCTGCAGCCACTCCGGCACGGAACCTCCGCGAAGGGAGCCCGCGCCGCCGTGGGGTCCTGTGGGTGGTGGTCCTGGTCATCGCCGCGCTGCTTGCCACGGGTGCCGGCTGGTTCTTCGGCATGGGTCCCGGCTCGGCCGCGGCCATCCCGACCGTGGCAAACAAGACGGTGGCACAGGCCCAGGAACTCCTGAGCCAGGCAGGATTCCGGTCCACCACCAGGGATGTTTTCGACGAGGATGTTCCCAGCGGGCTGGTGGTGGGCACTGAACCGCCGGCCGGCTCGGAGATCCGGAAGTTCCAGCCGGTCTCGGTGTTTGTCTCGAAGGGTCCGCAACTATTCCCGCTGCCCGGGCTGACGGCCGGCACGCTGGAGGAAGCCAAGATCAGCCTCAACGCCGCCGGGATGGCGCTTGGGACCGTCACCGAGCAGTTTGATGAAGCC
Source organism: Pseudarthrobacter sp. R1 (assembly GCF_024494415.1). Taxonomy (NCBI): domain Bacteria; kingdom Bacillati; phylum Actinomycetota; class Actinomycetes; order Micrococcales; family Micrococcaceae; genus Pseudarthrobacter; species Pseudarthrobacter sp. R1. The sequence goes on along the minus strand of NZ_JAMKFI010000007.1, from coordinate 47,689 downwards.
GCAGCCGCGGGCGTTGTCCTGTCGCAGGATCCGGCAGCCGATACCCCTGCCCGGCGGGGAACGCCCGTCAACCTGGTGGTCTCGAAGGGCCCCGAACCGATCCCGGTGCCCGATGTAGTGGGCCAGGATGAGGCTGACGCGAAGGACGCCATCGAAGCGGCCGGGCTGAAGGCTGACGTTGCGCGCGAAGAAGTGTTCGACCGGAACATCCCCGAGGGCGCCGTGGTCAGCCAGTCCCCGGCCAACGGGACCCTCACCCGCGGCGCAACGGTCACCCTGACCATCTCGAAGGGGCCCAGGATGGTGGAGGTACCCAGCTACATCGGCAAGCAGGCAACGGAGGCGAAGCGGGCCCTTGAGGCCCTGGGCTTCCGCGTGCAGGTGAACAACATCCTGGGCGGCTTCTTCGGCACCGTCCGCGACCAGGACCCTGTGGATACAGAAGTACCTGAAGGATCAGTCATCACACTGACCGTGGTGTAGGCGGGACGGGCCCGCCCACACCAGGCACCCGCAGGTGCCGGCCGGACATCAGTGCTTGGAACAGCTCAATGCCTGGAACAGCTCAGTGCTTGGAACAGGTCAGTGCTTGGCGAGTGCCCCGGCCACCAGGAACGCCATTTCCAGCGACTGCATGTGGTTCAGCCGGGGGTCGCAGACTGACTCGTAGCGGTCCAGGAAGGCTTCCTGGTCGATCGGATCAGCTCCCCCGAGGCACTCGGCCACGTCGTCGCCCGTCATTTCCACGTGCAGTCCCCCTGGAACAGTGCCCAGGGCGTGGTGCACCTCGAAGAAGCCGCGCACTTCGTCGATGACGTCGTCGAAGTTGCGGGTCTTGTACCCGTTCGGGGACGTCACGGTGTTGCCATGCATGGGGTCGGTGACCCAGAGGACCTGCGCGCCTGAGGCGGTGACCTTTTCGACGACGGCGGGCAGCTTCTCGCGGATGTTGCCGGCACCCATGCGGGTGATGAAGGTCAGCCGGCCGGGCTCGCGCTCCGGATCCAGCCTGTCGATCAGGCGGAGGGCATCGTCACCGGTGGTGGACGGGCCCAGCTTGACGCCGAGGGGGTTCCGCACGCGGGACAGGAAATCGACGTGCGCGTGGTCCAGTTCCCGGGTCCGCTCCCCGATCCAAAGGAAGTGCGCTGAGGTGTCGTACGGGAAGCCGGTGCGGGAGTCGATCCGGGTGAGGGCGCGTTCGTAGTCCAGGAGGAGTGCCTCGTGGCTGGCGAAGAACTCAACGCGCTTAAGCGCCTCGAAATCCGCACCGCAAGACTCCATGAACATGATGGCCCGGTCGATGTCCCGCGCCAGCGACTCGTAGCGGGCGTGGGCCGGGTTCTCGGTGAAGCCCTTGTTCCACTGGTGTACCGAGCGCAGGTCCGCGAATCCGCCCTGGGTAAAGGCGCGGATGAGGTTCAGCGTGGAGGCGGACGTGTGGTAGGCGCGGAGCATCCGCGCGGCGTCATGGCCGCGGGATTCGGGCGTGAACTCGTAGCCGTTCACGATGTCGCCGCGGTAGGCGGGCAGTGTGACGCCGTCGCGCGTTTCATCGTTGGAGGAACGGGGCTTGGCGAACTGGCCTGCCATCCTGCCCATCTTGATGACGGGCATCGCGGCGCCGTAGGTCAGGACCACTGCCATCTGGAGGATGGTCTTGACACGGGCGCTGATCTTGTCCGCCGTGGCTGCTTCGAAGGTTTCGGCGCAGTCGCCGCCCTGCAGCAGGAACGCCTTGCCCTGGGCAGCAGCAGCCAGCCGCTCGCGGAGGACATCCACCTCGCCGGCGAAGACCAGCGGAGGAAGGACGGAGAGTTCCTTTACCGAGGCATCGAATACGTCCCTGTCCTGCCAGCTGGGCTGCTGGGAAATGGGCAGGTCCCGCCAGTCATCGAGTCCGGGATAGTTGGCCGCTCCGCTCTGGGCGGTGCTGGACAGCGAAAAGGCAGGTTTTGCAGATAGCTCAGTCACCCTCTAAGACTAACGGTCGCGCAGGCACGGGGAACACCACGGCGTCACGCATCCAGGCGTTGGCGTCACAGACATCCGCCGGGCCCGGAAGACTGGCACCGGGAAGCCCGCGCGGGTCAGGCGGTGGCGGCAGCCCCGCCGTCGTCCTGCTGCTTTCCGGGGTCGGGGGCAAGGTACCCGGCACCGGCATGTGGGGCCCCGGCATCTGGAGCATCTGCATCCGGGCCGGCATGGGTGCCCTCAGGAGGCACGGGGGTGGCAAGGGGTTCCGCAGCCGCAGCAGGGTCAACGGGCTTTCCCGCGAGCCGGAGCTTCACCACGGCCGCGTATTCATCCACGTATTCCTGTCCGGAAAGGCGCATCAGCTCGAACATGATTTCGTCCGTGACCTGCCTCTGGACCAGCCGGTCCTCGGCCTGGTCGTGGTACCTGCTGAAGTCCAGCGGTTCACCGAAAATCATGCCGATCCTGCGGATGTTCGGCAGGCGTTTGCCGATGGGCTGCACTTTGTCCGTGCCGATCATTGCCACCGGAACCACCGGGACTCCGGCCTTGAGCGCGAGCCTGGCAACGCCCACCTTTCCCCGGTAGAGGCGCGAATCGGGGCTGCGCGTCCCCTCCGGGTAGATGCCCAGCAGCCCGCCATGCGTGAGGACGTCCATTCCCGCACTCAGCGACGCCTCCGACGCGGCACCGCCGGACCGGTCCATGGGCAACTGGTTGGTGAGCCTGAAGAACAGGGCCGTCAGCCTGCCCTTGATTCCCGTGCCCGTGAAGTACTCGGACTTGGCCAGGAACACCACCGGACGGCGGACCATCAACGGCATAAAAATCGAGTCGGAAAACGAGAGGTGGTTGGAGGCGATAATTGCGGCACCCTCGGCCGGAATATTATCCAGGCCCTTCACCCACGGGCGGAAAAGCAGCTTCAGCACCGGACCCAGGAAGATCCTTTTCATCACCCAATAGAACACGTGCGAAACCCCTCTGGAAGGCAGCCCTCAGGCCCCGCGTCGGGCCTGGCCAGCAGTTCAATGCAACCCTACTCTAGTGAGATTTGCCCGGAACAGTGACACGATGGAGTCATGAGCGAAAGCAGCACCCCGTCCCGTCCTGCCGCTTTCAGCTATCCCGGCCACGGAGCCAACGCCCGCATCGGTGTGGCGATCTGCCACGGTTTCACCGGCAGCCCCCTGAGTGTGCTGCCATGGGCGGAACACCTCGCTGCGCAAGGCTACGCGGTCACCGTTCCCCTGTTGCCCGGGCACGGGACCACCTGGCGCCAGCTTGCCCGGACGCGCTGGAGCGAGTGGTACAACAGTTTCGAAAGCGCCTACCTGGAGCTTGCGGAGCGGACGGATACGTGTTTTGTCGCCGGGTTGTCCATGGGCGGAGCCATCGCGCTGCTGGCTGCTTCCAGGCACCCTGTGGCGGGAGTCTCGGTGGTGAACCCCGGCCTAAGCTTCTACGACCGCCGGGTACGCGTCATTGGCGTGCTGAAGTATTTCCAGAAGACCACCCTCCCCATCCAGGAGGAGCAGCCCACGGCGGTTGTCACCGAAGACGGCGACTATTCGCGCACACCGCTCTCCGCCGTGCACGAACTGAAGAAACTGTTCGGGGCTGCCACCCGGGGCCTGGCCCGCGTTACAGCTCCCGTGCAGGTATTCAAGTCGCACACGGACGCAGTAGTCCCGCCCACCTCGCTGGCAGTACTGAAAAACCGCCTGGGCACGCACCTTGAAGAGGTAGTCAGCCTTGCCAGCAGCGGTCATGTGGCTACGCTGGACGTGGACGCGCCGGAGATCTTTTCGAAATCCAGCGCCTTTTTCCATGCCCACGCCCGCCAGAACACTTCAGTGGAGACCCCATGACCTCCAGCCCGGACCACAGCCCCTACAGCAGTCCATTCAATGGCGAGGGGCCCCGGATCGGCGTGGTCCTCTCGCACGGGTTCACCGGCAGCCCCCACGGCCTGCGTACCTGGGCCCACGCCTTCGCCGCCGCGGGCTTCGCTGTCCGCATGCCGCTGTTGCCGGGCCACGGCACCAGTTGGCAGGAGCTGGCCCGGACTACGTGGCAGCAGTGGCATGCCGCACTTGATGATGCCTACCTGGAGCTGGACGCGGAGTGCGATTACGTCTTTGCCGCCGGCCTGAGCATGGGCGGAGCGCTGGCGCTGCGCATCGCCGCCACACGTCCGGTGGCAGGGGTGGTCCTGGTGAATCCGGGGCTGGTGATTGACGATCCCCGGGCTCCGCTCGCCGGAATCCTGAAGCTGGTCATGAAAAGCACACCGGCCATCGCGAACGACATCCTGAAAGAAGGCATGGATGAGGGCGCCTATCCACGCACTCCGGTAGCGGCCGCCCACGAACTCAACAAGATGTTCAAGGACACCATCAGGATCCTGCCCAGGGTCACTGCTCCCGTACAGGTCTACCGCTCCACGGTTGACCATGTGGTGTCCGACTCCAGCATCGTGGCGCTGCGCCGCGGCCTCACCCATGCGCCCCTTGAGCTGGTCCGGCTGGAAAACAGCTACCACGTGGCCACTTTGGACAACGACGCCGACCAAATTTTTGCTGGATCCGTGGACTTCGTCCGCAGCGTGGTGTCTGCTGCCGGCGCTGCGTCCGCTTCAGCTGCGCCGGTCCAGGAGGCTTCCCATGAACAGGCCTGACTCCGGCTCCCCCGACCAGGGCTCCAACCACGACGACGCCGTCTGGCTTGACCTCGTGGCCCGCCTCGAAGCAGACTCGCCGGCAGGCCCTGCCGGTACAGGTACTGCCGGTACAGACAATGCCGACGACCCGGAGGCGCCCGAAGGCACTCCCGCTCCCGCGGGCAGGTCCGCCACTTTCCGCGACTTCGACCCCCTGGGACTTGCCGGGTCCGCCCCCACCGAGCTTTCGGCCGCCGAGCGGCAGGAGTCGGCAGCCACCACCGGTGACGCCGCGAACGGCAACGCGGCCGCGGGGCCACGCGACTATGACGTGGACGGGGACGACGGCGAATTCATTCCCGAGGAGCCGCCGAGCCTGGCCGGAACCGACCCGCTGACCATGCTGGCCTGGCTGGCCGCGGTGGGCGGGCCCGTGGCCCTGCTGCTGTCGGCCATGTTCTGGCGCTCCGCCCCGATGCTCGCGATCGTGGGCATCGTGGCCGTGTTTGTCCTGGGGACGGTCTACCTGATCATGAAGCTTCCGCAGGAAAAAGACGAGAACGACGACGGCGCCCGCGTCTAGTGCCTCAGGCGCGCACCCTGCTGCTCACCCGGGAGAGGTCCGCCGCCCCGATCAGGCCGGCGTTCGGTCCCAGGGCCGCCAGCTGAATACCGGCAGCAGGCCGGAAGCCGCGGCCGGTCAGGTTGCGGGCGAAGGCCTTTCGGGCAGGTTCCACCAGCAGGTCCCCTGCTGAGCAGAGGCCGCCGCCGATAACAAACAGGCCGGGATCCAGCGCCGCGGCCAGGTTCGCCAGCCCGAGCCCGAGCCAGTCACCTACTTCGTCGATAAGTTCACGGGAAGCAGCGTCGCCGGCAAGGGCCAACTCGGTGACGATCGCACCGGTGATCGTATCGGTGTTGCCACCCACAGCTGCGAGCAGGTCCTGGGCCACCGGGGAGTTGGCCCGCGCCAGGATCCGGGCTTCACGCCCCAGCGCATTGCCGGACGCGTACTGCTCCCAGCACCCCCGGTTCCCACACTCGCACCGGTGGCCGCCGGGCATGATGATCTGGTGGCCGAACTCGCCGGCCACGCCAAACCTGCCGCGCTCCACCCGCCCGTCCATCACCATGGCCCCGCCGATTCCCGTGCCCAGGGTGATGCACACCAGCCGGGCTTCACCCTGCCCGGCACCAAAGCGCCACTCCGCCCACGCTGCGGCGTCGGCATCGTTGGCGAGCAGGACGGGACGGCGCAACAGGTTCTGCAGGTTTTTCCGGAGCGGCTCGTTCCGCCAGGCGAGATGCGGGCTAAAAAGCACCGTGCCGCCGTCGAGGTCCATCCACCCGGCGGCGCCGATCCCGACCGACCAGATCCGGTGCCCCCGGCCGAGCTCTTCCACGAGCTCCACAATCACCTGTTCCACTGCCCGCGGATCCGTGCCGGGAGTCGAGCGGCGCGCCTCGTTGAGGATCCGGCCTTCGGCATCCACCACGCCGGCAGCCACCTTGGTGCCCCCGATGTCGATCCCGATGGCAAGGCCCTTCCGGCCAAGGCGCAGGTGCTCGCGCAGGCCTTCGCCGTGGCGCAACCTGGTCCGGCCAGTGGTTGGGCGCCGCCTCCACGGAACCGGTCGTGGCAAGGGGCCGGCCTGTTCGCCGGGGGGCGGTGCATACATAGTCAACCATTCTAGGCTGGCGGTTCAGGCGGTGAAGGAGGCCGTCCCTGCATGTCCCGCCGGCCACCATTGACGCCAAAGTTACTCGTCAGTAGGTTTAGATACTGCATGGCCCGGTACAGGCGTACTAGTCTTAGGCATACCCCTGCGCGGGTCTTCGGATATCAAAGGAGCTATAGTGCGCGAATTCAGTGTTCCGCCTCTTGTTGTTGTCCCACCGGAAACCAACATCACTGATCTGGTATTGCGGCAGGCTGCAAAGCCCAGCAACCCGGCACTGTTTTCGCGGCGCGGTTCCGCCGGTGCCTGGCAGGACATCCAGGCTACGGACTTCCTGGCCGACGTCTCGGCCCTGGCCAAGGGACTGATGGCAAGCGGCGTGGCTGCGGGTGACCGGGTAGGCATCATGTCCCGCACCCGCTACGAATGGTCCCTGGTGGACTTTGCCATCTGGTTTGCGGGAGCAGTATCCGTTCCGATCTACGAGACCTCCTCCCCGTCGCAGGTCGCCTGGAACCTCGGTGACTCCGGCGCGGTGGCAGCCTTCGGCGAAGCAGCGCACCATGAGGACGTGATCCGCCAGGCGGTTACGGCCGAGGGCCTCACTGCGCTCCAGCACGTGTGGCAACTGGAAGGCCAGGGGCTGGACGCCCTCCGTGAAGCCGGCCGCGACGTCAGCGACGCGGATCTCGAGGCGCGCCGCGCGACGGCCACCCTGGACGACGTCGCCACCATCATTTACACCTCGGGCACCACCGGCCGCCCCAAGGGCTGCGAACTGACGCACGGAAACTTCGTTGAACTCTCGGACAACGCCCTCGCCATCATCGGCGAGATCGTCCATGAGAACGCCAAGACCATCATGTTCCTGCCACTGGCCCACGTTTTTGCACGCTTCATCTCCGTTTTGGCCATGGCCGCCGGAACAACGGTGGCCCATACACCGGACATCAAGAACCTCCTCGCTGACCTGCAAAGCTACGAGCCAACCTTCATCCTTGCCGTACCCCGCGTCTTCGAGAAGGTCTACAACTCCGCGCTGACCAAGGCCGAGGACGGCGGCAAGGGCGCCATCTTCCACAAGGCCGCTGACACTGCCATCGCCTTTTCAAAGGCGCGCCAGGACGGGCGGGTGGGCCTTGGCCTCAAGCTCCGCCACGCCCTCTTCGACAAGCTGGTGTACAGCAAGCTTCGGGCTGCCATGGGCGGCCACGTTGCCCATGCCGTCTCCGGTGGCGGCCCGCTGGGTGAACGCCTGGGCCACTTCTTCCAAGGCATCGGCCTGCAGGTACTCGAAGGCTATGGCCTGACTGAAACCACAGCCCCCATCTCCGTCAACACGCCGTCGCTGATCAAGATCGGGTCCGTGGGCAAGCCGCTGCCCGGGAACGCAGTCCGGATTGCCGAGGACGGCGAAATCCTCGCCAAGGGCGTTTGCGTGATGCGCGGCTACTACCAGCGGGAGGACCTTACCTCGGAAACCTTCGCCGACGGCTGGTTCCGCACCGGCGACATCGGCCGCCTCGACGATGACGGCTTTGTGTGGATCACCGGCCGCAAAAAGGAAATCATCGTCACCGCCGGCGGCAAGAACGTCATCCCCGCATTGCTTGAGGACCAGATCCGTGCCGATGCCCTGGTCTCCCAGGTGCTGGTGGTCGGTGACAACAGGCCGTTTATCGGGGCCCTGGTCACCCTGGACCAGGAAGCCCTGCCCGGCTGGCTGCAGCGCCACAACCTTCCGGCCGACACTTCCCTGGAGGATGCGGCCAACAACCCGGTGGTCAAAGCAGCCGTCCAGGACCTGATCACCGCAGCGAACGCCTCCGTATCGCAGGCCGAAGCGATCAAGTCCTTCCGTATTGTGCCCGCCGACTTCACCGAAGCCTCCGGGCACCTGACCCCCTCGATGAAGGTCAAGCGCGCCCAAGTAATGAAGGACTTCGAGACGGTCATCGAAGAGATGTACTCGGCGCCACGCTCCTGACGCCGACGTAGGACGCCGGCCCCGATTCGGCAACAAGCGCCAAGGGCCCCGCCCTCGTAGCAGGCATCGCATGAGGAAGGCTCCGGTCCGGCAGCGTGCGTAAAAGGGGCCCCGCGCCCCGGCTCGCCGCGAAGCGGCCTCAGCGGGGCGTGGGGAATAGCACGCAGAGGACCTGGGCCTTCCTCAACCACTACCGCAATGCAACGAGAGGGCCCTCCTGACGGAGGGCCCTCTCGTTGCATCACTCTATAAGTGGCTCTACTGCTCCACTACCAGCAGCAGGTCCCCGCCCTCTACCTGCTCGACGGAGGAGATGGCGAGCCGCGCGACCTTGCCGGCCACCGGCGTCGTAATGGATGCCTCCATCTTCATCGCTTCGATGGTGGCTACCGTGTCGCCGGCTTTGACCTCGTCGCCCTGCTTGACCGTCACCGTAACGGCACCGGCGAACGGTGCTGCCACGTGGCCGGGCTGGCCGGGGTCGGCCTTCTCGGCTGCCTTGACATTGCTGACCACCGAACGGTCCCGGACCACCACCGGCCGGGACTGGCCGTTGAGGGTGCACATGACCGTGCGCATGCCCTTTTCGTCAGGCTCGGAGACGGCTTCGAGGGACGCAATCAGCCGCACGCCCTTCTCCAGCTGGATCTCGTGCTCGGCGCCGCGCTGGAGTCCGTAGAGGTAGTCCCGGGTGTCCAGCACAGAGATGTTGCCGTACGTCTCCACGCTCTTCAGGTAGTCCTTGGTGGGTCCGTCGAAGAGCAGCCTGTTCAGGGTGTGCTGGCGGGTCTTGGAGTCGGACTTCAAGGCGGCACTGTCCTCGGCGCTGAGCTCCACGTCGCGGACCTTCACGCTCCTGCCTTGGAGGGCCTTGGTGCGGAAGGGCTCGGGCCAGCCTCCCGGCGGGTCACCCAGTTCACCGGAAAGGAATCCGATGACTGAATCCGGGATGTCGTAGTTCTGCGGGTTCTCGTTGAAATCCGCGGGGTCCGCGTTCAGGCCCACCAGGTGCAGGGCGAGGTCGCCCACCACCTTGGAGGACGGCGTGACCTTGACCAGGTGGCCCAGGATGCGGTCGGCGGCGGTGTACATGTCCTCGATCGCCTCAAAGCGCTCCCCCAGTCCGAGTGCCATGGCCTGCTGGCGGAGGTTGGAGAGCTGCCCGCCGGGGATTTCGTGCTGGTACACGCGGCCGGTGGGGCCCGGGAGGCCCGACTCGAACGGCGCGTACACGCGGCGGACCGCTTCCCAGTACGGTTCCAGCGAGCTGACGGCGGCCAGGCTCAGGCCGGTATCCCGCGGCGTGTGTGCCAGTGCTGCAACCAGGGCGGAGGCCGACGGTTGGCTGGTGGTTCCGGCCAGGGATGCGGAGGCGACATCCACGGCGTCGACGCCGGCGTCCACGGCGGCCAGCAGGGTGGCCAGCTGGCCTCCTGCCGTGTCATGGGTGTGCAGGTGCACCGGCAGGTCGAAGCGTTCCCGAAGGGCGGAGACGAGCTTAGCCGCGGCGGCGGGACGGAGCAGGCCTGCCATGTCCTTGATGGCCAGGATGTGGGCTCCGGCGTCCACGATCTTCTGGGCCAGGCCAAGGTAGTAGTCCAGCGTGTAGAGCGTCTCTTCGGGATCCAGCATGTCGCCGGTGTAGCAGAGCGCCACTTCGGCGACGGCGGTGCCTGTTGCCCGGACAGCGCGGATGGCAGGTGCCATCTGGCTGACATCGTTCAGGGCGTCGAAGATGCGGAAGATATCAATGCCCGTGGCCGCGGCCTCGTTGACGAAGGCTTCGGTGACCTCTTCCGGGTAGGGCGTGTAACCCACTGTGTTTCGGCCGCGGAGGAGCATCTGGAGGCACACATTCGGGAGCGCCTGGCGAAGGGCGGCGAGCCGGTCCCAGGGGTCCTCGCCCAGGAACCGAAGGGCGACGTCATACGTGGCGCCGCCCCAGGCCTCAACGGAAAGCAGCTCCGGCATGAGCGCCGTAACCGCGGGGCCGGCTGCCACGAGGTCGCGGGTTCGGACGCGGGTGGCCAGGAGCGACTGGTGGGCGTCCCGGAAGGTGGTGTCGGTGACGGCCACTGCGTTCTGTTCACGAAGCGCCCTGGCGAAACCTTCAGGGCCCAGCTCGAGCAGCCTCTGGCGTGATCCCGGTGCTGCCTGCTTGTCCTTGACCGACGGGAGCTTGCTGGCAGGATTCGAGTGCACGGTCAGTTCGCCGTTCGGCTTGTTGACCGTGACTTCAGCAAGCCAGGTGAGGAGCTTGGTGCCGCGGTCGGCAGAGACACGCGCCTTGAGCAGCTGCGGGCGCTCGTCGATGAAGGACGTGGCCACGTCCCCGGCGATGAAGTCGGGGTCGTCGAGCACCGCCTGGAGGAAGGAGATGTTCGTGGAGACACCGCGGATACGGAATTCGGCAAGGGCGCGGCGGGCACGGGCGACGGCGGCCGGGTAGTCCCTGCCGCGGCAGGTGAGCTTCACGAGCATGGAGTCGAAGTGCGGGCTGATTTCGGCACCCGAGTAGACAGTGCCGCCGTCGAGCCGTACACCGGCTCCGCCGGCAGAGCGGTAGCCGGTGATCTTTCCGACGTCGGGCCGGAACCCGTTGGCGGGGTCCTCGGTGGTGATGCGGCTCTGCAGCGCCGCGCCGCGCAGCTTGACTGTCTCCTGGGAGAGGCCGAGGTCCGCCAGCGTTTCGCCGGCGGCAATGCGCATCTGGGCCTGGACGAGGTCGACGTCGGTGACTTCCTCGGTAACGGTGTGCTCCACCTGGATGCGGGGGTTCATTTCGATGAAAACGTGCTGGCCGGCACGCTCGCCCACCGTGTCGACGAGGAACTCCACCGTGCCGGCGTTGACGTAGTTCAGGGCCTTGGCGAACTTGACGGCGTCCCGGTACAGCGCCTGTCGGATGCCTTCGTCCAGGTTGGGGGCCGGGGCGATCTCAATAACCTTTTGGTGGCGGCGCTGGATGGAGCAGTCCCGCTCGAAGAGGTGCATCACGTTGCCCTCGGCGTCCGCCAGGATCTGCACTTCGATGTGCCGCGGGCGCAGGACAGCCTGCTCCAGGAACATGGTGGGGTCACCGAATGCCGCGTCCGCCTCGCGCATGGCGGACTGCAGGGCCTCCGGCAGTGCCTCGCGGGTATCCACCCGTCGCATGCCGCGCCCGCCGCCGCCAGCCACGGCTTTGGCGAAGATGGGGAAACCGATCTCATCGGCTGCCGCAATGAGCTCGTCCAGGTCCTTGGAGGGCGCGCTGGACTTCAGGACGGGAACACCGGCGTCCCGGGCAGCCTTCAGGGCTGCCACCTTGTTGCCGGCAAGTTCCAGCACCTCGGCCGGCGGACCGACAAAGGTAATACCGGCGTCCTTGGCCGCGCGGGCAAGGTCCGGGTTTTCCGAGAGGAAGCCGTATCCGGGGTAGATGGCGTCCGCACCGGACTCCTTTGCTACCCGCACCACTTCGGCAACATCAAGGTAAGCACGGACAGGGTGGCCCTCTTCGCCAATCAGGTAGGCCTCGTCCGCCTTCTGGCGGTGGATCGAGTTCCTGTCCTCTTGGGGGAATACGGCAACGGTCTTTGCGCCCAGCTCGTAGCCGGCGCGGAAGGCCCTGATCGCGATTTCGCCGCGGTTGGCCACCAGAACTTTGGAAAACATACTTCTCCTGCATCATTGCGGGTGGATCGGTGAGTGGTCACAGTGTCTAGGACCTACAAGGGCAAACACAAATCTTTGTGGCCACCATCACAGATTTCCCCGTCATGTCCCGAGCCCTTCTGCCGGCCCTGGCGGAAACCGCCCCGGCAGCATAGCTGGTGCCATGCCGACGCCCTTTAAAGCAGGAATCGCCGACGCATCCACATATGATGAGTAGGGCGGCAGGACCGTCCGGCTTCGGCACTGCCGGAGCAAACATTACTCCCAACACGGCATCCGGCGTTAGGTTTTGGTCTCTCAAGTGCAAGTAGTCAGCATCAGCAGCCTCAAGGGTGGAGTCGGCAAGACTTCCGTCACCACAGGATTGGCGTCTGCAGCCCTTGCCGCAGGCATTCGGACGCTGGTGGTGGATCTTGATCCCCACGCGGACGCGACTACCGCCCTGGGCGTGCAACCGGGCGACCAGCTCGATATCGGCAGGATGCTCAAGAGCCCCCGCCGGGCCAAGCTCGCCGAGAATGTGGTGGGCAGCAGCTGGACGGAGCGGGCCCCTTCCAACGGCTCCGGCCCCGCGGTCCTGGACGTCGCCGTCGGCTCTGCCTACACGGGAATCTACGACAGGCCGGACCTGAGCCGCCGCGACCTGCGGCGGTTGTCTTCAGTGTTGGCCGCCGCAGACAACTACCAGCTCGTCCTGATCGACTGCCCGCCGTCCCTGAATGGCCTGACCCGAATGGCGTGGTCGGCCAGCGACAAGGTGGCGCTTGTTGCCGAGCCGGGGCTGTTTTCCGTTGCCGGTACCGAACGGACCATGAGGGCTATCCAGCTTTTTCGCCAGGAGTTCGCGCCCAACCTTTCACCGGCCGGCATCATAGCCAACCGGGTGCGGTCAGGGTCCTCCGAGCACAGCTACCGGCTGGCGGAGATGGAGTCGATGTTCGGCGAGCTCCTTTTGAGCCCTCGGATTCCGGAACAGGCCAACTGGCAGCAAATCCAGGGCGCCGCCCACCCGGTGCACCACTGGCCCGGCGACTCCGCCAAAGCCGCCGCGGCCCTCTTCGATGACCTGCTGGCCAATGTCATGGCGGTAGGCAGCGGCCTGCGCAGCCGGGCCAGGTAGGAAACGGAACGTTAATAGCAGAGGCCGCTCTCCCTGTGGAGAGCGGCCTCTGCTGTTAAGGCTGAAGCCCGTGATGCAGCGTCAGCTGATCTTGCGGGCTGCCCGCCGCTTGCTCAATTCGTCGTCGGGAAAGGACTGCTCCGTGGCATGTTCGCTCGGGAGCGACGCCAGGCTGCCTTCCACCTCGCGCCACACGCGGCCAACGGCGATGCCGAACACGCCCTGGCCACCCTGGACGAGGTCGATGACTTCGTCCGCGGACGTGCACTCGTAAACGCTGGCGCCATCGCTCATCAGCGTGATCTGGGCCAGGTCCTCCACGCCGCGTTCGCGCAGGTGTTCCACGGCCGTGCGGATCTGCTGCAGCGACACGCCGGTGTCCAGCAGGCGCTTGACGACCTTGAGGACGAGGATGTCGCGGAAGCCGTAGAGCCGCTGGGATCCCGAGCCGGCGGCACCGCGGACGGCGGGTTCGACAAGTCCGGTGCGCGCCCAGTAATCCAGCTGGCGGTAGGTGATGCCTGCTGCCTTGCAGGCGGTGGGACCCCTGTAGCCGGCGTCTTCATCCAGGACGGGGAGGTCTTCGGTGAACAGGAGGCCCTGGGCACCGCTTGCGGGCACAGCAACACCGGCCGTGGGCTGTTTCAGCCCGCCTGCTTCGCCTTTGGGACTCACCTGGATCCTCCTTGTCATAAGCTCCCCGAGAAGAACTGCAGCAGCTTTAACAGGAATGAAGATCATCCCTGTAATTTCCGCGGGGCGCACCTTCCAGTGTGACCTGCGCGGCTGCTGTAAGCAATGGGAACTCGATACTTAGACGTTAGGCCCGCGGGGAACCCAGGTCAAAGACGTTGGCCCCTTCGAAGAGGCGTGTCGGAACCTTCATCCTTAACTTTAACCTTAACGTGACCTTAGCCGTCGAAATCCTCGGGTTCCACGTCGTCCAGGAACTCCCTGAACCGGCGCAGTTCGCGCTCCTCGTCGACGGTGGGGCCCGGCTCCGTGTCCTCGCCCTCATCGTGCTCCGTGATCCGCACGCCGGCTTCGTCCATCACGGAATCCGCGCACCAGATCCGGCACTTGGCCCGAAGGGCGACGGCGAGGGCATCGGAGGCGCGCGAACTGACCGTGGTGCCGTTCTCGAACTGGAGCTGGCCGTAGAAGATATTGTCCTCCACCGCCACGATGTTCACGCTGACCACGGAGTGGCCCAGCGACTCCACCACGTCCACCAGGAGGTCGTGCGTCATGGGCCGCGGCGGAACCACACCCTGCTGGGCCAGGGCGATGGCGCTTGCTTCAGGGGTGCCGATCCAGATGGGTACGTGGCGTTCCCCATGCATCTCCCGCAGGAGGACCAGTGGCTGGTTGGAAGGCAGTTCGATCCGAACGCCTACGATCTCGACTTCAATCATCAGATGTCCATGCGTGAGATGTGGTCCTGCACCAGAGCCCGGTGCAGGGTGAGGCAGAGGTCGCTGATTTCGCGGGCAGCCTCCGCCGCCCGCGCCTGGGAGGCGGCGTCCCTGCGGGAAGCAAGCGGCGCCACGGCGCGTTCCACGAGTCCGAACTCCCTTTCTGCAGCTGCCTGGAAGGGCCGGAGGTGGCGGGGTTCGAGCCCGTGGCTTTCCAACTGCACGCAGGCCCTGGCCACCTGCAGGGCGTGTTCATCAAACTGCCCGTTGGAATGGCTGATGAGGCCGAAACTCAGCAGGGCCTGGAGCAGGGGTACGCTGGCTCCGGATTCCGCGCGCAGCTGCTCCTCGGTGAGCTTGCGCCCCCGGCTCTGCAGTTCCGCGGCCAGTTCGTCCGAGACAATCCGCGGGGACACCACAACCCCTGGCGGCAGGCTTTCGGGGCGCTCTCCCCTGTCGATGGCGTCCAGGTAGTCCTTGATGACCTTCAGGGGAAGGTACTGGTCCCGCTGCAAAGCCAGGACAAAACGCAGCCGCTCCACGTCGCCGTCGGAATACTGCCGGTAGCCCGCCGGGGTGCGGCGGGGATTGATCAGCCCTTTTTCCTCAAGGAACCTGATTTTTGACGCTGTCATGCCGGGGAAGTCGCCGCTGAGCTGGGCGAGGACTTCCCCGATGTTCAGGACCTGAGGTCCCCGGCGTTCCGGTTGTGCCATTGCCACAGGCAGCGGTCCCCGGATCAGCCGCGGCCTGCAGCGCTGGCAGGGCTCAGGTAGAAGGTGAGGCGGAACTTGCCGATCTGGACTTCACTGCCGGACTTGAGCTCGACGCTGTCAACGCGGTCGTGGTTAACGTAGGTGCCGTTCAGGCTGTTCTTGTCCACTACCTCGAAGCTGCGCGCCGTGCGCCGGAATTCGACGTGCCGGCGGGAGACCGTGACGTCGTCCAGGAAGATGTCGGCGTCGGGGTGGCGGCCGGCAGTGGTGACGTCGGAGTCCAGCAGGAACCGGGCACCGGCGTTCGGGCCACTGTGCGCAACGAGGAGTGCAGACCCGGCCGGCAGCGCCTCGACGGAATTGCGCTCTTCGGATGAGAGCTTGGGGGCGATAGTCGGTTCATCCCGCACCGGGGTGAGGTGGATCGAGGTGGTCTCCGACGCCCTGGCCGCACCATTGCCGTATTCCCCATCGGCAGGGTTGTGTGTGTGGCCAGCCATGGATTCCTCCTCTTCCGCTGCAGCTCTGATGCCTGCAATTAACATTTGCCGTCCGGGCCTGCCTCGCAGGTCCGGCACCGGCTCCGGATCCGGCCTGACGTGCGAAGACGTGGCGTCCGCACCGCTGGCCGAACCGGATTTACCGGATAGCTTTTAGCCTACCTGTTGTTCGTACTCGGATGCACTGAGCAAGGACTCAACAGCGTCTGCTTCGGCAAGTTTGACTTCGATGAGCCAGCCGTCGCCATAGGGATCGGTGTTGATCAGCGCCGAATCCGTGTCGAGGGACTCATTGCGCGCCACTACCTCACCGGTGACCGGCGCGTAGATGTCACTGACGCTTTTGGTGGATTCAACTTCGCCGACAACCTCGTTCGCCGTAATCTTGGTGCCCACTTCCGGCATCTGGGCGTAAACGACATCGCCGAGGGCGTCCTGGGCGAAGTCGGTGATGCCCACCCGCACCACACCGTCGGCACTGGGAGCAGAAACCCACTCATGTTCGGCGGTGTAGGACAGGTCTTCGGGAATGTTGCTCATCAGGGGCCTTTCATGAGGTGGAACACCAAGGTCAACGGGGGCCAAACGGGCCGCCGCTGAAAGTATAGGCACAACTGGCGGGGCGTTCGCCGGGGATTCTGACAAGATGGGACCCATGAGCGCACGCACCCTTCCAGCACTCCGGGAAGCGGCAGGGTAAGCCATGCCGGAACTTCCGGAGGTGGCGGGCCTGGCTGAATTTCTTGATGAGCACCTGCGGGGAACTTCAGTGACCACGGTGCAGATCGTTTCCTTTGCCGTGCTCAAGACGGCTGATCCGCCCTTCAATGCCTTGGAGGGGCGGACCGTGACCGGAGTGCGGCGCTTCGGCAAGTTCGTCAGCATCGACACCGGCGGAATCTCGCTGGTGTTCCATCTGGCCAGGGCGGGCTGGGTGCGCTTCACGGACTCCCCCGCCGATGCGCAGCTGCGGATGGGCAAGGGCCACATCGCGGCGCGTTTTGCCTTTACCGGCCCGGATGGATTGCGGGGCGTGGACCTCACCGAGGCCGGTACCAAGAAGAGCCTGGCCGTCTATGTGGTGCGGGATCCCCAGGACGTGCCGGGCATCGCCACCCTGGGACCGGACCCGTTCACCGAGGCGTTCGACGCCGACATGCTGGCCGAAATCCTCGCCGGCAGTTCCCAGCAGATCAAGGGGCTCCTAAGGAGCCAGAGCGTGATCGCCGGCATTGGCAACGCCTACAGTGACGAGATCCTGCACGCCGCCCGCATTTCCCCTTTCGCCACCGCCAAATCACTGGACCGGGAAGCGGTGCAGGTCCTCTATGATTCCATCCACGATGTGCTGGGCACGGCACTGGCTGAGGCAAGCGGCAAGCCGCCCAAGGACCTGAAAGACGTTAAGCGCAGCCACATGCGCGTCCATGCCCGGACCGGCGAGCCCTGCCCGGTGTGTGGGGACACCGTGCGGGAAGTATCTTTTGCCGATACTGCACTGCAGTACTGCCCCACCTGCCAGACGAAGGGCAAGATCCTGGCCGACCGCAGGACATCCAAATTCCTAAAGTAGGGCAGACCCCGGAAGCAGGGCCAGCCCTGGCTGCCCCCTGGCGGATGGGCCAAGTGGGCCCCCGGCGGCAATTCCGGCCCTTTGTGCAAGGTCTGTCCCACCTGAACAGGCTGTGTTCGACCTGCCGCGTGCGGAGGGCTGCGTAACATTCACGCGTTGAAGGTGTGCCAGTTGCCGTTATACCGGTGAGTAGCCTGGAAACCGGCGCAAACCCACTGGGGAGGCGTCGACGGCGACTCTCAAAACCATGTTCGACGACCGTGCCACTCTGCATGCTCTCCCGCTCCTGCGGTACATCAGTTGATGCACGACAGGAAAATACAATGAACAAAGTATCCCGCTTCTTCGGCTCCGCTGCCCTGGTGGCCGGCCTGACCGTAGGCGGATCGGCCCTTACGGCCGGTGCTGCGTATGCCGGCGACGATTACGATCGCTCGAACTATAACGGGCACGACGACGACGACAAGCGTAAACACGACTGGAAAGATCAAAACGGCCACGATCACAAGTCGGACGACGGCCACGATCACAAGTCGGACAAGGACAATGATCATCGGGGCGACTACAAGTACGTTTACGACCACAAGGATCACGACGACGACTGCAACGGCAAGTATCACCGTGCGTGGTACAAGAATAATCACGGACAGTGGCAGTTCATCATCGTGATCGTGTACCAACACTGATTCCGAAGCGTGGTGGTGCTCCCGCAGGCCTCCGCATGAAGGCTGATTAGCCGTACCCAAAAAAACCGGAACCACGCGTTTCCGCGTGGTTCCGGCCTTTTTTGGTCGGGCTGACAGGATTTGAACCTGCGACCCCTTGACCCCCAGTCAAGTGCGCTACCAAGCTGCGCTACAGCCCGTTAGTTCCGCCGTTCTCCGCTGTGCTTCATCCCCGGGCTGACCCGGGAATTTCCACCAGCAGTCCGGCCGAACCACCTAGAAGAGCTTACACGATTCCGGAGGGTGCAAGTGACACTTTCCGGATTTCGCAGCTCCGCGTGTCGCGGAGATCACGATGCCTAGCGCTTCTTGCCGCGCTTTTCCCGCACCCGCATGTTGACCTCGATGGGGGTGCCCTCGAAGCCAAAGGTTTCCCGCAGCCGGCGGGTGATGAAACGGCGGTAACCGGGGTCCAGGAATCCGGTGGTGAACAGCACGAACTTCGGCGGCCTGCTCGAGGCCTGGGTGCCGAAGAGGATGCGCGGCTGCTTGCCGCCGCGGACGGGGTGCGGGTGTGCGGCCACGAGCTCGCCGAGGAAGGCGTTCAGGCGGCCGGTGGCAATGCGCTTGTCCCAGTTTTCCAGCGCCAGGTTCAGGGCAGGAACCAGGCGGTCCTTGTGCCACCCGGTCTTGGCCGAAATGTTGACGCGGGGCGCCCACTCCACGTGGGCGAGGTCCTGTTCAATCTCGCGCTCGAGGTAGCGCCGGCGTTCGTCGTCGAGCAGGTCCCACTTGTTGAACGCCAGCACCAGGGCGCGGCCTGACTCAATGGCGAGCTGCAGGATCCGGACGTCCTGCTCGCTGAGGACCTCGTCCACGGCGAGGAGCACGACGGCGACCTCCGCCTTTTCGAGCGCGGCCTGGGTCCGCAGGGAGGCGTAGTAGTCCGCGCCCTGGGCCATGTGCTGGCGGCGGCGGATGCCTGCCGTGTCCACGAACCGCCAGGTGCGCCCGCCGAGTTCAATAAATTCATCCACCGGGTCGCGGGTAGTGCCGGCAGTGTTGTCCACCACCACGCGCTCGGTACCGGCCAGCTTGTTCAGCAAAGACGACTTGCCCACGTTGGGGCGCCCGATCAGCGCGATGCGGCGGGGGCCGCCGGAACGCTCCAGTCCTTCGATGGTGGAGAACTCGGGAAGGGTATCCATCACGTGGTCAAGCAGGTCGGCCACGCCCCGGCCGTGCAGCGCCGAGACAGGGTAGGGCTCGCCGAAGCCCAGGCCCCACAGGGCGGCGGAGTCGGCCTCCTGGGCGAAGTCGTCCACCTTGTTGGCCACCATGATGACGGGCTTCTTGCTGCGGCGCAGCATCTTCATCACGCCTTCGTCGGTGGCGGTGGCGCCGACAGCGGAGTCGACGACGAAGAGGACCGCGTCCGCGAGTTCCACGGCCATCTCGGCCTGCTCGGCCACGCGCGCGTGGATGCCGCGGGCGTCGTGTTCCCAGCCGCCGGTGTCCACGAGGGTGAAGTTGCGCCCGTTCCAGTGGGCGGAGTACATCACGCGGTCACGGGTAACGCCAGGGGTGTCTTCCACCACTGCTTCACGGCGGCCAAGGATACGGTTGACCAGGGTGGACTTGCCCACGTTGGGACGCCCGATAATGGCCAGGACCGGATCGAGCTTGACCGGACCGTCATAGTCCTCGTCGTCGTATTCACCGCTAAGCAGCGCGGCGTCATCCTCGTCAAGCTCGTAGTCCTCCAGGCCGGCACGGAGGGACGCGGCACGGAGTTCGGCTTCGTCGTCGTCTATCGCCGCCAGCCGCTCGGCCACCTGGTCGGTGCCGGAGGGGGTGTATTCGTCATCGCCGGCGCCGGAGTGGCCGGAAGTTTGGGTTGTATCGCTCATTGCATTGTCCTTAGTGGTCATCTGCCGGCCTCCCGGCTACTGCTGTGAAGTCTTTGGAAAAATCTGCCGCCGGCAAGGGCTGCCCCGTGAGCTGGATGGAATCCTGCACGTGCCCTGACAATGCGGCCCGGATCTCCAGCGCCGCCCTGTCCATTGAAGCACGCCCGCTTTCCCCGGCCCGGCGGCCCAGCGTCAGCGCATTACCGAAGCTGACATGGAAACGCCTGCCGGGCCGCGGCACCGAATCGAGGTGCTCGTTGCCCTTGCGCGTGCCCAGGATCGCGACGGGCACCACCGGAGCGCCGGAGTTCAGCGCGAGCCACGCCACGCCGCCGTTGATGTCAGCCGCTGCCCCGCTCCCCCGTGTGCCTTCGGGAAGAATCCCGACGCAACGTCCGGCGTCGAGCACTTCCTTGCAGCGCTGCAGCGCAGCACGGTCCCCAGTGCGGTCGACAGGCAGCTGACCGGACGCCGTCAGCACCCGGCCCAGGAAGCCTTGGAACATCTCCTGTTTCACCAGGATGTGCATGGGCCGCGGCGACGCGCCGAACATCACCGGCCCGTCCAGGAAGCTGATGTGGTTGCCGGCAAAAATCACGGGCCCGCCGGTGGGAACGTTGTCCCGGCCCGTGACGGACGTCCTGTACACCAGGTGGTCGAGGGCCCAGCCAACAGGCCTGCTCCAGGCCATGGACCAACCGGACGGGATCTCCGGCCTGGGCTTTCGGACGATTGGCTCAGTCACGGTTCAAAACCTTGGTCACTATCACGAGGGCCGCAGCAACCGTCTGGTCGAAGTCCAGGTCCGAAGAATCCAGGGTGACCACGCCGGAAGCGGCCTGCGTGAAGTTGACCACCGTGGAGTCTTTGGCGTCGCGGTGGGTCACCTGAGCCGCCAGTTGCTCGGCATCCTGGGTGCCGCCGAGCTGGATTCCGCGCCGGCGCAGCCGTGCTTCCTCGCTGGCGGTGAGCAGCATCCGCACTTCAGCCCCGGGCGCGACGACGGTAGTGATGTCCCTGCCTTCCACCACCATCCGGCGGTGGTGCTTTTCGATCAGTTCGCGCTGGCGCCGGATGAGCTCCGTCCTGGCTCCCAAGGTGGTGGCCACGGAACTGACAGCTGAGGAGATGGCAGGCTCACGGATTGCGTCGGTGACGTCAACCCCGTCCACGCGGACGTACTCCACCTGGGGGCTTGTACTCAGGTCCAGGACCAGGTCCCGGGACGCCTGCTCCACAGACGCACTGTCCTCCAGGTCGATGCCCTTGGTGACGCAGAACCAGGTCAGTGCCCGGTACATGGCACCGGTGTCCAAGTAGGCGAGCCGGAGCCGGCGGGCCACTTCCTTGCTGACACTGGACTTTCCGGAGCCCGACGGCCCGTCGATGGCCACCACCAGCGGCCGGCCGATCCGGAGCGCGGGCAGGGTGTCAAGAAGTTCTTGTGTCATTACTGGAGTACCCGCCATCCGCGGTCGTTAAGTGCTTCGATCAGGTGGTCATGCTTGTTCGGCAACACGGAGATTTCCACCATACCCACGTTCTGGCCCGACGAGTGGTCCAGGCGCAGGTCCTCGAGGTTCACGCCGATCTCCCCTATTTCCGTAAGGAGCCGGGCAATCTGGCCCGGCGTGTCGTCCACCAGGACGGTAAGCCACGAATACGCCTGGGGGGGACCGCCGTGCTTGCCCGGAATCCTGGCCTGGCCGGCGTTGCCTTCACTCATTAGTTGTGCGAGGTCAAGCCGGGCGCCCGGTGCGGTGGGCTCCTCCAGTGTGCCGATGAGGCGGTTGAGGTCCTCCCGCACGCCGTAAAGGATCTCCACCACCTTGGCTGCATTGCCGCCCAGGATCTGCACCCACAGGGAGGGATCACTGGCAGCGATCCGGGTGACGTCGCGCAGTCCGTTGCCCGCCAGGGACAACGCGTGCAGCGGCGTTCCCTGCAGCCGGCTGGCCAAGAGCGATGACATAACCTGAGGCAGGTGCGATACCAGGGCCACGGCTTCGTCGTGTTCGTCGGCGGTGAACTGGGAAACAACAGCCCCCAGGTCCGTGGCGAGCGAGCGGGCCGTCTGAAGGGCTGCGCCGGAGGTTTCCTCCGACGGGCACACCACCCAGGGCATCGAGGTGAAGAGCTCCCCGCGGGCTGCCACCGGCCCGGACTTTTCCCGTCCGGCCATGGGGTGTGTGCCCACGTAGCGGGAGAGGTCCACGCCGCGGCTGCGCAGCGCCGAGAGGATCTCCGCCTTGACACTTGCGATGTCCACCACCACTGAGTCCGGGTAATCAGCCAGGGCCTTTGCCACAACATCGGCCGTGACGTCCGGCGGGACGGCGACAACCACCAGCTGCGGCGCACCACCCGCAAGCCCGGCCAGGGGCTGGCCTGCACCGATATCCACCGCAACCGCCTGGTTGGTGGGCGAAGGGTCGGACAGGTAAACCGGAACGCCGCGGCCGCGCAGGCCCAGCCCTATGCTGGTGCCCAGCAGCCCCGTGCCGATGACCACCACGGGCCCGTCCAGGTGCCCGCGGCCCTGGCTGTGGAAAGCGGACATGCCTCAGAGCCCTACGGATGCCAGCAGATGGCCGACTTCCTGCTTGCCGAGGTTGCGGATGCTTCCCTGGCGCTGGTCGCCCAAACCGATGGGTCCCACCTTGACGCGGACAAGCCGCAGGACCGGGAATCCGACGGCGTCGAACAGCCGGCGGACGATGCGGTTCTTGCCCGAGTGCAGTACTACCTCGATCAGGACGTGGCCGGGAGTGGAGTCTACGAGGCGGAAGGAATCCACCGAGGCAAAGCCGTCCTCCAGTTCCACACCTTCCTTGAGCTGGGCGCCGATTCCCTGCGGAAAGGGGCCCCGGACCTGGACCAGGTAGGTCTTGGGCACCTCGTAGGAGGGGTGCGTGAGGCGGTTGGCAAGTTCGCCGTCGTTCGTCAGCAGCAGCAGCCCCTCGGTGGCGACGTCGAGCCGGCCCACATGGAACAGGCGTTCGCCGTGCTGGTGGCGAAGGAAGTCACTGATGCACGGGCGGCCCTCGGGGTCTTCCATGGTGGAGACGACGCCCTTGGGCTTGTTGAACACCATGTACACCAGGTTCTCGTCCAACTGGATCCGCAGTCCGTCAACGTGGATGACGGCGGTCTTGGGATCGACGCGGACGCCGAGCTCGGTGACTACCTGGCCGTCCACTTCCACGCGGCCCTCGGCAATCATCTCCTCGCAGACGCGGCGTGACGCTACGCCCGCGGAGGCCATGACCTTCTGCAGGCGCACGCCGTCGGCATCGTGGAGTTCCGACTGGGGAACCTCGCCGCGGGGGCCTTTCTTTCGGCTTGGCCGGCGTACCGGACCCAGGTTCTGGCCGAAACGTTCGCTGCCGAAAGCACGGGAAGCTGCCGCGCCCGGGGCGCCGGTCCGTGGTTTTGGCTTCAGCGCGCCCGGCGTTCCCGGTGCCTTCTTGGCACCCGGCTTGCGTACTGCAGGCTTCCGGGAGGAAGGCTTTGCAGACTTGGGTTCCGTTGCTCCGCGGCCTCCCTGGCCACCGGCTGGTGCCTGGTCCGGATCGATGAACCGCTCCTCGCGCGGCTTGGGTGCGCGGTGGGGGCGGTCGCTGCCGAATCCGCCGCCGCGCTTGGCGGCCCCGCCGCGGAACCCGCCGCCGGAAGCGCCGCCCTGGGAGGTGCTGCGCTGTGATGTGTTGCGTTCGGTACTGTCGCGTCCCGAACCTTTACGTGGTGAACCCTGGCGTCCCGCCTGTGTCATGACCCGTCCTTCGATATGTTGACCGGAAAGGTGTCCAAGGACAACCTTAACCAGCCGTGCAGAAATAATCTGCCCTTATAAGTACTCTTACGTGCCGCCAGGGCGGCGCCCCGGCTACATTCCTTCGGCGTCGTAGAACTCCGCAATCCCGTCCAGCCCCGGGAGGTGCGGAGACAGCTGCGGCAGCTCAGCCACCGAACTGATTCCCATCCGTTCCAGGAAATATGAGGTGGTCCGGTAGAGGACCGCGCCGGACTCCGGATCCGTTCCCGAGTCCTCGATGAGTCCGCGCTGGGCAAGCGTCCGTACGACGGAGTCAACATTGACTCCCCTGATTGCGGAAACCCTGGCCCTGGAGACCGGCTGGCGGTATGCAATGACCGCGAGCGTTTCCAGGGCGGCCTGGGTAAGCCTGGCTGTTTGGCCCTCCAGCACATATTTGCCCACGATGTGGGCGAATTCAGTACGGGAGTAGATCCGCCAGCCGCCGGCGACCTTCCGCAATTCAAAACCCCGGGGGCTGGAGCCAAAACCAGTTCCACTGGCTTGATCCATATCCGGGGCTTTAACAGTATAGCCGCTATAATCCCGCTGAAGTTCTGCAAGCAGGGCACCGACCGCGTCAACGGGAAGTTCGAGTCCGGCGGCCAGTTCCTCCTCCGTGGCAGGTTGGTCTATCACCATCAGCACCGCTTCAAGGGCGGCTTTGGCCCCACCCGGAAGGTTTGCGACCTCCGGCTCCCCTTCGCTGGTACCTTCTGTTGCCTGCCCGGTCACAGCTGCTCCTCAAATTCTTCGCTCAGGTTTTCCGCCGACCATTCCCCGTTCCCGGCATTCCAATGCACGGCCAGGTCCCCCAGCGGCGACAACTGGTCGAAGGAAACCGCCTTGTCCCGGAACAACTCCAGGAGGGCAAGGAACCGTGCAACCACTACCAGGGTGGACTCTGCATCGGCAATCAAGGCCCGGAAGGTCAGCGGTGATTCAACCTGAAGCCGCAGGCCCATTGCTTCTGCCTGCTCCTTCACGCTGACATTGCCGCCGTGCAGGTGTGCCAGTCCTACTTCTGTTTGCTTCGGAACCTTGGGCTGCAGCGCGGCTTCGGCCAGGCGGGCGAACTGTTCCGGACTGTGTTTCCAGACCAGCTCGGGAAGCATGGCCGCGAAGTGTTCCTCCAGGGCGACCTGCCGGGGGAACCGCAGGGCCTCGTGGTGGAGGGATTCGCCGAGCAGTCCCGCCACGTGCTTGAAGGCCTTGTACTGGAGCAGCCGCGCGAAAAGCAGGTCCCTGGCTTCGAGCAACGCGATGTCTTCATCGTTTTCAACTTCCCCCGCAGGAAGGAGCCGGGCAGCCTTGAGGTCCAGCAGCGTTGCGGCAATCACCAGGAATTCGCTGGCCTCATCCAAGGCCCACTCCTCGCCCAGCTTCTGCAGGTTCCGGATGTACTTAATGAATTCGTCGGTCACCGTGGCGATGGCTACCTCGGTGATGTCCAGCTGGTGCTTGGCGATCAGTCCGAGCAGGAGGTCGAAGGGACCCGTGAAGTTGGCCAGCCGCACCTCAAAGCCGGGCTTGGATTCGGCCACCGGGTAGCTAGGGTGCGCCGCCGCGCGAGATCAGTTCCTTGGCGAGCCGGCGGTAGGCGTCGGCGCCTACGTGATTGCCGGCGTAGCTGGTGATCGGCTCCGCGGCAACGGTGGCGTCGGCGAACTTGATGGAGCGCTTGATGACGGTCTCGAAGACCTTGTCGCCGAAGGCCTCCACCAGCCGGGTAATGACTTCGCGGCTGTGCAGTGTGCGGGCGTCGTACATGGTGGCCAGCACGCCGTCCACCTGCAGGCGGGGGTTGAGCCTGTCCTGGACCTTGTCGATGGTCTCCACGAGCAGTGCCACGGCACGGAGGGCAAAGAACTCGCAGATCAGCGGGATGATGACACCGTGCGCCGCCGTGAGGGCATTAACGGTCAGGAGGCCAAGGGATGGCTGGCAGTCGATGAGGACGACGTCGTAATCGTCTTCGACTTTCTTGAGGGCGCGGTCCAGGACCTGCTCGCGGGCCACCTCGTTGACCAACTGGACTTCAGCCGCGGAGAGGTCGATGTTTGCGGGCAGGAGGTCCACGTTTTCGACGCCGGTCTGGTGGATGGCATCGCGGATGTCCACCTTGCGGTCCATCAGCACGTTGTACACGGTGAGGTCGAGTTCATGCGGATTCACGCCCAGCCCGGCCGACAGGGCGCCCTGGGGATCGAAGTCGACCAAAAGCACGCGCCGGCCGTACTCAGCCAGCGCTGCAGCAAGGTTGATGGTGGACGTGGTCTTTCCGACCCCACCCTTCTGGTTCACCATGGCGATGACGCGGGCCGGACCGTGGGAGGCCAGGGGCGCAGGTTCCGGGAACTCGCGGTATGGGCGCCCCGTGGGTCCCATCACCGCGTCTTCCAGGTCGAATTGCGTGCCCTCCAGAGTTGCCGAACCCTGTTCGCTGCTCACGTATCTATCCACACTTTCGATGACGGTGATTTCCTGCCGCTGGCTGGCCAGCAACGCTCCTTCTTCTCCCCAAGGTTACAGCGCCCGACACGGTATTCCAGGCAACTTGACTTTCCCCGGATGTTGAGCCTTGACCCTCTAGCTGAGGTCGAAGGTTGCCTTTTTCCCTGCACGCAACTGCCCCCGCAGCATAAGGCTGCGGGGGCAGTGGCGGTGGCTCCGGGGTGCTGCGGCCTAGGCGTTCGCAGGCACCGGCCGTGCTTCGGTTTCAGTAACTGCAGGCTCCGCGTGGCCGGCAATCATGGTCTGCTCGTCGAAGGGCAGTTCACCGGAGAGCACTTGGTTGACCTGGCCACCGTCGATCTCCTTGACCCACGTGCCGATCAGGACGGTTGCCACGGCGTTGCCGGTGAAGTTGGTCAGGGCGCGGGCCTCGGACATGAACCGGTCGATGCCTACGATCATGCCCACGCCGCCCAGCAGCTCGGGCTTGTGGGCCTGCAGGCCGGCAGCGAGCGTGGCAAGGCCGGCACCGGTGACACCGGCTGCACCCTTTGAAGCAATGATCATGAAGATGAGCAGGGAGACCTGTGCGCCCAGGTCCAGCGGCGTGCCCATCGCGTTGGCAACGAACAGGGAGGCCATGGTCAGGTAGATGGCCGTTCCGTCAAGGTTGAAGGAGTAGCCGGTGGGTACCGTGACGCCCACAACGGGCTTGGAGACACCGAGGTGTTCCATCTTGGCGATCAAGCGGGGCAGGGCAGCTTCGGAGGATGACGTGGAGAAGATGAGCAGGTACTCGCGGCCCAGGTACTTCATCAGCTTGAAGATGTTGACGCCCGTAACCACCTTGAGCAGGCCGCCCAGGATGACCACGATGAACAGTGCGCAAGTGATGTAGAAGGCAGCCATCAGGGTGAACATGCTGACAATGGCCTGGACGCCGGTAGCTCCCACGACGGCGGCGATGGCACCGAAGGCGCCAACGGGGGCAAGCCACATGATCATGATCAGGATGCGGAATACGAGGACCTGGCCGTGGCCGATGGCCTTGAGGATGGGAGCGCCCTGCGGGCCCATCTTCTGGAGGGCAAACCCTACGAGGATTGCAGCAAAGAGGGTGGGGAGAACGGGAATATCTCCTGGAATGATGCCAAGGAGGAAGGCAACGGTGCTGTCTACTTCCGCCTTCTTGTTGGGGTCGTAGGGGGCAAGCTTCAGGCCCTCGCCCGGGTGGATCAAGTTGCCGACCACCAGGCCGATGGCGAGCGCGAATGTCGACATGAGGACGAAGTAACCCAGCGCCAGGCCGCCTACCTTGCCTACGGTGGCAGCCTTCGCGATCGAGCCGATGCCCAGGACGATGGTGCAGAAGATGACCGGAGCGATCATCATCTTGATGAGTTTGATGAAGCCGTCGCCGAGCGGCTTCATGGACTTGCCCACCTCAGGGAACATCAGTCCCACCAACGCGCCGAGGATAACGGCGGCGATAACTGCGATGTAGAGGTAGTGCGATTTGTCGATGCCCTTGCGCCGCGTCTTCACGGTGTCAAGCGACTCTCCTCGTTGAGAAGCCATGATGTGTCTCCTTTGGATAATCTGATAGACGCTGCGGCACAATCTCTGGGCTGAACGCGTCCTCCGGTGTGATATCCATCATTGGGCAGGTGGTGACCCAGCTCACCGTTGCGTTCATATTGGTCGTGGAGCACATATTTGTGCGGAAGATGCCGGGAGGTACGGATGATCCACCGTTGGAGTATCGCCCGACGGCTCTTCGTGGCGAACCTGCTGATTGTGGTGGTATTCATCGCCATCGTTGGGTCGGCCACGTACGTGGACGCCCGGGACCGTACCTATGACGAGGCTGGCCGGCGGATGGCAGGAATCGCGGCCTCGGTGGCGGCAAATCCACTGGTTCTGGAAGCGGCTGCGGCTCCGGACCCCACGGCCCTCCTGCAGCCCTATACGCGCGACGTTTTGGCCGCGGCCGACGTCGACTTCATCACCATCATGGCCCCGGACCGTACCCGCTGGACCCATCCGCGTGACGAGGAAATAGGGCGCCCCTACATCGGCTCCGTTGACGCAGCGCTCAAGGGCGGAACCCTCACCGAGGTCACCGCGGGCACCCTTGGGCCGTCCGTAAGGACCATCGTTCCGGTCAAGGATGCCGGCGGTGCGGTCAGGGCATTGGTGGCCGCCGGGGTCACAGTGGGAACCGTGGATGTTGCCTTCGCCGCCCGCCTGCCAGCCCTGTTGGCCATCGGCCTTGCCCTCCTGGTGGGCGGCTCCGTGGCATCCTGGCTGTTGGGCCGGTATCTGCGCCGTGTCACGCGGGGCTGGGGGCCGGAGCAACTGGCGCAGTTGTTTGCCTACTACGAGTCCGTGCTGCACTCGGTGCGTGAGGGCCTGATCCTTATCGACACCAAAGGCAGTGTTGTTATGTACAACGACCAGGCCGCCGAACTGCTGGGCCTTGATGAAGCCGGCACCAGGGATCCCATCCGACCGCCATCGCTGGCCGACCTTCCCCTCGATGATGAACTCCGCGGCCTGTTCGAGTCCGGCCGCACGGCCAAGGACGAGATCGTCCTGGCCGGATCGCGGGTCCTGGTGGTGAACCAGGGGCCTGCCAAGGGGCCGGAGACCGCCGGCAGCCGTGGCAGGACCCCTGTGTACGGCACGGTGGCCACGCTGCGGGACCGGACAGAGATCGAGGCGCTGGGAAACGAACTGGCAACCATGCGGACCCTCTCCGACGCGCTGCGGGCGCAGACCCACGAGCATGCAAACCGGCTCCATACAATGGTTTCACTACTGGAGCTTGGGCGCACCCAAGAGGCCTTGGACTTTGCCACCAAGGACCTGGAACTCAGCCAGCAGCTAACGGATGACATGGTGAGCTCAGTGGACGAGCCGGTACTGGGCGCGCTGGTGATGGGCAAGGTGGCCGAAGCCCATGAGCGGGGCGTTCAGTTGGATGTCGCCACCCTGGGACCAGGTACGGCGGCAGGCATAGCCGTGCAGGACCTGGTCACTATCCTGGGGAACCTGCTGGACAACGCGATCGATGCCGCGGCGGAGGGTCCCGCTCCACGACGGGTGGAACTGACGGTGGAGTCCGATGAGGAAGGCCTCGACATCTCTGTCCACGACTCCGGAGCGCCGCTTGATCCATCCGCTGCGGCGAACATCTTCCGCCACGGATACAGTACAAAGCCGGCGGGCCCCGGCGGCCGGGGCATCGGGCTCGCCCTGGTGCGGCAGGCGGTACAGCGCCTGGGAGGTACCCTGACCATCAACGGACGGCGCGGCGCCAAGTTCGAAGTGTTCCTCCCCGCAGCGGTGCCGGCACAGAAGGAGCACGAACAGTGAGCAACATCCGGGTCCTCGTCGTCGAGGACGAGACCATCGCGGCCGCCGCGCATGCAGCATACGTGGGACGGCTGCCGGGCTTCGAGCTCGCCGGCACCGCACCGGACGGCCAGTCCGCCCTGCGGCTCCTTAACGAGTTTGCTGCTGCGGGGAACCCTGTGGAACTTGTCCTGCTGGACATGAACCTGCCCGACCTTCACGGCCTGGACATTGCGCGCCGGATGAGGGCTGCGGGAATACTGGCGGACATCATCGCCATCACAGCCGTCCGTGAGCTGGCCATTGTGCGCAGCGCAGTTGCCATTGGCGTTGTCCAGTACCTAATCAAGCCGTTCACCTATGCCACCTTCGCGGACAAGCTGGCAAGTTATCAGCAGTTCCGGCAGCAATTGGCGGGCCCGCAGGCCGGGTCCGGGAAGGCTGGGGCCTCCCAAACCGACGTGGACCAGGCGTTCGCCAGCCTCCGCGCACCATCCGAACTGCCCCTACCCAAGGGCCTTTCAGTTTCCACGCTGGCGTCCGTCCAGGAATTCATGAAGCTGCAAAAGGGCGCCGTGTCCGCCACTGAGGTCATGGATGCACTGGGGATGTCGCGGGTCACGGCGCGCCGTTACCTCGAGTATCTGGCCGACGCCGGAACAGTCTCCAGGACCGCCCGTTATGGCACACCCGGGCGGCCGGAAAACGAATACCGCTGGGGCGGCCGCTGACCAGGCAGAATCTTCGCGGGACGAGCCACTGTATACAAGGGATAGTTTAACTAAAGGAATTCGCCCCGAACTCCGCCACAAGAACCCACCTGTGTATACACTGGGCTCAATGCCAACGAAGGGACAGCCAGTGCGAGCCAGCGACCGGGCCTATGCCGCACTCCGCGATGACATCGTCCAGTGGCGGCTCCAGCCCGGAGCCCTGCTTGCCGAGGTGGAACAGGCAGAACGGCTGGGGGTCTCCCGCACGCCCCTCCGGGAGGCGCTGGGCCGGCTCACGGCGGAAGGACTGACGACGGCGGCAGGCGGCCGCGGCGTCGTCGTCACCGGCATCTCTCTGGCGGATATCGACGAACTGTTCGAGCTCCGCGAGACGCTGGAAGGAAAGGCCGCCGCCCTGGCTGCCGAGCGGGGCGCTCCGGAAACGTTCCGCACGCTTGAAGCGGAATTCCGGGCAGCGCCATTACTCATTACCGGGCCGGCACCCGCACTGCAGGACTATTACCTGCTGGTGGACCGGCTGGACTCCGCCGTTGATGCCGCAATTTCCAACTCCTACCTGGCCCAGGCCATGCGCAGCCTCCGGGTGCACCTGGTCCGTATCCGCCGCCTCGCCGCAGACGACGCAGCACGGCTCACAGCCGCAGCAGCCGAACATGCAGCCATCGCCGAGGCCATTGCCATCGGCAATCCCCGCCTGGCGCAGGCAGCGACCACCCTCCACCTGCACCGCAGCCTGTCCCACATCAAAGCCACCCATCCATCCCGCTGAAGGAGCACCATGGTCAAGGAACACCACGTCCGCGTCTACAAGAGCGAAGAAAACCTGCCCCGCGAGGACCAGCTTGCGCACAAAATCGCCAGGGTGGCCGCCGACCCCGTGGAGGTGCCTGCCGAGGTCACCGACATGGTCATCAACAGGGTGATCGACAATGCTTCAGTGGCCGTGGCTTCGCTCAACAGGGCACCGATCGTGGCAGCCCGGGCGCAGGCCCTCACCCATGGTCCCAGTTCCGGTGGAAAGGGCGCCAAGGTCTTCGGTATCGGCGAGCGCGTCTCACCGGAATGGGCCGCGTGGGCCAACGGCGTGGCGGTGCGCGAACTGGATTACCACGACACCTTCCTTGCTGCTGACTACTCCCACCCTGGCGACAACATTCCGCCGATCCTCGCTGTGGGCCAGCACGTTGGCTCAAACGGCCGGGACCTGGTGCGGGCCATCGCCACGGGATATGAGATCCAGGTGAACCTGGTGAAGGCGATCTGCCTGCATAAGCACAAGATCGACCACGTCGCCCACCTTGGCCCGTCCGCAGCTGCCGGCATCGGCACCCTGCTGGGACTGGACGTCGAGACCATCTTCCAGTCCGTGGGGCAGGCCCTGCACACGACGACGGCGACTCGCCAGTCCCGTAAGGGCGAGATCTCCACCTGGAAGGCGCACGCGCCGGCCTTTGCGGGGAAGATGGCCGTTGAGGCGGCAGACCGGGCGATGCGCGGCCAGACCTCCCCCGTGCCGATCTACGAAGGCGAGGACGGGGTGATCGCCTGGCTGCTGGACGGTCCCGACGCCTCCTATCTGGTGCCCCTGCCCGAAGCCGGCGAAGCCAAGCGTGCCATCCTGGACACCTACACCAAGGAACACTCCGCCGAATACCAGGCGCAGGCCTGGATCGACCTGGCCCGGAAGCTGAATCGTGAGCACCCGGAGGCCACCGACCCGGCGAATGTGAAATCCGTGCTGATCAGGACCAGCCACCACACCCACTACGTCATCGGCTCCGGAGCGAACGATCCCCAAAAATACAGCCCCACCGCCTCCCGGGAAACCCTGGACCACTCCATCCCGTACATCTTCACCGTGGCCCTGCAGGACGGCGCCTGGCACCACGTGGACTCCTACTCCCCCGAACGGGCCGCCCGGCCGGACACCGTGGACCTGTGGCAGAAGGTCACCACCGAGGAAGACCCCGAGTGGACCCGCCGCTACCACTCCCTGGACATCGCAGAAAAGGCCTTCGGCGGCTCCGTAGAGATCACCCTGGCCGACGGCACTGTGGTCCGTGATGAAATCGCCGTTGCCGACGCCCACCCCCTGGGTGCCCGCCCCTTCGGCCGCGAGGAGTACATCAACAAGTTCCGCACCCTGGCCGCCGGCCTCGTGGAGGAAGCCGAAATCGAACGGTTCCTCGCCGCCGTCGAACGCCTGCCGGAACTCGCGGCAGGCGAGCTGGACCAGCTGAACATCACGGCAGCCCCGGGCGTGATCGACCTCGCTGCCGCACCGAAGGGACTTTTCTGATGCTGTATTCCAAGGTCACGCCGGAGCAGAAGCGCCTCCGGTTCCGGGAGCTTTTGGCATCCGGGACCGTCCAGCAGTTTCCCGGCGCCTTCAACCCGCTCTCGGCCCGGCTGATCGAGGAGAAGGGCTTCGCCGGGGTCTACATTTCCGGTGCGGTCCTGGCCAACGATCTTGGTTTGCCGGACATCGGGCTGACCACCCTTACTGAGGTGGTCACCCGGGCCGGGCAGATCGCCCGCATGACAGACCTGCCCGCGATCGTGGACGCCGACACCGGCTTCGGCGAACCAATGAACGTGGCCCGCACTGTCCAAGAACTTGAGAACGCCGGACTGGCAGGGCTGCACATCGAGGACCAGTTCAACCCCAAGCGCTGCGGCCACCTCGACGGCAAGAACGTGGTGGATTTGGAGACGGCAACCAAGCGCATCCGTGCCGCTGCCGACGCCCGCCGCGACCCGAACTTCCTCATCATGGCCCGCACCGACATCCGCGCCACCGACGGACTCCAAGCTGCGCAGGACCGGGCCCGGGCGCTCGTGGAAGCAGGAGCGGACGCCATCTTCCCGGAGGCCATGAAGGACCTGGCTGAGTTCCAGGCCATCCGCGACGCCGTCGACGTCCCGATCCTGGCCAACATGACAGAGTTCGGCAAGAGCGAACTGTTCACCGTGGACCAGCTCCAGGGCGTCGGGGTGAATATGGTGATCTATCCCGTCACCCTCCTCCGTAGTGCCATGGGTGCTGCCGAGCGTACGCTGGAAGCGATCAAGGCTGAGGGCACGCAGGAGGCGCAGGTGGGCAGCATGCTCACCCGCGCACGCTTATACGATCTTGTTGACTACGAAGGCTACAACCGCTTCGACAGCGGAGTGTTCAATTTCCGGGTCCCCGGGGAGTAGGGAAAACCGCGCCGGCTCCGGCCGGCACAACAGGCGACAGGAACGAAGGAGTTTCAGCATGGCTGAAGAGGACATCAAAAAAGGTCTTGCCGGCGTCGTGGTGGATTACACGTCCGTCTCGAAGGTCAACCCGGATACCAATTCCCTGCTGTACCGGGGCTACCCGGTCCAGGAGCTCGCCGCGAGGTGCAGCTTCGAGGAGGTGGCCTACCTGCTCTGGAACGGTGAACTTCCCACGGAACAGGAGCTGGTGGAGTTTACTGCACGGGAGCGCGCCGGCCGGGCCCTGGATCCGGTGGTCAAGCAGGTGATCGATGCCCTGCCGGAGAGCTCCCATCCCATGGATGTTTGCCGGACCGCTGCCTCGGTGATGGGCGCCCGGCACCCGCTGGCGGAAGACTCCTCCCGCGAGGCCAACATGGCCAAAGCCATCGACTTGTTCTCGGCCATGCCGGGCGTCGTGGCCTACGACCAGCGCCGCCGCCACGGGCAGGATGTCATTGAGCCGCGCGACGACCTGGGCTATTCGGCCAACTTCCTGTGGATGACCTTCGGGGAGGAGCAGGTGCCGGAGGTGGTGGAGGCGTTCAACGTCTCGATGATCCTCTACGCCGAGCACTCCTTCAACGCCTCCACCTTTACGGCCAGGGTGATCACGTCGACGCTGGCGGACCTGCACTCGGCCGTCACGGGGGCCATCGGCGCTTTGAAGGGACCGCTGCACGGCGGTGCCAACGAGGCCGTGATGCACACCTTCGACGAAATCGGCATCCGCCCGCAGGAGTCCCTGGAGGAAGCGGCTGCCCGTGCCAAGACGTGGATGGAGAACGCCCTGGCCCAGAAAAAGAAGGTGATGGGCTTCGGGCACCGCGTGTACAAGCACGGCGACTCGCGCGTGCCCACCATGAAGGCTGCCCTGGACAAGATGGTGGCCCACTACGGCCGGCCCGAATTGCTGGGCCTCTACCAGGGCCTGGAGAAGGCCATGGACGAAGCCAAGGCCATCAAGCCCAACCTCGACTATCCTGCCGGCCCCACCTACCACCTGATGGGGTTCGATACCGCCACGTTCACTCCCCTGTTCGTGGCCAGCCGCATCACCGGGTGGACGGCGCACATCATGGAGCAGTTGGATTCAAACTCCCTGATCCGCCCGTTGAGCGAATACGTCGGTCCCGAGGAACGGCACGTTCCGTAGGCTGAAGGGCAAAGCGTACGACGGCGGGACGGCCACGCAGGTGGACATCCCGCCGTCGGTCCTTAACGGCTAGGGCAGGAGGCTCACGGACGACGCGACAGTTTCGTTGTCGCTGTTCAGCGTGACCACCACATTGACCCTGCCGCCTTCGAGCACCACTGGAAGCCAGTGATCGGCGTCCTGCCACATACGGTCCACCGGCAGGATGCCGGTCTGGAACCACTGGGGCATGATCTCGTCGCTTTCTTCCGGCTCCCCCACCCATCGCCGGGCGGTGAAGAGGCGGGTGTGCATGTCCCACGCCGGTTTGGCCGGGAACACAAACTGCACGACGCCGGCGTCCGCGAGGTCTTCCTGGCGGACCGTCACGCCGGTTTCTTCCCTGACTTCGCGGACTACGGCTTCGGCCTCGCTCTCCCCCGGTTCGACGTGTCCGCCGATGCCCACGATCTTTCCAGTGCCGAAACCTGTCCGTTTGAGGCCCAGCAGCACCTCCGGGCCGGAATCCCCGTCACGGAGCAGGAAGCAGAGAGTCACCCTTGCTGCAGTCATGCGTTCAAGCCTATGGGGTGGGCGGGTTGCCGGCGAGGAAGCGCCATCGGGGGCTGAATATGCCAAGCTCTACGTGTGGCTCCCGAAACTGCACCCGGGATACGGCCGGCCCGTATCTCGACCCTCGACGCCCGCCTGCCGGAGTGGCTGGTGCGCAACCCTTTGTACTGGGGCTGGGCCTGGGCCTGTTTCTGGACGGTGCTGATTGTTGTGGATGAATTCGTGGACCTGGCAGGCTGGACATGGTATCTGCTGGTGGCCGCGGCCGCCCTGCCCACATTGCTCAGCACACTGGCCGTGCTGCACGTGACTCCCCGGCAGCAAGTGAAGGCCGCCCGGGAATCGGTTTTGGGCCTGTTCTTCGTGCGTTTCCTGGCACTCGTTGCGGCCTTCATAGTGTGGGCCATGTCGGTGGTGCTGAGCGCGTCCATCTCCACCACCATCCAGGCGGTGGCGGGTGACTCCGAGCGTGAGGTGACAGCCCTGGGTTTCAACCTGATGGCGGCCCTGTTCCCGGTTGTGGTGGCCGTCCTGTGGCTGGCCTTTGTCGCCAGGTGCGCCTGGTTCCTGCGGAGGCTGCGCGGCTGGCGGCAGGTTCCTGCATTCTCAAGGGTGCCGAAATCGTTCCTCCGCGGCCGGGCGCGCCTGCGCCGGGTGGTGATCGGCCTGGCACATCCGGGACTGATGTTGCTCGCGGGGATGGGCACGTCGGCGCTGGCTTTCCTGCTGGCGCCGGTGGAACTGACTATCGAGGCGCTGCTCTAGGTGTCCCCGGGCAGTACATCTGTGCCGCCCGGGACTGTGCTTGGGGCAAGCTCAGCCGAGGGCCCGGGGGTGTGCGGCCGCGTAGATCTCACGCAAGGTGTCCGCTGTGACCAGGGTATAGACCTGGGTGGTGGTCACCGACGCATGGCCCAGCAGCTCCTGGACTACGCGGACGTCGGCGCCGCCTTCGAGCAGGTGGGTGGCGAAGGAGTGACGCAGGGTGTGCGGTGAGACGTCCTTGGTGATGTTGGCCTTGTCGGCTGCGGCCTTCAGGATGGTCCAGGCACTCTGGCGGCTGATCCGGCCGCCGCGGGCATTCAGGAACAACGCCGGCGTGCCCTTTCCCTTGGCCGCGAGCAGCGGGCGTCCCCGGACCAGGTAGGCGTCGAGGGCGCGGGCGCCGTAGGACCCCAGCGGCACCAGCCGTTCCTTGGAGCCCTTGCCGAAGAGCCGGACGATGGCTGGCCCGGTTTCCGCCTCCTGCAGGGAAATATCGTCCACGTCCAGGCCCACGGCCTCACTGATCCGCGCACCGGTGGAGTACAGGAACTCCAGGAGGGCGCGGTCGCGCAGCCCCGTTGCCGTGTCGGTCCCCGCCGCCTCCAGGATCCTGGTTACTTCGTCCACGCTGATGGCCTTCGGCAGCCGCTTTCCGGGCATGGGCGGATGGACGTCGCTGGCGGGGTCGGTTGGCGTGAACCCTTCCAGGGCCCAGAACTTGTGCAGCCCCCTGACGGCGACCACAGTCCGCGCCGCGGACCGCACACCAAGGGCCGAACCGCCGTCGGAACCGTCCGTCAGCGCCCGGACGTAACCGGTCACGTGGTGGCGGGTGATGTCCTGGGGGCGGCTGCACCCGGCGGCTGCCAGGTAGCGGGAGTAGCGGGCCAGGTCCCTGCGGTAAGCGGCGAGCGTATTGGCGGCCACGCCGCGTTCCACGCCCATGTGCTGAAGGTAATCGGTGATGGCGCGCTCGATGGCTGGTGGCGGGGAAGCCGGCGGCGGTGAAGCCGGCGGCGGGGCGTCACGAACCGGTCCCGGCGCGGCCGGTCCAGCGGGAGCGGCCTCAGCGGGGTGCAGCCCAGCGGGTGCCAGCTCAGCAGAGGGACCAGGGACCATCAGCGCTGGCTGGGGTGCGCGGGCCAGGGCGCGTCTGCGGGGCGGAGATTTGTATATCCCCCAGCGCGGGCGGCTGCGGCGGCAAGGATCCCGACGACGGCGGACGGGTTGTGGAGCCTCCCTGCCAGCACCGACTCCACGGCGTCGTCCAGCTTGATCCAGTGGAACTCGATCTCGGCTTCCTCGTCCGTCCGCTCATGGCGTTCATGGTGCGGGACGTCGGTGAGGTCCCGGGCCAGGTAGATCCTGATGGCCTCGCTGGAGGAACCGGGCGAGTTGAAGAAGTCGGCCAGGACGTTCCAGGTGCTGGCCGCAATGTCCGCTTCCTCGGCGAGTTCGCGGGCAGCGCCCGCCACGAAGTCCTCGCCTTCGATATCGAGCAGTCCGGCGGGAATCTCCCAGAGGTCCATGCCCACGGGGTGCCGGTACTGCTTGAGAAGGAGGATCTCGCCGTCGTCGTTCATGGGCAGGACGGCCACGGCACCCGGGTGTTCAATGTAGTCCCGGGTGAGGGCCTCGCCCGTTTCCTGCAGTTGGAAGCTGTCGCTGACCACGTCCCAGATCCGGCCTTCGTAGACCTTCTCGGTAGACAAAAGACGGCGCGGGCTCGGTGCATCCGAAACCTTTACTACGTGGGTGGCTTCAGGTGTACCGGGCATCGCGCCGTCCTTTGTGTCGTGCGGAACTACTTAGCGGCTACCGTACCGGACTGCTCGGCTTCGGGGGCAACAGCACCCAGGCCTGCGGCCGTGTCGGCGCCTTCCTGGTGGTCCAGGGCTGCTTTCACGAGCCCGGCGAACAGCGGGTGCGGCCGGGTGGGGCGCGAGCTCAGCTCAGGGTGCGCCTGGGTGGCCACGTAGTACGGGTGAACGTCGGCGGGAAGCTCAACGAACTCCACGAGCTTGCCGTCAGGGGACGTGCCGGAGAAGACCAGCCCTTCGGCCGCGATCTGGTCGCGGTACTTGTTGTTCACCTCGTAGCGGTGGCGGTGGCGTTCGCTGACGGTGGTCTTGCCGTACGTACCGGCGATGACCGAACCGGCGTCGAGCTTGGCCTCGTACAGGCCAAGGCGCATGGTGCCGCCAAGGTCGCCGCGGCCTTCGACGATGTCGAGCTGCTCTTCCATGGTGGCGATGACGGGGTACTTCGAATCCGGCTCGAACTCGCTGGAGGACGCACCTTCCAGTCCCACCACGTTGCGGGCGTACTCGATGACCATGCACTGCAGGCCCAGGCAAAGTCCCAGGACGGGCAGCTTGGTCTCGCGGGCGAATTTCAGCGCACCGAGCTTGCCCTCCAGGCCGCGGATGCCGAAGCCGCCGGGGACGCAAATGGCGTTGACGCCGTCCAGTGCCTTGATGGCGCCTTCCCGGGTTTCGCACTCGTCGGAGGGGACCCAGCGGATCTTGACCTTGGTGTCGTTGGCGAAGCCGCCGGCGCGCAGGGCCTCGGTGACGGACAGGTAGGCGTCCGGAAGGTCGATGTACTTGCCGACGAGGGCGATTTCAACATGGTGCTTGGGGTTGTGGACGGCCTCCAGCAGCTTGTCCCAGCTGGTCCAGTCCACGTCCTTGAACGGAAGGTCCAGGGCGCGCACGATGTAGGAGTCCAGGCCCTGGGAATGCAGGGTCTTGGGGATGTCGTAGATGCTGGGCGCATCAGCGGCGTTCACGACGGCGTCAATGTCGACGTCGCACATCCGGCCGATCTTCTCGCGCATGGCGTCCGGCACTTCGCGGTCAGAGCGGATGACGATCGCTTCGGGCTGGATGCCGATGGAGCGCAGGGCTGCGACGGAGTGCTGCGTGGGCTTGGTCTTCAGTTCCTGGGACGGTCCGATGTACGGGACCAGCGAGACGTGCAGGAAGAAGACGTTGGTGCGGCCGATGTCCTGGCGGACCTGGCGGGCCGATTCGAGGAACGGCTGGGACTCGATGTCGCCCACGGTGCCGCCGATTTCGGTGATGATGACGTCCGGAGCGTTCTTGCCTTCGGCGGGCAGCCGCATCCGGCGCTTGATCTCATCGGTGATGTGCGGGATGACCTGCACGGTGTCGCCGAGGTACTCGCCGCGGCGTTCCTTGGCGATAACGGTGGAGTACACCTGTCCCGTGGTGACGTTGGCCGAGCCCTCAAGGTTTTCGTCGAGGAAGCGCTCGTAGTGTCCGATGTCCAGGTCCGTCTCAGCACCGTCGTCGGTGACAAAGACTTCGCCGTGCTGGAAGGGGTTCATCGTGCCCGGATCCACGTTCAGGTAGGGATCGAGCTTCTGCATAGTTACAGACAGGCCGCGTGCCCGCAGGAGATGACCGAGGCTTGAGGCCGTCAGTCCCTTACCGAGCGAGGACGCCACACCACCGGTTACGAAGATGTGTTTGGTCGTCTTGGACGAGCCCGGGAACCGGGAATTTACACGGGAATTTGATCGCTGCACCACGGAATTCGAGCCTATCATCAAATGAGCCTTCCACGGGTCGGGAACTGCTTCCGCAAATGATCCAGTCTGCGCGTCCGGTCGTCCCGTAGGCAAGGGCCGCTCCGTTGGACGATCCCCGCGAGGGGCGCGCTTACGCCCGCTGTGGCAGCAGTTTGGCGTCGTCCAGCAACTCCTGGGCGTGCGCCTGCGCCGACTCCGAGTCCTCCTGGCCGGCAAGCATCCGGGCCAGTTCGCGGACCCGCTCGGGGCCGTCAAGGAGGCGGACATCACTTGATGTGAACCCGGTTGCCGTTTTGCCGTCGGCTCCCCGGACCGAGGTTTTGGTGACCGTGATGTGCTGGTCCGCGAAGGCTGCCACCTGCGGAAGGTGCGTGACCACAAGCACCTGGACGTGCCGCGCCAGCATGGCGAGCCTTCGCCCAATTTCAACGGCGGCGCGTCCGCCCACTCCGGCGTCCACCTCGTCAAAGACGAACGTGGGAACGGGGTCGACGGCGGCCAGCACCACTTCGATGGCCAGCATGACCCTGGAGAGTTCGCCACCCGACGCCCCCTTGCCTAGCGGCCGGGCCGGAGCCCCTGAGTGCGGCTGCAGCAGGAAACTGATTTCGTCCGCGCCGTGCGGTCCAAGCTGGCCGGTCGGCTCGAGAGTGATCACCAGCGTGGCGTCTGCCATGGCCAGGGCCTTCAGTTCGGCGCTGACCCGGGAGGAGAGCTCCTTGGCGGCTTTGGTCCTGATCCTGGTGATGGCAGCGGCCTGCTTCTGCAGGTCAGCCTCGGCCCTTACCACTTCCGCGTCCAGTGTTTCGATGCGGGTTGAATCGTCCTGGAGCTCGTCAAAGCGCACCCGGGCGTTTTCAGCCCACTGGAGGACTTCGTCAATGGACGGGGCATATTTTCGGATCAGCTTGGCCAGGACGGCGCGCCGGTCCTCGATCTCCGCCAGGCGTTCCGGTCCTTCGCTGTCCAGCCCGGCCTGGTAGCTCGCCAGTTCGGTGGCGATGTCGTTCAGCAGGAAGCCCACCTCGGCCAGGCGCGCTGCTGCGGAACCGAGTTCGGCGTCGTGCTCGGCCACGTGCTCGAGGGTCCGCTTCGCAGCGTCCACAAGGGTGGTGGCGTCACCCGCTTCGCCGAAGTCCTCGGCGATCAGGGCCTGGTGGGCCGTGCTCGCCGCGATCCGCAGTTCCTCGACATTGGCCAGCTTTACTGCCTCTGCCTTGAGGAGTTCATCCTCGCCGGGCTGCGGGTCCACGTCGTCGATCTCGGCCAGTGCTGCCTCGAGGGATTCGGCTTCGCGGAGCCGGTCCCGGGCGGCACTGCGGAGTGCATCAAGCTCCGACTGGCTTGATTTCCAGTGGTTATACAGGCCCTGGTAGTTGGCGAGGGGCCCGGCCAGCGTTTCCCCGGCGAACTTGTCCAGCGCGCCGCGCTGGGCTACGGCACCCTTGAGCCGGATCTGGTCCGACTGGCCATGGACCACCACAAGCGTTTCGCCGATCTCGGCGAGGACGCCGACGGGGGCGGCCCGCCCGCCCAGGAAAGCACGGCTGCGGCCATCCGCGCCCAGCCGGCGGGCGAGGATAAGCTCAGCGCCGCCGTCGAACTCTTCCGCCTCGGCGCCTGCCTCCAGTGCGCGCGCGATGGCGGGGTGTCCGGCGTCGAGCTTCAGTACGGCCTCGGCGGTTGCGCTCTTGGCGCCGCTCCGGACGGCACCGGCATCCGAACGGGCTCCCAGGAGGAGGCCGACGGCGGTGACCACCATGGTTTTGCCCGCGCCGGTCTCGCCGGTCACCACGCTCAGCCCGGGGCCCAGCGGCAGTGTTGCGTCGGTGATGACGCCCAGATCGCGGATTCTCAGTTCTTCAAGCATGGTTCACTTTGCGGTTGAGGGATCGGGATCGACGTCCGGCTGCCCGGTGTGCGGCAGCTGAAGCGGCGGCATCGGCCGCGGTGTCCGGACGATGGGGATGGGGCCGGTGTGGATGGCGTCAGCCTTGGGGACCGGCCCCCGCCAGCCGTGGATGGGCAGTTCGAACTTCCGCACCAGCCGGGCCGAGAACGGGGTCTGATGGGTCCGTGCCAGGCGCACGGGGGTAGCTGACTTCGTGACCTCCACCCGGGCACCCGGCGGCAGGTCCACCGAACGCCGGCCATCACACCACAACACGCCCTGGGCATCTGTCCGGCCCAGGACTTCAACGGCGAGGCGTGAGCGCGGCGATACCACCAGCGGCTTGGCGAACAGCGCATGCGCACTGATGGGAACAATCACCAGGGCCTCCACCTCCGGCCACACCACCGGGCCCCCGGCAGAGAACGCGTAGGCCGTGGAACCCGTGGGGGTCGCCAGCACAATGCCGTCGCAGCCGAAAGTCGTGAGCGGACGCTCGTCCACCTCGGTGACCACTTCCAGCATTCGCTCCCGGTTGGCCTTTTCGATTGCAGCCTCGTTCAGGGCCCACGTGTGCCAGATCTTCTGTCCCCGGACCCACACCTGGACATCGATGGTCATGCGCTCTTCCACCGTGTAGTCCCGGCTGGCAATCCATTCAACGGTCTGGGCCAGGTCCGCCCGCTCGCTCTCGGCCAGGAAGCCCACATGGCCCAGGTTCACGCCCAGCAGCGGCACGTCCACTTCGCGGACCAGCTCGGCCGCGCGGAGGATGGTGCCGTCGCCGCCCAAAACCATCACCAGTTCAACGTCGGGGAGCTGGACGTGGTCGTGCAGCACCTCCACGGGCTGGGACAGGTGCCCGAAGAACCGTTCCATGTCGTCCAGCTCGGAGTCCTGCATCACCGGGACGATGCCGGAGGCGTGCAGCAACGCG
Organism: Pseudarthrobacter sp. R1; assembly: GCF_024494415.1. NCBI lineage: Bacteria > Bacillati > Actinomycetota > Actinomycetes > Micrococcales > Micrococcaceae > Pseudarthrobacter > Pseudarthrobacter sp. R1. The sequence goes on along the minus strand of NZ_JAMKFI010000007.1, from coordinate 5,369 downwards.
CAGGCCTCCCAGGCGGCCTTCAGTGATTCCTCGCGGCCGGTGTGGGCGAGGACCAATACGCGCCTGCTCATCAGGTTCCGCTCTCTAGTGGTTGTGCCAGATCGTTCCGAGCAGCGCAGCGGTGGCTGCGTCTCGCTCTTCGATCTTAGGCAACTCTTCGCTGATCCTGCGCTTTATCCACAGGAAGTATTCGACGTTTCCGTCCTGGCCGGGAAGCGGGCTCTGCGCGAGGCCGAGGAGGTCCAGGCCGGCCTCGAAGGCTGCCCGAGCCACTTTTTCCACTGCCATCCGACGCTCCCGCTCGGAATTCACCACACCGGTCCGTCCCAGCCGGTCCTTGCCGATTTCGAATTGTGGCTTCACCATCAGCACCAGGTCACCGCCCGGCTCCGTGCACAGGGCCAGGGGCCGGACCACCAGGGTCAGGGAGATGAAGGACAGGTCAGCCACCGTGAGCGCTACGGGGCCGCCGATGTCCTCGGGCGACATGTACCGGACGTTGAGCCCCTCATGGACTTCCACCCGGGGATCTTCCCGCAGCTGGGGCACCAGCTGGCCGTGCCCGACGTCGACCGCCACGACATGCGCCGCGCCGCGCCGGAGCAGGACATCAGTGAAGCCGCCGGTGGAGGCGCCGGCGTCGAGGCACCTTTTCCCGCCCGGCGAAACGTCGGGAAAGGCGTCAAGGGCGCCGGCCAGTTTGTGGCCCGCCCGGCTCACGTAGGTGTCCTGCTCATCATGCTGGACCACCAGGTCCCTGTCCTCCGGGACCTGGACGGATGCCTTGCTCAGGACCTGCCCGGCGGAACTTACTTTTCCTTCAGCGATGAGCGTGGCGGCATGGGTGCGGGACCTGGCAAGGCCGCGCGCAACCAACGCCTGGTCAAGGCGCACGGGCATCAGGCGCCACTCTCCGGGAGGTTGATGCGGGGGCGGGTTTGCTCCGCCGGGTCGGCGTCCAGGGCAGCGCGCAGTTCGTCGTGGAGTTCACTGTAGGCCGCTTCGTGCTCTGCAACCGGTGTCCCGGGCACACCGTCCAGACGCGCCAGGGACTGTTGCACCAGATGATCCGGCACCTCGTCGTGGTTTATCCGCGGCCAGTCCAAGGAAGGCTGGGCTGCTGCGGACTCGTCAGGGGGGCTCAGCTCAGTCATCCAACCAGTCTAGTGATCCAGCCACACGAGCTGCGGCGCCTGCGCCGTGGACGCATCCGGAGTGGCCGCCCACCAGGCTGCGCACGCTGCCCGCCAGGAGTCCAGGTTGTCCTGGCTGCCAATGATGCCCACCGCACCATTGGCCACCCGCGCCGTCGCCTCGCCGCACAAGTACGTGCCGTCGTCGTGCCTCACCTCGGGGTAGGGGCTGTACAGCTCCGTCAGGTCCTTGATGATGTAATTGGGCCGTTCGGCGGCCTTGGCAGCCAGGATGGATTCCCGTGTGTCGACGCCGGTCAGTACGGCAACCGTTGCGAAGCCTGCGTTGTTGCCGCCCAGGATGTCAGTGTCCAGCCGGTCACCGACCACGAGGGGGCGCTCTGCGGCGAGGCGCTTGGCGGCCGAGTGGAACAGCGGCGCTTCCGGTTTGCCGGCGACGCGGGGCGTTTGGCCAGTGGCTGCGGTGACCGCGGCAACGAGGGTGCCGTTGCCCGGCGCGATGCCACGGGCCTGCGGGATGGACATGTCCGTGTTGGTGGCCACCCAGACGGCCCCGGCCGACACCACGTAAGCTGCCTCGGCGAGTTCCTTCCAGCCAATGGCTGGGTTGAAGCCCTGCACCACTGCCACCGGATCCTCGTCCTGGCCGTACACGGGCACCAGGCCCACCAATTCGATCTCCTGCGCAAGCGCCGGGCTTCCGGTGATCAGCACCCTCGAACCCGGGGGCAGCTCCGAGGCGAGCAGCTCCGCAGCGGCCTGGGAGGAGCTGACTACCTGGTTGTCAGCCGCCGGCGCGCCGAGCTCACGGAGGTGGGCTGCGACGTCGGCAGGAGTGCGCGACGCATTGTTCGTCACGTAGCCCAGGCCAACTCCGAGGCCTTCCAGCTGCTGCAGTGATTCCACCGCACCCGGAATGGCGTGCGGGCCCGCATAGACCACGCCGTCGAGGTCCGCGAGCAGCGCATCGAACAGGGAAATCAGGGTGGCTTCAGTCATCCGCTTTAGTCTTCCCGGCGATCCTGGTGGTCCTCCGGAGTTGCGCTGTCCGGCAGGCCCTCTCCGTTGTGGTCCAGTTCGTCGTGGTCCAGTTCGTTGGCCTCCACGGAGTCCTCGTCGGACTCCGCCGAGTCCTCGTCGGACTCAGCGTCGTCGGATACGAAGTAATCCGGCTCCTGGTCGTCGATGCTGGCCTCGACGGCTTCGCCGGAACCAGCGGGCGTCTCCTCGCTGGCGGCGGTGGACGTGACGGCTGCGGTGGACCTGCCGGCAGCGTCAGTTGCTGTTGCGGGCGAAGCTTCAGCGGCAGCACCCGAAGCGGTGGATGCCCGCTCCAGGAGGCGGCGGCGTTCTTTCTCTTCGCGGGCTTCCTCTTCCTCGTCCCAGCCCAAGTCGATGATGTCCGGTTCTTCGTCAACGCCCAGGCCCAGTGCATTTTCCGCCACGACGGCCTGCTTTTGCCATTTCTCCGACTCCGCTGTGCGGCCCACGGCGGCGAGTGCGTCGGCGTAGGCGCGGAAGAGGCGCGGGCTGTAGGAGAACGCGCGGTTGATGTCCAGCTGCGGGATCTCCAGTTCCGCCACGGCGGCGTCGAGCTGGCCGAGGTCGGCGCGAGCCCCGGCGGCCACGATGGCGAGTTCAGCTTTGCCTGGCGCGTCCAGGTCCTGGGCTTCCTCGGAGCGGACCACATCGAGTGCGCGGTCGGGACGGCCAAGCCCACGCTCGCAGTCTGCCATCACCGGCAGGTGCACGTTGGAGCCGCTGATCCGGCGGTACGTCCGGAATTCCCTCAGCGCTTCGCCGTAGTGGCCGGCGGCATAGGCTGTGAGCCCCACCGCTTCCCGGACAGCAGCCAGCCGGCCGCCGCGCCGGCTCGCGGCCAGGGCGTGCTGGAAGGCCAGTTCGGGCTCGTCGTCAATCAGGCGGCCGGCCATCACCAGGTGGCGCGCCACCCACTCGGCGCTGTTAGCCTCAAGCGTCTTGATCTGGTGCTGTGTGGCTCGGTCCAGCTCCTTACCCGTGACATCCTCGTCTATCTGAGGCGACCGTTCTCGGTCCGGGCGGTTGGCGCTGCGAAGGTCACGCACATTCGGGACGCGGGCCGGACGATCTTCCTGGCGGTCCCGCCCAAAGGTGCGGGGACCGGCGTCGCGGTTGGCATCACGGTCAAAACTGCGGGGACCGGCGGCACGACTGGAGTCACGGTCGAAACTGCGGGGACCGGCGTCGCGGTCGAAATTGCGGGGTCCCCGGTCCTGGCGGTCACCCCCACGGCTGGGGCGGTCGCTCCGGTCGCCGAAGGGCTTCCTGTTCTCGCCGCCGGCAAACCCGCGGCGGTCACCTTCGCCGTCCCGGCGCGGACGGTCGCTGAAGGAACGGTTGTCACGGTCACCGTAGGGCTTGCGGTCGCGGTCCCCGAACGGCTTACGCTCACCGCCACCAAAGCTACGACGGTCCCCCTCGCCATCCCGGCGGGGGCGGTCGCCTTCACCGTCGCGGCGCGGGCGGTCGTTGAAGGACCGGTTGTCGCGGTCACCGTAGGGCTTGCGGTCGCGGTCCCCGAACGGCTTACGCTCACCACCGCCGAAGCTACGACGGTCCCCCTCACCATCCCGCCGCGGGCGATCACCAAACGGCTTCTTGTCGCGGTCACCAAAGGGCTTGCGATCCCGGTCCCCGAACGGCTTACGCTCACCACCGCTGAAGGGCTTACGCTCGCCGGCACCTGAACCGCGACGGTCCCCCTCACCATCACGGCGCGGACGATCGCCGAACGGTTTCCTGTCACGGTCACCGAACGGCTTACGCTCTCCCCCGCCGGCTGACCGATCGGAACCTGCGTTGTCGCGGTTGGCCCGGGAGCGGAATCCGCGGGGATCACCACCGGAATTGTTGTTACCGCGGAACCCGCCACGGTCATTTCCGCCGCGGTTGCCGCCGTTGTGCTCAGCCATGTGGATTCCTCCTGTTGTGAGCCGACCACTGGCGCAACTGCAGCCGCTCGTATCCGTGTTTCGTTTTCCTACGCAACCCGAAATCAAGCGCTTCGAAGTCCGTACATCTTCATCAATTCTAGTGGAGTTGCCCAACATGGCAGGACCGGGCAGGGCCAGGGACCAGCATCGTGGCAATATTCACACTCCCCAGGACCCTCTCTCACTCGATGTGGGTTTTTGGGTGACGCTCTCTCACTTGATGTGGCCCTTTGGGTGACGCTCTCTCAGTTGATGTGGCCTTCGGTGACGCTCTCTCACTCGATGCCGGTTTTGGGGTGATGCTCGCTCAGTTGGCGGGGTGTTCCAGGTGTTGCTCTTCGGTGTGAGGGGGCGTTCGACGGCGGCTGGTTTGGGATGCTGCCGACCGGAGCCTCGAGCGCATGGACGGGTGAGAGACCGTTGGTTGCGGGAACACGTCAGGTGAGAGAAGGACCGGGAAAAACCCGCGTCAGGTGAGAGAAGGACCGGGAACAAACCCGCGTCAGGTGAGAGAGGGACCGGGGAAAACCCGCGTCGGGTGAGAGAAGGACCGGGAAAAACCCGCGTTAAGTGAGAGAGGGTCCCGGGGGTACTGTTTGTTAAATGTGGGAGGCCCCAACCTGGTGGTTGGGGCCTCGACCTAATGGTTGTCCGGCGGTGACCTACTCTCCCACACCCTCCAGGGTGCAGTACCATCGGCGCTGTGGGTCTTAGCTTCCGGGTTCGGAATGGGACCGGGCGTTTCCCCCACGCTATGACCGCCGTAACCCTTGCCCCGCACCCCTGCGATGCTGCCGGGGGTGGGAAATCTTGTGTGGTTACAACAATTGTGTGCTCCCTTGCGGGTGCTGTGGTGTTGTTATTCAGTTGTTTGGTTCTCAAGCAACGTACCGGTTTGGTTTGTTGTTTGGGAACCACATAGTGGACGCAAGCATTCTTGTTTATCTTTGTACCAACCCCTTGGGTGCAAACGCTTTTGAATCCGTTTGCGGGGGTGGTGTGTGGTGTAAGTTATCGGCCTATTAGTACCGGTCAGCTTCACGAGTCGTTAGTCCTCGCTTCCACATCCGGCCTATCAACCCAGTGGTCTGGCTGGGGGCCTCTCACACACGAGGTGTATGGAAATCTCATCTTGAAGCGAGCTTCCCGCTTAGATGCTTTCAGCGGTTATCCCATCCGAACGTAGCTAATCAGCGGTGCACTTGGCAGTACAACTGACACACCAGAGGTTCGTCCGTCC
>NZ_JAMKFI010000059.1:0-251 GCF_024494415.1 Pseudarthrobacter sp. R1 | reverse complement strand
CGACCACTTCACCCGCCTGGACCCGATCAAAGCCAAGAACAACGCCATCAAGAAGCTCAACAGCCTCGGCTTCAGTGTCACCATCACCCCGGCCACCGCAGCCTGAGGAACCCTACTTTCGTATTAGATGATTAAGTCCTATTGGATTTAGTGGTCGTAGGCAATGAGTGAGCGCTTGCGGGGCGCGTTGATGCGCCAGTTGTGCCAGATGCCTGCGGCGAGGGCGAGGAGTCTGGCTGCCACCCGGGCGT
>NZ_JAMKFI010000058.1:0-255 GCF_024494415.1 Pseudarthrobacter sp. R1 | reverse complement strand
GGCACAGGACGATGGTGGCCCAGGTCATGATGATGCCGACGGAGGCGACGTTGAGGACGATTTCGAAGGCGTCGGCCGGGACGAGGTAGTTCAGCGGGACCCCGAGGAGGGACACGCCGGCGGTGATGGCGATCCCGCCGTAGGGGACGCCGGCTTTGTTCATGCGGGAGGCGAAGCGGGGGGCGGAGCCGTTGACGGACATGGAGCGCAGGATCCGGCCGGTGGAGTAGAGCCCGGCGTTGAGGGAGGACAGGG
>NZ_JAMKFI010000057.1:0-6075 GCF_024494415.1 Pseudarthrobacter sp. R1 | reverse complement strand
CCAACATGCCCGGCGCCGTCCCCAACACCTCCACCTACGCCTTGACCAACGTGACCCTGCGGTACGCGGTGTCCCTGGCCAACCTCGGCGTCAAGGCCGCCTTCGACCGCGACCCCGCCCTGGCCGCCGGCCTCAACACCGCCGCCGGCCACGTAGCCCACCACTCCGTGTCCGAAGCCCACAACCTGCCCCTCGCTGCCCATCGTGATCTCATCACGGTCTAATCCGGCCCCGGCCAACCACATCCCTTAGAAGAGGTAACCTCGTGCACCAGTTCATCGACGGGCAATTTCAAACAGGCGCCTCGGGCCGCAAGCTCGACATCATCAATCCCGCCACCGGCGAATCAGTGGAAACTGTAACTCTCGCCGGTCGCGCCGACGTCGATCAGGCCGTAGCGGCAGCCCGTGCAGCTTTTCCATCCTGGGCGGCAGCAACACCGGGTGAACGTTCTACTGTGCTGTCACGGTTCGCACGTCTGCTGGCGGAACAGGCGGAGGACTACGCCGTGGCGGAAAGTCGCCAAACCGGTAAGCCTCTCCGCCTGGTCCGGGAATTCGATATCCCCGGCACGATCGACAACGCAGATTTTTTCGCAGGTGCCGCCCGGAATCTGGAAGGCAAAGCCACCGCGGAGTACTCCCCCGATCACACTTCCAGCATCCGCCGTGAAGCCATTGGCGTGATTGGATCCATCTCGCCCTGGAACTATCCCCTGCAGATGGCCGCGTGGAAAATCCTTCCCGCCATTGCCGCCGGCAACACGATTGTGCTCAAACCCGCCCAGATCACCCCGCTCACGTCCCTGATGTTCGCCCGGACCCTGCAGGAGGCAGGGCTCCCGGACGGCGTCGTCAACATCATTGTGGGAGACGGCTCGGAAGCCGGGGCAGCACTCATGCGCCACCCGGGCGTCGACATGGTCTCATTCACCGGCTCCACCACCGTAGGCCGCACCGTCCTGGAGGCCGCAGCCATCAACTCCAAGCGCGTCCATCTGGAGCTCGGCGGAAAGGCCCCCTTCGTCGTCTTCGATGACGCCGACATCGAAGCCGCAGCGCACGGCGCCGTCGCGGGCAGCCTGATCAACACTGGGCAGGACTGCACCGCCGCGACCCGGGCCATCGTGCACCGCAGCATCCACGACACCTTCGTAGCAAGGGTCGCTGAGCTCTACCGCGATATCCGGGTCGGTTTGCCCGACGATGAAGACACGGACATCGGACCGCTGGCCTCCTATGCCCACCGGGACCGGGTAGCAGCAATGGTCGACAGGGCCCGGAACTACGCCACGATCGTCACCGGCGGCTCCACCCCCGGGGACCTCCTCGCCCCCGGTGCGTTCTATACCCCAACCCTTATCACCGGTGCCGCGCCGGACAGCGAAATCGTCAGGGACGAGGTGTTCGGCCCCGTGTTGGCCGTGCTCCCCTTCGACTCCGACGACGAAGCCATTGCCCTGGCCAACGACACCCCCTACGGCCTCGCGGCCTCCGCCTGGACCCGCGACGTCTACCGCTCGCTCCGGGCCACCCGCGATATCAAGGCCGGCTGCGTATGGGTCAATGACCACATTCCCATCATCAGCGAGATGCCCCATGGCGGGGTGAAGGAATCCGGTTTCGGCAAAGACATGTCCACCTACTCCTTTGATGAATACACACAGGTCAAGCACGTCATGTTCGATATCACCGGCACCGCACATAAGGACTGGCACCGGACCATCTACAAACTCCGCTGACCTCCCCAACAGCCCGTCCCGACTCGGTTCGGGATCGGGACACAGAGACCTACTTCGAGGAGAACACTTGAACATCATTCAGCATTGGATCAACGGCCGCTACGTCCCCGCCGGCGGACGGACCGCCCCGGTCGCCAACCCGGCCACGGGAAAGGTCACCGGCGAGGTCGCCCTGGCCACCGAAGCGGAAGGGCAGGAGGCCGTAGCAGCGGCAAAGGCAGCCTTCCCGGGCTGGCGGGACACCTCACTGGCACGCCGCACGCAGATCCTATTCGCCTTCCGCGAACTACTAAACGCCCGAAAAGGCGAACTGGCTGCCATCATCACCGCCGAGCACGGCAAAGTCCTTGACGACGCTCTGGGCGAGGTGACACGGGGCCAGGAAGTGGTCGAGTTCGCGTGCGGCATCCCCCACCTGCTCAAAGGCGGCTATACAGAAAACGCCTCCACCAAGGTCGATGTTCACTCCGTCCGACAGGCCCTGGGCCCGGTCGCGATCATCAGCCCGTTCAACTTCCCTGCCATGGTCCCCCTGTGGTTCTTCCCCGTCGCGATCGCCGCAGGCAACACCGTGGTCATCAAACCCAGCGAGAAAGACCCCACGGCGCTGAACTGGATCGCCGAACTCTGGAAGGAAGCAGGCCTCCCCGACGGGGTTTTCAACGTGCTCCATGGTGACAAAGTCGCAGTGGACACCTGCTGACGGATCCTGACATCAAGGCCGTCTCCTTTGTCGGCTCCACCCCGATCGCGCAGTACGTCTACGAGACCGCCACAACGCACGGCAAACGGGTGCAGGCCCTGGGCGGGGCGAAGAACCATATGGTCGTCCTCCCCGACGCCGACCTGGATCTGGCCGCCGACGCCGCCGTCAATGCCGGCTTCGGCTCCGCAGGTGAGCGATGCATGGCTATTTCCGCCCTGGTCGCCGTGGGCGGCATCGCCGACGAACTCGTGGCCAAGATCGCTGATCGCGCCCGCAGTCTGCGGACCGGCGACGGCGTCCGGGGCTGCGACATGGGGCCGCTCGTTACCGCTGCGCACCGCGACAAGGTCTCCGGGTACGTGGACGCCGGAGACGCCTCCGGCGCCACACTGATAGTTGACGGCCGCACCGTTACTCCCGATGCCGAGGGCGAAGGATTCTTTGTGGGCCCGACCCTCTTCGATAACGTCACCACCGATATGTCCATCTACACCGACGAGATCTTCGGCCCCGTCCTGTCCGTGCTCCGCGTCGACACCTACGACCAAGCCCTGGAACTCATCAACGCAAACCCCTACGGCAACGGCACAGCGATCTTCACCAACGACGGAGGCGCGGCCCGCCGGTTCGAGAACGAGGTCGAAGTCGGCATGGTCGGCATCAACGTTCCCGTTCCCGTCCCGATGGCCTACTACTCCTTCGGCGGCTGGAAAAACTCTCTCTTCGGTGACACCCACGCGCACGGCACCGAAGGAGTCGGCTTCTTCACCCGCGGCAAGGTCGTCACCTCCCGCTGGCTTGATCCCAGCCACGGCGGCATCAACCTCGGCTTCCCCCAAAACGCCTAACCCCCCAGCCAAACAGGACAACCCTATGACCTCCACCCTCGTGCCCAGTCCCATCTTCGGGCAGGCCGAACGCGACGCCGCGGACCGGGCCTACGACCTGGACCGCAAACATGTCTTCCACTCCTGGTCAGCCCAGGACCTCCTGGACCCCATGGTCATCACCGCCGCGCAAGGCTCCTATGTGTGGGACGGCAATGGCAATAAATACCTGGACTTCTCCTCCCAGCTGGTCAACACCAATATCGGCCACCAGCACCCAGCCGTCGTAGCCGCAATCACCGCCCAGGCAGAAAGCCTCTGCACCATTGCGCCCAGCTATGCCAACGCCGCCCGGTCAGAGGCAGCCCGGCTTATCGCCGAGCGGACGCCCGGGGAACTGAACCGTATCTTCTTCACCAACGGGGGCGCCGATGCCAACGAACATGCAGTCCGCATGGCCAGGATCCACACCGGACGGCAAAAAGTCCTTTCGGCCTACCGGTCCTACCACGGCGGCACGCAACTCGCGATCAATCTGACCGGCGACCCCCGCAGCTGGTCCAGCGACACCGCCAGCACCGGCACCGTGCACTTCTTCCCGCCATACCTTTACCGCAGCGCATTCCACTCCGCCACCGAAGAACAGGAAAGCGAACGCGCACTGGAACACCTCGAACAGCTCATCGCATTCGAGGGCCCCTCCACCATCGCCGCCCTCATCCTTGAAGCAATCCCCGGCACCGCCGGCATCTACCTGCCACCGCCCGGCTACCTGAAAGGCGTCCGGGAACTCTGCACCCGGCACGGCATCATCTTCATCGCGGACGAAGTGATGTCAGGCTTCGGGCGCAGCGGCAAATGGTTCGCTCTCGAGCACTTCGACGTCGTCCCGGATCTGCTCACCTTCGCCAAAGGCGTCAACTCCGGATACGTACCACTTGGAGGAGTCGCAATAAGCCCGGAAATCGCCGGCACCTTCGGCAAGCAGGCCTACCCCGGTGGCCTGACCTATTCCGGCCACCCCCTGGCTACAGCCGCGGCCGTCGCGACCATCAACGCCATGGAGGACGAAGGCATAGTGCAGCAAGCCTCACACCTCGGTGAAAAGGTGATCGGCCCCGCCCTAAACATGTTCAAGGAACACCATCCATCTGTCGGAGAAGTCCGTGGAAGCGGTGTCTTCTGGGCAATCGAGCTCGTCAAAGACCGCAACACCAAGGAACCGTTGGCACCATATGGTGGGTCGAGCCCCGCCATGAACCAACTCGTGGCGACCTGCAAGCTAAAGGGCCTGATCCCGTTCGCGAACTTCAACCGGATCCACGTCGTCCCACCCTGCAACATCTCCGACGCGGACGCCCAAGTCGGGCTAAACATCATTGATGAGGTCCTCGCCATCGCCGACCAGGCTTCAACATGACCTGTTACGTTGATGTCCCTGCACATCGAGACCTGGCATCCTTCGACAAGGACTGGAAGCAGCTAATCGGCACTCGGGCCGAAGTACACCATGGGGGTAAGCTAATCCGCGCCGGAATCATTGACGACATCATGACCGACTCCGGCATCGTCTGGCTCGCCTCCAACGGAGTGGAACGGCGCGTTCTTTACGACATAAACAGTGGATACCAAATCCGTCTCCTGCCAGGCGGGCCTTAGGACGTAGGGATGCGTCCGCCGCGACACTGATCTGAACCTCACTGCTTGAAACAAAATCTGTTGTGTTTACTGCGCGCATTCGAAGGAACCAAGGAAGGCTGCAATGGCGCCGACATCTTTCGAACTCTTCGACTGGAATGGGCTCAGACCTGACGATGAGATTGAGGTGCTCGGCGACGGGCTGATCATTTCATGCGGCGTGATTGAAGACTTGAACATGGATCAAGATGTCATCCGACTCAAGCTGTCCTATGGGAGAGGTAGACGAACCTACCGCCGGGAGGACGGCTGGCAGGTTCGTAAAGTCTGTAAAACCGAAAGCCCGGCCCATAACGGTGCCACTCCTGCAAAGGTTGGGCACACCCAAAGCTGATACACGGTCCCCTGCCTGGTCCTCGGAACAAACCGGGATTGATCCAGTTCGAACGAGAAGTCCGGTCCGCCCACCCACAGCCGGGGACAATTCTCGTAGGTTATCCACCGCTACTGTTGCCAGGGAGCTACCCTAACGGCTCCCAATTTTCCAGCCGTGGATAACCTGAATTGACCCCAGCCGTGGGCGGATCAGAGCCGCCAGTTCCGGCTGCGTAACCAGCAAGGGCAGTTGAAATCCGGCCGGGCAGGTTGACGGAATCACCAGTATCGCGGCGTTTGAAAATGGGCGGGGAGGGCCGGTAAAAAGGGGTTGTTCCGTGCCATCGCTCGCGGTTGGTCCCCCGGGGCTTTGGACGTCAGAACTGCCAGCCAGCGCCCCTTTCGCGGCGGCAGTATCCAAAGGAAGGCGGGGTCAGGCGGACTGTCTCGCTAGACGGGTAGGGACGAAAAAGGGGTGCCACCGAGTAGGTGACGCCCCTTTTCCTTATCTACGTGCAGTTATTAGTAGTCCACTTCCTGGCGACGCTCCACTCCGTCGATCACCTTCCGGGCAGTTGCGCTGGTTCGTTGGGCTTCCTCGAAAAGCGCCCACTTCAAGACACCCCAGGCGCCTTGGATAGTGGCTCCGAACACCGTGCCGACTAGGACGTGTTGCTAAAGCCCTGATTTGATCCAGATCAGGGTCGACGCCAGGGTCACGCCTGCGAGGTAGCTGCGTGCTGTTTTGTCGCTTCTGGTTGCGATGCCACGCCATTGTTTGAGGCGGT
>NZ_JAMKFI010000056.1:0-303 GCF_024494415.1 Pseudarthrobacter sp. R1 | reverse complement strand
CGTGGCTGCAGGAGAAGATACCTCCCATATCCTCAGCGGGTTGACTAACCAGCTGCCTGATCGTGATCCGGAAGAGACCGCCGAGTGGGTTGAGTCCCTGGATTCGTTGATCAGGGAACAGGGTACCGAGCGTGCCCAATACATCATGCGGAGCCTGCTGCAGCGTGCCGGTGCACAGAGCGTCGGGGTGCCGATGGTGACCACCACCGATTACGTGAACACCATCCCGGTGGACCAGGAAGCGCAGTTCCCGGGCAACGAGGAGTTCGAGCGCCGGTACCGGGCGTACATGCGGTGGAACGC
>NZ_JAMKFI010000055.1:0-2569 GCF_024494415.1 Pseudarthrobacter sp. R1 | reverse complement strand
GCTGCCGGGACAGCGTCAGAGCCAGAGGCTGATGAGGCGTTGCAGGGATCCGGATCCGATGAGGATGGTCAGGCCCAGCCCGATGAAGACGGCCGGGACGAGCCAGTGTTCAATTTTTTCCAGGGTCTCGACGACTTTGTGATGGGTGCCGATGAGCTTGCCCAGGGCGCACCACACAGCAACCAGGGCAAGGAAGACGATGACGGTGATGGTCGTGTCGGCCGGTGCCATGGTGCGGAACACCGGGGTGTAGATCGCGATGTTGTCCGCGCCGTTGGCGATCGTGATGCCCGCGATTCCAAGCAGCCCCAGACCCTCGGTGAGTTTGTTCTCATCATCATCATCATCGCCCTCGCGTTTCAGGCCGCGGATCAGGCCGATGATGCCAAGGATCAGCGGGAAAATTCCCAGCAGCCCGACCCATTCGTCCGGGACGATGGTCAGGCCCAAGGCGGCCAGGAGGCTCAGCCCGACCAGGGTGATGAGACCGGCGTACTGCCCTCCGACAATGTGCCAGGCCCGCGGCTGGCCCCTGCTGGAGGCCAGGAAAAGCGCCGTCAGCACCACGATGTCATCGATGTTCGTCGCGGCGAACATCGCAGCTGCCGCCAGGATGGTGGCAAGCATGAGGAGTCCTTTCCCGTGTCAGAGGGCGTCAGAGATCACCGTCCCGCGGCTGCCTACGCCTTGTGCTGTTCCCGGGATCCGAGCAGTGTGCCCAGGACGTAGAGGCCTACTCCGACGGTGACGAAGACGTCGGCGAGGTTGAAGGTGGGAAACCAGCCGCTGTGCAGGTAGTCAACGACGCCCCGCCCGTCCAGCCGGTCCACGAGGTTCCCGGCGCCGCCGCCGAGCACCATCGCCGCACCGGCCCGGGAGAGGGCCGGCGTGGCGGGGGCGGTGGAGACGGCGTACCAGGTCATGCCCAGGACGATCGCGGCGGTCGCGGCGATAACCAGCCACGGGGCCAGGTCGGCGCCGAGGCTGAACGCGACCCCGGTGTTGTAGAGCAGCTTCAGGTTCAGTAGGCCCAGATCGACCGTGGCACCGTTGGCGAGCAGGGCTTCGGCCAGCGCCTTGATTCCCAGGTCGGCCGCCGCGAGCACGGCGGCCGAGACGAGCAGGGCAATCTTCATCCGCCGCGCTCGTCCGGCAACCGGTGGTGTCCCGGCCGGGTTTGCCGGGGAAGGGACGCTCACGCTGCCGGTTCCAAAGCCGGCGCAGGTTTGGCAGCGGGGAGTGCGTTTTTGCGGCTGATCCTGCCGGCGCGGACACCGTTGGCGATCACCACGATTTCGGCGAGTTCGTGGATCAGGACGACCGCGGCCAGTCCCAGTGCACCGACCAGTGCCAGCGGGATCAGGATCGCGATCAGCAGCAGGGACAGGCCCACGTTCTGCAGCATGATGGACCGGGTCCGGCGGGCGTGGTCCAGGACCTGGGGCAGGTGGTTCAGGTCCTCGCCCATCAGGGCGATGTCAGCGGTTTCAATGGCGACGTCGGTGCCCATGGCACCCATGGCAACACCGGTATCGGCAGTGGCCAGGGCAGGGGCGTCGTTAACGCCGTCACCGACCATGGCGGTGGGCTGGCGGGCCTTCAGGGTCCGGATGATCTCGGCCTTGTCTTCCGGGCGGAGGTCGGCGTGGACTTCGGTGATCCCGGCGGCCTTACCCAGGGCCGCGGCGGTGATCGCGTTGTCCCCGGTGAGCATGGCCGTGGTGTACCCGGAGGCTCGAAGCCGGGCGATGACGTCCCGGGCTTCGGGGCGCAGTTCGTCACGTACAGCGACGGCGCCGATGACTTCGCCGGCGGATTCGATCAGGACGGCGGTGGCGCCTGCCGTTTGCATCCGTTCGACATCCGAGGCCAGGGAGCCGGGGTTGATCCAGCCGGGGCGGCCCAGCCGGACGGTCTTGCCCTCGAAGGTGCCCTGCAGGCCGGCGCCGGGGACGGTGTCCACGTCGGTCACATCGGCCCTGGCGGGGGATGCGGCGAGGATGGCGCGGGCCAGGGGGTGTTCGCTGCGGGCCTCCAGCCCGGCTGCAAGGGCCAGGACGTCTTCGCGGGTCGCGGTCCCGGCGGCGGCGACATCGATGACTTCGGGCTTGTTCCGGGTCAGTGTGCCGGTCTTGTCCAGGGCGATGGTGCGGATCTTGCCGAGGGTTTCCAGCGCACCGCCGCCCTTGATCAGCACCCCGATGCGGCTGGCGGCGCCGACGGAGGCGACAACGGTGACCGGGACGGAGATCGCCAAAGCGCACGGCGATGCGGCGACCAGGACGACCAGGGCGCGTTCGAACCACAGCAGCGGCTCTCCGACGATGAAGCCGAAGCCGATGATCAGTGCCGCGGCGATGAGGATGCCGGGGACGAGTTTTTTGGCGATGTTGTCGGCCAGGCGCTGCCCGGGTCCCTTGCGGGACTGCTCGGCCTCAACGATGTGCACGATGCGGGCCAGGGAGTTGTTCTCCGCGGTGCTGGTGACTTCGACTTCCAGCGGCCCGGTGCCGTTGATGGCCCCGGCGTAGACATCGCTGCCGGGACCGGCCTCAACGGGCACGGATTC
>NZ_JAMKFI010000006.1:371399-382040 GCF_024494415.1 Pseudarthrobacter sp. R1 | reverse complement strand
TTTGAAACCAGCTGTAAAAACCAGACCACCCACAGGGGCGGGCAGCCCGGCAAATTCAACCAATCCATAAAAACAAATCGGTATCAACAAACTTGGCACACTATTGAGTTCTCAAACAACAGACACACCCGGCACCACCCAACCAAACGGTTCAGGATCGCTCCGGAGCAACTTTTCAAACTTACCCGATCCACCGTCCCGGCGCAAATCCTTGTTTCAGGATCCTCGTCGGTGGGAAGTCGTCCCCACCTCTTCCAGAGGTGCTCGAAAGCCCTACCAGAATTGGTATTGATTTTGGGGGTTTTGGCCGCCCGGGGTAACCAGCTCTTCGCTGTCTCCCTCGCGGCGACTTAGAAAACAATACACCTCCTCGGGCTGCTCCGCAAATCCCCTCTCGGGCCGCCCGCTTCCCCGTCATTCCGCGGCAAAACCGCGGCCGGCAACCAAACCCGCCACCCGCCGTCGGACTTTCCTTGTATGTGCTGCACCACAGTGGCGGACGGTTAAAGCAGAAAGGGCCGGCAACCGTGAGGTTGCCGGCCCTTTCTCAAGCAGCTGGTTTCAGCGGGGCTGAATTACCAGGAAGACTTGGTGATGCCCGGGAGTTCGCCCTTGTGGGCCATGTCGCGGAAGCGGACACGGGAGATGCCGAACTTCTGGAGAGTACCGCGGGGACGGCCGTCGATGATGTCGCGGTTACGCAGACGGATCGGGGACGCGTTGCGGGGCAGCTTCTGCAGGCCGAGGCGGGCTGCTTCGCGTGCTTCGTCGGTTGCGTTTTCGTCAACCAGGGTCTTCTTCAGCTCGAGGCGCTTTGCAGCGTAACGCTCAACGATGACCTTGCGCTGCTCGTTGCGAGCAATCTTGGACTTCTTAGCCATGGTTTAGCGCTCCTCTCGGAATTCGACGTGCTGGCGGATCTTGGGGTCGTACTTCTTCAGAACCATGCGGTCCGGATCATTACGACGGTTCTTGCGGGTTACGTAGGTGTAACCCGTGCCCGCGGTCGACTTGAGCTTGATGATCGGACGTACGTCCTTGTCCTTAGCCACTAGAGCTTCACCCCACGAGCGAGAATGTCGGCGACGACAACGTCGATGCCGCGTACGTCGATGGTCTTGATGCCCTTTGCAGAAACCTGCAGCGTGACATTACGGCGCAGGGACGGAACCCAGTAGCGCTTCTTCTGAATGTTCGGATCGAACCGACGCTTGTTGCGGCGGTGCGAGTGCGAAATGCTGTGCCCAAAGCCCGGCTCGGCTCCGGTCACTTGGCAGTGTGCTGCCATGACTTCTCCTCAAGAATTGAAAGTAATGATCCGCATATCTGTTGCTGGACCATGCTGCTAAGGGCGACCCAAAAATGAAGAAGGGCAACGGTTAGTCACGCAACTTGAGCCCCTAACTACCGGCCGCCCTGGAGAAATTACCGGACAACCGGAGCAATTGCGCACGCTCCGCGCACTTAGCGCCTACCAAGTCTACGAGTTCACGCAATTAAAGACCAATCCGGCCCCGAAGGGTGTATAAGGAGGGCCAGCGGCTAGAGCCGGGTGAGCTGGGGGTACTTTGGTTTCAAGCCATCACCAGAGGACTTCCCGGTGACGCGCCGGACAACCCAGGGTCCTGCATACTCACGGAACCAGCGGGCGTTTGCACGGATGGCATCCACACCGCTGAGCTCCGGGACGGGGGTCATGGGCGGGACGTCGATGGAGTGGTCGTGTTCCAGGACGTCCAGCACGCGCTTGGCCATGTTGGCATGGCCGGCGGCGGACATGTGCATCCGGTCCTGCGCCCACATACCCCAGTCGTAGTATTCGCTGAAGCGCCAGTAGTCCACCAGCAAAGCGCCGTGATCCCCGGCGATACCGCGGACCAGTTCGTTGTAGATGGCTGTCCGACCGCGCGTCGTGCTGAAGACCTTCGAGCCCCGGGCGTCGAAGCCGGTGAACATGACCACGGCGGCACCGGCGGCACGCAGTTTGGCGATGGCGTCGTCGTACTCCACCAGGAGGTTGTCGATGTCGATCCTTGGGCGCAGGATGTCATTGGCACCTGCGTAAATGCTGACCAGGGTGGGTTTGAGTTCGACGGCGGCATCCACCTGCTCAACCAGGATCTGGCGAAGCTTTTTTCCGCGGATAGCGAGGTTGGCATAGCCGAAGCCGGGGTCAGCGGCTCCCAACTGCTCCGCCACACGGTCAGCCCAGCCGCGGACACCGTTGGGGCGGGTGGGGTCGTCGTCACCCACACCTTCCGTGAAGGAGTCACCAAGGGCCACATACCGGGTAGTGAAATCCATTCGGCTAGTTTGCCATCAGTTGCTGGGAGCAACCAACCGTGCCATGGCGGCCTAGCTTTCCCGCAGAATCCAATGGTCGGCGTCCAACCGGCCGACCACTTTCTCTCCGATACGCGCCAGATCCAGCACATCCTGCTCCGTCAGGGCGTCCAGGAACAGGTCCCGAACCGTCTCAACGTGGCCGGGTGCCAGGCCGACGATGGTCGCCATGCCTTCTTCGGTGAGATGGGCCGTGGTGACGCGGGCGTCGTGCGGATGCGGACGCCGCTCCACCCACCCCCGCTTCTGCAGCTTGGTCACCACGTGCGAAAGCCGCGACAACGACGCGCTGCTGCGCGCAGCGAGCTCACTCATCGGCAGGAACCGCTCTTCCGCCTCAGACAGCATGGCCAGGACCGTGTAGTCGAAAAGGGACAGCTTCCCCGCTGCATGGAGCTTGGTGTCGAGGGCCGCCGGCAGGAGCGTATTGATGCTTACCAGGGCCAGCCAGGCACGGCGTTCGTCGGCAGTAAGCCAGCGGGGTTCGGTCATGCGCCCATTCTACGAGAAAAGGGCGGTTGATCCTTCAAGTAGCGGCGGAGCCGGCCGGTAGGCTGGGCGCATGTATGTTGTCTCACTGAGCTACCGGGTCCCCCAGGACATCGTGGACTTCCACAACGACGCGCACATCGCCTGGCTGCAAAAGGCTTTCGACGACGGCGTGTTCATCGCCGCCGGGCGCAAGGTCCCGCGGACGGGCGGTATGTTGCTCTCCAGGGCGGACCGGGCAACGCTTGACGCCAGCCTGGCACAGGACCCGTTCTATTCGAATGGCGTTGCCGACTTCGAAGTAGTGGAGTTCCACGCCGCCAGGGTGGCATCGGGCTTTGAGAACTTGCTGGACAGTTAGCGCCAAGCACTACCCGCCGGGGATTTGGCGGCGAGCTTTTTCAGGCCACCCTTTGGCGGCACCTTCACCGGTTCCGGCCAGCGCGGCGTGAGCTGGTCACCCAGCGTGATGCCTCGCAGTTTCCGGCCGAACAGCGGCAGGACCCAGTCGTGGACCCAGCGCCGCTGGCGCTGCTCCCACTCCCGGAGGCTGAGCTTGGCCGGCGGTTCCCAGTCCTTGAGCCGGATCTTGTGCGGCACGCCCAACTGGTCCAGCACCTGGCCCGCCAGGTACTTGTGTCCGGCCTTGGACATATGGAGCCGGTCCGAGTCCCACATCCGGCGGTCATGGAAGGCGTCCAGGCACCAGTAGTCCACCAGCACGGCTCCGTACTTGGCTGCGATGGCCCGGACTTGCTGGTTGTAGAAGTTGTTGCGCTTCTTCAACGGCTCGAGGAGCGCGGAAACTTTGACATCGAAGCCCGTAAAGAGCACCAGGGTGGCGCCCGTAGCCGTCAGTTGTGCCACGAGCTTTTCATAGTCGTCCATGAGCACGGCCATGTCCGTTTTCAGGTCCAGGATGTCATTGCCGCCGGCGTACAGCGTGACCAGGGCGGGCCGCATCGTCAGCGCGGGCTCCAGCTGCTCGCCAATCACGTGCCGGAGCCGCTTGCTCCTGATCGCCAGGTTCGCATACCGCCATCCAGGCTGCGCCTTCGCCAGCTTCTCTGCCACCCGGTCCGCCCAGCCCCGGACCCCGTTGGGCAACCGCTCGTCCCGGTCCCCGACCCCCTCAGTGAAAGAGTCTCCAAGAGCAACAAACACCCGCCGCCCCGAATCAGGAAGCAAAGGTTCAGAACGCACCAAGCCAACCTAGCCACCAAAGGAAAAGGAAGAACGACGCCGGGATGAACAGTAAGTGCGAAGGCACCCGTGAAAACTCACGTTGAGTGCGAGAGGGTTTCAGGAAAACCCACGTCAAGTGCGAGAGGGTTGGCGGGGGACGCAACCGGCCCACCCAGCCCGGACCCAGGGCTTAGCCCTCGGCTTTGCCCTGGCGCCAGTACCCCATAAAGGCAACCTGCTTCCGGTCGATCCCAACGTCGCGGACAAGGTACCGCCGCATGTCCTTGATAACCGCAGCTTCACCGGCGATCCAGGCGTAGAACGGCATGGCACCGGCGGGCATGTCCGGGTTTTTGGTGGCTTGGATTTCGTCCGTCTCCATCCGCTGGGGAGTCTCCCAGAGGATGTCCACGTCCACGTTGACGTCCTCCGGCTCCGGTCCAGCGGCGCCGTCGGCGGCTTTGATGGCCACCCACCCGGGCACCGGAACCGCCTTGCGAACCGCTTCCTGGAGCAGCTCGCCGTGCGGCCGGGACCGTCCAATTGCGGCACCGCGCGCGAGCCAGGTGACCTCGATATCGGCGGGCGAGGACAGTTCGAGGAAGTCGCCTGCCTCGGGGACCTCCAGGAAGGCGTGGCCGGTCATGTATTCGGGCAGGCTTTCCAGGATGGCGGAAATGGCAGGGACGGCCGTCTCATCGCCGGCGAGCAGAATGCGCTGCGCCAGTCCGGGCCGCCATTCGATGCCGCCGTAGGCCTCAGCCGTCAGGCACTGCGCGGCGCGGTTGTTCGGTCCAATAAGGGTGATGGCATCACCGGGCTTGGCATTGAGGGCCCAGTTGGCGGCAGGCCCGCCGTTGCCCTGGCTGTCGAAGTGCATCACGAAGTCCACGTCGATCTCCGGGTATACGGTGTCCAGGCGGGCATGGCGGACGGTGTAGGTGCGCATGGAACCGCGAACTGCCGGGTCCATGGCCAGCCATTCGCGGTACCAGCCGGCGCGGCTCATTTCGAACGCCGGCAGGGGAAGTTCCGTGCCGTCCGCGGCGAGGGACGGGATCATGAGTTTGATCCGGAGGTCGAGGGTGTCGCCGTTGACGCCGAAGTCCCGCAGCGAGTACCCGCCGAACGTGATCCGGCGGAAGTTGGGGCTGAGTTCCTGCACCGAGGAAACAGTAACTTCAAATGCCAGGGTCATCGGCTCGGTGGAGGCGGCGGCAATATCGCGGGTCTTCATGAAACGAGCTCCAGTTCGTTGGCGGGGACGTGGTGTCGGCCGATCGGAATGATCAGGGGGGTTCCGGAGACAGGGTCCGGGATGACGCGGGACTCAAGGCCGAAGACGTCGCGGACCAGCCCTTCGGTGACCACGTCCTGAGGCGCGCCTACTGCCACTACGGCGCCGCCTTTCATGGCGATCACGTTGTCGGCATAACGGGCGGCGAGGTTGAGGTCGTGCAGCACGATGGCCACGGTGGTGCCGCGCTGGCGGTTCAGGTCTGTCACAAGATCCAGGACTTCCACCTGGTGGGCAAGGTCGAGGTACGTGGTGGGCTCGTCCAGCAGCAGGATGTCGGTTTCCTGGGCCAGCGCCATGGCAATCCAGACCCGCTGCCGCTGCCCGCCCGAGAGTTCATCCACGTTCCTCCCGGCGAGGGCCAGCGTTTCCGTGGCTTCGAGCGCGCGCTGCACGGCGGCGTCGTCCTTCTCACTCCAGCTGCGGAAGAAACCCTGGTGCGGGTACCGCCCGCGGCCCACCAGGTCGCGGACCAGGATGCCGTCAGGGGCGGTGGGATGTTGCGGGAGCAGGCCAAGGGTGCGGGCCAGTTCCCGCGCCGGGCGTGAGTGGATGTCCTTGCCGTCCAGGGTCACGGCGCCGGCCGCGGGTTTCAGGAGCCTGGACAGGCCGCGAAGGAGGGTGGATTTCCCGCAGGCGTTGGCTCCCACAATCATGGTCACGCGGCCTTCGGGAATTTCGGCCGTAAGCCCGTCCACCACGCAGCGCTGATCGTATTTGAGCGTCAGGTCCTTGGCGTTGAGAACTGCCACGTCAGGCATCCTTTCGGTTGGCCGCGACCAGGAGCCACAGCAGGAACGGGGCGCCGAGCGCGCCGGTGATGACACCCACCGGCAGCGCAGTGCCGTCCAGCAGCAGGGGGGCGAGGTTAGCGGCGACGTAATCTGCGGCGAGGACAATCAGGGCGCCAACGAATGCCGACGCCGGGAGGCTGGCTTTTCCGGTGAAGCGCCGGGCGATGGGCCCTGCCAGGAAGGCGACGAAGGAGACCGGGCCGGCCGCCGCCGTCGCCACTGCTGCCAGCGACACCGCGACGATCACCAGCGCCAAGCGGGTGGCACCTACCCGGATGCCCAGCCCGGCGGCGGCGTCGGGTCCGAGTTCCAGGATGCGCAAGGGCCCGGCGATGGCAACAACTGCCGGGATCAGGACGGCGAGGGAGAGGGCAAGAACGCCCGCACGGTCCCAGTTGGCGGAATTCAGGGATCCGTTGAGCCACACGAGGACGTCCGCGGCGGTGCGGATATCCGCACGGGTCATCAGGAAATTCACCACGGCGTGCAGGGCAGCGGCGATTCCTACGCCCGCCAGAATGAGCCGGTTGCCGGCGGCATCGCCGCGGTTGGTTCCGCGCATCACCCCGCCGCTGGAGATCGCGTAGATGATGGCGGCCACGCCGAGGGCACCGCCGAGCGCGGCACCGGAGACCGCCGCACCGGTGGCACCGAACACCACGATGGACACCACCGCTGCAGCGCTGGCGCCGTAGCTGATGCCGATGATGTCGGGGCTGGCCAGTGGGTTGCGGAGCATAGTCTGGAACAGGGCGCCGGCCAGGCCGAACGCGAGGCCGATCATGGTGCCGATGACAGCCCGCGGCAGCTTGTTCTCCATCACGATGAAGCTTGCGCCGGGGATCTTCTCGCCGCCGGTCAGGTGCGCGAAGAGGATCTTGAAGAAGTCCGGGACGGTGACCGTATAGCTGCCCAGCAGGATGGAAACAGCGAACAGGATCACGACGGCGGCTGCCAGGATGGCGGTCCGGTTCAGCAGCAGCCTCCCCCGGCGTTGCCCTATCACCTTTGGTCCCTTGGACCCCGGTTTGGCAGCCGTAACTGATAGCGCAACGGGGGAAATCATAGTCCCGCCCCCTTGCCCCGGCGGATAAGCCAGACGAAGACCGGCGCCCCGATGAGGGCGGTCATGATGCCGGCCGGGACTTCGCCCGGAAGAAGTACCACGCGGCCGATGATGTCCGCGCCAAGGAGCAACACCGGTGCCAGCACCAGCGAGAACGGCAGGATCCAGCGGTAATCCGGGCCCGTAAGGAAACGGACGGCATGCGGGATAACCAAGCCAACAAAACCAATGGGGCCGGCCAACGCGGTGGCCGAACCGCACAGCAGCACGATTCCGAGGGCGGTGATGCCGCGGACCAGGCCTACCCGCTGGCCGAGGCCGCGGGCGATGTCGTCGCCGAGCGCCAGGCTGTTGAGGATACGGCCGGTCACCAGCACGATCAGCGCCCCGGCGGCGAGGAACGGCAGGCCGGGCAGCACTACGGACCAGTCCCGTCCTGCCACGCCGCCCACCTGCCAGAAGCGGAACCTGTCCAGGGTGTCCTGGCTGGAGACGAGGATGACGTTCATGAGCGAGAACAGGCCCGCGTTCAGCGCTGCGCCTGCCAGGGCGAGCTTCACCGGCGTGGCGCCGTCCCTGCCCAGGGAAGCGATGAGATAGACGACGACCGCCGCAACTGCTGCCCCAACGAACGCGAACCAGATGTAGCCGGAGAACGTGGCAACACCAAAAACGTAGATACCAGTCACCACAGCCAGGGCGGCCCCGGCATTCACGCCCATAATGCCGGGATCGGCCAGCGGATTGCGGGCCACACCCTGCATGGCGGCGCCCGCAAGGCCGAGGGCTCCCCCGGCAAGGATGCCAAGGACGGTCCGCGGGATGCGGGCATGCACCACGGCGTGGTCGCCGTTGGCGGGATCAAACGCGGTCAGCGCCTGCCATACAGTGCCCAAGGGCAGTCCCCTGGCGCCGATGGCCAGGGAGGCCCCGGCCAAAAGTGCAAGTACGACGACGGCGGCCAGCAGCCAGGCGGCGCGCTTCCCCCCGAAAGCGCGGCCGCGGGACGGGCCGCTAGGTCCTTGTGCCGGCAATGAGGTGC
This sequence comes from Pseudarthrobacter sp. R1, assembly GCF_024494415.1. Lineage (NCBI taxonomy): Bacteria > Bacillati > Actinomycetota > Actinomycetes > Micrococcales > Micrococcaceae > Pseudarthrobacter > Pseudarthrobacter sp. R1. The sequence continues at coordinate 373,824 of NZ_JAMKFI010000006.1, read as the reverse complement.
CGGCACCCCCCTGCCCGGGGGCCGCCGTCGTCGTACTGTGCGTCATGGAAGGGGGCTTACTTCACTGCGCCGGTGACTTTATCCGCTGCGCTCGCAAGCTGCGGCAGGAACGTGTCCAGCGACCACGGCAGGCTCAGCGGGGAAGCCGCGGAGATGGACAGCGTCAGGGTGTTGTCCGAGTCGGCAACCAGTGCGCCGTTTTTGATGGCCGGGATCTGGCTGAGCAGCGGATCCGACTTGATGGCGTCGGTGGTGGAGGCATCCGGAACCCAGGTCACGAACACGTCTGACTGAAGCTCGTTGGCCTTTTCGGCGGACCACGGGATGAAGAATTCCTCGCCCTTGGAGTTGTCTTCAACCACCGGAGCGAGCTTCATACCGATTTCCGAGAGAAAGCGGGGGCGGTTGTCATTGGCGGTATAGACGTTGACGCCGTCGCCCTTGGCAGGCTCAAGGTTGCCGTAGATAAAGCTCTTGCCCTCAATCTGCGGGTACTTGGCAACCTTCTCCTTGATGGTGGCCTCGGTGTCCGAGATGAGCTTGGTGGCTTCGGCATCCTTGCCAAGGGCCTTGCCGATGATGGAGGTGGAGTCCTGCCAGGAGGTTCCGTAAGCCAACTCAGCGTGGGCCACGACGGGCGCGATCTCACTGAGCTTCTTGTAGTCCTCTTCCGTGAGGCCCGAGTAAGCGGCCAGGATGACGTCTGGGGTGAGTTTGGCGATCTCGGTGAAGTTGATGCCATCAGCTTCGGAGTACTGGGCAGGAGCCTTGTCGGAGCCGAAACCGGCGCCGAGGTCTTCCAGTGCTGCATCCTTCCAAGGGGTGGAGCCCTGGTCGTTGCCGCCCCATTCATTCTTGGGAACGCCAACCGGCACAACGCCCAGGGCGATGGCAACGTCGTCGTTGACCCATGAGACGGTGGCAACGCGCGTGGGCTGCTCCTCGATGGTGGTCTTGCCGTAAACGTGCTCGATGGTCACCGGGAACTGCGAGCTGCTGGAGCTGGCTGCGCTGGCGTCGGTGGTGGAGGAGGCGGGGCCTGTGGCGCAGGCGGAGAGGGTGAGCGCCGCGGCGGCCAGGACGGCCGTGGCCTTGCCGGCTGACTTGAACAGCGTGCGGCGGGTGGCGCTGGGCCCGGAGAAGAGGGGGGAAGTCACGGAACTCCTTAAGTGTATAAAGCGAACTTAAGTAAGGCTAGCCTACCCTCTGGAGCATTACGCAAGGTTTCTGTATCTTATTCCCCATCGTGACGAAAGACACACTTCTTCCGGGCCTCGTGGCTTTGGACAGGGAAGATGTTGGTTTGGCAGGATGTCCCGGCCAGTGCAGCGCGCACGTAACGGCGCAGGCCAGGCTCGGCGGCCCGGAAGAAGCCCTCCCTCTATGTGGTGAGAGAGGGGAGTACCCAACAGCCCCGTCAGCGGTAGGAGAAGCTCATTAACACAGCCTTCAGGGCTTGGCCTTCGACACCCCAGTACCACTCTTTCGCCGCCTCATCATTCGCGAATGGCTGGCCCGTGAACACCACGTCTGCGGTCAAGATGCGGTCGCCTAGCCTGATGAGCCCGTGTTGCACCGTCCCGTCCGGCGAGACAGGCAGTCCTGCAGTAAGTCCCATTCGGTACTGTGCGGCACCATCGTTGCGATCAACAAAAAAGGATGAATGGGGCGTCGGAACAGAATGTCCCCGCAGTCCCAGTACCGGGTCCGTCTCAACCACGGTCCGTTCGGCGGGGCTGGCCACTACGTCGGCAATTTCGCCGGTGTAGACGTTGATCTGCGCCTGGCCAGTTGGATTGGACACCGTTGCCGTGCCCACGTACGGGGACGCGGACGCCTCAAAGAGCTCCACGTGCCAGCCCTTCGGGTGCTGGAACGAAAGCCGGCCATCCGGGAAGGTGAAGGTCACCCGCCCGGCAGGAGCGGGAGAAGAGGTGGCGGCGGGAATGATTGATGCAGGCAGGCTTGCCGCAGTCGTCTGGGCAGCAGGCCCGGTGGAGGAACCGTCGTCCCCGGCGGTGCTGCTGCCGGCCGCACAGCCTGCGAGGGTGAGGGCCGCGACGGCGGTCAGCGCCATTGGGGTGGTGGCGCGGCGTGCTGGGCGCATTGGTGGTGCCTTTCAAGGGAAGGCCGTCAACTCATCAAGCGTCAGATGCAGGACCCAGCGTTCCACAACCGTCCGGTGGGAGGACGACGGCGAGTGTTTGATGCCCACCAGCATGGCACCGGGACAACGCCTTGCAACAGCTCCCCCGGCATAAATCCATCGATTTGTTATACAGCTGGACCGTTGATAACGGGCTAGGGTGTGTTGCTAAACCCTTTGAGGGCTGATTTCCGTCAGGCTTGATTTATGGCAGCGAGGCAAGAAATTTCTGACAAGGCTTGGGCCGTGATGGCGCCGCATTTCCCGGTGTGGAAGGGG
>NZ_JAMKFI010000006.1:314706-371299 GCF_024494415.1 Pseudarthrobacter sp. R1 | reverse complement strand
AACCGCCTCAAACAATGGCGTGGCATCGCAACCAGAAGCGACAAAACAGCACGCAGCTACCTCGCAGGCGTGACCCTGGCGTCGACCCTGATCTGGATCAAATCAGGGCTTTAGCAACACGTCCTAGCGCAAAACGATGTCCACCGGGTTCGCTTCCGAGCGCCAAGCTCCTTCTTCGCCCGGCCGCGGCCGGATGACCGGAGCCGTCAGCACGCCCGAACGGTTCGTGCGCTTGTCGCGGAGGATCTCCGTGACCGAGCCAAGATGCCGGGACAGGTCGATGACGTTTTCAGGGGCGGCCAGCAGCAGCTGGAACCCGAATTCGTGCAGCGCCTTGATTCCGGCGCCGGCGAACTCCTCGGATGCCAGCACAAAGGCCTCGTCCATCATCACGGTGCCGTACGTGGTGAAGCCCTGCTCTGCGATGCCCAGCTGGTAGCTCAGTGCGGCGGCCATGATGAAGGCCGTGAAGCGCTGGCGCTCGCCCCCGGACATGGATCCCGTGTCCGCGTGCATAAAGACCTCGGTCTTCTTTGCCCCGCCCTTTTTGCCCGGCCCCGTCCCGGCGACTTCCCGGTGCTCCTTGCACTGAATAAACAGGTGCCCGCGCACGTCCAGCACCTCCGCCCGCCACCGCCGGTCCTCCGGCGCCTGCGATCCCAGCCGCTTGACCAGGGTTTCCAGGGACTTGTAACGGGCGGAGAGTTCCGCGTCGTCGTCCCTTTCCCCGTTGGAGTCACCGGACCTGCCGCTTTCAGGCTTCGCCGGCCGCGTGTGCCGGGCCTTGAGCGCGTTCTGGATGGCGTCCTTGAACTGCTTGGCGGAGGGAGGGAGCGTCTGCTTGATATCCAGCTCCAGGAAGCTGCCCTCGTGGAAGTTGACCTGCGAAAGAATGCCGTTCAGCGGGAGGATACGGCTGGTGATGGAGCGGCGTTCCTCGTCGAGCAGATGCAGCAGCGTGCTGAAGGATTCGTGGGTGCGCTGGTTGAAGAACTGCCGGAATTCCGCTTCCTGGGCGGGCAGCCCGTCGCTGACAATCGCGTGGTAGCGGGTTTCAAACTCCCCGGCAGCACCGATGGTGGTGCCATGGTCGGCCGAGATGGCGCTGCCCCACTCGCGGACGAAGCCTTCGAAGATCCGGGTAAGGCGTTCGGCGGTTGCCTGGCCCCGGGATTCCGCTGTGTGCAGTTCAGCCAGCAGGGCGGTCCGCACCCGGTTGGCGAGGTTGTCCAGCTCATGCATCTCCGTCACATCACCGAAATCGGCAAAGTACGGTTCCAGCGCGGTGACGGTAGCGTCCGACGGCGGCGCCTGGGCCAGGCGGTCCCGCGCAGCTTCCAGCAGGGAATCGGAAGCCGTCAGTTGCCGGTCCAATGCCTTGTACTCGCTCTGCAGGACAGCGGCGGCCTCGGTGCTGGCCTGGTGCTTTTGCCGCACTTCCTCGATGGTGGCGCGGAGCGGCTCGAGATCTGCCTGCGCTGCCAGGGCGTCCTTCAACCGTTGTTCGATCCTGGCAAGCTCGTCGGCCGCAACTGCCGCCGACACCTGTTCCCAAGGGCGGTGATCCTCAGCAATGCGGCGCAGGGCGTCGAGCTGCCGGCTCATCCCCTGGTGCGATTCCTCGCGGGTCTGCGCCAGTTCTGCCGCCTTGGCAACCTCCTGCCGCAGGTCCTCCACCTGGCCGGCAACCAGCTCCAGCTTGGCGGCGTTATCGAACCCGAGGACGTAATCCTGCCGGCTGATAAACCTGTCGTCCTTTTCCACAGTGTGCCGGTTGCGCTTCACCACGCCGCCCAGGCTGAGGCCCCGGTCCAGCACCGCCAGCTCGTCCGGGTCCTCCACGCACGGGTAGGCGAAGTCCAGCGCGATTCGCTCCCGGATCCAGGCCCCCGCCTCGCTCGCCACGCCCGTGGTGAGGATGTCCAGCTTGGTGAGCAGGTCGCCGTCGCGCACGTCCTCCAGCGCCAGCGCGCCCCCGGAAAGCGGCTTGGAAACGTCCACTGCCCGCAGCGCGCCGCGCACGTTGTGGTCGTTGAGGTAGCGCGTCACCGCGGCGAAGTGCTCGCCCGGCACCAGCAGCGTGGTGGCAAGGTTGCGGAGCGCGCGTTCTGCGGCGGGGCGCCACTTCTCCTCCCCCTCTGCGAGATCCATCAATTCACCGGCGAAGGGCATCCGGTCCTCGGGAACACCGGTGGCGGCGGCGATCGCAGCCCGGTTTTCAATGCTCGACGGCGGCAGCAGCGACTTGCGCGTCTTCAGCGAGACGAGCTCCTGCTCGGCCGCGGCCAGTTCCCGCTTCTTCGTTGCGTGGGCGTCGAAGGCTTCAAAGCGAAGGTCCTGCAGGGCTTGGGAATCGTCCTTGAGCTCCGCCGACCTTGCCGCCGCCTGCTCGTGCGCCTGCTCCCAGCCGCCGGCAGTCCACTCAAGCTGGAGGCCGGCGTCGGCCAGCGCCTGGCGTGCCGCTTCCTCCACCTGCTGGCGAAGCTTCAACCCCACCCGGGCGTTTTCCAGTGACTGCTCAATGGCGGAGATGGCGTTGCCGCCCTGGTTGTTGTACTCCGTCTCCAGCTGGCGCAGCTCCTTGGCCAGGCCGTCGCGGACTGCGCGCTCGGCGCCGAGCTCCTTGGCCTTCGCCTGCGCCAGCTCCTTGAAGCGGGCCAGCATCTTCTGGTGGACCGTGACGGCGAGCTGCTGCTTGTACGCCTCGAACTCCTCCCCGGCAAGGTCCCGCAACCGGTTCGCGTCCAGCAGCGCCTGCGCGTACTCCCTGTTCAGTCCGGGCACCGGGGCCAGCTGGTCCCGCTGCTGCCGGACGTCCTCCAGCCGCTGCCGGATGGACATCAGGTTGCTGAACTCCTCGACGACGTCATCCGCCGCCGTGAGGGTAGCCGGGGCATCCAGGACCTGGTCCCGGAAGAACGTGTTGACGCTGCCGCCCAGGCCCTTGCCCGCCTGGATAACGCGCAGGAGCGGAAGGGCCTGGTCCGAGTTGATGCCCAGCAGCCGGCGGAAGCGCTCTGCGAACGCCTTGTGCACATCGAACACCTGGGCGTCCGAAAAAATCGTTTCCAGCGCAGCTTTGGTGAACCGCTTGTCCGCGATGCCCTCGAGCGCCTCCAGGTCCAGCGGCTGGTGGTCAACGAGGTAGAACCGTCCGACGCTCGACTCCGTGCCGTTCTTCGGCAGGTCGAACAGTGCTGACACTGTCACCCGGGTGCCGGCCGCATTGTCGAACGTCAGCGCGACGGCGGACCACGTGGCGCCCGGCCGCTGGAAGGCACTCGCGGACCCCTCCCCCACGGCCTTGTCGCCCACTTTGCCGCGCATGTACGTGAACGTGGTCCGTTTGTCCTCCACGGGCCCGCCTGAGCGCTGGGCAGCGGCCTCGTTGGACCTGGGCCGCGCATCGAAAACCCGGAGCATGGCGTCAAACAGCGTCGACTTGCCCACCCCCGAGTTGCCCGTCAGCAGCGTGCCGTTCCGGTCCACGTGCATCGTGTGGGCTCCGTGGAACGTGCCCCAGTTGACCACCCGCACCAGGGCAAGGCGCATCTGCCCCGGGTTGGTAAGCTCGCCCAAAGGCAGCATGGTTGCAATGCTCACTCGGCATCCTCCGCGTCGGTGGCGTCCTCGGTTTCAACCGGCCCAACCGCCGGTTCCCGGTCCAGCTCTATGAGAGCTTCGGTGCCGGTGGGGTCGGTGGTGGCTGCTGCCAGGGCTTCTATGTGGGCTGGGATGTCGCCGATGTTTTCGAAGGGGAGGGCCAGGGGCAGGGCGTTGGAGATGGTGTAGACGTCGTCAAGGCCCGTGGGCAGGAGGAGTTGGCGGGCCAGGAGCTTGGTGATGGCCCTGGTGACCACGTCCGAGTCACGCAACGCGTCCTGCTGGCCTGCGGGCTGGTAGTGGGTGACCAGGTCGGCGATTTCCTCGCGGGTAATTGTTGGGTCTGTCTGCGCGGTGACGTGCCGGTCCAGCAGCAGGCGCATCCTCAGCAGGACGATGGTTTCCACCCGGCTGAGCGCACGCTGCTGCCGCAGGATGCTGGAGCGCGTGCTGCCGCCGATGGCGTCCGGATCGACCGGGCGCAGGACGGCGATTTTCCGGTCATGGTCCAGCTGCATCGTGAGGAACAGCTCGGAGAGGCGGCTCCGCAGGATGATCTGGTTGTCCAGCAGGACCGTCCAGAGTTTCTCGTCCCGGCCGCCGTCAACGTAGGGGCCCTTGAGGAGCTTCACCAGCGCCTGCCGCACCTTCATGGACAGCACGCCGGTATCGCCGGGGAAGAGGGCGGCACCGTCGACGAAGGTATCGCGCGGGGAGACCGGTCCGGGGTACCCAGCGCCCGATGCCGCCCCCGCCCCTTCGCCGCGCGGCTGATCTTCGAGCAGCTCAGCGCGCGGCTCCGACAGGCCCGATGCCACTCCCTGGGCGGCATCGGGCTCTGGGCTCGTAGCGTTTGAAACCTCAGTCATCTGAATCCTTTGCGAGCGTGACCAGCGGCAGGTAGGCCCTGCGCGTGGTGCCGTCAATCTGTTCGAAGTCCAGGGCATCCACGGCGTCCCGGTCGAAGCCTGCCCCGGCGTGCAGTGCGTGCGAGAGGAGCGCCCGGATGGTGTTGATGTGCTGCTCTTCCGGCGGCAGCTGCTGCCACGCCTCGGAAAGGGTGGAAGCACCGGCCATGGCGGAGCGGATGACCTCCGACTTGGCCTTGGCGGTCCGCGGCGAGCGCACGCGGTCCGAGTCGCTGAAGGCAATGGGGTCGGCAAGTTTTGGCGGTGCGGCGAACTCGTCCGGGTCGAAGAGCTTCACCATGGACAGCGACTCGAACCCCGCATTAAAGAGGACGGGCCCGGGGACCAGCCCCGGCCGTTCCCGTTCGTACGGAAGGGAACGGATCGCCTGCTCAGCTTCGCGGAGCACTTGCCGGAGCCGGACGGACTGGCGGAAGTCATCGCTTTGGACGTAGGTATTGAGGCTTTCGCTGAGCTTGCCGTAAATCCGCTGGATCTGGCTGTGCTGCTGGCGGAGTTCGGCCACCAGGTTTTTCAAGGTTTCCCGGTCCTCGGGCGAGAGGTCGTCCGCAAACTGCCGGCTCAGGACCTCGCCGATCGCGGACCGGAACCTGAGCTGCTGCTGCGGGTCCTCCAAAAACGCCGTGAAAGAACGGAACGTCCTGCCCTCCGGGCTCTGGCGGAGGCGTTTGTCGGCCTCCAGCACCTGCGCCATCGTGGCGCCCTTGGTCAGTGACTCCTCGATGATCTGGTTGCGCAGGCCGCCCACCAGTTCCTCGATCCGGTCACGCATCTTTTTGTAATCGGCGGGCAGGCTCGCGGCGAGGTCCAGGATGTTTCCGGCAGCTTCAACTGCCTCGTCGTCATCCAGCAGGCCGTCGAACTCGCCGGAGCTGATGTCCCGGATGAGCTGCTGGCGCTCTTCGATCTCCTCTTCCAAGGACTCGAGGCGGGCACTCTGGTCCGGATTGGTCTCGTTGGCGAGCTTCTCGACGTCTCCCAGCAGCGTGCCGAGGCGCGAACCGTTAAGGGTGGACCGCTCGCTGGAGAGGCTGTCGAGGAACGCCAGCACACGCGCGGCCGGTTCGGTGACCTCGTAGACGATCTGGCCTGACTGGTTCCGCCGCGTCAGGAACTGCCGGCGCGTCCACTCGTCGCCAAAGGCCTTCCCGTTGGCGCCGCCGCCCAGGCCGGGTTCCTGCCGGCGGAGCTCCTCAAGGAAGGAGTCGACGTCGGCATGGAACTCCTCGAGCGGCAGTTGCGGCCGGGTGCGGGTAAAAGAAGCCTGCAGCACCGCGATCACCCAGGGCGCCGAGCGCGTCAGGGCCCAGGCTGGTCCCTTGGTGAGGAGTTCGAGGTCCCGTAGCCGGGCGCTGATGGCGTCAGCGGATGACCTGGCGGAGCGGGGCACACACTCTCCTTGGGCTGTTTTAGGTGGCGGGGCAGGGGCTCCAAACGGAAAACTGCCAACAACAAGGTTAACGCAGGCGGCCGCGACCGCTCCGTGACCTACTTCGCCGTAGTATCTCGATCCAATATCAAGAGCTCTTTAAGCCCGCTGCGGCCCTGGCTGGGCAGGCCGTCTACCCCTACGCTCATGCTACTGATTTCGACCAAAGCAACGTTTCAGCAGGGGGACTCATGCAGTTCGATTTAAGCGCAGTGGAAACCGCCACCTTGGTATTCGCGGGCACGCTGGTGTTCGCCTTTATCCTGGCCGCCTTCGTCCTCACGGCCGGACTGGTGGCGCTGGTGCTGCTGGGCACGGGAAAGCTCGGGTGGACAGTGGTTTCGAAGTCGCTCCTGGCCGTGGTGCACGGCATCAACGCGGGCTGGGACCGGCTGGTGCACCACGCAGCAGCATTCGACGCCGCCGGAGACTTTCCGGGGCAGTCCTCCCCTAGCACAGGAACCTACCCGCGGGTAATCTTGAGAGACAGCTGAAGGGTTCTCCAACCCGGCGGACCTGGCTACGAAAGCTATCCGGCCAAGGAGATAACCCATGAGCTCCGCCACTGACAGCCCCTCGAAGACCACCCCTGCCAACTCCACCACCAACAGCGCGGCAACAGACGCCCCGGCGGAGGAGACCCCTGTGCCCGCGGGCAAGATCGGCGGGAGCGTCACCGCGGACGAGGCCCGTGCCGTCGCCGAGGCCGCTCGCGAAACCGGCTGGGACCGCCCGAGCTTCGCCAAGGGACTCTACCTGGGCAGTTTCGACCTCAGCCTCGTCCATCCCTGGCCCACTCCTGACCCGGCGGACGTAGAACGGGGTGAAGCGTTTATGGCCCGCCTCTCCGAATACGCGCGGACCATGGACGGCCGGATTATCGAGCGCGAGGCGAAGATCCCTGACGAATACCTTCAGGGCCTGGCGGACCTTGGCGTCTTCGGGATGAAGATTCCGGAGGAATACGGCGGCCTGGGCCTGTCGCTGGTGTACTACGGCCGGGCATTGGCCCTGCTGGGCAGCGTGCACCCCAGCCTCGGCGCCCTGCTTTCGGCGCATCAGTCCATCGGCGTGCCGGAGCCCGTGAAGGTTTTTGGCACTGCCGAGCAGAAGCGGAAATACCTCCCGCGCTGCGCCACGGGCGCCGTCACAGCGTTCCTCCTGACGGAACCTGACGTGGGCAGCGATCCCGCCCGAATGGGCAGCACGGCAACACCCACGGACGACGGCGAGGCCTACCTTCTGGACGGCGTCAAGCTGTGGACCACAAACGGGGTGATCGCCGAACTGGTAGTGGTGATGGCCGTGGTGCCGGCACGCACTGATGCGGACGGCACCAGGCACAAGGGCGGCATCAGCGCCTTTGTGGTGGAGATGGACTCACCGGGCATTACCGTGGAAAACCGGAACTCGTTTATGGGCCTGCGGGGCATCGAGAACGGGGTGACCCGGTTCCATCAGGTGCGCGTCCCGGCGGCCAACAGGTTGGGTAAAGAGGGCCAGGGCCTGAAAATCGCGCTCACTACGTTGAATACCGGCCGGCTTTCCATCCCGGGCCTTTGCGTCGGAGCAGGCCGCTGGAGCCTCAAGATCGCCCGCGAATGGTCCAACGCCCGGACGCAATGGGGCAGGCCGGTGGGCGAGCACGAGGCCGTGGGCAAGAAGATCGCTTTCATCGCCGCCTCCGCCTTCGCCCTGGACGCCGTCTTCGAACTCTCCGCCGAACTTGCCGACGCCGGCCAGAAGGATGTTCGGATCGAGGCCGCCCTTGCGAAGCTCTGGTCGACGGAGATCAGCTGCCGGATAGCCGACGAACTGGTACAGATCCGCGGCGGCCGCGGGTTTGAGACGGCGGAATCGCTGGCGGCGCGCGGTGAACGTGCGGTACCGGCCGAACAGCAGCTGAGGGACCTGCGGATCAACAGGATTTTTGAGGGTTCCTCGGAGATTATGCGCCTGCTGATCGCCCGGGAAGCCGTGGATGCGCACCTTGCTGCCGCGGGTGACCTTGCATCCATGGACGCGAGCCTGTCCGACAAGGCGAAGGCCGCCGTCGGCGCTTCCGGCTTTTACGCCCGCTGGCTGCCCAAGCTGGTGGCGGGCGCGGGCATGGACCCGCGCTCGTACGGAGAGTTTGGCCGCTTGGCCAAGCACCTGCGGTTCGTGGAGCGTTCGTCGCGGCGTCTTGCCCGGCAGACGTTCTATGGCATGGGCCGGTGGCAGGCAAAGCTGGAACGCAAGCAGGCATTCCTGGGCCGGGTGGTGGACATCGGAGCGGAACTGTTCGCCATGACGGCGTGCTGTTCACGGGCGGAGATGCTGCTCCACACTGCGCCGGAAAAGGCCGCGAGCGCCTACGAGCTCGCGGAGGCGTATTGCGAGCAGGCCCGCGTGCGCGTCGACGAGTACTTCGACCAGCTGTGGCGGAACACGGACGACGCCGACCACCGCCTGACCCGAAGGGTCCTCGCCGGTGACCACAGGTGGTTGGAGGCAGGCGTACTGGACCAGTCGGAAGGCACCGGCCCGTGGATCGCGGATGCCTCCCCCGGGGCCTCGCAAAGGGAAAACCTGCACCGTAACTACCGCTGACGCCACCGGTCACAAAATAGTAAGCATCCTTGCTATCTCCGCGGCCCGGTGATTGAGTTGACCCATGAGCAGCTCAACGGACCCAGAGAACCTGCCCCCACGGCGAGCCCGGGAGGACGCTGACCGGAGCGGAAGCTACCGTGCCGCCGCGGCTGATGATGTCACCCGCAGCTACGACCAGCAGCCCGCAGCGGATACCACGCCGACCTCCACCTACAACCGGGTGCCGGCTGGCCACACCGGCTCAGCCGGCGCCTCCGCGGAGCGCGACTATCTTCCCGCGGCCTCGGCACCTGCTGTTGATCCGAACCTGACCGACCGGCAGACCGCCGTCGCCAGGGAGAAGGAACGGTTTGGCGGCATCAAGGTGGGCTCGGCGTTCTTCGGCTGGCTGACCGCCACCGGCATGGCCGTACCGCTGGCGGCCCTCGTGGCAGCAGCCGGGACGGCCGTGGGCCTTGCAACCAACACCGACGTCAACGAGGCAGTGAACCAGGCGGCCCAGAACCAGGGCACCGTTGGCCTGGTGGGGATTATCGTGCTGCTGGTCATCCTGCTCCTCTCCTATTACTGCGGCGGTTACGTCGCCGGACGCATGGCACGTTTCAATGGTGCCAAGCAAGGCTTCATGGTGTGGATCTGGGCGCTGATCGTGGCTGTCCTCGTATCCATCCTGGGCCTTGTGTTCGGGCAGCAGTTCAACGTGCTGGCCAACCTCAACAGCTTCCCGCGCATTCCAATTAATGAAGGGCAGCTGACCACCACGAGCATCATCGCAGCCGTTGTGGTGGCGCTGGTGGCACTGGCAGGTGCCGTGTTGGGCGGGCTGGCAGGCATGCGTTTCCACCGGAAGGTGGACCGGGCAGGCTTCACTCCGGACGAGGACTACGGCGACGAGTAGTCAGGCCAGAACTTCCCCGTCCAGGTAAAACCAGCGGCCGTTTTCCCGCACGAACCTGCTGACCTCGTGGTGTGTACCGCGCTCGCTGCCGTGCCGGAACCAGGCTTTGAACTCCACGGTCCCCTGGACGTCCAGCGGGCCCCCGCGGCTGATGGAGACAATGTCCAGGCGCCGCCACTGCAGGTCCGGATCAAGGTCCAGATTGGCCGGGGCCTTGTCCGGGTGCCAGGTACGCAGCAGGTAGGGCCCGTCCAAGAGGACAAACGCGCTGTAACGGGAGCGCATGAGCTGTTCTGCCGTTGCCGCTTCTGGGGTGCCGGAGTGGAACCGTCTGCAGCACATCGCATACGGCTCGCCGGACAGGCACATGCAGTTCGTGTTGGGTGTGTCCTCCGCCATGGTGCTCCTGTTTCCTGCTTCCGGCCGCGCAGTGCATGCCGTGGTTCCACGTCCGACTATAAGCGCCCCGGCGGCCTGCCCCGTGGGCATAACAGCTTTGAAACAACCCGGGACGCACCGCTCCGGGCGTCGGCATGGCCAAGCAAAAATCCGTATGGTGGAGAAGGAGCTGTTGCTGGCGGAGGGGCGCAGGTGCAAGCTTCACGGCCGGCAGAGAGGAGAGATGACGTGGAAAATCCGGATACGCTCATCCTCAACCTGACCTTTTTGGGGACTGTGGGAATGGCTTTCCTGATGTTCCTGGTCCTCTTCCTGCTGGGGGTCATCACGCTGGTGCTGGCGGGGATCGGCCGGCTTGCAGCCGTCACACTAATGGCCTTGTTCGGCAGGCGCTCCCGCAATGAAAGCGTCCCGCTGGTCCGCCTTGGTGGCCCTTTCAGGACAGGGCCCGACGGCGGCGCTTCAGTTTCCGCTGCGGGTCCCGCCGGCGGGGGCGTGCCCGCCAAAGCCCCGAAAGCCAAGCGCCAGCGCCGGGACTGGCGCTCCGCGCTGAAGCCGGCACACGTGCGTTCGGCGCTGCGCACCGCCGTCGTACGCCACCCCGCGCTGACGGCCGCGCGCCGCGAACCCCCCGTGCTCTCGGAGGACTGGGCCTCCGCCGTTGCTGAGGCGGATGCCAGGGCGATGGCGCGGGCCCGGGCGGCTGCACCGGAAATCAAGCTGTCTGTCCGGGACCTGCCCGATCCCCGGGTGCCGGCCGACAAGGTGGTGGAGGTGGCTCCGCTCGTGGAGTCTGCCCTGGACACCCACGGCCCGGGCAGGGTGCCGCGGTCGTTCAAGAAAACGCAGGCTTCGCGGCCGCTGTCGCCGCTGGACACGGGGTCCCTAGTGTCATTGTCCGGTCCGGCGCAGGCGGTCAAAGGCACCTCTTCGAAAAATTCAACCGCTAAGGGAACCGGCGTCGACCGCCAGGCGTCCACGGGTAACCCACATAAGGGCAGACAGCCCTTACCCTGAGCAACCATCTGGGTTAGCGTGAAACCCATGGAATTCAGATACCTCGGAAACAGCGGCTTCAAAGTCTCGGAAATTACCTTCGGCAACTGGCTCACGCACGGCTCCCAGGTGGAGAACGACGTCGCTTCCCAATGTGTGAGGGCAGCCCTCGATGCAGGCATCAGCACCTTCGACACGGCGGATGTCTACGCCAACACGGCTGCGGAATCCGTCCTTGGCGAAACCCTGAAGGGCGAGCGCCGCGAGTCCCTGGAAATCTTCACGAAGGTCTTTGGCGCCACAGGGCCCAAGGGCAAGAACGATCTCGGCCTGTCCCGCAAGCACATCATGGAATCCATCAACGGCTCACTGCGCAGGCTGCAGACAGACTATGTGGACCTCTACCAGGCGCACCGCTACGACTTTGAAACGCCGCTGGAGGAGACCATGCAGGCGTTCGCGGACATCGTCCGGCAGGGCAAGGCACTATACATCGGCGTCAGCGAGTGGACGGCGGAGCAGCTCCGGGAAGGCCACGCCCTGTCAAAGGAGCTTGGTTTCCAGCTCATCTCCAACCAGCCGCAGTATTCCATGCTGTGGCGCGTCATCGAGGCCGAGGTTGTGCCGGCGTCCGAGGAGTTGGGCGTGTCCCAGATCGTCTGGTCCCCCATGGCGCAGGGCGTCCTCAGCGGCAAGTACCTGCCCGGCCAGCCCGCCCCTGACGGCAGCCGGGCCACGGACCAGAAGGGCGGTGCCAAGATGATCGAACGCTGGATGCGTGACGACGTCCTGGCCGGGGTCCAGGAGCTCAAGCCCATCGCGGAGGAAGCCGGACTCTCCATGCCCCAGCTTGCCGTCGCCTGGGTGCTGCAGAACCCGAACGTCGCTTCGGCCATCATCGGTGCGTCCCGGCCGGAGCAGATCGCGGACAGCGTGGAGGCGGCAGGGGTGCGGCTGGAGCCGGACGTCCTGAAGAAGATCGACGACGCCATCGGCTCCCTTGCCGAACGTGATCCCGCACAGACGAAGTCCCCCTCCAAGCGGGAACACTAGCCGGTGGACCCCAATCCGGAACTGCCGGACCTCGCTGTCACCGGCTCCACCGGCGGCCTGGGCGGAATGGTGGCGCGGCAGCTCGCCGCGGCTGGTTCCGCCCAGCGCCTGCTGGTGCGGGACCCGGCACGCGCGCCCGAGCTGGAGCACGCCGCGGCAGTGGTGTGCACGTACTCGGATTCAGAAGCAGCACGCCAGGCCCTTGACGGCGCCAAGGTGCTGTTTATGGTGTCCGCCGCGGAGGCCGAGGACAGGCTAGACGAACATTTCACGTTCGTTGATGCTGCTGCCGGCGCCGGGGTGGAGCACGTCGTCTACACCTCCATCTACCGCTGCGCACCGGACTCGACCTTCACCCTGGCCCGCGACCACTACGCCACGGAAGAACACATCAAGGCTTCCGGGATCGAGTTCACGTTCCTGCGGAACAACCTCTACCTGGACTTCCTCCCTCTGATGACTGGCGGGGACGGCGTCATTCGCGGACCCGCCGGCGAAGGCACGTTTTCCGGTGTGGCACGGGAGGACATTGCCCGGTGTGCTCTTGCCGTGCTGCGCGACCCCGCCATCCACAAGGGAAGGACCTATAACCTGACCGGCCCGGAGGAGCTCTCCCTGTCGCGGGCTGCCGAGGTGCTGACGGCAGGAACGGGCCGGACCGTTGGCTACCATCCGGAAACGGTGGAGGAGGCCTACTCATCGCGAGCATCCTACGGCGCACCGCAATGGCAACTGGATGCCTGGGTGAGCACCTACACGGCTATCGCGGCCGGCGAGTTGGCGGGGCTGTCTTTTGATGTGCACGGGCTGACCGGCGAGGATCCCCTCAGCCTGGCGGAGTTCCTGACCCGTCCGCAGCTGTAGTTCTCCCCACTGCCGGTGCGGGCCGTTGACGTGCTGCCGCTGGAAACCGTTGACGTGCCGGCGGGGCGGGCGTAAACCTGTGGCAAGGCATCATCCAGCCCTGCACAATCCCCGCCGAGCAGAATCGCAGCGCCATGAAGCAGATCCACGACAACCTGCAGTCCACGCCTCCAGCTGAGGGTTCCGGCGCACCGGCCGCGGTGCCGGCCGGGCCCACTACCGGCCCGCTCACTCCGGAGGAACTTCAGCTGGGCGCCCGGAACCACTCCATGCCCCTGGAAGCGCTACGCCGCGACGTCACTCCGCCGGGACTCCACTACATCCTTACGCACTTCGACATCCCCGACATCGATCCTGCCGCCTGGCACCTCCGGATCAGCGGCGCGGTGGAGCGGGCGCTGGAGCTGAGCATGGCGGCCCTGCGGAAGGATCCCGCCATCACCGTTCCCGTCACGCTGGAGTGCGCAGGCAACGGCCGGTCGCTCCTTTCACCCCGGCCAATGAGCCAGCCCTGGGTCCTTGAAGGAGTGGGCACCGCACACTGGACCGGCGTTCCCCTCGCGTACCTCCTCGGCAAGGCGGGGGTTCTGCAGAACGCCGTGGAAGTGGTCTTCACCGGTGCGGACGCCGGCATACAGGGCGGCGTCCCCCACCACTACGCGCGGAGCCTGCCGATCCGGGAAGCGCTGCGCGCCGACGTCGTACTCGCCTACAAAATGAACGGCAACGAACTGCCGCCCCAGCACGGTTATCCCCTGCGGCTTGTGGTCCCCGGCTGGTATGGCATGGCCAGCGTGAAGTGGCTGGAATCCATCGAGGTGGTCACTGCCCCCTTCGCGGGCTACCAGCAGCAGGTCGCGTACCGCTACCAGGATTCAGCGGACGACGCCGGGACGCCGGTTTCGCGGATCAGGGTACGTTCGCTGATGGTGCCGCCGGGCATCCCGGAATTCTTCACCCGCAAGCGGGTGCTGCCCCGGGGACCCGTGATGCTGCAAGGCCGTGCCTGGTCCGGGCAGGCGGCGGTGACTGCTGTGGAAGTGGGCATCGATGACACATGGCTGCCGGCGCACCTGGAAGAACCCGCGGGAGGATTCGCGTGGCGCAAGTGGACGCTGCCGTGGGTAGCTGACCCGGGCGAGCATGTGCTGGCCTGCCGTGCCACGGATGCCAGCGGCGCCACCCAGCCCCTGGAGCAGAACTGGAACTACCAGGGATTGGGCAACAACATGGTGCAGCGCATTAGCGTAAGGGTTGAGTAGCGGCCGCTATATACGCCGGGCTGCGCAGGCAGGCTTGGTTTCCGGTCGCGATACTTGTCTCCTGTGCCGGGGCGCCGGGGCTATACTCGGTGCCAGCCATGACCAGTCTTCCTTCCTCCCCCGCCAGCGTCCGCATCGATGCGTGGTTGTGGGCCATCCGGGCCTACAAGACCCGCTCCGCGGCTACGGCCGCATGCCGCGCCGGCCATGTGCGGCTGAACGGCAGCCCGGCAAAGGCCTCGGCAACACTGGTCAACGGCGACACCGTGACGATCCGGATGTCCGGTTACGAACGGACCCTCGAAGTGCGCCGGCTGATCAACAAGCGCGTCGGCGCCGAAGCCGCATCCCACTGCTTTACCGACCACACACCGCCGCGGCCCGTTGCCCCGGCGCTGGGCCTGCCGCAGCGTGACCGTGGCGCGGGCCGGCCCACCAAGAAAGACCGGCGCGAGATGGAACGCCTCCGCGGGGCATGATGCCGCCTGCCCGGACTCTGATGGCGGCCTTGCCTAGCCTTTGACCCGTGCGCGCACCAGGTTCGCGAACGGCAGGTGCCCGTACTCCTCGATGAAGGCCGTGTGATATTCGGCTTCGGCCTTGTTCAAGCCTTCGGCGGGCAGTTCCTTCCAGGCGAGCAGCAACTGCCCGGCGTCCTTGAGTTGCCAGAGCAGGCGGCCGTCCCAATGCCCCGGCGGCTTGCCCTGCCCGAAGTCCAGGAACTCCTGGATCTGCCGCCGGAGCCCTCGGTTGCCTTTGCTGCCAGGACCGGCTTTCCCCAGATAGAGCACCGCGGCGGCATCCACCCATTCGGCTGCGAGCGCCGGTTCCGGCAGTGAGGGGTCCTTCTTCTTGAAGACGCCGGCGGTGTTTTTCTTCAGGAATTCCGGCTGGAACCCTTCCGGTGCCATAACGGCGAAGAGGCCCGTACCCTGCGGGACCCGCATAACGTCCAGGTCCTGAAACGACCTGAAGCCCGCAAAGCCGTCATCTTTCAGGCCCTTCCTGGTGAACTGCATCCCTATATTGAACAGCACGCCTTCGGGCTGGGAAGCGGCGGTCCCGCCGTCGACGTCAATTACTGCTCCGCACCAAGGCCCTCAAACGTGCCCACAGAGTAGGAACGGCGGCGTAACGGCGTGGTGCGCCGCAATTTCCCCTGCCCTCCTCCATGCGCGGAAGCGTAGAGTGGCCTAAGACGCCTGATTCTGGACGCCTTGCTGCTGAGGGAGAAATCGTGACGATTGATTGGGACGAAAAGAAAGCCCTGCTACAGGAACCGAACATTGCGAAGGTAACCCAGCTTTGCGACGAACTGATGGAAAAGAAGCCGGGCTCCACCGTCCCCTACATCGACCCGGTGCACGACGAGGATGAATGCCGGATCGTCAGCCTGCAGGTCAGCCCTGGAAAGGGCACCGAATCCGGCTTCGTCTCGCACTACAACGACGACGAAGCGGCCCGCCGGGCCACCCAGATCTATGAACTGGCTGAGCTCGAACCCCGCTACGTGATGCCGTGGAACGCCTATCCGTGGGTACGCGATCCGGGTATGCCGTCGGCGCTGAGCGTGCAGGAAAAGACCGACGGCCTGCGCCCGTTCCGCCAGTTCCTGAAGATCAACTCACGCGTTTCCGCGATCATTGCCCACGGCACTGACGCTTCCACTTTCCTCACGCTGTTCGAGAAGACCTACCATTCATCGCTCAAGAACAGCGGCATCAAGGTCTATAAGGCCTCAGCTCTGGGCGGCCGGGCGTTCGCAGTCTCCGAGGCGAAGCAGGAAGAGCTTCTGGCCAAGAGCGTAGACATCTATAAGGACGCGATGCAGCGGGCAGGCATCCAGCACCTCTGACCCAGTGACGCGACCGGACGTGCTCGACTGGCTGCTCGACTCGGACCCCGCTATTCGCTGGCAGGTCCTGCGCGACCTCACCGACGCGTCGCCAATGGAAATTCAGCGTGAGCGGGAGCGGGTGGCGAACCAGGGCTGGGGCGCCAGACTCCTCGCCCTTCAGGGCACGGACGGGCAGTGGGCGGGTGGTACGTACTGGCCCGCCTACGACGACGACCCGGACAGCCAGCCCTGGACGGCAACCACGTACAGCTTGCTGCTCCTGCGCGACTTCGGCCTGAACCCCTCCGGCCGGGAAGCCCGGCAAGCTATCGCGCTGGTCCGCGCGAACTCCCGTTGGGAGGAAGGCAACCAGCCCTTCTTCGACGGCGAAGTGGAACCGTGCATCAACGGGATGACCGTAGCACTCGGGGCATACTTCGGCGAGAACGTG
The DNA here is from genome assembly GCF_024494415.1 of Pseudarthrobacter sp. R1. Taxonomy (NCBI): domain Bacteria; kingdom Bacillati; phylum Actinomycetota; class Actinomycetes; order Micrococcales; family Micrococcaceae; genus Pseudarthrobacter; species Pseudarthrobacter sp. R1. The sequence goes on along the minus strand of NZ_JAMKFI010000006.1, from coordinate 354,983 downwards.
GACGAAATGGTGGAGCGGCTGACCCGCGAACAACTGGCTGACGGCGGCTGGAACTGCGAGGCCGGGAGAGGCTCCACCCGCTCCTCCTTCCACACCACCATCTGCGTGCTGGACGGACTTCTCGAGCACGAACGGAGTACTGGAGGCACCGTTGAATCCCGGGAGGCGCGGCACCGCGCCGAGGAGTATCTCCTGGATCGCCGGCTGCTGAGGCGGGAGTCCACCAGGGAGCTTATTAGCCGGGACTGGTTGCAGTTCTCCTACCCCACCCGCTGGTTCTACGACGTCCTTCGCGGGCTGGACTATTTCCGTGCCGCCGGCGGCGCCCGCGATAATCGCCTTGAAGAGGCGGTGGAGGTGCTGCGGTCAAAGGAACAACCGGACGGCAGGTGGCTGCTGGAAAACACCCACCCCGGCAAGGTCCACTTCCCGCTGGAGGACGGCGACGGACAACCAAGCCCGTGGAACACCCTCCGCGCCCTGCGCGTACTGCGCTGGTACGAGGGCTCGTGAGGGCATGCGCCGCCCGGCTTAGCCTTCCATCAGCCTCCGGCGGTGCTTCAACTCCTTGACCCACGCCCTGGTGACCATGTCCGGAAACGGTGAACCGCCGTCGTCGTTACCTTTTTGACCGGGCCCCTTCAAGGCACGGAAGGCAGTCCCGGCCTCCAGATCGATGATCAACGGGCCAGACGCCTTCAGCGCAATCTCCAAAACCTGGGCAGCCGCCCGGTCGGTGAGTCCCAGTTCCGTGGCCCACCCCAGGAAGTGGCGGCGCGAAATCCCGGTCCTCTTCCCGCCCATGCTCAAGGCCAGGGTCTTGTCACCGTAAACCACCGTGGAGGGGATGTCGTACACCGGCGCGATGACCCACTCCCCGTGGGGTTGCTGGACCATGGAGACATTCTTTGCATGCAGGTCTCCGTTGCCTGTCAGCCATGCGTAGGCCGCCTGGATCGCCAGGTTCCGAAGGGCGGGAAGCGGTGCTGAGCAGTAGTCCGCGAGCGCATGGCACACCTGGCCGTACCCCACGTTGTACTTGTCCGCCGGGTAGAGCTTCAGCACCTGCGCCCCGTCCTCTACAGCGAGGCGCCGCACACCGTCCGGCCCTGCCTCCGGGAGCGGCACGCGGTCGAAACGCTCCACCAACAGCCCCGGTCGGCCGGCAACATCCCGGATCAGCTGGACGCGGCTCAGCGGAATCCGAAGCCTGGCGGCGTAGCGGAACATGACGTACTCGTTCTCCACCACATGCGGGAACTCCGGCGCGTTGAGCTTCAGGATGAACTGGCGCCCGGTGGTGGCCACCGGCACGGAAATCATTCCGGCGGACAACTTGTCCTGCACACCGGCCAGGGCTACCGGATCAATCAGGTCAGGGTCGCCGAGCAACTGGTCGAAATCGACGGGCCTGCGCGGATCTAGGCGGACCGCGTGATCGTCCGGGTTCAAGGGTTCCCCGTGGCCGACGATCTGGACGTCTCCCACCGGGTTGCCGCCAGCCGCGATCAGAAGGGACAGGTCGTCGTCTGCGCTGGTCTTAATGGATCGACGCAGGGCGTTAAGGCGGCGGCCCTCGGGCAGCAGCCCGGTGAAATAGGGCGGAGCGGCCCCCGCACTGGACAGCGCAGGTTCGCTCGTAAGCGGCAGGGAAGTTGCGACGGCGGGTCCGCCGGCGCTGAGGTAGCCCGCCAGGTAGCTGAACCTGGTACCGCCGTCGTGCCGTTCAAGCCGGGCGGCGAGGACCCCTGCCTTGTAGATATCGGCGATGCGGTGCCTCACGCCTGCTCCCGCAGGTTAGCTGCCGCCGTCCCGTCGTGAAGGGCGGCTGTACGTGTCCGTGTAGTCAACTGCAGCTCCAGACCAAGCGTCCCAAGGAGCGCCAAAAGTGAGTCCAGCTGGACGCTGGGTTTCCCCTGTTCGACGAACCGCACGAAACGCTCCGACACCCCGGCCAGCTGGGCGAGATCGTGCTGCGTCAGATGTAGTGACGCTCGGCGAGTCCTTACTTCCACCGCCAGCACTTCAGAAAATGGTTGGGGCACAGCACTCCCCCCATAGGTACGATCGTGCCGTTGCGGCACTTTCAGCCCATTCTATTGCCGCTCTTCTCTAATCGAAAGGGAGGAACCGGTACGACCGTGCCGGTGGCAGACAAAAACGGAAGAGAAAGGTTCCGACGTTGCGTTGGCCAGCTACTTGCTGCTCGACGCATTTAAGGATGAGGCGGATGTGTACGTTGTATCCACTAACGACTCCGACTTGGTCATGCCCATGCGGATGGTCTCCGATGACCTTCATCGGGCTACGGGCCTGTTATCGCCTATGGAACCTAAACGCTCCAGCAACGAACTCAAGCAGACCAACCCCTCCATTCACCGACAGATCACAGTTGCGGCGCTTGCTGCCTGCCAGTTGCCAGACGTCATCAACGATGGCAAAGGCAAAGTACATCGGCCATCGAAGTGGCGCTTAAATTCCGAAGGCCCCGATCTCTCGGAGCCTTCTAACCAGTAGCCGAAGCATCTGGGGGTGTATCCACACTATAGACAGATCTGTTCGCCTAAGTACAGAAATGCACTCAAACCCCATCAAATACCACCTAGGATCTTCAAATGAGGCGAGACGGGGCGAACGCCGTCATTGAAGCCTACGAGAACGGATACGAGCGCAAGGCCCTGGTGGTCATAGCGACGGGCACGGCAAGCCGGGCACCGTACAACGAGCTCGCACCGTCCGGCCCCGACGTCCTGTTCGAGGATGACCGAGTCATAAAAACCGTTCGGGATCCTCCGCACGATCGAAGACCGCGCACGCGTCAGTTAGTCGCCCCGCATTGACAGCAGCTGTGACCCCTGCCATATTTAAGGCGTGAACCTGTCAGACAGCCGGACAGCAGGACAGCCTGCAGCCCTTCCGCTCGCCCGGCTCAGTGCTGCCGAAGCGGTATTCAATGCAATCCGGCAGGACATCGAGTCGGGACGGCTGGCAGTAGGCAGCAAACTCAGTTCGGAGGCCACGCTTTCCCAGCAGTACGGGGTAAGCCGGTCAGTGATCCGGGAGGCGCTCCGCTCCTGCACTGCCCTCGGCCTCACTGTCACCAAAACGGGCAAGGGAACGTTCGTCGTCGCCAACAAAGTGGCCAACGATCTCACCCTCGGCCAGTACTCAGCCCGGGACCTCACCGAAGCCCGCCCGCACATCGAAGTACCCGCAGCCGGATTGGCCGCGGAACGCCGCAGCGGCGAAGAGCTGGAAACTCTCCGCCACATCGTCGCCGCCATGGCCACCGAAACCGACCCGGAGTCCTGGGTCTCCCTGGACTCGAGCTTCCATTCCGCCATCGCCCGTGCCAGCGGCAACAAGGTATTCGCCAGCGTGGTGGCAGACATCCGTGGCGCCCTTGCGCATCAGTCCGAGACCCTGAACATGGTGGCGGACCGGCAGCACGCCTCAGACATCGAACACCAGGACATCCTGGCCGCCATCGAGGCAGGCTCGGCCGAGGAAGCACGCGCGGCCATGGCACACCACCTGCACGCAGTCGGCGTTGCCCTCGAATCCATCCTGAACAGCTAGCCCCAGCCAACCCCAGCCAAGGAATCCATGCTCTCCCCTGCACTTTCTCCTGCCCTCAGTGCTGCCGCCCTTCCGCGGCACACGCCGTTGGTCACTGCCATCCGCGACGGACTGGTGGAGAGCGTCCACTACGGGTCAGCTATCGCACTCAAAGCTGACGGCACAACAGCGGCGGCCGCGGGCGCTCCCCTCGCGCCGTTTTATCCCCGGTCCTCCCTCAAGCCGCTCCAGGCCGTAGCCATGGTGCGCGCCGGCCTCGAGCTGCCGGCTGACCTGCTCGCCCTGGCCGCGGCAAGCCACTCGGGCGGCGCAAAGCACCGCCAGGGAGCCCTGCGCATCCTGGAACAGTACGGGTTGAGCGTCAGCGACTTCGAAAACAGCAGGGACCTACCCTACGGTGCGGGTGAGCGGGAGGAGTGGCTGCGCAACGGGGGCCGCTCCACCCAGCTCACCCAGAACTGCTCGGGCAAGCATGCCGCGATGGTTGCCACCTGCAAGATCAACGGCTGGCCGGTCAAGGGTTACCTGGACCCGTCCCACCCGCTGCAGCAGTTGGTTGCCAGGACCGTCCTGGACCTGACAGACGAGGCACCACTCGCCGTCAGCACCGACGGCTGCGGCACCCCGCTGTTTGCCCTCACACTGCAGGGCATGGCCCGTGCGTTCGGTGTGATTGCGAAGGCTGCCGCGGACGACGACGGCGGAGCGGCTTCACAAAGTGCGGAAGCCGCCGTCGGACTCGCCATGCAGGGTCACCCGGACATGGTGGCCGGGGAAGGCCGGGACGTCACCGCGCTGATGCGCCTGCTCCCGGGCTCAGTGGCCAAGGACGGCTTCGAAGGCGTGCAGCTGGTGGGCCTGCCGGACGGTGCCGCCGTTGCCGTAAAGATTTCCGACGGCGGCGACCGCGCCAGGATGCCGGCCACGGTCAAGCTCCTCGACGCGCTGGGCTTGGACACCACGCCGCTCACGTCAATAGCAACCGCACCCGTTCTCGGCGGCGGCCACCAGGTGGGCCTGCTGCAGGCTGCCGACTTCCTGCCCCAATCATCAATGTCCATACCCGTCAACGAAGCCCTGTAAGGACCCCATGACCACGATCAACACCGCCGCGCCCGTCCGGTCGGAACACGACCTGCTCGGAGACCGCGACGTCCCCGCCGATGCCTACTGGGGCGTACACACCCTCCGGGCGGTGGAGAACTTCCCCATTACCGGCCAAAAGCTGTCATCCAACATGCACCTGGTCCGGGGCCTGGCGGCAGTAAAGCTCGCCGCCGCCCGCACCAACCGCGAGCTGGGGCTGCTGGACGCCGAACGCTCCGACGCCATAGAGCGGGCGTGCCAGGACATCCTGGACGGCCGGCTCGCCGACCAGTTCGTGGTGGACGTCATCCAGGGCGGCGCCGGAACGTCGTCGAACATGAACGCCAACGAGGTCATCGCCAACCGTGCACTGGAGATCCTGGGCCACCCCAAAGGCGACTACGCCCGCCTGCACCCCAACGACCACGTCAACCTGTCCCAGTCCACGAATGACGTCTACCCCACGGCAGTAAAACTGGGCACCATCTTTGCCGCCCGGGAGCTGCTGGACGCCTTGGCCGAGCTCGAGGAAGCCTGCGCGTCAAAGGCGCTGGAGTTCCGCACGGTGGTCAAAATGGGCCGCACCCAGCTGCAGGACGCCGTGCCCATGACCCTGGGCCAGGAATTCGGCACCTACGCCATCACCATCGGCGAGGACCGGCTCCGCCTTGCCGAAGCCGACCTCCTGATCCACGAAATCAACCTCGGTGCGACAGCCATCGGCACGGGCCTGAACGCACCCCTGGGCTACGCCGAGGCAGCCTGCCGGCACCTCGCGGACATCACCGGCCTCCCGCTGGTCACCGCCCCGGACCTCATCGAAGCAACCCAGGACGTGGGCGCCTTCGTCCACCTCTCGGGAGTGCTGAAGCGGGTAGCCGTGAAGCTCTCCAAGATCTGCAACGACCTCCGCCTGCTCTCCTCCGGGCCGCGTGCCGGTTTCGGCGAGATCAACCTGCCGGCCGTGCAGTCCGGTTCCTCCATCATGCCCGGCAAGATCAACCCGGTGATCCCGGAAGTGGTCTCCCAGGTTGCCTACGAAGTGATTGGCAACGACGTCACCATCACCATGGCCGCCGAAGCCGGGCAGCTCCAGCTCAACGCCTTCGAACCCGTCATCGTCCACAGCCTCCACAAGAGCATCTCCCACCTGGAAGCCGCGTGCCGCACCCTCACGGCCCGCTGCATCCGGGGCATCACTGCCAATACCGAACACCTCCGCCTCACCGTGGAACAGTCCATCGGCCTGGTCACAGCCCTGAATCCCCACCTCGGCTACGCCACCGCAACCGCCATCGCGCAGGAAGCACTCGCCACCGGCAAGGGCGTGGCCGAGCTCGTCCTCGAACACGGACTCCTCACCAGCACCCAACTGCAGGAACTCCTCAGCCCCGAACGCCTCGCCAACCTCAGCAAACCGGTTCCGGCCCCGAAAACGGCATCTTAGAAGGACATCTCCATGACAAATCCCCCCATCACAGACCACACAGTGCCGCCGCAGGCGCATGCTTCTGAGTCGGCGTTGCATGCCGAGGACAAGGGCTACCACAAGAACCTCAAGCCCCGGCAGATCCAGATGATCGCGATCGGCGGTGCGATCGGTACCGGCCTGTTCCTGGGCGCCGGCGGCCGGCTCAACGCCGCGGGCCCGTCCCTGGTCATCGCCTACGCCGTGTGCGGGTTCTTCGCGTTCCTGATCCTGCGGGCCCTGGGCGAACTCGTCCTCCACCGCCCCTCCTCGGGTTCGTTCGTCTCCTACGCCCGGGAATTCTTCGGCGAAAAAGCCGCGTTCGTGTCCGGCTGGTTCTACTGGATCAACTGGGCCACCACCACCATCGTGGACATCACCGCCGCGGCCCTGTACATCGGGTTCGTTCGTCTCCTACGCCCGGGAATTCTTCGGCGAAAAAGCCGCGTTCGTGTCCGGCTGGTTCTACTGGATCAACTGGGCCACCACCACCATCGTGGACATCACCGCCGCGGCCCTGTACATGAACTTCTTCGGCAACTACATCCCCTGGATGGCTGCCGTCCCGCAATGGGCCTGGGCCCTGATCGCCCTCGTCGTGGTCCTGGCCCTGAACCTGGTCTCGGTCAAGGTCTTTGGCGAAATGGAATTCTGGTTCGCCCTGATCAAGGTCGCAGCGCTGGTCGTGTTCCTCATCGTGGGCACCTACTTCGTCATCTTCGGCACCCCCGTGGACGGCCAACAGGTCGGCTTCAGCCTCATCTCCGATAACGGCGGGATCTTCCCCAACGGCCTGCTGCCCATGATCATTCTCATGCAGGGCGTCCTGTTCGCCTACGCCTCCATCGAACTCGTCGGCACCGCCGCCGGCGAAACCGAAAACCCCGAAAAAATCATGCCCAAAGCCATCAACTCCGTGGTCTTCCGCATCGCGGTGTTCTACGTCGGCTCCGTGATCCTCCTGGCCCTGCTGCTGCCCTACACCTCCTACGAAAAAGGCGTCAGCCCCTTCGTCACCTTCTTCGGCTCCATCGGCATCCAGGGCGTGGACGTCATCATGAACCTCGTCGTCCTCACCGCCGCCCTGTCCTCCCTCAACGCCGGGCTCTACTCCACCGGCCGGATCCTGCGCTCCATGTCCGTCAACGGCTCCGCCCCCCGCTTCGCCTCCCGCATGAACAAAGCCGGCGTCCCCTACGGCGGGATCGCCCCTGTCCTCCCTCAACGCCGGGCTCTACTCCACCGGCCGGATCCTGCGCTCCATGTCCGTCAACGGCTCCGCCCCCCGCTTCGCCTCCCGCATGAACAAAGCCGGCGTCCCCTACGGCGGGATCGCGATCACCGCCGGCGTGTCCCTCCTGGGCGTCCCGCTGAACTACCTCGTCCCGGCCGACGCCTTCGAAATCGTCCTCAACGTCGCCTCCGTCGGTATCATCATGACCTGGGCCACCATCGTCCTGTGCCAGATCCAACTCCACCGCTGGGCCAACAAAGGCTGGCTCAAACGCCCCTCCTTCCGCATGATCGGCGCCCCCTACACCGGCTACCTCTCCATCATCTTCCTCGCCGGGGTCCTGATCATGGTCTTCATCGAATCCCCCCTGACCATGCTCGTCACCGCCATCGCCTCCATCCTGATGGTCCTCGGCTGGTACGCCTGCCGCAAACGCATCAACGAGATCGCCCAAACCCGCGAGGGCTACACCGGCACCGCCCCCGTCATCGCCAACCCGCCAGCGGAGACGTTCAGGTAAACCACGCCTTCCGCCACCTAAAACCAGCCACATTCGAACAGCCACATCCGAGCAGCCAAAGAAAGCCCATGACACCGGAAACCCACACAATCGCATCCCCCGCCCAGCCCGCCGCCGTCGTAATTTCCGGTGAAGAACCTCCGCAAGCCGGCCATGCGGAGGTGCCCAGCACAAGAAAAAGCACAGCCCTAAAATCTGCCGGACACGTGATCGTTGATTCTCTGGTGGCCCACGGCGTGGAACGCACGTACGTGGTTCCGGGTGAAAGCTTCCTTGACGTGCTGGACGGACTGCACCACTCGGACGTCGAAACGATCGTCTGCCGGCACGAAGGCGGCGCCGCCTACATGGCGGAGGCCGACGGGAAGATGCACCAGCGGCCCGGCGTCGCGATGGTCACCCGTGGCCCCGGCGCGGCCAACGCCCACGTGGGACTGCACACCGCCTGGCAGGATTCCACTCCCATGCTGCTTTTCGTTGGCCTGATTCCGTTCGCGCACCGGGACCGCGAAGCATTCCAGGAGTTCGATATCAAGGCCTGGTTCGACACCGGCGCCAAGCGGGTTATGGTCCTGGACCATCCCGAGCGGGCGTCCGAGATTGTGGCCGAGGCGATGTTCGCGGCAATGAGCGGACGGCCGGGCCCGGTGGTGGTGGGCCTGCCGGAAGACATCATCCGGCAGCAGATCGACCCGGCATTGCATCCCGCGATTCCCGTGGCGGCGGGCGGCATGAGCAGCACGGACGCCGCAGCCCTCCAGGACGCCTTGGCGCGGTCCAGCAAGCCGCTCTTCGTCACCGGCGGCAACGACTGGACCCAGGCCTCGGCGGACCAGCTGACCGAATGGCTGGAACGGCACCACATCCCGGCAGCAGCAGAGTGGCGGACGCAGGGAACGGTGTCCTTCGACTCGCCGTCCTACGTGGGCCCGATCGGCTACGGCCGCCCCCGCCCCACATATGACCTGTTTGAGGAGACTGACCTGCTGGTATTTGTGGGGACGGTGCCCGGGGACGTGATTACTGACGGGTTCGTCTGCCGGCAGGACTGGAACAAGATGAACTTCCTGGTCACTGTTGACCCCTCGCTTCGCGGCCGCTCCGGCCCTGTTTCCCGGCAGATCCTGGCCAAGCCCGAAGCCTTTATGCGTGACCTTGCCGGTATCGACCTGCCGGTGAAGGAAGAGTGGAAGGCGTGGACGGAGCGGATGCGGGGTGAGCAGGAGCAGTTTGCCGCGCTGCCCCCGGCGGCGCCGTCGGCAGGCAAGGCCAGGATGGATACTTTGATGGCCAACCTCGTGCCGAGGCTGCCCGAGGATGCCATGGTGACCTTCGGGGCCGGTGAACATACCAACTGGGCGCACCGCTACTTCCCCACCCGCCGCTACGCCTCCATGATCAGCGCCCGCAACGGCTCGATGGGCTACTCCGTACCCTCTGCGATTGCAGCATCGCTGGCAGAACCGTCACGCCGCGTGGTCACCATTGCCGGGGACGGGGAGTTCCTGATGAACGGCCAGGAACTGGCCACCGCCGCCCAGTACGGCGCCACGCCCCTGGTCATCGTGATGGACAACCAGGAATACGGCACCATCCGAACCCACCAGGAACGGCACTACCCGGAACGGGTGTCCGGAACCCAGCTGAAGAATCCCGACTTCGGCATGATGGCCAGGGCCTTCGGCGGTTTTGGAATTACTGTGACTGACGACCGGGACGTTCCGGCCGCACTGGATGCCGCCCTTGCCGCCATCGACGATGACGGCGTCTTCGCCCTGGTCCACCTCGTCGTCGAACAGCGTGTGAAGGCCTACTGAGCCCGCGCTCAGAAGTTCAGCCAGGCAGCGCTGGCTGGGCAGCGTCCTGACGCAGCAGCGGACGACGGCGGGAGGCGCCGCCGTCGTCCGCTACGGCTGGGCTGGGGCTGCTACGCCGGCACGTTGTCCCCAACCCTGCCCTGAGGCGTAACGGCGGGGACGCCGTCGCCATCCTGCCTGCTACCCAGTTCTCGATGGGGTCGGGGTCGTCCATGGGCCAGCGGATACGGTAGCGAGGTTCTTGAGAGCTTCCTGCACGGCCGACGGATGAATCGAACGGACCCCTAGAGGTGCACCGCCGGAGTGTCCGACGCCGTACCGCTGAAGGTCTTGCGGTTGATGTCGATCAGCAGCAGGGCCACTGGGACGATGAGGATGGCAACGCCTGCGGCCCAAAGGAAGACCAGGGAGTAGCCCGCCGAGAGTGCAGCGGGCCCCGTTCCCCCGGCCGCCACTGTGGCAGAGGCCGCGAGGGTACTGAAGAGTGCTATGCCCAGCGAGCCGCCCACCTGCTGGGAGGCGTTCACCAAGGCGCTCGCAACGCCGGAATCATCCTTGTCCACACCAAAGAGGGCGAGGTTCTGCATCGGGACAAACACCAGGCCAAGGCCTGCGCCGAGCAGCAGCAGGGCGGGGAGCATATTGACCAGGTAGGTTCCGTCGGCGCTTACCCGGGTGAGCCACAGCATGGCAGCGGCAATCAGGACCGGTCCAAGGGCAGTCGGAATCCTGGCACCCAGCCGGGGCAGGTTCTTTGCGGCGATACCGGCCGTCACCATGAGGACCACCGTCATGGGCAGCGAGGCTACGCCGGCCACGAAGGGCGCAAACCCCAGGACGATCTGGAGGTAGAAGTTGATGAAGAGGATGCCGCCGATCAGCACCGCGCCTGAAAGGAAGGACGCCAGGAACGCCGCTGCCCGGTTGCGCTCAGTGGCCACGCGCAGCGGCAGGAGGGGGTGCTTTGCCTTCTTTTCAACCAGGACAAACAGCACCAGCAGGGCTGCGCCGGCCGCAATAAAACCCCATGCCTCCGGACTTCCCCAGCCGTGCTCAGCATTGGTGAAGCCGTACACGAGGGAGCCCAGACCAAGTGCTGCCAGGATGACGCCGGGCCAATCGTACTTGGTGGATCCTCCGGCTTTGCTTTCCTGGACCTTGGCCCAAACACCGGCCAGCGCGATGGCGGCAATGGGAATGTTAACGAAGAAGCACCAGCGCCAGGAGACGTAATCGGTGAGGTAGCCGCCCAGGAGCACCCCGATAGCGGCACCTACGCCACTGATGGAACCGAAGATGGCAAAGGCCGTTCCACGATCCTTGCCGCCCGGAAAGGATACGGTCAGGAGGGCAAGGGCGGCGGGGGCGAGCAGGGCAGCGAACAGTCCTTGGAGAGCCCGGGCTCCAATCAGCTCCCAGGCTTCCTGCGCGATCCCGCCCAGGAGTGATGCCACGGCGAACCCTGCAGCGGCAGCCATGAACGTGCGCTTCCGGCCCCAGAAGTCGGCGATGCGCCCGCCCAGAAGCAGGAAGGCGCCAAGCGCGAGCGCGTAGGCCGTGACCACCCAGGCGCGGGTGGAATCATTGATGCCCATCTCGCGCTGCAACTGGGGCAGCGCGAGGTTGACGATGGTGCCATCGAGCACCACCATGAGCTGGGCCAGGGCCAGGAAGATCAACGCTCCCCACGGGGCGGTGGACCTGGCCAGGTCCGGGGGCGCGGTTGCCAGTTGCGTAGCCATGCTTGGTTCCGTTTCAGCTGTAGTAATACTTATAAAAGTATAACTACTAGGTACAGCACCATTCGCGAGATTTCCGTCACTCCTTCTCTGCCAGGAAACCTGCCAGCCGCTGCAGTGCGGGGAGGCTGGCCGCCAGCTGCTGCTGCTCGCCGGGGAGCAGCTTCGACGCCGAGGCAGCCAGGACCCCGGCCCAGGAGTTTTCAAGGATCGCCCTGATCCGCTGCGATTCCTCGGTGGGATGCAGGGTGACGTAGCGCTTGTCGCTGGGGTCCCTCAACCGGGTGACCAGGTTGGCGGCCACCAACTCGCGCAGTTGGACGCTGACGTTGCTGAACTGCCGGCCGAGCCTCGCAGCCACCTCCGCCACCGTGATTCCCGGACTAGCCTCCACGACGCGTAGGATGTCAACCGCTCCATTCGGCAGCGGGCGGACGCCGGTATCCTCGTGCGACTTCCGGCGCACATCGGCAGAAATATCCAGCAGCGCTACGGCGAGGGCCCGATGGTCCACGCTCTCCGCTGAATGCCCGCGCCGCTCACTTTCCATTGGCTCATCATAGGCACGGACAGGGAAGCCCCAGCGGCGCCTGCCGCTGGGGCTTCCGGTAACTCGTTCCGCTAGAGCCGGTCCGTGTTGTCCTCGCCCTTGTGGCCCGTTCCGCGCAGGTTCTCCTGGACCTTGCCGAACAGATCCTTGATGGTGGATTCGGCGTTGGTAAGGACATCCACCGGCAGGTAGACCTCGTGCGTGAGCGGCAGGTCGTATTCATCCTTCAGATGCGTGCCGTTGCCCACGCCCTCCAGGGACAGGTAAACCATCGCCTCGGTCCGGGCAATTCCGGAGATTTTGCCGAACACAACGGTGAACTCGTTCGGCTGGAAGCTGATGGTCTGGCCGATGTGGCTGCGGCCAAGGTCACCGGCGGGAAGTGCCTTCTCTTGCTGGCTTCGGGTGTATTCCATAAGTACTCCTCAAGGTCGCCGACATCTACGCCTGCAGTCTAATACGAAAGTAGGGTTCGTCAGGCTGCGGTGGCCGGGGTGATGGTGACACTGAAGCCGAGGCTGTTGAGCTTCTTGATGGCGTTGTTCTTGGCTTTGATCGGGTCCAGGCGGGTGAAGTGGTCGGCGCCGGGATCGGCGTAGCATATCACCGCCGGCGTGTCCCTCCTCGGGGTCCCGCTGAACTACCTCGTCCCGGCCGACGCCTTCGAAATCGTCCTCAACGTCGCCTCCGTCGGCATCATCATGACCTGGGCCACCATCGTCCTGTGCCAGATCCAACTCCACCGCTGGGCCAACAAAGGCTGGCTCAAACGCCCCTCCTTCCGCATGATCGGCGCCCCCTACACCGGCTACCTCTCCATCCTCTTCCTCCTGGGCGTACTGATCATGGTCTTCATCGAATCGCCCCTGACCATGCTCGTCACCGCCATCGCCTCCATCCTGATGGTCCTCGGCTGGTACGCCTGCCGCAAACGCATCCGCGAGATCGCCGAAACCCGCGAGGGCTTCACCGGCCTCTCCCCGGTGGTTGCCAACCCGCCGGCGGAGACGTTCAAGAAGTAATCCCGCTCCACGGAGTACGACGGCGGCACCCCAGGTTCTTGAATTCGGGAACCTGGGGTGCCGCCGTCGTTAGTTGTTGTTCAGCTTTCGCTTAGTGTGATGGTTCCACCACCATCGCCGACCCTCCGCCACGCCTGGCCGGTTCGGCCACAGCAATGACCTTGTTGTCATCGAGGAACTCGATGGCAGTGGCAGCGCCGATCTCCGCGGCTGAGGTACCCGGCGCACCTGCAGCGGCGAAATTGTGGCCGTACCGTGTGGCAAGGTCCTTTCCATACGGCGCGTCGATGAACGCCTGCTCAGCAGTTACATTTGCGGTGTTGCGCTGTGAAGCGCGGGGAGCCGCCAAGGCGTCCTCAACGCTCATGCCGAGGTCGATCCGGTTGATAAGTGTCTGCAGCACCGTGGTGATGATGGTTGAACCGCCCGGGGAACCAAGCGCCAGGAACGGTTCGCCGTCCTCGAGCACGATGGTGGGCGACATGGACGAACGCGGCCGCTTGCCCGGCTCGATGCGGTTGGGGTCGGTTTCGCTGTACACCGGTGAGAAGTCCGTCAGCTCGTTGTTCAGAATGAAGCCGCGGCCGGGAACCACGATGCCGGAGCCGCCGGTCTGCTCGATGGTGAGCGTGTACTCCACCACGTTGCCCCACTTGTCCGAAACCGTGAGGTTGGTGGTGTTGATGTTCTCCGTATCCGAGGCGCCAGTAAGCGCCGCTGGTTTGGCCGGGCACACGCCGTCGTATGACCCCACGTCCCCTGCAGCCACAGGCTTTGTGGCCGCCCGGTGAGGGTCAATGGCGCAGGCGCGTTCCTTGCCGAAGACCGGGTCCAACAATTCCTCCGTGGGGACATCCACGAATGCCGGGTCACCCACGTACTTTCCACGGTCGGCAAACGCGAGCGCGGTGGCCTCAAGGTAGTGATGGAGCACCTTTGGCTTGTCCTCCCGAAGGGACGGCAGGTCAAACACCTCAAGGATGTTCAGTGCCTCGCCCACCGTGGTGCCGCCGCTGCTCGAAGGCGCCATGCCATAGACGTCGTACCCGCGGTACTCAACGTGGGTGGGGTCCTGGTCAAGGGCCTTGTAGTCGTCCAGGTCCTCGGTGGTCATAACGCCCGCAGGTCCGGGCAACGCACTCTGGCCCGGACTGCTGGGGGCATTGCGCACCGTGGACACGATCTCTTCCGCCAGCGGGCCCTCATAAAACTCGTCGACACCCTTGTGCCCCAGGATGCGGTATGTCTCGGCAATGTCCTCGTTCCTGAAAACGGTTCCGACTGCAGGTGCATCGTTATCCGGGCCGGGCAGGAAAAGCTCCCTCGTCGCCTCGAATGGCAGGAAGCGCTCCCTGTTCTCCAGCGTCTGGAGGCGGAAGGTTTCATCCACCACGAAGCCATCCTCCGCCACGTCAATGGCAGGCTCCAAGGCTTCCCCGAGGCTCATGCTGCCCCAGCGGTCCAGCGCCCGCTCCCAGGTTGCCGGCGTACCCGGCACGCCGACCGAGATTCCACTGGTTGCCTGCTTCTTGAAGTCATAAGGCGTCCCTGTGGCGGGGTTGATGAAGGCGTCCCTGGGCATCGCCTGAGGGGCGGTTTCCCGGCCGTCAATGGTTTTGACCTTGCCCGTGTCCGCGTCGTAGAACACAAAGTAGCCGCCGCCGCCGATGCCGGCGCTGTAGGGCTCAGTCACGCCGAGGGTGGCTGCCGCGGCGACAGCGGCGTCAACCGCGTTGCCGCCCTTGCGAAGGACTTCGATGGCCGCCGCCGAGGCGTCCAGGTCAACGGTGCTGACGGCTCCGCCGTACCCCTTCGCGACAGGGGCCTTTTCAGAGTCGTCGGCCTCCCATGAATGGGCAGAGGCCGGGCTTACCAATACTCCGGTCGTCACGCTCATTGCCAGCGCCGCCGTACCGGCAGCTACCCGGCGTCCCAGATGTGGCATGATTGCTCCTGAATGGGTTCGAGTGAGGTGGATCACACGCTACTCCTCGCACCATCTACTCTCAACGGCTGCGCCTACCCCACTTGACGCGCACCAGGCCCGGGTTTATCCTCAGCCCCATCCTGCCGTTTCAACGGCTTGCGAGGAGGACCGTCATGAACAATCCGGAAGCAAAAATTGTTGTAGGTGTGGACGGCTCTGATTCCTCCGTGCAGGCCCTGCGGTTGGCGGCCAAGCTGGCGCCCGCACTCGACGCGCGCATCCATGCGATGGCTTGCTGGAATTTTCCGCAGATCTATGCTGGCTACGTTCCGCCCGACTTCGAGGCCTTTGAAGGAGCCGCAAGGCAAACCTTGGCCGAGGCTCTCGGCAAAGCGTTCGGGCCGGATGCCCCCGTGGAGATTACCCAGGCCATAGTCCGCGGCCCAGCCCCGGCCAAACTGGTCGAAGCCGGCGCCGACGCCGCGCTCCTGGTGGTGGGCCGCCGCGGGCACGGCGGCTTCATTGGTATGCACCTTGGATCGGTGAGCTCAGCATGCGTTTCGCACGCCGCCTGCCCGGTCCTGGTGGTGCATGCCGACAGCAACCACCGCCACCACCATCTCTGGAGAGGCTCCAAGAACAAGGGCGCCGCGAAGCTCTAGCCGCCTTAACCTTCCTGGCGTAACGCAACGCCCCGCCGACTCCGTGCCGGGAGCTGATCCCCTATGCTCAGCAGAGTGCCCCTTGGCGCCGACGCCCGCAGGGGCGGGGTAACGAGCAGTTCAACGACGAACCAACCGGGAGACAGCATGACCAACTGGCGGATCAGGGACTTCCATTCTGCTGACCTCGACGGGATCCTGCATCTCTGGGAAACGCTCAAGTCCCACAACGTCGAACCCGTGTACGCACTGTCCGAGGTCCTCGCATCGTGCGAAAAGGACCATGCCGTGGTGGCGGTGCAGGGCGACCAGGTGGTGGGCGCCGCCGTCGGACGCGCCGCGCACGACCAAGGCTGGATCGTTTTCCTGGCCACGCTGCCTGAATACCGTGGCCGCGGGATTGGCACCTCGCTGCTGGCCGCCGTCGAAAACCGGATGGCCCCGCACGGGCTCAACAAACTCTCCGCGCTTATGCCGGAATCGGAAACCCGGGTGGAGGCATTCCTGGGCCGCGGCTTCGCGCTCAAGAAAAACCTGCGTTACTTCGAGCGGACCATCCCCGTCCAGCGGCAGGAGCTCGGCGCGCTGGGCCAGCTCGGCGGCCGCGTCCTGGCCCGCGACCTCTGGGAAAATGTGGCCGGCATGCGCAAGGAAAAGGAACTGCTGGAACGCCGCCTGGTCCTCCCCCTGGCGGAGGCCGACCTCGCCGACGAATTCGGCGTTGTCCCGCCCCGTGCCGTGGTGCTCTTCGGCCCGCCCGGTACCGGCAAGACCACCTTCGCCAAAGCCATTGCCTCGCGGTTGGAATGGCCCTTCGTGGAGGTGTTCCCTTCCCGGCTTGCCGCGGACCCGCAGGGCCTGGCCGGCGCGCTGCGCGAGACCTTCCTGGAGATCGCAGAGCTGGAACACGCCGTGGTGTTCATCGACGAGGTGGAGGAGATCGCGTCCCAGCGCTCGGGCGAGCCGCCGTCGCCGCTGCAGGGCGTCACCAACGAGCTGCTCAAGATCATCCCGGCCTTCCGCGAACAGCCCGGCCGCCTGCTGGTCTGCGCCACCAACTTCATCCGCGCCCTGGACACCGCCTTCCTGCGCCACGGCCGGTTCGACTACGTCATCCCCATTGGCCTCCCCGACCGGCAGGCGCGCGAGGCCATGTGGCAGCGCTTTATCCCCGCCCCGGTGGTGGATGACGTGGACGTGGAACTGCTGGTGGACAAGACCGAGGGCTTTTCCCCCGCGGACATCGAGTATGCCGCCCGGAGCGCGTCCCAGCGCGCGCTGGAGAAGGCAGTATACGACGACGGCGGGCTCGCTTCCGGCGGCGCACTTTCCGTCCGGGAGGCGGTGCGGAAGGGGCCCTCCACCCAGGATTACCTGGACGCGATTGGTGATACCCGCACCACCGTCAGCGCCGAAGTGCACCAGGACTTCCTCGAGGACATCGACGCCCTGGGCCGCGTGTGAGGCAGTAACGTTTGATGCATGTCCTCCAACCCCCTCCGGCATGCCATGGCGTGCATGGGCGGCCGCGATCCGCATGAAAAGCACCGCGCCGCCACACCGCTTGAACTCTTTTTCGACCTGACCTTCGTGATCGCCTTCGGCGTTGCCGGCAGCCAGTTCGCCCATCAAATTGCCGAGGCGCACTTCGTTGCCGGGCTGATGGGGTTCGCCTTCGCGATGTTCGCCGTCATCTGGGCATGGATTAACTTCACGTGGTTCGCCAGCGCCTACGACACCGACGACTGGATCTTCCGCGTGGTCACGATGATCCAGATCGTTGGCGTCCTGATCCTTGCCATGGGAATCGAGCCCATGTTCCGTTCCCTGGCTGAGGGAAAGCATGTAGACAACGCGGTGATCGTGGGCGGCTACGTGATCATGCGGCTGGCACTGGTTGCCCAGTGGCTTCGGGCGGCCAGGCAGGATCCTGCCCGCCGCGGGACATGCCTGCGCTACGCCAAATACCTGGCGCTGGTGCAGCTCGGTTGGATCGCGGTACTGGTCATCGAGGCGGACGTACCCACCACATTCTTCATGATTGTGCCCTTGATCGTCCTGGAGATGGCCACCCCGTACGCCGCCGAGCGCAAAGCCCGGACCCCGTGGCACGCCCACCATATTGCCGAGCGGTACGGGCTACTGGCCATCATCGCTTTGGGTGAATGCCTCCTTGGTGCGATCGAGACGCTCCGCGCCATCGTGGCCAACCACGGCTGGAGCGTGGACGCCGCGCTGGTTGGCTTCGGCGGCACAGCCCTGGCTTTCGGTATGTGGTGGATTTACTTCATGCTTCCCGCCGGACGCGCTCTGCACCTGCGGCGCCACCGGTCATTCCTGTTCGGCTACGGCCACATCCCCATTTTCGCCGCGATTGCCGCCGCCGGCGCCGGGCTGCATGTCGCAGCATACTTTATCGACGACGAGGCAAACATCAGCGGGGCCGTCGCAGTGGCCAGCATCGCGGTTCCGGTGGCACTGTTCAAGGGTTCGCTGACCTGGCTGTACAGCGTGATGGTAGGCCCGGACCGGATAGTCATCACCATGGCGGCAGGCGTGCTGGCGGCGCTGGCCGCAGCAGTCGGCATGGCGGCAGCAGGAGTTTCGGTCCCGGCCTGCCTGCTGGTGATCGTGCTGGCGCTCGGCATGTCGATCGTCATTGATGAGCGCCGCGGTTCCGACCGGCTGCATGACGCCCTGGAGAAGCTCGAGACTACTGCTCCCCGGCCGTCCTAGCGTCGAAGGCCGCCCCGCCGGCGGCATCCGGTTCCTCGTAGGACAGGTTCTCATAGTCCGTGGTGTCTTCCTCGTCCAGCTGGTTGTCCAGCTCTTCCAGCAGCCACGGATTGACCCGTGCAAGGATCTTCCGGACCTCCTCCACCTCGACGGCGGCGTACAGCACCGGCCGGGCATCGCGGTACTTGGTGACTGGCGGCTTGTCCGGCCATTTCTCCGCCAACGCCTGGACCCTCTCGGGCAGTGAGTTGTGGGCGTTGTCGGCGATCTTGACCAACGCAGCATCATGGTCCTCAGCGATTTCGCGGATCCCGGCCTGGTAGTCATCCGGGTTTTCGTGCAGCCGGTTGGTGACGCGTTCGATAATTTCCACAGCCCGCTCGGACACGCCCATGTCCAGCAGCGCCTGGCGGGTTATTGGAGTGTCTTCGGCGATATCGTGCAGGTACCCGGCGATCCGGATGTCGTCGTCGAAATCCGCGAGGCCATCGCCAACAGCGAGGACATGTTCCCGGTACGGGCGCTTCAGCTTGTCCTTCTGCCGGTTGTGGGCCACCTCGGCGAGCACCTTTGCGGTCTCAACCGTAAATCTGGGCGCCGTGCTCTGCTCCGCGGCATGCTGGTCTGACATGTCCTAAGCCTAGGCTGAAGAGGCGGCCAGGGCTCAACCGGCTAAAACCGGTCTGTTCGCCTACTGCTTGCCGTACTTCCGATGAACAGCCTGCTTGCTCACCCCGAGGCACTGCGCAATGGCTTCCCAGGACAATCCGGCCTGCCGTGCGCTCCGAACAAGCGAGGATTCTGCCCGGCTCACTTCCTTCTGCAGCTCGGCGACGGCGTGCAGCGCCTCTGCCGGCCCCATTCCGTCCATTGATCCCACCAGCGTTTTCATGCGATCCACCTCCATGCGTCAACGTTAGTTGACGAGCTGTCGGGTGTCAACGAAAGCTGACGGCTAGTGGTGGCGCGCACCATCCGGATGAAGCCAACGCTTGGGGCGCGGAACTACACCCCTCGCCACACCCACGGTTCCAGAGGCAGAGTGGACGCATCGAAGGCCCCCAGGGCCTTCTCAAGTGGACCGGCGGGCAGCCCCAGCGATTCGAGCAGCCGGTTCCGTACAGCAGCGGCAGGGCTCCCCGCAGCTGCCAGATCCCGCAGCGTCACCGCGCCGTCCCGCTTTGCCAGCCGGACGCCGTCGGCATTCACCACCAACGGAACATGTGCATATTCCGGAGAAGGAATATTCAGGAGCGCTGCGAGGAACGCCTGCCGTGGAGTGGACGGGAGGAGATCGTCGCCGCGCACCACCTGATCGATACCCTGCTCAGCGTCGTCCACCACCACTGCGAGGTTGTAGGCCGTCACCCCGTCGTTGCGCCGCAGCACAAGGTCGTCCACCACGCCGGTATAGGTGCCGTGCAGCAGGTCGCGAACGGTGTACTGCGCGACGTCGGCGCGCAGCCGGATGGAGGCGGGACGCGTAGAGCGCTTGAACTCAAGTTCTGCGAGGCCGAGGCGCCGGCAGGTCCCGGGGTACGCACCCTGCGGCGCGTGCGGAGCGGACGGTGCCTCCTGGATTTCGCGCCGCGTGCAGAAACACTCGTACGTCAGCCCGGCAGCCTCCAAGCGGGAAATCGCGTCGGCGTAGTAGGGGCCGCGGGCAGTCTGGCGCACCACGTCGCCGTCCCACGTAATACCGATAGCCTCCAGGTCCCGCAATTGGTCCGCTTCAGCACCGGCGCGTGCGCGGTCCAGGTCTTCCACCCGGAGCAGGAACTTCCGGCCCGTGGACCGGGCGAACAGCCAGGCAAGGATTGCCGTCCGCAGGTTCCCTACATGGAGGTCACCGGAGGGGCTGGGGGCAAAGCGGCCTGCGGAGGTCATGGGTCAACCCTATGCGGGAAGGGCATGTGCCGGGACAGCACAAGAGCCCCTCAGCTACTGACGTCGGAAGATCCGACGTCGGTAGCTCAGGGGCTCTTGCAGGTGTTTGCAGAATGACCGTGGTGTGAACAAGTGTCAATCAGCGGCGGCCTCCTTGCGGGAAGCGGTGTCCAGTTTCCGGGTGGTGTGCCGGGAGCCTGTGAGCCTGAGGGAATCAGCGGTAGCTTTTGCCTTCGTTGCCACTATTTGAGCATAAAACAGGCAGGGTGGACCAACAGGCACTGTTTCCATTGATCAGTTTGACCAACGGTTTATGGCAAGCAGGATGCGGATTGATCGATATGCTTCCATTTCTGCCCAGCGGCCTATCCCACCGGTGCGGGCACTGGGGCAGCGGGTGGCTCAGCCTTGGTCCGCCGTTTCCCGAAACGCAGGTACAGGGACGGCAGGATGAAAAGGTTGAGGAGCGTTGAGGACACCAGCCCGCCAACGATGACTACAGCCATGGGATGTTCGATCTCATGACCGGGGATCGTGCCCATGATGATCAGCGGCACCAGCGCCAGCCCGGTGGCGAGCGTCGTCATCAGGATGGGAGAGAGCCGTTCCCCCGCGCCCCGCAGCACCAGTTCGGGCCCGAACTTTTCATTTTCGTATTTTTCAAGGTGCTGGCAATGGCTGATGAGGAGGATGCCGTTGCGCGCCGCGATGCCCATAACCGTCAGGAACCCTACGATCGAGCCGAGGGAGAGAACGCCGCCGCTCAGGTAGGCCGCAATCATTCCGCCGACGAGCGCAACAGGAAGCGTAAACATGATCAGCGCAGCCAGGCGCCAGCTGCGGAAAGATGCCTGGAGCAGCAGGAAAATGACCAGGAGAGCACCCGCGGCAAAGATCATGAGCTGGCGGGTGGCGGCTTCGCGTTCCGCGAACTCCCCAAGGACCTCGGCATGGTAGCCGGCGGGGAATTCCATCTCGGCGAGCTCTTCCTGCAGTTTCGTCACCAAGGTACCCAGTTCACCATCCGACGAGGCATTGGCACTGATGTCGATCCTGCGCGAATTGTTGTTCCGGTCAATGACGCTCGGAGTGGCGTTGACGCTTATGTCCGCCACGTCGGACAGCCGGATCTGAGCCCCGGACGGAGTTTGGATCGGCAGGTTCCCGATACTTGTAACGTCAGAGCGGATCTCCGGTGGGCTCCAGATGCGCACATCATAGACTTTCCCTTCGCGCCACAGGTCGCCCACTTCCTCGCTGGCCACCATTGCTGCCGCGGCCCGTCGGACGTCGCCGGGCTTGACGCCATAGCGCTTGGCCGCTTCGAGATTGACTTTCACGTCCAACTGCGGGATGTCGACCTGCAGCGAAACGTGCTCCTCCACGGCTTCGTCGATACCCCCCATCACCTCCTCGACTTCCTTGGCCAGCTCACGCAGAGTTTCGAGATCATCGCCGTAGACCCGGACTACCACCGCGTTGCCTTGACCCGTGAGCACCTCGCGGATCCGCTCCTTCAAGTAGGTCTGCACGTCGCGGTAGATCCCTGGGTAACCGTCCACTACCTCTTGCACGGCAGCCAGCGTCTTGTCGTAGTCGGCCGCAGGATCCACACTGATCCAGTTCTCGCCGAAGTTCACCCCCACAACCTCATCTGCGGCATTCGCCTGCCCGATGTGGGAACCGCAATTCAGCACTCCCTCCACGGCCAGCAATTCCTTGCAGGCACGTTCGCTGATGCGCACCTCCTCCGCCAGGGCAGTGCCCGGTTGGGTAACCCAGTGCATAAGGAAGTCCCGTTCCTTGAACGAAGGCAGCAATGCCTGGCCCAGCAACGGGGCCACCAGGACGCCGGCGAGAGTCAGGGCGGTGAAAGCCAGGTAGCCGGGCCCTGGACGCCGGACAACCCGGGACATCAGTTTGTGGTAGCCGCGCTTGAGGACCCGGACCAATGGCGGGTCCCGCGGATCCAACGGGGCCTTGCGCAGGAAGATGAGCGCGAGGGCTGGCGTGACGGTGAGTGCCACCAGCATTGAGGCGAAGACCGCCAGCGTGTAGGCGCTGGCCAGCGGACGGAAGAAAGCCCCGGTGAGCCCTTCGAGGAAGAAGATGGGTACCGCGGCCACCACGATGATGAGGGTTGCATACACGATTGGTCCGCGGACCTCCATGGAAGCTTCCAGCACAACGGATGCCGTGGACTGGCCGCTTGCGTTTAACCGATGCTGCCTCAACCGCCGGATGATGTTTTCGATATCGATGATGGCGTCATCCACCACCACGCCCACCGCGATGACCAGGCCGGCCAGCACCATGGTGTTCACGGTGCTGCCGGTCATCATGATGACCACGCCCGCTGTAACGAGGGACAAAGGGATGGCGATCAGGCTGATGAGGGCCGTCCGCCACTGGAAAAGGAAGGCCCCCAGCACCATCATGACCAACACGATGCCCAGCAGCATTGCCACGCTCAGGTTCTCCAGCGACTGCTCTATGAAGGTCGCCGGCCTGAAAATGGTGGTGTCGACGTCGATCCCCGCCATCGCCGGAGCCATCTGCTTCAGAGCCTCCTCCACCCCCCTGGTCACTTCGAGGGTGTTGCCCCAGGGCAACTTCTCCACGATGAGCATCAGGCCCTCGCCGTCATTGATGACGGCGTCACCGACGAGGGGGTTGTGGTCCATCACGACGTCGGCCACGTCGCCCAGCCGCAGGGGGTTCCCGTCTCGTTCCAGGATGGTGATCTTGGCCAGGTCCTCAGGAGTGCGGATGGACAGGACGTGTGAGATGCCAAGCCGTTGGTTCGGGGTGTCAACAAAACCGCCGGCGCCTACCAGGTTGCCTGTTGAATGCTTCAGCAGGCCGGCGTGCATTGCGTCGTTGGTAGTAGACATCACCTGCTCAAGGGACACCTTTTCGGCCAGCAGCCGGTCAGGCTTAACACGCACCTGGAGTGTTTCCTTCCGCTCACCCCAGATGGCAACGTTGGCCACGCCCGGGACGGAAAGCAGCTGCGCCCGGAGCTCGTAGTGGGTCAACATGGACATCTCGATCAGGCTCCGCTCCTTCGAGGACAGCCCGATTTTCATGACCCTGCTCGTGGACGACAAAGGCTGCATCATCTCCGGCGGCCTGGCCCAGCTGGGCAGGGTCGGCGTGACCGTTGCAACCCGTTCCGAGACCAACTGCCGCGCCTTCAGCAGATCAGTCCCCGGGTCGAAAATCATCAGGACCGACGAGAGCTGGGAAACCGATTTTGACCTCAGCTCGTCCAGGCCCTCCACGCCGTTGAGTGCTTCCTCGAGTGGAACGGTGATGAGTTCCTCTACCTCCGCGGCGGTCAAGCCCAGGGCGGCGGTCTGGATTTCCACGCGGGGCGGCGCGAACTCCGGGAACACGTCCACCGATGCCGAGCTGATCTGCACGGCGCCAACCATCATGATCCCGACGGCGAGCGCCACCACGATCGAGCGGAACTTCAGACTGAAGCCAATGAGCCTGCGCATGGCGTATCAGTGCGCCGTATCCAACTCAGCACCCAGCAGTTCGGCCGCACCGACAGTCACGATCGGGGTTCCAGGCTGGGGCCCGCTGGCCAACTTTACGGTCGGAGCCTCGATCCGTTCAACCGAGACGGGCGCCCGCACGAACACCAACGGCTCCGGGTTGGTGTAAACCCAAGTGCCGCCGCTGGCGTCGTAGATCAGGGCCGAGTAGGGAACGTGGAGTTTACCCTCAATGTTCTCCACGGCGCCTGTAGCCAGTCCCAACCGTTCTGTGGCTTTTTGGGTCAAGGTGATGCGGCTGACGTCCTGCCCTTCAACCTCCTCAAGGATGGCCGCTTCCAGCCCGGTGGCGGCGGGCGCCGTCTCAGGGGCTTTCCCGCACGCGGTCACAGTGCCACCTATCAGGCAAGCCATAACCATGGCCCCGGACAGGTGGCGCTTCCAAGGCACGTTTGCAGTCGTCATGACATTTCCGTTCTTACAGGGAGCCCCGCAACGTCGGCGGGGCCTTGTGGCTTCAGGTGGCCCTCCGGTGCGCCGGCGCCAAATACGAGCAGGAGGGTTGGCAGGACCATCAGGACAAACAGGGCGTGGCTCACTAAACCACCCCAGAGCACGATGGCCAGAGGCAGGACAGTTTCCCTGCCAACAACTCCCCCCAGTACCACCAGGGGGATAAGGAATGCGGCGCTGATAACGGCAGCAACCAGAAGCGGCACCAACCGTTCCTGGGCGGCTAGCCAAATCGAGGCACGTGAACCGTCCCGTTCCGGGGCTTCCTCCCGCGCCTCCACAGTTGCAGGATTGTTGGCCGCGTCCGGCGATTGGGCGCGCCGGACCAGCAGGATGGAGTCCCGCACGGCCATCCCCAACAGAGCCGCGAAAGCCAGGAGAGTCACCAGGGAACCGATGCCGCCCGAGAGGAACGCAGCCAAAACGCCGCCGGCAAGGGCGAACGGCAAGGCCAGGAATACGACCAGTGCCACCCGCCAGCTTCCCAATGCAGTCTGGAGGAGTACCAAAATGCCGATCAGCACGGCTCCGGCAACGGCCCAGGCCAGCCGCAGAGTGTCCTCCTGCTGGATGTACTGGGACGGCACTTGCGCGTGATATTCCGCGGGAAATTTGAGGTTAGCCAGCCCGCGGGTGACATCCGATGAAATGTCTTCAAGTGACCTGCCATCCACCTTGGCAACAACATCCATGTAGCGGGAGGTATCGATGTGGGTGATGACCGCCTCGTTCGGTGCTACCCGGACGCCGGCCACATCTCCGAGCCGGACGTGACCGCCGCCCGGCTTGTCGATCAGCAGCTCCTGCACGCTGGTAAGGCTTGAGTTGGTGGCCGGCGCGCCCTTCACCACCACTTGAAACACCTTCTGCTGTTCGAAGAGGTAGCCGACATCGACGCCCTGCAAAAGGATGGCTGCTGCACGCCGTACGTCACCGGGCTTAATGCCGGCCTGCTGGGCCTTGGCCAGGTCAACTTCGATTTCCGCGATGGGCTGGAGTTCCGGGAGGGACAACTGCGGGTCTACCAGGCCTGCGGTGGTTGACATCATCTCCCTGACGTCTTCCGCCGTTTCACGCAGGACCCGGGAATCCGCTCCGAAGACCCTCACCGAAAACTCGTGTTCTGATTGGCTGCGCTCGGCTTCGAGGCGGTTCTGGCCGTAGGAGAGCACGCTGCCGCTGATACCCGGGTAGCCGGAAACTACTTCATTCACAGCATCGGTCACACTTGAGTAGTCGGCGTCCGGCTCCATGGTTACCCAAAGTTCCCCTGAATTTACGCCAACCACACGGTCGGAGGTGATGGCGCGGCCCACGTGCCCGCCCACGCTGGCCACTCCGGGTACGTTCTTCAACTCGTTGCTGGCAAGGGCGGATACCCGGTTCATTTCACTGTTCGACGTTCCCGCAAGCCCATCCCACTGAACCAGCAGAATCCGATCCTGCAGGGCCGTCACCGAGGGCTGCCCAGCGGCGAGCGCCGGTATCCCTGCCACCGCACCCACCGCAACCAGAGCCACTGCAGCCAATGCCCAACGAGTGTTGGCTGTGCACCAGTCCAGCGCTTTCCGGGAGCCCTCCCGGATATTACCGGGAAGCTGCGGCGAGCGCTCCTCGCCCCCCATGAAGGTAAGGGCCAAAGCCGGGGTCAGGAGCCAGGCGACGAGCAGAGCGACGGCCAGCGCCAGCAGGAAGGACAGGACAAGGGGAACAAAGAGGGCCCGGTTCAACCCGGCCAGGAACAGCACGGGCAGCAGAGCGAGCGCCATGGTAAGTCCGGCGAAAATGATTGCATTGCGGGTCTGCTGGAGGGCGGCGGTAATGAGAGCCATTCGTGGCTCCGCGTTCACCTCTGCCTCCGCCGGGCCGCCGTCCATGCTCCCGCCGTCCGCGGCGTCAGGGGAAGTTGCAGCCGCGGCCCGCCGGCCGGTACCCGCGGCGGAAAGCTCCCGTCGCCGTCGTAACCCATTCAGGTCGGTCACCAGGTCGGTCACCACCACAACCAAAGCCAGAACCAGCCCGGCGAAGACCATGACGTTCAGCCCGATTCCGAGCACGAACAGCATGAGCAAAGCTGCCGCGGTGGATACTGTCAGGACAATCAGCCCTACGAGGGCCATTCGCCAGGACTTGAAGAAGAGTCCCAGGAGGAGGGCTGCCAGCAACAGGCCGACCAGTAAGCCAGTACCCAGGTTCTGCACTGCGGATTCAAGGAAAGTCGCAGGCCGGTAGACGCTTGTGTCCACGTTGATTCCTGAAAGGCCTGGCTTCAGGTCCTCCAGTGCCGCTTCAAGCGCTGCCGTGATCTCAGCCGTATTGGTTTCGGGAAACTTCTCGATGACCAGCATGAGGGCGGGATCCTCATCCGCCACTGCGTCGCCGATGAGCGGCTGATGGTTTTCCCTGACTGTGGCGACATCACCCAGTACCAGCGGAGTGCCTGTCACGTTTTCGACACTGACCTGCGCCAGGTCGCTGGGGGTGGTGATCGGCAGGACATGCTGGATGCCTATGCGCTGGTTACCAGTCTCCAGGAAACCGCCCGATCCCGGTGTTGAGGACTCAAGGAATGACAACGGGGACACCCACACCGCGTTGCCCGTCGTCCGGATGACCTGGTTAAGCGTGACCCCCCGGGCCTGAAGCACTGCGGGGTCCACTTCGACCTGCATCTGCTGCTCACGCTGCCCCCAGATGGAAAGGTTGGCAACACCGGGAACACCCATCAGGCGGGGCTTGATGTTCCAGCGGGCCAGGACGGACATTTCGATGAGCGGAACGTCGGTGGATGACAGGCGCACCATCATGACGCGGCTGGTGGAAGACTTCGGCTGCATCAGAACCGGGGGCGTTGAGACCCGCGGCAGGGAGCTGGCCTTGACCAACCGCTCGGCCACGAGCTGCCGCGCCCTGGGCAAGTCGGTGCCGGGTTCGAAGAGCAACTGGATGGAGGAAAGGCCCGGAACCGACTGGGACCTGATTTCATCGAGAAATGCGACGCCGTTAAGAAGGTCCACTTCCATAGGCGAGGTAATAAACTGTTCAACTTCAAGCGCGGACAGTCCCAAGGCTTCAGTCTGGATTTCAACTTGGGCGGGCTCGAATTCAGGCAGGGCGTCTACTGAGGACCTGGGAATGTACCAGAACCCCATCGCTATTATTCCTGCAGCCAATGCCAGGATCAGCAGCCGGAATTGGAAACTCCATCGTGCAAACAAACCGGTCATCGCTCATCCCAAGTGCAGGTGGTGGCCTCATTGCCAGTGCTCTAAGCTTCCCCCGGCGCAGGATCGGCAAACAGTCCCCAGATTAGTTAGGCGGATCCCCAAAATAGGGGGTTTTCACCTTTAGGAAGGGGGCCATTCACCTATACACCGGGGCGCGAGACGGCGCATACTGTGGCATAACGGGAACCGTGTACTTAATGCGCAACGATGCGCGTATGAACCGGTGATTGGGGATAATGGCAATGACGGCAGAAGCTGTTGACGGCGGCGTAGCCCAAACGACTGTCCTCGTAATTGATGACCACACCTCATTTGCGGAATTGCTGACATTGGCATTCGACCGTGAACCCGACCTTCAGGGTTTGGGTCATGCCAGGAACGCATCGGTCGGCCTCCATATGTGCCGGGCCCTTCAGCCCGACGTCGTAGTCATAGGCTGCGGCCAGTTGGAAGGCCGGGGCCCCGCAATTGCTGCAGAAATTGTTGCTGCCTTGCCGGGAATACGGGTGGTGATGCTGGCCAGCGAGCCCACGAGACAGGGCCTGGCACAGGCGGCTGTTGCCGGTGCCTCCGCGTTCCTGGCCAGGGACACGCCCCTTACCAAGCTCATTGCCACTGTCCGGCATTCGCATGCCGGCATCATCGAAGTCGATCCGCAGATCCTGGCGGCTTTCGGAGAACAGGCGCCGCCACCAGGCCCTGTGTCAACCGTGCCCTTGTTGACTAAGCGGCAGATGGAAGTGCTGCGGCTGATGGCTGAGGGTAAGGATGTGCGGTCGAACGCCAAGACCCTTGGTATATCCCAGAACACCTGCAGGGGCTATGTAAAGGCCATCCACTCCCGGCTTGGAGTCCATTCGCAGCTCGAGGCCGTAGTGATTGCCCGCCAGCTGGGCCTCGTGGCACCCGGGTAATGTGGCCTCCGGCTAATACAGTTGGCCCAGCTGACTTTGTCCGCTCCTGAACCGGGGTAACGGTGTTGAATCCTGAAGGGAAGGACGGGCCGTGCAGGAACTGGACGCCACCGATAAGCGCATCTTGCAGGGCCTGGATGAAGATCCGCGCGTCCCCATCATGGTCCTGGCACAGCGGCTGGGCCTGGCCCGCGGTACGGTGCAGAGCAGGCTGGAACGGATGACGGCATCGGGAGCCCTGCGCCCCAACAGCAGCAGGGTGCTTCCCGCCGCGCTGGGACGCGGAGTGGCCGCTGCCGTAAGCGCCGAACTGGACCAGAGCCACCTCAACGAGGCCATTGCCGCGCTGCGCGACATTCCCGAGGTGCTCGAATGCCACGCGCCGGCAGGGGACACCGACCTGCTGATCCGCGTGGTCGCGACAAGCCCGGACGACCTCTACCGTGTCTCGGAGGAAATCAGGCTTTGCCCGGGAATTGTGCGGACCTCCACCAGCATGTTCCTCCGCGAGGTCATCCCCTACCGAACCACCGGCCTGCTCAACAACTGACAGCTTAGACCGGCGGACCCGCGTTGGACTTCAGGTTCTTCATCACCAGGGTGGAGGTAAGCCGTTCCACGCCCGGCAGGGACGTGAGTTCGGCGTCGTAAAAGCGCTGGTAGGCGGGCAGGTCCTCAGCGATGACCTTCAGCAGGTAATCGGGCGAACCGAAAAGCCGCTGGGCTTCCACGATGTTCGGGTTGTCTGCGACCCGGTTTTCGAAGACCTCCATGGTGGAGCGGTCCACCTGCCGTAAGGTCACGAACACGATCGCCTCGAACCCCAGCCCCACGGCCGATGGATCGATGTCCGCCCGATAGCCCCGGATGACGCCCGACTGCTCCAGATCGCGCAGCCGCCGGTGGCAAGGGGCAACGGTCAAACCGACCTTGCCGGCAAGTGCGGTGGCGGTGATTCGGCCGTCCTCTTTCAGGTGGCGCAAAATACTTCGGTCAATGTGGTCAACCACGCAAGAATCTTACCGCCGACGCCGTGGTGCGAGCGAAAAGGGACAGCACTTCCGGGGCAAAAGTATCTAAGGTTTCTCCTGACGGACCACTTGGCAGGAGAAACAATGAACGCGGAGCTGTTTTTAGCCTTTGTGCTGGTGGCCGGGGCCCTGGCCTGCACGCCCGGGGTGGACTGGGCGTATTCCATCGCCGCGGGCCTGAGGCAGCGCAGCTTTGTGCCCGCGGTAGCAGGGCTGTGCAGCGGATACGTCCTCCACACAGCCTTACTGGTGGCGGGACTTGCCGCCCTGCTCACGGGAATGCCCGGCGTCCTTGGCTGGATTACGCTGGCCGGCGCGGGGTACCTGATGTGGCTGGGCGTGAGCACACTTCGTTCCTGGCGCGCCGCCAGCTTCTCGGCCAGGGCCGGCAATGACGGCAGCACCCGGCTCCGCACCTTCCTGCAGGGCATGGGAACCAGCGGCATCAACCCTAAGGGCCTGCTCTTCTATGTGGCGCTCGTTCCCCAGTTCGTGAGCGCGGAGGCGTCCCTGCCTGTCCCGGTGCAGTCGGGCCTGCTGGGCCTGACGTTCGTGCTGCTCGCAGGGCTCGTGTACACCGCCGTCGCCCTGTTGTCCCGTACCCTGCTGCAGAGCAGGCCGGGAGCCGCCCGGATGGTAACGCTGGCCAGCGGGATGATTATGGTGGCGCTTGGCGCCGCACTGCTCGGCGAACAGCTCCTGCCGATGTTTTTCGGAGCCCGGTTCGCGGGGAGCTAGCAAGAGCGTACCTACTCGTCGCTGAGCTTCTTCCAATCCTGTTCCCAGATCCGGCGCATCTCCTCGTCCTTGCGGATGGGAACCGGCGCTGCGATTTCCCGCTGCGGCACCGGGTCCTCGTGCCGCCGTCCCCAGTCGCGCGGATTGAGTGACCTGCGGCTGGAATCAAGAAGCAGCAGTGCCCGGTCCGTGAGGGCGTCGTTGCGCAGGGTGAGGTGGGTCTTCCGTCGCCGCAGGACCTCTGCAAGCGCCTGGTTCGCCGCATCCAGCCGGCCCTCCCGCCGCAGGGCCCGGGCACGCACCAGCAACAGGGCGGCAGAAAGGTCGTCCGCGTTGAGCAGCCCGTCGGTCCAGTCGATCACCGTCCGGCTCCGGCCCAGGGCCAGGGCGAGCGAGCAGCGCGCCAAGGCCATGGGGAGCGACGGCGGCAGCCCGGTCAGGGCGTCCAGCGCCGCCTCGGTGCGCCCCGTCTCCCGCAGTGCGTGCGCCAGTGCCAGGAACACCGACTCCTCGCTGAACAGGACAGGGATCTCCACGCGTTCGGCCAGCTCGATGCGGGTGACGATCCTGGTGAGGTAGGTGGACGAATAGCGGTTGGCTTCGTCTTCATTCCTGGTGGTCAGCCCGCGCTGGAGGAGCTCGGAAGCGCGCAGGTAGCCGCCCTGTTTGTAGACCAACAGCCCGGACATGAGGTAGCAAAGGCCGGCCCATCCGGGGTAGGCGCGAGCCAGCGTGATCAGCTGTTCGGGCTGGCGGCTCG
This sequence comes from Pseudarthrobacter sp. R1, assembly GCF_024494415.1. Lineage (NCBI taxonomy): Bacteria > Bacillati > Actinomycetota > Actinomycetes > Micrococcales > Micrococcaceae > Pseudarthrobacter > Pseudarthrobacter sp. R1. The sequence goes on along the minus strand of NZ_JAMKFI010000006.1, from coordinate 324,067 downwards.
TGAAGACTGCCTCGTGCACCGCCTTGGCCGGCTTGGGCAGCATCCGCTTCAGCCGCGGAACCTCCCCGTCCACAGAGAGCAGCGCCGGGTTACGGCCGCCCAGCACGCCGGTGAGCAGACCACCCACTCCCCCGGCAAGGTCATGGACGGGCGTGCGCAGCTGGGGCTGGCCGAAGGGCGTGAGGTCGCGCCTGTCCCAATAGATCGGTGCAGTATCCCCGGCGGTCATCTTTCCATGCTAACCGGGACTTCTGACAGCCGGGGAAGGCCCGTGAAGACGGCGGCGCAGGGACGGAACGGCCTGCCGGCCCTTGCCCGGTCACGATATTTCCGGAAGGGTAGTAACCACCCTTAGCAGTTTCCTCATCAGAAAAGGAGAATGCCGTGCAAATCGACAAGTCCCAGATCCTCGAGCTCCTCAGGAACCAGGGAGACAATGACAAGGCAGCCCAGGCCGAGTCCGAGCTGCCGGACCAGGTGGACACCGAGCAGCATGCCGGGCTCCTGTCCAAGCTGGGCATCAACCCCGCCGATCTGCTGGGGAAGCTTCCCGGTGGGCTTGGGGACAAACTGGGAGGACTGGGCCTCTAGCTCAGGGCCTTTCCATAAACCACTCAGTGAAGGCGGAAGCCCGGCCTGACTCATCGAGGCGCAGGACCCAGAGGTTGTCATAGGTGGGGCGCTCGCCCGAATAGGTGGTGACGCCCTGGATAAAGGCAGTGTCGCCGTCCGTACCCAGCAGCTCCCAGCTGAAGGTCCAGTCGTCGGGTTCATCGCGCGCTGCGAGCCAGCCGTCGACGATTCCATCCTGCCGCTGCCACGCCTGCGGGTCATGGGGCCGCGTCTCGTACCGTGCATCCTCGGTAAAGAGTGCACGGATGTCCTCGGACTTATTGCTGGTCCATGCGGCCTCGTACTTTTCCATCCACGCGGACACGTGCTCACGTGCTGTAGTTCGCTTGGTCATGCTGCCGTTCTACGCCCCGGTGCGTCCGGCCCGCAAGCGCTTCAGCCGTTGGCGGCGGCGATCCACACGCCCAGCACCCACGTGCTGGCGGCGAGGCACGCCAGCCCGAACTCGGCGAGCATGCCCAGCCCGGTTGCTTTGAGGGCAGCCCAGCTGGAGGTCGCCGCTGTACTGATGTTCCGGGTCCGGAGGAACTCGCTGAGCAAAAGGCCGGCAGCGAAACCGACGAAGAGCCCCACGACGGGAATGATAAACATGCCCACGACGCCCGTGACCAGCGCGGTTGCGATGCTCCTGCTGGGTATGGCGTGTTCCTTGAGCTTCCTGCCCGTGAGGACTGCGCTCGCGGCCATGCCCGCAACCACGAACACCATGGCAATGGCGAATACAACCCAGCCCGCAGTGCCTGCTCCGCCCCAGATGGCCCATGCCAGCAGGCCTGCCCCGATCAGGATGCTGCCCGGAAGCACCGGGATAACGGTGCCTGCCACGCCTACCAGAATTGCCAGGCCGCACAGCACGGTCACCACGGTCTCGGAGTTCATGGACCCAGTCTATGGTTGGCCCAGCCCAGCCAACGACGGCGGTGCCTCCCGCGCAGGGGAGGCGCCGTCGTCGTAATTTACGCAAGGAAAGGAGGCTACTCCGCTTCCACGGCGGCTGCGACAGCGGCGGTGACGGCCGGGGCTACCCGGGGGTCCAGCGGGCTGGGCACGATGTAGTCGGCCGCGAGGTCCTCCGCCGCGAGCTCCGCGATGGCATACGCAGCCGCAAGCTTCATGGCAGGGGTGATACGGCGCGCCCCGGCGTCCAGTGCTCCGCGGAAGATACCCGGAAAGGCCAGCACGTTGTTGATCTGGTTCGGGAAGTCGCTCCGGCCGGTGGCAACCACAGCAGCGTACTTCACGGCGACCTCGGGCAGCACCTCGGGGTCCGGGTTGGAGAGGGCGAAAACGATGGCGTCCTGGTTCATCAGGGCGAGGTGTTCCTCGTCCAGCTTCGAGGAGGAGACACCAATGAAGACGTCCGCCCCGGCCAGGGCCTCGGCAGGGCCGCCTTCGAGGCTGCGGGGGTTGCTGCGGCCGGCGATGTCGGCCTTCTTGCTGGCCTGGTCCGCGGCCAGATCGGTCCGGGTGCTGTTGATGATGCCACGGGAGTCCAGCAGGACCACGTCGGTGATGCCGGCTGCCAGCAGGATTTCGGCGACGGCGATGCCTGCCGCGCCGGCCCCGGAGACCACCACGCGCAGGGTTTCCAGCCCGCGGCCGGTCACCTTGGCGGCGTTGGTCAGCGCGGCGAGGGCAACGACGGCGGTGCCGTGCTGGTCATCGTGCATCACGGGGCAGTCCAGCGCCTCGATGAGCTTTTCCTCAAGCTCGAAGCAGCGGGGAGCGGAGATGTCCTCGAGGTTCACAGCGCCGAAGCTGGGGCGCAGGCGGACGAGGGTTTCCACGATTTCGTCCACATCCGTGGTGTTGAGCACCAGCGGGATCGAGTCCAGGTCGCCGAAGGTCTTGAAGAGTGCGGACTTGCCCTCCATCACGGGCAGGGAGGCACTGGCGCCGATGTTGCCCAGGCCAAGGACCGCGGTGCCGTCGCTCACGACGACCACCAGGCGCTCGGCCCACGTGAGGGTGCGGGCGAGTTCGGGCTTGGCGTGGATGGCGCGGCTGACCTCGGCCACACCGGGGGTGTAGGCGATGGACAGGTCGCGCTTGTTGGACAGCGGGACCGTGCTGGCGATGGAGAGCTTGCCGCCCTGGTGGGCTTCGAAGATCTCGGCTTCGCTCAGCGCGGTGGCTGCGGAATTGTCAGTGGCTGCAATTGCGTCAATGGACACGTCGTTGTCTCCTGGTGCTCGCCGTGGGCACACGGCACGTGGGGCCCAGGCCCAAACAGGCCTAAGGCGGAGTGGTGCGGCGGAAACCCAGGGGTGGCGGGTCTGGAAGGAGCGTCGGGGATGCGCCCTGCTGCTCCGTTGGACCATGGTAGGCAGCGGCGTGAGGGGCTTGTGCGCGATTTGACTGCCGGAACTCGTGCCAAAACGGTTCCGCAACGGCTTTCGTGACCCACGTCACGGTAATAAGGCCGATTTAAGGGCTTATTGGTCTAGACCGATTACGCGCTTTGATGGAGTGTGTAGCTGCCTTCCGCGGCTGGAGCGAGCCGTGCACAGGCCTTTTTAAGGTCCTCCTCGGCCTCGAAGAGTGAAAGGCGGCGGTTTCGGACGGACTGGACCAGACCAGTGACCGTCAGCAGGAGCACCTTGGCCGCCGTGGCGTCGCCGCAGGCATTGGCCACCACTTTTTCACTCAGCGCGTCGATTTCGTGCAGGAGGGCTGTGGTGTCCCTGTCCGGAAGGTAGACGCCGCGGCTCAAGCACTGTTCAACCGCGGGCTGCATAACGCGCATGTGGAAGATCTCCATCACCAGCCCGCCCAACGCCCTCCCCCGGAACCGCGCCGCAGTATTCCGCCCGGCAACCTGCAGCTCCCCAAGCTGGTGGCGGTAGAGCGCCAGCATCAGATGGGTGCTGGTGGGGAAGTACCGGAACAGGGTGCCCAGGGGTACATCGGCCTTCGCCGCCACCTCGGGCAGTTCCACTGCGTCCAGGCCCTTCCGGGCAAAGCCGCCGGCGGCCTCAAGGATGCGCGAATAGCGCAGGCGCTGGCGTGGAGCTGAGGGCATGGCAGCCATGGGCGGATGGTCTGGAAAAGTCTCAGGCATCAGTATTCCGGGGTTGTGTTTGACGGTGCAGCAGCCGGGAGCGTCCCCATCCCGGACCGCCTGCAATCCGGTTCAACTATACGGCACAGTACTGTGCCGTAATTAGTCAGCCTGCCTTAGCTTCCGGGGTTTCAGCCGGTTAGCGGACGCCCTTGATCTTGACGACAAACACCGCACCCAGGAGGCCCATGACAGCCGCAGTGATGAACAGCGTGAAGTACCCCCCGAAGTGCGTTACCGCGAGGAACGCGAGGCCGGTCGCGAACACCTGCGGCAGCGAGGCGGCCACGTTAATGACCCCCATATCCTTGCCACGGTCGGCGGCCTGCGGCAGCACCTGCGTCAGCAGCGCAAAGTCAACGGCCTGGTAGGCGCCGAACCCCACGCCGAGGATGGCGGCGCCAACCAGGGCGCCAGTCCATACTGGGAAAAACGCCATAGTGAGGCCCGCGAGGGCAATGAGGGCTGAGGATCCGATCACAAACGGCTTTCGCCGGCCCAGCCGGTCGCTCCACGGCCCCGCGATCACCGCAGTAACCATCACCAACGCCGCATAAATGCCGGTCAGGATCAGGACTCCCAGCGCCGGGTTCTCAAGCTTGAGGACGTCCGCAAGGAAAAAGATCAGGTACACAATGGTCAGCTGATTGCAGACGTTCACCAGGAAGCGGGTGAGCCAGGCCCAGGCGAAGTCCGGGTGGCGGGCCGGGCTGATCCAGAAGCCGCGGAGGAAGCTGCGCCACGAGAAAGGCGGGCGGAGCGCCCCCGGCAGCGGCGGGTCATTCCGGTGGAACAGGTACGGCAGCACGGAGAACAGCAGGGCGGCAGCACACAGGGCGTACCCCACCATGTAGTTTCCCGACACCACCGCCCCGAAGACTGAGCCCAGGAGGATGCCCGCTGTTTGGCCCAGAGCCGCAAGTCCACCCACTCCGCCGCGCTGCAGCACCGGCACCCGGTCCGGGATGGCGGCGGTGATGGCCGCATAGGCCGCGTTGGCGCCCAGCTGGACCAGGCACCAGAACAGGACCATCATGGCAACAGCCGTGGCCCCGGACAACGCCAGCAATGCTGCCGTGGCCAGGACGGCACCGCCCAGTACCCAGGGGGCACGCCGGCCGAAACCCGAGACCGTCCGGTCAGAGAGCGCACCGAACAGTGGATTGGCCACCAGGGATACGGCGGCACCGCACCCAAGTACGAGGGAGGCGATGGCTTCCTTGTTTGTTTCGTCGATGCCAATGGCCTGCTCGGCGATAAAGATGTTGATGGGCCCGAAGAACGCGGCGTTGATGCCAACGTTGACCAGCACCAGCCCCGTGACCCACCGCGCGGTGACCTTCGCCGTCGGCTCGGCGAGCGCCGCCGTCGGACCGTCCTGCCCGGCGTCGTGCTCCAGCGGAGCGGGCGTATCGGACAGACTCATGATGTACTCCCCCGCTGCGGCTGATTGGCTAGGGAATCAGACTATCGTGGGCTTTACCGTGCCGCCGCTGCCAGAGGGCGCGCGGCGACCACTGACGGCAGCCCGGGCATCAAGGAGAACCACATGAGCGCAGCGTCCACTCCGGCGGAGAGCACCGCCGTCAACACCGCAGACCTCTACGACGAGCGCGGCGAGGAACTGGCCTCGATATCACTGCAGTTCCAGTCCCTGGGCGGCCGTTCACACTTCAGCGGACAGGCGCGCACTATCCGCTGCTTCCAGGACAACGCGCTGGTGAAGTCCACCCTGGCAACCCCGGGCAACGGCAACGTGCTGGTGGTGGACGGCGGCGGCTCGCTGGGCACAGCCCTGATGGGGGACATGATCGCCGAAAGCGCCGTGGCAAACGGGTGGGCCGGCGTCGTCATCAACGGAGCAATCCGCGACCGTGAAGCGATCGCCGGGCTGGACCTCGGGGTGAAGGCCCTGGGCAGCAACCCGCGGAAGAGTGCCAAGGCTGGCGCCGGCGAGGTGGATGTGGACCTGGTGGTCGACGGCGTGACCATCCGGACCGGGACCATGATCTGGTGCGACCCGGATGGCATCCTCGTGGAGCGCTAGCCCCGCCAGCAGAAAGTTCTGGTCCCGGGGAATAGACCTGCGCGTAACATAGTTACTGAAAGCAACTATCCGCGCCTGATTTCTTCCCCTGGAGCACCCATGCCCAAACCCGCTGCCGCGCGCGCCGCAGGAGACACCCTGACCCCGCGCCAAATCGTCACCGTGATGGTGGGCCTGATGCTGGGCATGTTCCTGGCATCGCTGGACCAGACAATTGTGTCCACGTCCATCTACACCATCGCGAATGACCTGGACGGGCTCTCGCTCCAAGCCTGGGCCACCACCGCCTACCTCATTACGTCCACGGTGAGCACCCCGCTGTACGGCAAGCTCAGCGACATCTTCGGCCGCCGCCCGCTGTACCTGACCGCCATCGTCATCTTCCTGGCGGGATCGCTCTACGCAGGCTCGGTCCACTCCATGACCGAACTGGCCCTTGCCCGCGGCGTCCAAGGCCTTGGCGCTGGCGGCTTGCTGGCCCTCGCCCTGACCATCATCGGCGACATCGTCTCACTGAAGGACCGCGCCAAGTACCAGGGCTACTTCATGTCCGTGTTCGGCGTCTCCTCGGTGCTTGGCCCCGTAGTGGGGGGCGCTTTCGCCGGTTCCGCCAACATCCTGGGGTTCGAGGGCTGGCGCTGGGTGTTCTTTATCAACCTGCCCATCGGCCTGGCCGCACTGGCAGTGGTGTTCCTGTTCCTGCACCTGCCGGTGAAGCACGTGAAGCAGAAGATCGACTACTGGGGCGCAGCGGCTATCACCCTGGCGATCGTGCCGCTGTTGCTGGTGGCGGAGCAGGGGCGCAGTTGGGGCTGGGCATCCCTGAACTCCTTCCTCTGCTATGGCCTGGGCGTGGTGGGCATTGTCTGGTTCCTGCTAGCGGAAAAGCGTGCCGGCGACTACGCGCTGATCCCGCTGCGGCTCTTCCGGAACGCAACCTTTGGCCTGTCGTCGCTGCTGAACTTCATCATCGGCATCGGCATGTTCGGGGCCATCGCCATGCTCCCGATGTACCTGCAGCTGGTCAAGGGCCTTACCCCCACCGAGGCCGGCCTGATGATGATCACCTTCACCGTCGGCATCCTCACCGGCTCCATCACGGCGGGCCGCACCATCTCGGCGTCCGGCACCTACAGGATCTTCCCCATCATGGGCACGGCCATCCTCACCGCCGCTGCCCTGGTAATGGGGCTGTCCCTGGGCGTGGACACCGGCCTCTGGGTCCCGGGGGTGATCGCGGTGTTCTTCGGCATGGGTCTGGGCTTCTGCATGCAGCCGCTCACCCTTGCCATGCAGGTGTCCGTGCCGCGCCGCGACATGGGCGTGGGCACCTCCTCCGCCGCGTTCTTCCGGTCCATGGGCGGCGCAGTGGGCACCGCCGTCTTCATTTCCATGCTGTTCAGCCTGGCCGCCACCCGGATCGCCGACACCATGAAGTCCGCGATGGGACGTGCCGAGTACCAGGCAGTCCTTCAGGATCCCGCGGTGGCCGGAGACCCGGCCAACGCCAAGCTGTACGAGTTCTTCCGGGACGGAGCCTCCAACGAATCCCTCAACGACACCAGCTGGCTTCACACCGCCAACAGCACGCTGACCCGCCCCATTACCGAGGGCTTCGCCTATGCCATCGACGCCGTGATGCTCACGGCGGCCGTGCTCACCGGCATCGCATTCCTGATCAGCTTCGCGCTGCCCAACAAGAAGCTCACGGACTCCAAGGCGGTTCCGCAGGAGCCGGCCGCGGTTCACTAACCGCCCTGCCCTGCACCATGTGACGACGACGGCGGGCGCCTCCCGCCGTCGTCGTCCTCTGTTTCGGGGCAAGCAGGCTCCTGGCACCCCTCGACTGGAACAGTCCGCGGTGGCGTGGAACACTGTGTAGCGCGTGTGCGCCGGCCAGGTGGCCGGTTCCGCAGCCGACGACGTCCGCACCGCATCCACCCGAACCCAAACCAAGGGAGAACCATGCCCACTGCCCAGGAGCAGACAACAGCCAAGATACCGCGGCGGGTGATCTGGCTGGCGCTCGCAGGTGCGGTGGGCGGATTCCTGTTCGGCTTCGACTCGTCCGTGGTAAACGGCGCGGTGGATGCCATGAAGGACGAGTTTGCGCTGTCCGAGGCTGTCACAGGCTTCGCCGTGGCCATCGCCCTGCTGGGCTGTGCTGCAGGCGCGTACCTGGCCGGAAAAGTCGCCGACCGGTACGGACGCATCCCCGCCATGAAGCTGGGCGCACTGCTCTTCCTGGTCAGCGCCCTCGGCACCGGCTTCGCCTTCAGTGTCTGGGACCTGATCTTCTGGCGCCTGGTGGGCGGGCTCGGCATCGGCCTTGCCTCGGTCATCGCCCCTGCATACATCTCCGAGATTTCGCCGCGCAAGGTCCGCGGCCGGCTGGCGTCACTGCAGCAGCTCGCCATCACCACAGGCATTTTTGCGGCGCTGCTCTCGGACGCGCTGTTTGCCACCAGCGCCGGCGGCGCCGACCAGGCCTTCTGGCTGGGGATCGAGGCCTGGCGCTGGATGTTCCTTGCCGCCGCCCTGCCGGCAGTGGTTTACGGCTGGGTGGCCTACACCCTTCCGGAGTCGCCGCGGTTCCTTGTGTTCCTGGGCAAGGAAGACGAAGCACGCGACGTCTTTGACTCGATCGCACCGGCCGAGGACACCGACCGGCACATTCGCGAAATTCGTGAAGCGATCGAAGAGGACAAGCTGGCCGGCCAGAAAGGCTCGCTCCGCGGCAAGACCTTCGGCCTGCAGGCGGTTGTCTGGGTGGGCATCGTCCTGTCCGTGCTGCAGCAGTTCGTGGGCATCAACGTGATCTTTTACTACTCCACCACGCTGTGGAAGGCGGTGGGCTTCCAGGAAAAGGATTCGCTCACGATCTCCGTGGCCACCTCCGTCACCAACATCCTGGTAACCCTCGTGGCCATCGCACTGGTGGACCGCATCGGCCGCCGACCCATCCTGCTGGCGGGCTCGGTGGGTATGGCTGTGTCCCTGGCTGCCATGGCCCTGGCATTCGCCTCCGCCGTTGGATCCGGCACCGAGATTTCTTTGCCCGGAGCCTGGGGTCCGGTGGCCCTCGTGGCGGCCAACGTGTTTGTGGTCAGCTTCGGCGCGTCCTGGGGCCCGCTGGTGTGGGTGCTCCTGGGCGAGATCTTCCCGTCCCGGATCCGTGCCCGCGCCCTTGGCCTTGCCGCCGCTGCGCAGTGGGTGGCGAACTTTGCCATCACGCTCAGCTTCCCGGTCATGGCCGCCGGTTCGCTCCCGCTGACGTACGCCATGTACGCACTGTTCGCGGCGGCGTCGTTCTTCTTTGTGATGTTAAAGGTGCCGGAGACCAACGGGATGTCCCTGGAGCAGGCGGAGACGCTGTTTGTGGCGAAAGGCTCCGCCAAGGGCTAGACGCTCTCTCACCTAATGGGGGTTTTTACGGAACGCTCTCTCACCTAACGGGGGTTTTTACGGAACGCTCTCTCACCTTTGGCAGCCCCGCAGACTGTCAAGCTGTGTGGAGTCATTGGGTTGGTTGTTTTGTTGTTGCCGGTAGGTTGATGCCGGCGTGGCTGGCGGGGGTTGGTGTGCTGGGGCGCTGGTGGAAGCGTGCGGGGTTTTTGTCG
>NZ_JAMKFI010000006.1:20964-314606 GCF_024494415.1 Pseudarthrobacter sp. R1 | reverse complement strand
ACTCCGTCACTGGCTGAGAGGCAAGCCATTCCTTCCTCGTCCCGTACGGCTGCACGTAATACTCATGCACCAATTCCCGAATCTCATCACGGCTAATACCCCGCGGACCAACAGTCATGGCTGCTCCTGTTCCCTTCGATCACTGATTGACTCACAACCAGCCTGACGGAGAGGGCCCAACGGCCGACCCTCCCCCACATTCCCTTGTGCGGGAGGGTCTTGGCTTTTCGTGCAGAACATGAAGGAGCGTCGCCGGAAAACCCACGTCAAATGAGAGAGCGTCGCCGGAAAACCCGCATCAAGTGAGAGAGCGTTGGGAAGCGTCAGGCGAAGTAGACGCCGATCCGGTTGCCGTCGATGTCCTCGATCCGGATGTCGATGTCGTACACGTCGCGGAGCATGGCCTGCTGCATGATTTGGCGGGGGCTGCCCTGGTGGACCAACCGCCCGTCCTTCATGGCCAGGATGGTGTCTGAGTAGCAGGACGCGAAGTTGATGTCATGGACCACCAGGACGATTGTTTTCCCGAACTCGTCAGCCAGCCTGCGCAGGAGCCGCATCATCTCCACCGAGTGCTTCATGTCCAGGTTGTTCAACGGCTCGTCGAGGAGCAGGTACCGGGTGTCCTGCGCAAGCACCATGGCGATGAACGCGCGCTGGCGCTGGCCGCCCGAGAGCTCGTCCACGAACTTGTCCGCCATGGGTGTCAGGTCCAGGTGGGCAATGGCTTCCTCCACCTTGGCGAGGTCCTCCACAGTGGGCCTGCCGCCGGAGTGGGGGAAGCGGCCAAAAGCCACAAGGTCCCGGACGGTGAGCCGCATGGTGAGGTGGTTTTCCTGCCGCAGGATGGCCATGGTCCGCGCCAGCTCCCGGCTGTCCGTGGCGGCGATATCCAGGCCGGCCACGGACACGGCGCCTGCCTCGAGCGGCTGCAGCCGGCTGATCAGCGAGAGCAGAGTGGACTTTCCCGCCCCGTTAGGGCCGATGATCGAGGTGATGCCGCCCTCGGGGATCACGCAGCTGACGTCGTCGAGGACCGCCTGCCCGCCATAGCTCTTGGAGACGTTCCGGACCTCGATCATGGCAGCGTTCCCGCGCTTGTGGCACCAGGACGGGGGCAGGTCATTTCAGGGAGCCTTTCAGGAGGAGGTAGAGGAACAGGATGCCGCCGGCGAATTCGATGACCACGCTCAGGGCGGTGCCGAAGCCGAACACCTTTTCCAGGAGCAACTGCCCGCCCACCAGGGCCACGGCGCCGATCAGCACCACAATGGGCAGCAGCCAGGCGTGGCTGAAGCCGCGGCACAGCTGATAGCCCAGGCTCACTACCAGCAGCCCGAAGAACGTCACGGGCCCCACTAACGCTGTGGACACCGCCACCAGAAGCGAGCACCCCAGCAGGACCCGCATCACCACTTTCTCATGGTCGACACCTACGTTGATGGCCACGTCGCGCCCCAGCGCCAGCACGTCCAGCGTGTGGCGGGCCCGCCAAACAACAGCACAGACAACAGCAACGATGACCGCGGAGACGCCCAGCAGCGCGGGATCCACATTGTTGAAACTGGCGAAGAACAAATCCTGGAGGATGATGAATTCACTCGGCTCCATCAGCCGCTGCAGCAGGGAGGACAGGCCGCGGAACAGGCTGCCCAGGATGACACCCACCAGCAGGAGCAGGTGGAGGGAGCGGGTGGCGCCGGTGAACATCCAGCGGTAGAGCAGTGCGCTGAACGCCACCATCAGCAGCACTTCGACGCCGAACTGCAGCGTGGGCGGGGCGGCCACCACCGCGGCGGCCCCGAGCGTAAACGCCATCGCCGTCTGCACCAGGATGTACAGCGAATCGAAGCCCATAATTGACGGCGTCAGGATCCGGTTGGCCGTGACGGTCTGGAACAGGAGGGTGGACACGCCTACGGCAACGGCTACGAGCAGCATCGCGGCCACTTTGATGGCCCGGCGCGGCAGGATGTATCCGATGTTGCCTTTGAGTTCGAAGAACAGGAAAAGGCAGACGACGGCGGCAGCGGCCGCGAGCAGGACCCCCACTACCAGGCGGGGAGAGGCATTACGGATGGCGGCTTTGAGCTTGGGCGCTGCCCCAGCGGCCCGCCCCTTCACAATGCCAGGCTTTTGGGCGGGTGGCAGCAGCGTTGTGCTCTCACGCATTGCGCCTCCTCAGGATCAGGGCGAGGAAGAGAATGGCGCCCAGCACGGACATCACCATTCCCACGGGGACCTCGTAGGGATAGCGGATGGTCCGGCCGATGATGTCGCACACCAGCACGAAGGCGGCGCCGAACAGGGCGGTCCACGGCACGGCCCGGCGCAGGTTGTCGCCGAAGATGAGGGACACGATGTTGGGCACCACGAGTCCCAGGAAGGGGACGGCGCCCACGGTGGTGACCACCACCGCCGAGATCAACGAGACGATGACCAGTCCCAGCCGCATGGTCCGGCCGTAGTTGAGTCCCAGGTTGGTGGTGAAGTCCTGACCCATTCCCGCCACTGTGAAACGGTCGGCGGCGAGGAGGCCCAGCAGCATCAGGACAGCGACGATCCAGAGCAGCTCGTACCGGCCACGGAGTACCCCCGAGAAGTCGCCGATCATCCAGTTGCTGAGGGTCTGCAGCAGGTCGTAGCGGTAGGCGAAGAACGTGGTGACGGCAGCAATCACCCCGCCCAGCATGATTCCCACCAGCGGGATGAGCAGGGTATTGCGGGCGGGGAGCCGCCGCAGGATGGCCAAAAAGAGCGCGGTTCCCAGCAGTGCAAAGGCGCTGGCCACCAGCATCTTGGCCAGTACCGGGGCCTGCGGGGCGAAGACAGTAACCACCAGGATCCCAAGGGTGGCGGATTCAACCGTTCCCACCGTTGAGGGCTCCACGAAGCGGTTCCTGGCCATGAGCTGCATGATCAGGCCGGCGACAGCCACCGCCATGCCGGCGAGCACCACGGCCAGGGTCCGTGGCACACGGGAAATCCAGAAAACCTCCACCGTGGCCGGTTCGCCCGACAGGAGGGCCGGAAGTGAGACGTCGCTGACGCCCACAAACATGCTGGCGGCCGCGAGGGCAAGGACGGCAACTGCGGCCGCAGCCAGGCCTGCACTGTGGCGGGCCTGGCTGGGGGTTGCCGGCGCAAGCGGGCGCACGGCGGTGGCGGTCATGGGGTCTGGTGCTCAGTTGGGTGGCGTTACGCCACGGAATCGGCGACGGCGTCCACCATTGCCTTGACGTTGTTCAGGCCGTAACCCACGACGTACCAGCCGGCGGGGTCAAGGTTGATGACCTTGTTGTTCTTGGCGGCGTTCGTGGACTGGACGAGCTCGTTGTCCAGGATGGGGTTGGCAGCGGAAGCTTCGGTGCCTACCGCCGTGTCGCGGTTGATGACGTAGAGGATGTCCGGGTTGGCCTGCTTGATGTATTCGAAGGAGATTGCCTCGCCGTGGCTGCCGTCAACCTTAACGTCTGCTGCCGTGGGGACGCCCAGGACGTCATGGATGATGCCGAAGCGCGAGCCGGCGCCGTAAGCGGTCAACTCTCCGCCGGAGGTCAGGACTATAAGGCCCTTGCCGGCGTCGGCGGCCTTGGCCTTCGTGTCGGAGACGGTGGCGTCCACTGAGGCGAGCTTTTCTTCCACTTCCGCTGCCTTGTCAAAGATGGTTCCCAGCTTTTCGGTCTGCGCCTTGAAGCTTTCCATCGGCTGGGCAGCATCGATGGACAGGTCGATGGTGGGGGCGATCTTGCTCAGTTCCTCATACGCTCCCGCCGTACGGCCGGAGATGATGATGAGGTCGGGTTCGCCGGCGCTGACGGCCTCGAAGTCAGGTTCTTTCAGGGACCCGATTTTGCTGTACTTTGCGTCGGCGTACTTGCTGAGCGCCTCCGGGTAGGCGGCTTCCGGCACGCCTGCGGGCTCAACACCGAGGGCATCCAGCGTGTCCAGGACGCCGAGGTCGAACGTGAAAACCTTCTCCGGGTTCACGGGGACGTTGGCGGTACTGCCCTGGGCGTGCTCCACGGTGATGGTGGCTGCTTCGTCAGCGGGAGTCGCCGTCGCGCTTCCTCCGCAAGCGGTGACGGTCAAAAGCGCCACTCCCGCCGCAAGTGCCCCCAGGTAGCTTGACAGCCTCTTCTTCACGTTTTTCTCCGCTCGGGTAATACGTCACAACTTCGTTGCCTAATGGTCCAGAGCCTATAAGTAAGGAGAGGCTAACTTCAAAACGGAAGTGGCAGTTTGAGTCATAAGTGGGAGAGATCACACAGAACGACGCCGGCACTTGGGGAAGTGCCGGCGTCGTGACTGCAGGAGGGTTGCCGAAAAACCCGCAGGAAGTGAGAGAGCGTCTAGGCGGGGGTTTGGGCGAGCTCCGCCTGGCGTTCCTCCACCAGGGTGGAGACGGCGTTGAACAGAGGATGGGCTGGCTCAAGGCCTGTAATCCTCGCCGTGGCATCAGCCGGGCTGGCCGAGGCAAGAATCCCGGCAAGCTCTGTTGCCTCCGTATCGGCGGGATCGTTGAAGCGGAGGGCAGCGGCGATGGCGCCAAGGAGCGCCTCCGGCACCACACCCCGCTCGGCCAGTTCCGCTGCCGGCCCAATAAACCGCTCGTGCCGGCTCAGCTTTCGCAGCGGGGCACGCCCCACCCGGTGCACAGTGTCAGGCAGGTACGGGTTGGAGAACCGGACCAGGATCTTCTGGACGTAGGCTTCCTGCTCATCGTTGCTGAAACCGTGCTTGGAAACCAGGAGCTGCTTGGTCTCCTCCAACACCGCCCGGACGTCCTCGGCAACGTCCTGGTCTGCCATGGCGTCGGAAATTTTCTCCAGGCCCGCCTCGAACCCGAAGTAGGCGGCCGACGCGTGGCCGGTGTTCACCGTAAACAGCTTCCGCTCAATGTAGGGCGAAAGATCGTCCACAAAGGTGGCACCCGGAATCTCGGGGGCGGCACCGGCAAAAGCGGTACGGTCGATGACCCATTCGTAGAACGTCTCCACCGTGACATCCAGCCCCTGGCCGGCCTCCTGGTTGGGGACGATGCGGTCGACCGCGGTGTTCGCGAACACCGCTTTGCCGTCCAGCGCCCCGGCGGCGGCCCCCGGCTGGGAAGCCACTTCCTTGGCCAGGATGTCCGTGGCGTTGATGGCATTCTCACAGGCCATGACCTGCAGCGGAGCCAGCTCTGCCCCCCGTGCAACTATGCCCCTGGCAATTACCGGCGCCACGAACTTCAGGATGTGCGGGCCCACCGCGGTGGTGACGATGTCCGCCGTCGCAATTTCTGCAACGAGCTCGGCCTCCCGGGTGTTGGAATTCAACGCCCGGAAGTTGTTCACCGTCCGCACCGCAGGGTTCTCCCCCACTTCATGCACGGCATAGCTCTCGGCCTTGGCGAGTTCGGCGATGAGGTCCTCCGCTACGTCGGCGAACACCACCTCATAGCCTGCGTTGTGCAGGAGCAGGCCCACAAACCCGCGCCCGATGTTTCCGGCCCCGAAATGTACCGCCTTCACTATGCGTTGACCTTTCCAAAGAGCTCCAGGACCTCGTCCTCTGACGTGGCGGCCTCCAGCCGGGCCACCTGTTCCTTGTTGGTGAAGACCTTCGCGATGGAGGACAGGATGTGCAGGTGCTCGTTGTTGATGCCGGCGACACCCACCACGAACTTGACCTGCTTGCCGTTCCAGTCGATGCCCTCCGGGTAACGGATCACTGACACCGCGGACTTCCGGATGTGGTCCTTGGCCGCGTTGGTGCCGTGCGGGATGGCCAGGAAGCTGCCCATATAGGTGGACACCGACTGCTCCCGTTCGTGCATGGCCCTGACGTAGTCCTCGTCCACCGCGCCGCGGGCCAGCAGGAGCCTGCCGGCTTCGTCAATGGCGGCATCACGGGTGGTAGCTGTCCCGCGGAGCACTACGCTCTCCCGGGCAAGGATTTCGGACGTTCCGGTCCCTGCGGGTTCGGCTTCGGACGTTCCGACGGCGGTGCCGGCGGCTCCTGCAGCTGCAGTTCCAGCCGCTATTCCGGTCGCTGGTCCGGATGCGGACGCTCCGCCCGGTGTTCCCGCGCCGGCGTCCGGGCCTTCCGTTGCAGCGGCACCGTCGGTGTTGCTCTCCCTGACCAGCTCCACGATTTCGTCGTAGCGCGGGCTGCTCATGAAGTTGTCAACGGAATAGTGGACGGCGCTGGAGGTGGCCGGCTTGGCGCGTTCGGTCAGGTCCTGGTGGGTGACCACAACGTCGTAGTCGTCGTTGAGGTTGGCGATGGAGGCGTTGGTGACCTTCACGTCCGGGAACCCGGCCGCCTTGATCTTGTTCCGCAGCACCGAGGCGCCCATGGCGCTGGAGCCCATGCCGGCGTCGCACGCGAAGACGATGTTCCGGACAGGCCCGGCCAGAACAGCAACCCCGCCGCCACCGGCAGCAGAACCTGCGCCCGTCAGGGTGGAGGACACGGAGCTCTTCTTGCCCTTCATCTGCTCCATGCGGGACGTGGCCGCGCTGAGGTCGCCTTCATCACTGTGCTTGGTGGTCTTCATGATGACCGAGGCCACGAGGAAGGACGCCGCGGTGGCCAGGAGGACGGCCAGGATGACGCCCACGTAGCTGTCACGGGAGGTCTGGGCGAGCACCGCGATGATGGACCCCGGGGCGGCCGGAGCCACCAGGCCTGCACCCGTGATGGCCAAGGTGGCGATGCCCGTCATGCCACCTGCGATGGCGGCCAGGATCAGCAGCGGACGCATCAGCACGTACGGGAAGTAGATCTCGTGGATGCCACCCAGGAAGTGGATGATGGCGGCACCGGGAGCGGAGGCCTTGGCGGCACCGCGGCCGAAGAACATGTAGGCGAGCAGGATGCCGAAGCCGGGGCCGGGGTTGGCTTCCAGCAGGAACAGGATGGACTTGCCCTGCTCCAGCGACTGCTGGACGCCCAGCGGCGTGAGCACGCCGTGGTTGATGGCGTTGTTGAGGAAGAGCACCTTCGCGGGTTCAATGAAGATGCTGGTCAGGGGCAGCAGGCCGTTGTTGACCAGGAACTGCACCACGTTGCCCGCGCCGGTGCTGAACGCCGAAACCAGCGGCGAGATGCCATAGAAGCCCAGCATGGCCAGCAGTCCGCCCCAGATGCCGGCGGAGAAGTTGTTGACCAGCATCTCGAAGCCGGGGCGGATCTTACCGTCCCAGATCGAGTCGATCTTCTTCATGGTCCAGCCGCCCAGCGGGCCCATGATCATTGCACCGATGAACATGGGGATGCCGGCACCCACGATCACACCCATGGTGCCGATGGCGCCCACCACGCCGCCGCGGACGTCGTAGACCATCTTGCCGCCGGTGTAGCCGATCAGCAGCGGCAGCAGGTAGGTGATCATTGGTCCCACCAGGCCGGTGTTCGGCACCCCGTTTGTCTCGCCGAAGCCGCCCAGCTGGGGAACAGGCAGCCAGCCCTTCTCAATGAAGAGGGCTGTGATGATGCCCCAGGCGATAAAGGCGCCGATGTTGGGCATGATCATCCCGGACAGGAACGTCCCGAACTTCTGGACGCCAACCCGCATGCTGGTGCGGGGTTTTGCAACTGTCTCTGTTGCCATGTGCTTTCCTAACCGTCATTCCCGCTGCTCCGCAGGATGGTCCGATACTTACGACGACGTACTGATGGAACTGTTTGGCACGCTTTTCAGCCGGCCGGGCTGGTGGAGATCCGGTGAAGCCATTCGAGGAAGAGTTTGAGTTCCGAGCTGGAGAGCTGGTCTGAGTGCGAGGCCTGAAGTGCGGCGTTCAGTGCGATCGCTGCCACCACCACCGACGATTTCCCGGTGTCATCCGGGGCCGCGCCGCTGGCCGGCTCGGCGGACACCGCGAAAATCATGGCGTCCCGGGTCATGGTGGACAATTCGAGGTTCCGGTCGGAGGCGGGCTCCGCAATCAGCATCAGCGTCACACCCACGTTCGCGGCCAGGATGGACCTGGCCGCCTCCCGGGGCTGGACGTTAAGCTGGCCTGCCACCGCTGCCTTGTTCAGCATCTCCTCCATCAGCGCCTCGGCATCGGCAACGATGGCGGGGCGGCTTTCCGGGCGGATGTTGCCGAACATCACCAAATACAGTTCCGGCTGGTTGAGCCCGAACTGCACGTGGTTGTCCCACATTCTCCGGATATCCTCGAGCGGCTGTCCGGAGGGGGCGAAATCCCTTTCGCCCGCAACATACTCTTCAAACCCTGCGGCGACGACGGCGTCGAACAGCCCTTCCTTGTCACCGAAGTGGTGGTACAGCGTGGGAGCCGTCACTCCTGCCAGCTGGGTGATCTGGCGGGTGGAAACAGGTGCTCCCGCAGAGTTCGCCAGCAGCTCGGCGGCTGCACGCAGCAGCCGCATCTTGGGGGGAAGCTGGCCATCCAAACTCATAACCGCTACCCTAGCACCTATAGCAATGCTATATGAACTGAATCACATACAATTTTTTCAGGCACGTTTCCCGCCTCCGGACGTAGCAGTCCTCCGGCGGGCCGGCATGGCGCCGGACAATACCGGCGGGCCTGGCAACCGGCAGAGAATGAGGACCTTCAGTGCAGAACTTCCCAGGAGTAGGCGTCAGCCCAGGCCGCGTCATCGGCACCGTCCGGCAGATGCCCAAACCCATCAGCGAACCTCCGGCCGGCGAGCAGCTGGCAGCAGGCACCACCGCCGAGGAAGCCACAGCAGCGCTGAAGGCGGCCTCACAGGCCGTGCACGATGAGCTCAAAGCTCGCGCCGCCCATGCCACCGGCGACGGCAAGGCAGTCCTGGAAGCCACGGCACTGATGGCCAAGGACACCATGTTGATCAAGGGCGCCGCCAAGCTGGTTGCCCGCGGAACATCGGCCGAACGCGCCATCTGGGAGTCCGGCTCCTCCGTTTCCGAAATGCTCCACAACCTGGGCGGCTACATGGCCGAGCGCGCCACCGACGTCCTCGACGTGCGCGCGCGGATCGTCGCCGAGCTGCGGGGTGTGCCCGCGCCCGGAATCCCGGCTTCAAACACCCCGTTCGTCCTGGTGGCCGAGGACCTGGCCCCGGCGGACACCGCCACATTGGACCCGAACAAGGTCCTGGCCCTGGTGACCTCAGGCGGCGGGCCCCAGTCCCACACCGCCATCATTGCCCGTTCCCTCGGCCTGCCCGCCGTCGTCGCGGCAGTAGGAGTGGACGAACTTCCGGACGGCACGGAAGTGTACTTGGACGGCGCCGCCGGCGCTGTCACCTCCGAGCCGGACGACGCCTTGCGCGCAGCCGCAGAGGCGTGGGCGGCCACGGCTTCCCTGCTGGCCGAGTTCAGCGGCACGGGCGCGACGGCGGACGGCCACTTGGTCCCGCTGCTCGCCAACGTGGGCGGCGGCAAGGACGCGGAGGCGGCAGCCAAGCTCGGCGCCCAAGGCGTGGGGCTGTTCCGTACCGAGTTCTGCTTCCTGGAACGTGACACCGAACCCAGCGTTGAAGAGCAGGCCCTTGCCTACAAAAAGGTCTTTGATGCCTTCCCGGGCAAGAAAGTGGTCCTGCGGACGCTCGATGCCGGCGCCGACAAGCCGCTCCCCTTCCTCACTGACTCCACCGAACCCAATCCCGCCCTCGGCGTCCGCGGCTACCGCACCGACTTCACCACCCCCGGCGTCCTGGACCGCCAACTGGAAGCCATCGCGCTGGCTGAAAAGCAGTCCGAAGCGGACGTGTGGGTCATGGCCCCGATGATCTCGACGGCGGAAGAGGCTGCCCGGTTTGCCTCCATGTGCGCTGATGCCGGCATCAAGACCCCCGGCGTCATGGTGGAGGTTCCTTCCGCTGCCCTTACTGCGGAAGCCATCCTCCGCGAAGTGGGCTTCGCGAGCCTTGGCACCAACGACCTCACCCAGTACGCCATGGCCGCGGACCGCCAGCTCGGCCCGCTCGCGAACCTCAACACCCCCTGGCAGCCGGCCGTCCTGCGCCTTGTTGGGCTGACGGTGGAGGGATCACGTGCCGAGGGCAACAACAAACCCGTGGGCGTCTGCGGTGAGGCAGCCGCGGACCCGGCGCTCGCCGTCGTCCTTACGGGCCTCGGCGTGAGCACGCTGTCCATGACGGCCCGCTCCCTCGCCGCTGTCGCAGCCGTGCTGAAGACGGTGACCTTCGAGGAAGCGCAGCAACTCGCCAAGCTTGCCCTGTCCGCCCCCAGCGCGACTGAGGCGCGGGCGTGGGTGCGCGAAAAGCTGCCCGTCCTGGAGGAACTGGGGCTCTGACCCGGCTGGCCCCCGCCCTGCCGGCGGGGGCCTGCTAGGCCGTAACGCCGAACCCGTTCACGGCCCGGACCCAGCCGCTGATGGCCTGGGCCGCGATTTCGGGGGCAGTGTGCTGGAAGACGTGGCCCTGGCCCAGGATCTCGGCCATCGTTCCCTGCTGGGCCACCTCTGCGAGGTTCACGCACCAAGGCCGGCGGGCAATGGGGTCCTTGGTTCCGCGGAGCACCAGCACGGGCTGGCTGACAGCGGCCAGCCGTTCCTCCAAGGGGTAGTCCATCATCACCGGCAGTTCGGTCAGGTACCAGCGCGGGCCCGCCCTGAAGTAGTCGCTGAAGACGATGGCGTTGGAGGTCAGGGACTCGCTGAACATGGCGTCGCGCGTGAGTGCCACCGCCTGCCTGGCCGTCGACTTCCTGCTGGTTTCCACCACCGGACCCATCAGCACGGCACCGGCCACCCGCTCGGGTTCCTGCAGGGCCAGTTCGACTGCGAACTGGGTCCCCATCGAGTGGCCCACCGGCACGTAGTTGTGGACCCCGGCCTCCGTCAGGACGTCCCCTACGAAGCCAGCGAACTCTTCAACCTGCAGTTGGCGCCCGGGGTTTGACGACTTCCCAAAGCCGGGCAGGTCGAAGGAGTAGACGTCCGCTGCTTTTGCCAGTTCCTCGTGAAGCCGGGCCAGATAGCGGTGCGAGACACCGATGCCGTGCAGCAGCACATAGGTAGGCCGCGCTCCCATCTCTGCCGGCTGGACGGAAGCGTAGAGCCTTCCCTGCAAACCACCGGATTCAACGTCCCGGCCACCAGTTAATGCCATCAGCCGAGCATACCGCCGGAGCCCGAAAGGCACCGGCAGGCCGCGGCGCACAGGTAGACCGGTCTCATCGGCAGGCTCCGGACCACCGGTAGGCTGGGGCCATGGCACTGATTGCTCCCAGGATGGCCGGCGCCCTTCCGCCCGAAGACGCCGTAAAGCTGCAGCAGGCACTGGCCGGCAGCGACGACATCACCGTTTTCGTGGACGGCACTGTCCCCCGCCTGCCGCCCCTGGCGAGGGACGCCGTCGTTGACCTCCTGCAGCGGTTCAGCCGCGGCGAGGCTGTGACGGTCAGCAGCGTGGAGGAAATGCTGACCACGTCAAAGGCTGCAGAACTGGCGGGAATCTCGCACACCTACCTCCGCAACATGACGGACCGCGGCGAGATTCCCGTGGAATACCGGGGCAGCCACCGTCGGATTCCCCTGGCGGCGATCATGGCGTGGCTGGAGGGGCAGAAGAAGGACCGGCAGAAAAAGGCTGCTGCGGACCAGGCTGACGGGGACGTCAGATCCGGGGCCGAAGGGCCCAGCGCCGCATCTTGAGGGCAGCGTGGAGTTCCAGGCGGGGCAGCCCTTTCAGCGGATCCACCCCCAGCAGTTGCCGGATCCGGCCCAGCCTGTTGTAGATGCTGCTGCGGTGCAGGTGGAGTTTCGCGGCAACGTCCTGGACGGAACCGTCGTTGTCGTACAGCAGTTCCAGGACCGGGATCAGTTCGCCGTTGCGGTCGTGGTCTTCAAGCGCGCGGAAGTAGACGGACCCGGAGTCAGCCCACGCCCCTGCACCGCCCCCGGCAGAGGCCAACAGCTGATAGACGCCGGTGGACCGGCAGTCCACGAGTTCCCCGAGCTGGGCGTCCACCGCGGCGGCCTGTGCGGCGAGCTTGGATTGCCGGTAGGCCTCGGCGAGTTCCCGCGGCCGGGCAAACCCTTCGCTGATCCCTAAGATGATGCGGTGAACCGGCCGTCCGGAGCGCTTTGCCAGCTCCAGCTGGTAGTGGACCAGGACCTGGGCGTGGTTTGCGCGGCCCGATGACTCGCGGAACAGCACCACGGAGTGGGTCTCCGTCCCGGCGCTGAAAAGGGCGGCATCAACACCCACCGTTGCCTGGAGCGCTGCCGAGCGGTGGATCAGGGTTGAGGCGATGGGATCCGGCCCACCCGCCCACCCGTCGGCGTCGAGCACTGTAACCATCTGCCAGGGCCCGCGGCCCTGGACCTCTTTCCAGCCGGCCACCGCCGCCACCGCATTTGCTTCCCCCGCACAAGCTGAAAGGAATTCCCGCTCCCGCCCGCGCCGGAATTCGGACTCGGCGGTGTTCGAATCGAGCAGCAGACCGGAGAGCATCTCGAGCTCGTTGGTGACCGTCGGCAATTGCGTGAGGATCGACGTCGGATTCTCCTCCACGGAGTCCTGCTGCACCCAGAGGTAACCCACCCGGAAGCCGCGGACCATCAGCGGGACACAGACGCGGCCGAGCATCCCAAGGTGAGGGTTTGCGGGAACCGCGACGGGGCGGACGGCGGTGGCAATACCGTGGGACAGCTGCCAGGCGCTGACATCGGCCGGTACCTTCTTGCTGAGCAGGAAGTTCACGCGGACCCGGTCGGCGTGGGACTGGTTGGAGCTGTAAGCCAGCAGCACGCCGTCCAGGTCTTCCAGGGACAAGCCGCGGCCCAGTTTCTGCGCCACCTGCTCAACCAGTTGCTCCACGCCCTGCTGCTGCATGGCCCAACACTACTGCCTTTGCACTGGCGGGGACGAACGGACATGAGGCGACACCTGACGCCCCAGGGCTGGACAAATGTCGATCTGCTAGAGTCTGGATCCGCGGAATGACGGGGTTTTTACTTCACCGACCCTTCCTTCCCATGTCAGCTGGCTCACAACCGGATTTATCGTGGAAACACACAATCTTCCGCACTTTCCGGCTTACCCGCCGAGAACCTGGAGCCCACGATGATCATCGGTGTCCCCAAAGAAATCAAGAATAACGAATTCCGGGTGGCCATCACCGCCGCCGGCGTCCACGAGTTCCGCACCCACGGCCACACCGTGCTGGTGGAACGCGGCGCAGGACTGGGGTCAGGCATCACGGACGAGGAATACGCCATCGCCGGCGCCGAGATCGTCAACGACGCCGACGACGTCTGGGCACGTGCGGACATGGTGATGAAGGTCAAGGAACCCATCAAGGCCGAGTACCACCGCTTCCGCAAGGGCCTGATCCTCTTCACCTACCTCCACCTCGCCGCCGAGCCGGAACTTACCCGCGGTCTGGGCACGTGCGGACATGGTGATGAAGGTCAAGGAACCCATCAAGGCCGAGTACCACCGCTTCCGCAAGGGCCTGATCCTCTTCACCTACCTCCACCTCGCCGCCGAGCCGGAACTTACCCGCGAGCTCATCAACTCCGGCGTCACCGCCATCGCCTACGAGACCGTCCAGGAAGGCCGCACCCTCCCGCTGCTGGCCCCCATGTCCGAGGTAGCAGGCCGGCTCTCCGTCCAGGTGGGCGCCGCTTCGCTGATGGCCCCCGCCGGCGGCAAGGGCGTGCTGCTGGGCGGCGTGCCCGGCGTCCGGCCCGCAAAGGTAGTTGTCCTGGGCGCCGGCGTTGCCGGAACCAACGCGGCAGCCATGGCATTGGGCCTGGGTGCCGACGTCACCATCATGGACATCAACATCAACCGCCTGCGCGAGCTGGACGCCCAGTACCAGGGCCGGCTGAAGACGGTGGCATCGAACTCCTACGAGATCGAAAAGTCCGTGGTGGACGCCGACCTGGTAATCGGCTCCGTCCTCATCCCGGGCGCCAAGGCCCCCAAGCTGGTAACCAACGAGCTGGTGGCCCGCATGAAGCCCGGTTCAGTCCTGGTGGATATCGCCGTGGACCAGGGCGGCTGCTTCGAGGACACCCGCCCCACCACGCATCAGGAACCCACCTACAAGGTCCACAACACCATTTTCTACTGCGTGGCCAACATGCCCGGCGCCGTCCCCAACACCTCCACCTACGCCTTGACCAACGTGACCCTGCGGTACGCGGTGTCCCTGGCCAACCTCGGCGTCAAGGCCGCCTTCGACCGCGACCCCGCCCTGGCCGCCCAACATGCCCGGCGCCGTCCCCAACACCTCCACCTACGCCTTGACCAACGTGACCCTGCGGTACGCGGTGTCCCTGGCCAACCTCGGCGTCAAGGCCGCCTTCGACCGCGACCCCGCCCTGGCCGCAGGCCTCAACATCGCCGCCGGCCACGTTGCACACCACTCCGTGTCCGAAGCGCACGACCTGCCCCTCGTAGCGGACTGGCACGAACTGGTGTCTGCGTAGGTCTAACTCGTCCCGCTGCGCCGGACGGCAGTCATCCAACGCGTGCCGCCCCCTGGGCCCACGCCAGCAGGGTTCCCTGGCCGAGCTTGCGAGGTTAGGGGGCTGGTGGGGAGCACGCTGCCGGATGTCTGTCGTCCAGCGTTGTCGTTTAAGCCCTTTCTCCAGCCAGTTCCCTTGCTTTTTCTATTAGTTTGATTGTCTCGACGGCGTCTGCCGGGTCTACCGGGAGCGGCAGCTTTGAGGCCGTTCCGCCGTCGAGGATCTTGTCCGCCAGGAGCCGGTAGAACTCGGGGTAGGCGCCCCGCTCGGTGGGGAGGGCATCAAGGTGGCCGTCACGGCCCAGGAGCCCTGCCCACTCCGGCGCCTCCTCGCCGTACTCCGCGTCCAGGGGGCTGCCGCCGGCAACGATGTACGGCTCCTGCGGATCCACGCCGTTCTTGGTGTAGCCGCCAACGGAACCCAACACCCGGAACCGCGGGCCCTGCTGCGCGCAGAGCATGTTCATTGTGAGGTGGCTCAGCACTCCTGAGGTGTGCCGCAGCACCAGGAAGACGTCGTCGTCCGCCCGCTCGTCCGCGCGCCGTGCCCTCAGCTCGGCGTGGACCACCGTCGCGGGACCAAACAGCAGGAGCGCCTGGTCGATCAGGTGGCTGCCGAGGTCGAACAGGACGCCGCCCCCGTCCGAGGCGGTGGCATGCGCCTTCCACGCCTTGGCGATGGCGGGAGACCACCGTTCGAACCGCGACTCAAACCTGGTCACCTTCCCCACGGCGTCCGCCGCCAGGAGTTTCCGGAGCGTCAGGAAGTCCCCGTCCCACCGCCTGTTCTGGAACACCGTCAACACCCGGCCCCGTTGTTGGGCGAGGGCAACAAGCTCCTGTCCTTCCTCGCTGGTCACCGCAAATGGCTTGTCCACCACCACATCCAGGCCGGCTTCCAGCGCTGCCTTGGCGAGCGGGTAATGCGTGGCCGGCGGGGTGCCCAGGACCACGAGGTCAAGGTCAGCAGCGCGCGCCAGGACAGCATCGCCGTCGTGCACTGTCCTCACGCCGGGGTAGCGGGCAGTGGCCGCCTTCTGCCGCTCCACGTTGGACGTGGCGATGATGTCCAGCGAGTAGCGCGCGTCCGTCCCGATCAAGGGTGCGTGGAAGACGCTGCCGGACAGGCCGTAGCCGACGACGGCCGTGCGGATAGTGCGTGGAGCGGCGGAGTCAGTCATAGGGCTACGGTACTCCGGCACGCTCTCTCACCTAATGCCCCTTAACGGCCAACGCTCTCTCACTTCCTAAAAGAAAGTGAGAGAGCGTTGCAGGAAAACCCACATTAAGTGAGAGAGCGTCCCGGGGGTGGGGCTACTTCTTTTCCCAGCCGAGGGTGGTCCAGTCCGGAACCTGGGACAGGCTCTGGAACAGCGACGGGCCGTAGTTGGCCAGGCCGGTGCGGACGAAGGAGATCTGCGGGCCGTTGAAGACTACGCCCATGGAGTAGTACTTGGCCATGTGCTCCTTTTCAACTTCCATTGCCGCCTTGTTGCGCTCGGCGTTGTCCTCGATGGACGCCAGATCGGCGATCTTCTTGTCCAGTTCGGCATCGCCCAGCTGGTTTTCGTTGGTCTTGGAGTCGTAGTACTGCTTGACGGCGGACGTGGCGTCCGGACCGACCGTGTAGCCGGAGATGCTCAGGTCGAATTCACGCGAGCCCAGGACCTTGCCGAAGTCGGCCGAGGCACGCTGGTCGATACCAACATCCATGCCGCCGGCCTGGAGCTGCTTCTGCAGGGTCTGCGCGACGGCCAGCGTAGTTGGGTCGTCACCGAAGTTGCTGATCTTGAACGCGGCGGGCTTGCCGTCCTTCTCCATGATGCCGTTGGCGTTGGCAGTGTAGCCGGCATCGGTGAGCACCTTCTTGGCGGCGTCCGGACCGGTTTCCTTCACAGGGTAGTTGTCCTGGTAGTACTCGGAGAATGGCAGCAGCATCATGGAGCCGGAGCTAGGCTCTTCCCAGTTCAGTCCGTTGAACCGCACCTTGCGGAGGGCCTCACGGTCCACTGCCGCGAAGATCGCCTTGCGGACGGCCACATCGGTGATGCGCTGGGCGTTGAGATTCAAGCCGCCGGCGAACAGGCGTTGGCCGCGCCGGACCTCTGAGTCCTTAGTTCCGTCCAGCTGCTTGTACAGGGAGACGGTGTTGGCGGACATGGCGTCGATCTCGCCGTTCTTGAAGGCAGCGATCTGGGCGCTGGTCTCAAGCTGGCGGAACACTACGCTTTCCAGGACCGGCTTGTTGCCCCACCACTTCTCGTTGGGCACCAGGGTTACCGTCTTGGCCGCGGTATCGTACTGGTCCAGCTTGAACGGGCCTGCCATCCACTGCGGATGCAGTTCCCCGTTGAAGCCTTCGTTGAAGATCTGCGGAGTGTTCACAGCGGGGTGGATCAGGCCGAAGAACAGGTCCTCCAGCGGGTACACCGGCTGGCTGGTCTTGACAATGATTTCCTTGTCGCTGCTGCCGGCCTCGACGGATTCAACAAACTCGTACGCTCCCGAGGAGACGATGTCGTAGCCGGTATCGGGGCTCTTCAGGATGTTCCAGGTGTTCTGGAAGGCCTTAACGTCGATGGGGGTGCCGTCGTTGTAGGTGGCCTTCTCGTTGACCTTGATGGTGATGGTCTGCTTGCCATCCTTGACTTCGTTCGTGACCTCCTCGCAGAAGTCCTTATTGGGCGATGCCTTGCCCTCGAAGTCGAGCTTCCAGCAACCGCCGATGCCGCCGCTGTTTACCGCGACAGGGTTCATGGGAATCTGCAGCGCCGAGTTGTCTGCGCTGTTGCCGTTGTTCGAGAAGCCGTTGAAGTCCGGGCCGATGTTGCCCAGCGGAAGGGTGACCTTGCCGCCCTGTTCAAGATCTGCAGCGGGCTTTTCGTTAACGCTGATGAGCTTGGACAGGTCGCTGCCTGCTTCCTGCCCCTTTGCCGTTTCCGGCCCTGTGGCCCCGCCACCGCCGCCGCCGCAGGCAGTCAGCGCCAGAGCAGCAGCAATGGCCGCCGCTCCGCCGATCTTGTTCAGTTTCCTCATGGTGTTCCCTTCGTTGTTGCAGGTGGTGATGCTGGTGATGGGTCGAAAAAACCTAAGGTGCATGGTGGTCCGATGATTCGTGGACTACCAGCATGTCCTCGTCCAGTTCCCCGTCCGGGAAGAAGCAGGCGAAGCGCTGGTCCAGGGCCGGCAGTGGCTGGGCGGCCAGGGCCTGGGCCGCTGCCGAGGGCGCCACCGGTTCCAGCGGCGGCTCCAGGGTGAGGCACTTTTCCTGTTTCGCAGGCGGCAGCGCCGCGAAGACCGGGCACCTGGTGGCAAAGTTGCAGCCCTTGGGGGCGTCCAGCGGGGAGGGCAGGTCGCCCCGCAGGATGATCCGCTCCCTGGTCTTCTCCACCTGCGGGTCCGGCACCGGGATGGCCGAGAGCAGGGCCCGGGTGTAGGGGTGGCGGGGGTTGTCGAACACCCGGTCCACTTCACCGATCTCCACAATCTTGCCCAGGTACATAACAGCCACGCGGTTGGAGATGTGCCGGACCACCGAAAGGTCATGGGCCACCAGCAGGTAGCTGAGGCCCAGCTCGGCACGGAGCTTGTCCAAAAGGTTGATCACGCCGGCCTGGACGGAAACATCAAGGGCGGAGACAGGTTCGTCCAGGACCACCAGCTTCGGATTCACGGCCAGGGCGCGGGCAATCCCGACGCGCTGGCGCTGTCCCCCGGAAAACTGGTTGGGGAAGCGGTTGACGTGGTCCGGCTGCAGGCCCACCAGCTTCATCAGTTCCATGATGCGTGTCCTGATGGCCTGCTTGTCCATGCCGGCGTTTTGAAGCGGCTCGGCGAGGACTTCGTAGACCGTGAACCGTGGATCCAGCGCCCCGGTGGGGTCCTGGAACACCATCTGCATCTCGCGGCGCATGGCACTCTTGGTCCGGGCATCGGCAGCCTGCTTGTTGCTGATGCCGCCAATCGTCACCTCGCCGTCCTGGTCCTTGTGGAACTCCATGATCTCCAGCAGGGTGGTGGTCTTTCCGGAACCGGACTCGCCCACAATCGAGAAGCACTCACCTTCGCGGATATCGAAGCTGACACCGTCCACGGCCTTGACCGTGCCGATCCGGCGCTTTAGCAACGCACCCTTGGTCAGGGGGAAGTGCTTACGCACGTCCTTGAGCTGCAGGACGGTGGAGCGTTCCGCACGCGGAATGGCATCAAAGCGGGACACCGCCACCGGCGGGGCCGAGAAGACGTCGTGGACGTCGACGTCGCCGCCCAGGGATCCGGACTTGATGCAGGCGGCGCGGTGAAGGGCACCTCCGGGTACCGCCGCCAACGCCGGCTCGCCCTCCAGGCAGGCGTCGGTGGCCAGCGGGCAGCGGGGTGCGAAAGAGCAGCCGGTGGGTGTGTGGATCAGGTTGGGCGGCATGCCCTCAATGGGAACCAGGGACGACTTCTCCGCCACGTCCACCCGCGGCACGGCGCCGAGCAATCCCATGGTGTAGGGCATCCGCGGGTTGTAGTAGATGTCATCCACCGCGCCCGTCTCCACGGGCTTGCCGGCATACATCACCATGATGTCGTCTGCCATCCCGGCCACCACGCCCAGGTCGTGCGTGATCATCACGACGGCGGCACCCGTCTCCTCCTGGGCGGTGTGCAGCACCTCCAGCACCTGCGCCTGGATGGTGACGTCCAGGGCCGTCGTCGGCTCGTCAGCGATGAGGACGCGCGGGTTGTTCGCGATCGCGATGGCAATCATCACCCGCTGGCGCATGCCGCCCGAGAACTCGTGCGGGAAGGCCTTTAGCCTATCCTTGGGGCTCGGAATGCCCACCATGGCCAGGAGTTCGACGGCGCGGGCTTCTTTTGCCTGCCTGCTCATCGTGGAATTGTGGATGGTGAGCGCTTCCACAATCTGGGTGCCTACGGTGTACACCGGTGTCAGGGAAGACAGCGGGTCCTGGAAGACCATGGCCAGTTCGTTGCCGCGGTACTCGCACATGGCTTTATCACTGAGGCCCAGCAGCTCCTTGCCTTTGAGCCGGACGGACCCGGATATTTCCGCTGTGGTGGGGAGGAGCCCCATGATGGCCAGGGACGTAACCGATTTGCCGGACCCCGATTCACCCACGATGCCCAGCGTCTTTCCAGGCAGGAGATCGAAATCAACGCCCCGGACTGCGTGGACTACGCCGTTCTCTGTGTTGAAGCGGACGTTCAGGTCGCGGACAGAGAGGACTGCGTCCGTTGGCGCGTGGAGGCCGGCGACGTGCAGCCGCTCCACTGTTGACTGTGGCTGTTCGGCGTGGCCGGCGGCAATTTCGCTGCTCATGAGTACTTCCCCTTAACACGGGCTTTCAGTGCGCGGCGTTTTTTGGCGCTGCCGCTTGAGCTGGAGCTGGGGTCGAAGGCGTCCCGCAGTCCGTCGTTCATCATGGCCAGAGAGCCTGTCAGCAGGAACATAACGGTCAACGGCACCCAGAACATCCAGGGAAAGGTCTGTACCTGCGATGTGGCAGCGCCGATGAGGACCCCCAGGCTGACGTCCGGAACTTTGATGCCGATGCCGATGAACGAGAAGGCCACCTCCGCAAGGATGGCGCCGGTGACGCCGCGGGTAATGTCGAGCACCAGCAGGGACCCGATATTGGGAACCAGGTGCCGCCAGACGATCCGGCGCGGCGGGACACCCATGTACTGGGCGGCTTTGACGTAGTCCCGCTGCATCAGGGACATGGACAGCGACCGGATCAGCCGGGCCGTTCCCATCCAACTGAAGACCAGCAGCACGATGATCAGCAGCAGCCAGGAGGGCAGGTCCCGCTTCAGGCCTTCCCCTCCCCCGCTGGTGGCGACCGCTACCACCAGCAGTGCCGGCATCATGATGAGCGCTTCAAGGACGAAGAGCATCACCTTGTCCACCTTGCCGCCGAAGTAGGCCATGGTGCACCCATAGACGGCGGCAATAAGGACGGAGACAAGCCCCACGATCAAGCCGATCAGGATGGAGATCCTGGTGCCTTCGACCGTCATGGCATAGAGGTCAATGCCTGCCTGGGACGTTCCGAGGTAGTGCTCGGCCGAGGGAGGCATGCCGATGTTGAAGGGATCGATGGTCTCTTTGTCCCACGGGGTGAAGTAGCCTCCGACAAAGGAGAAGACGGTCAGGGCCAGGAAAATGGCAAGGCCTGTCACGGCCGTCCTGTTGCGCATAAAACGGCGGAAGATGATGGTGTTCTTGCCGATGATGACATCGGCGTTTTCCAGGTGCGCGTCCTGTGCGACCGCGGCCGGGTCAACGGCGTTAAGGTTGGTCATGGCTACTGCACCCGCACTCTCGGGTCGACGAGGGTGGTGGCGAAGTCCGCCAGGATGGCCCCCAGGGCGAAAATAACGGAACCGTAGGCCAGCGTGGCCGTGGCGGCGTTGACGTCCTGGAGCGAGATGGCGTCGATGCTCCAGGAGCCCACACCGGGCCAGGCGAAGATCTTCTCCGCGAAGAAGCCGCCGGCAAAGATGGCCGGGATGGTGAAGGCGATGCTTTGGGCCACGGGAATGAATGAGACCCGCAATGCGTGCCGGGAGATCGCCTGGTTCCGGGTCAGCCCCTTGGCCCGGGCGGTCCGGACAAAGTCGGCGTTCACGTTGTCCAGGAGGTACTGGCGCTGCGCAATCTGGTACGAACCCCATCCCACCAGCGTGATGGCGACCGTCGGAACCGCGTAGTGCGCCAGCATGTCCACGAACTGCGCCCACCCCGGCCCAATTCCGGGCGTGGAAATGCCGGTGACAAAGAAGATGCGCTCCCCCACGGTTTCATTGATGTTGATGGCGCCCAGCTGCACCAGGAAGTACGCAATGGGGGCAGGCACGATGTAGGCGAGGTAGCTGTAGGACGTGATGACGCGGTCCTGGAACTTGTACTGGCGTGCTGCCGAATAGACCCCGAGTGCCACACCGATGACGAGCGTCAGGATGATGGAGGCCAGGAAGAGCCGGGTGGAAATCCATACCCGGTCCCCGAACTCGGCGTTGATGAACGCGCCGTTGGGGCTGCGGCCCCAGTCCCAGCGGGTAACGATGGCAGTCAGCCATTCAACGTAGCGCTCCCACGGGCTCAGGTCCGGGTCCAGGCCCTTGAGGCGCATCGAGTTTGCCACCTGCTCCGGGGTGGGCCGGGGTATCCGTTCCTGCTCCAGCAATGCGGGCTTTAGGGAGCTGACCGCCAGGAAGTATCCCGCCGAGGTGGTCAGGAAGATCATAAAAACGTACGTGATGCCGCGCTTGGCGAGGTACCTGAGCATGGCGCTAGTTCAGCTTCGCCGCCGGCAGCTGGACGGTAAAACCCCGCGGTGTCAGCAGGCGGGCCAGGCTGTTGGGCAAATCAACAATCACGTGCTGGATCCTTCCGTTATCCCCGGATCAGCGGGGGTTGTGCCGCTTCATCGGGTCCTCTGCCAGCGGTAGCTGGGCTCCCGCAGCCTTTGCAGGCCCAGCCCTGGTGGACTATGTCGCGGGTCACATTCCAGAGGAAACTATCACAAGCCGCTCCCCAAAAAGGGCTGGTTGTGGGCAAACCCACCTGCCCGTATCAGATCGTTATGAATAATTCTGTAAATTTGGTGTGACACGGCGTAAGAACAATGAGCGGCGAAGTCTAGGAAGCGGTGACAACCCGCGTGACAAGCTCCCGCCACGAGTCATTGAGCCGGTCACTGCTCACTCCATGCACGCGAACCAGATTTAGGAGCCGGTCCGGCGCCAGGGTGGCGCCCAGCGAACGCGCCATCAGCCAAGGGTCGGCCCCGAACCCCTCCTCCCTGAGCAGCACCTCGATATGGCGGTACCACAGGGCAGCAGCAGGAACCTCAAAGCGGCCCCGGGAGGAGTTCTCCGCCGCGAGCGCCAGGTCACCAAACTCCATCACGTAGGCAATCCGCTCCACGCCGAAAGCAATCAGGCGTTCCAGTCCGGGCGCGCCGGGGCCCAGGGGTGGCGGCCCGAACATAAAGCGGGCCTGGAAGGCAGCCTCGGACTCGCTCAGGAGGGTGAGCATGAGCCCGGCACGGCTGCCAAAACGGCGGAATACGGTGCCTTTGCCCACCCCTGCGTGCTCGGCGAGCCGGTCCATGGTCAGCGCTCCTGCCCCGCACTCGCCGATGAGGTCCCGGGCAGCCTCGAGCAGGCGCTCCCGATTCCTCGCGGCATCGCTGCGTTCCACCGCCTCCCCCGGCGGTAGTCGCGGACGCAATGGGATGAAGCTCACATTCCACATTCTAGACCCCGGGAATAAGAAACGGACCGCAGTCCGTTTAGATGGGTGAAGGCAGCAAGAGCCTCAGCTACTACCCGGCCGGCGGACCCCTCCCGCCGCCCCTACCCAGGAGTTCCTATGACCAAGAGCACCGTACTTACCCTCGTCGGCAGCCTCCGCGCCGAATCCACCAACCAGAAGTTGGCTGAAGCAATCCAGCTGAACGCGCCGGAGCAGGTGGACGTCGTCATCCACGAAAACCTTGGAAACATCCCCTTCTACAACGAAGACATTGACGTCGAAGGCCAGGTTCCCGCCGCTGCTGCCGCCCTGCGCGCCGCAGCCAACGACGCCGACACGCTCCTCCTGGTCACCCCGGAGCACAACGGCACTGTACCCGCAGCACTGAAGAACGCCATCGACTGGCTGTCCCGTCCCTTCGGTGCCGGAGCCCTCGCCGGTAAGCCCACCGCCGTCGTCGGCACTGCCTTCGGCCAGTACGGTGGAGTCTGGGCCCAGGACGAGGCCCGCAAGGCAGCAGGAATCGCCGGTGCCCAGATCCTCGAGGACGTCAAGCTCGCAGTGCCGGGTTCAATGGTGCGCTTCGCCGAAGTCCACCCGAAGGACGATGCAGAGGTCGTGGAGCAGATCAAGGGCGTTTTTGATGCCATCACAGCTTCCCAGCCTGCAGCATAACCAGCCGTTCGCGGTGCCCGGTGCATACTGCGCCGGGCACCGCTGTTTAAGCTGCGCGGCTGCGTTCACCGTGCCGGTGCGTGCGGCACACTGCGTCCCGCCGAACTCTGGCTGAGAAATCCAATCGTTGCTAGCGTGACGGAATGACGCCCTCGAAGACCCCGGCCGAGATCCTCGACATCGGCGGCGCTGAGGTCCGCATCTCAAGCCCGGACAAAATGGTGTTCCCGGGGCCCGGGCTCACGAAGCTGGACCTGGTGCGGTACTACCTTGCGGTGGCGGATGGCGCGCTCCGCGGCGCCGGCGGGCGGCCCATGGTGCTCAAGCGTTTCCCGAAGGGCATTGACGCCGAGCCGTTCTTCCAAAAGCGCGTGCCCGAGAACCGCCCTGACTTCATTGACACGGCCACCCTGCACTACGCGTCCGGCACGTCGGCCGAGGAGGCTGTAATCCGGGATGCCGCAGGACTGGCGTGGGTGGTGAATCTTGGCTGCCTGGACCTCAACCCGCATCCCGTAAGGGCGGAGGACCTCGAGCATCCCGATGAGCTTCGGGTTGACCTCGATCCCATGCCGGGCGTGGACTGGTCACAAATCGTGGATGTGGCCTATGTGGCACGGGAAGTACTCGGCGACATGGGACTGGTGGGCTGGCCGAAGACAAGCGGCTCCCGCGGACTTCACATCCTGGTGCGCATCGCGCCGGAACGGTCCTACCGTGACGTGCGGCTCGCCGCGGAGACCCTTGCGCGCGAAGTCGAAAACCGGGCTCCCGGGCTCGCCACCGCCCGGTGGTGGAAGGAGGAGCGAGGCGAGAGCGTGTTCGTGGACTTCAACCAGAACGCCAAGGACCGCACGGTGGCATCCGCATATTCGGTCCGGCCCCTCCCCGACGCCCGGGTCTCAACGCCGCTGTCCTGGGATGAGGTGCGCTCCGCCCGTCCCGACCAGTTCACGGTCCTCACCGTGCCCGGCCGATTCAAGGACGTGGGCGACCCCCATGCAGGGATCGACAAGGCCGCAGGAAATCTGGACAGGCTCCTGGCCCTTGCAGAGGAGTTGGGGCCTGCGGAGAAAGCGCCGCGCAGCGGTGACGGCTCCGGCCGCCGGCAGTCGGTGATGCCGCTCATCGAAGTGGCCCGCACCAAAACCAAGCCTGAGGCCCTCGCGGCGCTCGACGAATGGAAGGCCCGGCATCCGGACCTCGTCCCGGCCCTGCACCCTGCAGATGTGCTGGTGGACGGAATGCGCGGATCGAGTTCGCTCTGGTACCGGGTAAGGGTGAATTTGCAGCACGTTCCCGGGCCGGAGCGGCCGCCGCAGGAGGAACTCATCGCCGACTACGACCCCTGGGCGGGCAAGGAATGGCCGGGGCGCCCGGGATCCTGAACGGAGGCTGCCCCGTCCCCTCGGCCTCCCGTGATCAACTCTTATCCCAACCGGTACCTCGTGGACATTCTTTGGCAGACGGGCCAGCCGTAACGTTAATCCACGGACGTACCGGGACGGGATTGCGGTGCAGGGATGGCAAGAGGGCCGATTGCTGGAAGGCGGATAACGGGTGCGCGCGCTCTAGTAGCAGCATCCGCGCTGGCGCTTCCGCTGTGGGCCGCCGCCTGCGTCAGCCCGCCCCCTCAACAAACACCGCCGCCTTCCCCGGAGCCCCTGGTCGGCGCCGGCACCACCCCCGCCCCTGCACCCGCTCCCCCCGCGCCGGCTCCCCAGCCGCAGTCTCCGCCTCCTGAAGGCACAACCGGGGTGACGCCGGGAGTGGTCCCGCCCAGCACGGCCAGGACCACGCCCCGCGGCACGCCCGCGGCTTCGAAAACGCCGGAAGTACCTGCGCCGGAGGACCCCGTTCCATCCGAGCCGGTTCCCTCGGGCAGTCCGGCCGCCCTGCAGGCGGTGACCGCCTACTACGTGCTCCTGGACGACGGCGGCAGCAACGGCGTGCGGTTCGGTTGCAATGACAGCCTGGTGGGCGTAGCCCGTACCAGTTCCGCCGGAGAGGACCCGCTCCCCGCCGCCGTTCGCGCACTGCTGGAAACGCCGGCTGATGCAGCCGCGCCACGGCCGTCTCCGGACGTGTACAACGCGCTCCAGGGCTCGGACCTGACGTTCCTTTCGGGAAGCTTCGACGGCACCACCGTCACGGTGTACCTCGCCGGGACGCTCAGCATGGGAGGTGTTTGCGACCTCCCGCGCGTAGAAGCCCAGCTGACACAGACGGCGGTCTCGGCAGTCGGGGCTATCCGGGCGGAGATCCATATCAACGGGCGCCCCCTGGCCGAGGCATTGCGGCAGGACTAACAGGCGGGTTGGCGCCCGGTACATCTTTACTCAACGAGTGTTGCCTATCCAGCAACACTCGGCTGTATCCTGATTCATGTGAGCCACGAGACACTCGACGCCGCAGCACAGACGCTGCCTGCCGAAGCCATTGATGCCATCGAGCGGGCGGCAACGTCCGCCCACCGCCATGAGGAACTCTTCTCAGAGCGCGCCGCCAATATCCGCCAGTCCGCCGTCAGGGACGTCTTCGATATCTCCCTGCGTCCCGGGCTGGTTTCCCTCGCGGGTGGAAGTCCCTACCTGCAGTCCCTCCCCCTTGACCGGCTGGCCGCCACTGCCGCAACCATCATCGCCGAGGACGGGCTGGCGGCCCTCCAGTACGGCAGCGGCCAGGGCACCGAAGAGCTGCGAACCCAGATCTGCGAAGTGATGGCCGCCGAGGGCATCCTCGACGCACTCGCCCGGAACGTGGTGATCACAGCAGGTTCGCAGTCCGCTCAGGACGTCGCCACCAAGGTCTTTTGCAACCCCGGAGATGTGGTGCTGGTGGAAGACCCAACCTACGTGGGCGCGCTGAATACCTTTGAGGCGTACCAGGTCCAGGTGGAAACGGTGGAGATGGACGCGGACGGCCTCGTTCCGGATCTCCTTGAGGCGAAGATCGCAGCCCTGCAGCTCGCCGGGAAGAACGTCAAATTCCTGTACACCATCCCCAACTTCAACAATCCCTCCGGAATTACCCTCGCCCGGGAGCGGCGGCAGAAGATCGTGGACATATGCCGCAATGCGAATATTCTGGTCCTCGAGGACAACCCCTACGGACTCCTGCGTTTTGACGGAGAACCGCTGCCGCCCCTTCGCGCCGACAACCCTTCGGACGTGATCTATATGGGCTCGTTCTCCAAGATCTTCGCTCCCGGACTCCGCATCGGTTGGGCCCTGGTGCCCGAACACCTGCAGCGCCGGTACTACCTTGCGGCCGAAGCTGTAACCCTGTGCCCGCCCGCCCTCAACCAGATGCTGGTTTCCGCCTACCTGCGCGACTACGACTGGCGGGACCAAATCGAAACGTACCGTGGACTGTACGCGGAGCGTTGCCGGGCGATGCTCGCTGCCTTGGAGGCGCACATGCCCGCCGGTACCAGTTGGACGAGCCCGGAGGGCGGATTCTTCGTCTGGGTGACCCTGCCGGAAGGAGTAGACACCTACCCGCTGCTGCACAAGGCGATCGACGCCGGCGTGGTGTTTATCCCCGGCGCCGCCTTCACGCCGTCGGACGAGCCGTCCAACAAGCTGCGCCTGGCCTTCAGTGCGGTGCCGCCGGAGGCCATCACGGAAGGCGTGCGCCGGCTGGCGCCGGTACTGCGGGAAGCCATCGCCGGACTGTAGCCTTGGGCTCACTGACTTACGCCGCATTAACCAAGCAAAGGAGCAACACATGAGCGGAATCATCGTTGTAGGGGTTGACGGCAGCGGTACAGCCAAAAAGGCGGCAGAGTCCGCCCGGGACCTCGCCGCTGCACTGGGCGCCTCGCTTCACGTCGTCTCAGCCTTCGACAGCGACCGCACGGAGGTCTTCGGCAGCGGCAGCGACCAGTGGATCGTCTCCGACGCCGACGCCGCCGAACATGTGGCCCGCACCGTGGCGGAATCCCTGGGCCGGGACATCAAAGTGACGTATTCGGCTGCCCGCGGCCGCCCGGCCGACGCCCTGATTAAAGAGGCGCTGCGGATGGAGGCCCGCATTATCGTGGTCGGAAACCGCAGGATGCAGGGCATTGGGCGCGTGCTTGGGAGCGTGGCGAACAGCGTTGCCCACAACGCTCCGTGCGACGTTTACATCGCCAACACCTACGACGCCGACTAAAAGTTACCGCGGACACTCCCCGTGGTGGCAAAGGTCGCTACGGGGAGTGTCTGTTCTCACGCCAGATACACCACTGAGGTCTCGGACGCAACGATAAAATTGGATAAGCCCCCAATGGAGCGGCAACCCAGCATCCACGATTATCCAAGGGGCACCATTGAAAACTCTCCAGCGCCGCCAACTCGTAGGCCACGACATTCTCCTGGCCCGCCACGGAAACCACATCTGCTCCATGCGCGTCGACCGCAGCAACGGCAGGGTGGTGGCGCTGCTGGACGATGGAACCGTGGACAGCGCACCGAACGTGATCGCCCCGGGCCTGGAGCTTCCCGCCACAGTGGGCAGCGTGATGCGCGAGGACTGGAAGATTCTGACGGCCTGCGGGGCCGTGGCTGCGGGAATGGGCGCGCTGATGGTGACAGCAGCGGTTGCCCTTGGAACAATGGCGGACCCCACCGCGGTTGAAATGCTCTCGGCCTACGCCATCTACTGAGGCACTCCCTACGGCACCATCCAGCCTTGCAGTGCCCACCAGATACCGGCCATCACCAGGCCGCCGAAAAGTGAACCGGCAACCACCTGCGCCAGCGTGTGGGCGCGCAGCACCACCCTCGACCAGCCCACAGCGGGGATAAGCAGCAGCAGCGGAAGCCACGGGGCTCCGAGCATCAGCACGGCGATGACTGCAGAAGACGAAATTGCGGCAGCATGCCCGCTGATCTTCCAGAATGGGCTCACACCCGCCAGCACAACCACCCCGGCCACCACTGCCAGGACCATGGCCACGACGCTCTCAGGAGCTCCTGCCGCGTACAGCACCAGAAGCCCGGCAACGATCGACGCCAGCGCCATCAGGAGTACGGGCGCCCGCTGTTTGCGGTCGCTGACGTGGTGGTCGGTGACCTTGCCCAGCCTCACCAGGACCAGCAGCAGGACCAGCGGGATCACGCAGACGAACAGCGCCGCCAGGGCGCCGTAGGCCATCGTTCCGGGAAAGCCGGCCTGCGTCAGTGGGCTGATCAACAACTGCACACTCACCACCGCTGGCGGCTGCAACAGCTCCGTAATCCATCTGGCTGCCCTGTTTTTGGCACGGATACCGCCGGCGTTAATGACCACTGCTGTCAGTTCCTAGTCCAGCAGCAGCGCTGGCTCCTCCAGGATGGCGGCGACGTCGGCCATGAAGCGGGCGGACAGGTCTCCGTCCACCACCCGGTGATCGAACGAGCCGCCAAGGGTGGTGATCCAGCGGGGTATCACTTCGCCGTCCAGGACCCAGGGCTTCTGCTTGATGGTTCCAAACGCAACGATCGCCACCTCGCCGGGGTTGATGATCGGCGTGCCCGTGTCGATGCCCAAAGCCCCGATGTTGGTGATGGTCAGCGTCCCGCCCTGCATTTCCGCGGGCTGGGTCTTGCCGGCCCTGGCGGTGATGGCCAGGTTGTTCAGGGCCAGCGCCAGTTCCTTCAGTGATAGGTCCTGCGCGTTTTTGATGTTCGGCACCATCAAGCCGCGCGGGGTTGCCGCTGCGATTCCCAGGTTCATGTAGTGCTTGACCTGGATCTCGGCGCTGCCTTCGCCGTTGTCCACCCAGGTGGCGTTGACGCTGGGGTTCCGTGCAGCCGCCCAGATCACGGCCTTCGCGAGGATCAGCAGCGGCGATACCCGGATGCCCTCAAAGTCACGCGAGGCCTTGAGCCTCTTGACGAACTCCATGGTGCGGCTGGCGTCCACGTCCACAAAAATGCTGACGTGCGGTGCCGAGAACGCCGAGTCCACCATCGCCTTCGCCGTGGCCTTGCGGACGCCCTTGACGGGGATCCGCTCCACCCGCTGGTCCTGCGGCTTTCCGGCTTTGCCCCAGAATCCGTCAGCCTTGTCCAGCTCGGCGTCCCGCTGGGCCTGGTAGCTGACCAGGTCCTCGCGCGTCACCTCGCCGCGCGAACCGGTGGCCACCACGTCTGCCAGGTCGATGCCAAGGTCACGGGCAATCTTCCGGACCGGGGGCTTGGCCAGGACCTTGTTCACCAGGCCCGTGATGGTGCCGCCAAAGGTAGGACGGTTGTCGACGGCGTCTCCGGCGGTTTGGCCTGGAGCCTCCTTCGCAGCCCCTGCTGTGCTCACCGGCGGTTCGGCGGTCACGGCAGCCGGCGTAAGGGGCTGGACGGGCTCCACTTCCGGGGCGTTAGCTGTGATGGCGCCCGCTGCGCCACCGGTGCTTGAGCTGGCCGAAATCCGCGGACGGCGCTTGACGGCGTCCGCCTTGGGACCGGAACCCACCAGCGGACCGCCTGCCAAGGCACTTTCCGGGGTGTCGCCGTCGGACGCAGGAAGCGTTCCGTAGAGCGGCTGTACGGGCGTCTCGGGAGCCCGGACGTCAGCGGGTGTGGGATCACCGGCCACCTCGCTGCTGACGCTGATGATGGCCGTGCCGACGTCGATGGTAACCCCTTCGGGCACCAGCAGTTCGCTGACAGTGCCGGCGAACGGCGAGGGCAGCTCCACGATCGACTTGGCCGTCTCGATCTCACAGAGGACGTCGTTGATGGCGACGGCGTCGCCGGGCTTGACCTTCCAGGAGACGATTTCCGCCTCGGTGAGGCCCTCGCCGACGTCAGGCAGGTTGAACTTGTTGAGAGTCATGGTGTCCTCGGTTCGGGAAGCCCGGCTGCTGTTGGAAAACGCAAGCGGGCGGAAAGGATGCGGCGGCTCAGTAGGAAAGGGCGCGGTCCAGCGCCTCGAGGATGCGATCGATGTCCGGAAGATAGTCTTCCTCCACCTTGGCAACCGGATAGGGCATGTGGAAGCCGCCCACGCGGATCACCGGCGCCTCCAGGGAATGGAACGCCCGCTCACTGATCCGGGCAGCGATTTCACCGCCGATTCCTCCGAAGGTCGGTGCCTCGTGGGCCACAATCAGCCGTCCGGTCTTTTTCACCGAGGCTGTGACGGTATCGAAGTCCAGGGGCGAGATGGAGCGCAGGTCGATGACCTCAACGCTGCGGCCGTCCTCCTCTGCCGCGTTCGCCGCGGCCAGCGCCACTGGCACCAGCGGTCCGTAGGCCACGATGGTGGCGTCCGTCCCGGCCCGGAGCACGTGGGCCTTGAAGGGGTCCTCCGCCAGGCCGGGTGCCTCGACGTCGACCTCTCCCTTGAGCCAGTAACGGCGTTTGGGCTCGAAGATGATCACCGGGTCCTGGCAGTCGACCGCCTGCTGGATCATCCAGTAGGCGTCGTGCGGGTTTGACGGGGTGATGATCCGCAGGCCAGCGGTGTGGGCGAAAAGCGCTTCGGGAGATTCCGAGTGGTGCTCCACAGAGCCGATGCCCCCGCCGTAGGGGATGCGGATGACCACAGGAACGGTGAGGTTGCCGTTGCTGCGCGCGTGCATCTTGGCCAGCTGGGTGGTGATCTGGTTGAAGCCCGGGAAAACGAATCCGTCGAACTGGATTTCACAGACCGGGGTGTAGCCGCGCAGCGCGAGGCCGATGGCCGTGCCGATGATGCCGGATTCGGCCAGCGGGGTGTCCACTACGCGGTCCGGGCCGAACTCGCCGATCAGCCCGTCCGTCACGCGGTACACGCCGCCCAGGGCGCCGATGTCTTCGCCCATCAGCAGCGACTTGGGGTTGTCAGTGAGTGCTGTGCGAAGGCCCTCGTTGATGGCCTTGGCGATGGTCATGGTGGTCATCAGTGGCCTGCCTCTTGGGATGCCTGCGCTGTTACTGCCTGCCGGGCGGGTTCTTCTTCAGTTGCAAAACCCGCTGAGTACTCCTCGAACCAGGCCAGTTCCTCTGCCACCAGCGGGTGGGCCTCCACGTAAGTGTTGGCGAAGGCGGACCGGATATCCGGGGTTTCCAGGTCATGGGTGGTGCGCCGGACGTA
Organism: Pseudarthrobacter sp. R1; assembly: GCF_024494415.1. NCBI lineage: Bacteria > Bacillati > Actinomycetota > Actinomycetes > Micrococcales > Micrococcaceae > Pseudarthrobacter > Pseudarthrobacter sp. R1. The sequence goes on along the minus strand of NZ_JAMKFI010000006.1, from coordinate 283,170 downwards.
GGCTGCGAGCTCGTCCCCGTCGGCTTTCACCTTGGCGAAGAACGCCTCGTCGGCCAGGCCTTCGGCGCGCAGGTACTTCTCCAGGCGCTTCAGCGGATCCTTGGCCCGCCAGGCGTCCTCCTCCGCCGACTCGCGGTACTTGGTGGGGTCGTCCGCCGTCGTGTGAGCACCGACCCTGTACGTAAAGGCCTCGATCAGGACCGGGCCCTTGCCCTGGCGTGCGTGCTCCAGTGCCCACTCGGTGACGGCGTGGACGGCAATGACGTCGTTGCCGTCCACCCTGATGCCGGGGAAACCGTACCCCTTGGCCCGGTTGGACAGCGGCACCCGCGTTTGTACGTTGGTGGGGACGGAGATGGCCCAATGGTTGTTCTGGCAGAAGAAAACAACCGGCGCATTGTAGGAGGAGGCGAACACCATGGACTCGTGGACGTCACCCTCCGAGCTGGCGCCGTCGCCGAAGTAGGCGATCACCGCGGCGTCCGGGGCGGCAGCCGCGTTGTCCTGGCCGTCAGAGCGGACTGCGGCGGCACTGGAGGCTGCCAGCTTCTGGTCCCGCTGAATGCCCATGGCGTAGCCCACCGCGTGGAGCGTCTGGGCCGCCAGGACCAGGGTATAGAGGTGGAAGTTGGTGTCCTTCGGGTTCCACCCTCCGTTGGAGACGCCGCGGAACTGGCGCAGGAGCTCGGCAAGGTCCACATTGCGGGTCCAGGCCACGCCATGCTCCCGGTACGTAGGGAAGATGTAGTCCTGCGGCTGGCTGGCCCGGCCCGAACCGATCTGCGCGGCTTCCTGGCCGGTCAACGGAACCCAGAGCGCCAACTGGCCCTGCCGCTGCAAGGCTGTTGCTTCGACGTCGAACCGGCGGATTGCGGCCATGTCCGCGTAGAGCCCGCGGAGCTTCTCCGGGGTGAGCTTTTCGGCGTAGCCGGTGAAGACCGGATCAAAACCCAGTTTCCCGTCGGGGCCGAGGAGCTGGACCATCTGCGCCGGAGGCTCTCCCATCACGGCTTCGGCATCGGCCTCACGCTGGTCGTCTACAGCTGTTCCGTCGAACTCGGTGGCAGGCAGATGTGTGCCCATACCGTCTCCTTGCTTGCCGCATCCGGATGCAATGCAATGTCGCTGGGATATATGCCTCAAAAGGAATAGATTCCTCCGGCGGCATATATATGGCTTACTGATCCTAACTTTATCTTCAGTAAGTAATCGCGGGGCTACTTGTTAAGTGCTAGGAACCGCGCGGGGCCTTTGTATAGTTCGCACACAGAGCGAGAAAACGCGTATTGGCCTCTTCCTCCCCGACGCTGACGCGGACGCCTTCGCCGGCAAAGGCCCTCACGGACAAGGCCTGCGTGGCAGCAAGTTCGGCAAACCCGGTGCTGTCAGCGCCAAGATCCAGCCAGACGAAGTTGCCCTGGGCATCCGGAACACTCCAGCCGAGGCTCCGCAGGCCTGCCGTGACGCGCTCCCGTTCGTCCACCAGTCTTTGTACCCTCTCCACAACTTGCGGGTAATTCTGCAGCGAAACAATTGCGGCAGTCTCTGCAATCTGCGACACGGCGAACGGTGTGGCTGCAACCCGCAGGTGTTGGGTCAGCACAGGATTGGAGACACTGTAGCCCACCCGGAGGCCGGCAAGCCCGTGTGCCTTTGAGAAGGTCCGGAGCACAATAATGTTGGGGTACCTGCGGTACAGCGCAATCCCATCCACGGCATCAGCCGCCCGCACGAACTCCTGGTATGCCTCGTCAACCACCACCACCACGTCAGACGGGACGGACCGGATAAACGCCTCTGTTTCGGCCGCACCCAGGGCAGGACCGGTGGGATTGTTGGGGGTGCACAGGAGGATCACCTTGGTGCGGGCCGTGACTGCCGCCGCCATGGCCTTGAGGTCGTGGCGGCCGCCGGCAGCCAACGGAACCGGGACGCCTTCCGCGCCGGAGAGGCCAACACTGATGGGGTAGGCCTCGAAGGAGCGCCAGGCATAGATGACTTCATCGGGCTTGCCGTCTTCGTTCCGCCCGGCGAACGCGGCCAGGAGTTGGTTCAGGGCGCCCAGGCTGCCGGCGCCAGTGACGATGTCTTCGGCGGGAACATCGAGGAACGCGGCGAGTTCTGTGCGAAGCCTGCTGCTCAGCGGATCAGGGTAGCGGTTGAAGTCCGCCTGCCGTGCAATCGCCTCGATGACCGCCGGGATCGGGGGCAAAGGGTTTTCGTTTGAAGACAGCTTGTAACTGGTCAGTCCGTCCACGGCGACAGGAGGTTTGCCAGCGGCGTAGCGGGGCAGCTTTGCCACCACAGGGCGCGGCTGGATGCCCCCGGCGAGGGTATCTGGTGAAGTCATGCAAACCAGCCTACTTCTCCAGCCGCGGGACGGAACGCGGCATCCGCGCAGGGTCGCAACGTGCTGCCGTAGTGGGACGGGCAGCCGGACGGGCCGCCAAGCGCGGCCCCGTCCGGCCACCTGCTCCTTCTCCGCTCCCTGTCCGGCGGCCCCTACACCCGCGAAGTGCTGTCGGACCGGCTGCCCGCCAGCTGGGGAGCCCAACCGTCGCTTCCCCGGAGGTACGCCTCCAGCGTGAACTCTTGTGCCAGCCCCGGATCAAGTTGCGGCCTCTCCGGGGTGATGCGGGACCCCGGGCCGTTGTTGTTGAACTCATGGAAGCGGGCTTCCCGCCAGGAGAATCCGCTCATGTCCGTCCAGGGTGCGCCGGAAATATGCGCGCCCAGCCAGGAATCCCGGACGAGCACCTGGGCAATGGCATCGACGTCCCCGCTGGGGTGCCAGGGGCGGCCCAAATGGACTGAACCGGCAGCGGCGTCCGACACAAAGCGGCAGCCGGTAAACAGATACCCGTGCTTGATCCCGATATTCAGGCTGCCTGCCGAAACGTAGCCGTTGTTGCTGTCCGACCCACGGTCAAGGGAACGGATTTCACTTTCGAAGAAGACTGCGGTGCCTCGGCCGAAGATGAAATCCACGTCGCCTTCGATGTAGCAGCCGCTAAAGAAGAAGCGCGACTGTACCCCGCGGGAGGGGGAATCAACCAGCAGGGTGTCCTGGTTGCCCAGGCACCTGACGTTGTTAAGGACGGCACGGTCTCCGGTCAGGAAGAGCGCCACCGCCTGGCGGTTCTTCATGTCCTGGTTGGCGGCCTCGTCAAAGTCATTGCTGAAGGTGATGTTTGAAGCCATAAAGTCCGGCCCCTCAATCCGAACGCTTGCGCTTCCGCCCGTCCCGTAGGCTCCGGTGCCATCCGGTTTAAGAGTGCCGGAGGCGTTGTTGTAGACCAGGACAACGTCTTCCGCTTTCTCCCCCAACCCGAGGAACGAGATTCTTGGCTTGTTGGCCGGCACCCTGATGGCCTGCCGGTAGACGCCCGGCTGGATCCGGATGAGGGTTCGGCGGGTGCTGCCTGTGGGCACCGCGTCCACGGCTGCCTGGACTGACGGGAACGCCTGGCCCCTGCCCACATCCAGGACCGTGGGCTTGTCCACGGGGCGTTCGCTGGGCCAGTAGATGGCGGTGAGGGCATCCAGCCGGGCGTCGAGGTTCTGGAAGTACCCGGGGGGCAGGGCCTGTTGTGCCCGAAGTTCGGACGCAACCAGCCGGGCGACGGCCAAGGCGCCTTCCGCCTGGAAATGCGTATTGTCGGTCACGCCTTGCGGATACTGCGGATACTGGCCCGGCGAGGCATGGAGGAAGTGGGACTTGGTTCCCTCGGCCCCGAGCTTCTGCCACAGGTCCTTTGAGGAGGCGGTGAGGTCCACCAGCGGCGTCCCGGTGGCCGCCGCAAGTTCGCGTACGGCCTGTGGGTACGCGCCGTGCGAGTCCTGCGCAATGCCAAGGGCGCTGAACCGGCGGCGGTCCACCGGCGTCACCAGTACGGCCTTCGCGCCACGGCCGGCGGCACCGTCGATGTACTTCTGAAGGTACTCCTTGAAGGTGGTCTGCGGATCGGTTCCCCTGGCGGGGTCCTCCACCTTCTCGTCGTTGTGCCCGAAGGAGATGAGCAGATAGTCGCCGGGCTGGAGCAAGGCCACCACCTCGTCCAGCAGGCCGGCGTCGGCGAAACTCTTGGACGAAGCTCCCGACCAGGCGTAGTTGAAGACGTCAGCCTGTGGCCCCAACAGCAGCGGGAGGGCCTGCCCCCAGCCGGCCCGGGGACGCTCGGAGTGCTGGTAGGCGGAAGAGGTGGAATCGCCCACCACGAAGATCACGGGCTTTGTTCTTGCCTGTGGCGGGACCGTCACGGCACGGACTGCGGCTTCTGAGCGGGCAACCCCTGGTCCGGCGAGCCCCGTGGCCGCGGTGACGGCTCCGGCGGCCACTGCGGCAAGCAAGGAGCGGCGCGTGGGCTGGAAGCGCCGCATCAGCGGGCATCCCCTGCCGTGAAGACAGGCCCGACGGCGTCCGCCAGGAGTGCGGGAACGGCCTGGGCGGCGTTGACGTGCGTCCGCAGGACCGGCGTCCAGGTGTCATCGGCGCTCAACTGCCTGTCCGCAGGCGCAGCTTCGTTATAGGCAGCGCGTAGGTCGACGATTTTGCCGTTGACTGCGTTTCCGCTGGTGGTGATGACCTTCCCCTTGAAGTAGGAGATCAGGGACTGCACGGGGATGTCCGCCGGGAGTGTGAAGGCATTGGCCTCGGCGTACAGGTGGGAGTCAACGCCTGCACCGAAGGTGTAGCCATACGGGATATCCGAATCCGGGGTCGTCTTGAAGTGGTTGTTGTAGACGTCCACCTGGCCAAAACGGACCCGGGGTGCGCGCTGGCCTACGTTCTCGAAAACGTTGTGGTGGATGGTCACCCGCAGCTTGCCGGCGTCTCCCCGGTTGGTCGAGTCCGTCGAGCCGATGAGCAGCAGCTTGTCGTGCTCGGAGAACCGGTTGTAGGACATCGTCACGAGGTCGGAGCCGTTAGTGACATCCACTGCTCCGTCGTGGACCTGGTACGGCCGGCCAAAGTAGTTGGGCTGGGCGCTGTCCAGGTTCGGGGCATCTGTGAACTGCGAGTGGTCCACCCACACGTGCTTCGAGCCGTTGATGATCTGCAGCAGGTCATACTCGCTGTTCCAGTTGCCGGTGGCACCGTCCGTAGGGTCCCACGAGGGGAAGCAGTCGGCGGCATCCCGCACTGTGAGGTTCCGGAAGATGACGTTTTCGGCGCCGTTGATCCTCAGTGCAGCTCCGGTGATGCTGCTGTCCGGGCCGGCCCCCACGATCGTTGTGTTGCTGGGGATGTCCCAGCGGATGGCGGCGGCCTGCTTTGATGCAGCCAGCCGCCGTGCGTTCTCCTGCGTGCCTTCCGGCTTTTTCGCGGTTCCGTAACGGGCCGGATCGAAATCATGGAGGTACTGGGCCAGGGAGTAGCCGGTACCGCTGGCGTAGTCTTCACAGCTGATCGGTGTGCCGTCCGCGCCGGCGTTCGCAGCAATGTCCCCGTGGACCCGAATGATTTTGGGTTCGGTGCCGGTGGCGAGGGCCGCGAGGAGTTGTCCTTTGTTGGAGACGTCGTAGATCCGGTCTTTCCCAGCGGTCGAGCCGCCAGTAGTTCCGGGCCCCAAGGCTGCCCAGCCATCGTTTTGGGGAAGTACTTGGCGTTCAAGGGGTTGGCGCGCAGTCTGGGCTGTTGGATCCGCCTGCGGGGATGGAGATGCTGACGAGTGGGCGGGGGCTGCGAGCAGGGATACCGCGATGGCCGCGACGACGGATACGGGCGCGAAGGGCATTTTCTTGCGCATGATCTCTCTTCCTCCATTGGAATGAACCACGCTTCGGCGCCGGCCTCGAACCGCCAGCGCGTCAGAAAGCGATTTCTCAACTATGGGAAAACGCTTTCTTCTTGTCAAGGGTTAGTTGATATTTGACACAGGTTCTCGAAAGGCGGTCATGCGTGCGCCCACGGTCACTCGGCCATGCCTGACCCGGTGAACAGGATCGAAGCTGTAGCGCTACCCCGCAGGGGCCTTCAGGGCGGTGTGCAACCATTGGGTTATGCGACTGATTGCCCGGGTACTGATCAACGCCCTCGCCCTCTGGGTGGCCAGCTGGATCCTGCCGGGGCTGGAGATTTCCAGTTCAGCAGCCACGGACGCAGTGGCAAAAACCGGCGTGACGCAGGGGACGGACACCGCTGGGATCGCCCTCGCCTACTTGTTCATCGGCGCCATCTTCGGCTTGGTGAACGCCTTGGTGCGCCCGCTGGTGAGCCTCCTCGCGCTGCCCATCACCATCCTGACGCTCGGCCTGTTCACTATCGTCATCAACGCGGCGATGCTCTACCTGACCTCCTGGATCAGCAGCTACACGCCGGTGCACTTCACCATCGACTCCTTTTTCTGGACTGCTGTTTTGGCGGCGATCATCATCACGCTGATCTCACTGGTGGCCGGCCGGATTGCTGGAACCCGAAGGTAGCTGAATTCCCGGGGCACTGTGCGCACTGCAGGTGAATTTGTCGCTTCCCGGCCCGGCTAGCGTCCGCCATAGCCGCGCTCTTGCCTGCGGGTGTCTGCCGCATGGAGATCTTGCGTGGGAGCCTTGGTCCGGGCCAGGGAAAAGCGGGTAGCGGTGGCTGCCCCGCCGGCTCCCAGCACCGCCCCCAGCGCGGCGGTGGACCCGGCCAGCGAGGGATCGTTGCTCGCCGAAACGAGCCGCGCGGCGTCCTGGTAAGTGCTGAGTTTGTGGCCGATTCCGATCCCGCCTTCCCCTTCTGCGGCCCTCGGCGTGTTGCTCAAGGAGACCGTCACGCGGTCTCTCGTGTCCGGATTTGGGGCCCCGTCCGAGCCCGGCACCCAGTCGGCGCGATGCTCAAGGTGCAGTGACTGCACTCCTGGCATGGCATTAATGCCGGCGACTGGGGAGCCAGCAGTGAGCACGTACCGCAGGTCGTAATCGCGGAGGAATCGCGGATCCGCAGCCAGATTCATCGCATGGATACCGCCCTGGCTGTACCCCACGGCTACCACGGGGGCTCCGCGCTCGGCGCCCGCGGCGTGGAGAGCCTGGAGCGCGGCAACGGTCATTTCGTCCGAGCTGTAGACCATTGCCTCCGCTACTCCGGTTTCATCAAAAGGGTTTTCCCCGCCGGCCCCGAAACCAGCAGGCTGAGTGCCGGGGACCATAACCACATAGGCCTTTTCCCCTCCGTTGGTGATTTCGACGACCTCGATATGGCCGGCACCGCGCGCATCTATAAGTCGGATGCGTTCCAGCAGGCCGGCTGGGGAAGCGTCCAGGCTCACCGGCACCGTCTCCTCCAGATGAATATCAATCGGACGGCTGAGGGTGCCGGAACGCTCAAGGGCATCCCAGACCAAGGTTTCCTCCGCTGCCCGCCGCTTCACATCAGCGGCCGCGAGCCCCAGGCTGGCCGTGATGGTCTCCATCGTCTTGTCATCAGGAAAGTGCGTGGATGCCATATTGGACAACGACTCCCGGACATCTGTGGGACTGACTATGCCCATCCACCTCGCAGTGCTGGCAAGCGACTCCGCCATCTCGTACTCCCGTTTGCAGGCGCGGACCTCGCTGCTGATGCGCTGCAGTTCGGTCCGCACCGCCTGAAGGCTCCGCCCGGACTCACCAACCGCACTCAGGGCCATGGCCCCGGACCACCTGGGCATGTTCTGGAAGGGGACGAGGTCCTCCCAAATCCGGCGGACCTCAACCTCGAGTTCGGAAAGCCTGGCGGCGAGGCCATCCACCCTTTCGGCACCTCCGGCCAGTTCCTCCAACTGGAAACTGATGCCGCCGACCCCGCCACGGATGGCAAGGGGCCCGTCGTCGGGAGGACCGTACAGCCTTATGGAGCCGCTCCCGGACGGCGTCGCTTCGGCCATTATGGCCTGCCCGGATAAGTGCAATCAGCGGTGAAGGTTTCGCGGGCATGCCGCTCCACAGCAGCCTTTGCTTCAACGAGCGCCTCAAGGGCGCGCCGGAAGGCAGCACACTGCAGTGATACCGCTTCACGGTAGGCACGGCCGGCCGGCGACTCCCATTCCAGCAACTGAATATCCCTGAAGCCTGCCAGGACGTCCTCTCCGCGACCAACGCAATAGGCCACGCGGCCGGCCAACTGCTCCACCTGGGAGACGCGCAACATCTCTTGCTGCAGATTGGCGCCTGCCGGCTCACTACTCATTGCCCTTCCCTTTCCCGGACTGTCCAACACCCCGGACGCCCGCCCCTGAAACTACTGAAGTGAACGCTACGGCGGGACAACCACCCGGCCCAACCCCCGCCGCCATCTATGTGGACAAGTAATCCCGCGGGAACGGCTCAAGCTGGCGGAGGAGTTCATGAAAGAATCAGCACATGCCTGAAACTGCCGCCACAGCTGACACCCGTACGCCCTCAGGACGCCTGGCCCTCGCCGCGTCCCCGGAAAGAATCGCGCTCGGCCCGCTGGACGGCCGTTACCAGTCCGCGGTCGCCCCGCTCGTGGATTACCTGTCGGAGGCAGCCCTCAACCGGGACCGCGTGGCCGTGGAAGTTGAATGGCTCATCCACCTGACCGGCAACAACGTGCTCCCCGGCGCAGGTCCCCTGACCCCCTCGCAACAGGACCAGCTGCGAGCCATCGTCACCGAATTCGACGCCGGATCGGTGGCCGAGCTGGCTGATATCGAAGCCGTGACCGTCCACGATGTAAAGGCCGTGGAGTACTACATCGGCCGGCGCCTCCCGGGCATCGGCATCGAAAACCTCACAGCCATGGTGCACTTCGGCTGCACCTCCGAGGACATCAACAACCTCTCCTACGCGCTGGGCGTCAAGGGTGCTGTGGAGGACGTGTGGCTTCCGGCAGCGCGCGCCCTGGTGGCCCAGATCAGCAAGATGGCACAGGACAACCGCGCCGTCCCCATGCTGTCCCGCACCCACGGACAGCCTGCCACCCCCACCACGCTGGGCAAGGAACTGGCCGTCATCGCGCACCGCCTCACGCGCCAGCTCGACCGCATCGCCAAAACTGAATACCTGGGCAAGATCAACGGTGCCACCGGCACCTACGCTGCCCATGTTGCGTCGGTTCCCGGTGCGGACTGGCAGGAGGTGTCCAAATCCTTTGTGGAGGCCCTGGGACTGACCTGGAATCCGCTGACCACCCAGATCGAAAGCCACGACTGGCAGGCTGAACTCTACGCCGACGTCGCCCGCTTCAACCGCATCCTGCACAACGTCTGCACGGATATCTGGAGCTACATCTCCATCGGCTACTTCGCGCAGATCCCCGTGGCCGGCGCCACAGGATCCTCCACCATGCCGCACAAGGTGAACCCCATCCGCTTCGAAAACGCCGAGGCCAACCTGGAAATCTCCTCCGGGCTGCTGGACGTCCTGGGATCCACGCTCGTCACCTCCCGCTGGCAGCGTGACCTCACCGACTCCTCCAGCCAGCGCAACATCGGTGTGGCATTCGGCCACTCACTCCTGGCCATCTCCAACGTGGCCAAGGGCCTGGAACGCCTCGACGTTGCCGAGGACGTGCTGGCCGGAGACCTGGACACCAACTGGGAAGTCCTGGGCGAAGCGATCCAGATGGTCATGCGGGCAGAGGCGATCGCCGGCGTCGAAGGCATGGAGAACCCCTACGAGCGGCTCAAGGACCTCACCCGCGGACAGCGTGTTGACGCGGCCCGCATGCAGGAATTCGTCCAGGGCCTGGGCCTCTCCCCCGAAGCCGAAGCGCGGCTCCTCGCGTTGACTCCCGGGAAGTACACCGGCATCGCGGACCAACTGGTGGACCACCTGAAGTAAAAGTACGACGGCGGCGCCGGGCCTGGGAGGGCCCGGCGCCTTCCTTCATTCCTGCCCGCTTGTGGCCGGGACGGCGGCATCCTTCAAGGTGCGAAACTGGAGGAATGAAGCTGCTCCTGATCCGCCACGGACAAACTCCGGGCAACGTGCTTGGCCAACTGGACACTGCCCACCCAGGTCCCGGGCTTACTGAACTGGGTGAGCGGCAGGCCGAAGCCCTGGCCCGTTCGCTGGCGAACGAGCCGATCGAGGCCCTCTACGCCTCCACCCTGGTTCGAACCCAGATCACCGCGGCACCGTTGGGCCGGCTGCACAGCCTGGACGTCGAAATCATGGATGGCCTCCACGAAATCGAGGCCGGGTCACTGGAAAAGCTGACCGACCACGAGTCGCACAAACGGTACATGGGCACTGTGTTTTCCTGGGCCGCCGGGGATCTTGACCAGCGGATGCCGGCCGGGCCTGACGGCCACGACTTCTTCGCACGGTTTGATACAGCCATCGCCCGGGTTCTGGAACGCGCATCCGGGGATCAGGCCACGGCAGCAGTTGTCAGCCACGGCGCAGCCATCCGCACCTGGGCCGGACGGCGGGCCGAGGACGCAGACCACGAATTCGCCGCGAAACATGCATTGGCCAACACCGGGATTGTGGCGCTCGAGGGTGATCCGGACAGCGGGTGGAGGCTGATCCACTGGGACGGCAGCCCGGTGGGCGGTCTGGCACTTGCCGATCCCACAGCTGAAGACCCTACCGGACGCAATGTGGATGGGCCCTAGACCAGCTGCCTGATCCGGCGGGCCGGGAACACAGCCATTTTGCGGCACTGACCGGTGCCCTCCACAACGGGTGGCGGGGGCACAAGCCGCGCAGCCATGACGGCAGCCTCAGCCGCCGTCGGCCGTGCATCGCTGTCCATCGCCGTAAGGGCCCCCAAAAAGCTGCACCATCCGGGACCGAGGGAATCCGGGATGACCGGGCTGCGAAGGGTCCTCGCCACCAGGGACTCTATGGCGGTGCCGGGAAAAGCTTTGGACCCGGTGAGAAGCTCCAACAGGACCAGGCCCATGGCGTAGACGTCCCACGAGGTCCGGGCCGACCCACCCGCCGCCTGCTCCGGACTCATGTAGTGCGCCGTTCCTGACGAGATGCCCGGCTCCGGAGCCGAGCCGGCGGCAGCCACGATGCCGAAGTCGATGATGCGTACCGGGCTCCTCCGCAGGCCGCTGAGCATCAGGTTGGCAGGCTTGATGTCACGGTGGACCAGTCCCTGCCCATGCAGATGGGCAAGAGCCCCAAAGAGACCGCACGCCCAACCGGCAACATCACCGGCGCCGGGGCGGCCGGTGCGGGCTGCGTCTGCGAGGCTCGCGCCGAGGGCCAGTTCTTCAACCAGGAATGGGCGGCCGGCGAGCTGTGTCCCGGCGGGCATCACACCGTGGGCGATGAACCTGATGATGGAGGGGTGTTTCAGTGCGGCCAGGACTTCTGCTTCATTGCGGATCCTGCCGAAGTGCTTTTCGGAGCCGCCAACGGCCACCTTGATGGCGACATCGGGACCGCCCGCAAGGTCGGCAGCGCGGAAAACCTCAGCCAGTGAGCCCCGGCCCAAGCGTTCCTTGACGTGGTAACGGTCCGCCATGAGGGACATCCCGGAAAGAAGGGGGGCGCTCTTCTGCAGTGGCACTGCTGCGGCGGAGCTCATGCGGAGAGGGCCGCGGTATGGGCTTCTCCCGAATCACTGAACTGCTCCCGGGAAGCGTAGGGGGAACGGATCCAGGCGTCGAGCTGAAAGCCGCAGCCGCAGCGCCAGACAGGAGGAAGCTGGACGGGACCGCCGTCGTCCGGCTCGAAGGTGTAGCCGACGGCGACCGGCCCCACGGCAGGCGTCACCAGTTCCATGGTTGTTCCGCAGTGCAAGGGGGCTCCGTGCCACGCGCTGTTCACCTGCCCTGCAGGGCCCAGCGACAGCCTGTTGGTGCAGGCACTCGGGGCACCAAGCTCAGTAAAAGTTGCCAACGCACTCACGACTCCAGCCGAAGTAATTTCAGGATTGATCGTAAGCATACATATTACTAGCTGATCTAGCTAGTCCGGCTAGTTACTTCTGCGAGCGCCCATCGTCCACGTCCTGCAAGGCGTCAGTCATTCGTTGGAGGAAGTCGATGACAACGTGTGCCTCGTCGGCGCTCAACCCCTCAGCGACCGCCATCATGCGGCGGTGCATCGCACCAAGGGTCACGCGGACTTCCTTGTCCGACTCAACGGTTGGAACCACCACCACAGAACGCCGGTCCGTAGGGTGGGCTTCCCGCCGCACGTGTCCGCTCCGCACAAGCCTGTCAATCAGCGTGGTGGTGGACGCGCTGGTAATTCCCAGGAATCGGCTTAAGTCCTTTGGTGCTGTCGCCTCGCCTGCGGCCTGGACCCGCAGGAGGTAGCGCAGGGCGAGGATGTCCGTTTCACCCATGCCCATGGAGTCGCGGGTAGAACGCCTGACGGTGGTCTCAGCGGCCCGATATTCCCGCAGGGACTTCAGTACTGCCGCGCTGTAATCGAGCTGGCCGTCAGGGCCGTACCAATAGCCAGAGCCTTCATTACCGGTGGAACGCATGCAAACATTCTAGATCCGCTTGTATCTAGACAGCCAAGCGAGTCGGGCCCGCTAGCGTTATTCGAGCGCTTACCGAGGAGAAACACCAGCGTAACCAGAGCCTCCTAGCCTTGATTTGCATATCCCTTCGGCGAATCGAGGCAGACATGCAGACCAACCCGCGCCTGAACATCCGGCAGGTCACCTGGTCCAACCCGGTGGGCGCGGACCTGCGCCGCGCCCAACAAGCCGAACTCGATGCCCGCTTTGGTACCCCTGACCATGAACCCGGCACCCCGCCGTCGGGCGCTGACTGCGCAGTGTTCCTGGTGGCGTATGACAAGGGATCCGGCCAGCCCGTGGGGTGCGGCGGGTTACGGCTACTCGACGACAGGACAGCAGAAATAAAGCGTTTGTACGTTCTCCCCTACACCCGGGGATCAGGAGTGGCGAGCTCTAACCTCGCAGCGCTGGAAGCCGAGGCCTTCAAGCAGGGAATCACCCGCATCAAAGCCGAAGCCGGTTCCGCCCAGCCCGACGGGCGCAACTTTTACCAGAACTCCGGCTTCGAGCCGGTACCCAACTATGGCCCCTACATTGGCGTTGCGCACTCCTACTGCTACGCCAAGAGCATCCACGCGCGCAGCGCAGCACATACCGCCATGGCGTAGCAGGAGAAAGATGGCCGCCGGGGAACCGTCACACTCGGTGCAGCCCGCACGGCTCGGCTAACCTCGGGCTATGGAATCAGCAGACATCACGTTCCGCACCCGAAAGTGGGTCCGGCCCGAGGACCTCAACGCCAACGGCACCCTTTTCGGCGGAAGCCTGCTGAAGTGGATTGATGAGGAAGCGGCCATCTACGCCATCCTCCAGCTCGGTAACGGGCGTGCCGTCACCAAGTACATCTCGGAAATCAACTTCGTCAGCTCCGCAGTGCAGGGCGACCTGATTGAGATGGGGCTGACGGCCACACGGTTCGGCCGGACCTCCCTGACGATGCGCGCCGAAGTCCGGAACATGATCACCCGCCAGAGCATCCTCACCATCGAAGAGATCGTCTTCGTGAACCTCAACGCCTCCGGCAAACCGGAGCCCCACGGCTACACCGAAATCACCTATGACAGGGACCGGATCCCCACCCATCACCTCACGGACGCCCACCATCAGGACTGACGCATAAGCAGGACTGCGCACGGCAGGACTGCCGTCCCACACACTCTGCCCTTCTGGACGACCGGCAGCGGCACCCCCGGCAAACGTTAACCCCAGGTTTGCCCGACCGGCGCCGGGCGTTTCCCTCGCTGGACCACGGTGGACAGCCGGGCTGTTTATCGAATCGATAGCAATAACGCCCGACTTTCGCCATGCCCGGCTATAGGCTTGCCGGACATGCTCCGATTCCAGTCCAGAAATGAGTCCTGATCGTGCGTAAATTGCAGACTTTGGTTGCCGCCGCCGTCGCCGTCACCCTCCTCGCCGGATGCGGCGGGGGCACAGCAACACCAGCCGCCTCAGGTGATGCCTCCTCGGCCCCGGCGGGGGGTTCGGGGGAGACCCTGGTTGTCTACACCAACTCCAACGGTGAAGGCCGCGGCGAGTGGGTGACCACAAAGGCAGCCGAGGCCGGTTTCAAGATCGAGATCGTCGGTGCCGGCGGCGCAGACGCCACCAACAAGCTGATCGCCGAGAAGAACAACCCCATCGCTGACGTTGCCTTCGGGTTGAACAACATGTATTTCTCCCAGATCAAGGCCGAGGACGCCCTTGAACCCTACGAGCCCGCCTGGGCCGGCGAGGTGGACAAGGAACTGGGCGACGGCGAGACCTACTGGCCGTTGGTCAAGCAGGCCATCCTCCTGGGCTACAACTCCGACAAGTTTGCCAAAAATGCTGCCCCGCAGGACTGGACGGACCTCTGGACGAAGGACGAGTTCAAGGCCCGCTATGAGCGGGTCACTGGCCTGGGAACTGCCACTGCTCAGCTGGTTTTCGCCGGAATCCTGAGCCGCTACCGGGATGACTCAGGCGACCTGGGCATTTCTGATGAAGGCTGGAAGCAGGTGGAGCAGTACTTCCAGAACGGGAGCCCCGCGGTTGCCAAGACCGACCTCTTTGCCCGCATTGCATCGGGCGAAGTGGACATGGGCCAGATGCCGTCCTCGATCATCGCTGAGCGTGAAAAGTCGTTCAAGGTGAACGTTGAAACGGTAATCCCGTCCGTCGGTGTCCCGCTTGCCGTGGAGCAGGTGGCGCTTGTGAAGGGCACCAAAAAGAAGGAGCAGGCCCAGAAGTTCATCGACTGGTTCGGCAGCGCCGAAGTCCAGGGCGAGTTTGCGCAGCAGTTCAATTCCATGCCGGTGAACAAGTCTGCTGAAGCTAAGGCCAACGCCGAGGTGGTGGACTTTTTCGCGGACCTCAAGCAGCAGGATATCGACTGGGAGTTCGTGCAGGAGAACATGGGCGCCTGGGTGGAGAAGATCGAGCTCGAGTACATGACGTAGCCCGCGGTTTCCGGCCCTCCCACCCGCTTCACCAGACAGGTTTTGCCATGATCCGCTTGGACAACATCACAGTATCCTTTGGTGACTTCACCGCCATTCCGCATCTGGACCTGCACGTCCGGCCTGGCGAGTTCTTCACCTTGCTGGGGCCTTCAGGCTGCGGCAAAACGACGGCGTTGCGCACCCTGGCAGGTTTCATCCAGCCCTCGGCGGGGACAGTCCAGGTGGATGGCAAGGACGTGACCCGGCTTCCGAGCGACAAAAGGCAGGTGGGCATGGTCTTCCAAAACTATGCCCTGTTCCCCAGCATGAGTGTGTGGGAGAACATTGCCTTCGGGTTGCGGGTGCGGAAGGAGAAACCAGCGGACAGCGACCGCCTGGTCCGGGACATTGCCGGGCGGGTGGAGCTCAGCGATGAGCAGTTGTCCAAGAACGTGGCTGAACTTTCCGGCGGCCAGCAGCAGCGGGTGGCCGTGGCGCGGGCACTCGTGCTGCGGCCCAAGATCCTGCTGCTGGATGAACCTTTGTCCAACCTTGACGCAAAGCTCCGGCATCAGTTGCGGCAGCAACTGAAGGACCTGCAAAGCGAGTTCGGGATTACTACTGTCTACGTCACGCATGACCAGGACGAGGCATTGGCGATGAGCGACCGCGTGGCTGTCTTCAACAAAGGCGTAGTGGAGCAGGTGGGAACCCCACAGGAGATATATGATCACTCCGCCACAGAGTTCGTCTGCAACTTCATCGGGGACAGCTCCGCCCTCACGCCTGAGTTCGTGGCTGAACTGAACCGGCTGTCAGGTGCGGGGCTCAGCACGGACGCGAAGTCCTATCTCCGGGTGGAAAAAGCGTCGCTGAACCCGGCGGCGGACGGGAGTGCCGCCGTCGGACTCCCCGGAACGGTGACGTCCCGCACGTACCACGGCCTTCACAGCCGCTACGTGGTGCGGAGCCATGGCGCGGACATCCGCCTGCTGGTGAAGGAAGACGGCGGCGCCCACCCTGAGCCGGGCACGGAGACCACCGTCTACCTTCAGCCCGCCCACGTGCTGCAATACCATCCCGGAACCGGCGCCGTACTCAAGCAGGAAGACCAGGCGGTATCCCTGTGATGGGCGGGACACCGGTCCGCAGCATGGCCCGCTCCCCCTTCGTCCTGGTTGTCGGGGTTGTCCTCACGTGGTTCATCGCTGCGTTCCTGGTGTGGCCCAACGTCAACGTCCTGATCGCCACCTTCTTCCCGGACGGCAGTTTTTCGGGACGCGCTGCGGAGAAACTCTTCTCGTCCCAACGCGCCATGAAAGCCCTGGGAAACAGCTTCCTGCTCGCCGTCGCCCTGTCCATCACCGTGAACCTGGTGGGCATATTTATTGTCCTGGTGACGCACTACTTCCGCATCCGGGGATCAAGGATCCTCTTCCTCGGCTACGCCTCCACCTTCATCTACGGCGGCATCGTGCTGGCCGCCGGCTACAAGTTCATTTACGGGGACAAAGGAATCGTCACGTCCCTGCTCGTGAAGGTTTTCCCGGCCATGGACCCGGGGTGGTTTTCCGGGTTCTTCGCCGTCCTGGTAGTGATGACTTTCGCCACCACCACCAACCACATGCTCTTTGTGGCCAACGCGCTGAAGGGCATCGATTACCAGACCATTGAGGCAGCCCGGAACCTCGGCGCTTCAACCTGGACCATCCTGCGGCGGATTGTGCTGCCCATGCTCAAACCAACGCTGTTCGCCGTCACCATCCTTTCCTTCCTCACCGGCCTCGGTGCGCTGAGCGCTCCGCAGGTGCTGGGCGGCCGGGATTTCCAAACGATCACGCCGATGATCCTGACGTTTACGAACAGTCCCACTTCACGCGACCTGGCGGCACTGCTTGCAGTCATCCTGGGCGTGGCCACCATCCTGATGCTCGCGGTGATGTCCCGCCTCGAAAAAGGCGGCACGTATTTTTCGGTGTCAAAGGTTTCATCAGCCCTGGAGAAGCAGGACATCACCAACCCGGTGGCCAACGCGGCGGTCCACGCCGTGGCCTACCTGCTCTTTGCCGTGTACACCCTGCCCGTGCTGCTGATCGTTGTGTATTCATTTGCCGACGGCGCCGCCATCCAGACTGGCCAGCTCACGCCGGGGAACCTGACGCTGGACAACTATGTCCGGGTCCTGACCCAGCAGTCCGGGTTGCGTCCGTTCGTCGTCAGTGTGGTGTACAGCGCGCTGGCTGCCCTGATCGCCGTCGGCGGCCTGCTCTTCGTGGCCCGGCTGCTGCAGAAGTACAGGAACTGGGTGTCGGCTGTCTTCGAATACCTGCTGCACATCCCCTGGGTCCTGCCGTCGGCCCTTCTGGCCCTGGGCCTGATCATTAGTTACGACCATCCAAATCCGCTGGTGGGCGGGGCTGTACTCACTGGAACCACTGTGATTCTGCTGATCGCTTTTGTCACCGTAAAGATCCCGTTTACGCTGCGCATGCTCAAGGCGTCCTTCGCCTCGGTTAATTCGTCGCTGGAGGAAGCGGCAGCCATCATGGGCGCCAAAACCCTCTACGTGTTCCGGCGGATCCTCCTGCCGCTGGTGCTGCCCGCAGCCGCCGCCATCACGGCCCTGAACTACAACAGCCTGCTGGACGACTACGACACAGCCATCTTCCTTGCCCACCCGCTGGTCCAGCCCCTCGGCCTGGTCATCAAGGCCAACACGGACGGGGCCGAGGGCGTGGAAGGCGTGGCCAATACCTTCGTCTACACCGTGCTCCTGATGGTCATCACCGGCGTGACGATGTATCTCGTCTACGGCCGGTCCCGCCGGCGCGGGTCAACAAAGAAGCGGCGGCCGGGCATCCCGCCTGCCGCACCCGTTGCCGGGCCCACCCCCGCCGGCGCCCCCGTGCCCGCCGAGGACACCACCCAACCGGCAGCTGCCGTTCGCTGATCAGCCGCCGGAACTGTTGCCGACGGCGGCGCGCTGGTTCCGCCGTCGGGCAAGCCTTAGCAGGCCGTCACGCAGCGGTTGGGCACCATCCGCCAGGGCGACGCGCACCAGCACCGAGGACGCCAGGCTCAAGGCACCGGTCCGCAGCACGCGCCGCCGGTCGTAGGCACGGAGTGCCTCATCCGGGGGCCGTGTGTTGAGGAGGTCAGCCAGGGTTACCGCGTCCACCAACGACTCACAGGCGCCGCGGCCGAGGCTGGGTGCCATGGCGTGCGCGGCGTCGCCGATGAGCACGGACCTGCCGCGGACGAAGGACCTGAGACGGGGAGCCGTCCAGATCCGCTGCACCAGGATGCCTTCAGGGGTAGCGGCAGCGAGCACCTGGCGTATTGTCGGCGAGTACCCGGCGAACCGCTTCCGGGCCTGCTCCAAGGCTGTCGCAGCGGCAATCCCATAGGGGCCAAGCCCGGACCGGTAGCTGGCGTACCAGAACAATCCATCCTGTGCAGCGGCGAGGCCGAACAAGTCCCCGCGGCCCCAGTACTCGCCCACCGCGTCCGGGTTGACCCGGGAAGGGAGAGTCCCGCGCAGGGCAAGGTATGGCGTCAGTTTGGCAGCGCTGCGGGCACCCCACGCCTCCTGGCGAACCATGCTGTGCACGCCGTCCGCCCCTACCACCAGGCCGTCGTGTGCCGGAAGCGCCCGGACATTGCCTGTCGCCCGGCGCACCGTCCCGGGTACGGCCGCATCAAGCAGCCGCAGCAGCTCAACCCGGGAAATCGCGAACATATCCCCGCCCTTGACAGTGACCCAGGGCTCGCCGGCGGCGTTGCGGACCGATCCGCTGCCGATCACGGGACTGACGGCCCGCGCCTCCTCAAGCACCCCAATCCGGGCGAGCGCACGCTGGGCGTTCGGCCACATCCCCAGCGCATTGCCAACGGTGGGCTGGCCGGGCCGCTTCTCGTGCACGGTCACGTCGAAACGGTCCGGGTCCAGGCAGGAGGCCAGGGCCAGGCCGGCAATGCCGCCGCCAACAATCGAGATTGTTTGCATGAGGCGATTTTACTACTTTTGTAGTGGATGGAAAGGGTCATACACTGGGCCCATGCCTGACCGCCGCACGGAACTGATGGATGCCGCACTGACGGTGGTGGCGGAAAAGGGGATGAAGGGCCTCACCCACCGGGCGGTTGATGCAGCGGCCACACTGCCTGAAGGCACCACCTCCAACTACTACCGGAACCGCGCCACATTGGTGGAGGCAGTGCTGGACCGTCTGCTGGAGCTGGACGCAACGCTCCTGCAGGACCAGGGACCGGCCGGCCCGCCGCAGACCGTTGAGGAGCTGGCAGCCCAACTTGCCGCTTTAGTGCTGGCCCTGGCCGGAGAGCATGCAGGCCTCACCCGCGCCCGATTGGCCCTCTCGCTGGACCAGCCCGAGTCAGTAACAGCCGGGCACTTCCGGCTGGTCGGCGGCCTCGAACAGGCCCTCGCCATGTTGGGGATTGCCGATGCGCCCGCCCGGGCCCGGGACTTAGCGGACTACGGCGACGGCGTCCTGCTCCACCTGCTCACGGTCAGGCGGGACGAGCAGCCCGACGCTGCCGCCATTGCCGCAGCAGTCCGGCGGCTGCTGGCGCCCTGAGGCGTCCTTCTCCACCGCGCACGACGGCGACCTGCCGCCTGAGCGGCGCCAGCCCGGCGTCGTACGCCCGGAGTTTTTGCCCAGATATGCAGGGCCGCACTTTTGGTCGGCATATCTGGACAAAAACTCAGCTTGTCAGGGCTGGCCGGGCCAGCCGGTGTACGCCTCGGCGAGGTAGGCCATGCCGTGGCGGGAGGAGACGACCGAATGCAGTTCGCCGAGCTGGCGGGCGCGGGAGAAGTCATCGGCGTCCGCAGGCGTGTGCAGCATGGTGGTCATCCAGTAGGAGAACTGCTGGGCCTTCCACACCCGCTCGAGGGCCCGGTCGCTGTAGGACTCCAGCAGGCGGCCGGAGCCGGAGTTGTAATGGCTGTCCAGTCCTTCGAAGAGGACTTTCACGTCATGGATCGCCAGGTTCAGGCCCTTGGCGCCGGTGGGCGGCACGGTGTGTGCTGCGTCCCCGGCCAGGAACAGGTTGCCGTGGCGCATGGGGGTGTGGACGAAGCTGCGGAACGGCAGGACCATCTTTTCGATGACCGGCCCCTCGTTGAGCTCGAAGCCGTTGCCGTTGACCCGGCTGCGGAACTCGGCCCAGATCCTGTCGTCGTCCCACTCGGCAACGTTTTCCTTGGGGTCGCACTGGAAGTACATCCGCTGGACGGTTTCGGTGCGCTGGCTGATCAGGGCGAAACCGTTGGCGGAGTTGGCGTAGATCAGCTCGTCCGAGCTGCGGGGGGCTTCGGCCAGGATGCCGAACCAGGCGAAGGGGTATTCGTGGAAGTACCACTTGCGGTGCGCTTCCGGGATCTGGAACCGGCAGTGGCTGCGGGAGCCGTCAGCGCCCACCACGAAGTCCGCCTGGATCTCGTACTCCACACCGTCGTCGGTGAACCGGACCTTTGGCTTGCCCTCAAGGTCGTGGACGGAGGTGTCCGTGACGCTGTAGCGGACGTCGCCGCCGTCGGCCTTTCGGCGGGCGGCGAGGTCCAGGAACACATCCGTCTGCGGGTACAGCCACACGGACTCCCCCACCAGCTCTTTGAAGTCCACGCGGTGGCTCTCGCCGTTGAAGCGCAGTTCGATGCCGTCGTGCCGGTCGCCGTCGCGCAGCACCCGGTCCGAGACGCCGCTGTCCACCAGCATGTTGACCGTCCCGTGCTCCAGGATGCCGGCGCGGACCGTTTCGGAGATCTCCTTGTGGCTGCGGACTTCGATCACCGTGGACTCGATGCCCGATGCCGCCAGCAGGTGGGAGAGCATCAGCCCGGCAGGTCCGGCTCCCATGATGGCCACCTGGGTGGTGATGATTTTTCGTGCTGCCATGGCGCTGTCTCGCTTCATTGCGGGCTCCGCGGGGGGGCGGTGCCGGGTTTCCTGGTCTGGCACCCAGTGTGCGCCACGCGGAGTGACTGCAGGCACACTGATTCCGTTGAATGGGGGCAGCGTCAGGAATCGGCCAGGTGGCGGGCGATGCCGCGGGCGGCTGTCTGCAGCGCCGGCACCAGCGCCTGGAGGCGCATCTCGCGCAGGGGCACCACGACGCCGAGCGACGCCACGGCGCGCTGCCGGCGGTTCAGCACGGGGACAGCGATCCCCCACGTGTCCGGGTCCACCACACCCTTCAGCTGCGCGAATCCCTGGTGCGCCGTTTCGGCCAGCAGCCCCCGGACATCGTCCGGGCTGACCTTCCCGTCAGGGTCGGAGAACTGGTCCAGGTACTGCCCCTGGAGGGCCTTGTCCTGGTGGGCCATCAACGCCAGCCCGGCAGAAGATATGTAAACGGGCATCCTGCCTGCCACCTGGGCCCGGTTGGCCACCGAACCCCGCCGGGACAGCCTCTCCACGAAGAGCGCCTCCCAGCCGTCCAGCACCGCGAGGTTCACGTTCTGGTTGAGGACCTGCTGGATGTCCTCCATGAAGGGCATCGCGGCCTGCCGGAGCGCCAGGGTGGGAGAGGTCCGGTTGACCAGCTCCCACAGCCGAAGTCCGGGCCGCACCGTGCCGCCGGGTCCGGCTTCTAGGAGGCCGTGGCCGGCGAGCTGGCGGACCAGCCGGTGGGTGGTGGTCAGCGGAAGGTCTGCGCGCTCCGCAAGTTCCGAGAGCTGGAGGACGTGGACATCCTGGGGGAAGGCAGCGATCAGGCGAACGATCCTGTCCACCACCGAATCACCTGACGCGGAATTGGCCACCACACCCCCGCTTCCGTTCAATGGGACGTTCCCAGCTTACCGCCGCGGCACCCGCGTGGGCCGGCGCACCCGCTGAACTTCCGCCGTCGTCCGCTCACGAACGCCGCGCCAGACCTCCGGGGCCAGCACCACGGCAATGCCGACGGCGGCCCCAATCACCGTTTCGATGATGCGGTCCCGGAGCAGGATGGCGGGCGGGGACGGAACCACCAGGAGGGTGGAAATCAGGGCGAGGGGTGTGACGAAAAGCTGGGCCAGCAGGTATTGGCGGATGATGAACATTTCCGCGCCGAACTGGCACAGTGCCATGACCAGCACCGTCTGCCAGGGTTCCAGGTCAAGCAGCACAATCCCGGCCAGGATCACCAGGCCCAGGACCGTGCCGATGATGCGCTGGACACCACGGCGGATGCGGTGCCGGGTGGTGTGTCCCACCAACGGCACAACGGCTGCCACCATGGCCCAGTAGTTATGCCCGAAGCCCAGCAGCTGGCCGGCCCAGGTGGCCAGGGTCCCGGCCAGCCCGGCGGCGATGAGGTAGCCCAGGCCCTCCAGCCAGGCGGCCCGTCTTTCGTTGGGCGTGCGGCGGACGGGCCGCGGCCGGATCCAGGGGGTCCGGCGGCTGGGAAGGATCCTGGAGGAGAAGCCCACCAGCAGGCAGAACACTGTGGTGAGGACGGCCACGAGCATGGCCTGCCACAGCGGAGGCTGGTTCGGGATGGAAGCGATCGCCGCGAACGCGAAGATGTGGAACAGCGAGCCGGCCGGGCGCATCCGCCACCAGGAAATGATCAATGAGCAGGCGCCTGCCACCAGGGTGGTGGCGGGAACCAGGAGCCACGCTGTGCCGGTGCCGTCCAGTTCAAGGGCCGCCGCTGCCCTCGCCGCCAGGGTGGCAAGGAGAATGACTGCGAGCATCAGCAGCCCGGCCCGCAGTTGGAGCGCGAACCGGGTTCCGTGGGGTTCGCCGCGGCCGTAGATTCCGGTGAAGGCGCCGAAGGACGCGAAGATTGCCAGGTCCAGCCGGCCCAGCAGCACCAGCGTGAGGAGCGGAACGAAGACGCCCACGGCGCACCGCAGCGCGGGGTGGTGGTCCTTGTTGCCGGGACCAATGCTGAACATTTCAGCGAGCATCTTCACGAAAGGAGCGCCTTCCTGCGGGTGGACTTCTGACGGGCGGCCGCGCTGACGTTCCTGCTAAATCCTACGTCGGGGCACTCCGAAGCCTGCCCGGACGTTCCCATGAATGGAACCGCGGGGCAACACCGCTGAAACAGCTCGCCCTGATGCTTGAGGCATGAAGCCTCCCGTACCGAACACACCCGCGGCTGAATTGAGCTGTGAGGTCTGCGGCCTGATGCCCGAACCTCCCAAGGCGCGCCTGACCCTGGCCCACGTGGCCGTGATGCTGCCCATCGAACTCCTGGTGCACGCCCTGGTAGTCCAAACCCACCTGCCCTATGTGGCCAAGGTCCTGGTGCTCACCTTGACCGCCACGGTCCTGGTGATCTGGGTGGCCGAGCCGTCAGCTGCCCGGATGCTGCGCGGCTGGCTTCACGCCCCGGCGCTGCGCCACCGAAGGAAGCTGGAGGCGGCACCTGCGCTGTGGCGTGCCCGCACCGTTCTGCGGGATGAGCCCGGTTCCCTGCAGAAGGTCACCCAGGCGCTGGCCCGCAGCGGAACCAACATCCTGAGCATCCACGTGCATCCGGTGGCGGACGGGGTGCTGGACGAATTTGTCCTCTCAGCCCCGGGGCACCTTGGCGAGCGCGGGATCCTGGACGCGCTGCACGACGGCGGCGGCACCCGCTCGCACGTCTGGCCCACTACCGCGTTGGCCATGGCGGACGGGCAGACCAGGGCCCTCAGCCTTGCGGCGCGGATCGCGGATGCACCGGACGAACTTCCGCTGGCAGTGGCGGAGCTGCTCCGGGCGCGGATCCTCACCCCGGCGGCGGCCGCCCTGGAAAGGGACGACGCCGGCACCCGGCTCAAGATCCCCACCGCGTGGCACGGCCCCATCATCTTCGCCCGGCCCGGGGAACCGTTCACGCCGGCGGAATCAGCCCGGGCGCACCGGCTCGCAGAGCTCGCCGAAATCCTGTCGCACCAGCGGGCGGCCGGAACGCCCCACTAGTTACATCCGGATGGTCAGTGCGCCCGGGTCCAGGGACATCAGGACGTGCTTGCCCTGGCCCTCGTGGTCGCCGTCCAGCTGGTAGTCGTCATTGTGCTCCAGGGTAATTTCCACGGTTTTGCCCTGGAAGTACTCCACGGCGGTGTCCTTGCCCCGGCCCTTGCCGATCATTCCGGCCACCACCGAGAGCCAGCCCAGCCGGCCATGGTGGGGAGCCAGCACCGCCACGTCGAGCAACCCGTCATCCATCTTGGCTTCAGGAAAGATTTCCAGGCCGCCCTGGACCTTGCCGCAGTTGCCCACCATAACGCTGCGGACACCGCGGCGCACCGCCTGCTGGCCGTCGATCACGATGGTTGCCTTGACAGGTTTGCCCGGCAGGTTGCGGATGCCGGCATCCACGTAGGCCAGCCAGCCCACCTTGTGCTTAAGCTCCTCGTCGGTGTCGGCCATGATGGTGGCGTCGTACCCCACACCGGCCATCACCAGGAAGAGCTGCTCCTTCTCGGGGTCGCTCCGGCGGGCACGTACGACGTCGATCTTCCGCTCGGTGCCGGCGAACGCGCCAGCCATGGCGCCGTCGTAATCCGTGATATCCATGCCGAGGTTGCGGGCCAGCAGGTTGCCGGTGCCCAGGGGAAGCAGGCCCATGGGTATGTCGCCCCCGGAGAGTACTTCGGCCACGCAGCGGACCGTCCCGTCGCCGCCGCCGGCGATGACGATGTCGGCCCCCTGCGCGAGGGCTTCCTTCGCTTGGCCAACGCCGGGGTCCTCCTTGGTGGTTTCGAACCAGAGCGTTTCGCCCCAGCCGTTTTCGGCACTGTGCTTGGCTGCCAGTTCGCGCACATCGATGTCCACCGTCTTGGCCGGATTGATGATGATGGCTGCGCGTTGAGGGGCATTGGAGTTGGCAGTCATGGCGTCCTTCGGTGGCAAATGGAAAGGCTACTTCTCACAGAAGACTAGCCTGCCTGCTAAGAGCAGGTCATCAGCCTGGCGCTACAGCGTTTTTACTGCTCCGAGAACCTGGGCGAGGGAGTCCTTGGCGTCGCCGAAGAGCAGGGAGGTCTGGGGTTCGTACAGCAGGTCGTTCTCGATCCCGGCGAACCCCGGCCGCATGGACCGTTTCAGGAAGACCACCTGCCGGGCATCGGCAACTTCCAGGATGGGCATGCCATAGATGGGCGACCCCGAGGATGTCTTGGCCGCCGGGTTGACCACATCATTGGCACCTACCACCAGCGCCACATCAGCGGTCTTGAACTGCGGGTTGATCTCACCCATCTCCTTGAGCGACTCGTAGGGCACGTTGGCTTCGGCCAGGAGCACGTTCATGTGCCCGGGCATCCGCCCGGCCACGGGATGGATGGCAAAATCCACCTCGATGCCGCGGGCCTCCAGCGCCAGGGCCAACTCTGCCGCTGTGTGCTGGCCCTGGGCCACTGCCAGGCCATAGCCGGGAACGATGATCACGCGCTGCGCGTAGCCCAGGAGCACCGCCACGTCCTCAGCGCTGGAAGAGCGTACCGGACGCTCGCTCACAGCCGTGGATCCCGCCGTCGAACCTCCCCGGAAGGCGCCGAACAGGATGCCGGCAACGCTGCGGCCCATCGCTGCTGCCATGGCGCGGGTCAGGATGGTGCCCGAGGCGCCCACCAGCGTGCCCGCCACCACCAGCAGCACGTTGCCCAGCACCACGCCCGACGCCGCCACGGCCAGTCCGGTGAAGGCGTTCAGCAGCGAGATCACGATGGGGACGTCCGCACCGCCCACGGGCAGCACCAGGAGGACCCCGGCGGCAAGCCCCAGGACCAGGAGCAGCACCGCGAGCGCGGCCGAACCGGTGAGGATAACGGCGGCGCCGGCTGCCACCGCCGCGAGCAGCACCACTCCCATCACGGCCGGAAGCCCCGTGAACACCACGGGCCGTGTGGTCATCAGTTCCTGCAGCTTCGCGAAGGTGACCCCGGACCCGGCAAAGGAAACGGCACCCACCAGCAAGGTGAAGACAATGGCGAGGCGGACCCAGGGATCGTCCGTATGGCTGAGCTCAAGGAGCGCCACGAGCGCCGCAGCACCGCCGCCCACGCCGTTGAAGAGCGCCACCAGCTGCGGCATCTGCGTCATTTTGACCCGCCGGGCCACAGGCGCAGCCACCGCTGATCCGGCCACTATTGCGGCCATGATCCACGGGATGTTCTCCAGCCGCGAGGACAGGAAGACGGTGACGACGGCGATCAGGGCACCGAGTGCGCCGATGAGGTTTCCCCACCGGGCGGTGCGGGGCGAGCTGAGGCCGCGCAGCGCCAGGATGAAAAAGACGGCGGCGGCAAGGTACAGGAGCGATGTCCACACGGGGTCGAGGAGGCTCACCTGCCTTCCACCTTCCCGGCGCCCTCTTTAGGTGCCACTTGTTTGCGCGCATGGAACATGTGCAGCATCCGGTCGGTCACCACAAAACCTCCCACAAGGTTCGCGGTGGCCAGGACGACGGCGAGGAGGGCCACCGCGAGCACCCCCGGGTCGGCTGCCTGGCCGGCAACGATAATGGCGCCGACCAGTATGATCCCGTGGATGGCGTTCGCGCCGGACATCAGCGGCGTGTGCAGGGTGCTGGAAACCTTCGAGACAACCTCAAAGCCGACAAACACCGCCAGGACCGTGATGGTCAGCAGGCTGATCCCGTCCATCAGAGAACCCCTTCCCGCCGGCTGCCGGCCCTGGCGGCCAACAGTTCCGCGGTGGGCTGGTGCCGGACCGAGCCGTCGTGTGTCAGGCAGGAGCCTGCCAGCACCTCGTCGCCGAAGTCTGGCGCCAAGGCTCCGTCCCGGATCATCAGGGCCAGCAGGTTGGCGACGTTCTTGGCGTACAAGCGGGAGGCATCTGACGCCATCGCGGAGGGGGCGTCCTTCAGGCCCACCAGGGTCACGAAGCCGGAGCCGTTGGCCGTGGGAACGGGAATGTCCTGCCCGGGCACCACCGCTTCCACGTTGCCGCCGGACTCAGCGGCGAGGTCGATGACGACGGACCCGGCCCGCATGCCCTGCACCATCTCAGTGGTGACCAGGAGGGGGGCGCGCCTGCCGGGGACGGCCGCCGTCGTGATCAGGACGTCCGCCTGGGCCACGTGCGGGGCGAGCAGCTGCCGCTGCCGGGTCCCGGCGTCGGAACTGAGCTGGCGGGCGTAGCCTCCGGCTGCCTCCACGGTTTCAAGGTCCAGCCGGATGAAGGTGCCGCCCATGGACGCCACCTCGTCCGCGGAGGCGGGCCGGATGTCGTTGGCGAAGACCCGGGCGCCCAGCCGTTTCGCGGTGCCGATGGCCTGCAGCCCGGCCACCCCTGCTCCGAGCACCAGGACGCGGGCGGGCGGCACGGTGCCGGCGGCGGTCATGTACAGCGGGAAAAACCGGGGCAGCCGGATGGCGGCTTCCAGGACGCAGCGGTAGCCGGCCACCAAGGCCTGGGAGCTGAGGGCGTCCATGGACTGGGCCCGGGAAATGCGGGGCACGAGCTCAAGGGCGAAGGATGTGACGCCAGCATCCGCCAGCGCCTGGACGGTGGGCAATTCCGACGACGGCGATGCCAGTCCCACGGTCACCGCTCCCCTTTTCAGGGACCCCGCCGTGTGCGGATCAAGTGGCCGGACGTGGGTGAGGACATCCAGCTGGGCTTCATCGAGCTGCGGGACGATGCGGGCTCCGGCCTGGCGGTAGTCCGCGTCCGGGTGGCCGGCGGCTGCACCGGCGTCCGCCTCAAGAAGTATTTCCACGCCCAGCGCCGCCAGTTGCTTCACCGTCTCCGGTGTGGCGGCCACCCGCCGTTCACCCTCACGGCGTTCCCGCGGTATGCCCAGTTTCACCCGCCGACTCCCCTCGCTGCACGGGTGCGGCAACGCCGCCCTGCCGGGCCGTGTCCGTCTGGATCAGAGGGCTTCGCGGAGCGGCGTTGCTGCACGTAGTTGGCTAGAGTCTATGGCCCGCACCGCTGCGGCGGGAGTAGGGCGGCTGGCTTGGGTGGCAAACAGTTACCTTAATGGTTCCCCCGCTGCTGCTTGGGCTCCCCTCCCGCGAGCCGGTAGGAGTCCTGCAGCAGTTCTTCCAGCAGCTTGTCGTCGATCCGGTCCAGCCGTACCAGGACCAGCTGGGGAGAGCGCTCGTGATGGGGTGTCCAGAAATAGGTTTCCGGTTCGGTTCCCGCCAAGGCGTCGCGCTCCTCCGTTTTGACCGTGAGGACGCCGGGCTCCCAGATCCGGGCCATCAGGGTCTTGGCGAACCACGCCGGCTGGCCCCAACTCGGCCGCTCGGTGACGCCGGGCATTGCCAGGGCAGCTTTTCGGACGTCATCCTCCGTGGTCATGTGCCACAGTCTGCCTGCCACGTACCTACCGGCGCAATGAAAGCCGGGGCCAATCCGCAGGGGCTGTCCCTGCGCAGTGACCGCTGCCTTCAGCGTGCGGTCAATGCACCAAAGCCCCTTTTAGCCGCGGGCGCTGAGGTCCGCGGAGACGAGTTTCGCCGTCGCTACGATTTCCTGCGCCACTGACGCCAGGTAGGCGTCCGGGTCCGGCTGCGCCGCCACGGACTGCGCCTGGAGTGACACATTCACCGCGGCCACCACTTTGGTTCCGTCGTAAACCGGTGCAGCTACCGACATCAGGCCCAACTCCAGTTCCTGGTCCAGGAGGCACCAGCCCTGGGCGCGGACAGTCTCGAGGACGGCCAGCAGCTCCTTGGCGGTGCCCAGGGCACGCGGGGTCAGCGGTTTGATGTCCGCGGCCGCCAGGTACGCCTTTAGGTCTGCGGGCGGCAGCCCGGCCAGGAGCACCCTGCCCATGGACGTGGCATAGGCCGGGAACCGCGTGCCCACCGTGATTCCGACGTTCATGATCCGGCGGGTGGTGACCCGCGCGATGTAGGCGATGTCCGTGCCGTCAAGCACCGCAGCGGACGTGGACTCCCCCAGCTTCAGCGAGAGCTCCTCGAGGTGCGGCTGCGCCAGCTGCGGCAATGACAAACCCGACAGGTACGCGTACCCCAGCTGAAGGACCTTGGCCGTGAGCGCGAACGTCTTGCCGTCGGTCCGCACATAGCCCAGTTCCACCAGGGTGTGCAGGAAGCGCCGCGCCGTAGCGCGGGTCAGGTCCGTCCGGGCTGCCACCTCGGTCAGGGTCATGACGGGATGGTCGGTATCGAACGCGCGAATGACGGCGAGCCCGCGGGCCAGCGACTGGACGTACTGGTCACTGGCCTGCGGGGCACCCGCTACTGCTGCGTCGGTCATGGTTACCAATCCTAGGGGCCACCTCAGGAAGCCGTGGCGGCCTTCAACGGGACGGGTACCAGCTCCTGCAGCTCCTCCAAAGTGCAGCCGAAGGTTTCACGGACAGTAACGCCGTCGGGTCCGGTCAGGAAAACGGCCTTGTCGGTGTACACGCGGGTGACGCAGCCGACCCCGGTGAGCGGGTAGGTGCAGGCTTCCACGATCTTGGAGGCACCTTCGCGGGTGAGCAGCGTCATCATCACGAAGACGTCCTTGGCGCCGGTGGCCAGGTCCATGGCACCACCGACGGCGGGAATCGCCCCGGGAGCGCCGGTGTGCCAGTTGGCCAGGTCACCGGTAGCCGAAACCTGGAAGGCTCCCAGCACGCAGATGTCCAGGTGCCCGCCGCGCATGATGGCGAAAGAGTCGGCATGGTGGAAGTACGCCGCCCCGGGGAGTTCGGTGACGGGGATCTTGCCGGCGTTGATCAGGTCGCCGTCGATCTCGTCGCCCTTGGCCTCCGGTCCCATCCCGAGCATCCCGTTCTCGGTATGGAGCGTGATGTTCTGCTCTTCGGTGAGGTAGTTGGAGACCAGGGTGGGCTGGCCGATGCCAAGGTTCACAAAGGATCCGGGGGCGATGTCGCGGGCCACCAGGCGGGCCAGATCATCCCGGCCCATGGCCGTCTCCGAGGTTTGAATGGACGTTGCGGTGCTCATGTCAGGCCACCTTCTCTGCACTGCTGCCGGCTACGCGGACAATACTGTTGACGTAAATTCCGGGGGTGACAATGTTCTCCGGGTCCAGGCTGCCGGTGGGAACGACCTCGGACACCTGGACGATGGTGTGCTTCGCGGCGGCAGCCATGATGGGCCCGAAGTTGCGGGCGGTCTTGCGGTACACGAGGTTGCCCTTACCGTCCGCTTTGAGTGCCTTGATGAGTGCGACGTCGGCGTGGATGGGGGTTTCGAAGACCTGGCCGCGGCCGTCGATGATGCGGGTTTCCTTGCCCTCGGCCAGCATGGTCCCGTACCCCGTGGGGGTGAAGAACCCGCCGATCCCCGCCCCGGCGGCACGGATCCGCTCGGCCAGGTTGCCCTGCGGCACGAGTTCCAGCTCGATCCCGCCGGCCTTGTACTTGCCGTCGAAGTGCCAGGAATCGGACTGCCTCGGGAAGGAACAGATCATTTTCCGCACCCGGCCTTCCTTGATCAGCAGGGCAAGGCCCTGGTCACCCTGCCCGGCGTTGTTGTTCACCACCGTCAGGTCCGTGGCGCCGCACTCCATCAGCGCATCAATCAGTTCGAACGGCTGCCCGGCGTTGCCGAAACCGCCGATCATCACCGTGGAACCGTCCTTGATCCCGGCCACGGCCTCCTGGACCGAATCTACGAAGTTCAACATGGCTTAGGCCCTTCCTGTGTTGGTGCCGGTGGCCGTCATGTTCTCAAGCACCACGGCCAGGCCCTGCCCCACGCCGATGCAGATCGCCGCGACGCCCCAGCGTTCACCCGACGCCTGCAGGGACCGGGCAAGGGGGCCCAGGATCCGGGTTCCGGAGGCGCCGAGCGGGTGGCCCATCGCGATCGCCCCGCCGTGCCGGTTCACGATCGAGGGGTCGATGCCCCAGGCGCTGATGCACGCCAGGGACTGCGCGGCAAAGGCTTCGTTAAGTTCGACGGCGCCCACCTGGTCCCAGCCGATGCCCGCCTTCGCGAGGGCCTTGTTCGCCGCCTCCACCGGGGCGAACCCGAAGTACTGGGGGTCGTTGCCGTGCGCGCCGCGGCCCGCGATCCGGGCCAGCGGCTCCAGGCCCAGCAGCCCGGCGGCACTTTCGGACCCGATCCAGGCCGCGGAGGCGCCGTCGGACAACGGCGACGCGTTGCCGGCAGTGACCGTGCCGCCCACTTCGGCGCCCTCGGGTTCCTTGCGGAACACCGTCTTCAGGGCCGCCAGCTTCTCAGCCGTGGAGCCGGGGCGGATTCCCTCGTCACGGACCAGGTCCGTGCCCGGAACCGGCGCGACGAGGTTGTCGTAGAAGCCCCCGTCCCACGCGGCGGCGGAGAGGTTGTGCGAGTCCGCGGCGAACTGGTCCTGCTGCTCCCGCGTCACACCGTACTTCTCGCGCAGCCGCTCGGTGGCCTCACCCAGGGGGATGGTCCACTCCTTCGGCATCGCTTTGTTCACCAGCCGCCAGCCCAGGGTGGTGGACGCCAGGGTCATGTCACCGGCAGGGTAGGGCTTTTCCGTTTTGGGCAGCACCCACGGCGCGCGGGACATCGACTCGGCACCGCCCACCAGCACCAGGTCCGCGTCGCCGGCGTTGATCTGGCGGGAGGCGATGATCGCAGCGTCCAGTGACGAGCCGCACAGCCGGTTGACCGTGGTGCCGGGAATCGACACCGGAAGCCCGGCCAGCAGCGTGCCCATCCGGGCGATGTTGCGGTTCTCCTCGCCGGCGCCGTTGGCGTTCCCGAACACCACCTCATCGATCCGCTCCGGATCAAGGGCAGGCGCCCGCTTCACGGATTCCCTGATCACATGCGCGGCCAGGTCGTCCGGGCGGACGGCGGCAAGGCCGGACCCGAACTTGCCGAAAGGAGTGCGCACGGCGTCGTACACAAAAGCCTGGTTCATGGGGTTGCGTCCATTCCGGTGTTGTCCATTTCGTGGAACACCTGCTGTGCTGTTTTGAAGGCGGTGTTGGCGGAGGGGACTCCGCAGTAAATGGCGGTCTGCAGCAGGATCTCCTTGATCTCGTCCCTGCTCAGGCCGTTCGTGAGGGCCGCGCGGATGTGCATGGCCAGCTCTTCCCAGTGCCCGTGCGCCACCATCGCGGTAATGGTGACGGCAGATCGCATCTGCCGGGTCAGGCCCGGGCGGGTCCAGATTCCACCCCACGCGATCCGCGTGATCATGTCCTGGAAGTCCTCCGTGAAGTGGTCCTTGTTGGCGTTGGCCCGGTCCACGTGCGCGTCGCCCAACACTTCGCGCCGGACCTTCATGCCGCCGTCATACATCTCCTGGCTGGTAGCGCCGGGCTGGACCACACCGTGCCGTTCACTGCCGGGCTGAAGGCCGCTCATGCGTTTGCTCCCCGTGACTCGGCCCAGGCGAGAAGACCGCGCATCAGCTCCGCAACGTGGGCCGGCGCCTCGGCGGGAGCCAGGTGGGCCACCCCCTCAAGCGTGACGGCGGTGGCGGTGCCGCCGCCGGCGGTGATGCCCGCTGCCACTTCCTCGGCGAACGACGGCGGGGCCACACCGTCCAGAGCCCCTGCGATGACCTGGGTGGGGACGCGGATGGAGCCGAGTTCCCCGCGCACGTCGAAGGCCGCCAGGGCTTCGCAGCAGAACGCGTAGCTGGAGCGGTCGGCGTCGCGCAGGGCGTGGAGGAGCCTGCTGCTCAGCTCGGGCTCGCGGTCCATAAAGCCGGGGGCGAACCAGCGCTGGGCCGAGCCCTGGATCATCACCGGGGTGCCTTGGCTGCGGACGGTTTCGGCACGTTCCAGCCATCCCTCCGGCGTGCCCAGTTTGGCGCCGCTGCACTGCACGGACAGGCTCTTGAGCCGTTCGCCGTGTTTGATGCCCAGCTGCAGGCCGGTGGCTCCGCCGAGGGAGACGCCGGCGTAGTGGAAGGACTCGCCGGGGGCGATGGAGTCGATCAGGTCCACCACGGCATCAGCCAGCGCCGCGACGTCGAACGCCTCGGTGGCGGCCGGTGAGACCCCGTGGCCGGGCAGGTCCCAGGCCACGACGTCGAAGTCGTTGCCCAGCAGGGAGGCAGTCCTGTTCCAAAGGATGGTGGAGGTGCCCAGGGACGGGCCCACCACCAGCAGGGGGTGCTCGCCCAGGGCACGCTGGGGCGACAGCAGGGCGGCCTTCAAGGCAGGTTTAGCCACGGCGGGCTCCGTTCGCGTCGGTTTCTGCAGATGCTGGAGGGGAAAATTCCCGGTAGGCGGCCAGGATGCGCCGGGCGATTTCAGCAGCCTCGCCCAGGTAGCTGGCCGGGTTGAGGAGTTCCTCCATCCGGAGATCGGGAAGCGCCCCGGGCGGGACGGCTTCACGGAGCAGCTTGCGGTATGTGGCGGCTTGCTCCGCGGGTGGTGCCTGCAGGGTCTGGTCCACGACGGCCTGCAGCTGCTGCTTGCCGTTGCGGCCGTCCTTGTCCTCCAGCAGGGGCGCCGCAGCGGCGGCCACACCTTCGGCCAGGAGCAGCGGACCGGCGAGGTCCAGGTTGCGGCGCATGGCGTCCGGGAAAACCTGCAGCCCCTCGGCGAGCTCCCTAACGTGCCCTGCGGCGCCAAGTGCCAGGGCCAACAGCTGCCGGAGTGCGGGCCACTCAGTGTGCCAGGCGCCGTCCGGCCGCTCGTCGTTGAAGTTCGCGGCGGCCAGGTGCAGTTGGGCCACCAGCTGGGGTGCCTGGAGCGCTGCGCTGCGGACCAGCACCGACAGCACCGGGTTCTGCTTTTGCGGCATAGCCGAGGAAACGCCACGGCCCGCCGCGCGCGGTTCGGCCAGCTCCCCGACCTCGGGCCGGCTCAGGAACAGGACATCCGCGGCGATCTTGCCAAAGGCATCCAGCACGGCTGCCAGGGCATGGCCCAATGAGGTGATAACCAGGCGGTTGGTGTGCCAGGGAGCGGGCGCGGGGGCGAGGTCCAACTGAACGGCCAGGGCGTCGGCAAGGCCGAAGGGTGTTGCCGGCGAACCGGAGGTGAGGACGGTTCCGGCCGCCAGGGTACCGGCAGCACCACCGAACTGGACCGGAAGCGCCAGCCCTTCCACCTGGCGTCCCGCGGCAGCGAGGCCGTGGAACCACTGCGCTGCCCGGAGCCCGAACGTGAACGGCAGGGAATGCTGGGTCAGGCTCCTGCCCACGCACAGCGTGTCCGCGTGGCGCTCCGCCACGGTGGCGAGCGCCGCCGTCGTGCCTTTCAGGTCAGCCAGCAGCGCCTCGATGGTGTTCCGGGCAACCAGCATCAGCGCCGTATCCAGCACGTCCTGGCTGGTCAGCGAGGTGTGGACGGCCTTCCCGGCCCCGATGCCCTGCGTGTCCAGCACCGCCACGTGCTTGCGGAGGTCGGCCAGCAGCGGGATCACAGGGTTGCCGCCGCCCTGTGCGCGGCGGGCGATATCGGCGGGGTTGTAGCGGCTGGCCTCCGCAGCAGAGGCGACGACGGCGGCGGAACCGGCGGGCGCCAGGCCCGCCTTCTCCAGCACGGCAGCCCAGCCGGACTCGACGGCGAGGATCGCCGCGAGCACTGCCCGGTCCCCCGTCAGCGCCGCCACCAAAGGCGACGCCGAGACGGGGCTGAGCAGGCCGACGTCGCCATCGGCACCGCTTCCGAAGTTGCCCGGGACTGCTTCAGTCACTGGAAGTCCAGGAAGACTGTCTCGCCCTCACCCTGAAGGCGGATGTCAAAGGTGAGTCCGCCGTCGGGATCCCGCCGGGCGATCAGCGTCTTGCGGCGCTCCGGTTCCAGCGAGCTGAGCAGCGGGTCGTTGGCCAGCGCCTCCTCGTTCTCCGGGAGGTAAATGCGGGTGAAGAGCCTGTTGGTCAGGCCGCGGGCGAAGACGGCCACGGAAATAAAGGGCGCCGCCGCTGGTTTTCCGGGGACCTGCTTGGTGGGGCCGGGGTTGACCGTGGTGAACGTGTACACGCCGGAGTAGCCTACGGAGCCGCGTCCCCAGCCGGTGAAGGTGTAACCGTCACGGACAAGGGACCCGGTCTTCTGGACGATGTTGCCCTCGGCGTCGGGCTGCCAGATTTCCAGGATCGCGTCCGGAACGGTCTCGCCTGCGCCGTCGTACACGGTGCCCTGGAGCCGGATGGAACCTGGCGAGCCGGGGGCCAGGAGTTCGTTGTCCTTCTCGAAGGGCAGCGCGTAGCCGTAGAACGGGCCAACGGTCTGGCCGGGGGTGGGTACCAGTTTGGTGCTCATCTTCTACTCTCCATCACCTTCTGCGCCCAGCGCCTCGTTTTCGGTCCAGGTCCGCTTGGGACCGGTCAGGACGATGTCCCAGTTGTAGCCCAGCGCCCACTCCGGCTCGGTGAGGGTGTGGTCGTAGTTGGCCACCAGCCGGTCGCGGGCGTCCTGGTCCACGATGGTCTGGTAAATCGGATCCAGCGGGAAGAGCTGGTCGCCGGGGAAGTACATCTGGGTGATGATCCGCTGGGTGAATTCGGTGCCGAACAGCGAAAAGTGGATGTGGGCCGGCCGCCAGGCGTTGAGGTGGTTCTTCCACGGGTAGGCACCGGGTTTGATGGTGGTGAAACGGTAGGAGCCATCGGCGCCGGTGATGCAGCGGCCGATGCCCGTGAAGTTGGGGTCGATCGGTGCGGGGTGCTGGTCGCGCTTGTGGATGTAGCGGCCGGAGGCGTTGGCCTGCCAGATCTCCACCAGCTGGCCTGCCACCGGGCGGCCGTTGCCGTCCAGCACCTTGCCCGCCACGATGATCCGCTCGCCCTGCGGCTCGCCGTTGTGCTGGATGGTCAAGTCGGATTCCAGGGCGTGCACGTCCTGGTGGCCGAACGCCGGGGAGTACAGCTCGATGGTCTCCGGGTCCGCGTGGTGCAGGCTCTTGGTGGGGTGCCGCAGGATGCTGCTCCGGTAGGGCGGGTAGTCCAGCCGGGGCTGGGTCTCGGCCGGGGCGCCGTCCTTGAGGGCACGCGCGTAGGCGTCGGCCAGGCCATTGATCTCTGCGCTGAGGTCAGCCTGGGTCTCGACGGCACGGTTTAAAGGCAGGTGCGCTGCGTGGGGTTCGGCGGCCGGTACGAGCTCGTCGGCTTCAAGCTGGGCGTTGATGTCCTGCGGCACGGCTGGCTCCTTTCGTTGGTGGTTTCTGGTGTGTATGTGGTCTTAGGGGCGATGGAGCGAGTCGTATTGGACGGCGTGCCGCACGGGAGCGTTCGGCGCCCCGTAGCCGTCGTAGCTGCCGCGGCGTTCCACCATCTCGAAGAACACACTGCCCACCGTGGCCGTGTAGAAATGGAGGAACTCCCCGTCGGCGTCCCGGTCATACAGGAGGTTCAGCTCCTGGAGGGTGGCCAGGAAACCCGGGTCAAGGTCGAAGCGGGCGTCCAGGTCCTCGTAGTAGTTGGCCGGAATTTGCAGGAACTCCAGGCCGCGGTCCCGGGCGGACCGGGCAGCGGATACGAGGTTGTCCACGGCGAACGCGATGTGTTCCTGGTACGTCTTGTGCGCCTGCTGCGCCGGGGCCTGCTGGTTGGGTGCCAGGTTCAGGACGAGCCGCACCGCACCGTCGGAGGTTTGCATGACCTGCGAGCGCACCAGTCCGCTGGGGCTGGGCACCTCCGCGAACGGCTGCGGCTCGAGGGCAAGTGCGCTGGTGTAGAAGAGGACGGCTTCGTCGAAGTGCTGCCAGGGTTGGGCCAGGTTCACGTGGTCAATGACCGCGTTTCCTGCCTGCCGCAGGTGTTCCAGCCCTTCGCCGGACTCGCCCCCCTGCCCGAATTCGGCAGTCCACGCGGCGGTACCGTCAGGGCTGCCCTGGCACAGGAAGATCTCCGTCGAGTCCGGCGCGGAGATGCCCTGGAAGACTTCCTCGTCGGCCTGGACCTTGCGGGCCACTACCGGCGCCTTGAGCTGCTGGGCCCGGGCGGAGGCAATCACCGGCGAATCGACGTCGAACCCCAGGGCGGCGATAGCCGGTTCGGTGTGTGTTGCTGCCTGTTCGTTGATGATCACCCGGGCCTGGCCCATGGTCCAGAGCTGTACGTCCTTGGTGCGGTGGCGGCCTTCGAAGGCGAAGCCGAGCTGGCCCAGGAGTTTCTCCAGCCGGGCGGTGTCGTCGGCTTTCACTTCCGCGAAGTTGAACCCTGCCGGTTCGCTCACCTTGGGCAGCGTGGCCAGTTCCATGGGATAACGACGGCGGGAGGCGGCGCTGCGGGCGCCGTCGGCTTGGGCCGCGGAGGTAAGCCACTTGGCGCTCTGTTCCTCCAGCCAGATGAGGGAGCGCATGGCGTCCACGGCGGTGCGTTCGACGTCGGACTGGCGGAAGACGTCGTTGAAGACCTCAAGGGACACCGGCCCGGTGTAGCCGGCACGGACCACGTGGCCCATGAATTTGGCGAGCTCGAACTGGCCCTCACCCGGGAACACGCGGTAGTGGCGGCTCCAGGAGAGCACATCCATGGAGAGTTTGGGGGCGTCGGCAACCTGGACGAAGAAGATCTTCTCCGGGTTGAGCTTCTCGATGGGCGCGGTGTCCCAGTCCCTGGACAGGATGTGGAATGAGTCCAGGCAGGTGCCGAAGTTGGGGTGGTCCACCATCTCCACCAGGCGGTACGCGTGCTCGTAGTCGTTGACGTACTTGCCCCAGGCCAAGGCCTCGTAGGCGACCTTGACGCCGTGGTCCCCGGCCAGCTCCGCGAGCTCGGTGAGCTGCGAGGCGCGGAGGCTGTCGTCGTCGATGGTGGCGGTGGCAACGTTGGAGCAGACCAGGATGGTGTCCATGCCCAGCCGGGACATCAGCTTGAACTTGGCCTCTGCCCGCCGGAGGTTCGCCTTCAGCAGGTCCGGCGTCACGCCGTCGAAGTCCCGGAACGGCTGGTAAAGGTCCAATCCCAGGCCAAGGTCGGCGGCCATGGTACGCACGTCCTCGGGACCCAGGGGCGAGGTGACCAGGTCCTGCTCGAAGATCTCGATGCCGTCGAACCCCGCAATGGCGCAGGCCTGCATCTTTTCCTTCAGGGTCCCGGAAAGGCAGACAGTGGCGATTCCCGTGCGCATCAGGCAGCCACCTCCTCGGCTGCGACGAGTTCCAGGAAGTGCGACCGCATGCGGTCCGGGTCCGGTTCGAGGCCGGTGAAAATGCGGAAGGCGTCAGCTGCCTGGCCCACCGCCATGCGGCCGCCGTCAAGGACTTCGCAGCCCTTGGCACGGGCACCGCGGACGAGTTCGGTGTCGATGGGGCGGTAGACGATATCCGCCACCCAGTGCCGGGATTCCAGCAGGCCAAGATCCAGCGGGACGCCGGGGTGGGCGGCCATGCCCACCGGGGTGCAGTGCACCAGGCCGTCGGCCAGCGGCATGAGCTGCGGCAGCTCCGCCGTCGTACGCGCCGTGACGGTGCTGTCCGGGAAGAAGCCGGCCAGCTCCTCCGCCCGGGCTGCGCTGCGGGCAGCGTCCATGTCCACGAGGTCCAGGTGGCGGACCCCGGCGCTAAGCAGGGCATAGGCGACGGCGGAGCCCGCCCCGCCTGCCCCGAGCTGCACCACGCGGCCCAGGCGGGCACCGGGAAGACCGGAAGCGAAGGCGGCGGCGAAACCGGAGAAGTCTGTGTTGTGGCCAACGAACCGGCCATCCCGGATCACCACTGTGTTGACGGCGCCAAGCCGCAAAGCGTCCGGGGACACCTCATCCAGGTGCTGCAGGACCAGCTGCTTGCAGGGGTGGGTGATGTTCAGGCCGTTGAAGCCAAGGCTGCGTGCGCTCTTCAGCAGCTGCCCCACGGATTCGCCCGGCAAGCCCAGTTCCAGCAGGTCGATGGGGCGGTAAAGGTAGCGCAGCCCCTGCACATCACCTTCGCGTTCGTGCATCGGCGGGGTGAGTGACGGCATCACGCCATCGCCGACCAGTCCCACCAGGTAGGACTCAGTTCGATTACTCATCCGTGCAGCTCCTTTGATACGGCACCGGGCAGCTTCCTTGCGGAGAGTACGCTGCCGGGTGATGGAAATTACGGTACATCATTTGTTCTCTTTCCGCACTACTGTTCGGGATGCGAACCTAAAAAGCGCTGAGTGCCGCGGCAAGGCTGCTAGCGCTGGGGCAGCCTGGCCGCAAGCTCTGCGGCCGCTTCCTGCAGCAGGGGGACATGCGCTTCCAGGTCCTCAAGGCTTAGGCGGAAGACGGGGACCGCCGTGGCCAGCGAGGCGAACGCGTGGCCCTGGTCATTGAAGAGCGGGACCGCCACGGCACGCATACCGGTCTCGTTCTCTTCATCCATCACCGCGAACCCGCGGCGCCGGACCAGGTCGATCTCCTCGCGGAAGGCGTCCCTGTCGGTGATGGACTTTGGCGTGAGCGGCTCGAGGGGCAGTTCAGCCAGGAGCTTTTCGCGCTCGGAGTCTTCGGCGAACGCCACCAATGCCTTGCCCACGGCGGTGGTGGAGAGGGAGCCGAGGTGCCCGGGGTCGCTGGTCACACGGAACATCTGCGGCCCGTCCACTTTGTTCACGGTGAGGTGGTGATGTCCGTCGCGGACGCTGAGGATAGTGGCCTCCCCCGTTTGCTCCGTCACGCGGCGGAGGACTGGCATGGCCGTCCCGGCGAAGCCGTGGTGGTTGGAAACCCGTTGGCCCAGCTGGAAAATGCGCAGGCCCAGGTGGTAACGGCGGCCCTCGGCCTCGTAGTCCACGAAGCCGTCCCTGGTGAGGGAGCCCAGGAGGCGGTAGGTGGTACTGAAGGGCAGCTGGGCCCGCCGGGAGATCTCTGCCGCACTGGCGCCGCGCGGCTCATCACCAAGCAGGACCAGGAGACCCAGGGCCTTGCCCACCATGTCGGTACGGTCGGGCCGCCCGGCCTTCGGGGAGTTTTCTTCAGCGGCAACATCACTGGGCGCTGTGTCTTGGTTCACACTCATACCTCGATGTTGCCACAATGTGAGAGCTATTGCCAGCGAATGATTATTTTCTTGACAAGTGACTGCCCTCACAGCCACTATTGCTGTATCGCACAAGTAGCTCCCACAATGTGGCTACTGTCCGGGTTTTTCCCGCACCTCCAGCCGTGCCGCGCCTGGCCACCACCCCCGGCAGCGCCGGCTGCGAGCCCCTGATCCATCCGCGACAAAGTCGTCACATCAAAGGAACTCCATGAGCCAGATACTTCCGTCCGCCGAGCCAGGCATTGATGCCCCGGCCGGGACGCCGAAGAAGGCAGCCCTCGCCAGCTTCCTGGGCAGCGCCGTCGAATACTACGACTTCTTCATCTTCGGTTCCGCCGCCGCCCTGATCTTCCCCACGGTCTTTTTCCCGGATGCTGACGCCAACGCGGCCATCATGTCCTTCGCAACCTTCGGCTTCGCCTATATTGCACGCCCTGTGGGCGCCGTCATCCTGGGCCACTTCGGCGACCGGGTTGGCCGCCGGAAGGTCCTGATGTTCACCCTCCTCCTGATGGGCGCCTCCACCTTCCTGATCGGCTGCCTCCCGGACTTCAACACCGTTGGCTGGTGGGCTCCCGCACTGCTGGTGCTGGCCCGCCTCTGCCAGGGCCTTTCCGCCGCAGGCGAGCAGGCCGGCGCCTCCTCCATGACGCTGGAACACGCCCCGGACAACCGCCGCTCCTTCTTCACCTCCTGGACCCTCACGGGCACCCAGGGCGGGCAGATCCTCGCAGCCCTCGTCTTCATTCCCGTGCTCGCACTTCCGGACGAGATCAAGTACGGCATCGGGTGGCGGATCCCCTTCTGGCTGAGCGCCGTGGTGGTTGTAGTCGCGTTCTTCATCCGCCGCACGCTGCACGAGCCGCCGGCCTTCGAGGAAGCCCAGAAGACCGCACAGATCTCCAAACTCCCCGTCGCCGACCTGCTCAAGGGCCACTGGCGCGACGTCCTCCGGGTCATCTGCTGCGCCTTCATCGCGGCCGTCTCCACGGTCTTTGGCACCCTCGCCATCAGCTACGCCAAAACCGTGGCAGGCGTGGACGGCACCACCACCCTGTGGCTGGTGGTGGGCGCCAACCTCGTGGCGCTGGGCACCCAGCCGCTGTTCGGCATGCTGGCGGACAAGATCGGCCGCAAGCCCGTCTTCATCTACGGCGCCGTTGCCAGTGCCGCCCTGACACCCGTCTTCCTGCTTAGCCTGGAATCAGGCAGCGTGCCGCTGATGTTCCTGGCCGCCATCGGCTTCTTCTCCTGCGGCTACGCAGCCTCCAACGCC
Organism: Pseudarthrobacter sp. R1; assembly: GCF_024494415.1. Lineage (NCBI taxonomy): Bacteria > Bacillati > Actinomycetota > Actinomycetes > Micrococcales > Micrococcaceae > Pseudarthrobacter > Pseudarthrobacter sp. R1. Next base: position 242,230 of record NZ_JAMKFI010000006.1, on the reverse strand, counting down.
GTCTGGCCGTCCTTCTACGCCGAGATGTTCAGCACCAAGGTGCGGTTCTCCGGCTTGGCCATCGGCACGCAGCTGGGCTTCCTGATGGCAGGATTCGCCCCCGCCATCGTGGCAGCCATGGGCGGCATCAAGGCCGGCGGCTGGGTACAGATCAGCATCTTCACCGCCGTCATCTGCACAGTGGCAGCCATCTCCGCGCTGACCGCCAAGGAAACGTTCAAGGTTCCCACCAAGCAGCTCGGCCTGAAGTAGCCTTTCTGCCCGACCGGAGGCCGTTCCAGCCCGGGTTTTTCAGACCGGAAAGCCCGCTATTCCCCCAAATGGCGGGCTTTCCTTTGTCATAGAGCGGGCTTTTCCCGTCGGCAGAACATACGACGGCGGGTGGCGGCGGAGTGCCTTTCCAATCCGTAGCCACGTGGGCGGGAAGTCTGCGGCGCTACGGCCGGCCGGTCTCCAGCACCGAGGCCAGATTGAAGTTGACGGGTTCCTCAAGCTGGGCGTAGGTGCATGACTCCGGGTCCCGGTCCGGCCGCCAGCGGTTGAACTGCGCCGTATGCCGGAACCGGTCGCCTTCCATGTGGTCGTACCGGACCTCCACCACCAGTTCCGGGCGCAGCGGCACGAAGGAGAGGTTCTTGCCGGCGCTCCAGCGGCTGCCTTCGGCGTTGCGCGGGGTCCTCTCCCCTTCCTCCTGCTTGCCCCAGGCCCACGGATGGCCCTCAAAGTCGGTGACCAGCGGCTGAAACTGTTCGTACAGCTCCTGCCGGCGCTTCATGGGGAAGGCGCCGATTACCCCGACGCTGGCCAGGCCGCCGTCGTCCTTGTACAAACCGAGCAGCAGCGAGCCGATGGCGTCAGGTCCGCTCTTGTGCAGCCGGTAGCCTGCCACCACGCAGTCGGCGGTGCGCTCGTGCTTGGTCTTGAACATCACCCGCTTGTCCGGCTGGTACCGGCCCTCCAGCGGCTTGGCCACAATGCCGTCCAAACCGGCCCCCTCGAACTGCCGGAACCACTGTTCCGCCGTGTCCTTGTCCGTGGTGGCGGCTGTGAGGTGGACAGGGGCCTTGCTCGCCGCCATAGCCTTCTCCAGCGCCGCCCGCCGCTCGGTGAAGGGCCGGTCCTTATAGTCGTCGTCGCCCAGGGCCAGCAGGTCGAACGCCACAAACGAGGCAGGTGTCTGGGAAGCGAGCAGCTTGACCCGGCTCGCGGCGGGATGGATGCGCTGCTGGAGGGCATCGAAATCCAGCCGGTCCCCTGCGGCGCCCACCAGGATAATTTCCCCATCAATGACGCAGCGCGGCGGCAGGTTTTCCTTCAGCGCCGCCACGAGCTCGGGGAAGTAGCGGGTCATCGGCTTTTCGTTGCGGCTGCCGATCTCCACTTCGTCGCCGTCGCGGAAGATGATGGACCGGAAGCCGTCCCACTTTGGCTCATAACTGAGGTCACCTTCCGGGATGCCGCTGACGGCCTTGGCGAGCATGGGCGGGACGGGCGGCATCACGGGAAGTTCCATGTGCCCATTCTTGCCCGGAGGCAGCCGCTCGCGGAACCCCACACGCCCCACGGGGAAGTCCGGGCTTACCCGGCCAGCAACCAGACAATCAGGATCAGCGCCGGGGCTGCTGCCGCCGTCGAGAGGAGAATCGTTTCGCGTGCCACCGCCACCCCGCGCCCGTACTTGCCGGCAAACAGGAACACGTTCTGCGCCGAGGGAAGCGCGGCCATCAGCACCACGCCCAGGAGCATGTGCTGGTCAAGGTTGAACACGAAGCGTCCGACGACGAACGCCAGCGCCGGCATCACGGCGGACTTCAGCGCCGTGGCAGTAAGGATTTCCACCGCGTGCCCGCCGCTTTGCAGCATCCGTGCACCATGCAGCGACATGCCGAAGGCCAGCAGCACCACCGGAACCGCCGCGCCGCCCAGGAGTGTCAGCGGCGCCATCACCGGATCAGGAAGTTCCACGTTGAACGCGGCCAGCACCACGCCCAGGAGCGAGGCGATGATCATGGGGTTCCGGAACGGCTGCGTAAGCAGCAGGCGTGGCGAAAACCGGCCGGCCTCGGAGAGATCCAGCACGGTAAGGACCAACGGGGCGAACAGAAGCAACTGGACCAACAGGACAGGGGCCACGGGGGTTGCATCACCCAGGGCATACAGCGTGATGGGAATGCCGATGTTGTTGGCGTTGACGTACGAACTGGCCATCGCACCGATCGTGGTCTCGGCCAGCGGCCGCCGGAACCACAGCCGGCTGGCCAGTACATACAACAGGGCTGTGGCAACCGCGGTCATCAGCGCCAGCGGAACATACGCGGAAAAGACCACGGAGAGATCCGATTCCAGGACCACCGTGAACAGCAGGACGGGGTTGGTAATGAAAAAGGCTGTACGGGTCAGCGCCGAAACCGTTGGCTCCCCGCCCAGCCCGCACCGTGCGGCGATGTACCCCACTGCAATCACGACGCCGATCACCGCCAGCCCGATCAGCACACCGCCCACGAGTGGTACTTCCTTCCAGTTTCCGCCGCCTGCGCAGGAGTTCCGGGAAGCGCAGTACTACAAGTTACAAACTTATCTGACAAGTGGCTTGCTGCCGGCGCGCCAACACTGGCCCGGCGACGCAGGCCAGAAAAACCTCGACACAGCACCGCGCCGGACGGTAGAGGTTAACGATGGTTACTGTCGGCTTCCACGCCTCCCACGAACAAATCAGTCCGGGCCAGCTGCTCAAGGACGTCCAGCACGCAGAACGCGCCGGCTTCGACGCGGCGATGTGCTCGGACCACATTGAGCCGTGGTCCGCACGCCAGGGCCATTCCGGGTTCGCCTGGTCCTGGCTGGGTGCCGCGCTGGCAACCACCAATCTCCGCTTTGGCGTAGTGACGGCGCCGGGCCAGCGGTACCACCCCGCCATCATCGCCCACGCCTCGGCCACCCTTGCCAGTATGTTCCCGGGCCGCTTCTGGTTCGCTCCGGGCAGCGGCGAGAACATGAACGAGCACATTACGGGCGACGGATGGCCGGCCAAGGACATCCGCCAGCGCCGGCTGGAGGAATGTATCGACGTGATCCGGCGGCTGCACCGCGGCGAGGAGGTCACCCACCGCGGCCTCGTGACCGTGGAGCAGGCGCGCATTTGGGACGTTCCGGACAGTCCACCGCCGCTCATTGCTCCCGCGGTGAGCGTGGACACCGCGCGCCGGGCGGCATCCTGGGCGGACGGCCTGGTCACCGTGAACCAGCCACCCGGCAAGCTGCGCGAGATGCTGGCTGCGTACCGGGACAACGGCGGGCGGGGCAAGGCTGCCCTGCAGGTCCATTTGTCCTGGGCCGGAAACGAGGACGAAGCCGTTGCCGTTGCCCTGGACCAGTGGCGGACCAACACCTACGCTCCGCCCATCCCCTGGGACCTCCCCACCGCCGGACACTTCGACCTCGTGGGCGAACACGTAACTGAGGACCAGGTCCGGACCACAGTCAACATCTCATCCAGCCTGGAACAGCACGTGGACTGGCTCGCCGGATACGCGGACCTGGGCTTCGACGAGCTCTACCTGCACTACGTGGGGCAGGAGCAAGGTCCCTTCATCGACGCGTTCGCCGCGGAAGTCCTCCCGCAGCTGCGCACTCCCGGCAGCACCACGGCCGGTCCCCCCGCTGAGCCGCAGCTTGTCACTTCCGCTGCCGAACCGGCGTCGGGCACCCCGGCATGAGGATCGCCGAAACCTCGGACCTTTGGTGGAAAAACGCCGTCATCTATTGCCTGGACGTCGAGACGTTCTTTGACGACGACGGCGACGGAACGGGCGACTTCGCCGGCCTCACCCAGCGCGTGGACTACCTGGCCGCGCTGGGCGTGACCTGCATCTGGCTTATGCCGTTCTACCCCTCGCCTGACCGGGACGACGGGTACGACGTGACGGATTTCTTCACCGTAGACCCCCGGCTGGGCACAATGGGTGACCTGGTGGAGTTCATCCGGGCCGCCAAGGACCGCGGCATGCGGGTCATCGCGGACTTCGTGGTGAACCACACCTCGGACCAGCACCCGTGGTTCGTCGAGGCCCGGAAATCCACGGACAACCCGTACCGGGACTTCTACGTGTGGCGGAGTGACACTCCCCCGGACACGTCCTCGGAGGTGGTTTTTCCCGGCGAGGAAAGCTCGCTGTGGACCCAGGATGACGCCACCGGGGAGTGGTACCTGCATATGTTCGCCAAGCACCAGCCGGACCTGAATGTCACCAACCCCGGGGTGCGGAATGAAATCGCCAAGGCGATGGGCCTGTGGCTGGAACTCGGGCTGGACGGTTTCCGGCTGGACGCGGTGCCCTTCTTCCTGGAAACCCGCGGCCAGCCCAAGGACGAGGCCGCCAACCTGGATCCGCACGGCTACCTTACGGCGCTGCGGAGCTTCGTCAGCCGCCGGAACGGCAGCGCGGTGCTGCTGGGGGAGGTGAACCTGCCCTACAAGGAACAGTTGGAGTACTTCGGCGGCCCGGACGGCAACGAACTGAACATGCAGTTCGACTTCATGACCATGCAGCACCTCTACCTGTCCCTGGCCCGGCAGGATGCACGGCCACTGGCGGAGACGCTCAAGAGCCGTCCGCCGCTCCATCCCGACAACCAGTGGGCCATGTTCGTGCGCAACCATGACGAGCTCACCCTGGACAAGCTCAGCGACGGCGAGCGCGGTGAAGTTTTTGCCGCCTTCGGGCCGGAGAAGAACATGCAGATCTACGGGCGGGGGCTGCGCCGCCGGCTTCCCCCGATGCTGGGCGGTGATCCCGAACGCCTCCGGATGGTGTACTCGCTGATGTTCTCCCTCCCCGGGACCCCGGTGCTGTTCTACGGTGAGGAAATCGGCATGGGCGAGGACCTCCGGCAAAAAAGCCGTGCCGCGGTGCGCACCCCCATGCAGTGGAACGACGCAAAAAACGCGGGATTTTCCAGCGCGAAGGCAGCGGACCTCGTGGTGCCGCTGGTTCGCGGGGAGTACGGCCCGGACAATGTCAACGCCGCAGCCGCCAAACGCGACCCCAACTCGCTGTTCAACTTCATGGCGACACTGATCGGGCGCTACCGGGAATCCCCCGAGCTGGGCTGGGGCAAGTTCGGCATTATCGACCAGCCGGAGCCGGCGGTCTTCGCGCACACCTGCAGCTCCGACGGCGGCACCCTGGTCCTCCTGCACAACCTCGGCGAGGAGCCGGTGAAGGTCGCCGGCAAAGTTGGCGCGGCGGACGGGCCGCGGCAAACGTTCAAGGACGCGATCCTGCTGGACCTGTTCGACGGCGACAACGCGGCTTTGGAGCCCGACGGCGGCTTCACCGTTGAGCTGGGACGTTACGGCTACCGGTGGTTCCGGGTGCACGGAAAAGGGGACCGGCTGGCACCTTGAGTGCCTGGTACACACGGGCGGCGGCTCGGCTGCCGGGCAACAGTTCGGGCAACAGTGTGGACGGCAGCTGGGACACCGTCAGCGGGCGGAAGCCGCCTGCAACAGGCGTTCGGCTTCTGCCAGGATCCGGTCTTTTACCGGAGGGGACACCGTTACCGTCCGCCGGCCGTCCTGCTCCTGGTCGCGTATCCCCACGGCCAGGGCGCTCATCAGCTCCGCGTCCTCGGCGGTGGCAAGGTCGCTGCCGATGAGCTGGACCAGCACCTTCAAGCCGGCCAGGCGGCGCTGCGGGTCGGCGTCATTCAGTGCGGAGTCAATGGCCCATTGCGCCCGCTTCCACCACTGGTCCCTCCTGTCCGCGCGTGACCGTTGCCGGTAGGTCAGGTAAGCCACCAGAACCACCCCGAAGGTTGCCAGCGGCGCTATCGCCGCCGCACCCAGCAGGGCGGCCCGGATCCCGTCAACGATCTCCATGGCACCACCCTAAGGCCCGGCAGTTGCGGACCGCCGTCGGGAAACAGTTCCGGCTTCAAGAACTAACCGGCGCCTAACCGCGAGGAAACCAGCGCGCAACATTGGCCGAGCACACTTGGTAGTGCAGGCAAGAGCCGGCACCAGCTCCAGCCAGGAGGCCCCGCCATGTTGAAGAAAGCAGCAGCCAATGTAACCAGAGTCCGCGCCCTGGACCAGCTCCACCGCGGTGATGAGATTGAAGCCCGGCTCTCGGTGGGCCCTTCCTACGACGACGTAGTGATCCGCCGCGGCAGTGTGCAGGAAACAGCGCCCGGCATCGGCGTGGTGTGGATTCTGGACCGGATCACCGGCCTGCGGAAAGCCGTCAACACGGACGAATGCAGCGTCTGGCGGATCGCTTGACGCATGCTCCTGTTCACGTGTGCCTTCCCCGACAATTAGCGCCGCGACGGCGGGTGTAGTCAGTAAGGACTGCCCGCCACTGCCAAGCACCACGCCCGTAGGGGCGCGTCAGCCGCCGGCCACTGACTGGATAACCAGCACCTCCTGGCCGGGTGACACTTCGGTCTCCAGTCCCTGCAGCCGCCGAACTTCGTCGCCGTCCACATAGATATTCACGAAGCGCCGCAACGCTCCCGTCTCGTCTCGCAGCCGTCTGGCGAGCACCGCGAAGTCCGTGGTGACGGCATCCAGCAAGTCAGCAACCGTCACGGGCCCATCGGCGGGCGCAGTCAGGATGGACTGCCCGCCGGCCAGGGGCTGAAGAATGCTGGGAAGAACCACGCTGATACTGGGCGCTGCGGCCTGCCCCCTGTCACCAGCCGTCGCCATTGTGCCCTGGGGCGGCGCGCTGCCCGGCAGTCTGCTGTCAGGCAGTGTGCTGTCAGGCACCGGCAACCACTGCCGCCCGCACGCACAGCACGTCAGGCAGATGGGCTGCCACTTCGGTAAACGTCTCCCCCTCGTCCGAACTGGCGTAAACGGTGCCCCCGCGGGTGCCGAAATAAACGCCGGCCGGCTCCGCGGTGTCCACGGAGGCGGCGTCCCGCAGTACGCTGTTGTACTCGCCGGTTGGCAGTCCGTTGCTCAGCCTCTTCCAGGAGCCGCCGGCGTCGTCGGTCCGATGGACTGCCAGCTCGCCGTTGGGCGGGATACGCTCGCCGTCGGCCTTCAGCGGGACAACCCAGGCGGTACCTTCCCGGCGAGGGTGGGTCAGCATCACGAAGCCGAAGTCTGCGGGCAGGCCCTCTGCAATGGAGTTCCAGGTCTCCGCGTTGTCATCCGTGCGGTAGACGCCGTGATGGTTTTGGGCATAGAGGCGGCCGTCGACGGCGGCGTCCGCGGCTATCTTGTGCACGCACTGGCCAAATTCCGGGTTGGGGTCCGGCATGAAGTAGGCCGAGATGCCCCGGTTCCGCGCCTCCCAGGAGGCGCCGCCGTCGAGCGAGCGGTAAACGCCGCCGGTGCTCATGGCGACGTGCACGGTTTCGCGCGCGGGGTGGACCACGATGGAGTGGGCGGCGGCGCCGCCGTAGCCGGCGCCCCATTCGCTGCGGTGGGGGTGGTCCCACAGGCCGCGGTTAAGTTCGAAGTGTTCGCCCCCGTCCGTGGATTTCCAGACCGAGATTGGCTCGGCCCCTGCCCAAACGACGCCCGGGCGGGACTCGGCGTCCGGATAGATCTGCCAGATTCGCTCCAGTGCAGCCCCGGTGTCCTCCGGGAACCTGATAGCGCCCTGTTCAGGCTCGGACCACGTAGCGCCAAGGTCATCCGAGTGGGCAACCGTTGGCCCCCAATGCTCGTTCCGGACACCGACCATGATCCGTGTGCGGCCGTTCCGGGTGTCAATCCCAATGCTGGGGATCTCACTCATGAGGAAGTGCGGGCCAGTGAAGGACCATTCGCGCCTGTCCTGGCTGATTGCGAGCCACAAGCCCTTTTTAGTGCCGATCGCTAAGACAAAACTCTTTGCGGTTGTCATGCCCCCCATGCAACCACCGCCCCGGACAGCCCGCAACGGTTTTCTTGTGTATCGCCAAAAGCCTGGCTTGGCTAGTCCACGAACTCCGACTGAGTTTCGATGAAGTCCCAGTCGGCCGCCGTCAAGGCTGCGGCGGGATTGTCGGGATGGGGTCCGCCTGCCTCCGCAATGCCTTGCAGCACCGGAAGCGGAAGCTCCTCCGCCCGGAGGTTCTCCCGCAACCATTCTTTGCTTGCAAGGTCCAGGTCAAGCCACCACATGAAAATTTCCATGCCCTCCACGCCCTTTCGTCGCCTGCTTCAACGGTAGGCGCGGTCAACGCCGGCTACAAGGTGTTGAGGCTGCACCGAGTGGTGCGTCGATTTTTTCGGGTACCGGCAAGTAACCGTGCCGCCGGGAGCCCCCGAAAGACGAGTACCCCCTACTCGCGACTGGCAACAGTGGCCCGCCCTAGCCTGAAGACTCAAGCAAGCTGACCGTGCTGCTGGGGCATTCGGCGCATTCGCTGGTCCTCCTCGCCATGGTCCGTTTCACATCGAAAACTGGGGAGAATCATCATGAAACGAGCCATCACAACGTTGGGGGTGCTGGGCCTGGCGGCATTTGCCGTCACGGCTCCGGCGGTAGCGGACCGCGGATCCGACGACGACAACAAGATTGTCATCTGCCACGCAGGGTCGGGCTCCAACTCCGGGCACTTCACCGAGAACATGGTTGCCGTCCCGGGGCTGAACGGCCATAACAATCACTCCGCGGACATCATCCCGCCCAACGACGGCATGGAACATGGGCAGAACTGGGCCGCCGGCAGCGCCACCCACGCCAATGTGTGCGTCGTCCCGTCTGTCGTGGTCCCACCCGTTGAGAACCCGCCAGCCGTCAACCCTCCCGTGGAGAACCCGCCTGCCGGAAACACCCCCGTCGAAAACCCAGCTGTTGTTGTTCAGCCCGTCGAGCCGCAGATTGTTACACCTGTGGTTGAGCAGCCTCCTGTTGTCCCACCGGCGGCCGTGGCGCCTCCCGCGGCGACCGTCGTCGTGCCCCAACAGCCGGCGGCAGCCCAGCCGAGGGCTGCTGCTCCGCAGCAGGCGGCGGCGGTGCCCGCTGCCACCACAAGTCTGGGAACCAACCAGGGGTACAACGCCCAGACCGCCGTCGGCGGCTCTGACGGCGCACCCTCCTGGCTGGCCGGCCTGGGTGCACTGTTTGCAGCGGGAGCGGCAGTAATGGTGCGGCGCACGTCCCACACCGCGCACCTGACCGACTGACGCCGGCCAGGCCGCAGCCGCGGCCACCTGACAAGGAAGGCGTTCCGCCAGTGCCCGGCGGGGCGCCTTCCTTCCCCGTTACCAGCGGTGAGGAGCAGCATGTCAAAGGAACGCAGCCGGCACGCGGACCGAAAAGCGCGCAGGTGGAGGCGTTGGAACCGCGGCGACCTGGCCATTCTCCTGTGCGGTGTCCTGGCCTTTGTGCTCATCACGTTCGGCGCCCCCCTGTTCCTGCAGGCGCAACTCCCTGCCGGGAGAAGCGGGACAGTGACCGCACCGACCCCCTCCGTCATCAACTCCGGAGAAGCGGCGCCGATGGCGGTCATGGGCCCACCGGAAGGGAGGAGGTCAACTCCCGCCGATTCCCCTGCACAGCAAGCTGCGGCTCCTGCCCTTCCCGCAGCGGCGCAACCGGTGCGGATCCGCTACGCCTCGGCCGCTTTCGATGTGCCCGTGCATGCGCTGGAGCTGGACGACTCCGCACGCGCCAGCCAAACAATCGTGCCGCCTGCCACCAAGGACGGATACTGGCTGACCCCATTCGGCACCCCGGGACACGGCTCGGCCAACACCACGTACGTGATCGGCCACAGCTGGGAGGGCGCGGAGGCACCCTTCAACCATCTGAGTTCAGCGGCAACCGTGGGCGATCGGTTCGAGGTGGACACCACAACCGGCACCATTGCCTACGAAGTGGCCAGTGTGACGACGTATCTGAAGTCCAACCTGAAGGACAGTCCCATCTGGGACATCGTGCCCAACCGGCTGGTCCTGATCAGCTGCTTTACCGAAGATCCCTGGGGCAAAAACGTGGTGGTCACCGCTTCGCCCGTCACCGGCTGACGCTCACTGGCGGAATGCCGCTGTTCAAGAGGGTCCAAGGAGGCCGAGAATAAACTATGTCAGAACATCTGCGCGGTACTTCTCCACTACTGGTAGGCGTAGCCCCCGGGCAGCATCCGGAGGTCCTGCAAACCGCCGCCGGCCTCGCTGCGAAACTGGGGACCCGCTTGCTTTGTGCCTACGTCGACGAGGCCAGCTACCTGGTGGAATGGGACCCGGCCCGGTCCGCCCACCGGCTCTCGCTCCACCCGGATGCTGATGCTGGGAACATCGGCGGCGTGACGATGGAGCTCAAGGCTGCGATCGAAGCTGCGGTGGCCCAAGTCCCGCCTGGCACGGCGGCTGCGGAATGGACCCTCGAGACCCTCACGGGCGATCCTGCCCGTGCCCTCGCCCAGCTTGCCGCGGAAACCAACGCGCCGATGATCATTGTGGGAACCTCTGAGCGGGGACTCTCCCACCGCCTGGCGGAGGCACTCAGCGGGTCGGTAGGTGCCTGGCTCACGCATCATCAGAGCAGGCCAGTACTCATCGTCCCGTACCGGAGGGCTGCCCACGAGGACCGGTCTTGAGCTGCGAAAAGACCCTCGCAAATGCGCAGAAATTACGCCAGGGAAAGTAAAGCGAAAGTAGTTATTCCGGGTGCTGGCGTAGTGGACTACCAGCCAGTAAGCTGATTCAAGCAGGCCGGTTCCACAGACGTGGAAGCCAGGTTTGCCCAAAAGCTGCTCCGGAGTGCGTATCCCCCAATAACGCACTCCGGAGCTTTTTGTTGCCCAAAAACCCTGCCGCCTCCCGGGCTATACCCCCTAGGGGTACTTGCCCCGATACCCCTAGAGGGTATACCGTGGAAGCATGAGCGCAACCGATGAAGCCGTCACAGAGCCCACCGTGGACCAGGTGACACCAGACCAGGTACCGCCGGAGCACGGCTATACCGGAAACAAGGATGCCTACCTCCGCCGGCTCAAACGCATCGAAGGCCAAGTGCGGGGAATCGCGCGCATGGTGGATGAGGACAAGTACTGCATCGACATCCTCACCCAGGTCTCCGCCGTCACCAAGGCGTTGCATGCCGTCAGTCTGGGACTCGTTGAAGAGCACATCGGCCACTGTGTGGTTGGTGCGGCCTCTGAACCGAACCCCGAGCTGCGCGCAGAAGCCATCGATGCCAAGGTCAAGGAAGCCGCCGATGCGATCGGCCGGCTCCTGCGGTAGCAGCCCACCTTCCCCGGATGCCGCTGAACGCCATCATCAACCCCTTCCCCACAACAAGGAGCAGCACATGAGCACCATTTCTCCCACCACAACAACCGTCAGCGTCTCCGGAATGACCTGCGGGCACTGCGTCTCGGCCGTGAGCGAGGAACTTGAAGCCCTCGCGGGCGTAGAGGCGGTGAACGTCGAGCTCAACGCCGGCGGGATTTCCACCGTCACCATCACTTCCAGCAACGAACTGTCACCTTCGGAAATCGGCGAAGCCGTAGCGGAGGCCGGTTACCTGGTCGTCGCCAACGAAGCCTAGATCCACCAAACCCGGGGAGCCGCATGAGTAACCAGGAACTTCTCCACCAGCCCGAAACCAGGGTGGTGGAACTCGACATCGAGGGCATGACCTGCGCCTCCTGCGTCAACCGGGTGGAAAAAAAGCTCGGCAAGCTCGACGGCGTACAGGCCATGGTCAACCTGCCCCTGGAATCCGCCCACGTGACAGTGCCGGCAGGAATCACCGATGAGCAACTGGTAGAAACCGTCAACGCGGCCGGATACAAAGCAAAAGTCAGCTCCCCGCGTTACCCGAGCCAGAGTTCCGGTGACCTGCCCACGAGCGGGGACGCCGGGGATTTGCGGCAGCATGCGTCTAAGGTGGGCCCACGGCGGCAGGGTTCCTTGGACGAGCTTGCGAGGCCAGGGAGCCGCCGGGGAGGAACGAGCGAGCATGCCGAGCAAGTCGCCGGTGGCACGGCGGTTGGTGACCATAGCACCGGAAGGATGCTTCGCCCACGCCTGATCCTCGCCGCCGCCTTTACGGTGCCGGTGTTCCTGATTTCCATGGTCCCTGCGTTCCAGTTCCCGCAGTGGGGTTGGGTGGCGGCCGTACTTGCCCTGCCGGTGGTCACATGGTCGGCGTGGCCGTTTCACCGGGCAGCGGCCATCAACGCCCGCCACTTCGCCTCAACCATGGACACACTGGTATCAATTGGCGTTGCCGCGGCATACCTTTTCTCGGCCTGGCAGCTGTTCTCGGATCCCCTGATGACCCAGCACCCCGGCATGGAGGGTATGGAGCAGGGCGGCCTTTACTTCGAGGTCGCGGCGGTGGTCACCACGTTCCTGCTTCTTGGGCGCTACCTGGAAGCCAACGCCAAGCAAAAGGCCGGCGACGCCCTGCATGCCCTCCTCAGCCTCGGCGCAAAGGACGCCACCGTTCTCCGCGATGGCACCGAACACCGGACCCCTGCCGACCGGCTCCAGGTAGGCGATGTCCTGGTAGTCCGGCCCGGCGAGAAGATCGCCACCGACGGCGTGGTGATCGAAGGGACGTCGGCCGTGGACGCCTCACTGGTCACCGGCGAATCAGTACCGGTGGAGGTAGGCCCGGACAGCCGCGTCACCGGCGCAACCATCAATACCTCCGGCCGCCTGCTGGTCAGGGCCACGCGGGTGGGTTCGGAGACCACCCTCGCGCAGATGGCGCGGCTGGTGTCCCAGGCGCAGACCGGCAAGGCTCCCATTGCCCGCCTCGCCGACCGGATCAGCGCTGTGTTTGTTCCGGTGGTCCTGGCAATCGCCGCTCTCACCTTTGTGCTCTGGCTGCTCTTCGCAGGAGCGGAAGGCGGAGGGCTGCGTTCGGCTTTTATTGCGGCCGTCGCCGTCCTGGTGATCGCCTGCCCGTGCGCGCTGGGGCTGGCCACGCCGGTCGGCCTGCTTACAGGGACCGGCAGGGGCGCCCAGCTGGGCATCCTGATCAAGGGCCCGCAGGTCCTGGAGGACACGCGCACCGTGGACACCATTCTTTTGGACAAGACCGGCACCGTCACCACCGGACTGCTGGCAGTTGACTCCACGCTCGCTTTCGGCGGGTTTGAGGAGCATGAGGTACTGCGGCTGGCCGGCGCTGTGGAAGCGGCGTCCGAGCACCCCATCGCCCGGGCCATTGCCGCAGCGGCAGTTGCCCAGGAAACGCAGAAAGCAATACAAGCAGCGGCCGACGGCGCGCGGTTGCCGTCCGTGCGAAACTTCCGTTCCGCTCCGGGCGGCGGTGTAACTGGAACCGTCGAGGGCCGGCTGGTGACCGCCGGGCGTACCGGCTGGCTCAAGGAAAACGGCATTGCCATAACGCCGGACCAACTGAAGCTGCTTGAAGCGGCGGAAGCTGCCGGTGCCACCGCCATCTGGCTCGCCGTAGACGGTACAGCAGTGGGCATCATCAACCTCCGGGATACCATCAAGGACGGCTCTGCGGCCGCCGTCGAACGAATGAAGTCCCTGGGCCTGCGGCCCATTCTGTTGACCGGTGACAACGCGGCCGTAGCTGCCCAGGTGGCCGCCGCCGTCGGCATCGATCCCGCAGATGTCTATGCAGGCGTCCTGCCCGAGGGCAAAGTGGAAGTGGTGCGCGCGCTGCAGGCCAGCGGCGCTACCGTGGCCATGGCCGGGGACGGCGTCAACGATGCTGCAGCCCTTGCCCAGGCTGACCTTGGCATCGCCATGGGATCCGGCACCGACGTTGCCATCGAGGCTGCCGACCTTACAGTGATGGGCAATGACCTCTCCCAGGTGGTGCAGGCCATCCAACTGTCCCGCAGGACGCTGGCCACCATCAAAACCAACCTGTTCTGGGCGTTCTTCTACAACGCCGTGGGCATCCCAGTGGCGGCCCTGGGGCTACTCAACCCGATGATCGCCGGCGCCGCGATGGCGGCGAGCTCGGTCCTGGTGGTTGCGAACTCGCTGCGGCTGCGGAGCTTCGGAAAAAGGTTTAGGGCGCAGGCCCTGAAGCCGAGGGCTCAGGCGGCGCCGTAGCGCACTGCGGCACGTGCCTTGGCCTTGGCGGCCTCCGTCTCCCGGTCTTTAGGCGGGGCCTGCGACACGAGCGAGTCCAGGAGATGCTGGGTGATGTGGGCAATCTCGTGGACCGCCTCCTCGAAGGCTTCCTGGTTGGCCTTGGACGGCTTGGTGCTTCCGCTGACTTTGCGCACATACTGCAACGCTGCGGCGTGCACCTCCTCCGAGGTGGCGTGCGGCTCGAAGTTGTGAAGGGTTCGGATATTCCGGCACATACAGCCATGCTAGGCTCTGGAGCGCCTGGGATCGACCCCTCCCCGCAGGGTTTACGCACCCGTGTCCATGGGGACCGCGGCATGGGCAGGGGTGCCCATCGACACTGTTTTGAGGGCCGGGGTAGGTTTTAGGCAATGGATCTTCCGGATGAGCCGGGGGGCCGCTGGGGATGCCGACCTTATTCGGATCCACGAGTTTACAAGGAGAAACTGATGGCTATTTGGGGTGCAGACGTTCAGCAGCTTCGTCAGCTGGGCAGCAAGCTTCAGGCAGGTGCGTCCGAGATCGAGACGCAGAAGTCCACGCTCACCAAGGTCCTGAGCAGCACCAACTGGGAGGGCCCCGACGCGGACAAGTTCCGCAACGAGTGGTCCGGAACCCACACCACCATGCTGACCAAGGTGGCGGAAGCACTCAAGGAAGCCGGCGACAAGGCCAGGCGCAACGCCGAAGAGCAGGACCAGGCTTCCCGCTAGTCCCGCAGCAGTGCAGGTTCCCGAAGGAGCCGAAGCGCTGCCAGGGCCCGGACACTTTCGAGAGTGTCCGGGCCCTGCCATTTCAGAACCGGGGTTGTTGAGGCGGCAGCAACTCCGGCGACAGTCTCGCCTAAGGCACGGGTTCGACGTCGTTCGCGTGTTCCAGCGGCGACGCCGCCTTGGGTGCTTCCGGCCCGCCGGTTGTGGCTGACGCCGGTGCGGGGCCCCGCAGTTCGTCGAGCCGGACCAGGATGACGCCGCCCACAATCAGCGCGCCGCCCAGGAGCTGGATGGCGCCCGGCAGTTCGCCCAGCAGCAGCCACGCCCACACCACGGCAAAGAGGACCTCTGTCAGCGACACGAAGGACGCCACCTTCGAGCCCAGGGCACGGGCGGCCATAATGCCGGACACGTAGGCCAGTACCGTGGCCAGGATGACCAGGCCGGCCAGCGAAACCCACCAGGGAGTCACCCATGGGCCGAGTTTGGTGTCGGCCGTGCTGAAGGCCATGGGCAGCAGACCCGTGGCCGCCGCCAACCACATGGCGGCGGCCCCCACCAGGAGTCCGCCGGAGGCCAGGACGATGGGCGGAAGTGAGTCGTTCTCCTTCGCGGTGATGAAGAAGTAGATGGCAAGGCACACTGCCGCGGCCATGCCCCAGAACACCCCCACGAGGTCGATCTTCACCGCGCCCGTGAGGTCCAGGACCAGGACCAGGCCGGCGAGGGAAAGCAACGTTCCTCCGAAGGTCAGCACCCGCGGCCGCTTCCGGCTGGCCGCCCAGAGCCACAGCACAATGATCACCGGAGCGAGGTACTCGAGCAGGAGTGCGACGCCCACGGAAAGCCGGGCAACGGCGTTGAAGTAGAACAACTGGCAGGCTGCGACCCCGATCAGGCCGAAGAGCAGGATGGTGACCCAGTTGTCCCGGAGCTGGTGCCAGCGGCCGCGCAGGGCGGGAACCGCAGGAATGGCGAGGATCAGGGCAGCGCCGGTGAGCCGGGCGGTGACCGCAGCTCCCGGCGACCATCCTGTTTCCAGCAAGGCTTTGGCAAAGGATCCGGAGAGGCCAAAAACAGCAGACGAGAAAAGTGCAATGCCGAGGCCGGAGGCGAGGAAGCTGCGTTTGTCTGCGGGCACCCTCAGGCCGGGGGTGCGGTCGCTTGCGGCAGACATCGTTGCCTCCTGTCAGGAGTAAAGTGGGGCTATGGTCATGACAGTACGGGACAGCACTGTAAGGAGTCAAGATGGTTTTTGCCCCTGACACTGAGGTGGCTCTGCGCAGCGTGGTGAATTTGGTCAATTCGGCGGCCAACGGAAGCGAGGGACTGGCATCCACGGAGGACCTGGACCGTTTCCTGGCAGCGGAAGGATTCAGCGGATCGCGCACCCGGGACGACGACGAGCTGGCGGGCGTGCGCCGACTGCGCCAACAGCTTGCGGCGCTGTGGACCGCGGACGAAGACTCCGCTGTGGAGACGGTCAACCGCCTGCTCCGGGAAGCCAGGGCCCTGCCGCAGCTGGTGAAGCACGACGACTGGGACTGGCACCTTCATGCCACCACTCCCGAGGCCCCGCTGGTGGACCGTATGAGCACGGAAGCGGCCATGGCCCTGGCAGACGTGATCCGAGGGAAGGAGATGGACCGGATGCGGATCTGCGAGTCGGAGGATTGCGATGCTGCGGTGCTTGACCTCAGCAGGAACCGGTCAAAACGGTACTGCGATACCGGGAACTGCGCCAACCGTGCCCACGTGGCGGCCTACCGGGCACGCCAGGCGGCAACAAGTTAGGCGCCTAGCGGGGGCCCGGGTTGCCGGACTCATCAGGGGATCCCGGGTCCTGCGGGCCCGGGGCACCGAAGCCGTGGGATTTCTTCGGAGCCGAGCTGAGGTTCACGCCCGACCCCTTGCCCAGGTAATCGGCGTTGTCCTTGTGGCTCATGGAGAGCATCGCGGCAATTACCAGAGTGACAATGAAGGCGATGCCGGCAGCGGTGAAGGCCAGGTCGAAGCGGGGGGCACGCGCACTGCCGCCGGAGGCGAAAATCACGACGGCGACGAAGGCGATCGCGGCCCAGAATGCGGAGAACATCAGCGGGCCCTTCACCGAGGTCCGCATCTTGCGCGGATGTCCTGGTTGCTGGTCTGCCACGGTGATTCCTCCCTGCAGGCGGCGCGCCGGCCAGCCTGGGTCAATGTCTTTCGGTAGTAAGCCCGGCTATCTTCTACGCAAAGTAGAACCGGACATCTCCTAGTTTACGGGTTTCCCGCTTCAGTGCGGGCATCGTGCCGGATGGTCAGCCCGGCAAGGGCCCAGAGCACGCCGGAGATGATGGCCCCGCCGCCGGCAACGCCCAGCAGCGCATGCGCCCCGAGGCTGATAAAAAAGGGCAGGATAATGGCCGTCCCAAGGGCAATAATTCCCGAGGCAATCCAGTCCCGGGCCAGCACGTGCCGGCCGCGGAATGCCAGCCCGCAATACAGCTCCAGGGCTCCCGCCACGCCCAGGCCCAGGGCGGCAATCACGCCAAACAGCAGGTCCCCGTGCAGCACTATCAGCGCAAACCCCGCGCCGGCAAGCACGGAACCGGCGGCGGAAAGCACTTTGCCCGTCCTGCTGTCCCGCTGGAAGCCGGTTGCCGGAATACCCCACATCAGCAGCAGCCCGGTGGCCAGCAGGTAGAGCCCGCCCGACCACCCCATAACCTCCACGGACGGCGCCGCCCAGAAGATGGTCACAGCCCCAAAGACCAGCGCCGCTGCGGAACGGAGCAGCACCGGCTTCCACAGCTCGCCCGTGGGAGCCGTTCCGGAAGCAGTACCTGCGGGAGTTCTCGGTTGGGTCACCGGTCCAGTTTAGTGGGGCACCGCCCTACGGCGAACCCAGCACCATCCAATGGTCGGACCGCGCGCGGGCGCCGAGCGTGAGGGCACGCGCCGCCATGTAGCCCAGGGCGAAGGCGGCCCACAGCCAGCCCAACCCTGCCGCGCCCCCTGCTCCTGACAGCGCTACGGCGATCAACAGCGGCGCGTACGCGACGAGATTAACCACCCCGGCGAGTGCCAGGTATTTGGCATCACCGGCGCCGATCAACACCCCGTCGAGGACAAAGACATAGCCGGCCATGGGCTGGCCGGCGGCAAGGATCCACAGGGCGACGGCCAGGACGCTCTGCACGTCAGGATCCGGGGTGAAAAGGGAGCCCGCCCAGGGTGCGGCCGCCGCCAGGAGCGCGCCGGTGACCGCTCCGAAGCCCAGTCCCCAGCGGGTCATGGTCCTGGTCAGGAGCCGCGCCTTTGCAGGGTTGGCGGCGCCCAGTTCCTTGCCAATCAGCGCCTGCGCGGCGATGGCGAGGGCATCCAGGGCGAAGGCCAGGAAGGAAAAGATGGTCATGGCCAGTTGATGGGCAGCGAGGTTGACCGGCCCCTGCGAGGTGACCACAACCACCGTCGCCAGGATGGCCACACGCAGGCTGAGCGTCCGCAGCATCAGCCAGGACCCAACGCGCGTCATGCTCCGAATCCCACGCCAGCTCGGCAGGAGGCTGACGCCGTTCCGCTGGGCATTCCGCTTTACCATCACCAGGTAGACGGCCGCCATGGCCCATTGCGCCAGGCTGGTACCCACGGCGGAACCCGTGACGGACCAGCCCAGGCCGTAGACCAGCCACAGGTTCAGGACGATGTTCAGGGCGAACCCGGCGGTGGCCACCACCAGCGGCGTTCGGGTGTCCTGCAGGCCGCGAAGCAGCCCGGTGCCGGCAAAAATGAGCAGCATGGCCACCAGCCCCGGCATGGACCAGCGGAGGTAGTCGACGGCGAAAGTGCGCACCTCGCCCTCCGCGCCCAGCAGTCCGATCAACGGGTCTGCGGCCAGGGAGCCTGCCACGGCGAGGACGGTGCCGAGCAGCAGTGCCAGCCAGACGCCGTCGCGCCCGGCCGCCAGGGCCTTGCCCAGCTGGCCGTCGCCGATGGCGCGGGCCACGGCGGGAGTGGTGGAATAGGCCAGGAAAACCATCAGGCCGACGGCGGTATGCAGCACGGCCGACGCCAGCCCCACCCCCGCGAGCTGCGCTACGCCAAGGTGGCCCACGATGGCCGAATCAGCCAGCAGGAACAGGGGTTCGGCCACGAGCGCACCGAAAGCCGGCACAGCCAGCCGGAGGATTTCGCGGGCATGTCCCTTCGGTGGCGCGGCCGCCGCAGGGGCAGGTAATTGGGGCACCCAGCCAGCCTAATGCGCCTTCCGTGCATGACCACGAGTGCATGACAAACGCCACATTGTGACGTAATTGGTTGACACTTCAAGTATTAGCAGGGAGACTTAAGTCCTATGAACCAGTCACGACTTACCACCACCGCCATTACCGCCCTCCGGATTGTCCTCGGTTTCCTCTTTGCAGCCCACGGCTGGCAGAAGTTTAACGAATGGACCATCGCAGGCACCCAGGCGTCATTTGCCAAGATGGGAGTCCCGGCAGCGGAAATTGCCGCGCCGGCCGTCGCCGTACTGGAACTGGCCGGCGGAATCGCCCTGATCCTTGGCATTCTCACCCGCGTGGTTGCAGCACTCCTGGCCCTGGACATGCTGGGCGCCCTGTTCCTGGTTCACGCCCCTGCCGGCGTTTTCGCCGCGAACGGCGGCTACGAACTGGTCCTGCTCCTCGCGGCAGCAGCCTTCGCCCTGGCCCTCACTGGCGCCGGCCGCCTCTCCGTGGACCGCGCCGTCTTTGGCCGAAGCAACTCAAAGCTGGCCGTCCTGGCCTAACCAACTACGTCCGGCTGAAGCCGGGAAACCGCGACGGCGGATGGGCACCTCGGTGCGCATCCGCCGTCGCGCTCTTAATTGCCGGAGCTGCACGGGGGGCGGGCCGCTTATGCCGGCAGCGCGGAGCCGTGGGGAACAAACCGGAACATCCGACACCAGAAACTCACGGGAAAGTTCGGAAAACGCTTGCCAGGTGACCAGTGCGGCTGATAAACCAATGAGTGCTGCAGTGAGAGCTGCACCACTCCATCCCAGGTCTCAGTCCTATCGCCGGCCACCCCGGCCACCCCTCAGCTTGAAATGCGCTGCCACCACCAGCACACTCCTGCTTTGAATCGTTCCAACCTTCCTGGGTACCGCTTTGCCACCGCTCATCGAAGGAGATGTCCGTGAACACACCCCCGCAAATGCCTCCACTCTCCAAGGAAGCTCCGCCACCCCGCCAGCGCAGGCTCCCGGCCGCAGCGAAAGCAGTCACAGCCGCCGTGGCCTCCGCTGCCATCGCTTTCACCGGGCTTCCGGCAGCCCAGGCGGATACCGCCCTGCCCCCGGTGGGAAGCGGCTTCAAATTCGACTTTGGCCCTGGCGCCACCGCAGACGGCTACACGGCCATAGCCGCCGGCACCCAGTATTCTGCCGGCACCAAGTTCGGCTTCACCGATACGGCCGTCACCTCCGGGGTGGACCGCGGCACGGGCGATCCGTTGCGGTCCGACTTTGTCCAGGCCCAGGGGAGTTCGTTCCTGGTGGACCTGCCCAATGGGGACTACACGGTCAAGCTGATCGCCGGCGACGCAGCGGAAGCCACCAACATCGCCATCACGGCCGAGAAGATGGCCAAGGTCCAGGCAACCGACAAGCCCGCCGGCCAGTACCTGGAGATGGAATTCCCCATCTCGCTGGTGGATGGACAACTCAACCTGGACTTCACCGGTACGGCGGCCAAGATCAACTCCCTGGTGATCGCGGCCCGTGCTCCGCGCACCGCCACCACTGACCCCGGCGTCTATCTCGCGGGGGACTCCACCGTGCAGACCTACGACCCGGGTTTCGCCCCCCAAGCGGGCTGGGGCCAGATGATCGACCGGTATTTCGACGACAGCGTCACCTTCAAGAACCACGCCATCGGCGGCCGGAGCTCCAAGAACTTCATCAGCCAGGGACGGCTGGACGAGATCCTGCGCGTCATCAACCCCGGCGACTACCTGATGGTCCAGTTCGGCCACAACGATGCCACCGTCGGCGTCGATGACCGCTACGCCTCGCCCGCCGATTACAAGGAATACCTCCGGACCTACGTCAACGGCGCCCGCCAGCGCGGCGCCACGCCAATCCTGGTGACCCCTGTGGGACGCCGGGACTACGACGAAGCCACGGGCAAGTTCCGGGTCAGCTTCCCTGAGTACGTAGCCAAGATGCAGGAACTGGCCGCTGAGGAAAACGTTGCCCTGGTGGACCTCTCCGCCTCGAGCCGCGCCTACTACGACGCAATCGGCCCGGAGGACACCAAGTCCGTCTTCCTCCACGTAGACGCCGGCGTCTACCCCAACCGCCCCACCGGCACGGTTGACAACACCCACTTCCAGGAATACGGCGCCATCCAGATCGCGCGCCTGGTTGCCGGCGGGGTCAAGGAGCTCAGCGTTCCGCTGGCCTCCCGCGTCAAAGAGGCCGCGCCGCCGTCGTCGGTTCCTGCCAAGCCGCAGGGACTGGTGGCCGGCAGCGTCTCCAACGCCGGGGCACTTCTGAAGTGGCAGCCCGTCGAAGGCGCGGACATCTACAAGGTGTACCGCAAGCTGGCCTCCGAGCCGGACAGCGCCTACAAACTCACCACCACTTCAACTGTCCCCACCGCCAACCTGGGCGGGCTGGCCGAAGGTACCGCCTACAACGTCCGGATCGCCGCCATGAACGGCAAGGGTCTTTCCGAACCCAGCGACCCTCTGGCCGTAACCACGAAACAGGCGAAGTACAAGTTCGATTTTGGACCTGCGGGGGCACCGCTTGAGGCAGGCTACACCGAGGTCAACCGGACCATGGCGTACACCCCGCAGCGGGGCTTCGGCTTCAAGGACATCTCGGTGCTCAGCGACCGGGACCGGGGAGCGGTGACCAGCAACCTGCTGCGCGACTTCGTCCTCAGCGGCTCCAGCTTCGAATTCCAGCTCGACGTTCCCAACGGCACTTACGCCCTGAAGACGTACCACAGCGACTGGATCGGCTCCACACGGACGGACGTCGCCGCCGAGGGCACTCCCTTCGGCCAGGTGTCTTCCAGCCGGGCATCCTCGGCAACCAAGATCATCAACCAGGTCCTGGTCTCCGACGGTCAGCTCAACCTGTCCATCAGCGGCTCGGGCCAGCGGCTCAACGGCCTGGAGGTTACGCCGCTGCTGGTGGGTCCCACCAACCTGCACACGGTTGCGGTTAACGCCGCTGCAGAACCGCCTACCGTTGACCTCGCCTGGGATGCTGTGGCAGACGCCGCCACCTACAAGGTGTTCCGCCAGGCATCCTTTGAAGCTGAGCCACAGCTGATCGCCGAAAACGTGACGGCAGCGTCCTTCCAGGACACCACTGCCTTCGCAGGCCTGAAGTACAAGTACTTCGTCACCGCACTGGACAGCACAGGCCTTGAATCGGTGCCCTCCAACACTGTGGAGACCGCCCTGGTGGATCCCAACACACCAGTCCCGGCGGCCACCAGCAAGGTGGACGTAAAGGCTGTGGAGAAGACCAGTGTCACGCTCAAGTGGCAGAAAGTCCCCGGCGCTGCGGCATACCAGGTCTACCGGTCCACCTCACCCGACGGGCCCTTTGACTACGTGGGCCGTGCCACCGAGGTGAACTACACCGACTACACCGTGCTGACCACCATCAAGTACTACTACCGCGTTACCACCGTGAACAAGGGCGGCGAATCCGTGCCCTCCCCCGTGGTGGGAACGGAAAAGGTCACCGTGGTGAACCGGCAAATGGAGCAGTTGGACCGGGCCCCCGTGGCCCTGCTCACCGGTGACGGCGTACGGGTGGGCTGGCGCATGCTGGGCCTGGACCCTGAGCAAGTCGGTTTCCATGTGATCCGGGACGGCGTCCAGCTCACGGACGAGCCGATCCGCAGCAGCACCACCTACCTGGATCCCGCTGGAACAGCGTCCTCCAAGTACGTCATCAAGACCGTGGGCAACGGCGGGGACCAGCTCACCGCCGAGTTCACGCCGCTTGCCCAGGACTACCTGTCCATCAAGCTCGACAAGCCCGCCGACGACTACACCAAGGACGGCCAGCCCTACAGCTACTCCGCCGGTGACTCCAGCGTCGCGGACCTGGATGGCGACGGGACCTACGAAGTCATCCAGATGTGGTCGCCGTCCAATTCCAAGGACAACTCGCAGGCGGGCTACACCGGCACTGTCTACGTGGATGCCTACAGGATGGACGGCACCAGGCTCTGGCGCATCAACATGGGGCCGAACATCCGTGCCGGCGCCCACTACACCCAGCTCCTCGCGTATGACTTCGACGGCGACGGCAAGGCTGAGGTGGCCATGAAAACGGCCGACGGTACCCGGGACGCGGCCGGCACAGCGATTGGCAACCCCAGCGCCGACCACCGCAACAGCACCGGCTACGTGCTGACCGGCGATGAATTCCTGACGGTGTTCCACGGCGCCACCGGCACCGTGATGGACACGGTGAAGTACGATCCTCCCCGCGGCGACGTGGGGGCGTGGGGCGACACCTACGGCAACCGCGTTGACCGGTTCCTTGGTGCCGTTGCGTACCTCGACGGCGAGCACCCGTCCATGATGTTCAGCCGCGGCTATTACACCCGTGCCGTGCTCGCTACGTACGACCTGGTGGGCGGCAAGATCGTGAAGCGCTGGGTCTTCGATTCGGACGCTGCCGGCGCGCAGTACCGCGGCCAGGGCAACCACAACCTGTCCGTCGCCGACGTTGATGCCGACGGCAAGGATGAGTTTGTTTTCGGGTCCATGACGATCGACGATAACGGCAAGCCGCTGTACAACACCGGCCTCGGCCACGGCGACGCCATCCACACGAGCGACCTCGATCCGTCCCGCCCGGGGCTGGAGACCTTCGCTGCCCACGAGGACATGGGTTCCAGCGGCAACAAGGGCGCGACATTCCGGGATTCACGGACAGGTGAAGTGCTGTGGAGCATTCCGGCCACCAAGGACACGGGACGCGCTGCAGCGGGAGACATCGACCCCCGCCATCCGGGTGCCGAAGGCTGGGCCATCGGCGGCGACGCTGCCTGGAACTCCGCTGTCGGTGAGCTCCGCTCAGCGAAGGGCCAGCTGATTGCCAACAACATCCCGGCAGCCAATTTCCTGGCCTGGTGGGACGGCGACCTGCTGCGCGAAATCGTGGACCATGACTGGAACGCCACCACCAACACGGGCACCCCCAGCATCGCCAAGTGGAACTGGGAGACGGAATCCAGCGACAGGCTGCTGACAGCAACCGGTGCCAAGACCAACAACAGCACCAAGGGGAACCCTGCCATCCAGGCGGATCTCCTGGGTGACTGGCGTGAGGAACTGGCATGGCCTTCGGCCGACAGCACGGAGCTGCGCATCTACACCACCTCCGCAGCCACGGATGTCCGGCTGCGCACCCTGATGCATGATCCGGTGTACCGGCTCTCGGTTGCGCGTGAGAACATCGCCTACAACCAGCCGCCGCACCCCGGCTTCTTCATCGGAGAAGGCATGGAGCTTCCTGCCCAGCCGGACATTGTGTACACCCGCGCCGGCTAACTTGCCGCGATCGCACTGAGCTGTTCAAGCAATGCCCCGTCCGCCCTTCGGCGGGCGGGGCATTGCTGTTGGCTCCAATGTTGCACGCCCAACCCATGGGTAACCGGCGGCGCCAGTAAGATCGCACCATGACTGAGACCGGCACTCCCAACTCCGTGACCCTCCGCTTCCTGGCAGCCCCCACGGACGTTGGCCACAGCGGTTCCGTAGACGCGGGAACCGTCCTTGAGTGGGTGGACAAGGCTGCCTACGCTGCCGCCGTGGGCTGGGCAAAGTCCTATTGCGTGACCGCCTATGTGGGGAACATCCACTTCGCCGACCCGGTGAACAGCGGAGACATGGTGGAAGTGGAAGCGACCATCGTCTACACCGGACGCTCATCCATGCACATCCGGACCGTGGTGTCCTCGGGGGATCCGAAGGGTGGCCCAGCCACCATGCGCAGCCAGTGCATGGTGATTTTTGTGGCCGTCGGCGAGGACGGAAAGCCCATCCCGGTTAAGCAGTTCGAGCCTGGCACGGCTAAAGAAATCGAGCAGCGGGACCACGCCCTTGCCCGCATTAGGATCCGCGAGCAGATCGTCGAAGCCATGAACCGGCAGGAATATACGGAGGCGGGCACAGCCGAGAGGGTGACGCTGCGGTTCATGGCCGCACCCACGGACGTGAACTGGGGCGGAAAGGTCCACGGCGGCATCGTGATGAAGTGGATTGACGAAGCCGCCTACGTCTGCGCGTCCCGCTACTGCGGGAAGGACACCGTGGCCGTGTTCTCCGGTGGGGTCCGGTTCTACCGCCCACTGCTGATCGGCCATGTGGTTGAGGTGGAAGCGCGCCTGGTATACACGGGGACGAAAGGCATGCACATCGCCGTCCACGTCCGCTCCGGCGATCCCAAGGGCGGCGAACTGAACCTCACCACCTATTGCCTCACCGTGATGGTGGCGCGCGACGCCGACGGCAACTCTGTGCCCGTTCCACCTTGGGTGCCCGTCAGCGAAGAGGACAAGAGGCTCCACGCCCACGCCCGCGAACTGCTGGAAATCAGGGGCACAGCGCCGGGAAACCGGCTGCCGAACCATCTGCTTGCGCAGGGCTGAAGACCAGCGGCAAAAGTCCGCTGGATGACCTGCCCCGGCGGGGAGCGCCGGCCTTAGAAGCCTCCGCCGCCGGCGTCGGCCGCCATGTTGGCGAACCGGGAGTAGTGGCCCTGGAAGGCCACCA
This sequence comes from Pseudarthrobacter sp. R1, assembly GCF_024494415.1. Classification (NCBI taxonomy): domain Bacteria; kingdom Bacillati; phylum Actinomycetota; class Actinomycetes; order Micrococcales; family Micrococcaceae; genus Pseudarthrobacter; species Pseudarthrobacter sp. R1. The sequence continues at coordinate 216,718 of NZ_JAMKFI010000006.1, read as the reverse complement.
CAATGTCCTTGGTGGGGCCGTTACGGTGCTTGGCCACCAGGATGTCGGCCTCACCCGCGCGCGGTGATTCCTTGTCGTAAACGTCCTCGCGGTGGAGCAGGATCACCATGTCCGCGTCCTGCTCAATGGAGCCGGATTCACGGAGGTCCGACACCATAGGCCGCTTGTCCGAGCGCTGCTCCGACCCACGGTTCAGCTGCGACAGGGCGATCACGGGAACCTGCAGCTCCTTGGCCAGCAGCTTCAGGGCACGGGAAAACTCGGAGACTTCCTGCTGGCGGGACTCCACCTTCTTGCCGGAACTCATCAGCTGCAGGTAGTCGAGGATGACGAGCTTGAGATCGTGCTGCTGCTTCAGCCGGCGGCACTTAGCGCGGATTTCCATCAGGGACATGTTGGGGCTGTCGTCGATGAACAGCGGGGCATCGTTCATGCGGCCCATGGTGGTGGCGATCTTGGACCACTGCTCGTCCTTGATGGTGCCCTTCCGGAGATCCTGCAGCCCGATGGTGGCCTCGGCCGAGAGGAGGCGCATGGCGATCTCGTTCCGGCCCATTTCAAGCGAGAACATAACAGTAGCCAGGTTGTTCTTGATGGCGGCGGAGCGGGCAAAGTCCAGGGCGAAGGTGGATTTACCCACGGCGGGACGGGCGGCGATAACGATCATCTGGCCCGGGTGGAGCCCGTGCGTGAGCTCGTCGAGTTCAAAAAAGCCGGTGGGCACACCGGTCATGCCCTCGCCGCGGTGCCCGGACGCCTCGATCTCGTCCACCGTGGACTCCATGACGTCCTTGAGGACCACGTAGTCCTCAGCCGTCCGGCGTTCCGCCACAGCGTAGACCTCGGCCTGGGCCTGGTTGACCAGGTCTTCCACCTCGCCGTCCGAGCCGTAGCCCAGCTGGACGATCTTGGTGCCGGCGTTCACGAGACGCCGGAGGACCGCCCGTTCGGCAACGATCTCTGCGTAATAACCCGCGTTGGCTGCAGTGGGAACGGTCTGGATCAGCTCATGCAGGTAGGCGGGGCCGCCGATCCGGTTGATCTCGGCGCGCTTGGTGAGCTCATCGGAGACTGTGACGGCGTCGGCCGGCTCACCCCGGCCGTAGAGGTCGATGATGGCTTCATAGATGGTTTCATGTGCGGGCCGGTAGAAATCCTGGCCACGGAGGATTTCCACGACGTCGGCAATGGCGTCCTTGGACAACATCATTCCGCCAAGGACAGACTGTTCGGCGGGGATGTCCTGCGGGGGCTTCCGGCTCACGTCCGATCCGCGGGTGGCCTCGATCGGATCCAGATGCGCTACTGACAAAACTGCCGTCCTCCACTGTGTACCGGGACCGAAGTGCCCGGTGGTTAACCATCCTGCTAAAGGCGTTGCGCCGCCCAAGCCGCGCCCACCTGTCCAGGTTTACCGGCGGGGTCTGACAATCGTGCACAACCCGCGAAAGTGCGGGCTTTGCCGGAGTTATCCCCACTATCCACAGGTTTTCCACATTTGGCCGTCCCTGCAGGTTGCAGCGGTCCGTCCCGTACCGTTTCACCGCCCTGTTGAAGCCGTAGCGGGCACCAAAAACAGGTACCCCGCTACGCTAGCCGCCAGGCGTTCAGCCTCCAAGCCCGCATGCGGGAGAGGTTGTGGATAACCTGTGCACTACCGGGCATAGCTTGTGCACAGCCTGTGGGGAAAGCTGTGGAAACTAAAAAACTTTGGAACCACTTATACCTTTGACCTGCGGAAACGTCATTGCCGGCATGTGGAGTAAATATTTCTTTTGGGGAATTTCATCCACAGCCGGCACCGCGGACGCCAGCAAGGAGAGACGCCCGGGGGCCGCCAGCCGATACTGCCGGCGGCCTTGTGGCAATCATCATATTCCGCCCTGCCGATTTGACCCGGCCCCGTTGCCCGCCTTTATGCACGATGCCGAATATTGCTGTGGATAACCCGGATCTGGCATAAGCTCTATGCATGGGCGAACTACTGCTGATGCTGTTGCCTGCGATTGTTTTGGTGGCGCTCATATGGGGTCTTTTCACCGCCCTGAGCCCGCGCGACTCGGGGATGTCCGACGCCGAAAAATACCAGCGCGACCTGGCGGAGCGTTCGGCACAGCATTACGCAGCCCAAGTCGCCGCTGCCACCGCCGCCCGGGCCCGGCTGGAACGGAATACGAAGCCCAGCCAGAACACCGCCCAGGCAAAGCAATCAGATCTGGCTGCTGCCAGGAAGCACATAGAACGGCTTTAGACAATGGAATCGCTCCTGGCCCCTGTCCTTATCCTCCTGGCAGTCATTGCCGGAGTAACGCTGGCTGCCCGCGCCATCAGCAGGCGGAAGGCCGCCCGCAGCGCAGAACCGGCGGAACCCGCCATTACCCCCGCCGAGCTGGCCCGCACGGCCGCCGCCAAACTTTCCGAAGAGGAACACCGCAGGCTCTATGCCTTGATCGCGCAAGGCCAGGCCATGGCGGCCATCAAGCTGTACTACGAGGCCACAGGAGAGGGCCTGCGGGCGTCCCGTGACGCCGTCGGGGCCCTGGCATCCCACCCGCAGCCCTACCGGGGAACGGAGGCTCCCCCTGCGCCCGTTGAAGACGACGAGGACGAGGAGCCGCAGCGCTTCCCCTACCGCTACCGTGCAATCGCCAGCAAAGGCGATGTGACCCGGGAAGTCAGCAGCAACATGCTCAATGACGAGATCTACGGAAGGATCCGCACGCTGGCCCGCAGCGGGGACACGGAAGGTGCTGCCACCGCCCTGACCCGGCACTCGGACATCACGCTGAAGCAGGCAAGGGAATTCATCGAACTACTGGACGACTAACGTACGGGGCGGCCAGCCTTCCCGGCGGAGCCTGGTGCCCGGGTGGGCCCAGCCTAGAAGTCGAACATCTCTCCCAGCCAGCCTTCCTTCTTCTTATGGCGCCGCCCGTCAGGATCCCGGTCGTAGTCCTGCTTGCCGTACCTGCGGTCGTCGTAGCCGCGCTGCTGTTCCCGCCGCGGTTCAAAGTTCGGATACAACGGCGGAGGCGCTACCGCGGGCGCGGGGGCCGGGCGTGCCGGTGCAGGGCCAGGCACGGAATCTGCCGCCCGGTCCAGGATCTTGTCCAGTTCCCCACGGTCCAGCCACACCCCCCGGCACTGGGGGCAGTAGTCGATCTCAACCCCGCTGCGCTCGGTCATCAACAGTTCCACTGAATCCACAGGACATTTCATGCCCACACAACGTCCCGCGCCGCCCGAAAGTTCGGCCGTGGCCGGCTTACCGTGATCCGGAGATGCCTGCCAGCAGCTGCTCAAAGGGCAGGGACTCCATCGGGGCAGCCTTCCGCCGCGGCTGCGGTCCTTCAAGCAGGCGCGTAAATTCGCCGGCGGCCCGGTTGATGCGCTCGGCAAGGCCGGAGCCGCCGTCGTCCGTCATGCCCCAGTCCTGGGGGCCGGCGAAGACGCCAGTGGCTGCCATCCGCGTACGAAGGTAGCTGAACAACGGCCGCATGGCGTAGTCGAGGACCATCTGGTGGCGGTCCGTGCCGCCGGTGGCACCCAGCAGGACAGCTTTGCCGTCCAGTGACTTCGGGTCCAGGACGTCAATGAACGACTTGAAGAGCCCGCTGTAGGAGGCACTGAAGACCGGCGTCACAGCGATGACGCCGTCCGAAGCTTCCACGCCTCCAATCACTTCGGCGAGGCGGGGGGCCGCATAGCCGGTGACGAAGTTGTTGGCGATGTCCACAGCAAGGTCGCGGAGCTCCACGACGTCGACCTGCACGTCGAATCCTGCCGCACGCAGTTGCCGCTCCGCGGAGGCGGCCAGCTGGTCCGCCAGGAGGCGGCTCGACGACGGTACGCCGAGTCCGGCGGAAAGGACTGTGATGCGGCGGGTCTCCATGGCATTCTCCTGTTGCTCGTTCATTCCATCATACATGCGTATGCATCTATCTTCTGAACGGGGAAAGCTCTCCAGGTATTCCCGCATCCCGGTTCTACAGCAACACTGATCCCCGAATGCAGGTGGTTGAATGTCCGCCCACCCAAATGTCGGCGTCTTCAGCCTTGATGTGAAGGCGCCCGGCCCGCCCGAGGACAGTCCCCTGCGCGGCCACGTACTCGTCCGGGGCCCTGTTGCTGCTCATCAGCCACTGCGCCACTCCGGCGTTAAAACTGCCGGTAACGGGGTCCTCCGTGATGGCATCACCGGGGAGGAAAGTCCGCACCTCAAAGTCGGCATCGGCTCCGGGTTTGTGGGCACCCGCGATTCCCACCTTCAACGCACCCATCGCGGCGAAATCGGGCTGGACGGCCAGCACCTGCTCCGCCGATTCGAGCAGCACGCCGATCCATTCCGGACCGCTAACCAGCCACGACGCATCAAGGATCCCGGCTTCGGGAAGCCGCAGGCATGCTGCCAGCTGCCGCCGAAGGGTGTCCTCCACCGGGCCGAAGCGGGTGAGCGGCGGGGCCGCGAAGGCCAGCCGGCCGGCGTCGTGCTTCACCCTGACCAAACCGGCACCGCACTCCTGCACCACAAAGCCGGCCGACTTTGGCACGCCCCCGGACTCCAGCCACGTGTGGGCCGAACCAAGTGTCGGATGCCCGGCGAATGGAAACTCCTCGCTGCCCGTGAATATCCGCACACGGTAGTCGGCGCGGGGATCTGTGGGAGGCAGCAGGAACGTCGTCTCGGAGAGGTTGGTCCAGTTGGCGAACTGCTGCATCTGTTTCGCGGACAGTCCCTCGGCCTCATCGACGACGGCGAGGGGGTTGCCGCGGTAGGGCTCGCTGGAGAAGACATCAACCTGGTGGAAGGGCCGGCTGCGCGGGGATGGTGAGCTCACCGGTGCAGATTATCACCGGCTGCTGGCAGGCGGACGGCCGGGTCTGCGACACTACGACCATGGCAGAGAACAAGACCCAGCCCACCACGGTGCCCGTAGATGAGTTCCTGGCGTCGGTGGAGCACCCTGGCCGCCGTGCCGACAGCTTCGAGCTACTCGAACTCATGGCCAGCATCACCGGGCAGGAAGCGGTGATGTGGGGGACAGGCATCATTGGGTTCGGCAGTTACCACTACCGGTACGCCAGTGGACGGGAAGGCGATGCCGCTGCCGTGGGCTTTTCTCCGCGCAAAACCAACCTCGCCTTTTACGGACTTACCTACGGCCCGGACGCCGAGCGGCTGCTCCCGGCCCTGGGCAGGCACAAGACGGGGGTGTCCTGCCTCTACATCAGCAAGCTGCAGGACGTCGACCGCGACGTGCTCGCCGAGATGGTGCGGACCGGTTACCACCACGTGATGGCGGAGCTTCACAGCCCGTAAGCGGGAGGGCACGAAAAGACCCCCGCCACCGGAATCCGGCGACGGGGGTCCTTGCGCAGTCAGGAGACTACTTACCTGCCACTACGTCGAGTTCGATGACAGCAGCAACGTCGTCGTGCAGACGGATGTTGGCCTGGTAGGAACCAACCGACTTGATGTGTGCCGGCAGTTCAACCTTGCGCTTGTCGATGCGGCCAAGGCCAGCGGCCTCAACAGCGTCAGCCACGTCGGCCTGCTTGACGGTGCCGAACAGGCGTCCGGTCTCGCCAGCCTTGACAACGAGCTTGACCGGCTTGGCGGAGAGTGCAGCGGCCTGCTTCTGAGCATCTTCCAGGGAAGCGTGCTCGCGGGCGGCGCGGGCAGCCTTGATGGACTCAACCTGCTTCTCGCCACCCTTCGACCAGGTCAGGGCGAAGTTGCGGGGGAGCAGGTAGTTACGTGCGTAACCGTCCTTGACCTCTACAACATCGCCAGCAGCACCGAGACCGGTTACTTCGTGGGTCAGAATGAGCTTTGCCATGTTAGTTAATCCCTTCCTTAGCCGCGGCCAGCGCCGGAGTAAGGCAGCAGGGCAACTTCGCGGGCGTTCTTGATTGCCTGTGCGATCTTGCGCTGTTCCTGCACCGTGACGCCAGTGACGCGACGGGCGCGGATCTTTCCGCGGTCGGAGATGAACTTGCGCAGCAATGCTACGTCCTTGTAGTCGATGACAGTGATGTCAGCGGCCTTCAAGGGGTTGGACTTTGGTTTGGGCTTACGGAGTTCAGCCTTAGCCATCGTGGAGCTCCTATTCTAGGGAGCCCGTGGATATTGATCCACGGGATGGTGGTGGTCCGACGGCGGCAATCACCTTGGTGCCTTCCGGCAGTTCCGGTGGTCCCGTCGTCGGGCCTTAATTGGTTGTTAGAAGGGAGGTTCGGAATCGGGGCCGTTGCCCCAGCCACCTGCATTGGAGACACCGGGCGTTGCCCAAGGATCATCCTGTGCAGCCTGCTGGTTGCCGCCGCCCCAGCCTCCACCGGAGTTGCCGCCCTGGTTCCCACCAGGAGCGCCGCCTCCGAAGCCACCGCCGCTGTTGCCGCCGCCGAAGCCACCCTGAGCACCCCCAGCGCCGGAGCGCTGGGTGCGGTTGACCTTGGCATTGGCGTAGCGCAGGCTCGGGCCGATTTCATCGACCTCGAGCTCGATAACGGTGCGCTTTTCGCCTTCTTTGGTTTCGTAGGAACGGCTCTTCAGGCGCCCGGTAACAATCACGCGCATGCCCTTGGTGAGGGACTCGGCGACGTTCTCGGCCGCTTCACGCCAGACAGCGGCGCGGAGGAACAGGGTTTCCCCGTCCTTCCACTCGTTGGACTGGCGGTCAAAGGTGCGGGGGGTGGAAGCGATGGTGAAGTTCGCTACTGCCGAACCGGACGGTGTGAACCGCAATTCCGGGTCATTGGTGAGATTACCGATGACCGTAATGGTGGTCTCGCCTGCCATCTACTGCCTCCTTGTTCGATCCTGGGTGAAGAGTGCGTTTCCTGCGGGGTAAAGAATGAAAATTGGGCTGAAATTACTCAGCAACAACCTTCTGCTCTTCGGGGCGGGTGATCTTGGTGCGCATGATGGTCTCGTTAAGAGACAGCTGGCGGTCAAGTTCCTTGGCGGTTTCCGGCTTGGCGGTGAAGTTCACCACGGCGTAGATACCCTCGGACTTCTTCTTGATGTCGTAAGCCAGCCGGCGACGGCCCCAGATGTCAACCTTTTCGATGGTTCCACCATCGTTGGTGATGACGTTCAGGAACTTCTGAAGCGACGGCTCAACGGTACGCTCTTCGACCTCGGGGTCGATGATTACCATCAATTCGTAAGGACGCATATGTGAACCCACCTCCTTTGGGCTAAGCGGTTACGGCATTTCCGTAACAGGAGGTTCATTTGCGATGCCATGCAATGCCCCGCCGCCGGAACGGAGGCAGGACGCAGCACAGACTTCACTATCTTAGTGCATTTGGACCGGATAGGCGATTCGCGCTTGACTCCAAGCTTAGCGGCCGGCAGCGGCACGGAAAGCGCTGATGCGCCTATGTGGAAAACTTGCCGCTTGGGCCGGTATCCGGATCCGGGGCGGCCATCCCAACCCAGCATGGGCGTCACCAAATATGAGTACTTGAAGGCCCGGATCTCTCTGGTGCGGGTTATGGATCAGGGTTATATTGGCAACCATCGGCTGGGTACCGTGCTGGACGCGACAAGCGGACAGGCAGTTGGTCCGCTGGACGTGCATTCGGCTGGCGGCCCAAATGGGCGGATGTGGGCAGTACAAAGGAATACAGGTCTCCTTCTTCGATGGATGGGGACCACATGTCGTTGATAGGCCGAAGCAAGGAGCTGGACCGGATCCTTGCCGTGATCCGGGGGCCCAATGAATCCGCACTGAGGGTCGTCGGCCAGCGAGGTGTAGGAAAATCCTCCCTGCTGTCCGAGATTCCCAGGCTTTCCGACTACAGGACTGTCTTCCTGCGGGCAAGCGCATCAGAATACGACTGGCCGCTCTCCGGTCTTACAGCGCTCCTGGACGGAATCGACGATCCCGTCCTCAACCGCTTTGCGGACGAGTTGCTCCGCGATACCACCGGCGTCATGGACGTTCCCATGGTCTCCAGCATGCTCCTCAACGCACTGCACCAGCGCTCGTCCTCCCGCACGGTAATTGTCGTGGACGACGCTGACCGGCTGGACCCCAGCAGCCAAGCGGTGATCGGATTCCTGGCGCGCCGCCTTTCCCGAACCGATATGGCGCTGTTCATCAGCGTGCGCGAAGAAACCCCTGACAGCATGTTCGCAAGCCTGCCGGCCCTTCTACTTAGGCCGCTGAGCTACAACGACACCGTACGGATGCTCGAGTCAATACCGGCTCGGCAGGCAGCGACGGCGGCCGTCCATGTGGTTGCGGCCGCAACCCGGGGCAACCCGCTCGCCGCCGTCGAGCTCTACACCTGCCTGCTTGAACGGCAGGCCGAAGGGAAATATGCCCTTCCGGTGCCTTTGCCCTGCAAGGGCAGTTTCGAATCCGAGTTCGCCGCGACCGTTGGTGGGCTGAGCCAGGATGCACGCCACGTCCTGGACCTCCTCTCGTTGTCCTGCCGGAGCGACATCGCGACTTTGGAAAAGGTGTACAGCCAGCTGTGGCCCGGGACGGACGAACTCCTGGCCACCGGCATGGTCAGCAGGACCGGCGCGCACCTTCAGATCCAGGACCAGCTGCTCCGCGGCTACGTCTTCGCGGCCATGACACCGGCAGTCCGGACGGCCAACCACCGTGCCTTGGCCGAAGCCGCCGACCCCACTGATCCCTATGCCCGGCGGTGGCACCTGAGCTTTACCGCGTTGGAGCGGCAGACGCCGTTCGGTCTCCTCGGGTTCGCCGTCGATCTTATCCGCAGCGGGGAAATCGCCTTCGCCGTCGAATACATCGAACGTGCCCTTACCATCAACCCTTGGGAGCCCGAGACTGCCGCCCGCCTTACTGCTGTGGCCGAACTTCTGTTCAACAGGGCCGAGTTTGTCTATGCCAAGCGCTACCTGGCCTGGGCACAACGGGTGACGAGCAACCCTGCCCTGACCCTTCGCCTGACCGGACTTGCCTTCGAGATCCAGTTCATCCAAGGGGCAGCGGTGCGCTCCAGCATGGTGTTGCGCCTGGTCAGGGAATTCGGCCAGCACGATCCCGTATTCGCCTCGAACCTGCTGGCCATGGGTTCCCTCTACTATGCCGAGCGCTGGGAGCTGGCGGACGCAGTCAGCCTGCTGCAATACATCGAGAAGTTCAGGGATTCCGCGTCCGCGGACTGCCTTGCAGTTGTGGGGCGTGCCAAGCAGCTGATCGAGGTAATCGGCGGCACCACAGAACAGGCCGGCCGTAAGCATGTGGCCGGCCACCGTGACATGGTGCCGGCGCTCGTGGTCCAGGGCCGCTCCCTGAGCTATGCCGAACACCATGAACTCGCCCAGGAGGCGTTCACCATGGTCCGGAACTCCGTTGCGGCGGGCAACATCAACTGGCGGGAAACGGCGAACTTCCTTGCGGTGGACAACGAGATCCGCGCCGGCAATGTCCGAACGGCCATCAAGCTCATCGAAGACCTGGAAAACTCTGAACCGGAGACAAAATACCATCGCGGGATGCGGCACATCTTCCGGGTATGGCGGGCACACGCTTTGGGTGACGAGGCGTTGGCACGTGTCTATGTGACCGAGGCGCAGCATTCCTTTGGCGCCGAAAGCCACCCCGCCATGACCGCCCAGCTGGCCGCCTGCCAGGGCCATTTTGCCCTCATGCGCGGCAACCTCGCGGAGTCATTCGCGCAGTTGTCCCGGGCTGCTGAGATCGGCCTGGCCTTCCGAAACCCCGCCCTGCTGCGATGCGAGGCGGACCTGGTGGAGGTCCTGGTCCGGCTGGGTCGGCACAGGGAAGCGACGGAAGTGCTCTTCCGCCTTGAAGGCCGTTCCGTGGGCCTGCGCTCACCATGGCTCATGTCCGCTATTGCCCGCAGTCGCGCGATGCTGGCCGACGGCGAACAGTCCCTGCAGTTGTTCCGCCAGGCGCTGGAGGGCAGGATCGGCCGCGAGTCCCTGCTGGAGCGGGCCCGGACAACGCTCTGCTTTGCGGAGCGGCTGGGTGCATTTGGCCGGCTGCGCGAAGCCCGGGAAGGGCTGCTGCGGGCGAAAGTGCTGTTCGACGAAGCCGGGGCCGATGCCTGGACCCAGCACGTGGATTCCCTGCTGCTGGACGAGCGGGTGGAACCCGTCCGCGTCCCTGGCAACCCCGCCATGCTGATGCTCGCAGACCACGAACAGGCACTGGCAAAAATGGTGGCGAGAGGCATGCGGAACAAGGAAATCGCAGCCACGCTCTACGTGTCCGTCCGGACCGTGGAAGTGCGCCTCACGGCGATCTACCGCAAGCTGGGTGTGGAATCACGTGCCCAGCTGACGGCACTGGCAGCAGGTAAGGAAGCCGCGTCCCGGGAGCCCTACGTCCTGCCCGTGCTTTAGGCAAGCCCGCGCCGAAGACCAGGCAAAAAGCGCGCCATTGCAGGTACCCGCAGTTTCCACACTGTTCCCTTCAGGTACCCACAGAGGCCCTGTCTTTCCCCGCTATAGCCGGCTTCGGGGGACTATTTTTGTATCAGCGTCACAGCACAATGAGCGGTCACAGCGGGAAGGGGTAATCATGGCAGGGGTACCAGTTGCCCGGTCGCACTGCGCAGCCTTTGGTTGGTCCGCCGGTGCCCGGGCGTGAGCGAGCTCATCCTTATCACCGCGAGCGGCCTTGCCCGCGAGGTCCTGGCGATGGTGCGCAGCAGCGGCCAATACGACGTCGTGGGCCTGCTCGATGACGACAAGGAGATGGCGGGGGTTACGGTGGACGGCGCGCCGGTCCTGGGGACCATCGACGATGCCCGCAAGTACACGCACGCGTTTGTGCTCGTATGCATCAGTTCCGGAAAATCGAGGGAGGCCGTGGTGGAGCGCCTGACAGCCATGGGCCTGCACGAGACCCGCTACGCCACGGCAGTCGACCCCTCCGTGCAGCCACCCGAGGGGTGCAGGATCGGCCGCGGCAGCATCCTGCTGCGGAACGTTACCCTGACAGCGTCGGTCACCCTGGGATCCCATGTGGTGGCCATGCCCTCGGTGACCTTCACGCACGACGACGACGTGGCGGACTTCGCCACGTTCGCCGCCGGCGTCTCGCTGGGCGGCGGGGTACGGATCGGGCGGGCGGCCTACCTCGGGATGAATTCCAGCGTCAGGGAACGGACATCGGTGGGAGCCTACGCCACCGTCGGCATGGGTGCCGCCGTCCTCAGCAACGTGCCCGACGGCGAGACCTGGGCAGGCGTCCCTGCCCATGAAATCGACCGGGACGCGTTCGGGTTCGGTAACGGACGGTGAGCGCGCCACTGCGCACTTCAGGCGACAGGCTCTGGCGCACGTCGGCATTTCTCTAGGCGCGCGAAAAGTCCGCCCGCCCCGCCCGTGCGCTGGCCCCGGTGCCGGCTCAGCTGCCGTCCGGACGCCAGAACCGCAGACCGCCGCTGGTGGCGCCGTCGGCGGCGACATCGACCACGGCGTACGGGAACACCCGCCTGTCCGACTGGTCCGGTCCTCGGCCGCGGACGTCAGAACTCCAGGTACCGGTGTTGATATACCGGGCGGAGCCACCCTCGAGCGTCGACTCAAGGGCACGGTGCGTGTGGGCCGAGACGTACCATGCCACCCCGGACCCGTGCGTTTCAAGGGTACGTACGAACCGGCCCGCCGCAGCAGGAGCCTTCTCCCCGGCGGTACTTCGTCCCGCGGCCGCAAGGACCATGCGGGTGGCGGTGCGCGGGAGCGCCGACACCGTCCGGAACCTGGACAGGCGTGCCAGGTCCCGAACGGCCACTTCATCGAGCGCGAGCCGCAGTGATTCGGTCTGCAGCAGCTCGCCGTACCCGGGCTCCCGGATGCGGCGTTCCGCCCGCTCGGACGCCAGGCAGGCCCGGGCAACGGCCCCGGCGCGGCTCAGGCGCGACCTCGACGGATGTGCATGCCAGGCTGCGAGCGGTGGCAGGTCCAGTTCGTCAGTGCCGTTGACTGCCGCGCGGAGCACTTCGGGAATGCGGTGCAGCGCGTGGTGCTGGTGCCCGTGCTCCGCCACGAGTACGTGGGGCACGTGCAGGAACCACGGGTGCACCCTTACCCGCGTCGTCTCGGCGGGCGATAGGAGTGCCGACAGACGTGCGGCAACCGCCGGCCGGGCAAGCTCCACGTCGTGGTTGCCGCACACGAAGTGCAGCTGCACTCCGTGTGCGGCACATGCCTCCAGCACCCGGAACGTGTCCGGATGTCGGACCAGGATGGACTCGAGCCGGGCCAGGCTCCCGGCCTCGTCGAACCCCGCAAGCTCGAACGTGTCACCTACAAAGACGACGTGCTGCTGCATGCCGGAGGCTGCGAGCACCTCGCGGCGCAGGAAATCGGGCAGCACGGTGCCGGGGCGCCGGGGGTCGTCGTCGGACATACCCAGGTGCAGGTCGCTGAGGAGCCACCAGCGTGCCGGGCGGCTCACGCGAGCAGTTCCAACACGCGTGGCAGGAAGAAGAGCAGGGACACTATCCACATGACGGCTACGGCCCTGCGGCTCACTGTCCTCCCGACTAGCGTCGGACGTGCTGTGGGCTGCCCGGCTTCCGGTCCAACGCGTCTGACCTCAAGCCCGACGAGGGTAACGAGCAGGGCGAGGGTGACGACCAGCGCGGCCGTCCCGACTATTACCGACAGATCGATCATGACACGGCCTCCTGGCGTGCGCGTGCTACGCACGCGAGGATGGTGATGACGCCCATCGCGACAACGCATGCCTGCCACGACCACACAGCAAGGTAGAACATCGCGGTGGACACCGCCGTGAGGGCGGCGAGGCCAAGCGCCAGGACCAGCAACGCGGTGAGCGCGAAGTCGGTAACCGGCGTGAGTCGGGCCAGTGCCTGCCCTGGCAGCAGGATGAGGACGGCTATCGCGGCGACCGCCTGCAGCGGTGTCGGGAGCCCGATGAGCGTCACCAGCGACAGCACGACGGCTGCGACACCGAGTACCGCGGTGGGCCGGTTGATGGCGGCGATCATGGCGTCACCCGGTAAACGCGTGCGTCTACGTTGCTGAACACGAGCTCCACACCTTCCTGCGCGGTCAACCACGCTTCCAGTTCATCGAAACTACCCTCGTTGCTGACGCCCCGGACTACGAGGCTCGCTTCCGACGAGCGCGTGAGCAACACGACGGCACCGGCAGCGTTGTCCTTGGCGGCTTCGTAGACGAGCGGTCCGCACGTCGGAGTCGACAAGTCGGACTTGCACATGAAGTCGATCGTCCGGTACCGGTGTTCGAGGTATGCCTCGCTGCGCCACGGCGTCGGGGTGGACGCCGAGATCATCATCGAACCGGGGGGCGCGAGGCGCTGTGCAGCGGCGACGGCGGCGATCTCATTGTCGGTGAAGACGTCATACTGCGCGTTCCCGAACCTGCCTGTCACGGTCATCCCGGCCAACAGGAGGCACGTGAGCACAAGGCCACCCGCCGCCCGGGAGGAGGGGCGTGTGCTGCCGTCCGCGGGGAGCAGGACCGAGCACGCCTGCAGGGCGATGAAGGGCAGCGCGAACAGCGAGACGCGGATGAGCATCTCCCCGCCGTACACCTGCACAGGGAAGAGCAGCAGCGGGGTGAGGGCGAGGAGGACCACCCGGATGTCGAGGCGTCCCCTGCGCCAGTCGCGCACGGCCCCTGCTGTGGCGAGCGCCCATAGCACGAGGGTGAGAAGGACCCGGATCTGTACCACGAGCACGTGGCCCGCAGTTCCGCTTACGCGGTCCACGACGTTTGCGTCGATCGCGGCCAGCAGCCCTCCTTCCGCCAGGGGTGGGTTCCCGGCGAGGTATGCGCTGGCGGGGTAGACGAGCCAAAGCGCCAGCACCACCCCGATGATCAGGGGCAGCCGGCTGGGCCAGACACGTCCGCTCAAGGTGAGGGCGGTGACCGTAATGAGCAGCAGGAACGGCGTCAGTTGATGGCTGGCAGAGATGACCGTGATCAGCAGGAAGGTCACCGCGAGGGCGGTTACCCGGTGCCGCGGCCGGTGCTCGGCGGGCGACCGCCCCCGCCACCACTCCACCAGGTCGGCACGTCCGAAGCCGAGGAACTTAGGGGTCCGCGCGGCCAACGGGCCGAGGACCAGCGCGATCACAACGAGGTACAGGAAGAAGCCAAAGGCCTGGGGAGACAAGTAGTCCTGGTCCTGCCAGTTGCCGAGGCAAAAGATCCAGAGCACCAACCACCGCCGCCGCGCATCGCGCGTCAGGTAGCCCGTCAGGACACTCAGGGCAGCGAGCCACAATCCCATGTTGATCACCGGCGCCCATAGGGCAACAGTCACCGGGTCCAGGCCGGTCGCCTTAAGCACCGTCGCCAGGAGGGCGAAGAAACCCGGCCAGTTGAAGTAGGCATCGATGTCCGGGTTGACCCCCTCGGTGCGCGTGAGTGCGTCCGCAATGCCCAGATGGCGGAACGCGACCTCACCCCGCGGTACGTCCGTTACGAAGGATGCGGTCCCAAAGAGGACGAGCACCAGCACCACAACCAGCCACAACATGACCGGGCGGCTTGCCGGGCCGGCGGCATCTCCGCGCAGCGCCACGACAAAGGCGACGTTCAGGACCAGAAGCCCCACCCAGAACGGGTAGGGCAGGACGGCGACGAGCCCCAAATCGCTGTTCACGGGCAGTGCCACCGTGGATGCCGCCCATACGGTAAGCACCAGTGACACTACTCCCGCGAGTGCGCACCACACGTCACGGGGCTTCCAGTGTGCCTGGATGCGGCTGGGTGCATCAATTGTGGTGGTCATCTTGACTCCTTCGTGATGCGCCGAAGAACGGCGACTAAGCGTAGGCCGACCCCAACTGCCCCAACGGACAGCACCACCAGCCACGCAAGGGCCATGGCACCTGGGCCCGTTTCGGCGACCAACAGCGCTGAAACGCAGAGGGCGACGCCGATCGTCACGCCAACCACGATCGGCTCCGTGTACCGGCCGAGAGCCCGGCACACGGCGTTGTAGGCCTGCAGCACCGCGTACGGCACCAGTCCGGCCGCCAACCACCGCAGCGCGTCAGCGGATGCGTCGGCGTACCGCTCGCCCAGCAGACTAAGCAGCGGGTGAGCGAGGAGGACGAGGACGACTGCGGCCAGGCCCCCCACGGCAAGCGACCACCGGAGACTCGCCCAGGTTGTCGACACCAGGCGGCGCGGGTCGCGGACACCTTCGGAAAACTGGACGATGCCCATCAGCATCGGCGCGGAGTAGGCGGCCCAGGCCATCATCCAGGCGGGATACCAGTAGGCAGCGGTCTCCGGTGCCACCGTGTGGGCGAGCAGGAGCGGCAGCACCAGCCCGGGGGCGCGCTCCGTGAGGGTGAGCAGCTGGTATGGAATACCCACCGCCAGCAGTGGACGGCCGCGGGCCGAGCGCAGGGATGGTCGCGGCCGGTAGCCAATCAGTCTTCGCAGCTGGACCACACCGACGACGCACGCCACCGTATTCCCTAGGGTCCAGCAGGCCATCACCACATCGGCGGAGGCGCCGTGAGCCTGCCAGGCCACGAGCGCTGCCGCCCCGAGTGAAACCCCGCCGCCCAACGCGTACCTCAAGCTCGCACTGGCACCGCGGCCCAACGCGACCAGCGCCTGGTCCAGCACGATCACCAGGGTGCCGGTGACGGCAGCCGCAAGGAACGTAAGCCAGAAGAGAACCGATGCCGACGCCGTGTCCGGCGCCACAGCCGACTGCAGCACGAGGTAACCGACGGCCAGCACGGTGCCGGCCACCCCCACGATGGCAAACGCCGCATCCAGCACCCGCGCGGGCGGCTCTCCCCGACCCACGGCAACAATTACGGCCGACCCGGCACCCAGCACCGCGAGCTGCGTGCAGATCATCACTGCCGCAACTGCGGCCATGGTGAGCCCGACCTCACGGTCTGACGTCGCACGCGCCGCCACCACCCAGAAGGCAAAACCCCAGCCAATCTGGGCGCCCTTGCCAACGATGAGGCCGAGCGAGCTCCGCAAGGCAGAGTGCCGGACAGTCAAAGGGTCAGTGACAGCGGTCCCAACATCGGCACTCATGACGCGAGACCTTTCCTCAGGCCCGCATAGTTGTACCAGCAGAAGGCGAGGTAGTAGCGCAGCCACCGGGGTTGGCCCGAGGCGAGGCTAAGGGCGCTGCCCCGGACTGCCGCGGCGGCGGGCAGCAGCGCCAACCTCGCACCCCGCCAGCCGTGCTTGCGGATCATCCGTCCCAGACCCGTTCCGTCCATAAGGAACTGGTCGAGCGCAAAGTCGAAGTCGTCAGCGGCGAAACGGTGCTCGACCACGACCCGCTGTGACACCGCCGTTCGGAGCCCTGACTGCCGCATCCGCCAGCGCAGCTCTATGTCCTCCCCCGACTTGAACTTATCGTCGAAACCCACACCCAGCATCAGCTCGCGGTCAACGATCGTCGCCACGAGCCCGAACCAGTTGCGGCTGCGGCCGGTGCGGTGGTGATGTGCCAGCGCCTGCCCCCAGTAGCCGGGCCCGGCGACACTCTCCAGGCCGGCCTGGAGTGCGTCGTAGCCGCCTTCGACCAGCTCCGTGAGCAGGTCCGAGACCCCTGTTGGCCCGAACACGACGTCGGAGTCAACGAGCAGGACCCAGGGGGTGCTGCTGTTCTGCACACCGAGCGTTCGGGCCCACGGGAGGCCACGGCCCTCGTCACTCAGGATCCGGGCGCCGGCCGCGACGGCGATTTCAACAGTGCGGTCCGTAGAGCCTCCGTCCACCAGGATGATCTCGGCGACGCCGGACTGGCGCAGCGCTTCCAGGCAGCGCGGGAGCATGAGCTCCGCGTTGCGGGCCGGAACCACCGCGGTGACCTCGGAAGGGCTTGGACCCACTCTGTCCACCCCCTCAGATCTGCTCGTCGATGACCGACGGCAACAGCTCCTCGAGATACCGGACGATGTCGTCCGACGCCTCGTCCGCGCTGTACGCGGCAGGCACCTGCAGCAGGTGGCAGGGCCGCCCGTCCAGGGCTTTGCTCAGCACTACACCTTTTGCCGCGAAGTGCTCGCGCCATGGGACGACGGACGTGGCGGCCAGGCCCGTCACCACATGCTGCGAGAAGCCTGCCATCTCGATGTGGAAGTTGCCGATCATCCGGTCCACCATCCAATCGGTTGTCCGCTCGACAATCCGGGACCGGGAGCCTTCGTAGCGCTCAATGTAGATAGCCGCCGCGAGCGGGGCCGTGGTGGTCACTTCCCGGCCGGGAAACGCCTTCGCAGCATCCACCATGCGGTGCTCCGGCGACCACCGGCGGGAGAAGTCCGCCAGGCGCGGATAGCGGATGACGTACGGATGCACCACCGTGGTGAGGCGGCCGACGCTCTTCGAGAGCTGTGGCGGGACGAGGGGCTTCCGGACACCTTCAAACAGATGCGGGTAGATGTTCCGGTGGTGCGGCTTGATGAACATAGGCTTCGCGTACCCGAGCAACGTGGCGTCCTCGGCGAGGAAGGCCCAGTCATCGCCCATGAACGACCACCCCTCGCGCCGCATCAGCTTCGCTGCGGTGCTCGTCTTACCGGTCCCCCCGGCGGCCGGAAGCGCGATCGCGTGCCCCCGGTACGCCATGGTTGCCGCGTGGATCATGCCCGCTCCCCGCGCGACCATGGCGGCGTCCAGAACAGGGACCACGGAGGTCAACAGCTCGCCAGGGCCGTGGATGCGCCACTGGTTTCCGTCCCTCACGACCTGGAGCTGCTCGGCCTGGAAGCGCACGCTGTTTTCCGTGTACGCGAGCTCGTGCTCAAGCAGACCCGCATCCGGCATTGGCTCCAGTTGGTCATCCACCGTGATGTCGGCTGGCCGTTCGGTGTCAGTAGCGAAACACGCCAACATGCTTCGGAGCTGCGGCGCTGACGGCGCCGCTGCGTCGACGCGGAGCGTGATGCGGCCATGGATGTCGAAGTGCAGTGCCTGGGTGTTGGTCTTGGTCTGCTTGTGCATTGTTTGTCCCCTGTTTGTGTGGTGTTTCTTAGATGGTGTTGCTGGTTGGTGGTGCCGGTCGGATGGTGTTGTTGGTGGATGGTGTCGACGGCGTCCGGCTAGTTCGCCAGCGTGAGTACCAGCTTGGGTGCGTATAGGCCACTGCTGGCCTCCTTGGAGTTAAGGTCCACGCCGTCGCTGCTGCTGGAGTCCATACCAAGAGAGAGTTCCCCGCCGAGCTCACCCAACAAGGCAGTGGCATTCAGCGAAATGTTGTAGTTGGTGTTGGTGGTTGTTGGGCCAAGCGTGCCGAGAATGCTGGTCCCGAGCGCCGGCTTGTTGTTGTAGGTGATGCCGGTCTCGGTCCAGCTGTCATTAGCAACCAGCTTGACGTTCTGCGTACCCGTGGACCCGCTCCCGGCGCTGCGCAGCTGCAGCACTGCACTCTGCACCGTTCTGCCTGCATAACCCGACAGGTTGAACTTCAAGTACGTGGCCTCCACCGGGCTGTTGTCCACGCCCAGCATGGTACTGGTGCCATTGTTCACCGTCACCGCCCCGGCCGAGACGTAGCTGTCAGCGGTGGCAGTAAGCGTCACGGTCGTCGTCGTGCCGCCGGTGGAGCTGACGCTCCAGGTCCGCGTCGCTGGTGTGGCATCGGTGTTGCCGGCTGCATCGATGGCCCGGACGTTGAATGTGTGGGATCCCACCGACAACCCGGTGTAGGTCCGGGGCGAGGTGCACGCCACGTACGCTGCACTATCCAGGCTGCACTGGAACGTCGAACCAGCCTCAGTCGAGGTGAATTCAAAGGTGGCACTGGTTGACGTCGACGTCGATGCCTCAGCTGGTCCCGACGTGATCGTCGTCTCCGGGGCCGTCGTGTCTCCACCACCGGAGCTGACGCTCCAGGCGTGCCTAGCTGCTGTCCCGTCGGCGTTGCCGGCTGCGTCGGTCGCCCAGACATCGAATGTGTGGGGCCCGACGGACAACCCGCTGTAGGCCCGAGGCGAGGTGCACGCGACGCGTGCAGCACCGTCCAGACTGCACTGGAACGTCGAATTCGCTTCACTCGAAGTGAATGCAAAGGAGGCGCTGGTCGACGTCGATGTCGCAGCTGGTCCCGACGTGATCGTTGTATTCGGAGGCGTCGTATCACTACCGCCAGCGGGGCGTTCGTAATAGTGCCAATATCGGCTTGTAGCGTTCACATCGGCGAGCAACAACAGACCCGTCGAACTGTTGAGGTTCTGCTTCGTCGACGTTACGTTGTGGACGTACTGGTCGGCGTCCATGATACGAAGCGTCTTCGTCGCGGTGGCGAGCCCGCCGGGGTTGCTTACGGGCGCAGACTTCTCGTAGATCGCGCCCCCCGAACTTGTGCAAACACCAGCGTTCGTCGCACCAGTGCCACTCTTCGGATAGGTAGCGAAGGTACGCAGCATCTGTGTGCTCTCGTCAATCAGGACCATCACCCGGTTCGGGCATTCCGCCACAGTCGCGATCGTGTGCGCCGCCCACTTCGCAGTCGCGGTATCCAGTGCCAACAGCTGGATCAGCGGCTGGGACGACGACGTGAATGACGTCTTGATAGCGGCGAAAACCCTTCCGCCCGAGGAGTCCAGCCACTTCAGGTTCATATGGTCATCACCGCTGCGCTGCCCCAAAACTGCCGCAACAGGAGCGGTCCAGGCGGTTCTGGACGTTGCAGAGTCCTCGCGGTAACTCCAGTACATGCCGTCGGTGGCACCACCGACCTGCCGGCTCCACATCACACCAACCTTCCCGCCGAACGCGATCACAGCCGAGATGTCGTCCACAGAAACGTTGCTCAACGACGCAGGGTGCTGGAACGGTGTCCCCCAAGTCACACCGCCCTCGTCAGTGTTGTTCAGGTAGATCCGGTTCCCCTGTTGCCAGGTGGCCCATAGCCGACCCTTCGAGTCCTTATCGATGGTCAGGGCCTCAACGCGTTGGTTGTTGATGTTGGAAGAACCAAGCAGCTTGTACGTCTTCGCAGCCGAGTCGTAGCTGTAACGCCGCATCGTGGTCGGGTAGTTCGGTTCAGCCGGCAGCCCGTCATTGACGAACCGATAGCTCGCCACATACAACGTCTTTCCGTCCCACAACACGTCATGATGCGTGTTGGCGCGCGTGTCCGTTGCCACGCCCGTATCAACCCACTTACTCGTCGCGCTGTCGAAGCGGAAGATATGGAAATCCGAACTGGCGGTGTCCCACATGTTCCCCCACCAGGTCCCGTCGTTGAACCACAGCCCACTCGTTGACCGCTTCGTGCCCGTCGGCGTGCCTGTCCCGGTATGCGACGGACCTTCAACGCCGACATCACCCGGGGCAGCCGACGCCGCAGGTACCACCACAACAACACTCACCGCAAGCAGCAGCGCAGTCAGCAGTGCTGCCAGCAATGAGTGTGGCCGCAGCTTCCGCGACCCGTGTGAACGGAGACCATCTCCGGCGACGAATCCGCGCGGAGCTGTACCCTCGAGCGCAATCTGGTTATTCATCTTCATTCCCCGACCTTTTCAAACTGAAAACTTCTGACAGTGCCGCTCCACCGTGCCCCCGGCCGGTCCGGCAATCGATCACTCTCCATACCCGGGATCAGCTCCGGGGACCGCGGCGTCGGCGGCCCGTAGCAGCTCCTTCGTACGTTTATTCACTGGACTTCCCGCCAGGCAGCATCCACGGGAGCTGTGCTTCCCGGAAGCGGCGAGACGTGGGCCAAGCGCCGGCCGCGCACATAACCTGCGGCTGTAACGGCCAAAACCGAAACCACGGCCCCTGCCCGCCCAAGTCCTCCCCGGTCGCGGTTTCTGCTCCAGTCGTAAATTCCGGAAACAACGGCGCGTGGCAGGACGCTGCGGACATAGCGGCGTTCGGGGCCCAGTGCCCGTTTGTGGCCTACGACCTGGCTGACCTGCGCCTTGGAGATCCCTTCGGACCAGGACCTGGCCAACATGTAACGGAACGTTCCCCTCTGGGCCGGAACGTGATGGTGTACCAGGGCGGCGGGTTCGTACACGATGCGTGACCCCGGTGTGCCCATCCTCGAACGTATGCAGATCTCCGTCTCTTCACAGCCGAGGGGCTTTGTCCCCTGGCGTCCGAGGTCAAGATTGAAGCCGCCGACCTGACGGAGCACTTCCAGCCGGAAGGACATATTCGCGCCGATGACGTTCCTGACCTCGGAGGCCACCTTGGGCATTCCCCTGTAGCTGCAGCCGACGATCCAGTCCAGCTCCTCGCCGAAGTAGGAGGGACGGCCGGCTTCCCAGATTGGTTCAACGCGACCGCCCACAGCCAGTACATCGGGATCGTCGTAGTAGGTGATAAGCCGTTCAAGCCAATCGGGAGCCGCTTCGGCGTCGTCATCGAGGAAGGCCACGACATCGGAGGTACAGAGGCCCACGCCCGTGTTCCGGGCTCCGGAGAGCCCCTGGGCACCGCTGCTCTCCACAAGCCTCACGTCATCAACAGTGGCGATGAGGCGCTTATAGAGATCTTGGTTGTGGTCGACAACCACAAAGACCTCGTGTGGAACAACGGTCTGGGCACGGACGGAACCAATGACGTCCAGCAACCTGTCCCAGCGCGCCATCGTGTAGCAGCAAATGACCACGGAAACGGTCGGAGGTTCAATATGTGTACGCATTTCAAAGTCCTTGAACTACGGAAAGAAGACTCTGCGGATCGGTAGGTGTACGCGGAAACCTGACGTTTTCGTATGCGTACTTCACTCGCCGGAGGGCCTCGGGGCGGGCTCCGGCAGTCGGCGCTTCCCAGAGCATGCATTCGCGTGCGAGCGTTCCCAAGACCCGCCACCCGTCACGGAACGTCTGCAGGTTCGAGGCTCCGGAGATGCGGTCGAGCTCAATGCTGGGTACCTCTGCAATGCGAAGGCCCGCCCTGGCTGCGCGGACGATCAGCTCGGTCTCGATCTCGAACCCGTCTGATTCCAGCTGCAGAACCTCCAGGCATTCCTTGCGGAAGGCTATATATCCGTAACAGAGGTCGGAGTAGTTGCTGCGCAATACAGTATTGGCCATCCACGTAAACGCGCGGTTGCCGGCGCTCCGCAGCCAGGTCAGGTCTTCGGATCCGCCTCCCGTGACGTAACGGGACCCTTTCACGAAGTCGTAGTCGTGCTGGAGCGGGGAGACAAACCACCCGATCTCCTGGGGGTCCATGCTTCCGTCAGCGTCCAGCATGACGATGATGTCTCCAGAGGCTGCTGCGAACCCTGCCCGGAGTGCGACGCCCTTGCCCTTGCGCTGCTCGTCCACCACTACAACGTCGACGCGCAGTGCACGGGCAACGTCGACGGTGTGATCGTGGGAGCGCCCATCCACGATGACAACCTCGTCCACGTACGAGGGCATGCGGCGAATGACCCAGGGAAGGTTCATTGCTTCATTCAGGGTTGGAATAACCACGCTGACTGACGCTCTTGGTGACGAGATAGTCGGCTCGGACAAGGAGACTGGGAGCTGGGTGGAAATAGACAAATGCATCACCACTTCATGACAATTACCGAATAGGAGACAACGTCGCTCTTATGAATGCGCGACACTAGCGCTTGTCGGGTCTCGGTCTAGTCTGTGGCCCCAGCTCTTCAGCCGTTGACTCTGCCCGTGTCAAAAGAGCCTACGGTCCGCCCCAGGGGGTGTCACGAGTAGCCTGTACTCCCTTTTCGCGGCAAAATCCCCTGGCCCTACGTAAGTAGCGGGGTTGCCGTGCAGGCAGGTACTTAGGTATAGGGTTATCGCCCAATCCGATGATTAGGTATAGGGGGTTTCACGCGTTCCAGGGAAATAGGTACAGGGGTTGTATTGCGACGTATTTGACGCCGGTCTATTGTTTGGCATTTTGGATCTACGGCTCGCTAAACTCCAGGCATATCGTTCAATTCACCAGTAGAAACAGCGATGAATACGAAGCTACGTCCGCGGGCCTACCCGTTGACGGCCGTCCGGAAGAACAGCTCCGTCACAGCGGCCAGCCGCCGCGGGTCCTCCACCCCGCACAACTCCCGCGCAGAATGCATGGAAAGCAACGGAACGCCTGCGTCCACCGTCCTGATTCCAAGGCGGGTGGCAGTCAGCGGACCAATGGTGGAGCCGCAGGGGATTGCGTTGTTGGATACAAACTCCTGGTACGGCACCCCGGCTTCACCGGAAAGCCGGGCCCACACAGCTGCCCCGTTGGCGTCCGTGGCGTAGCGCTGGTTGGCGTTGATTTTCAGCAGCGGGCCGCCGTTAAGTACAGGGCGGTTGGCGGGGTCGTGCCGTTCAGCGTAGTTGGGGTGGACGGCGTGCCCGGCGTCGGCCGAAACACAGAACGACGCCGCCAGCGCCTGCCGCCGTTGGCTCACTGTGGCACCGAGGCCGTCCGAGATACGCACCAGCACATCCTCGAGGATGGGCCCGCAGGCCCCGGAGCGGGAGTTGGAGCCAATCTCCTCGTGATCGAAGGCGGCAAGTACGGCGACCGGCCCGCCGGCGGCGCCACCAACAGAAGAAGCGTGGGCAATCAGCGCCACCAGCCCCGCATGGGTGGCCGAAAGGTTATCCAGCCGCCCGGACGCGAAGAACTCCCCGTTGCCCCCGAAAACCGCAGGTGCCTGCGTGTCTGCAATGACGACGTCGTACCCGCCAATCCGGGCAGGGTCCACGGAAGCGCCGGGAACATGGGAAGCCAGCACCGCAAGCAGATCGGAATCCCCGGCGTTGCCGAGCCCCCATACGGGATTCATGTGCCGTTGCTTGTCCAGCGTGAGGCCATCATTCACGGTGCGGTCCAGGTGGATGGCCAGCTGCGGGAACCGGAGCATGGGACCGGTGGCCGTGAGGTGCTCGGTACCATCCAGCATGACCAGCCGCCCGGCCAGCTGCAGCTCACGGTCCAGCCAGGAGTTCAGCAGCGGCCCCCCGTACACCTCCACGCCTGCCTGCAGCCAGCCGTGCGCACCAATGGTGGGCTTGGGCTTGAGCTTGAAGGAAGGGGAGTCAGTGTGTGCCCCCAGGATGTTGAACCCGGTGGTGGGTCCGGCGCCCCCGGGGACCACCCAGGCGATCAGCGCGCCGTCGCGGATGATGAAGAATGAACCGGCGCCGCCCTCCCAGGGTTCCAACTCATCCAGCCGGACAAACCCGGCGTCCAGCAGCCGGCGGCCCGCTTCGTGCACGGCGTGGAAGCTCGACGGCGATGCGCTGACGTAGTCGCCAAGGTCCTGGATGTGGTCTGCAGCGGAGGATGAAGAAGGCATGCTCCCGAGTCTAGAGGGTGACGTTGAGCCCAGCCGTGTAGCCTGCCGCAGCCGTTCCGGTCATGGTGGCGAGCTGGTAGATGCCGCCGTCGTTCCTGAACACGCTGTCGGACTGCAGCGTGGTGCGGCCCATGTTCCGCCTGCTCGTCTCGTAGCCCGGGAAGGCATAAACGTCGTCGCAGGAGGCCTTGGTGAGCGCAATCTGCGAAACGGCAAGCACCTGCCCTGCCGCCGTCGCGTTGTTCATGGACTCGAACACCTCGAAGTGGATGTGCGGCCAGCGTCCGGAATAGGCGCCAGGAAAAATCGTCGTGAAGGTGGCCTGGCCGTTCACGTCCGCTTCCTGGACGCCGCGCAGGTAGCTCTCGCTGGTGAGTTCCGGGTCGTACATCGAATACCTGCCTTCCCGGTCGCAGTGCCACGCATAGACGGCCGCCCCGGACAGCGGGACGCACCCGTTCGCGTTATCCAGCAGTGTCAGGGTGAAGGTCAGCGGTACTCCTTCAGCCCTGGCGGTCCCGGTCCCGAAGCTGGATGCGATGTCCCGGCGCACTACTCCGGAGGCTTCCAGCAGGTTGGGCCCATTCGAGCCGTCGGCCGGAAATGGCCCGGCGGTTTCCTGCCGAATTTCCACGCCGCACTCAGCAATGGCCCGGGTCAGGGCAGGCGACGGCGAACTGGCGGCACCTCCCGAAGCAGCGGCTGCCGGGCCGGCGGACGACGTCGAAGGGCCGGCGTTGGGGGTCGTCCCGCCAGGAGTGCAGGCAGCCAAGGCAGCGGCGGCGCCGCCCGCGCCGAGGAACATGCCCAGCGACCGGCGGCTGATGATGGTCGAAAGGTCGAACTCGAGGCCGCGGTCGTGGTTCGGGTGGGGGAGACGATTGCTCATGGGACCATCCAACCGCCCCGCCCATCGCCTGCATAGGGTCTCCTGGGCGGCGCGTGCGTCAGTAGTCCGGGTTACTGGGAACCACCAGGCCGGTTTCGTACGCATAGACCACTGCCTGGACGCGGTCGCGGAGGTGGAGCTTGGTGAGGATGCGCCGGACGTGCGTCTTTACCGTGGCCTCTGACAGGAAGTACCGGTGGGCGATCTCCGCATTGGACAGGCCTTCGGCCATGGCCTGCAGCATTTCCGTCTCCCTGGGCGTCAGGTCGGCCAGGAGCGGATCGGGCGCAGGAGCCGCCGGTGCGGGCTTGGCGGCACCGCGGACATAGGTCTCCAGCAACCGTTGGGTGACCCTGGGCGCCACCACGGCGTCACCGCTGGCCACCAGTCGTACGGCGTTGATCAGTTCCGACGGCGCGGCGTCCTTCAGCAGGAACGCGGACGCGCCTGCCTGGAGGCCCGCGAAGGCATACTCGTCCACATCGAAGGTGGTCAGGATGATGATCCTGGAGCAGGCCCCGGATTCCGTGATGGCACGCGTCGCCTCGATGCCGTCCAGCAGGGGCATCCGCACGTCCATCAGCACCACATCGGGGTTCAGTTCCCGGACCTGGCGGACGGCCTCGGCACCGTTTGACGCTTCGCCCACGATCCGCAGGTCCTCCTCGCCCTCGAGGATGAGCCGGAAGCCCATGCGGAGCAGCGGCTGGTCATCCACCAGCAGGACCGTTATGGCCGGATTATTGGTCATGCTTTGCCTTGGAGTTCGTAGGGACGGAGTGATTCGGAAACATCATCGCCAGGCCAGGTCAGGACGGCGTGCACCCGCCAGCCCCGTCCGCTGCGGCCGGCCTCCACTGTGCCGGAGTAGATCCGGGCCCGCTCGGCCATTCCGGTGATTCCCTGGCCGGTGCCGTAGGAGCCGTGCCCCGGGGCGGTGGCCGCGCTATCGCCAGGGGCGGGATGCCCCGGAAGTCCTGCCCCGTCGTCGAGCACGTCAATGGTGACCGTTGAACCCGTGCGGACAATCGAGACGTCTACGCGTCCCAGCGAACGGCCGTAACGGAGCACATTTGTCAGTGATTCCTGGACAATCCGGTACACGGTGAGCTGGAAGGCGGCGTCGTCGGGCAGCGCCGGACCGGTGTGGGAGTAGTGCAGGGGCAGGCCCGCGGTGCGGAAACCCTCCAGCAGCTTGGACAGGGTGTCGCCCGATGCGAGCGGCAGCCGCGGGGCCGCTGCTCCCGCATCATCCCGGAGGACACCCAGGACCCGCCGCATGTCGGCGAGGGCCGTCCGGCCAGTCCGGGACAGTTCACCCAGCACCTCGCCGGCGCGCTCCGGACTTTTTCGGACCACGACGGCGGCGCCGTCCGACAAACTGATCATCACCGTCAGCGAGTGGGCCACGACGTCGTGCATCTCCCGGGCGATACGGTTCCGTTCGTTCACCGACGCGAGCCGGGCGGTCCGCGCTGCCCACGCGGCCACTTCCAGTTCATGCTCACGCCCCTGCCGGACCGAGATGCCAATGCCTGTGGCGATGAAATTGGACAGGGTGATAGTCGCCCCGGTGGCGATGCTGGTCAGCAGGTGGAAGTCGCCGGGGTTGACTCCGGTGTCGTGGACGAAGGAGTTCTCCATCGGCCCGACGGCGGCCAGCAGGTAGGGGAGGGCCAGCGGCGCCGTGGCCACCGCCATGGTGATGAGGGCAAAGCGGCGGGTGTGGGCCACTGCCACGGCATACAGCGAGAACCAGAGGCCGGCCGACACATTGGAGCCCCACGGGTGCAGCAGCGTCACGGCCACTTCCGCCACTGCCACAAAGGCAACAAGGCCCACCGGGTGGAAACGGCGGAGGAACAGTGCCCCGGCCACCGCCACCAGCAGGGCGATGGCGGGCCAGTTGCCGGACTTGGTGGCGTCCACCACCGTGGGCGCCACCAGCAGGCTGTAGCTGGCGGCCACCACGGCGTCCATCACAAGGGGGTGCCGGTGCAGGTAACGCCGGATGCGCCCCCTGCGCCGGGCGGTGAGCTCGGCAAAGGACGCGTCGGCCTGTCCGGCCGGCGCGTCCCTTCCAGCTGCCATTTCTGTCATGGTCGCGGTTCTTGGTCCCTGTCTAGACGTCGCGCTTCTTCAAGGTGATCATTGCCGGGATCAGGAACAACAGCACGTAGCCCAGGAAAATCAGGCCGCCGTGCCAGGGGTCGATCACGCCGTCCGTGTGCCCGATGGACAGGAAACGTCCGCCGGCCTCGCTCGGAATGTACTGCGGAACGTACTTCCAGAACTCACCGGGAATGAAAGTCATGAAGCCCGCAGCGATGGAGAGGACGAAGAACATGGCCACCAGGACGGTGATGCCGCCGGCGGAGTTCCGCAGCAGCGTGCCCAGGGACAGGCCGATCAAGGCAACGCCGGCCACGTAGAGGCCGCCGGTGAAGATGCTGTAAAGCACCCCATCGGTGGACCAGTCCAGGTCGAAGCCCATGCCCTGGAACACCGGCATGGCGATCAGGAAGGTTACTGCTCCGGCGATGGTGGTGATCACGTAGGAGATGACCGCAAGGATAATCGCTTTGGCCACAAAGGCGGGGGTGCGCCGCGGCACGGCGTTCATGGTGGAACGGATCATTCCGGTGGCGTATTCGGAGGACATAAAAAGCACCGCCAGTGATCCGAGGATCAGGATGCCGATCTGCAGGCCTGCGTTCGGCAGGTTGTAGAGGTCGAAGCCCGAGCCCGGAGGGAATGATGCCTCGAGCATTTCGGGGGTCATCGTTTGGCCCTGATCCCTGGCGCTGCGGATCATCTCGTCCAGGTAGGTGTAGCGGATCAGGACAGTCAGAGCGCCAACTCCGACGATGGCGGCCAGTGTCAGCAGCAGCAGGATGCGGGTGGACATCAGCGACCAAAGCTTGATCCATTCGGACCGCAGGACTCCGCCAAAGGTCACGCCCCGTGATCCCGCAGAGGACCGGGTTGGGGCGGTACGGGTTTCAGTCATCGTGCTCATCGTCCTTACTTTCCTGCCGCTGCCGGGGCGGCCACTGCGGGTCCGCCGGTCAGGTGCGAATGGTATTCCACTTCGTCCTTGGTGAGGTCGAAGTACGCGTCCTCAAGGGAGGACATCTGCGGGGTGAGCTCGTAGACCAGGACACCGTTGTCCAGCGCGACCTGTGCGATCCCGCGGGAATCCATCCCCGTCACTTCAAGGGTTTCGGGCTCGTTGTGGTCCACGGTGACGCCATCGCCTGCCAGGAGCGCAGAAAGTTGCAGCGCGTCGCTGGTGCGGACCAGGGTCCTGGCCTGCCGGGTTCCGGCGATGATCTCCTGGACCGGCGCATCGGCGATGATCCGCCCGCGGCCGATGACGATCAGGTGGTCAGCAGTCTGGGCCATTTCGCTCATCAGATGCGAGGACAGGAAGACGGTTTTGCCCTCGTTCGCGAGGTACCGCACCAGGTTGCGGACCCAGAGGACACCCTCCGGGTCCAGGCCGTTGACGGGTTCGTCCAGGATAAGCGTCTGGGGATCGCCCAGAAGCGCGGCCGCGATTCCCAGCCGCTGCCCCATGCCTAGGGAGAAACCGCCGGCCTTCTTGCGGGCCACCGCCTCCAGGCCGGTCATCTCGATGACCTCATGGACCCTGGTCTTGGGAATGCCGTGCGTGGCGGCCATGGCCAGCAGGTGGTTGTAGGCGCTGCGGCTGGTGTGCACGGCTTTGGCGTCCAGCAGCGCACCCACCTCATGCAGCGGTGCCTTGTGGTGTGCGTACGGCAGGCCGTTCACGGTGACGGAGCCCGACGTCGGCCGGTCCAGCCCCATGATCATGCGCATGGTGGTGGATTTACCGGCGCCGTTCGGGCCCAGGAAGCCCGTGACCAGCCCTGCTTGGACGGTGAAGCTGACCCCGGCCACGGCGGCTTTTCCGCCGTAAACCTTGGTCAGGCCTTGTGCCTCAATCATTGGTTGTTCCTTCGGACGGCAGCGCGTGGCTGCGGCAGATGTTCGGGGACGCTTGCGTTATCCACCACGCTACCGAGGCGCAAGCCTGTTTTCGCCGGTCTCAGGGATGATTCAGGGGTTAACCGGGGTAGTCCCCCTGGATGAGGGGCGGCCACCATCAGGGACGGCGCCGTCAGGGACGGGGGGAGTAGTAGGCAAGGGCCCTGGGCCGCACCCGGTACTCAACACTGCGGACGCCGGCCAGCGCCTCGCCGTCCACGGCGAGTACCATCGGTGCTCCGCCCGCTTCGATGCGCACTTCCTTGGCCTCGGACAGATGGGTGATGCGTGAGGTGGCCAGCGTGCCGGTCAGTACAGACCAGAGCAACCTCAACCGGGCGAAGGACTCATCTGCCGTGATCATGCGGATGTCGAGGACGCCGTCGTCCATCACCGGCCGCAGCAACGGGGCATGGTCGCGGGGATAGTACCGGCCCCGGCCCACGTAGGCGATCCAGACTCTGTGCAGTCTGCCGTCCACCGTCAGGGTGGTGGGAGTGCCCGCCGCGAACGTGCGGAACATTGCCACCACTCCGGCGAGGGGCTTTCCCAGTGCCGGCTGCAACTGTTCGCGCCGCCGGACGAAGTTGGGATACAGGCCGAGGCTGGACGTGTTGAGCATCGTCACTTCGGCCTTTTCGGGCTTTCCCGCCAGGCCGCGCTGCACGGTAATGGTCCCGACGTCCGCCAGGGCAGCTTCGCCTTTCGTCGCGGCTGCCAGGGCTTCTTTGAGGCTCCCCGTTCCGGCGTCCCGGGCAAAGTGGTTGATGGTTCCGCCGGGCAGGACCAGCAGCGGGAGTGACCGCTCGACGGCGGCGGTGGCCGCCGCTCCCACCGTTCCGTCCCCGCCCCAGACACCCAGGGCACGGGTCCCGGGACGATCTGACGTCTCGGTGATTGCGGCACATAGGTCATCTTCCGGCTGCACGGTCTTTATATACGCTTTGGGGAATACCTGCTGAAGTGCGGCAGCCGTCTCCTTGGTGAAGGAACCACCCAAAGTGTTGACTACAATCGCAAGCCCTTCGCCCTCGGGCAGTTGGGGCGCAGTGGTCCAGGTCCTTGCCGTTTGCGGGAACGGCGGGCGGACGGGCCACCACCGCCGCGTGACCAGCGCCGCACCGGCACCGATCGCGGAACCGAACAGCACATCGGAGGGCCAGTGCGCCCCCGTGTGGACCCGGGAGTATGCCACCCCAAGCGCGGCCGGAGTCAGCGACGCCCCCAGGGACGGCTTGACCAGTCCTGCCCCTACCGCGAACGCCACCGCCGAAGCCGAGTGACCGGACGGCATGGACGAGCTCTTCGGCTGAGGATGCACGAACCGGAACACAGGAAGGTGTTCCGGCAGCGGACGGGCTCGGGGCAGCACGGTCTTGAACACTCCGTTGGTCACTGCGGAGGCAACTGCCTGCGCGATCAGTCCGTGAAGTGCGGCGCGGCGCGGCCTGCCCGGGATGATGGCCAGGACGGCGGCAATGCCCATCCACAGTTTTCCGTGATTTGCAGATGCTGACAGCCGACGGAAGAACGCGTCATGGTTTCCACCTGGCAGCTTTGATACATGCCGTACAAGGTATTTGTCCGTGCGGCTGATCCACTGATGGCCCCGGCGCCATTTCCTCTGCATGACCTCACCCTACCGCCGCCGCCGCACCTGGCGGCGATAGATGCAGCGCTTCCGGGAGGACCCTACGTGACCTTCAGCGGCTTGGCGGCGCCGGCGAGCAGGAGCGCCAGGATGATGGGTGCAAGGATCGCCAGCAGCGCGAAGTGGATTCCCGTCAGGTCGCCCAAGTATCCCAACAGGGGAGGCCCGGCCAGGAAGGAGGTGTACCCAAGCGTGGAAACAACAGAAACCCTTGCTGCTGCATGTTGGGGGTCATCGGCGGCAGCGGACATTCCCATCGGGAAGGCCAGTGCTGCTCCTACGCCCCAGAGTGCCGCGCCTACGGCAGCCAGCCACACATTCCCGGCCAGCACAAAAAGGCAAAGACCGGCGGCTGCTGCTGCCATGCTGGCGCGGAGCACGGCAACGCGGCCGTATTTGTCGATCACGCGGCCGCCCAGGAAACGCATCGCTGTCATGGCCAGGACAAAGAGGGCGAACATCAGGGCGCCGGTGGACTCGGACGTGCCGAGGCCGTCAACGGATGCCTTCGCAATCCAGTCATTGCCGGCACCCTCGGTCAGGGTGGCGCCAAGGATAACGACGCCGATGAGCAAGGTCCGGCTGTCCCGCCAGGCCGAAGGGCCTTTGGCAGGCTTAGCCTCGCCATCGGCCGGTGTTGGTGCCGTGATGTGCGGAAGGAAGTAGCGGGGGGCAATCATCGTCACCAGCAGCACGATGCCCACGATAACCAGCAGGTGCACCGGCAATCCGACGCCCAGATTCGACAACCCTGCTCCGATCAGCGCACCCACGAAGGCTCCGCCACTGAACGCAGCATGGAACTGGGGCATGATGGTCCGCCGCAGCTTGTGTTCGACGTCGGCCCCTTCAAGGTTCTGGGACACATCCCAAAGCCCGATGGCTATGCCAAAGAAGAACAAAGCGACTGCTGTGCCCGGAATGGAGGCGACCGAAAGGGACAGTGCAATGGCCGCCCCGGCCACCGAGGCCACCAACCCGCCGAATCGCACGGTGTTGGCCGTGCCGATCCTGCCTACCACCCAGCCGGCCGTAGGCAGGGCGAGCAAAGAGCCGATGGCGGTGCAGAGCAGCAGTGTGCCCATTTGGCCGGAGGTTATCTGCAGGGTCTCCGTGACCGCAGGGATCCTCGCTGCCCAACTGGCGAACACCAGGCCGTTAATGCCGAAGACAACGAACGTGGCAACTGCCGCTGCTTTCAGGCCAGCCTGCTGTGCCGTTCCGGTATTTAAGCTCATACATTCACTACTTCCACAGAGTTCTCATCGAGTCGTCGTTGTTCTTCAGGGCTGAACTGTTTGTTGGTGACATCAACACGCTCTCTCACTTAATGCGGCATTTCCGCCAACGCTCTGCAATGGGTGCGAGAGCGTTGACCAAAAACGTGCAGGAAGTGAGAGAGCGTCCGGTTAGCGGACGCGCTCCACGCGCTTCTCGTCCCACACCGGCTCGGCTGATTCGTACACCTTGCCGTCCGATCCAAACACCAGGAAGCGGTCGAAGGTCCGGGCGAACCAGCGGTCGTGGGTCACGGCCAGGACCGTGCCCTCAAAGTGGTCAATTGCCCGTTCGAGTGCCTCGGCCGAGTGCAGGTCCAGGTTGTCCGTGGGCTCGTCCAAAAGGAGCAGGGTGGCACCGCTCAACTGCAGCAGCAGGATCTGGAACCTGGCTTGCTGCCCGCCGGAAAGGGACTCGTACTTTTGCTCCGACTGCCCCGCCAGCCCATAACCGTCCAGCGCCCCGGCTGCTGCCTCACGGCCCAGGCCGGACCGGTGTTCGTCACCGCGGTGCAGGATTTCCAGCAGGGTCTTGCCCAGCAGGTCGGGCCGGACGTGCGTCTGGGCAAAGAACCCGGGGCGGATCCTGGCGCCAAGTTTCACAGTGCCCTCGTGCGGCACTTCGGCGATTTCGACGTCGGACACGGGCAGGTGCTCCCGCTCCGGGTCGGTGCCGCCTGTGGCCAGCAGCCGGAGGAAGTGACTCTTACCCGAACCGTTTGAGCCCAGCACACCTACACGGTCCCCAAACCACACCTCGGTGGAGAACGGCTTCATTAACCCGGTGAGTTCAAGCTTCTCCGCCACGATGGCGCGCTTGGCGGTCCGCCCGCCCTTGAGGCGCATCTGCACGTTCTGCTCAATGGGCAGTGCCTCGGGCGGCCCGATCTCCAGAAACTTCGCCAGGCGGGTCTGGGCTGCGTGGTACCGGTTGGCCATGTCGGAGCGGAACGCGGCTTTGTTTTTGTACATGTTGACGAGTTCCTTGAGCTTGATGTGCTCCTCGTCCCACCGCTTGCGGAGTTCCTCAAACCGGGCATTGCGGTCCGCCCGTGCGTCCACGTAGGAGCCGAACCCGCCGCCGTGAACCCAGGCTCCCGCGCCGCTGATTCCGGGCTCCAACGTGACGATGCGCCCCGCTGCGTTGTTCAGCAGTTCACGGTCGTGGCTGATGAAGAACACCGTCTTCTTCGATTCGTTCAGCTTGTCCTCAAGCCAGCGCTTGCCTGGCACGTCCAGGTAGTTATCCGGTTCGTCCAGCAGCAACAGGTCATCCGGGCCGGCAAAAAGCGCTTCCAGCACCAGCCGCTTCTGTTCACCGCCGGAAAGACTCGACGCCGGGCGGTGCTGGGCGCGGTCAAAGGGGAGTCCCAGCGCGGCCATGCACACTTCGTCCCAGACGGTCTCGACGTCGTAGCCTCCGGCGTCTCCCCAGTCGACGATGGCCTGGGCATAGCGCATCTGGCTGGGTTCGTCGTCGTGCTCCACCATGACGAGCTCGGCGTCGTCCACCTCGCGGGCCGCCGCTGCCAAGGCGGGCGGCGCCGCGGAGACCAGCAGGTCGCGAACGGTGGAGCCATCGCGGACCTGGCCCACGAACTGGCGCATGATGCCCATGTTCCCGGAGCGGCCGATCACGCCTTCGTCGGGAACCAGATCTCCGGCGATGATCCGGAACAGGGTCGTTTTGCCAGTACCGTTGGGGCCGATCAGGGCCGTTTTGGTGCCATCTGGAACCTTGAAGGTCACGCCGTTCAGCAGTTGGGTGCCGTCGGAAAGGAAGTAATCGATACCGGAAACGTCAATATGGGCCACGTATTCCATCTTCCCACGGCGCACCCACCCGAATTTTGTCAAGATCTGCAGGCCTACCCGGCCTGAAAGTCCGCATATCTGGACAAAAACTCTAGCCCGCGGCGGTCAGGAACTTTTGCAGCAGCGGCCCGGAGGTTGTTGCCCCCAGGCCGCCATCCTCCACAAAAACGGCAACGGCGAGATCGCCCTGTAAGGCCACAATCCAAGCGTGCGTCTTTGGCGGATTCTCTTTGCCGAACTCGGCCGTGCCGGTCTTGGCTCCCACCGGGGCACCCGGAACACTGGACAGGAAACCTGCGTGACCGGACGTCACCACGGCCCGCATCATGTCGGCCAGGGACGCCGCTTCCTGGCCGGTGACGGGGTCCTCGGATGCTTGGGACGGAGCCTCCGCGGTGGCCGTGGCGGACGGCTGGGCAGCGGGTGCAGTGGAGCCGCTGGTCGTTCCCTCGGCAGCGGCACCGGCGTCGGGATTCAACACCAGCTGCGGGGCTACCGGCGCACCCTTGGCCACGGAGCCGGCCATCATGGCGGCGGCCAGTGGCGACAGCAGCACCTTTCCCTGGCCGATCATCGAAGCGGCGTGCTCAGTTCCCGCGGCCTCGCCGGGGACGGATCCCAGGAAGGCCGCGGCGCCGAGCGTCGGTGCCTCGACGGCGAGGCCCATCGCCATGGCGGCTGCTTCAAGCTGCCCCTGCGAAACGGTGTCACGGGCGGCGATGAACGCTGTATTGCAGGAGTGGGCAAAGGCGTCACGCAGTGTTACTGAACCTAATGAGCCCTCCGGGTACCCCTCCGCGTTTTTGAAAGTCCGTCCGTCCACCGTCAGCGTGGGTGTGCATTCAACCTTCGACTCAGGGGTCAGCCCGTTACGGAACATCGCCAGCGAATCCACCATCTTGAAGATGGAGCCGGGCGCGTACTGGCCCAGCATCGCCGTGTTGTAGCCGTTGCTCCCCGGACCGGAGGCGGCCGCCAGGACAGCGCCGGTTGAAGGCCGGAGCGCAACAATCGCAGATGCCGGCTCCACGCCTTCCAGCGTGCTCTCCGCCAGCGACTGCAGCGTGGGATCCAGGGTTGTCTTCAGTGGGGTTCCCGGCGTGGGCTTCACCTCGAAAAGCACCCGGCGCGGATCGGTTGCGGCGGATTGGATCTGTTCCCTCGTCAGGTCGGCGCGCTGTGCACGGATAACGACGGCGTCCGTCCCCCTGAGCTGGTCGTCGTACTGCTGCTGGAGGCCGCCGACGCCGGTGACGTCACCGGCTGTCAGCTCGCCGCCGGATGCCTCGATCTGTTCGGCCGTGGCCTCGCCCACCGAGCCGAGGACGGCGCGCGCAAACGTGCGGTTGGGGGCCAACGGCATGGAGGCCGGAATGGCACGGGCCCCTGGAATCGCCGCAATCTGCTCATTGGTGATGGTGCGCCCTTCCTCCCGCAGGGTGATCGCGGGAACAAAGGCCTCGGCACCCGACGCCTGGACCTGCTGGACGTAGGCGGCAGGGTCCACCCCGACGAGCGCTGCAAGCTTGGTGGCGGCATCAGCAGGATCTCCAGCACCAAGCTGAGGCTTGTCGATGCCCACATTCACCACCGGGCGGTACGTCACCAGGGGTACGTCGCCGGCACCCAGGATGTCTGCCCGCTGGGGCGACTGGGAGCCTTTAGTCAGGATCTCGCTGTCGGCCAGGTCCGGTGCCAGGGTGGCCGGATCCCAGACCGTCAGCCATTTGTCCCCCGACTTCTTGAATTTAGCCGAGACGGAGTACTTCCACTCGGCACCACCGAAGTTCCAGGTGTAGTTGAGCGGTGCAGAGGCGTTGTCCCCGTCAAGGGCCAGTTCCCCTGCTTCGACGGCGGGCTTCTGGGGATCCAGTGCCGCAAAGACTTTTTTCAGCTGGTCATTTGCAGCCGCGGAATCCTTGCCGTCGAAGGGCACCGAGCCCACATCCAGTCCGGCTACTGCCGCGGCCAACTGCCCCGCAGCCGCCTCAGCTCCGCTCCTGCCGTCGTCGCAGGCAACCAGCGACGTTCCGAGAATGACCGCAGCGATGCCCAAAGAAAGTTTTGTTGATATCCCCATCGCGCCATTATCCCCCGCTTTTGCGGTCACTGTGGCACGTTCCGTTCTTCCGAGCCGCCGGAGACGGGAGCTGGAGGCCTACGCTGCGGCCAGCCCGAGTGCCGGGACAGAAAGACCGAACATGTCCTGAAGTGCATACTTCGCGGCGTGGTACCCCGGCATGCCGGTCACACCCGGCCCTGGCGGGGTGGAGGAAGAACACAGGTAGACACCGCGCAAAGGGGTACGCCATGGCACCGGCGACACGACCGGCCTCTGGACAAGGTTCAGCAGGTCCATGGTGCCCGCGCTGAAATCCCCGCCGACGTAGTTGCGGTTGTACTTCGCCAGCCCGGCAGCGGTAATCGCACTGGAGTCAACTACAAGGTCGCGGAACCCCGGCGCGAACCGCTCCAGCTGTGCAGTGATGGCTTCCGTCATGTCCCGTGTTGATCCGGAGGGGACATGGCAGTAGGCCCACAGGGTGTGGTGTCCGGCGGGGGCGCGGCCGGAGTCGAAGCGTGACTGCTGGGCCACCAGGACATACGGGCGTTCCGGGTGCCTGCCCGCGCTGACCTCGTTCTCTGCGCGTGCCACCTCGGCCCGGGTACCGCCCAGGTGTACCGTTCCGGCGTCGGCCAGTTCCTTCGCCGTCCACGGCACGGGACCCGAGAGGATGAAATCCACTTTGCACGAGCCATTTCCGTACCTGAACGATTCCAGCGCATCCCGGTACCGGTCGGGAAGGGCGTTACCGGCCATGTTCAGCAACCCTTGCGGCGCCACGTTCAGCAACGTGGTGCGTGCGGAGGGCAGATCCGTCAGCCGGTCGATGGGTGCATCGGTGTGGATAACACCCCCATGGGCAACGATGTCCTCCGCCAGGGCGGCAGCTATGGCGGCCGACCCTCCTTCCGGGATGGGCCAGCCACCGGCATGCCCGAGCGCCCCCAACATCAGCCCCGCCCCGGACGCGGCGAGGGAAGGCAGGTGGGAGATGGCATGGGCGGCAACCCCGGCCAGCAGGGCAGGTGCAGAGTCTTCCTTGAAACGGGCGTTCCACAGTCCGGTTCCCTGCTCCAGGGTCCGCAACCCGAACAGCCCTGCCGCCAACGGGTTGCGGGGGACGCGGATCAGCTGGTTCTGGGTGAAGTCCATGATCTCGTCGATGCGGTCCACGAGAGGTGCCATCAGCCGCCGGTAAGCAGCACCGTCGCGACCCAGTCCCTCGGATGTCCGGTCCAGCGACCGGTAGGCGAGGACCGCCCTGCCACCATCCAGCGGGGATCCGTAGGACAGGTCCGGGGTGATCAGGTTCACCCGGCGGGACAGTTCGAAGGCCTTGAAAAATGGTGAGGCCACTGCCATCGGATGAACAGCGGAGCAGATGTCGTGGAAGTGGCCCGGCTGCATCAGTTCGCTGGTCCGGGTCCCGCCGCCGATGGTACTGCCTGCCTCGAAGACCTCCACGGACAGCCCGGCCCGCGCCATTACCGCTGCCGCTGCAAGCCCGTTCGGCCCGGCGCCTACTACCGCTACGTCAGGCATTGGAACCCGCCTTCCAGGGCAGTACGGAGTTTGATCGCTCTCGAAGATCCAACCGGAGCCAGTCAGGCGCGCCGGCGAAGGGACCGCTCTGGGGATCATCCAGATGATGCCGGCGGATGGGGTCGTAGTCCGGGTTGTAGATGTCCCAGGTCACGCGCAGCATAAGGTAGCCCACCGCGGCCATGTGCGCCGCCACGGCGAGGACGTAGTAAGGCATATCCAGGTTGTGCTGGGAAGAGCCTGCGCTGGTCACCTGTCCAAGGTACATCCACACTGCTGCCCAGTGCAGGCCCTCAATTCCCTGCCAGATCAAAAAGTCACGCCATCTCGGCCGCGCCAGCGCAAGGAGGGGGATCAGCCACACCACGAACTGCGGCGAATACACCTTGCCGGTAAGGACAAACGCCGCCACGATCAGGAAGGCCAGTTGGGCAAGGCGGGGGCGGCGGCCGGCAGTCAGGGCAACGGCTGCAATAGCCACACAGGACAGGAGAAAAAGGCCAGGGGACAAGAGGTCGACGGCGGCCGGGCTGAGTTCCGTCCATTGCAGCCTGTTGGCCACGAGGTTGTAGGCGAACCAGGGCGAGCTGTACCCGGCGTCGCGGTCCACGCTGAACTGGAAGAAGTAGGCCCACCCGGCAGGGTTGGCAGCGGCGAAGGGCAGGTTGACAGCCAGCCATGAGGCGGCGGCAGCGCCCGCCGTCACCAGCAAGGGACGGAACCGTCCAGTCCGGATGGCCAGCAGCAGGATCGCGCCAATAACAAGCAGCGGGTACAGCTTCGTCGCCGCCCCCAGTCCGATGAAGACGCCGGCAAGCACCAGCCGTTCCCGCGAGAAGAAGTACATGCCCAGGGCGAGCAGGGCTACTGCCCACAGATCCCAATTGATGGTGCCGGCCAGCACGATGCCCGGGGCCAAGGCCACCATGGCGGCATCCCAGGGCCGCCGGCTGGACATCCGGGCGGTGGCCAGGACCGTGACCACAGTAACTGCGGCCAGAAGGGCAACATTGATGTCGAAGTAGGCGAGGACACGCGGTTCCGATATCCCTGTCCCGGGAACGAGCCATGCCGTGACCCCCGCGATCAGGGCGATCAGGACCGGATACTCAAACTGGCTCCCGGCGCCAAGGATGGGCACGGTTCCCTCCGCCAGTCCGCGGTTCCGAAAAAGCTCGGGGAAGTCCGAATAGCAGGTGGCGTAGAACTGGGTGGGGGATTCCCAGCCGTTGACGCGGCAATACCCTTT
The DNA here is from genome assembly GCF_024494415.1 of Pseudarthrobacter sp. R1. NCBI lineage: Bacteria > Bacillati > Actinomycetota > Actinomycetes > Micrococcales > Micrococcaceae > Pseudarthrobacter > Pseudarthrobacter sp. R1. The sequence goes on along the minus strand of NZ_JAMKFI010000006.1, from coordinate 177,995 downwards.
GACCAGGATGCCCGCAAGAGCCGCCAGGACCGTGAGCAGGATCAGTACACGTTCAACGGTAAAGATGCCGGGGGAAACGATGCCCGGTGCGGCCCTGGCTCCGAGGGGGCCGCCGATGGCTTCGGTGAAGTTGCGCAGCAGGACATCGCTGCGACTGGGAACTACCAGGCGGGTCCGCCCTCGGTGCTCCGGCGGCTGGGTCTCCTCCATGGCATCGAGCTTACCGTTGCTGCCTGCCACCATTGGAAGAGTCCCCGCGGGGAGCCCACGCGTCGCCGCGTAGGCTCCGGCACTGGCACTCATGTGCGCCCATATCTTCTCCTGCAGATCAAGCGGGCCGTCAGCGCATACCTCCCAACTGCTGGTGCATCAAGAGGAATACATCTTCCCGTTGTTTCTCCAGCAGCGGGCGGTTGAATTGCCTGCGGCTGCTGCGTCTCCCGCGTGAAGGAGACAGGAGTTTTTGAAGCTTTTTGATCATTGTGGGTCACCTCCTTTGAAACTGGTTGGCCCGCAAACTGGGCGCGACAATTAAGCCCCCAATCCGCGCCATAAAAAAGGGGGCGATTTGGGGCATAGGAATACCGGGAATGAATAAGTAATTAGAACCCGCGGGAAGGGAGCACAAAGCCCATAAGCTGCCGATGGCAATAGAAGAAAATTGCCGGGCTAATGGGTTAGCTGGTTATCCCGTGAAAGATGCGAGGGTGCGAATAACGGTGCCTGATGCACCCGAAGCATCGCCACCGGTCTCAGCACCGGCAGCAGGGGCGGTGGCTAAGAGCCGACGAACCCTGGAAAGGGGCGCGCAAAAGCATCAGAGGCCGGGTCCGCGGTGATGGTTGTCTTCCGTCCGCTAGTCAAAGTAATCATTTTTCCCAACCTCCTTTTTTGCTCTGCCGTTGCTTCAGCTGACTGGCCTGGCAACGAACGCCACGACCCCGGCAGGACGCTCTGGGGTCAGGAATAAAAGTACACCACGATTACAGTGCACCGCTACCTAATTCGTGAAACTTTCTAAAGAAACTCGGAAATAGCTTTTTAAAGGCCCCATCGGACAATTGCCGGAGTCCTCTTATCCCAGCCCAGGGTGCACACTTTCGCGGTTCCGAGAATAAAGTGGCGCCCCTCGGTGGGGGGCAATTCAAGCCAGCGGGCTGTGAGGATCCGGGAGAAGTGCCCGTGGGCCACAATGAGGACGTTGTCCATGCCGGATTCCAGGACGCGCCCTATGATTTTGTCCGCCCGGGCAGCCACTTCGTCCAACGTCTCTCCGTTGGGCACGCCGTGGGTCCAGATCAGGTAATCGGGGTTGTCTTTCCGGATCAGGTCCGAGCTGATGCCTTCATAATCGCCATAGTTCCATTCCACGGCGAGGGGCTCATGCTGGGCGTCCGGAAAGCCTGCCAGTTCCGCCGTCCGGCGGGCACGCCTCAGGGGAGAGGTCAGCACCAGGTCAAAATCGACAGGGTCCAGCACCTTCCGGGCCTCCACCGCCTGCTGCTCGCCTTCAACAGTGAGGGGCAAATCAGTAAGTCCCGTGTACTGCCCGCTTTTGGACCACTCGGTCTCGCCGTGGCGGAGGATCCAGAGCTGGGGCCGGGGGGCAAGGGCAGGATTGGTCACTTGGACTCCTTGGAGGAAAGGTCGACGGCGGCAGGAGGCGTTCCGGCCCCGGGTTCGGCGGGTGCAGATTCAGGCTGCTCCGCCCACCAGCGGAGCAACCTGGCTTCCGCGTCTTCGGTGGGCAGGGGCCCGTGCTCCATCCGCTCATTGAGCAGGAACTTATAGGCGCGGCCCACTACAGGGCCAGGTTTGAGGTCCAGGAGGGCCATGATCCGGGCACCGTCCAGGTCAGGGCGCACCGAATCCAGCGATTCCTGTTCCCGCAGCGCCGCGATCCGGGCCTCGAGGTCGTCATAGGCGAAAGCCAGCCGCTCGGCCTTCCGCTGGTTGCGCGTGGTGACATCCGAGCGGGTCAGCCGGTGCAGCCGTTCCAACAGTGGCCCGGCGTCGGTCACGTAGCGGCGAACCGCGGAGTCGCTCCAGCCCGCGTCGCCGTAACCGTAAAAGCGCATGTGCAACTCCACCAGGCGGGCAACGGCCTTGATGGTGTCATTGTCGAACCGCAGGGCCTTCATCCTCTTGGTGGTGAGCTTGGCACCCACCATGTCGTGATGCCGGAAGCTCACCGCGCCGCCCGGTTCAAAACGGCGCGTAGCCGGCTTGCCGACGTCGTGCATCAATGCTGCGAAACGGAGCACAAAGTCCGGCGCCGGCACGGGGCCGTCAGCGTCCGTTTCCAGTTCCGCAGCCTGTTCCAGCACCTGCAGCGAATGCTGGTAGACGTCCTTATGGCGGTGGTGCTCATCCGATTCGAGCCGGAGGGCGGAGACTTCCGGCAGCACGAACTCGGCCAGGCCGGTGTCCACCAGCAGATCCACACCCACCCGGGGGCGGCGGCCGCAGATGAGCTTGGTGAGTTCGTCCCGCACACGTTCGGCGGAAATGATGGTGATCCGTTCAGCCATCCTTGTCATGGCCTGGCGGACGTCATCGTGGACGGAGACACCCAACTGCGCCCCGAACCTGGCGGCGCGCATCATCCGCAGCGGATCATCCGAGAAGGACGCTTCCGGAGCCCCCGGCGTGGCCAGGATGGAGGCGTGCAGGTCGCGTACGCCGCCGAACGGATCCACCAGTTCCAGGGAAGGAAGTTTCAGGGCCATGGCGTTGATGGTGAAGTCCCGCCGGAGCAGGTCGTCAGTCAAAGAGGAGCCGAACGCCACCACCGGTTTCCGGGACTCCGGATCGTAGGCCTCCGCACGGTAGGTGGTTATTTCGATCTGGAAGCCGGCCTTGCGCATTCCGATGGTGCCAAAGGCGCGGCCGATCTCCCAGAAGTTATCCGCCCACTTCTTGATCAGGGCCACCGTTTGGTCCGGCGTGGCATCGGTGGTGAAGTCCAGGTCCGGGGAGGTCCTGCCCAGGAAAAGGTCACGCACGGGACCGCCCACCAACGACAGTTCGTGGCCTGCGTCCACAAAACGCTGGCCGAGCTCCAGGACCACCGGGTCCACCTGGAAATCAACGGTGTGGGATTCAGTCTTGTGATGTGGGTGCGCCATAGTTACTTAAGCTTGTCAGAAACCAGCGGGCGCGCAGGCCAAAATGCTGTCAAGATCCTGCTCATTCCGTGCGGCGCCTCCAAAGCGCGTCATATGCAGTCCATGTTCGTGTCATGTTCCGGTCATCACGAACGGGCAACAGTCGTTAGAGTGGACTCCATGGCCCATCCAGTACCGAGCGCTCCAGGCAGGAGGACAAACGCACCGTTGCCATCGGCAATCGGTGCGCACGTTGCACCTGCCCAGCATTCGGCACCGGCTTCGCTGCCTACCGTCGAGGAAGTCTCTGCCGGCGGCGTCGTTGTGGACACCTCCGACGCCGAACTGAGGGTGGCGATCATCGCCCGCCTTAACCGCGGCGGACGCCTGGAATGGTGCCTGCCCAAGGGGCATCCGGAGGGCAAGGAAAACAACGAGCAGGCCGCTGTCCGTGAAATCGCCGAAGAAACCGGCATCGAAGGCGACATCCTCGCGCCTCTGGGAAGCATCGACTACTGGTTCACCGTCAGTGGCCACCGCGTACATAAAACGGTCCATCACTACCTCCTGCGGGCCACAGGCGGCGAGCTGACCATCGAGAACGATCCGGACCAGGAAGCCGTGGACGTGGCGTGGGTTCCCATCCATGAACTCGCCCGCAAACTGTCCTTCCCCAATGAGCGCCGCATCGCCGACCTGGCACGCGAAGTCCTGCCAGAACACCTCTAGGGCGGCATTGCCGGTGCCGGTATTGCGGTGATAAGCGGCTGCGGGTGAGACGATGAACTCGATGTCAGCTTCCAATTTTCCTTCCGATCAAGCCGGCCGGGCCGGCGGCGCTCCAGAGGGCGTACCTGCAGACGGTGTACCCCTGGACGGGGCGCCCCAGGCTGCGGCACCCCTGGACAGCGCAACGCAGGACAGCGCCCCCGCGGAAACCGCGCACCTGGCTGCACCCGTGGACGGCTCTCCCTTGGACGGTGGACAAGCCGGCGCTGAGCAGGCGAGTGAAACCAGGTCCAGCGCCATCATGGCCGCGGGAACCCTCGTTTCGCGTTTCCTGGGCTTTGGCAAGACCTGGATGCTGGGCACGGCCCTCGGCCTCGGTTCCACCGTTAATGACACGTTCATCAACGCAAACAACCTGCCCAACCTGATCTTCCTGCTGGTGGCCGGCGGCGTGTTCAACGCTGTGCTTGTGCCGCAGATCATCAAGGCCAGCAAGGCTCCGGACAGGGGAGCGGACTACATCAGCCGGCTGCTGACGCTGGCGGTCCTGCTCCTGCTGGGACTGACGGCCCTGGTGACGCTGGCAGCGCCCTGGGTCATCGAACTCACCACCCAGGGCTATTCCCCGCAGCAAAAAGCGTTGGCCGTGGCCTTCGCCTTTTGGTGCCTGCCCCAGATCTTCTTTTACGGCCTCTACGCCCTCCTCACCCAGGTCCTCAACGCCAATGGCGCCTTTGGGCCGGCCATGTGGGCGCCCATCCTCAACAACCTGGTGGCCATCGCCGGCTTGGGGATGTTCATCTGGATCTTCGGCTCAAACGAGATCAATACGCACACCCTGGATAACTGGGGTGACACCCAAACGCTATTGGTGGCCGGATTCTCCACCATCGGAGTCATCTCGCAGACCGCCATCCTGATGATTCCCGTGATCCGGCTGAAACTGGGGCTCCGGCCGCGGTTCGGCTGGCGCGGAGTGGGACTGGGCCAGGCAGCGAAGCTGAGCGTCTGGACCTTGCTGACTGCCGCCGTCGGGCAACTCGCCTTCCTGTACGTCATGCGCATTGCCACCATTCCCGGAGCCGAGCGTATCCGGCTCCAGCAGGCCGGCGACCCTGCCGCGTACATGCTTCCCGGCAACGCCGTGCTGGAGGTTGCCAGCCAGCTGTATCTTCTGCCGCACTCCATCATTGCCCTGTCCCTCGCCACGGTCCTGTTCAACCGCATGACCCGCGCGTCGCAGGACGGCAACCGCGCCGAACTGCGCGACGCCCTCTCGCACGGCCTCCGGACCATGGCTGTGGCCACCGTGTTCGGTGCGTTGGCGCTCTTTGCCCTTGCCGGTCCGCTGGGGATGTTCTTCTCTGGCGGCCTTCGCCAGGACGGCGTGATGCTTGCCCAGACGCTGACCATTCTCGCGCTCAGCACGCCGTTCATGAGCGCCAACTTCATGATGTCCCGCGTCTTCTATGCGAACGAGGATGCCCGCACCCCCTTCTACATCCAGCTGCTCCTGGCGGTGGTTTACGTGGCCGGGGCGTTTGCCATCCAGTTCCTGCCCGTAAACCAGATCATCTACGCCATCGCGGTGCTCTATATGGTGGGCAACATCCTCTCGGTGGTTATCAGTGCCTTTTTCCTTCGGCGCCTCCTGGGGCACCTGGACGGCGCGCGGATCGCCAACTCCTACATCCGGATGGGCTACGCCGCCCTTGGTTCCGCGATTGCGGGTGCGGGAGCGCTGTGGTTGATGGGCAGCTACAGCCCGGACGGCTTCGCCTGGCGCGATCGGCTGAGCGCGCTCATAACGGTCATCGTGGTGGGTCCCATCATGCTGGTGGCCTACTTCGTCCTGCTCAAACTGTTCCGAGTCTCTGAGCTGCGCGACCTGCTGCGTCCCCTCCTGGGAAGGCTGGGGCGCGGCGGGGCTGCTGCGCCTGCTGCGGAAGACGGGACCCGGCCGTCGGACGATACAGCTGGAGCAGGGTCGGATGACCATCGGCGCCACGCACCCGAGCGCGCCACCACCTCCGTGGATACCGGGCTCATCCCACGCATTTCTGGAGAGTTTGACGCCGTCTCCTTCCGCGCCGGTCCCGTCCCCGAGCGCGGGGCAGGACGCCGGGAACCGGCCGACGGCGAAGACCACCCCGGCGGAGACGGCACGTACCTCCCCGGCGAGGACCAGCCCAGCACCGCGCGCGGCGGACTGCTGCGCGATCAGATCCCGCTTCCCGGACGCCGCACCTTCCAGGGGAAGCCCGGCGAGAACCCCCATTTCAGGCCGCGGCGGCCGCGGAAAAAGTGATGTTGACCCGGTCTGCCGCTGTCTTTGTCCACGGTGCGTAAGGCGCAATCGGCTAGGATCGATAGGGAACAGGGGTAGTTGCATTCAAGGGCCAGCCTCCCCGGCGGCCCCTTGAACGGTGGTTGCGTCATCCATCCCGGCAATACCGGACAGTCTAGGAGGAACACGTGTCCAACCCGATCGATGTCGGATCAGTACTGGGCGGCCGTTACAAGGTCACAGCCACTGTATTGGCCTCGCACGACCACGATCTGGTGCTGGATGGTGTGGACCAGGTGCTTAACCGCCCTGTCAGCATCCTGGTTGCCGGACCAGAGAACACCGAGCAGGTTGCCCAAAGCGCGCGCGAGGTTGCTACCGGTGAGCGCCCCGGCACGGTTCAGGTTCTGGACCTCGGCGTGACCGAGGCCGCCACCTACCTCATCACCAACCACACATCCGCGGCGGACCTGCTGGATCTTGTGGTAGCATCCAACCCTCCCTATGTGGAGCCCTTCTTTACGGACACGCTTGGAAGCGAAATCTTTGGGCAGCCGCGGTCCCATGAGCCGGAGCCGTACGACGACGAAGATCACGTGGACGCCGGCTACATCAACTACGGCGATACGCACCCCAGCCAGGTTGATCCTTTCCGTGCTGCGCCAGCAGTGCCGCCGAGGCCTCCAGTCCGGCCGACGAATGCACCCGCCGGGCGTAAGCCGTCCGGTGCGTCCCCGATGGGAGCAGCAGCCCTAGGCGGCGCGGCAGGGGCTGCGGCGTCGCATGCTTCAGCTCGCCCCGCCGGCCCCTCGACCCGGCCTGCTGAAGATCCGGCAACTGCCAGCTTCGCGTCCAACCAGCGGAACCAGCCCGAGGCGGCCGGCAGCGGGAAGCCGAAGGTGTCCCTCTGGTCTGAGGACGATTACGCAAGCGCCGGAGACCAGGACCGGTACGAAGTCTCTCCGGTTAGAGATGAAAAGCCGGCCAAGAAAAAGTCTCCCGTGTTTGCGCGGCCGGCTGCCGCTGCCGCCCCTGCTGGCCCCTCCTACGCTGAGCAGGACGACTATGACGACGACGACCGGGATGCACCGGCACGTGAACCGCGGTCCATGCGCTGGCTGGTGGGCGGGTTGCTCGCCGTCGTCCTGATTGCCGGGCTCGTTTTCACCCTGACCAACCTTGGCAGCCTCTTTCCCTCCGAGCCGCAGGCCAATCCCTCAGCTCCTGCCACCGCCAACGGGGCTCCCGCAGGCTCTGCCGCGCCAACGCAGGCACCTACCTCGGCCCCGCCCGCCGTCCCGCCGGCCATTGAAAGCGTCAGCCGGCAGGGTACCTTCGACTTTGCCGCCACCTTTGACGGTGACCTGGTCAGGGCATACGACGGTAACGCCGCCAGCTACTGGTCGGACATGGAATTCGCCACGGAGAACTGGGGAGGACTGGCCGCCCAGGGCGTGCCGCTGGTAGTGAAGCTTGAGAACCCGGCAACTGTTTCTTCAGTGACGCTTTCGCAGCTGGGCGGTTCAGGTGGAAACATCACGGTTTACACCAACGATCAGCCGTCTTTGGACGGAGCGAAGGCAGTCGGGACCAACAGCTTTACGTCAACCGATCTCACTATGCCGCTCGCGGAGCCGGTACAGGCCCAGTACGTCATTGTGTCCATCAACTCCCTTCCCCGGCTGGCTGCACCGAAGACGCGCTATGGCTACGGCCTCCGGTTGGCGGAGATCAAGGTCCAGTAAACCCCCAGGGTCTGTGCGACGGTTCCGCAATACTGGTGGGCTGTGGTCCTTACTGTGCTCGGGTTTGCCATGGGACGGTAATCTGGAAAGAGCGTCTCGCGGAGTTCGCTTACTGCTGTCCGCGGTCATCCGCCGTGCCCTGGGGTCGGAATATTCAACCTGCAGTATCAGTTGTGCCATGTGGCCGGCCTCCAAAGCGGGGCGCGTCAAATAAGGAAGAGGTTCACCGTTCAGTGACCATCACAGAAAACACCACGTCAGAAGTACGTGATGTCATCATCGTCGGCTCCGGCCCGGCTGGTTACACGGCAGCTGTCTATACTGCCCGCGCCAACCTGAAGCCCCTGTTGCTGGCAGGTTCTGTCACTGCCGGCGGTGAACTGATGAACACCACCGATGTCGAGAACTACCCGGGCTTCCCGGAGGGCATCATGGGGCCAGACCTGATGGAAAGCTTCGAGAAGCAGGCGGCACGCTTCGGCACCGAAATTCAGTTCGAGGACGTTACGTCGGTCCAGCTCGAAGGACCTGTCAAGACTGTCACCATCGCCACCGGCGAAAGCTTCCAGGCAAAGGCAGTGATCCTCTCCACCGGCTCCGCCTACCGTGAACTCGGCCTCCCGAACGAGAAGCGGCTTTCAGGGCACGGCGTCAGCTGGTGTGCAACCTGCGATGGTTTCTTCTTCAAGGACCAAGACATTGCAGTCATCGGTGGGGGAGACTCTGCCATGGAAGAGGCACTGTTCCTCACCAAGTTTGCGAAATCGGTAACGGTTGTCCACCGCCGCGATACGTTGAAGGCTTCGAAAATCATGGCCGACCGCGCACTGGCCCACGAGAAGATCAACTTCATCTGGAACAGCACTGTGGACGACGTGGTTGGAGACCAGAAGGTCACCGGTTTGAAGTTGAAGAACCTTGTGGACGGTTCCATTTCTGATTTGGCGGTTACGGGGGTATTCGTCGCCATCGGCAACGACCCCCGCACCGATCTGGTTAAGGGAGTCCTGGACCTGACGTCGGAGGGAACTATTGCCGTCGAAGGCCGGAGTTCCAAGACCAGTCTGTCAGGCGTGTTCGCCGCCGGTGATGTCATTGACCCCACCTACCGCCAGGCAATCACAGCGTCCGGTTCAGGATGTGTTGCCGCTATTGACGTCGAACACTACCTCGCAGACCTGCAAGCCTAAATCCGTCAGCGCTACGAAGAGAGAGATAAAACCATGAGCAATGCAAAAGACGTAACAGACGCCAGCTTCGGCACGGACGTCCTGTCCTCAGATAAGCCGGTTATCGTGGACTTCTGGGCTGAATGGTGCGGCCCCTGCCGCAAGCTCGGCCCGATCCTTGACGAGATCTCCGTCGAGTACAGCGAAAAGGTTGACGTTGTGAAGCTGAACGTGGACGACAACCCGGCCATTGCGGCAGAGTACGGTATTACATCGATTCCAGCTGTTTACCTGTTCCAGGGCGGGGAAGTGAAGAGCACTGTTATCGGCGCAAAGCCGAAGCAGTTCTTCGAGAAGGAATTTGCCGACGTCCTTTCCTAGGTCGTTACTCTAGGGCTCTTGCCCCGTAAGTACGGAAGTGGTCACCGCTCATGAGCGGTGACCACTTTCTTTTTGGCTCCACCGCCTTCCGTGCGTCTCCGCTGTCTCGATCGGAAAGAGGCCCCCAAAGGTGCCAAGGATTGCTCGGGAAGCGCTGGACCGTTCCGAGACGAACACATGCAGCCTTCAATGGTGTGATTCTCGGGCTGCGGGGCAACTCGCACCTCTGACGCGGACCCCGTGGAGCGCGGGTCTGTTTCACGTGAAACACTCCGGCACAGAGTGTGTTGACGGCGCGAAGGCTGCGAGTAAGTGGAAAAGTTCTTGCGAAGACTGGAACAATTCAACGCTTAAACGCCTAAGTGCCCGGCTAGTCGATGCAACCCGCACCGATACCTCATCAATGTTCATGACGCCCCATGAGGTGTTTTCCTGAAGAGGTCCTGTTCCCTGCCGCACTGCAGCCCCTTGTCGCCGCGCGGAATCACGGGCTATTCGCAGAACATCACGCGGTCTTTCCCAGCTGCTTTCCTGGGCCGTGTCGCTATTACGCACCGCCCTGCACCGCAAGAGCATTCGGCCCTGGAATAGGGGCAACGATCTCGGAGGCCTATTCAGCGCTCTGGTCCTGCTGTTTCACGTGAAACAAGAGGCCACGCCTTTGGACTGAAACGCACGGTGGTCCAGGAAGACGGTTGCGGCGCAGCGGTATTCTGAGATGCACTGAAAAGAACACGTGAATTCGAATTGGCATAGCGGTATCCGCCGTAACCCCAGATAGAGTTCCCGCTGCAAAGGTCGATGACAGCAAAACCCACATGAATGCTGTCATCGGCATTGTGCGTCGTGACGGTTAGTCGTCACAGAAGGTGCAAAAGGTCGGCTTTCGATCGTGCAAAAGAGTAGCTCCTCCCTAGGCGGCGCCAGGACATGTTGACGGACCGCATCGACACAAGGGCACAACAAAACCGAGTCTAAACGAGGTATAGACTCCGTAACACTAGTGTCGCACTCGAAAACTTTTCGGACTGGCGCCAATAGGGCCAGCCGAGGCTGACCAAAGCCTCTGGCGAAAGGGACGAATCGGGTAACACCCCATATTTTGGAACCCGACTGCAGGGCTGCGTCCGAGACGACGATCGAAAGCGAGAAATGTCCACATCCCACTGAGCTCCCGCGAGGAGCGGATACCAGCCAACAGTACATGAGGCGCAGTCGAAGAGGGGCCCTGACATCACCATGGCCATCAATTGTCCAGATCCTGGCCTTGAAGCTAACGTGCACACTTCGTCGAGCCAATTTGCTCCGAATACTCAAGCCAACCGTCATTTGAAAAGAAGAACCTGGAAGAGCACCAACCAGGCCCGCTTCTATTCATGCAATTAGCGGGGCGCCCGGAGCGGAGCTGCAGCCAGACACTAGCCACCAATAGCGGTGTCCTTCTTTGTGTACGGCGCGCCGGGCTTCGATGCGAAAGGAGCGACGGCATCGAGGCCGAGCGGCTAATCGACGCAACTACTCAGATCACCGTGAAGTGCGTGCCGGCCTGCGAGGGTGCTTGGGGGAGTCGATCAATAAGTTGCCCCTTCTAAGATCGGAATGATCACGCAGGACGCGCTTCACGATGAATTCGGAGAGCAGGCGCTGTTTCACGTGAAACAGCGGTGCCGGCCTTGAAGCACTATCCTAGTTTCGTGGTTAAACACTAAAGACTCTCGTCTTCTACAGACCACCGACGGTAGCTAGCTCTAGCGGGGCTAAATTCGGAGGTACCTGTCACGGCACACAGAGCGCGTGATTCTGTGGAGTGCAATGCACCCTTTCCAGTCGTCCAAGCCTGCCCCACGAGAGTCGCATCGCCAGGTGGCAGATTTAGGTGCCAGCCGCGCGTTTCACGTGAAACATCACTAGAGGCTCCCTTTCATGCGGGCAGCTTTTACATGTACGGTTTTCAAAGGCTCAGGGCACGCGCTGGCCCCTTTGCCACGGCACGAGCGACTCCAAGTTGGACTGGGGCTTTCGGGTTCCACTCACTAATGTCTCCCTTCGACCCCCGCGGAACTTTCGCCTCGACGTGGTCCGTGGAATGCCCGAGAGGGGAGCCAGAGTCCGCTACCTGGAGGGCTACCGCACACCACCAGCAAGATACATGACCTCGGATGCGCTGCGCAGCCACCCACACCCGCCTTCCACCTTTAGTACTCCTGTCTCTCCGGCTACTGAACCACGCTAGGGGGCAATTGCCGAGCCGATTACAACTCGCACGTGCGCGAGGACGAAACAGGTCTTTCGGATCGTTCTCCACGGCGTGCCGGTCGACCAGATCCATGGCGTGTGCCATAGCAAAGGTCGCCTCACTGATGGCAGCGCCAGACCTCCAGGGCGAGTCTTTACGACGGCCCCCCACGGTACAGCCCCACACCCCCTACCGCGAACTGCACACCATGTGCAGATCGATCAGCACCTGACAAGGGCAGTGACTGGATGATCACCTGGTGTGTGATAGCGTACGCGTCCTGTCGTTATCCCCAACGTTATCCACAATCCCTCTCCTCCTTTTCAACAGCGTTATCCACAGTCCTCCTGCCGATTCATTGACAGCCACTTCCCGCCCCGCAGCAAAGCATCAACAGCGATAACGCCCTACTTGGCGCAGCGGGACGCGATGGAAGACTCCGGATACGCTAATTCGGACGCAGGAACGGTAACCTAGCACTCATTGGAATACTGAACTGGTTGATTTCATGGATGAAACCAAGCTGTCTCAGGCGGCGGCGCTGGTCCCTGGTGTTTCACGTGAAACACCGCCAAGGATGACCTACAACTAAGGCCCGTAGCGCCTCGCCGACAAACAGAAATCGCCGTGGTGACCGCGGCCATCATCCACAACCCGCAGGCGATTTGTCCACAGAGTTATCCACAGCGATATGCACTGCACCGAGAAGGCTCCGCCGGAATCTTTCCCCGGCCGCGTACAGGGGAATCCATGGTCAAAGCAGGTCGAGAATGGCATAGCGCCGTTGATGGATACGCCCGTGCTAACACCACCCCTTCTACAAGTCCCGCGCGTCCTCACGGGTTGAGGGAGGAATCAGTACCAGTTCACCCGGGGCGCGACATCACGATGCTGCTTTCGCTAAGACCAGTTGGGCAGTAAAGCATCTCCACAGGAACCAAGCTAAATGGAAGCGTGACCGTGATGCGAAATCCAGGGCCTTCCATGTCGAGAGAGGCCAACAGCCCCCGAGCCATGCACAGGGGATAGGCAGGAGCCCAGGCTTCTGCCACCTGGTCGTACCGCCAGTCCGACGGCATATCCAGCTTTCACTACGGGCCTCCCTGACAACTCATCACCCACTGACTACGACCCAAACCACCGGACGATTTTACGCCTGACTTTGGAAGAGGCAGCGGTAGGCCTCCGGTACCTAGCGATTATGGGTCCTCCTGGCGGATCAGAACTTTGCCATCGCATTAGCCAGGCAGGGGGAGCGAGGTCGTCAGTGTTTCACGTGAAACAGACCTGCGATCCCTGTCTAAGCAAGACGGCCCAAATAGCTTGAAGAGGACGAAGAACGATGGGGCCCGACGCGGCCCGCGCTGATCCAGCCGCACCACGGAAAAAGCGCCTGCCGGCAGAATCAAACACGCTAACGTCTCAATCCCAGAATCGAATCAGCGGACGCTAATCTGCCTGATCCGAGCCGCTATCTTGACGGCCCCAAAGAATCGGATTGGACCTGCTCTCGTCCTATCCTTCACGGACAACGCCGCACTTCAGCCTCGAACAAGAAGGCCCTAGGTGCAGCTGCTGCAGCGCCCTGTGCGCGAGCACGCAAAGACTGGAAGTGCCACGGAGACGATCGGCATAACTCGGCTGCCGCTGACTTGCCTTCGCAGGGACTAAGCTGCTCCGCCATTAACAGAACCTACGAGCGATCCTTATGCATCGGGGCTGTCTCGTAAAGCTGGCTGGGCGTAGGATCGCGGGGCTGCGGGTATCCAAGTACAAACCTGGTCTCACTCCTTACGGTGGGGATGCGCTAATTTGTTCTGGCCTCATGGACCAGGAATACCGAATTCTCGGCCGGGTTGCGAGGTGTGCACGGCCCGCAGGAGTTCCTGCCTTCACTAGCAACCGGAAGGCAAAGCTTCCACCACCAAAGCTCCGGAGGCGCTCACGATGCCTTGTTGTGAGAAGCCAGAGCCTAAGCCGCAAGCTGCTAGCCAGGAGCTGTCAGAGCTGCCCGCGGTCTGTTGCTGTTCCCCCGCATGCCAAACGTGTTTCACGTGAAACAGGGGCCGCCAACCTTAGCCAGTGCATGAAGCAACGCGGGAATGGCTTCACGCGGCCGGCGGCCCATCAGGTTGCCTTGATGACTCGGTACGGCGAAGGTCCGCCTCCGCTGGCAAAGGCATCCGATAGAAGTGTTGGCAGCACCAAGAGGCGATGCGGAGGACCGCTCTATGAGTAACTGAGGCCCCAGATGCAGCCCGCACTCGAAGAAAAGGCCCTAGACCTAAATGATCGGTAAGTCGGCGATAAGGAATAGGACTTTCGACTCAGTCTACCGACTTTGCTCTACGGAACCTGAGCTACGGACATGACCGTAGCTCAGCTGCTATGAGAAGTGCACGAAAGCGGCGAAAGGGGCAGCAGCAGGCCGCCGTCAATACGGTCCGCAGCGGCAAGCACCGTAGGCGATATAAGTGCGCCTAGAACGACCATCGGGCTATCCAACACTGGTGGCGAAGTTTCACGTGAAACAGCAGACTGGAAACCGAGGGACCTGTACGAGCTATGGCAGACAACAACCGCGTGAATACCCGGGGACAGCTGTACGAGCGATCGATTGCGACGATTGCGAGGCTTCGAACTAGGAGTCTTCAACTGGCCTATAGTTCGCCGCACACTAACAGGTGGATCGGCCCTCCAGCCGAACCTGGCTGGTTATGCGGAGACACACTTCCTATAGATGCCACAGCACGTCCCGATTTACGGCACAGAGCAAAAAGGCGATAGCCCTTTGAATTCGAGAAGCACAAACTACGTTCTACTGTGGAAGAAAGCGCACTTTAAGGGCAGCATTCACAGACCCTTCCGCGCGGTAACTAGTTTTCTGCCCCTGGCGCGAGCACATCCATGATGCGGTTAAGATCCTCCACGCTGGCAAATTCGATGCTGACCCGGCCCTTGCGGACCCCAAGCGAAATCTTGACGTTGGTATCCAGACGGTCGGAGAGCGATGAAGCCAGGTAGTCCAAGCGCTCGTGCCGCGCACCAGGACGGGGAATGTTGTTCTTCGCTGGCTTAGCCGGGTCCTGGTACATAGCCACGGCTTCTTCGGTGGCGCGTACAGACATGCCTTCAGCCACAATCCCCTGTGCCAGACGTTCCATGGCTGCGGCATCGGGAAGTGCCAGGAGCGCACGCGCATGGCCTGCCGACAGCACTCCTGCTGCCACACGACGTTGGACCAACGGGGGCAGCTTCAGGAGCCGCAGAGTGTTGGAAACCTGGGGCCGGGAGCGGCCAATGCGGTCGGCCAGCTGTTCATGGGTGGTACCAAAATCTTCGAGCAGCTGCTGATAGGCCGCCGCTTCTTCCAAGGGGTTCAGCTGGCTCCGGTGGAGGTTTTCCAGCAGCGCATCCCGCAGGAGGTCGTCGTCGGTGGTGTCCCGGACGATTGCGGGGATAGTTTCCATGCCGGCGGCCTGCACCGCACGCCAGCGCCTCTCGCCCATAACAAGCTCAAACGGTTCTCCACCCTCTTCGGTTGAGTTACGGACCACAATTGGCTGGAGGACGCCTATTTCCCGGACGGAGTGTACGAGCTCCGCCATGTCGTCCTCGTCGAAGACTGCACGAGGCTGCTTTCGGTTTGGATGAATATCAGAAACGCGAATTTCTGCAAACCGAACGCCGGGCACCGGCACCAGTTCCACGCCCGTATCCGTGTTAACCGAATCAAACGAATCGTTGGCCCCGATGGCCAGAACTTCCTGCCCGTCCTCGTTGGCGGACACCACCGGCTCGACATCCGTTTGGGCCCTAGACCTGTGCTCGTTCTTGGTGCCCGCAGCGGTCTTCGTTGCAGAACTGCTGCCTGATTTGTTGGAGCTAGAGGCTGCTTCAGTTGCCCGCGTGGAGGATTTCGCTGAAGCCGGCTTACGCGAAGGACTGGTAGCTTTGGCCGCAGAATCCGGAGCGGTGGCTGATTTAGTGACAGCTTCAGTCAGACGCGCTGATTCCTCTGCCGCTGAAGCATCCGCAGCCGTCTCGGGCTCCACAGTCTTCCTGCGTCCCTCGGGAAAGAAGAGATCGACGGGACGCGAAACCGCTGCGCCGTTGCCAGCCCCATTCGCACCGGCGGAACTTGGAATCAGTGCGCCAAGACCGCGGCCTAAGCCCCTTCGCTTCTCGCTCATGGGTAAATCCCTCCAGTGGTAGAGCCCGGCCTTGCCGGACTCCAGTTGTTGCAGTTCTTGAAGATTTTAGCGTTCTGCTATTTCAGCAGCGGCTTCCAGGTAGGACAGGGCTCCACTGGATGAGGGGTCGTAGGTCATCACGGTTTGTTGGTAGCTCGGAGCTTCGGAGATACGAACCGAGCGCGGCACAACAGCGGACAGTACTTGCTCGGGGAAGTGTTGGCGAACCTCGGCGGCGACCTGGGCGGCCAGGTTGGTCCGGCCGTCGTACATGGTCAGGAGGATGGTGGAGACCACGAGGTCGGCGTTGAGATGTTTCTGGATCATCTCGATGTTTTTGAGCAGCTGGCTCAGTCCCTCCAGTGCGTAGTACTCGCACTGAATGGGAATCAGGACTTCACTCGCTGCGCAGAAGGCGTTGACCGTCAGAAGGCCAAGGCTTGGAGGGCAGTCAATGAAAATGTAGTCCAGGCGTTGTTCGCCCTTCTTCTCTCGAACCTTTGCGTAAACATCAATGGCTCGGCGCAACCGCTGCTCACGGGCCACAAGCGATACGAGCTCAATTTCTGCGCCCGCCAAGTGGATTGTGGCCGGTGCACAAATGAGGTTGTCGATGTCCGGGCATTGCGCGACCACATCGGCCAGGGGAACGTCGTTGATCAGGACGTCGTAAATACTGTCCACGTCCGCGTGGTGCTCAATGCCCAAAGCAGTGGAGGCATTGCCCTGGGGGTCGATGTCTATCACCAGGACATTCAGGCCGGCGGCGGCAAGGGCAGCCGCTATGTTCACTGTTGTGGTGGTCTTGCCGACGCCGCCTTTTTGGTTGGACACCGTGAAGACCCTCGTCTTCTCGGGACGCGGCAACTGCCGTCCAACAAGTCGTTCACGCCGGCGGGTCTCGTGCGCCAGTTCCCGGGCGATAGGACTGGAATCATCAATTGCATCGATAATGTTTGCCCTACCCGCGGAAGTTGTTTCACGTGAAACCAGCACCGGAGAGGAGCTTGATACCGATCGCGGTTGCTTCCCGAGTAGACCGGAGGAGGCTGAAACAGCACCAGCGAGAGAACGTGCTGACCCCAATGACACGAACGGCGGTATCCGTTGCGTGGAGGCTTCGCTACTGGTCACTGGGGCACACTCACTCTCGTTCAGCTATTTTTGCTGCCGTTGACTAGCCTAACTGCTTACCCCGGCAGACTGTGGCCGCCGGGCCTACCCTAGGCCTTCTTTTGGGACTTGTTTACAACGATGCGTACTACAGTGGTGGGCTCTTCCAATAGGTTGTCGCCAACCGTGATGACAGAGGTCTGAACGCCCCCCAGTTTGCGGATAACCTTCGCTGCCTTCTCAATTTCCTCAGCAGCACTGCGGCCCTTGATAGCCACCACTTCTCCGTGGCCTCCCAGCAGCGGAATGGTGAGGCCGGCGAGGTTACTCAGAGCGGACACTGCCCGTGCCGTCACGACGTCGGCCTCCACGTGGCCAACCGCAAGTTCGGCCCTGGTCCTCATCACCGTGACATTGTCCAGGCCCAGATCGTCAACTACTTCCTGGAGCCAGATGACCCTGCGCTCCAGCGGTTCGATCAGGGTGAGCTCCAGGTCCGGACGCGCGATCGCGAGGCAAAGGCCCGGCAGTCCGGCGCCGCTGCCGACGTCTGCAACATGGCTTCCCTGGGCGATCTCACTTTCGATGACCGCACAGTTAAGGACATGCCGCCCCCAGAGGCGGGGGATCTCCCGCGGGCCGATAAGCCCGCGCTCAGTTCCGGACGTGGCGAGGTGTTCCACATAGCGCTTGGCGAGATCCAGGCGGTCGCCAAAAATCTTTTCAGCTGCCAGAAGTTCAGCTGCCGTGATGTTAACCATGATTAGCGAATCCGCAATTCTCTAGTCTGCGGATACAACAATATGGCGTCCGGCGCCTTCGCCCTCGGACTCGCTCACCAGGCCCAAGTCGGCAACCGCGTCGTGAACGATTTTCCGCTCGTAGGCGCTCATCGGTTCCAGGGCAACAGCCTGGCCGGTTTTCTTCACAGCTGCGGCTGCATCTTCGGCAATTTTCTGAAGGTGGCCAGTGCGTTCCTGCCGGTAGCCGTTGATATCCAGCACCAGGCGGGAGCGGTTCTCCGTTGCGGACAGGACGGAGAGCCGGGTCAGTTCCTGCAGGGCTTCCAGGACTTCGCCGTCTTCGCCCACGAGGTTGTCCAGGCTATCGGACTCTTCCTCGGTAACGATGGAGATGTAGGTACGGCCGTTACGGACCTCAATGTCTATGTCACCGTCGATATCCGCGATGTCCAGCAGTTCCTCGAGGTAGTCCGCAGCAACATCCCCTTCTTCCTCCAGTCGGCTGGCTGAGGAAGCCTTGGGGGCAGAGCTGTCCTGGGCAGCGGACTCGTCCTGATCGTCGATGATCTCTTCGGAAAGGGCGTGTTCGGTACTCTCGGCTGACATTACTTCTTCTTCCTGTTCTTGCGTTGCGGCTGAGTGCGCTGTCCCTTGGCCTGCGCCACGGCTGCTGCTGCGGCGGCAGCGTCGGCATCTTCGTCCTTCTTACCACTCAGGATCGAGAGGGCCGGCAGGCCCTTGGCGGCACGGCGCTCGGCGAGGGCCTTGGCTGCGGGGGATCCCGGCGTCGGCATGCGGCGGATAACAAAGAACTGCTGGCCCATGGTCCAGAGGTTAGTGGTGGTCCAGTAGATCAGGACACCGATGGGGAAGTTGATGCCGCCCACACCGAAGACGATGGGCAGGATGTACAGCATCATCTTCTGCTGGCGCATAAAGGGGCTGGCCATGGCTTCTTCAGACATGTTCTTGGCCATGATCTGCTTCTGCGTAATGAACTGCGAGGCGGTCATGGCAAGGATCATCACAATGGACAGAATCCAAACTGCCGTGAGGTTTCCCTCACCGCCATGCAGCAGGGAGGCAGACAGCGTGGCGCCGAAGATGGTGGAGTCATCGAACTGAACCACCTGCTCGTGGCTCATTGCCCCAATGCCATTCCCTGCGGCGGCGGCTCCGGAGATCCCGGAGAGAACCGTGAACAGCGCGAAGAAGAACGGCATCTGGATCAGCATGGGCAGGCAGGCGGAGAACGGGTTGGTCCCGTGCTTCTTGTACATGGCCATCTGTTCCTGCGCCATGGCCTGGCGGGACAGCTGGTCAGTCTTGCCCTTGTACTTGTCCTGAAGCTTCTTCAGGTCGGGCTGGAGCAGCTGCATGCCGCGCTGCGCCTTGATCTGCTTCACGAACACAGGAATAAGGGCGGCACGGATCACCAGCACCAGGCCGATGATGGACAGAGTCCAGGTCCAGCCGGAGGCCTCAGGCATGCCAATGGTGCTCAGGCCCTCATGGAAGCCCACCATGATGATGGACACAAGCCACTTGAACGGAAACATGATTGTTTCAAAGAAGTCCATACTTATCCCTATTCGTCAGGCCGCCGTGCGGCCTTCTCCATCAGTCCGAGCAGCCAGGTACTTGTCCGGGTTGTTCAGCACAACAATTGTGGGGGTCTGGCTCAAAGGCCATTCCCTGTGGCCGGCGGGGACGTGGTCCACGCCACCGGCATTCCATGGATGGCAGCGGCCCAGACGGCGGAGGGCAAGCCAGCTCCCCTTGACGGCACCATGGACGGTAATCGCTTCAAGGGCATACGCCGAGCATGAAGGGAAAAAACGGCAGACCTGTCCATACAAGGGAGAGATCACCTTGCGGTAAGCCTTCAACAGAAGAATGAGGATGTTCCGGGGCAGGTTCCAGAGGAATCTCCCGGCAGCGGCAGCAACAGGACGAAAATAGGTGACGACGACGGCGGTGGCGTTACGCACGCGGTGTCCCCTCCTGTGTTGTACCGGCCGAACCGTTAGCAGCAGCCCGTGAAGGGCGGCCAGCCAGCCGGGTCATCGTCGCTGCCAATGCGGCGTTGTAATCCGACAACAGCTGATCCCAGCTTGCGGACGCGGACGCAGGAAGCGCCCGGACCACTATGGCAAACCCGGTACCGTACTCGCGCAGCGAGGCAGCACCTGCTTCTCTCAGTCTCCTCTTAACGAGATTCCTGACCACAGCGTTCCCGACACCCTTGGAAACGATGAACCCGATCCGGCTGGGTTCGTCAGCAGCAATGGCTGCCGTATATAACACTACGTTCCGGCGTCCATTGCGGACACCGGAACGTACAGTTGTTGAAAAATCGGTTGCAGTCCTCAAACGGTTACGGGTGGCCAGCACCTTAAACTCGCAAAGAAATGTCTACCGACGAGTCAGTATTTAGGCCGACAGCTCGGTACGGCCCTTGCCACGACGGGCTGCCAGGATGGCGCGGCCGGCACGGGTACGCATACGAAGGCGGAAGCCGTGCTTCTTGGCTCGACGGCGGTTATTCGGCTGAAAAGTCCGCTTGCTCACGTTAGTTACTCCAGTGGATCAAAGGTGCGCCCACCCGATCAGTAAAGGGGAAGAACTGGCCGACGCTAAGTTTTGTATATGCACGCTTCCCCCGGCCGCCCAAACGCACTGCGTCTGGGAGATTCAGATGGGGCCAAAAAGCGGACACAAAGGACTTCACAACGTTAGGGCAATTTAAGCCCCTGAGTCAAACCGGAGCAGGGTGCAGGCGGTATCCACAACTATGGTCAAGCAGCCCTTCCAGCCTGTGGATGAAGTGGCTCACAGGGCCGCTTTCAGAACAACAACCGTGTAATTATTCACAAGCTACTTGCCAGCTATCTTCTAGGCTTTTCATCCCCTAGAGTGGCCCAGTAGCCGATTATCCACGTGCTGTGCATAACCCTGTGGATGAAGCTGAACCCATCCTGGTTCAAGACTTGCGGCTGCAGGCAATGCAGGCAAAGCAAGTTTTGAGGGAACCGATTGATGACAGTAGACGAAGCCAACCACGCCAATACTGTCGGAAGTTCCTGGCGGCGGGTTGTCACCCTGCTGGAGCAGGACCACCGCGTCACACCGCGGCAGCGTGGCTTTGTCATCCTCGCCCAGGCGCAGGGCCTGATCGGTTCCACCTTGCTGGTTGCCGTTCCCAATGAGCTCACCCGGGAAGTGCTGCAGACCCAGGTCAAGGATGCGCTGGACGACGCACTGCACAACGTGTTTTCCGAAGACATCCGCTGTGCCATCGACGTGGACACCGATCTGGTGCCTGTCCACGAAGAGCCCGAACCCGTCGTCGAACCTTCCTTCTCGCCGGACCAGCTCATTGAGCAGAAGCCGCAGCCCATGCTGCCCAGCACGTCCCACGAGTTCGGCCGGCTGAACCCGAAGTACGTCTTCGACACCTTCGTGATCGGTTCCTCCAACCGCTTCGCCCACGCCGCTGCCGTCGCCGTGGCCGAAGCGCCGGCGAAGGCCTACAACCCGCTGTTCATCTACGGCGACTCCGGCCTGGGAAAGACGCACCTCCTGCACGCAATCGGGCACTATGCCCGGCGGCTGTACAGCGGCATCCGCGTCCGCTACGTCAACTCGGAAGAGTTCACCAACGACTTCATCAACTCCATCCGTGACGATGAGGGTGCCAGCTTCAAAACGACCTACCGCAACGTGGACGTCCTGCTGATCGACGACATTCAGTTCCTGGCCGGCAAGGACCGGACGCTGGAGGAGTTCTTCCACACCTTCAACTCACTGCACAACAACAACAAGCAGGTGGTCATCACCTCTGACCAGCCGCCCAAGCTGCTCGCCGGTTTCGAAGACCGCATGAAATCCCGTTTCGAGTGGGGACTCCTGACGGACATCCAGCCCCCGGAGCTCGAAACCCGAATTGCCATCCTCAGGAAGAAGGCCCTCAGCGAAGGCCTCTCCGCTCCGGATGACGCACTTGAGTACATCGCGTCCAAGATTTCGAGCAACATCCGTGAACTCGAAGGCGCCCTGATCAGGGTTACTGCCTTCGCCAGCCTCAACCGGCAACCCGTTGACGTTGCCCTCGCTGAGATGGTCCTCAAGGACCTCATCACCGACGACGGCGCCCAGGAAATTACGTCGAGCCAGATCCTCACGCAGACAGCGGACTACTTCAAGCTCAGCATGGAGGAGCTCTGCAGCAAGTCCCGCACCAGGACCTTGGTCACCGCACGCCAGATTGCCATGTACCTGTGCCGCGAGCTGACTGACATGTCGCTTCCGAAGATCGGGCAGGAGCTCGGCGGCCGCGACCACACCACCGTGATCCACGCGGACCGCAAAATCCGCGAACTCATGGCCGAGCGCCGTGTGATCTACAACCAGGTGACGGAGCTGACCAACCGGATCAAGCAGCAGCAGCGCGATTCCTAGCGGCGCTTCTATACCTTATTAACAGGTGCATGTGGATAAGCCTGTGGATACTTAAGGGGACAACCGCGGTTAATGGGCTTAAAACCCTTAAGGCGCCTGTGGATTCGCAAAATCGCGAAAAATGTTGTCCCCATCCACACCCTGTTTAAAACCTGCTCCACCCACAGTCCATGAACAGGGCTTAACCGCCGGATCATGCGGGCGGAGGCAGTTATCCACAGTTTCCACAGCAGTTATTAACACTACTAATCCCAAAAATTCGAAGTCCCTCAAATAACAAGTTCGATCTCCAGCACCGCACGAAGGGTCCAGCGACCCAAAGGGACCTGGCGCTGCCGACTGGGGATGGGTTAATCGCTGATCTTCCGGCTAAGCTGTCAGCAGCGCTCCCATCCTTGGGTTTCTGCGTGGTCCAGGCAGCACGGACCATGCAAGTTCAGGTGCCGGGGCAACTCCTTTTGGAACTTCCTGCGGGAAATTTCCGGAACACCATCGCAGCAGCAATGAAAGGCGGCACCCTTCCGTGAAGTTCAGAGTCGATCGGGACGTCCTGGCAGAAGCCGTCACCTGGACAGCCCGCTCGTTGTCTCCGCGGCCGCCCGTTCCCGTCCTCTCCGGCCTCCTCTTGAAGGCTGAAGCAGGCACGGTCAGCCTTTCGAGCTTTGATTACGAGACCTCCGCGCGTCTCGAAATCGCCGCTGACATCCGGGACGAAGGCACCATCCTGGTGTCGGGACGCCTCCTTGCGGACATTTGCCGCAGCCTCCCCTCGGCTCCCGTCGACGTCGAAACCGATGGCAACAAAGTCACCCTGACCTGCCGCCGAAGCAGCTTCCACCTGGCCACCATGCCCGAAGCCGAGTACCCGCCGCTTCCGGCCCTGCCGGCCGTCAGCGGAACGGTTCCGGGCGACTCGTTTGCCCAGGCCGTTTCCCAAGTGATCATTGCTGCCAGCAAAGATGACACCCTGCCCATCCTCACTGGCGTTCGGATGGAGATCGAGGATGACCTCATCACGCTCCTCGCCACGGACCGCTACCGCCTCGCCATGCGTGAAGTTCCCTGGAAGCCGGTTACTCCTGGAATCTCCACCAGCGCATTGGTCAAGGCAAAAACGTTGAACGAGGTGGCCAAGACCCTCGGCAACAGCGGCGATATCCACCTCGCCCTTTCGGATGATGAAAGCCGCCTGATCGGCTTCGAAAGCGGCGGCCGCACCACTACGTCGCTGCTGGTGGACGGTGATTACCCGAAGATCCGCTCGCTCTTCCCGGATTCAACCCCCATTCACGCGACCGTGCAGACGCAGGAACTTGTTGAGGCAGTCCGCCGCGTGTCCCTGGTGGCAGAACGCAACACCCCCGTGCGCCTGGCCTTCACCCAGGGCCTGTTGAACCTTGACGCCGGTACCGGCGAAGATGCCCAGGCCTCCGAAGAGCTGGAAGCCCAACTCTCCGGTGACGACATCACAGTGGCCTTCAATCCCCACTACCTGGTGGAGGGCCTGAGCGTGATTGAAACCAAGTTCGTTCGCTTCTCCTTCACCACGGCACCGAAGCCGGCCATGATCACCGCCCAGGCGGATGCCGACGGCGAGGACCAGGACGACTACCGTTACCTCGTGATGCCGGTCCGCCTCCCCAACTAATCCCCACCGCCACCCTCGCCTCGCAAGTCCCCATCGGCTCCCAGCCTTCCCCAGCGCAGAAAGAGGTTCCACCATGCACATCGGACTGATCGGCCTTGGCAAAATGGGATTCAACATGCGCGAACGCCTGCGCAAGGGTGGTGTGGAGGTCACCGGGTATGACCGCAACCCGGACGTCACCGACGCAGGCTCCATCGATGAACTCCTCACTGCTGTTCCAAGTCCGCGGTTGATTTGGGTGATGGTCCCCGCCGGTGACATCACAGACGCCGTCATCAGGGAGCTCAGCGAAAAGCTTGACGAGGGCGACCTCATCATCGACGGCGGCAACTCCCGGTTCACCGAAGACCAGAAGCACGGGGAACTCCTGGCCGCCAAGGGCATCCGCTTCGCGGACTGCGGGGTATCCGGTGGCGTGTGGGGCCTGCAAAACGGTTACGGACTGATGGCCGGCGGCGACGCAGCTGACATCGAGCGGGCACTTCCGGTCTTTGACGCCCTGCGCCCGGAGGGGGAACGCGAGGACAGCTTTGTCCATGTTGGCGGGATTGGTGCAGGCCACTACGCCAAGATGGTGCACAACGGCATCGAGTACGGCCTGATGCAGGCCTACGCCGAGGGGTACCAGCTGCTCGCCTCCAAGGACATCATCACCGATCTGCCAGGCACTTTCCGGGCCTGGCAGAAGGGCACGGTGGTCCGTTCGTGGCTGCTGGACCTGCTGGTCAAGGCACTCGATGAGGATCCGGGCCTGCAAAACATCGACGACTACGTCGAGGACTCCGGTGAAGGCAGGTGGACCGTGGAAGAAGCCATTGCCAACGCGATTCCCGCGCCGGCCATCACGGCCGCGCTCTTCGCGCGCTTCGAGTCCCGCGAGGACAGTTCCCCGGCCATGAAGATGGTGTCCGCACTGCGCCACCAGTTCGGCGGACACGCAACCCGTCCCGCCAAGTAGCCTCCACCGGGAACCTGCGAGGTTCCCAGAATTGCCGAAAACCGCGTGTACCTAGAACACCTTTCCCTGACTGACTTCCGCAGTTACGCGCAGGTCGACCTTGCCCTGGGCCCGGGTGTCACGGTTCTGGTGGGCTACAACGGCATCGGCAAGACCAACCTCATGGAGGCCATCGGTTACCTGGCCACCATGAGCTCCCACCGGGTCAGCTCGGACGGGCCGCTTCTGCGCTTCGGAACTGACCGCGCGCTGGTCCGGGCCAGACTGGTCCGCGGCGGACAAACCACCGTCCTGGAACTGGAAATCAACGCGGGGCGGGCGAACCGCGGACGCATCAACCGGAGTAATCCGGTCCGTGCCCGCGATCTGCTGGGCATCTGCCAGACAGTGCTCTTTGCCCCCGAAGACCTGGCCCTGGTCAAGGGGGACCCCTCAAACCGGCGCCGTTTCCTGGATGAACTGCTCGCCAGCCTTATTCCGCACCACGCGGCCACGCGCAGCGATTACGACCGGGTGCTGAAACAACGCAATGCCCTGCTGAAGTCCGCCCGCGCCGGGAAATTCACCTCCGCCCACGAGGCAACGCTGGATGTGTGGGACCAGCACATGGCCAAAGCCGGCGCCGAGCTGCTCTTTGCCCGGCTTGAACTGGTGGAGCGCCTCCGCCCCCACGTGGCCCGTGCTTATGCTGAGCTGACTGATGGGTCAAAGCCTGCTGACGCCGTCTACCGCTCCACCCTCCAGAACCAGGTGGACGACGACGACGCCCCCGTGGTGCGCACTCCCAGCACCAATGCCGGAGGTACTTCGGCAGACGTGGAAGACCTGCGCCAGCTGACGGTGGATCAGCTAACCGAACGGTACGTGCGTGCCTTCGCCGAAGCGCGCAAAAAGGAACTGGAACGGGGCATTTCCCTGGTGGGCCCGCACCGGGATGAACTGGAGCTGGTCCTGGGCCAGGCACCGGCCAAGGGGTATGCCTCCCACGGGGAAACCTGGTCCATGTGCCTGGCACTGCGGCTCGGTTCGTACTATGTGATGCTGGACGATGCCAGGACCGGAGGCTCAGCCCCCATCCTGATCCTCGACGACGTTTTTGCCGAGCTGGACGTCCAGCGCCGGCGTAAACTGGCGGCAACAGTCTCGGGTGCGGAACAGGTCCTGGTGACTGCCGCCGTCGACGCCGATATACCGGAAGAGCTGTCCGGACGGCGGGTGAAGGTCATCGCGGGAGGTATCGATGAATAGGGACGACGAAAGCGCCGGCGGCAAAGCCCCCCGCCACGACGCCGACGGCCGCACCCCGGACAACATCGACGCACCCCAGGCTGCACTGAACAGAATGCGGGAGGCTGCCGCCGCGCGGGGCGAAATCCGCCGTGCCGCCCCGCGCCCCGGATCCCAAAAGGCCAAAAAGGGCATCCGCGACACCCGCGGTTTCAGCCAGTTCCACGCCACCGGCCGCGACCCCCTGGGCCTCGGCAAAGTAGTGGGCCGCCTGGTGGCCGAACGTGGCTGGACCTCGCCGGTTGCAGTCGGGTCCGTCATGGCAGAGTGGGCCACGCTGGTGGGACCGGAAATCTCCGCCCACTGCACACCCGAAAGCTTCACCGGCACCACTCTGCACGTCCGGTGTGATTCAACCGCCTGGGCCACACAGTTGCGGCTCCTCAGCATGAGCCTGCTGGAGAAATTCCGGGTGGAGCTCGGCGATGGAGTGGTCACCAGCATCCAGGTCCTGGGGCCCTCCGCGCCCAGCTGGCGCAAGGGCGGCAGGTCCGTCAACGGCCGGGGACCCCGGGACACCTACGGATAGCCCGCCGTCGAACTCTTGAAAATCCCCTGATTGCCGTGTAGCGCCCTGGAAGGGCCGGAGGGTGTATAGGCACCCGGAGACCGGACCGTTGGAGCGCCCAAGGCGCGGTCTACGGCCTGCAAAGGGCACATCGACGGCCATCCACGCCCCTGGAATGCGGGGATACCGCTTGTTTCGCGGTAGAATCGTTGGAGATAACTGGGCGCGGGTTAAACGTTGACTGAGTCCGTTTTCCGCACGCTTTCAGCACGCGGACTTCGGATTCCGCCATCAGCTAGTAACCGGCGCTATAAGTTTGTGCCTGCTGGCAGATGACTTTCCTGATGGAACTGGGGAAAGAATCAGCCGGCCATCATCGAGAACAGAGGAGTCGACAGCACCTGTGGCTAACGACAATACAGATATTCTGGCAGCTGAGCCCGCAGTCGAGGATGCCCGCACGCCTGACACCCCGGGGGAAGCTGCCACTCCACGCGAGTACGGCGCCAGCGATATTACTGTCCTTGAAGGCCTCGAGGCAGTGCGGAAGCGCCCGGGCATGTATATCGGCTCCACCGGACCCCGGGGACTCCATCACCTTGTCTACGAAGTGGTGGACAACTCCGTGGACGAGGCCCTGGCCGGCTACTGCACACATATTGAGGTAGTGCTCCAGGCGGACGGCGGCGTTAAGGTCGTTGACGACGGCCGTGGCATTCCGGTGGACATGCACCCCACCGAACACAAACCCACGGTCGAGGTGGTTATGACCATCCTGCATGCCGGCGGCAAGTTCGGCGGTGGCGGCTATGCCGTATCCGGCGGCCTGCACGGTGTGGGTATCTCCGTTGTTAACGCCCTTTCCAGCAGGGTGGACACCGAGGTCCGCCGCCAGGGACACGTCTGGCGGATGTCTTTCGCCGACGGCGGCAAGCCCCAGGGCAGCCTGGTGAAGGGTGAGGAAACCGACCTGACGGGAACCACCCAGACGTTCTACCCGGACGCCGAGATCTTCGAGACCACGGAGTTCGATTTCGAGACGCTGCGCGCCCGCTTCCAGCAGATGGCATTCCTCAACAAGGGGCTGCGCATCACGCTGACTGACGAACGCACCTCTGCCAGCGATAACGACGCCGACGCCGACCTTGACCTCGATGCTGTTGTCACTGAAGGTGAAGTAACCGCCGAGCACCGCACGGTGGTTTACCAGTACGACGAGGGCCTGCTGGACTACGTCAAGCACCTGAATTCCGGCAAGAAGGTGGAAGTGGTCCACGAGGACGTCATCGCCTTCGAGACCGAGGACAAAGAGCGCCGCATCGCCCTGGAAATGGCGATGCAGTGGACCAATGCCTACTCCGAAAGCGTCCACACCTACGCCAACACGATCAACACCCATGAGGGCGGTACGCACGAAGAGGGTTTCCGCGCTGCCATGACGTCCCTGATCAACCGCTACGCGCGCGAAAAGGGAATCATCAAGGAAAAGGACGACAACCTTACCGGTGATGACATCCGTGAGGGCCTCACCGCCGTCATTTCCGTCAAGCTTGCCGAGCCCCAGTTTGAAGGGCAGACCAAGACCAAGCTTGGCAACTCCGAGGTCAAGGGCTTCGTCCAGCGCGTTGTCACCGACGGACTCGGCGACTGGCTGGAACGCAATCCCGGCCCTGCCAGGGACGTCATCCGAAAGGCCATTTCCGCAGCGCAGGCCCGCATGGCGGCCCGCAAGGCCAGGGACAACGCGCGCCGCAAGAGCCCCCTCGAATCCTTTGGTATGCCGGGCAAGCTGTCCGACTGCTCCTCGAAGGATCCGGAGAAGTGCGAGGTCTACATCGTGGAGGGTGACTCCGCCGGCGGTTCCGCCAAGCGCGGCCGGAACCCCGAAACCCAGGCCATCCTCCCGCTGCGCGGCAAGATCCTGAACGTGGAGCGCGCCCGCCTGGACAAGGCGCTGGGCAACGCGGAAGTCCAGTCCATGATCACGGCGTTCGGTACCGGCATCGGTGAAGACTTCGACCTCTCGAAGCTGCGGTACCACAAGATCGTCCTGATGGCCGACGCCGACGTGGACGGCCAGCACATCACTACCCTGCTGATGACCCTGCTGTTCCGCTACATGCGCCCGCTGATCGAAAACGGCTACGTCTACCTGGCCCAGCCGCCGCTGTACAGGATCAAGTGGTCAAATGCTGCCCACGACTACGTCTACAGCGACAGGGAACGCGACGCAAAACTGGTCGCAGGCCAGGCAGCCGGGCGCCGCATCCCCAAGGACAACGGCATCCAGCGCTACAAGGGCCTGGGCGAGATGGACTACACGGAGCTGTGGGACACCACCATGGACCCGGACCACCGCACCCTGCTGCAGGTCACTATGGATGACGCCCTCGCGGCGGACCAGATCTTCTCTGTGCTGATGGGTGAGGACGTGGAATCACGCCGGAACTTCATTCAGCAGAACGCCAAGGACGTCAGGTTCCTGGATATCTAAGCGCGCGTCCTTCGCATATTCCAGAGCTGACATATACCTGAAACGGAAAGAGAAAATGAGCGACGAAACACCCGAGAACCCGGTCCCCGAGGCCGGGAACCCGGACACCGTTCTTGAAGGCGATGTGCTGATCGACCGCGTGGAGCAGGTGGACCTGCAGACGGAAATGCAGCGGTCCTACCTGGACTACGCAATGGCCGTCATCGTGGGCCGTGCCCTTCCGGACGTCCGCGACGGCCTGAAGCCTGTCCACCGCCGCGTGCTTTACGCGATGTTCGACGGCGGCTACCGCCCTGAGCGCTCCTTCAACAAGTGCGCGCGTGTGGTGGGCGAGGTCATGGGCCAGTACCACCCCCACGGCGACACCGCGATCTACGATGCCCTGGTCCGCCTCATCCAGGACTGGACCATGCGGTACCCGCTGGCCCTCGGCCAAGGCAACTTCGGCTCTCCCGGCAACGACGGAGCTGCTGCGCCCCGTTACACCGAGACGAAAATGGCGCCGCTTGCCATGGAGATGGTCCGCGACATCGACGAGGAAACCGTCGATTTCCAGGACAACTACGACGGCAAGAACCAGGAACCCACCATCCTGCCGGCCCGGTTCCCCAACCTGCTGGTCAATGGATCCTCAGGCATCGCCGTCGGCATGGCCACCAACATCCCGCCGCACAACCTCCGCGAGGTAGCCGACGGCGTGCAGTGGTACCTGGCCAACCCGGGAGCCAGCCGCGAAGAACTGCTGGAAGAACTCCTGCTGCGGGTCAAGGGCCCGGATTTCCCCACCGGTGCCACGATCCTTGGGCACAAGGGCATCGAGGATGCCTACCGGACCGGCCGCGGCTCCATCACCATGCGGGCCGTTGTGAACGTGGAGGAGCTGCAGGGACGCACCTGCCTCGTGGTCACGGAACTGCCGTACCAGGCGAACCCGGACAACCTCGCCATCAAGATCGCCGAACTGGTTAAGGACGGCAAGATCCAGGGCATTGCCGACCTGCGCGATGAAACGTCCGGCCGAACCGGCCAGCGGCTGGTCATCGTCCTCAAGCGCGACGCCGTCCCGAAGGTGGTGCTGAACAACCTCTACAAGCACACCGAACTGCAGAGCAACTTCTCCGCCAACATGCTGGCCATTGTGGACGGCGTGCCCCGCACCCTGAGCCTGGATGCCTTCATCAGGCACTGGGTGACCCACCAGATGGATGTCATTGCCCGGCGCACCCGGTACCGGTTGCGCAAGGCCGAGGAAGAAGCGCACATCCTGCGGGCGCTCCTCAAGGCACTGGACATGCTCGATGAGGTCATCGCCCTTATCCGCGCTTCCAACACCACCGAAGCGGCACGCGACGGCCTGATGGAACTGCTGGACATCGACGAGCTGCAGGCACGGGCCATCCTGGACATGCAGCTGCGCCGCCTGGCCGCCCTGGAACGCCAGAAGATCCAGGACCGCCACTCAGAGCTTGAAGCGCTGATCGCTGAGTACAACGAGATCCTCGGCTCCGAGCAGCGCCAGCGCGAGATCATCAGCACCGAGCTTGGCGAGATCGTGGCGAAGCACGGCGACGACCGGCGCACCAAGATCCTTATGGGCTACGACGGCGACATGTCCATGGAGGACCTCATCCCCGAAGAGGAGATGGTTGTCACCATCACCCGCGGCGGCTACGTCAAGCGCACCCGGAGTGACAACTACCGCTCGCAGCAGCGCGGCGGCAAGGGCATAAAGGGTGCCCAGCTCCGCGGCGATGACGTGGTGGAGCACTTCTTCGTCACCACCACCCACCACTGGCTGCTGTTCTTCACCAACCTCGGCCGCGTGTACCGGGCCAAGGCGTACGAGCTGATGGAAGCCGGCCGCGACGCCAAGGGCCAGCACGTGGCCAACCTGATGGCGTTCCAGCCGGACGAGCACATCGCCCAGGTCCTGGACTTGAAGGACTACCAGCAGGCGCCGTACCTGGTTCTCGCCACCAAGCGGGGCCTGGTCAAGAAGACTCGGTTGGAGGACTACGACACCAACCGTTCTGCAGGCGTCATCGCGATCAACCTCCGCGACGGCGACGAACTAGTGTCCGCCCAGCTGGTGTCGGAAACCGATGACCTGCTGCTGGTGTCCCGCAAGGGCCAGTCCATCCGCTTCACGGCCACCGAAGACGCCCTTCGCCCCATGGGCCGGGCAACCTCCGGCGTCACCGGCATGAAGTTCCGCGAAGAGGACGAACTGCTCGCTGCCAACGTGGTGACCGACGGCTCGTTCGTGTTCATTGTCACGGACGGAGGCTACGCCAAGCGCACCGCGGTTGAGGAATACCGGCTGCAGGGCCGCGGCGGCCTGGGCATCAAGGTGGCCAAGCTGGCCGAAGGACGCGGTGACCTGGTGGGAGCGCTGATCGTCCAGGAAGAGGACGAGGTCCTGGTGGTCATGGAGGGCGGCAAGGTTGTCCGTTCCTCGGTTGCCGGCGTCCCGGCCAAGGGGCGCGACACCATGGGCGTCATCTTCGCCAAGCCGGATAAAAATGACCGGATCATCGAGGTGGCGCGCAACAGCGAACGCGGTCTTGAGGGCGAGGAATCGCTTGAGGATGACGTAACGTTGGCTGAAGATGGCGGCTCCCCGGAGGAAGCCGCAGAGTCAGCAGTGGCAGAAGAATCACCGGCCGTTGAGTCAGAGGACGCCTCGGGCGACGCTGAGCCGAACGAAGACAACACGGAGGTAACGAGTGAGTAATCCGGACTCATTTCCCAAGCCGAACACTTCTGTTCCCGAGGGAAGCCGGCCCTCGGCTGCGCCCCGCGTGAACGCTCCTGTTCGCCCCCAGCAGCGGCCGGCAGCTCCCGCAGCTGCCCCCGGCCAACGCCCGTCTGTTCCCGGCCAGCGCCCCGCCCAGGGCGAGCGTCCGACGACGGGACAGCAGGCCCCGCGCACGGCTCCGGGAAATCCCGTGCAGGGTCAGCGCCCCGTGCAGGGCCAGCCCGGCCAGCGCCCCGCACCGGGAAACCCGGTACAGGGCCAGCGTCCCGCCGCGGGCACACCCGGATTGGTGAAGCCGGCACCGAAGGCCAAGGTCAGGCGTGCCCGGCTGCTGGTCAGCAAGGTGGATCCGTGGTCTGTGCTGAAGATGGCGTTCCTGCTGTCGGTGGCGCTGGGGATCGTCACCGTGGTCGCTGCCATCGTCCTGTGGACCGTTCTGGACCTCACGGGGATCTTTGACCAGGTGGACAGCCTGCTGGGCACGCTCGCCGGTTCTGAGGGCGGCGGCTTCGAGCTGAAGAAGGTGGCCAGCCTCGGCCAGGTGGCATCATTCGCCACCATTATTGCCGTAGTGAACGTGGTTCTGCTGACCGCGCTCTCCATGCTGTCTGCCGTTCTATACAACATCGCTGCCACCCTGGTGGGCGGCATTGGCGTCACCCTCACCGACGATTAGGTCCCTGCTTTCACCGGCCAGTTCCCGGTGAAAGCGCCCGATTTGAGATCGGGCCGGGATGTGCTGTAAAGTCATGTCTCGGCCCGATGAGGTATCGGGGCGTATAGCTCAGGCGGTTAGAGCGCTTCGCTGATAACGAAGAGGTCCCAGGTTCAAGTCCTGGTACGCCCACGGAACCTGTGCAGGTTCAAGTGGAGGTTTGGTTCGCATCACTGCGGCCAGACCGGAACGGGGAGCATGTGAAGAAGTTGCTGGTACTGGCAGCCGCAATCGCAGGCGTCCTGGTCTACCGAAAAGCACAGGAATCCGAAGCCCGGAAAACTGTCTGGAGCAAGTCAACCGATACGGTGGACTAGGACGGACGCCCGGTTCCGGGGCTGGTAAGCAGCCCTGAGGTTCTAGGGTATGATTGACGGGTTGCTTCTTATGGGGGCATGGCGCAATTGGTAGCGCACCTGCTTTGCAAGCAGGGGGTTCGGGGTTCGAGTCCCCGTGCCTCCACCATAAGGAAGTCCCGGTCAGCGGAAACGCTGACCGGGACTTTTGCTTTGCCCCGCAGCACCCGACATTAGGGTTGGACAGTGAACTTCTTTCTCGCGGCCCTGGGGGTGCTGGGCGTTGCGTCGTCCGGCCCCCTGATAGCGGCAACGCTTGGGGCAACCAGCGTCAGCGCGCTGGCCATAGCCTTCTGGCGCAATGCCATTGGCGCCGCTGTCATGGCGACGCCCACCCTCATTCGGGAGCCAGCCCAGTTTGGCAGGGTCACAAAGGCCGAGTTCCGCTGGTCCGTCCTGGCCGCCGTCGCGCTGGCCCTGCACTTCGCCTGCTTCATCACCTCACTGCAACTGACGTCCGTTGCCGCAGCCACAGCCCTGGTCTGCCTCCAGTCGGCGTGGATCGCCGTCTTCCAGCTCTTCAGGGGAACCCGGCACCGGTGGCAGGTACTGGCCGGACTGGGCATCGCGTTCGCCGGTGTGGTGGCCATTACCGGCTTCGACCTGGGCACGTCACCCGAAGCCCTGCTGGGCGACCTGTTGGCTGTGGCTGGCGGCGCCCTTGCCGGGCTGTACACACTGGCCGGAGGCAAGGCGAGGCAGAGCATGACCACGGGAACCTACACCACGCTGTGCTACGGCATGTGCGCGGCGCTGGTGGCCTTGCTGGCCCTGCTGGGCGGACAGCCGCTGGTGGGGTTCGAGGCGGCCGGCTGGCTGGGCATCGCAGCCATTACGGTCTGCGCGCAGCTCATCGGGCACACAGCGTTCAACCACCTGCTGGCCACCATGAGTCCGCTTTTGGTGTCGATGATCATCCTGCTGGAGATCCCCGGAGCCGCCCTCCTCGCAGCGCTCTTCCTGCAGGAGGTGCTCCCCGCCGGTACGTACGCCGGACTGGCGCTCATCCTGGTGGGACTCGCCGTCGTCGTCCTCGGGCAAAAGTCCGGAAGGGCAGGGCGGCGTAGCCGTGCGGCAGGAACAGGCAATGCTGATGGGCCGCCGGAGCGTCCCCTGGCGGAACTGGGGACGGACTGACCTGTGCAGGTTCAGCTGCCGAAGGGTCTACTGGCCGCCGCGGCGCACGGGCTGGGCCGTATTGACCGTGTGGATGGCCCGGAGGAGTTTGGCCGGGAAATACACCGAGAAGAACACCACCATGGGCGCTTTGAGTGCCATCTTCTTGACGTTGTGGGCCTTGTAGGTACGGTCAAACCGGGTGACGTAGAAGCGGTAGTCGCGCGGTGAGTCCTCCAGCCGGCGGGCCGACATGCCGGAAACCATCTGCGGACAGTAACTGATCTTCAGGTCGTGGTCCGCCAGGTGCAGCGAAAGGTCGATGTCCTCATGCATCTCGTCCTTTTCGTCGCGGCAGGTCTCGGACCGGATGACTTGCCAGGCTGAGGAACGCAGGGCCATGTTGGAGCCGAACAGGAAGTGGTACTGGTGTTTGGCCAGCTTCAGCATAAGCTGGCGCATCTTGTCGTCAGCTTTCAGGCCGAAGCGGCGCATGGGCATGTCGTAATAGACCACGGGACCGGTGGCCGCCTGGACGGATGTGTCCAGGAAGGCCCGCTGCACCTGTTCCACCCAGTCCGGCTCCACCACGGAGTCCGCGTCAATACGGCCGAGGATGTCCCCGGTGGCGTTGTCCAAGCCGTAGTTCCGGGTGGGAATGAGGCCCTGTTCCTTGTCCTGGCTCAGCAGGACGATGGGGCTTTCCGGATATTCGAGCTGCATCTGGCGCACAATGTCCGCGGTGCGGTCCTTTGACAGGTTGTCCACCACGATGATCTCGTGGGCCGGGACGGACTGGTAGATGGCAGCAATAAGGCACTGCCGGATCACGCTCTCCTCGTTGTATGCCGGGATAACGATTGACACGCGGGGCAGTTCTGCTGCGTCGTTCAAGGCATCCTCAGAGGATTGATCGGCTGACATCAGTCCAAATCTAGCATCGATCAGATGCGCCTCCCGGGAGGGCGGCTGTGCCCGGAGACGAATGAGGGGCCCCGCCTCAAAGGCAGGGCCCCTCATTCGGACATCCGGACTGCTAGGACTGGGTGGTTCCCTTGTCCGCACCGCTGCTGCTGGATGCGATGTTCCTGGTGGCCGTCTTGGCATCGGTGGCCACTGATGCAGTGCTGCTGGAAACGTCCTCAGCCACATCCTCCGCCACATGCTTTGCCTTCTCCGCGGCGTCTCCCGCCGTGTCCTTGGCAGCCTCGGCCATCTCGGAGGCGGAGCCGGTGGTTGCTTCCGGGACATCGTTCACTGTGGTGGCCGGAACCGGCGCGGGCGTGCCCGTGCCGGCAACAGGTGAGGGCGTCTTCCACGGATCCTCGACCGGCTTGGAGGCTTTCCAGGCCGCTACGCCGGCGGCAACTGCTGCGGCGATCACACCGAAGACCAGCCAGCCGCGCTTCTTCGGGGCCTCGGGCTCCGCGAGCTGAACGGTTGCCGTGCGGCCGGCTTGGGTGGCCGCTGCCTTGAGCTGCGTCCCGGTGGCCAGGGCCTGCTCCTGGATGGCGTGGATGATTCCCACGTCGCCAAGCTTCTGGGCAACGGCGTCCACGCGGGCGGGTGTGTTTTCCAGCGTCCGGTGCACAACGCTGGATGCGGAACCGATCTGGTCGGACAGGCGGGGCAGGTATTCCACCACCACGCGGTCACGGGCATTAAGGATGACGGGCGTGGCCTTGTCCAGGGCCTCATGCAGCCGCGGCGAAGCGCCGTCCACTGCATCGTTGATCCGCGGAGCGAGCTGGGCCAGGCCGTCCTGGATGCGGGGGGTCACCACGGCCACACCGTCCGCTGCCCTGTGGGCCGCGGTCTTCAGGCCTTCCTGGATCTTGGGAGATGCGGTATCCAGGCTGTGCTGCAGCCGGTCCACGGCTGCTTCCACGCGGGGGGATGCCCAATCCTTGGCATTTTCCATGGCGCCAATGACTGACAGCTCAAGGTCACGGGCAATACGATCCGATTTCTTCACAACTACCTCCCGAATTAATGTGACGGTCTGTGGTTAGCCTACGTGCCTTGGTCTTCACCGGCTATTCTCTCTGCGGATTTTAGGCGGATTTCACCCAGCGCGGAACTGATGCAACAGCCATCACCACCCCGGACCGCCGTGGAAGAATGGCCTTTATGACTGCAATCGCAACCGCAAAAGCAACCATCCACACCAGCCTTGGCGACATCGTCGTCAACCTCTTCGGCAACCACGCGCCCAAGACGGTCAAGAACTTCGTTGGCCTCGCCACCGGCGAGCAGACGTGGACCCACCCGGAGACGGGCGAGGAGAAGACGGGCACGCCGCTGTACAACGGCACCATCTTC
This sequence comes from Pseudarthrobacter sp. R1, assembly GCF_024494415.1. Classification (NCBI taxonomy): domain Bacteria; kingdom Bacillati; phylum Actinomycetota; class Actinomycetes; order Micrococcales; family Micrococcaceae; genus Pseudarthrobacter; species Pseudarthrobacter sp. R1. The sequence goes on along the minus strand of NZ_JAMKFI010000006.1, from coordinate 141,669 downwards.
CACCGCATCATCAAGGACTTCATGATCCAGGCCGGCGATCCCCTGGGCCGCGGCACCGGCGGACCCGGATACCGGTTCGACGACGAGATCCACCCCGAGCTCAGCTTCAACCAGCCCTACAAGCTGGCCATGGCCAACGCCGGGATCCAAATGGGCAAGGGCACTAACGGTTCACAGTTCTTCATCACCACCATCCCCACCGACTGGCTCCAGGGCAAGCACAGCATCTTTGGTGAGGTGGCCGACGACGAATCCAAGAAGGTTGTCGACGCCATCGAGGGCGTGCGCACCGGCATGGGTGACCGCCCGGTGGAGGACGTCACCATCAACAGCATCGACATCGAACAGCTGTAATCCCCACCCATGAGTTACGGAGTTCCGTCGGCCGAGCCGTCCGCACAGGTTCCGGTGTGCCCGCGGCATCCGGACCGGCCTTCCTATGTCCGCTGTCAGCGGTGCGGGCGGCCGGCGTGCCCCGACTGCCAGCGGGCGGCCGCCGTCGGATTCCAATGCGTTGACTGCGTCAACGAGACAAGCCGGACGACGCCCCAGGTGCGGACGGTCTACGGCGGCGCCGTAGCGTCCGGCAAACCGGTGGTCACGTACGGGATTATTGCCCTTTGTGCGGTGATGTACGTGCTCCAATGGGTGGTTCCCGGCCAGGTGGTCTACGAGCAGTTCGCCTACAACAACGTCTTCGCTACCCCTGAGTACGGGGCGTTTGAGCCATGGCGGATGCTGACCGCGGCTTTCCTGCACTCGCCGGATTCCGTCCTGCACATCGCCTTGAACATGTACACGCTGTGGATCTTCGGCCAGGCCCTCGAGCCACTCCTGGGCCGTGCCCGATTTCTGGCGCTGTACCTGATCTCGGCCGTAGGCGGCTCCGTTGGATATCTGCTCCTGAATCCCGTGCTGGTACCCGGACAAGGGCTGGTGGGAGTTGTGGGCGCTTCAGGCGCCATCTTCGGCCTCTTCGGCGCCATGCTGCTGGTGCAGCGGCACCGTGGCGGCGATACCCGCCAGCTGTGGGTGCTGATTGCCATCAACGGCGTGATTGGTTTCCTCATCCCGCAGATCGCGTGGCAGGCGCACTTGGGTGGCCTGGTAACGGGTGCCCTTTGCGCGGCAATCCTTGCCTACACTCCCCGCGGACGGCGGCAGGGCCTCATCCAGGCAGCGGGCCTGGTGGCGGTCGTGCTGCTGCTGGCCGTTGCCAGCTGGGTGAAAATCTCGATGTAGCCACACAGGCATGCAGCCCGAAGGGCTGACGCCGTCCCGTTCTCAAGAGGGCCCCGACATGACCAATGTCGGGGCTTTTCTTATCCACAGGACTTATCCACAGTGTTGGTAACTTACACGCCTGTAGTTCGACCAGGGAAACCGGTTTTCCCGCTAGTTCGCGGGAATTCCGGGAAGCAGGACGGCCTACAATCCACATCTGTGGATAACTCTTGGGGATAGTGCTGTGCTTAAGTGGACAAAAGCCCGAAAAAGCAGTCCTCTGTGGATAAAGCAGTGGAAGACAATCCGGATGGGCAGCATCCCTGGCTTTCATGGGCAGCTTTCAACAGCCTTTTGCACAGTGTTAATAAGTGACAGCGCGGTAATCGCGTGGCCGAAATTGCCCGCACCGCGGTGCGAGAAGAGTGACGACCCGCCTGTAGCTTCCGCAGTTTCCACAGTTGTGGATAACTTGTGGGTATCGCAGTGTTGGTAAGTGGACAACCTGGCCCGAGTAGTTGAAGCTAGGTGCCAGTCCGCAGTTCCAACGCAGGTTGCCTGCCACTTTTTGCGCCTGCCATTGCCGTCCGACCCAGGAGTACCTATTGAGCGCCACCACGCAGCACATCTTCCTCGACAAGCAACATCCTGTCCTCTGGCGGGCACTGAACGGGTTGGGGATTAAAGTGCGGGAGGCCGCAGAGGCCGCCGGACTGGACGGGAAGACAGTGGAGCTCCTGCACGTCCGGATATCGCAGCTCAACGGCTGCGCTTACTGCCTGGATCTCCATGTCAGGGATGCCCTCAAAGCGGGCGAGAGCGGACAGCGCCTGGCGGTGCTCCCCGCGTGGCGCGAGACGGCCCTCTTCACCGAAAAGGAACGGGCCGCCCTTGCACTGGCCGAAAGCATCACCGAGTTGCCGGACCATCATGCCCAAGCCCAGGAGGAAGCGTTCGCGCGCGAGCACCTGACCGAAGAGGAGTTCTCGATTGTCAGTTGGTTGGCAATCACTATGAACGCATTCAACCGGATATCCATCACCAGCCACCACCCCGTCCGCCGGGAGCGCTAATCGTCCGCCCGGACCCTAAGGACAGGCCCTACCCGGAGGGCTTGGTTATCCACAGGTCTTCCACACTGTTAATAACTGCATCCGGGTGGCATGATTGGCCCGATCCCGCTGCTTGGCGGTCGTAAGGCTGGCTTTCTACTGGTCCACTCAGGTTTTCAACAATGTGGATAACTTTCCCAACAGTTGGGGAAAACCAGGGAATCAGGCGTGGGGCTGCGGCCAGATTCCTGAAGATCCACGGCGGTGGCTGTCCAACAGGTGCGTATCCACCATGCCGATGGCTTCCATGAGGGCAAACATGGTGGTGGGACCGACGAAGGAGAATCCCTTCTTCCGCAAGGCCTTGGACAGGGCAACCGACTCCGGGGACTGGGTGGGGATATCGGTGTGGACTGCAGGACGGGGTGTGTCTGTTGGTTTGAACTGCCAGACAAACTCCACCAGGCCGCCTTCCTGGCGCAGCGCGAGTGTGGCGTGTGCATTTGCCACAGCGGACCGGATTTTCAGCCGGTTCCGGACGATGCCCGGATCCTGCAGCAGCCGATCGACGTCGGCTTCGGTAAACAGCGCTACCGCATCCGGGTTGAAGCCCGCAAAGGCGGCCCGGAACGCAGGGCGCTTCCGGAGGATGGTGGCCCAGGAAAGTCCTGCTTGAAACCCCTCCAGGCAGATACGCTCGTAGAGCCCCTGTTCGTCGGTGACAGGAAGGCCCCACTCATTGTCGTAATAGTCGCGCAGGAGTGGGTCAGTGGACGCCCACGCAGGCCGGGCGAGGCCGTCCCCGCCGACGACTGCACCGCCGTGGGCAGGCCGGTCAGAGGCTGGACCACCGCTCACCGTTGTGCCGAGGGCTGGCCCGCCGCCAGGAATTATGAGCGCCACCGGGTGGTCATGAGGAAGCCGATGATTGCGATGCCGAAGCCGGCCACGATGTTCCACGATTCCCACGCCGCAACCGGCAGCCGGCCTTCGCTGATGTAGAACGTGATGATCCAGAAGAGGCCGATGATCATCAGGCCGAACATAACCGGCTTGAACCAGACGGGGTTGGGCTTGTAGGCCTGCGACGAAGCCTGCTGGGGGGTGCTGGCGGTCTTCTTGCGAGGCTTTGACTCGGGCACGGGTTCTCCTTGGCGGGCTGAGGCAAGCTCGGCGTTCCGGGCTTGATATCCTGCAAGAAGGAAGTTGCCAGCGGTCTGCGCGATCTTGGTCAAATCTGGATTCTTACTAGCAGCCAATTCTAGCCGTAGTCATGGGTCACCAACGCCCATCGCAACCGCCGGGAGGAGAACCCGTGGTACTGCAGGAGAAGGCGCGGCCAGCTGCTGCGCCGGCTGCCGGCGTCGTCATTTTGCGCGGGGCAGTCCTGGTGGTGGGTGAGCTGCTCATTACAGCGGGGATCATTCTTCTTCTTTTTGTTGCCTGGCAGCTGTGGTGGACCAACGTGGAGTCAGACGCCAAGCAGAGCGAAGTCATCAAGGAGTTTGCACAGGACCTCGGTGCTGCCGCTCCAGCCGCCCCGGACGCGCCGGCAGCCCCTGAAGATTTCGGTCCGCCCGCAGTTTCGGCAGCGCCCGGCCACGCCGGCACCATCGGGATAATGTACATTCCCCGGTTCGGCGAAAACTACACCCGGCCCATCGTCCAGGGGACCACCAGTGACGTACTGGACACGCTCGGGTTGGGGCACTACACCAACACGGCCATGCCTGGAGCGGTTGGTAATTTCGCTGTTGCAGGGCATCGCCAGACCCATGGTGCGGTCCTGGACAATATCCACACCCTGGTTCCCGGGGACAAGATCTACGTCCAGACCAAGGACGGATACTACGTGTATGTCTTCCGCAACAACCAGATCGTGATGCCGTCGCGAACGGACGTCCTGGAGCCTGTGCCCACTCTTCCGGGCGTCACCCCCACGGAAAGATTCCTCACCATGACCAGCTGCAACCCCCGCTTCGGGGCGGAAGAACGCATTATCGCCTACGCGCTGCTGGACAGCTGGCGCCCTGCATCAGCCGGTCCGCCTGTTGAAATCGCAGCCCAGGTTGCTGCAGCGATTGGAAAGGGCTGAGCATGTACGGCTGGATTTTCCGCCATCTTCCAGGGCCTTTGTGGCTGCGGATCGCCACCTCGCTGGTGCTGATCGCCGGCGCACTGGTATTGATGGTTCAGTTCCTTTTCCCGTGGATGTCCGAGTACACCCAATTCACCGACTCAACGATTGGTTCCGTAAGCCAGCCATGACCCCAACCAAGATCCTCGTGGTGGATAACTACGACAGCTTCGTCTACACCCTGGTGGGCTACCTCCAGGAGCTTGGCGCCGAGACCACAGTGGTCCGCAACGACGACGTCACCCTGGCGGAGGCCACCGAACTGGCCGGCACCCGCGACGGCGTGTTGATCTCTCCCGGCCCTGGCAACCCGGCTGAAGCCGGGGTCTGCATCGAACTCATCAAATGGTGTGGCGAGAACAGCGTGCCCATGTTCGGCGTGTGCCTGGGACACCAGGCGCTGGCGGAGGCATTCGGGGGCAAGGTGACCCATGCCCCGGAGCTTATGCACGGGAAGACCTCCCTGGTGGAACACATCGGGACCAGTGTCTTTTCGGGGCTCCCCTCCCCCGTCACGGCCACCCGCTACCACTCCCTCGCTGCGGTGCGGGACACGCTTCCCGATGTCCTGGAAGTGACGGCGGAAACCGCGTCAGGCGTGGTGATGGGGCTCCAGCATCGGACCGCACCCCTGTGCGGTGTGCAGTTCCACCCGGAATCCGTGCTGACTGAAGGCGGCTACCAGATGCTGGGGAACTGGCTCGAGTCCCTGGGCATGAAGGGCGCGGCTGCGCGGGCAGCCAAGCTGAGCCCGCTCATCCAGCACTGACCTGTTGCGGCCTGCCGTTCAGTCGTCATCCTTCTTGGTGGATGTCGGCGTGGGCGTCGGGGTCGGAGAGGGGCTTGGCGGCGGAGGCGGCGCCTTGGCGACCACGATGGTGACAGTCTTGCCCTGCTCCACTGCCGCGTTAACGGCGTCGCCCTGATCCGTGACCCTGCCTGGTTCCACCTGCGCGTTCTCCGCTTCAACCACGGCGGGTACCAGGCCCAGTTCCTTCAAAGCCGCTTCTGCTTCTTCCCGGGTCCGTCCGCGGAGTTCGGGGACGGCGACCTTGCCGGTGGACACCACCAGCTCAACGCTTGTGCCCACGCCGACGCTCTGTCCCGGGGCGGGGCTTGTGGTGATCACGATGCCTGCCGGGACTGTGGGGCTGTTGGCGGTGGTGGTTGAGGGAGCGCCCACCAACCCGATCTGGCGCAGCATGTCCCGGGCAGCAGCTTCAGTCTTGCCCGGCAGGCTGTCTGGAATCTTGACGGCGCTGGGCCCGTCGGAGATATTCAGGACCACCTCGGCTCCCGGATCTACGGCGACACCGGACGCAGGATCCGTTCCGATGGCAGTGCCCTTGGGTACCGTGTCATGTTGTGCGCGGGCGATTCTGGGCACGAGGTCCGCGCCGTAGAGCTCCTGCAGGGCAGCAGACTCAGTCATCGCCGCCACCGCCGGAATCGAAACCTTCGGCGGCGGCGGTGCCGGGCGGTTCACGATGCTGTACAGCCACAGCCCGCCGCCGGCCAGGACGAGGACGGTGAAGATCACCAGGGTGGTGATCCACGCACGACGGCGGGACTTTTGCCGTGCGGTCCGCTCGCGTTCCAAAGGCAGGCCGAGGAGCAACTCATCCCGTGTGGAAGGTTCGTAAGCGCCGGGACCGGGGCTGCCGCCGGCGTCGGCCGGGGTGCTCAAGGCAGTGAGCCGTCCCGTAGGTGCATCATCCAGGAAGCTCGCGCCCGTAACAGCAAAGGCTTCAGTGGCGGGGGAAGAGGACGGGGTTGGGACGTGGTCGTTGGGATCGGTGGGAGCCTCCGAGGGCGATGCCGCCGCAACAGGAATACCGGCCCTTGCGGCGCGCAGGGCACGCTGGAACGCTGCCGCATCCTGGAACCTGTCGTCGCGGTTCTTCTGCAGTGCCTTGGCAAGCACGGTGTCCAGTGCCGGCGAAATTTCCGGGTTCAGGCTGCTCGCGGGTGCCGGGATTTCACGCACGTGCTGGTATGCCACGGACACGGGACTGTCGCCAACGAACGGCGGGCGCGAGGTCAGCATTTCATACAGGAGGCAGGCGGCAGAGTAGAGGTCACTGCGCGCATCCACTGTTTCACCGCGGGCCTGCTCAGGTGACAGGTACTGCGCGGTGCCCACCACGGCCTGCGTCTGGGTCATAGTGGCCGAGGAATCGGCCATGGCACGGGCGATGCCGAAGTCCATGACCTTCACCGAGTCACTGCCGGGGCAGTACATCACGTTGGCCGGCTTGATGTCCCGGTGCACGATCCCCGCCTTGTGGCTGTACTCGAGGGCTCCGAGTACGCCCAGGCAGTAATCGATGGCGTGGTCGATAGTGACATCGTTGGCCCGGATAAGATCGCGGATGGTCTTGCCCTCAACGAACTCCATCACGATGTACGGCACGCGGACGTTGTCATGCGAACCGTCGTGGACGAGGTGCTCGCCGGTATCGTAAATAGCCACAATGGACGGGTGGTTCAGCGCCGCCACGGCCTGCGCTTCGCGCTTGAAGCGCGCCTGGAACTGGGGATCACGTGCAAGGTCCGCGCGCAGCAGTTTAATGGCCACGGTGCGTCCGAGCCGGGTGTCCAAGCCGCGGTGAACGTCCGCCATTCCTCCCCGGCCAATAAGGTTGCCCACCTCGTACCGTCCGCTCAGGACACGTTTGCTATCCACCGGGAGGCTGTCCTCCCGGTGCAACGGTGTGCGCGCTGACTCGTTCATTGGCTGTCCTGCCGGTTACGGCTTGCAGGTCGGAGGCAGGCCCGGCAGCTCACCGGCGGCGCAATCCGGGAGGGGCGACTGTGCTGTGGGTGCTGCCACGGCGGAGGTGGTGGATGTCGGTGTTGGCGCCGGCGGCGGAGAGGTTGTGGTGGGGGCGGGGGGTGCCACGGCATAGGTAATGGTCACCGGCGAACCCACTTCCACCTGACCCGACCGCGACAAGCCAATCACCGAGTTGGGCGCTGAGTTCGCATCAACCTGCGGCTGCACGCTGACGTCCAGGTTGAGGGCGGAAAGCTGCGACTGAACCGTCCGGTAGTCCTTCCCCAGGTAGGCCTCAGGAATGACGTTCACAGTTTCCGGCGGTGGGGGCGTGGTTACGGTGGGTGTGGCCCGGGTCTGGGTGGGCGTGGCCGATTGCTGTGTTTGCGTCGGGGTCGCCGATGTGGCGGGCGCACTGGTCGACGCGGCACTGGACGAAGGACTGCCGGACGGGGAGAAGACTCCGAGCTGGTTCACGAGGAACCCGATCAAGGCGAACAGGAGCAGCAGGATCAGGGCGATCAGCGGCCAGGTCCAGGGGCTGCGGCGGCGGCGTTCGGGCTCATCGGCCGGCTCGTCGTCGTACGTTGTTTCTTCCGGCACCCAATTCCGCTCGGCGGCGAGGGCATTGGCGCGGGCAAGCGTTCCCTGCGGCTCATCAGCATCCGCCGCCGATCCTGCGGCACCGGCTGCCATTCCTGCCATGGCACCGGCAGCACCGGCACCCAGCACCGGCAACGCAGAGGTTGCAGTGGGGGAAGTGTCACGCTGGGCACCGATAACACCGGTGGGTGCAGTTGTTGTGTCCACCGGTGCCGTGATGGGACCGGTATCGGCGTCAAACAGGAGCATGCCCGGGACGGCGGCGCGGGCGGCGCTGACGTCCCCGTTCCGGATGGCCTCCGCTGCCTCAGCCAGCTTGATGGCGTTCGCGGGGCGGTTCTTGGGATCCTTGGCGAGCATGGACATCAGGAGGGCCCGCACCGGTGTGGGAAGCGACTCCGGCAGTGGCGGCGGCGCATCGTTGACCTGGGCGAGGGCGATGGCGATCTGGGACTCGCCGGAGAACGGCCGGTGCCCGGAGAGGCATTCGTAGCCAATGACACCCAGTGAGTAGATGTCCGAGGAACCGGTGGCCGTCTGGCCCGTGGCCTGCTCCGGTGCCAGATACTGGGCTGTGCCCATCACCTGGCCCGTCTGGGTGAGGGGCACCTGGTCGGCAAGGCGGGCGATGCCGAAGTCAGTGACTTTCACGCGTCCATCAGGAGTGATCAGGAGGTTGCCCGGCTTGATGTCCCGGTGCACCAATCCCTGGGCATGGGCAACGGAGAGCGCACGGGCTGTCTGCGCGATGATGGACAGGGTGCGGTCCGGGGACAGCACCTGCTCGTGTTCGATGATGCTGCTTAGCGGCTGGCCCGGGACCAGTTCCATGACCAGGTAGGCAGAGCCCTCTTCCTCGCCGTAGTCGAAGACGTTGGCGATGCCCACGTGGTTCAGCAGGGCAGTGTGGCGGGCCTCTGCGCGGAAGCGCTGAAGGAAGCCGGGGTCCCCCGTGTACTCCTCTTTCAACACCTTGATGGCGACGATGCGGCCCAGGACGAGGTCTTTGGCTTTCCAGACTTCGCCCATGCCGCCGATCGCGATCCGCGTGGTCAGCTGGAATCTGCCGCCGAGGGTGATTCCGGTTGTAGGCCTCACTTATTCAACACCGCCTCAAAAATTCTCTTCGCATTCGGACTGGTTAGCTGTGCGCCGGTAGTGATGTCCACGCCCTCCATGACGATCGTGACACCCACCTGCGGGTTGTTTGCCGGGGCAAATCCGGTGAACCAGGAGTTGTTCACGCCATTGCCCAGCTCTGCAGTTCCGGTTTTGCCTGCCACCTGGACTCCCGGGACTGCTGCCCTGTTGGCGATGCCCTGGCTGACCGCACTGGTCATCCACTCCGTGATCTGGTTGGCGATCTCCGGGGTGGTTGAGGTGCGCAGTTGTTCCGGCTGCGGTTCGTCGATGACACGAAGGTCCGGGGAACGCAGGGTCTTGATCAGGTTGGGCCTCATCTGCACCCCGTCATTGGCGATAGCCGCGGTCATCATGGCCACCTGCAAGGGCGTGGCCCGGACGTCCCGCTGTCCGATGGCTGACTGGGCGAGTCCCGGCGCATCCAGGTCGTCGGGGAAGCCGTTGTCCCGGGCGTAGCCGAGCTTCAGCTGGTCCCCCATGTCCTCGCCGAAGCCGAACTTCCTCGCCTGCTCGGCGATTGCGTCCCGGCCCAGGTCCAGGGCAATGCTGGCGAATGGCGTGTTGCAGGATTGCTGCAGCGCAAAGGCGAAGTCCGCCGTGTCCCGGGTGTAGCAGTTGCCGCCTGCATAGTTGGGAAGCTTGTACTGGATGCCGTCGAAGGGCATTTCAGCCGGATTGGGAAGTTCGCTGTCCTTGTTGTATTTGCCTGACGCAAGCGCCGCGGCGGTGTCCACGAGTTTGAAGACGGAACCCGGGGCAAGCTGTTCACCGGTGGGTCCGCTGACGTTCGGGTTCAGGTTGATGCCCGGAACTTTGACGAGTTCGTTGATATTGGCCGACTCTTCGGTGGGATTCTGAGTGGCAACCAGGTTGGGGTTGTAGGAGGGTTTGGACACCATGGCCAGGATTGCGCCGGTCTTGGGGTTGGTGACCACAATGGAACCGCGCTGCCCTTCCGGAATGAGGTCGTAGGCGAGCCGCTGGATCTCCGGATCGATGGTGAGTTCCACGGACGCACCTTTTGGCTGGCTGCCCAGGAAAAGCTGGCCCACCCGGTCCAGGAAGAGCTGGTCTGAGTTGCCTGCCAGCTGCTCGCCCATGGCCTGCTCAAGGCCGGTGGCCCCGTAGTTCTGCGAGAAGTACCCGGTGATTCCCGCGTACAGCTCCGGCTGCGGGTAGGTCCGCTGGAACGCGCAGGTCTCCGAACCGCTCTCCACTGATTCCGCCACCGGTGATCCGGCCACAACGATCGCGCCGCGGTCATTGCAGTAGTCCTGCAGGATGGCGCGCTGGTTCCACGGGTTGGCTTCGAGCTCTTCGGCGCCAATCACCTGGACATAGCTGATGGCGCCGAAGATCAGCGCGAACATCGCAATCGCCGCTACCCATGAATGCCGTATCGCCTGGTTCACAGGTGCTTCACCGCCTCGGTAGGAGTATCAATGCCCACGGATTCCGCGCCCTTTGCCGGTGGCAGGGGTGTGGTGTCCACCGGGCCGCGGGCGGTGTGGGAAATCATCAGGAGCAGGCCCACGATGATCCAGTTGGCCAGCAGGGAGGAACCGCCGGCGGCAAGGAAGGGCGTGGTCAGACCGGTCAGCGGAATGAGCCGGGTAACGCCGCCGATGACCACGAAGCACTGCAGCGCCACGGCGAATGACAGTCCGCAGGCGAGCAGTTTGCCGAACGCATCGCGGGTGCCCAGGGCCGCCCGGAAGCCGCGGGTGAAGAGCAACAGGTACATCAGGACGATGGCGAAGAGTCCGATCAGGCCAAGTTCCTCGCCGAGGGAGGCGATGATCATGTCGCTGTTGGCGAACGGAACAAGGTCCGGCCGGCCCTGGCCCAGGCCGGTCCCTACGAGGCCGCCGTTGGCCATGCCGAAGAGTCCCTGCACGATCTGGTGGCTTCCACCGGGAGCCCGGTCGTAAACCTCCGGGGTAAAGGCGTTCAACCAGCCGCTAATACGGAGTTCCACATGGGAAAAGACCCGCGACGCTGCAAAGCCGCCGCCGAGAATGAGGGCCAGGCCGATCACCACCCAGCTGATACGGCTGGTTGCCACGTAGATCATGACGATGAACAGGCCGAAGAAGAGCACAGATGAACCGAGGTCGCGCTGGAAGATGAGTACGCCGATGCTCACCAGCCAGGCAGTGATCATGGGGCCCATGTCCTTGAACCGCGGAAACTGCAGCGGACCGATCTTCCGGCCGGCCAGCAGGATCAGGTCGCGGTTCGAGGAAAGATACCCGGCGAAGAATATGGCGAGGGTGATCTTGGCGACTTCACCCGGCTGGAACGTCATGGGCCCAAGCCGGATCCACACGCGGGCACCGAGGATTTCGCCTGCGCTGATGCCGGGAACCAGCGGAAGCACCAGCAACAGGGCGCTGGCGGCAAGGGAGATGAAGGTGAACCTGCGGAGGATGCGGTGGTCCTTGAGGAACCAGATGACGGCTATGGCGACTGCCATGGCGATCAGGGTCCACCGGAGCTGGTTATTGCCGGTATCGTCGCCGGGCGCGTCGAGACGGCGGATCATGGCCAGGCCGATTCCGTTGAGGGCCACCACCAGGGGAAGTATTACCGGATCTGCATATTTTGCGCGGAAGCGAAGCACGCCGTGGAACACCAAGGCAGCCAGGGCGAGCAGGCTCGACTGGAACCAGAAGTCCGAGTCGAACGCCTTTTCCTGGTCCACCCCCACCAGCATGCTGGCCCCAATGCCGACCGCAAGGGCCAGCAGGAGCAACGCAAGTTCCACGTTGCGGCGGGGTTTGATTGTGGTACTGAGCTGGCTCATTGGCCCACCTCGCAGGTGACTGTGGGACTGGGTGGGGGGGACGGAACCGCAGGGGTGGCCGAAGCATCAGGCGCTGGTGCGGCCGTCGCGGTGGGCGCGGCCGTAGCTGTTGGAGCCGTTGAGGCGCCGGGGGAAGGCGAAGGCGCCACGCACTCGTCTTCCGGTGACGTGCTGCCGGTCAGTTCGAGGTTTTTCACGATGCGCTGGGCGTCGTAAAGATCCTGGGCAGGTACCGTCTGGCGAACGCGCTGCTGCGAGAACGGCGGAAGGGAATCCATCCGGATCTCGGTTACGGTCTCAAGACTTGAGAGCTGGATGGGTCCCAGGCGCTGGGAAACGCCGTTGAAGATGGCAACGCGGGCATCGAACTCGCCGACGTAGTAACGGGTTTGGGTCCAGGCGTACCCGAGCCAGAGTCCAATAGTCAGGAGCACCAGGACGGACGCGGCAATGGACCAGGTCAGCCACCGCCGTGGCTTGAGGGGCACCACTGTGTCATCGTCACCGGCGGGGGGTTCAGCCTTGTGCGTGAGGAGGGTGGCGGCGCGCCGCGCAACGGTGCGGCCGGCGATGGTGGGAATGGAACCGGACTCCGCAGCTGTTGCGGCTGCTCCCACAAGTTCGTGCGGGCGTGAGGCCAGTTCGTCACGGAGCACTTCGGCGGACAGGTGCTCGCCGAGGTGCGGATCGGTGACTCCTGCTCCAGGGGTATCCGGGCTGTTGCTGCTTTTGGCCGACGCCGGTTCCCCTGAATCCTTGGCGGCATTGGAGTTTTTGGGATCATTGGCAGCAGGAGGTTCTGCTGGGTTGCCGGCAGCGGGCTTCGGGCTGCCTACGGCTCCCGGTGCTTCGGCCGCCAGGGAGCCCGCGCTCTTCGCCACGGCAGCGGCTTTGGTGACTTCGTGGGAGGGAATGACGTCGACGGCGGCGGTACTGACGTCGTCGGGCGTTTCCTCAACGATTTCCACCATAACAACGGTGACGTTGTCCGGGGAGCCGGCCTCGAGGGTAAGGTCCACGAGGGTTTCCACACACTCGCGCAGGTCCTTGGTCTCGCGGACGGTGCGTTCAACGGCATGGCCGGCAACGTAGTTAAGGCCGTCAGAACAGAGGAGCCAGCGATCCCCGGGTTTCACGTCCAAACTGTCCAGGTCCAGTTCAGGGCTGGCATCAACGTCGCCCAGGACACGCATCAGGACGTTCTTATGCGGATGCGTTTCGGCTTCCTCGGGCCGGAGCCGGCCTTCGTCGATCAGCCGCTGCACAAACGTGTGGTCAACACTGACCTGCTCAAACTCGCCGTCCCGCAGGCGATACGCCCGGGAGTCACCGATGTGCGCAAAGTGCAGCTTCCCCTCGGCAAGCAGGAGCGCCGTGACGGTGGTTCCCATCCCGGCCAGCTTGGGGTTGACATGCACAAGCTCAGACAGCAGGGAGTTTGCGGTCTGGATCTCATCGGCCAGCGTGGTGGCCGCATCGCCGGTGTAATCACCCCGGTCCAGGTGGATCATGTCAAGAACAGTGGCGGCCGAAGCGACGTCGCCGCCCGCGTGCCCGCCCATGCCGTCCGCGACTACGGCGAGGTGGCGACCCGCGTAAGCGGAATCGTCGTTTTTCGAGCGGATTTTTCCGACGTCGGACCTCGCTGCGAAGCGCATGATGAGGGGCCGCTCCACCGGCTTGGGGCCGGGTGCGGGGCTTTCCGGGGCGGCCACGGCTATGGCCTCAATTCAATGACCGTCTTGCCGATTCTCACGGGTACGCCAAGCTCAACGGGCAGGGCACGGGTCAGCTGCTGGTCAGCCAGGTAGGTGCCGTTGGTCGAACCCAGGTCCTCGATGAACCAGCGGCTGCCCTGCGGAAACAGCCTGGCGTGACGGCCGGAGGCGTAGTCGTCCTCCAGGACCAGGGTGGCCTCCTGCGCGCGGCCCAGCAGGATGGGGCTCGCGGCCAGCGGAAGTGTTCGGCCCTTTAGTGGGCCTTCGACGACCACCAGTTGCCGGGCCTGCTGCTTCAAGGGTTGTGGCGTGCCCTCGGCCAGTTCGGGGTTTTTGCGCATCTGCCGGGCTGTTGGGGCGCCGGCGGCGGCCTTTCGGCCCACCATAAGATCCCGGCGCATGGTGGAGACGATGCTGAAGATGAGCACCCAGAGCAGCAACAGGAAACCGAACCGCAAAGCGGTGATGGTGAGTTCACTCATGCGTGGCCGCCAGGGCTGGCAGGAAGCAGGCGGAAGATAATCTTTGTCCGTCCCATGGTGATGGTGGAGCCGTCGGTGAGTTCGGTGCTTCCCGAGACCTTGTGCCCGTTCACATAGCTCCCGTTGGTGGAACCCATGTCCACTGCCGTGGTGACCCCGTTGGCCGTGCGGATTTCAAGGTGGCGGCGGGAAACGCCGGTGTCCTCGACCAGGATGTCGGCCTCCGAGGACCTCCCGAGCACGATGGACGGGGCGTTGAGTGAGTACCGCTGGCCGTCGATGTCGAGGACGGGCTGCAGCCGGACCGGTTGGCGGCTGGGAGCGGCAGGCAAGTTGGGACGGGGCGGGGGACCGCCTGCTGTGCCCTTGGATTTCTCGGTTGAGGAGACGATTTCGAAGTCGCCGGCGCGCAGTTCTGTATCGCGGCGGAAGGAGATCCGCACCGAACCCTGCAGGGTGTAGCCCTGGCTGCGGACGTGGTTGATCACAACGTCGCAGAGTTCTTCGGCCAGCGGGGTGCCCCATTCCTGGGCGCGTATGAAGTCATCATCGCTGAGCTGGACATCGAAAACGTTGGGCACCAGGGTGCGTCCCGCGGCGACGGTAAGGGACTTGTGGTCCACTTCCCGGCGCAGCCTGCTGGCGATTTCGACGGGTTCAACCTGGGCGCGCGAGCCGGTGGAGAAGACGCCCCGGACGGCCTTTTCGATGCCGCGCTCGACTTTGTCCAGCAGACCCATGGTTCTTCTCCTTTCCCCCCGGCTGCGGGGCAGTTTTCGTTCCGTAAGTTCACTTGCAGTGGTGTTCCCAAGCCGCCGGTGTGACTGCATGCAGCAGTCACTCCTACATCCGATACTACTGGGCGGGCCCGTGAATGACCTTAATCCACAACGGCCGGGCGCTGCCAAAAGTTCAGTTTCCGATGGTCTGCGTTATCTGGTTGCCCGCGGTGTTGGCAGTGTTGTGGGTCGGTTCCTGGCCTTAGTTCGTAGCCGGGTGCGGGTGGCCCCGTGCCCCAATTGGTATTTTCCGGGCAATGTCCGTTATGCTTGATCTCGCTGCTTTTACAGGGTTGCGGTTCGGGAAACTGGACGGGATTCTGTGAAGGAAGTTGCGCGCGAGTGGCGGAACGGCAGACGCGCTGGCTTCAGGTGCCAGTATCCGAAAGGGTGTGGGGGTTCAAATCCCCCCTCGCGCACGCAAATGAAGAGCCCCGGTCAATAGACCGGGGCTCTTTTGCTTGTGCTGCCCGAATGCCTGCCTGCATCCCCGTCTGCCTGGGCGCAGGCCCGGAACAGCCCAGGTTAGGGCCGGGCGGAAGCCTTAAACCGGCGTCGGGAGTTGGCAAGGTGGCTGCGCATGGCGGCGGCCGCGGCAGCCTCGTCGCCGTCGGCAATGGCGTCTGAAATGGAACGGTGCTCCTGGACCACCTGGTCGAAATGGTCGCGCGCGTAGTGTTCCGCGTCCGTCATCAGCCGGGTGCGCGGCATCGCGATCATGGTCTGGCCAAGGGCGGACAGGCAGTCGGAGTAGTAGGGGTTGCCGGAGGCGGCAGCAACGGCCCGGTGGAACTCGAAGTCGGACTTCATGGCATGCGCCGGATGGCCGGCACTCAATGTGAACTCGTCAAGTGCCGCAGTAACAGCCCGGAGCTGCCGTTCGGTGTGGTTCCGCGCGGCCAGCGCCGCCGCTTCAGCTTCCACGCCGATCCGGAATTCGAGCAGGTGGAGCCGGTCCTCCATGGTTGCGACGGGACGGGCCCCGGGTGCAGCCTGGGGCCCGTCCGACGGCGGGGTGAGGGCGAAGCTTCCTCGCCCTCGTTCGGTTTCGACCAGGCCCTCGGCCTGCAGCCTGGTCAGCGCGGCGCGCACCACGGTACGGCTCACCCCGAAGTCGCTGATAAGGGTGTTTTCGCTGGGGAGCTTCTCGCCCGGCTGGATGACGCCGTCGACAATGCGGGTGCGAAGGTCAGCGGCGAGGTCCGCGGTGAGGTTCCGGCTCATGGCAACAAGGTTACGCGCCGAACTCCACGGACTCGGTGGTCCAGGCGCGGGCCTGCTCGCTCAGCGTGACGCCCAGGCCGGGGCGGTCCGGGACGATCATCCGGCCGTTCTTGGTCTCGAGCCGCTCGTTGAAGAGGGGATCGAGCCAGTCGAAGTGCTCAACCCAGGGCTCGCGCGGGTACGCCGCTGCCAGGTGCAGGTGGATTTCCATGGCGAAGTGCGGGGCAAGGCCCAGCCCGCGCTCGTCGGCAAGCGCAGCCAGGCGAAGGAACTGGGTGATACCGCCCACCCGGGGTGCATC
Source organism: Pseudarthrobacter sp. R1 (assembly GCF_024494415.1). Lineage (NCBI taxonomy): Bacteria > Bacillati > Actinomycetota > Actinomycetes > Micrococcales > Micrococcaceae > Pseudarthrobacter > Pseudarthrobacter sp. R1. The sequence goes on along the minus strand of NZ_JAMKFI010000006.1, from coordinate 125,424 downwards.
CGGCTGGATGATGTCGCAGCTGTTGGCGTTGATGAGGCCCTTGTGTTCGGCCACGGAAGCGAGCATTTCGCCCGTGGCGATGGGGGTGTCCAGGACCTGGGCAAGGTGCGCGTGGCCCTCGAAGTCGTAGGCGTCCAGGGGCTCCTCAATCCAGATGAGGTTGAATTCTTCGAGCTGGCGCCCCATCCGCAGCGCGGCGGCGCGGTCCCACTGCTGGTTCGCGTCCACCATCAGCGGGACGTCCCAGCCGATGTGTTCGCGGATGCCGGCGACGCGGCGCAGGTCCTCTTTGCTGTCCGGAAGGCCCACCTTGATCTTGATGCCGCCGATGCCTTCCTCGAGGGACTGCGTGGCGCGGGCCTTGACTTCTTCGAGGGTGGCGTTGAGGAATCCGCCGGAGGTGTTGTAGGTCTGCACGGAGTCGCGGTAGGAGCCAAGGAACTTGGCGAGCGGCAGGCCGGCGCGCTTGGCCTTGAGGTCATAAAGGGCGATGTCGATGGCGGCGAGGGCCTGGGTGGCAACGCCGGAGCGGCCCACCGAAGCCCCTGCCCACAGCAGTTTGGTATAGATCCTGGCGATGTCGTTGGGGTCCTCGCCGATAATGCCTTCGGCCACTTCCTTGGCATGCGCGTACTGGGCCGGGCCGCCGGCACGCTTTGAGTAGCTGAAGCCGACGCCGGTGTGCCCCAGCTCCGTGGTGATCTCGGCGAAGAGGAAAACCACCTCAGTCATTGGCTTCTGCCGGCCGGTGAAGACCTTGGCGTCGCTGATGGGAACAGCGAGGGGCAGCCGGGCGGTGGACAGTTTGACGTGGCGGATCACATCGACGGTACTCACGGTTTCTCCTTTGGGCGGCGCTGGGCTCCTTCGCCCACCCTCTTATTCTATAAGTGCACAACTTGTATTACAACTACGCCCGTCTATGGGTCTTTAAGATCCCTGCCGGAGGCAAGTTTGCCTGTCAGTTCCGAGGAGGCACCGCATAAACTTAGGGGGTTACGCAGCGAACGCAATTAGCGGGTGCAGCGTGCTTCAGAACGGAGAGCACCATGCTCGGGATCCTCATGTGCAAACTGAACCTGCGCCACGCCTGGCACATAGAATCTGCGGAAGATGGCAGCGGCCGTTACAGGCGCTGCACGCGTTGCGGTAAGTACGACCGCGACAGGGACGGCAGCGGCTTTATGCACTGACGGCACGGCGTTGCCGGGTCCCTGTTTCAGCAATAACAAGGCATGGGACAATAGAGGGGATGACTTCCCCCACTTCTTCCTCCGAAGCTCCCGCGCGCGCCCGTCAAGAGGCCCCGGAGAGCACCCGCCCGCAGGTCCTCCCCACTGCCGAAGGCTGGGAGCAGGCGCGTACCGTCGAGGGCCGGCCGCTGCTCCAATTCGCATCACCGCGGGTGAAGCAGCCGCCCACGCATCTCGCCGACCTGAGCCTGGCCGAGCGCGGCGCGAAGATGAAGGAGCTTGGCCTCCCCGCCTTCCGGGCGAAGCAGCTCTCCACACACTACTTCCAGCACTGGACCGTTGACCCGGAAGCCATGAGCGACCTCCCCAAGGCCGGCCGGGAGGAACTCGTCTCCCAGATGTTCCCGCCGCTGCTCACCGAGGTCCGGCGCCAGCGCAGCGACAAGGGGGACACCATCAAGTTCCTCTGGCGGTTGTTCGACGGAGCGCTGGTGGAGTCCGTACTGATGCGCTACCCCGGCCGCATCACTCTCTGCATCTCCTCCCAGGCTGGCTGCGGCATGAACTGCCCGTTCTGCGCCACCGGCCAGGCCGGTTTGACCCGCAACATGTCCACGGCGGAGATCGTTGACCAGGTGGTCGCTGCGAACCGGGTAATAGCGGCCGGTGAGCTGGGCCCCAAGGAGCACGATGACGAACGTGTCACCAACATCGTGTTTATGGGCATGGGTGAGCCGCTGGCCAACTACAAGCGCGTCATGGCCGCGCTCCACCGCTTCGTGGATCCCGCACCCGAGGGCTTGGGCATGTCTGCCCGGAACATCACGGTCTCGACGGTGGGCCTTGTCCCCGCCATCCGCAAGCTTGCGGACGAGGACCTGCCCGTCACGTTCGCGCTGTCCCTGCATGCCCCCGACGACGAGCTCCGCGACGAGCTGATCCCGGTCAACAACCGCTGGAAGGTGGACGAGGCGCTCGACGCGGCCTACGACTACTATCGCAAGACGGGCCGCCGGGTCAGCATCGAGTACGCGCTTATCAAGGACATGAACGACCACCCCTGGCGTGCAGACCTGCTGGGGAAGAAGCTCAACCAGCGCGGCCGCGGCTGGGTGCACGTGAACCCGATCCCGCTCAACCCGACCCCAGGCTCCATCTGGACCGCCTCGGATAAGCCGGTGGAGCAGGAATTCATCGCGCGGCTCCGCGCCGCAGGCGTGCCCTGCACCCTGCGCGACACCCGCGGCAAGGAGATCGACGGCGCCTGCGGCCAGCTTGCCGCTGCCGAAGACTAGGGGCTCTCAGCCCCGCAGGGCACCGAGCCCTGAGATCAGCGCCTCGAGCCCCAGCTCGAACGCCATGTCCGCCGGCCGGCCCCGCCCTTGGGCGCCGCTGCGGGCGGCCGCGCTCCGGACGGCTGCCGTGAAGTTCGGCGTGGTGCCGGCCATGGTTCCCGCCTCGAAGATGTCCTCGGGCGCGGTGACGTCGTACGCCGAGCCGAAGATAAAGGACTCCAGCGCCACGATGGAGGACACGACGCGGTCCTGGGGGAAGCCGGCGTCGAGAAAGCCCTTGCTCACTGTCTCGTACATCGCCAGTGTCTGCGGCGCATCCGTGACCGGAAGGACGGCGATCACCGGAATCAGTGGGGTGTGCTCCGCGAAGACATTGCGGTAGCTCCACGCCCAGCTGCGCACCGCGTCCTCCCACGGGGCCGAGCCGAAATCAGACACATCCACCAGCGAGGTGAGATGGTCCTCCACCAGGAGCAGGACGTCGCGTTTGGCGGCCACATGGTTGTAAAGGGCCGACGGCGCCACGTCCAGTTCCTTGGCCAGGCCCGCCATGGTCAGGCCGTCGTAGCCCTTGCGGTTTATCAGTTCCAGCGCCGCCGCCGTGATCCCGGCCTTGTCCAGCAGTGCGGCCGAGGGCCGGCCCGCCCGCCGCCTGGCGGTGCCGGGTTTTCCGGCGGCGCGTCCCTGTACAGCTGGTACTGCCGGCATCAGTGGCCTTTCTCTGGTGGTCTCCAGCATTATTCCATCCGGCACTTCCGGTCCGTGCAGGGAGCCGCTATAGTTCTAATAAATGAATGGCATTCATTTAGTGGTCCCCATCACTGCCGGGACCCAAGAGAGGACATCATGCTGAACCTGAACCGCGACGTTGTGGTCGTTGGAGCCGGGCCGTCCGGACTTACCGCAGCCCGTGAACTGAAGAAGGCCGGCCTGAGCGTCGCCGTGCTCGAGGCGCGCGACCGCGTAGGCGGCCGCACCTGGACCGACACGGTGGACGGGGCCATGCTGGAGATCGGCGGCCAGTGGGTCTCGCCGGACCAGACCGTACTCCTGGAACTGCTCGACGAACTCGGCCTTCAGACCTACCCCCGGTACCGGGAAGGCGACTCGATGTACATCGGAGCCGACGGCGTGCCCGTCCGCTACACGGGGGACACCTTCCCCGTGGATGCGGACACCAAAGCCGAAATGGACAAGCTGATTGGGCTGCTGGACGCGCTGGCCGCCGAGATCGGCGCCACCGAGCCGTGGGCCCATCCGAAAGCACGCGAGCTGGACACCGTTTCCTTCCACCACTGGCTGCGGCAGAACTCGTCCAACGAGGAAGCGTGCAACAACATCGGCCTGTTCATCGCCGGCGGCATGCTCACCAAGCCGGCCCACGCGTTCTCGGCTCTGCAGGCAGTGCTGATGGCCGCCTCCGCCGGGTCCTTCACCCACCTCACCGACGAGGACTTCATCCTGGACCGGCGCGTCGTGGGCGGCATGCAGCAGGTTTCCCTGCTGCTCGCGCAGGAGCTGGGGGACGACGTCGTCCTTAACTCCCCGGTGCGTACCATCAACTGGGAGCCGGACGCCGAGGACGGGCACCGCGTCACCGTGGTCTCGGAGCGGGCCACTGTGAATGCCCGGTTCGTGATCATGGCCGTGCCGCCCAACCTCTATTCCCGCGTCTCGTTCAACCCGCCGTTGCCCCGTCGCCAGCACCAGATGCACCAGCACCAGTCACTGGGCCTGGTCATCAAGGTCCACGCGGTCTACAGCCGCCCGTTCTGGCGGAACTCCGGCCTGTCCGGAACCTGCTTCGGCGCCGGATCCCTGGTCCAGGAGGTTTACGACAACACCAACTTCGGGGACACCAGGGGAACCCTGGTGGGCTTCATCTCGGACGAAAAGGCCGACGCCATCTTCGAGTTGAGCCCCGAAGAGCGCAAGGGCGCGGTGCTGGAGTCCATTGCCGGCTTCCTCGGCGCCGAGGCGCTGGAGCCCGAGGTCTATTACGAGTCGGACTGGGGTTCGGAGGAATGGACACGCGGCGCCTACGCCTCCAGCTATGACCTCGGCGGCCTGCACCGCTACGGCAAAGACCAGCACGCGGCCGTCGGGCCCATCTTCTGGTCGTCCTCGGACCTGGCGGCTGAAGGCTACCAGCACGTTGACGGCGCCATCCGGATGGGCCGCCGCACCGCAGAACGCATCTGCGAAGCGGCACGCGTGACGGTTCCGGCCTAAGGCCGGACAGCCCGGACGGCCCGGCGGGCGGCGAAAAGGCCGGCCGCCGGGTGGAATCTAAGCATGCTTACCAATAGGCTGGCGGATGGGGAGCGTCCCCGCATGCAGACGAACGAGGTGAAATATGACTGACACCGAGAGCATCAGCAAGGTCACGGACATCATTAACGATTCCCACATCGGAATGTTGACCACCATCAATGAAGAAGGCGCCCTCGTCAGCCGGCCGCTGGCGGTCCAGGATGTCAAGGACGACGGCGACATGTGGTTCTTCACCGGCCTCGGCACCTCGCAGGTCGCCCATGTCCGGGCTGACCCGCGCGTGAACGTTTCCTTCGGCAAAAACACCGAATGGGTTTCCGTTGCCGGAACCGCTGAGGTGGTAACGGACCGGGAGAAGATCCGGGGGATGTGGAACCAGGCTGTTGAAGCGTGGTTCCCGGATGGCCCGGACACCCCTGAGGTGTGCCTGCTCCGCATCGATTCAGACTCCGCCGAGTACTGGACCAGCCCCGGCGGAACCGCCGCGACGGTGTTCCAGTGGGTTAAGTCCAAGGTTACCCACAGCCGGATGAGCGTGGGCGAAAGCGGCACCGTAGAGCTGTAGGCCCTATTAACCGTTCAGGGCGCCGAGGACGGCGGGCAGCAGCACGTTGTCCCGGCCCCAGGACGGGTCCAGGATCTCCACGTACCAGGAGTCCGCGAGCAGGAGCGCCAGCGTTTCGTTGGTTTCATCGGCCCAGTCCTGGATCTGCTCCTCCGTCACGGGGTTCTCGCTGGACCCAAGGACGGTCACCACCTCTCCGCCGTCCACAGTGACCGGGATGGCTGCACTGCTTGACTCGCCCGGGGCGTGCACCACGGCGACCAGTTCGGACCGGGTGGAGAGGGCCAGGAGTTCCGCGGCGACTTCTGCACTGCAAAATCCGGTGACGTACTGGCGCTGGGCAATGCCGGCTGAGCGCAGCCCGGGTTGTGATTCCTTCGTGAACACCCCGCTTCGGTTCAGGGTAGCGAGCCCGGGCGCGATGGCTGCGGTTTCGGCGTCGTAGGTGGCAGTGAACGTGGCGGCCTGATACTCGCTGTGGCCCTCCAGCCAGCGAGCGGTCAGCTCACCGGCAGCCTCCAGGGTGATGGCCTGGCGCCAGACTTCCCGGTCCTCCAGCCGCCTGCCGAACCGGTCACGGCTTTCCGTTTCTTGGGGCTCCATCCTCGGATGCTACGGCGCTGCGCCGCTGGACTCCAGTGACTGCGACACAGCAGTTAATGCGCGGGTCGGCAGTCAGCGTCCGCCGGCGGGGATTCCTGCTGCCTGCTCGGCGGCGGCGAGGGCGCGGCCAAAGCGTTCGACGGCGGGCGGGTACCCTTGGTGCCCCGCGGCCCGGAGCTGCTCGGCCTCGCGCATGGCCTTAATAACGGCGGCGGTCTGGGGCAGCCGGACGTCGGTCATGGCAGGGTAGTCGATGCAATACGCGGGATCCAGTTCGTACCGGCGCCAGCGCTCCAGCAGCACGTTGTGTTCAGCCTGTGCGGCCGAGTGCAGGGGCAAGTACTCCCGGCGTTGCCGCCGAAGGGACAGCCAGGCCACCATCCGCGGGCTGCCCCGGTAGGCCGCGACACCGGAAGCCACGGCCGCGCCGCCGAGGAAGAGCCCTGCCCAGGGGGATGCCAGGGCGGGGATGAGCAGGGCGGGAAGGGCCACCGCCGCGCCGAGGAACAGATCCCAGAACAACTGGTCCGAACGCTCGGGTTCCGTGCCCGTCCCGGCGAGGGCCCGCCGGCGTACCTGGAAAACGGTGGCCGCAACGCTGCCCACCAGCACAGATCCACACAGTAGAAGGACCCACGCCCCCTGGAACAGGGATTCTGCGATGGCTGCCACCTTGCACCTCCACGTCCACAGGCCCGGGCGGGAAACGCCGGGCTGGTCCTTCCATTCCAGCGCCTTCCCGTTCTTGGGTCAATGGCCACCGCAGACCGGAGCATGGCAAGGGCGGGGCTTTCCGGGCCGGTCGGCGGCACGTACCTTGGGACCATGAGACTCAAGATGTGCAGCATCCACGTTCAGGACCCCGCCGCAGCCCATACCTTCTACACCGGGACGCTCGGCTTCGAGACGCTGATGGCCATGCCGGAATACAACCTGTTCATCATCAAGGACCCTGGTGCGGACCAGGGCTCAGTGGGCCTGCTGCTGGAACCCAGCGACAACCCGATTGCTGCGGACTACATGAACGGACTGTACAAGGCCGGCATGCCTGCGGTTGTTTTTGGCGTCCCGGACGTGCAGGCGGAGTACGAGCGGCTTACCAGGGCAGGAGTGAGCTTCCGCGGCGAGCCGGCTGAAGATCCCTCTGGAATCAGCGCCGTGTTCGACGACGGTTGCGGCAACTACATCCAGCTCCATCAGGACTGACACCGGAGACTGACGCCGGAGATCGATCCGCCGGGACCAGCCTCCCAAAGATTGTTGAACAATCTTGGTCTATCGGGCATGATGGTTGGAGAAGCCAACCTGAGACGAGGGTCACAATGCAATCCATCGATCTGAACAGCGACGTCGGAGAGTCCTTCGGCAGCTGGACCTTGGGCGATGACGCGGCCGTATTCCGCCACGTCACCAGCGCCAACGTGGCCTGCGGTTTCCACGCCGGGGACCCCAGCACCATCGCGCAGACCTGCCGCGATGCCGTGGCCGCCGGCGTGACCATCGGAGCGCACGTCGGCTACCGGGACCTGGCCGGCTTCGGCCGCCGGTTCCTGGACTGCTCCGCCACCGAACTCGCCGACGACGTGCTCTACCAGCTGGGCGCACTGCAGGCCCTTGCCCGCGCCGCCGGGTCAGAGATCAAGTACGTCAAGCCCCACGGCGCCCTGTACAACGCGATCGTCCACCACGAAGTCCATGCCGCGGCCGTGGTTGATGCCGTGCACGCCTTCAGCCCAGGGCTGCCGCTACTCCTCCTTCCCGGATCGGTGGCGCTCCGGAAAGCGGAGGCCCGGGGCCTCCAGGCCAGGGCGGAAGCCTTTGCCGACCGCGCCTACAACCCGGACGGCACCCTGGTATCGCGGCGGGAGCCGGGCTCGGTGCTGCACGACAATGAAGCGGTCACCAGGAACATGGTGCTCCTGGCCACCGAAGGCAAGATCATCGCCCGGGACGGCAGCGTCCTGCACGTCCAGGCTGACAGCATCTGCGTGCACGGCGACAGCCCCGGTGCCGTAGCGATGGCCGGAGCTGTGAGGGCGGGGCTCGAGGCCAGCGGTGTCACCGTCCGGAGCTTTGCATGAGCATCACCGGAATCCGCTGGGCCGGACCCCGTGCCCTGCTGGTGGAACTGGCCGACCTTAACTCCGTGCTGGCTTTCCACCAGCGTGTCCAGGCGGCTCCCTTGCCGGGACAGTTGGACGCTATTGCCGCAGCTGCGACCGTCCTAGTGAAATTCGCCAGCCAGGCGCAGGCACGCTGGGCACGTGCCGCCGTCGAACAGTTCCAGCTCGAAGGCGCCCGGAAGGTCGGGGGGCGGGAGGTCACCATCGAAGTGGTGTACGACGGCGAAGACCTCGCCGAGGTGGGGCGCCTCACCGGGCTCGGCGCGGACGGTGTGGTTGCCGCCCACACGGGCCAGCTCTGGACGGCTGCCTTTGGCGGTTTCGCACCGGGATTCGCCTATCTGGTGGGCGGGAACAACAGCCTCAGCGTTCCGCGCAGGCCTACACCCCGGACAGCTGTTCCTGCCGGGTCCGTTGCCTTGGGCGGCGAATTTTCCGCCGTGTATCCCCGGCAGTCGCCGGGCGGCTGGCAGCTGATCGGACGCACCTCGGCCGTGATGTGGGATCTGGAACGGGAGCAGCCCGCGCTGATCCGGCCCGGGGACACAGTCCGTTACGTGGCCGTTGACTCGTTGACGGAGCCTCCCGGCACCGCGCTTATTTCCACGGGGGAGACGGATGCGGACCGGCCCGATGCCGTCCGCTCCGGACTCGAGATCCTGCAACCCGGCCTGCAGTCCCTGCTGCAGGATTTGGGCCGGCCGGGACTGGGGGACCTCGGTGTTTCCGCCTCCGGCGCCGCGGACCAGCAGTCAGCCCGCCAGGCAAACAGGCTGGCGGGAAACGGCCCCGCTGCCGCCGTCGTCGAAAATCTTCTCGGCGGGCTCACCGTAAGGGCCATGGGTGACCAGGTGGCAGCAGTCACCGGCGCCGCCGCCCCCCTCGAGGTCCGCTCCGCCGAAGGCGGCGTGCTGCGCCGGCCCGATCCTTGCGCTCCGTTCGCACTGCTCGACGGCGAAAGCCTCACCGTCGGAGCGCCGGCCCGCGGACTGCGCACCTACCTGGCTGTCCGCGGCGGATTCGATGTTCCGTTGGTCCTCGGCAGCCGTTCCACCGACACCATGTCCGGACTGGGTCCTGCTCCACTGGCAACCGGCACCCGGGTACCCGTGGCTCCTGCCACTGAACGAACGGCGGTGGGTCATCCGGAGCCGTCCGCACTGCGGGTTGCAGCCGGAACCACGGAACTCAGGGTGACCTTGGGCCCCCGTGAGGACTGGTTCCCCGAGGAGGCTGTCCAGGTCCTCACCCAACAGCAATGGCAGGTCTCGGACCAGTCAAACAGGATCGGTGTGCGCCTGGTTCCGGACCCCGGCCACGGGCGCCCCCTCGAACGCAACCGCACGGGGGAGCTCGCCAGCGAGGGCGCAGTGGCCGGCGCGCTCCAGGTTCCCCCCAGCGGGCATCCCGTCATCTTCCTCGCCGACCATCCCATAACCGGCGGGTACCCCGTGATCGCCGTGGTGATTCCCGAAGACCTCCCCGCCGCCGCCCAGGTCCCGCCCGGCGGACGCGTCCGGTTCACGGTGGTTGATTCCGCAACGCTGGAACCCCTCGCACAAGCCGCCAACGACACTATTTCCGAAAGAATCCCGTCATGAAAAAAGTCCTGATCGCCAACCGCGGCGAGATTGCCGTCCGCATCGTCCGCGCCTGCTACGACTCCGGCCTGCAATCCGTGGCGGTGTATTCGGATCCGGACGCCGACGCGCTCCACGTGCGGATGGCAGACGAAGCGTATACGCTGGGCGGTTCAACCGGGGCCGAGACCTACCTGGACATGGCGAAAGTGATTGCTGTAGCCCGGCGCTCCGGCGCTCACGCAGTGCACCCCGGCTACGGGTTCCTGTCCGAGAACGCCGACTTCGCCCAGGCCGTGCTGGATGCCGGGCTGACCTGGATAGGCCCTACCCCGGAATCCATCCGCGCACTGGGTAACAAGGTGACCGCCCGGGACATCGCCGTCAGGGCCGGCGCCCCGCTGGTTCCCGGCAGTGACGGCCCGGTGGCCAACGCAGGCGAAGTCCTCGCCTTCGCACAGGAGTACGGCCTGCCGGTGGCCATCAAGGCGGCGTTTGGCGGCGGTGGGCGAGGCCTGAAAGTTGCCCGCCGCCTCGAGGACGTTGAAGACGCCTTTGATTCGGCAGTCCGGGAGTCCACCGCTGCCTTCGGTCGCGGCGAATGCTTCGTTGAGCGCTTCCTGGACCAGCCGCGGCACGTTGAGGCGCAGGTCCTGGCGGACACCCACGGCAACGTGGTGGTACTGGGGACCCGGGACTGCTCCCTGCAGCGCCGTAACCAGAAGCTCGTCGAGGAGGCACCGGCGCCCTTCCTGACAGCAGACCAGCGTGCGCAGATCCATGCGTCAGCGAAAGCCATCTGCCGGGAAGCTGATTACCACGGCGCAGGAACGGTGGAATACCTCGTCGGCAAGGACGGCATCATCTCCTTCCTTGAGGTCAACACCCGGCTCCAGGTGGAGCACCCGGTAACGGAGGAAACGTCCGGCGTGGACCTGGTCCGGGAACAGTTCCGGATCGCTGCCGGCGGCACGCTCTCGCTCACCGCGGATCCCGAACCGCGCGGGCATGCCATCGAATTCAGGCTCAACGCCGAGGATCCGGCCCGCGGATTCCTGCCGGGACCCGGAATTGTCGAGGCTTTCGAGCCGCCCACCGGCGCCGGTATCCGCGTGGACAGCGGGGTCCGCTCCGGCTCCGTAGTGTCCGGACACTACGACTCGCTCCTGGCCAAACTCATTGTGCACGGGGAAGACCGGAACCAGGCCCTGCGCCGGGCACGGGCAGCCCTGGACGAGATGCAGATCAAGGGCCTGCCCACGGTGCTTCCCTTCCACCGGGCAGTGGTGCGCCACCCGGACTTCACCGCAGAAGACCGGCTGGGCGTCCATACCACCTGGATTGAAAACGAGTTCGCCGAGCCCCTCGCGGCTTCTCCCGAGATAGCCCGCACCACCCCCGCGTCAGCCCGGACCACCATCACCGTGGAGCTGGACGGCAAGGCGGTCCAGCTGGGGCTGCCCTCCCGGATCTACGAAGCGCTGGTTAATGGCGGTGGCGGTTCCGTGACCGCTGCCGTTGACGCGCAGGGTGCTGCGGCGGACGGCCAGGATGACAGGCTCGTGTCTCCGATGTCCGGCTCACTGGTGAAGTGGCTGGTGGACACGGGCGACCAGGTTGAAGCGGGCCAGCCCATCGCGGTGCTGGAAGCCATGAAGATGGAAACCACTGTGGCCGCCCACCGGCCGGGAACGGTGGCAAGGGGAGCGCAGGAGCCAGGATCCGCCGTCGCACGCGGAGACGTCCTGGCCAGCATCGCCTGAGGCGCACTGTGTAAGTTGCCCCGCGTGCGCTGGTGCCTGCCAGCCTTGGGTACATTGGATTTATGCCCATGAACGCTGCACTGCAGGGGATCGCCGAGAGTGCACCCGCAACCCACGCCCATACCGGAGCGTGGGTTGCGGGCGTTCTCCGTGCCCGGATCTCGGCCGGCCAGCTCCCGCCCGGCACCAAGTTGTCAGAGCAGAAACTGTCTGCGGCGCTTGGCGTTTCGAGAAACACCCTGCGGGAAGCCTTCACCGTCCTTGCCGGCGAATCGGTGGTCCACCGGATTCCCAACCGGGGCGTCTACGTGGCTGCCCCCGGTGGTGACGACGTGCGGGAAATCTATCGCGTGCGGCGGGTCATCGAGCCGGCTGCCGTCCTGTGGGGGGATCTCACGGACGACGCCCTGGACCGGCTGGACGCCATCATTGCCCGCGCCCGGGAAGCGCTGGCCACTGGCTCGGTGACGGGCATGGGCGACGCCAACCAGGAACTCCACAAGGCGCTGGTGGGGCTCTCGGGCAGTGCGTCGCTGGACGAGCTGATGGAAAAGGTCCTGGCCGAGATGCGCCTGGTGTTCCATGCGATGGCCACCACCCCTGATTTCCACAGCCACTATGTGGAGCGTAATGCCGCGCTGGTGGCCCAGATCCGTTCCGGCCGGCGCGAGGAAGCCGCCGCAGAGCTCCGGCGCTACCTGGATGCCGCGGAACAGGAACTGCTGGCCCACATGGGCATCATTCCCTCATGAACGCCAACATGCCCTGCGGGCAGAAAGCGCGCAGGGCATGTAGCGCCGGAATCCGGCTGCGTGGTGCTGCTAGGGCACCAGGTAGCTGCTGTCCCTGGCATCGGTGATCAGCATGTGGCCCGGGGCGTGCCCGATGGCCAGGGCGGGCCGGGACTCCATCACGGCGGCCTGCGGTGTTACCCCGCAGGCCCAGAACACCGGCACGTGATGGGCCGGAACGTCCACTGCGTCGCCGAAGTCGGGCCGGGAAAGATCGGCGATGCCCAGTTGTTCGGGGTTACCCACGTGGACCGGGGCGCCATGCACGGCCGGGTAGCGCGATGTTATCCGGACGGCGTCCGCAACCTGGGATGCCGGAACAGGGCGCATGGACACCACGAGCGGCCCGGCCATGGCCCCTGCCGGTTCACAGCGGACGTTGGTCCGGTACATGGGCACATTCACCCCCTGGTCGATATGGGCAACGCGGATTCCGTTTTCCTGGAGTGCAGCCTCGAAGGTGAAGCTGCAGCCCACGATGAACGTGACCAGGTCATCCCGCCAGTAGTGCAGGATATCCGTTGGCTCGTCCGTCTTAACGCCGTCCACGTAGACGGCGTAGCGGGCAACATCGGTGCGAACATCACCGCCGGCGAGGAGGGCGCCGCTGGTTTCGCCGGCGTCGAGCACTCCCAGGATGGGGCACGGCTTCGGGTTCCGCTGCGCAAACAGCAGGACGTCGAAGGCCTGGGCTTTGGGGACGATAATCAGGTTCGCCTGGGCGTAGCCTGCGCTCCACCCTGAGGTGGGGCTGACCAGTCCTGCGCGGAACAGGGCCCGCGCTTCTGATGGCGCCAGGGCGGCAGGGTTGGCGGGGAAATCGATGCCCGCGGGCAGGTTTTTTGACAAGAACATGGCTCCTCCTATGCCCACAGCCTGGTCAGGCCTACCAGCGAATTCCAGCCCAGGAACAGCGTGAGCAGCCAGGCCAGGACGCCGATGATGAGCAGCCACTTGGGGTAGGCATAGCCCTGCATCAGGTCACGCCGGCGCCAGGCCACCCAGAGCAGGACAGCAAATCCGACAGGAAGGATGAGGCCGTTGAAGGCGCCGGCGAAGATCAGCAGCTGCTGCGGAGCCTGGCCGATCAGCAGGTACGCAACTGCACAGAAGGCGATGAAGCCCACGGTGATCAGGTTGCGGGTCCGTTCCGGAGTGGTGGATTTGGTGATGAACGAAACCGAGGTGTAGGCAGCGCCGATGACGGAGGTCACGGAAGCGGCCCACAGGATCACGCCAAACATCCGCAGGCCGATTTGTCCGGCTGCTGCTTCGAACGCGGATGCCGCGAGGTTGTTGTTGGCCAACGCCACGCCGCCGGCCACCACTCCAAGGATGGCCAGGAAAAGCAGCACCCGCATCACGCAGGTGACCAGGATTCCCACGATCGAGCTCCGGGTGATTTCCTGGACGTGCTCCACTCCCGTGGCGCCGGAGTCAAGCAGCCGGTGTGCGCCGGCGTAGGTGATGTAGCCGCCGATGGTCCCGCCGATCAGGGTGGTGATGACCAGGAAGTCCACCTTCTCCGGCATGACCGTGTTCCGCAGTGCTTCACCCAGGGGTGGTGCGGAGACGATGGCCACGTACAGCGTCATCAGGATCATGAGTGCGCCCAGGATCACCACGATCTTGTCCAGGGCGACGCCGGCCCGCTTGCTGAGGAAGATCAGGATGGCAATGACGGCGGAAATCGCGCCGCCCAGTTTCGGGTCCAGGCCCATCATGGCGTTGGTGCCGAGTCCTGTTCCGGCGATGTTTCCGATGTTGAATACCAGGCCGCCAAGGAAAACGAGTCCGGCAAGGAACCAGCCGATGCCGGGCAGCACCTTATTGCCCAGTTCCTGGGCACGCATGCCCGAGACGCCGATGACCCGCCAGACATTGGTCTGTACCGCAATGTCCACCAGGATCGATACGAGGATGGCGAAGGCGAAGGCGGCGCCCAGCTGCACTGTAAATGCTGCTGTCTGGGTAATGAAACCCGGGCCGATTGCGCTGGTGGCCATGAGGAACATGGCTCCCAGGAGGGCTGAACGCCTGCCGGCCTTCGTGGTGCCCGATGTGAGTGTTGCGCTACTTTCCACAGATCCGTCCAAACGTGCGGGTGACTGGAGTCACAGAGGGGATGTACGGGCAACACTACAGACTGTTCAACAATCCACGCAAGGGATTGTTGAACAATAATTTGATTTGTGGGAAGAAAACCCCCGTTGATGGAGCTCCTGGACGCTAGGCGCGGGCCCGCTTGGCTTCCTTCTTGGCGGTTTCTTCCTTGACCCGCTGGGCTTCAGCCCGGAAGGCGGCGTGGGTGGCGCGCTCGGTGACCAGCCACGCGGGGGGAGCCTGCAGCAGCGCGGTGATTTCCGCCGTCGTCAAGGCTTCCTCGATGCCGCCGCGGGCCAGGCCGCTGATGGAGACGTTCAGCTTTTGGGCCACGACCGGACGCGGGTGCGGACCGTTGCGGCGCAGTTCGGCGAGCCATTCCGGCGGGTTGGCCTGGAGTTCGGCGAACTCTTCCCGGGTGATGGTTGATTCCTGGAACTCCTGCGGTGTTGCGGGCAGGTAGATGCCAAGTTTCTTGGCAACGGTGGCCGGCTTCATGGACTGGGAGTTTGCAGAGGTCATGCTTCAAGGGTATCCGGGCGGGCGGTACTGTGAAGACGTGCCCACCGACAACGCCCCCCAGACAGACGCCGGTTCCGCAGGGTCTGCTGACCCGGCTGGGCCGGATGCCCCCCGCACGCTCCGCATCGCCTACGTGGCGGGAGTGACGCCCGGCAAGTGGATCCGCCGCTGGGAAGAACGGGTGCTGGACATTCCGCTCCAGGCGTTTATGTCCGACGACGGCGCACAGGTTCAGGTGCTGCATGACGGGTCCGCGGACCTCAGCTTCGTCCGCCTTCCGGTGGAGCGCGAGGGCCTCAGCGTGATTCCCCTCTACGAGGAGCAGCCCGTGGTGGTTGCCCCGAAGGGCCACGAGATTTCGGTGTTCGAGGAAGTAGCGCTGGCTGATGTGGAGCAGGAGGCCTTCCTGGACGTGGCTGCGCTGGGCGGTCCGGAGGCTGCGCTGCAGGTGGTGGCAACTGGGGCGGGCCTGGTGATCCTGCCCATGTCCGTGGCCCGCCATTTCAACGTCAAGGACACGGTGGCGCGGCGCCTCACCGGAGCGCCCGCGACCGAGATAGCTGTTGCCTGGCCTGCCGATTCCACGGACGAAGTCATCGAGGAATTCATCGGGATCGTCCGGGGGCGTACCGCGCAGAGCTCCCGCCAGCCCTCCGCCCAGCCCGTCAAGCCCAAGAAGGAACCCAAGCCGGACCGGCGCGGCAGCGGAACCAAGAAGGCGCCCAAGGTGGCCCAGCGCTACGCCCCCAATCCGGATAAGGGCCGGGGCAAAGGTTCCCGCAAGAAGGGCAAGCGCTAGCCAAAACACTGGAGGTGGAGCTCGGCGGGCGTGGCCAGCAAAGTTCTACTGGCTTCACACTTAGGGTGTAGAGGGTGAATTAAGTTAGCCTTACCTTGCCCAATTCGCGTGCGGTAAGAGTACTGCCCCTTTGAGAAGAGCTACGAGTGTCCCGTCGAAGCGTGATCGCTGCCACAGCAGGCCTGACCATCCTGGCGTCCGCCGTAACTGGTTGCGGCATCATCGGTGGGCAGCCTGCCGATCTCCAGATCTACTCGGCCCGCCACTACGACTTGGAGGGCGCGTTCGGGCAGTTCCAGGATGAAACGGGAATCTCCGTGGAATTCATCAGCGGTGACGACGCTGAGCTCCTCGAACGCCTGAAGGCTGAAGGTGAGGACTCCCCAGCTGATGTTTTTATGACGGTGGATGCCGGCAACTTGTGGAACGCGGCCCGTCAGGATGAGCTTGCCGCCGTCGACTCCGCAGCCCTGAACGAAGCGGTGCCGGAGGACCTCCGTGATCCGCAGGGCCGCTGGTTCGGCTTGGCCATGCGCGCGCGCACCGTCACCTACAACCCGCAGAATGTGGATCCCGCTGAATTTGACGCGGCGGACACCTACGCCGGCCTGGCGGACCCGAAATGGAAGGGGCGGCTGTGCATGCGGGACGCCACCTCGTCCTACACCCAGTCACTCGTGGCCAGCCTGATCGACCTGCACGGCCGGGAGAAGGCCCTGGAGATTGCCAAGGGCTGGGTGGCCAACGACGTGCAGATCATGAGCAATGACGTGCTTTTGCTTGAAGCCATCGACGCCGGCACCTGCGATGTGGGGATCAACAACCACTACTACCTGGCCCGGACGCTGAAGGAAAAGCCCGATTTCAAGGCGGAGCTCTACTGGGCGAGCCAGGACGGTGCCGGGACGCATGTCAACATTTCCGGTGCGGGCGTAGTGGAGGGCTCAGATAATGCCGGGGACGCGCAGCGGCTCATCGAGTGGCTCGCCACCAAGGGCCAGAACGCCTTCGTGGACGCGAACCACGAGTTTCCGGTCAACGCGGCGGTGAAACCCGAGCCAGTAATTGCAGGCTTTGGTGACTTCAAGCGGATGCCGCTGAACGCTGAAGCCTACGGCGACCTCAACGCAGGGGCAGTGGACCTGCTCGCCGAGGCCGGATACAAGTGACCGAAACGGCGGTCCTCGCAGAAGCGGGGATGCCGAAGCGCCGTCCACGCCGGACGGCCGGTGCCGGACGCCCTGCGTGGTCCGCACTGGTGGTCCTGGTGGCCGTTGTTGTTGCCACCCCCGTGTTCGCTGTGGTCCTTGATGGCCTGGGCAGTATGGGCGGCACGGCGCCGCCGCGGGACCTTTCCGGCATGGTGCTCACAACCCTGCTCCTGATGCTGGGAGTGGCGGCGGGTTCCCTCCTGGTGGGCGGCGGCCTGGCATGGCTCGTCACCGCCTACCGCTTTCCGCTGCGCAATGTCTTCGCCTGGTTGCTCGTCCTGCCCCTGGCGGTACCCGCCTACATTCTGGGCTTCGTCTTCCTCTCCGTATTCGACGTCTCCGGGCCGGTGCAGTCCGCCCTGCGCACGGTACTGGGTACGGACGTCTGGGTGCCCGACGTCCGGTCGCTGCCGGGCGCTGTGCTGGTGATGTCGCTGTCGCTCTACCCTTACGTCTACCTCCTCGCGCGCACTGCGCTCACTGAGCACGCATCCGGCACCTACGACGCTGCCCGGACCCTCGGTGCAGGCCGGGGACGGGCACTGCGGCGCGTCCTGCTGCCGCTCGCCAGGCCGTCGCTGGCCGCCGGCATGGCCCTGGTGATGATGGAGACGCTCACCGACTTCGCCACGGTGCAATACTTCAACGTCCAGACCGTTTCCGTGGGTGTCTACCTGGTCTGGAAGGGAACCTTCAACTTCCAGGCCGCAACCCAGCTGGCCGTCCTTGTCCTGCTGTTCGCCGTCGCCGTGCTGGCGGGGGAGCGGGCACTCCGCGGCCGGGCACGCTATCACCGGCAGGGCGGGAGGGGTCAGGGCCTGCAGCCGGAAACGCTCCACGGCGGGCGCGGTTGGGCCGCCGCAGCTCTCTGTACGGCTGCCGTCAGTACAGGCTTCCTGATCCCCGTCCTCCAGCTGCTGGGCTGGGCCGTGGGCGGGGCGGTCAAGAACCCCGGCTTCCTCGCCGATCCGCGCTTCGGTGAGTACATCGTCAATACCCTCCTGGTCGCAGCGGTCACCGCCGCGGCCTGCGTGTTCCTCTCCGTGGCAGTGGGGCACGGTGTCCGCCTCAGCGGCGGCAGGTTCATCTCCTCGGCTGCGCAGCTCACAACCTTCGGATACGCCGTGCCGGGTGCCGTCGTGGGCATCGGCGTCCTCATCTCCTTCGCGGCTTTGGATGATGCACTCGAGGCTGCCGGCGTTCCCG
Source organism: Pseudarthrobacter sp. R1 (assembly GCF_024494415.1). Lineage (NCBI taxonomy): Bacteria > Bacillati > Actinomycetota > Actinomycetes > Micrococcales > Micrococcaceae > Pseudarthrobacter > Pseudarthrobacter sp. R1. The sequence continues at coordinate 107,396 of NZ_JAMKFI010000006.1, read as the reverse complement.
GCGGCACCGGACTATTGGTCACCGGTTCGGTCCTGGGCATTCTTTACGCCTACGTGATCCGTTTCCTCGCACCCGCGTACCAGGCAGTGGACGCGAGCTTCGCGAAAATCCCGGCAACCCTCACTTTCTCGGCCCTTAGCCTGGGCGCTGCCCCGCGGCGCATCCTGGCGCGGGTGCATGTCCCCCTGGCGCGGTCCGGGATTGCCGTGGCGTTGATGCTGGTGGCAATCGACGCCGTCAAGGAGCTGCCCATCGTGCTGCTGCTCCGGCCCTTTGGATTCACTACGGCGTCCGTCTGGGTCTACGAACTTGCCCGCGAAAACTTCTGGGAAAAGGCGTCGCTGCCCGCACTGGTGATCGTCGCGGCCGCCGTCCTCCCCGTCCTGGTCCTCGTCAGGCAAGCCCGCCGCGATGAAACATCTGGAAAGGCCTCGGCATGACCCTGCGCATGGCACACGGAAATCGTCTTGCGGGCAGGGAGACTGCTCCGGCAGCGCTGGTCTTTGAAAGCGTCAGCAAGCACTACGGACGGGCCGTAGGCGTGGAGATGCTGGACCTCGCAGTGCCGGCTGGCGAGCTGGTCACCCTGATCGGTCCGTCGGGCTGCGGCAAGTCCACTACGCTGCGCCTCGCCGCAGGCCTGGAACGGCCGGACGGGGGCACCATCCGGGTGGCCGGGGACGTCGTGGCGGGCAAGCGCCACTTCGTCGAACCCGAGCAGCGCAGGGTGGGGTTGGTATTCCAGGACTACGCACTGTTTCCGCACATGACCGTGGCCCAGAACGTCGAGTTCGGGCTGGACCGGCTAAGCCGCGGTGATCGCAAAGCGCGGGCCGGGGAAGTCCTGGACCTGGTACGGCTGACCCATTTTGCGGGCCGGTACCCGCACGAACTTTCCGGCGGGGAACAGCAGCGCGTGGCCCTGGCCCGCGCCCTGGCGCCCCGCCCCGCCGTCGTCCTCCTGGACGAACCATTCTCCAGCCTGGACGAGTCGCTGCGCGCGCAGGTGCGCCGGGACACTGTGGCAACGCTGCGCGAGGCCGGCACCACCGGCGTCCTCGTCACCCACGACCAGACCGAGGCGCTCTCCGTCGGCACCCGGGTGGTGGTAATGCGCGGCGGCGTCATCGAACAGGCGGACACGCCGGAGAAGGTCTTCGAGCAGCCGGCCACCCGCTTTGTGGCCTCCTTCATGGGCGACGCGGACTTCCTCCCGGCGCATGTGCACCGCGCCCTGCTGACCTGCGAGATCGGCGTCGTTTCCACTGTCCCGGGCTGGGCCAACAGCGAAGCGGACGTAGATGTGGTGCTGCGGCCGCACGAGGTGGCGCTGCACCCGGACCCCAACTCTCCGGCGCGGGTGTCCGCAGTGGAGTACCACGGCGCCTTCGTCCTCCATTACGTGCGGCTGGCCTCAGGACGCACGGTGCGCTCCTGGCAGCCCCACACCGTCCGCCATCCGGTTGGAACAGCGGTAGCGGTGACCGTAGCGGCAGGCACCACGCCCACACTGCTGTTGGGCGACCATGCCATCACATCCCCACCCCCGGGCAGCTCATTGAAGCAGCGGTCGCCCGAGCCCGTCCAGCTAAGTTAGGCCAGTTTTATGTCCCCACATATCGCCCCGGTGACGCGTTGACCGCGCAGCCAGACCTCGCCCGGGCTGCCTTCACCGACCTCGCCCGCCACGGCGACCGATCGGCAGTACTCACCGCGGACGGCGTCCTGTCCTACCGGGAGCTTGCCGCCCGCGTGGACGACGCCGCAGCCCGCCTGGGAACAGCACGGCGCCTGGTGGTGCTGGCAGCGCGCAACGATCTGGACTCGCTGGTAGCGTACCTCGCCGCGTTGTCGGCCGGCCACGTCCTGTTGCTGGCCCCGGCGGACAAGCCGGAGGCCCTCGCGTCCCTCATGGACGCTTATGACCCGGACGTTCTGCTGCGCTCCGGCGACGGCCACGGGGTGCCCGTGCTCGAGGAGCGGCGCGACGGCTCCCGGCACCACCTGCATCCTGAACTGGCGCTGCTGCTCAGCACCTCAGGTTCCACGGGCTCGCCGAAACTGGTGCGGCTCTCGCATACAAATCTCACAGCCAATGCTGAGGCCATCGCCGAGTATCTGGGCATTGGGCCGGACGACAGGGCCGCCACCGCGCTGCCCCTGCACTACTGCTACGGCCTGTCAGTTGTTAACAGCCACCTGGTCCGCGGGGCAGGGCTGGTCCTCACTGACCTCTCAGTAGTGGATCCCTGCTTTTGGGATCTCTTCCGGGAACGGCAGGCCACCTCCTTCGCGGCGGTTCCCTACACCTTCGACCTCCTGGAACGGGTCGGCTTCGCGGACTCGGACCTGCCGCACCTGCGCTACGTCACCCAGGCCGGCGGGCGGCTGGCACCGGAGAAGGTGCGCTCCTGGGCGGAAACCGGGCAGCGCCGCGGCTGGGACCTCTTCGTGATGTACGGAGCAACGGAAGCCACCGCCCGGATGGCTTACCTGCCGCCTGACCTGGCGGCCGACCATGCCGAAACCATCGGCGTCCCCGTACCGGGCGGTTCCTTCCGCATCGAACCGGTGGAGGACCTGGCAGACGGGGAACTGGTCTACAGCGGCCCCAACGTGATGCTCGGTTACGCCGAGCACCCCGGGGACCTGGCACTGGGCCGGGAAGTCCACGAACTGCGCACCGGCGACCTCGCCCGGCGGCACACGAACGGCCTGTACGAAGTGGTGGGACGGCGCAGCCGGTTCGTGAAGATTGTCGGCCTGCGGGTGGACCTCGGCCAGGTGGAGCGGATCTTCGCCGACATGGGGATCACCGCCGCCGCCGCCGGCACCGATGATCGCCTGGTGGTCGCCGTCGAAGGCGGGCACGACGGCGGTTTGCTCGCCAAGTCCCTGGCCGGCACGCTTGGGCTGCCGCGCGCCGCCGTCGTAATCCATGCCGTGGAAGCCCTCCCGCGCCTGACCACCGGCAAGGTGGACTACCCGGCCGTCCTGGGACTTGCCGCTCCGGCGCCCGCTGCTGCGGGTGCCGTCGGCACCGCCCGCGCCGCAACCGCCAAGCCGGCACCGGAGGGCCCAACCCCCGCCGGCAACCCCGACGACATCCGAAGTATCTTCGCCGACGCCCTGGAATGCCCCGTTGTGGGAGACGACGACACGTTCGTCTCCCTTGATGGTGACTCGCTGTCCTACGTGGCGGTCTCGGTTCAGCTGGAACGCGTCCTGGGACAGCTTCCCTCGGACTGGCACCTATTGCCCGTGCGGGAATTGGAGCGCCGCCGGAAGCCCAGGCGGTGGAGCCCCTTTTCCTTCCTGGAAACCTCGATTGTGCTGCGGGCCGTCGCCATCGTGTGCATTGTGGCCACGCACGTGGAGCTGATCATGTTCCAGACCGCCCACCTGCTCTTCGTGGTGGCCGGTTACAACTTCGCACGCTTCCAGTTGGCGGACCAGCGGCTCCCGCGGCTGCGCCGCCAACTCCGCGGGGCGGCCCGGATAGTTCTGCCCTCAACCGCTTTTATCGCCGTGGCCTACCTGCTCACGGACCGCTACAGCGTTGCCAATATCTTCCTGCTGAACGCCATAGTTGGGCCCGAGCAAGTAACCACGCAGTGGCATTTCTGGTTTGTGGAACTGCTGGTGTACATCCTGCTGGCCGTGGCAGCGCTCATGGCCGTGCCCTGGGTTGACCGGGTGGAGCGCCGTGCGCCGTTCGCTTTCGCCCTGGGGCTGGTGGCCATCGCGCTGCTGAGCCGGTACGACATCGTGGATCCCGGCCTGCCCAAGCCGCCGCCGGTGTTCTGGCTCTTTGCGCTCGGCTGGGCGCTCGCCCGGGCCCGCACGCACTTCCACAGAATCACTGTCTCGGTCATCACCCTGGTGACGCTGCCGGGGTTCTTCGGCAGCACCGTCCGCGATGTCACCGTCGCGGCAGGCATTCTGCTGCTGGTGTGGGTGCCCGCCCTGCCGGTGCCGGCGGTCCTGCGCCGGGTCACCGGCTGGCTGGCGGCGGCGTCCCTGTATATCTACCTCACCCACTGGCTGGTCTACCCGCTGCTGCTTCCCATCAATCCGGTCCTGGCCGTCGTCGGGTCCCTCGTGCTGGGGGTGGGCTACTGGGCGCTCTGCAGGTGGTTGCCCACTACGGCAGCATTCAAATGGGCGGGGCGGCGCTTCACATCGTTGCTACGTCCAGTTGGACGGGAGCGATCGACGTAGGTTGCAGCCCGAAAGCCGTTATGCAAATGTGACAAGTGGGGCTGGTGTGATGTAGGGTCTGAAACCGTGCCCGTTTCTCCGAATGCGGCACTCCTGAGCAGACTTGCCTAACTCTGCCGCTGCCCGGGATCCGTTCGCAAAATCGTCCGGCAGAGACGGGGAAACCAATATCGGCCTGCTTCCGGCAGGCCTTGGGGTGAAGCCGTGCCTGATGCATTCCGTGCATCACCACGGCCGGGTGTCTCCCATCCGAATCCGACAGCTAACCTCGCAGGCAGTGGGAGAGGCCCTTTCATGCCCAATGGCAAAGCTCACGGCCGCCGCCGCGCGGTCCCCGTCCAGACCAGCCCTTTGGCGGTCCTGTCCAAATCCGTCGCTGGCCACGCCGGCGGTGTAGGCCGCCAGGCCGCCGTCATCGCGGCCGCTTCCGGCCTCGTCCTGACCAGCGGCATCGCCGCCCAGGCAGCAGACGCCCCAACCCAGCGCGAAGCCGAGCCGGCATCGAACCTCGAAGTCACCAGCCAAGTGCAAACCCCGCTCAGCGCAGACGCCACCGTGCAGATCTCCTTCGAGCGTACCGCCGACGAGGCCACTCCTGCCCCCGTCGTGGAAGCACCCAAGCCGGTCGCCGTCGAGGCCCCCAAAGCGGCCGCTCCTGCCGCTTCTACCGCCGTAAAGACACAGGCCGTTGCGCCGGCCAAGGCCCAGGTCACCGTTACGCCCGCTGCTGCCGCTCCGGCTGCTGCCCCGGCAGCAGGCGGAATCAACGCCACCATGCTGTCCTCCGCTTACGCGCAGATCGGCATGATTCAGGACTGCACGCGACTGGTCGAAAATGCCCTGAATGCTGCAGGGATCCCGGTCGGTGACCTTGGCCCGATGCAGTTCATGAACTACGGCACCGTCGTCTCCGATCCCCAGCCCGGCGACATGGTCATGCAGCCCGGCCACGTAGGTATTTACGTCGGTGACGGCCAGGTCCTCAGCTCCGGCCTGAACGGCAAGAACGAAACCGCCGTCCACCCCCTGTCCTGGATGACCTCCAAGGGCGGCGTCACCTTCGTCCGCGCAGGCAAATAGAAACCACTGAAGGCCGGTGAGTCAAATGCCTTAGGGGCATTGACTCACCGGCCTTCAGCATGCCCTCGGCATAGTGGGAGCATTGCCATTTCCGCCGTATCGCGTGGTTATGTTGCCCCATGCCTTCCCGACCTTCGGCCGGGGTGTGGCCAGCCGTACACAGTGAACGCCTCGTGGGGCACTCAGCGCCTGGTCGCATACCTGGTCATGACCACACCGTCGGGAAACTTCCGGGTCTCCACCAGGTTCAGGTTCACCCAGTTGTCCAAGGCTGTGAAGAACGGCGTGCCGCCGCCCACCAGGACCGGATGGGTGACCATCAGATATTCGTCGATCAGCCCGGCCCGCATGGCCGCCGCGGCGAGTGTGGCACCGCCGATGTCCATGAAGCCGCCGTCATCGGCTTTGAGCCGGGTGATCTCCGTGACCGCGTCGCCAGTGGCCAGGCGGGTGTTCCAGGCGACCGTGCGGGGCGTCGAGGAGAACACCATTTTCGGCATGTCCCGCCAGCGGCGGGCATACTCGATGTCGGCAGGCGTGGCGCCGGGCTGCTGGTCGGCCGTCGGCCAGTGGGAGCTCATCGCCTCCCACAGTTTGCGCCCGTACAGCGCCAGGCCCGTAGCCCCCACCCGGTCGGACCACCATTGGAACAGTTCGTCGCTCGGGGCGCTCCAGCCGAGGTCGTCCCCGGGCGCGGCGATGTAGCCGTCCACGCTCACGTTCATGCCAAAGGCCAGGTTACGCATGGCGACAGTCTCGCCCGCGCCGGTATTCCTTGTACAGACCAGCGCGCGCCGTAAAGCACGCCCCGACCCAGCGCCGGTCAAAGTGTTGCGGTCAGTACTCCGCCGTCAGCGCGCACGGCAGCGCCGTTCGTTGCAGAGGAAAGCGGGCTCGAGAGATAAGCGGCGAGAGCCGCAATTTCGTCCGGCTCGATGAAGCGCTCAAGCAGAGACGTCTGGTTCCCGCCCATGATCAGCGCCTTCAACTCTTCGGTGGAGAGTCGCTGCGCCTCGGCAATACCGCGGACCGTATTGGCTACGCCGTCTGAAAAGGTCGGGCCGCCCAGGATCGTGTTGACCGTCACGCCGGTACCCCGGGTGAGCTTGGCGAGGCCGTTACTCAAAGCGAGCATTCCCGCTTTGGTCACGCCGTAGTGCGTCATGTCAGCGGGTATGTTTACACCTGATTCGCTCCCTACAAAGATGATCCGGCCCCACCCTGCGCCGATCATCCCCGGCAGCAGCTCACGCGACAGCCGGACTCCGCTCATCACATTGACGTCAAAATAGCGCGACCAGTGCTCGTCGGGTATTTCGGCGAAGGGTTTTAGCTCGAAAAGGCCGACGTTGTTGACGAGGATGTCGACGCCGCCGAGAGCAGCGAGCAGGCGCTGCACCTGACGGGCGTCCGAGAAGTCCGCCGCAATACCGGTCACACTCCCGCCGGGAACTTCGATTTCGAGGTTCTTCACCGCTTGCTGTACCCGGCTGTCGTCACGGCCGTTGATAACGACCGCGACGCCCTCCCGGAGGAGGGCTTTCGCGATCGAATACCCGATACCCTGCGTTGAGCCGCTTATGAAGGCGCGTTTGTTTGCCAGCTGCATGTCCATTGTCGTTTAGCCCTTCAGATTTTACTTGCTCAAGCAAGTAAAGTTAGCGGCATTTTGCTTGCTCAGTCAAGCAACCTTGTAGGCTGTATGAATGAGCGATGCCAGCCTCCCAGACCGTCTCGCAGGAGCTGACCTAACCACATGGGCGGCCCTTGCGACGGTACTGGAGTGGTTACCGCCCGCCCTCGACGCCCCCCTGGTTCGCAATTTCGATCTCACGCACTTCGAGTACGGCATCCTGTTCGCCTTGGCTGACGCTCCGGACCACGCGCTTAAGATGACCGTCCTGGCCAGTTATGCAAACAGCTCGCTCTCACGGCTCTCTCGAGCCGTGGCGCGGATTGAGGGCCGGGGTTGGGTCCAGCGGAGTCGCGATCCCTTGGACGGTCGCTCGACCTTGGCCACCCTGACCCAGGCAGGGCTGGAGATGCTCGAAGAGGCCACTCCCGTACACGCTCAGACGGTCACCGAATTAGTCCTCGAGCCTCTCACCAACGCCCAACGGCGCCAGCTGCGGGAGATCAGTCTTCGGATCCAGCGAGCCATCCGGGAGCAGGAGGGATGGCAGCCTCCACGGCCTTCCTCGTCCGACGGTGATTAGCCTTGAGCTGATCGAAGGATGAGCGCACCCACGGCTGCCTTCAGCGTTCGCTTGGGACGGGCTTTTACAACCGCAGCATCAACTGCCAGGGATGTGGTTGATGGCCGCTTCGTCGTTGGATTTCACCTCGATGCTGTTAGCAGCGGCCCAATTAGCCAGCAACTGCAGCCCGTCGTGGGACGCGGAGCCTGGTTCCGCGGAGAAGACCAGCATCTGGAGGCTGTGGTCGGAGGCCAGGTCCAGGCCGAGGTAATGCAGGTCGAGGTCGCCAACGATGGGGTGGTGGACGCTTTTGATGCCGGTGCGATGTTCCCGGACGTCGTGGGCTCCCCAGAGTTTCGGGAAAAGGTCACTGCGGGTTGAGAGTTCGCCGACGAGGTCGCTGAGCTGACGGTCGTAGGGGGATCGGCCCGCTTCGACCCGGAGGAGGGCGACGACTTGGCGGGCGGTCGATTCCCAGTCCCGGTAGAACGTCTGTGCACTGGCGTCGAGGAACACGAAACGTGCTGCGTTCACGGGTTGCCGGGAGTCCTCGAACATCTCTGAGAAGAGAGCCCGGCCGAGGCGGTTAGCGGCCACGGCGTCCAGCCGGCCGTTTTGCACGAACACCGGGACGGTGGACATCGCGTCAAGGGTCTGCTGCGGGGTCGGGTTGATCTGGGTTTTGCGTGCCGGGCGTCTGCGGTGCGGGTGGGCGCCGGCGTTGGCTGCGCGGATGAGTTCGTAGAGATGTGCGTGCTCGGCCTCATCCAACTGGAGGGCCCGGCTGACCCCATCGATGACGGCCTCGGACGCTCCCTTGGCATTGCCGCGTTCCAGGCGTTTGTAGTATTCCGAGCTCATCCCGGCCAGGAGGGCAACTTCTTCCCGGCGCAGGCCAGGGACGCGGCGCCGCCCGCCGAAGTCAGGCAGGCCAACCTGTTGCAGGGTCAGCTTGGCCCGCCGCGAGACGAGGAATTGGCTGAGGTCGTCCTGGTTGTCCATGGTCTCGAAGGTACTCCACCTCGCGCAAGCTGACGGGTCCCTGCCAGGGAACCTCTAGGTAGTCTCGTTAGCCCACGCCTTGGCCGGTTGACTTGAATCATCAGCCGCCCCGGACGGGCCGGTTGGGATTGAGAGAGGCATCATCATGACCAACGTTTGGTTCATCACCGGAGCCGCCCGCGGCATGGGCGTCGACCTGGCCAAAGCCGCCCTCGACGCCGGCCACCGGGTCGTTGCCACTGCCCGCGACCCTGCCAAAGTCACCGCAGCCCTCGGCGAGTATGAGAACCTGCTCGCCCTGTCGTTGGACGTCACCGATGCGGCGGCCTCGGCCGCCGCCGTCGAGGCCGCCGTCGGACGCTTTGGAAGCATTCGTCGAGGGCGCATCCTCCGTTTGGCCGGAGCTGGTTATTGACGACTATGCCGAACGCACCAGCCAGACGGTCAACGCGTGGAAAGCCATGAACGGCCAGCAGGGCGGAGACCCCCGCCAAGCTCGGCTCAGCCCTGGTAACCATCGCCGCCATGGACACCCCGCCGTTGCGGTTCTTCGCCGGAGCAGACGTCGTTGCCGGCGTCGAGCAGAAGGCCCAGCTCCTCCTAGACCAGATAGAAGCACACCGCGACCTGTCATCTGCCCTGGTTCCGGAACGCCGGCAGGCGCAGCGAGCGGGATTACAGCCCTACCCGCTTCAGCCTGGCCTGGAATCCGTGCCCCCGGGCACCGCCTGCCCGAAAACCAATTCCGCCGTCGCTGATCCTCCGTTGGTCCGCTGCGGCCCACGCCCACGTCCCAGGCATTGAAACCAGATAAAGGAAAACACCATGAAGAACGCACTCCTCGGGAACCTCGAAGTTTCCGCGATCGGACTCGGCGCGATGACCATGGCCGGCACCTACACCAGCGAGGGTGCCCTGAATAATGCGGAGTCGATCCGCACCATCCACCGTGCACTGGATCTCGGGGTCACCCACATCGACACGGCCGAGGTCTACGGTCCATTTTTGAGCGAAGAGCTCGTCGGCCAGGCGGTCAAGGGACGCCGCGACCAGGTCAATATCGCCACGAAGTTCGGCCTGGTTTCCCATTCCCGTGGCGGCCCCGGCGTGATCGACAGCAGTGCGGCCAACGTGAAGGCTGCCGTCGAAGGCTCCCTCAAGCGTCTCGGCACCGACCACATCGACCGGTACTACCAGCACCGGGTGGACCCCAGCATCGCCATCGAGGAAACCGCCGGGGCCGTCGCGGACCTGATAACCGAGGGCAAGGTACTGCACTTCGGACTGTCCGAGGCGTCCCCGGAGACCATCCGCCGTGCCCATGCAGTGCAACCGGTCACCGCCCTGCAGACTGAATACTCCCTCTGGACCCGCGACGTGGAGGAGGAAATCCTGCCGCTGCTGCGTGAACTCGGCATCGGCTTTGTCCCGTACTCACCGCTTGGACACGGCCTGCTCACCGGTCAAATCCGCTCCGTGGACGACTTTCCCGACGACGACTGGCGCAAGACCAACCCACGCTTCACTGGCAACAACTTCCGCCGGAACCTCGCGATCGCCGACGAAGTGAAGGCTATCGGCGCCGAGAACGGCGCGACCCCCGCACAGACAGCCCTCGCCTGGCTGCTGACACGTGGGAACGACATCGCCCCGATCCCCGGCACCCGACGGGTCTCCCGGGTCGAGGAGAATACCGCTGCCGCCGGCATCGAACTCACCGGCTGCCAGCTGAACCGGCTGAACGCGCTCCAACCCGCCGCGGGAGAACGCCACGACGAGGCCAACATGGCATCCATCGACCACTGAACCCCGGCGGTGGGTACCCCCCCCAAGTACCCCCAGGACGCGGGAAAGGCCGGCCCCTGCGGGAGCCGGCCTTTCCGTACTTACGCAACTCTAGGTGTTTTGGACGTTGGTTTTGGCGTCGGTGGCGCGGTCTTTGACGTCGGTGACGGCGCCTTGGCCTTCGGCTTTGACGTTCTGGGCGGCGTCGGTGGCGGTGGCTTTGACGTTGTCCATGGCTTCGCACCTGCGGGATGCTCCTCTTCTTCAGCAAAATTGTTCTGTCGCAAGTCCAATTTTCCCTGAAAAGACGGGCATTTCGTGTTTAAACCGCCGTCGGCGCAGCAGCCATCATCGGTGGATCAAGGCTAAGACTCCTGTGTCCTTCAATCCTTCAGCTATCAATCTTGCCGGGCCGGGCTTCAGCCTCATAGAAATGCACAACGCCCCCGCATTGGGCTCATGGGCGTCGAATCCCGACGCCACCGATGTGCGCCTGGCCTACTTCCGTAAAGCGCCGGGACTAACACTCGCTCTCAACGGCGTGCCGGAGCCAATATCCCCAGGCTCCGTGAGATTCATCGATACTTCGCGGGGCGGACACTTTGAAGCGCCCGAAGGCTTTCACGCTTTGCAGCTCAACATTGATCGCAGCAGCCTGAACGTGAGCGAGGCCGGGCTGGGCTCCCTGCTTCGCCTGCCTGACCTCGCACAACACCCAATTGTGGGCACTTTCGTGATCCCCGCACTGATGAGCTGGAAGCGGCCGGGCATCGACCGCGAAGCACCGGGAGCCGCGGACATCCTCCGATCCCTGATGGCAACCCTCGTGGGCTCCCTGCTCGAAACGCCAATCGATGAAGAGGCGCAGAGACCCGTACTCAGTCGGGCTATCAAGAAATACCTTGATGCCAGTTATGACAACGCCGATCTGGACGTAGCCATGGTCGCCGAAAGGTTCAACCTCTCCCGTCGATCTTTGTTCTACTTTTTCGAGAATGAAGAACTCCGCCTGGGGGAGCGCATACGCGCCTTGAGAACGCGGAAAGCGCTCGAGCTCCTCCTGCAGGCCGATGCCAAAAGGATCACCTACTCAGAAATTGCGGCCTCGTGCGGATTCACCAATGTACAAAGCATGCGCCGCGCGGTGAAGGAGTTTACCGGGATGAACGTAAGGGAAATCCATCGATCTGAGACTGTCGTTCATGTCGCGCTGCAACAACTGCGTGCGTCGCTGAGTCCTGGCCTTTGACCGAACTGTCCGAGCGGAGATCGAGTGCCTGGCTCAGGCTCGAACAGGAACTTTGGTTCTTGGAAGGGACCGCAAATGAGATTCTGCCAGCCGTACGTGAAAGACCGGCAGAATCTTTTGCGCGGGCAATTAATCCGCGTAGGGGTCTGCGATGCCGATGTATTGGGTGGTGGTGTATTCGGCGATGCCTTCTGATCCGCCTTCACGCCCAAGGCCTGACTGCTTGACGCCGCCGAAGGGTGCTGCGGCGTTGGAGATGACGCCGGCGTTGAATCCGACCATGCCGAATTCGATCTGTTCGGCCACCCGCAGGAGGCGGTTGAAGTCGCGGCTGTAGAGGTAGGACGCGAGGCCGTATTCGGAGGCGTTGGCCAACTTGATGGCATCCTCCTCGGTTGTGAAGGTGGTGACGGGGGCGACGGGGCCGAAGATTTCCTGCCCCAGGATCGCTGCGTCGTTGGGGACGCCGGCGAGGACGGTGGGCTGGTAGAAGTAGCCGGGCCCATCCACGGGTGCGCCGCCGGTGACGGCTACTGCTCCGGCGTCGACGGCGGCGGTGACCAGGGCGTGCACGTCCTCCCGGGCGCCGGCGTCGATGAGCGGGCCGACCTGGGTGGCGGCTTCCGTGCCGCGGCCGGTGGTCAGGGCGCCCATCGCGGCGGCGAACTTGGCCGTAAATTCCTGCGCGACGGATTCGTGGACGAGGAAGCGGTTGGCCGCGGTGCAGGCTTCGCCCATGTTCCGCATCTTCGCCGCCATGGCCCCTTCAACAGCCTTGTCCAGGTCCGCGTCCTCGAACACGATGAAGGGGGCGTTCCCGCCGAGCTCCATGGAGGTGCGCAGCACGTTCTGCGCCGCGTCGGCCATGAGGCGCTTACCCACCGGGGTGGAGCCCGTGAAGGAGACCTTCCGCAGCCGGGAGTCCTTCAACAGCGGCCCGGAAATACCGGACGCGGAGGACGACGCGACGACGTTGAGGACGCCGGCGGGCAGGCCGGCGTCGAGCATGGTCTGCGCGAAGTACTGGGCGGTGAGCGGTGTGAGTTTGGCGGGTTTGAGGACCGTGGTGCAGCCAGCCGCGACAGCCGGCGCGACCTTCCGGGTTGCCATCGCGAGCGGGAAGTTCCACGGAGTGATGAGCAGGCAGGGTCCGACAGGCTTGTGCTGGACCAGGATCTTGTTCTTGCCCTCGGGCGTGGTGAGGTAGCGGCCGTAGTCACGGACGGTTTCCTCGGAGAACCAGCGCAGGAACTCCGCCCCGTAGGTGACTTCGCCGCGGGCTTCGGCCAGCGGCTTGCCCATTTCCAGGGTCATCAGCAGGGCGAAGTCGTCGGCGCGTTCGGTGACGAGGTCAAAGGCCCGGCGGAGGATCTCGGCCCGCACCCGGGGTGGGGTCCGCGCCCACGAGGCTTGGGCGGTGTCGGCGGCGTCCAACGCTGCAATCGCGTCCTCGCTGGTAGCGGAGGCGAGCGTGGCGAGCACCTCCCCGGTGGCGGGATCGTGCACATCGAATGTGCCGCCGTCGGACGCCTCGCGCCACTCACCATCGATTAATAGGCCGGTCGGGACAGAGTCAAGGAGCGCGGCCTCACGCTCGGAGAGGATGACAGGGGATATTGCGGGGGAAGTGGTCATTCGGGAGATCTCCTTTGAAGAAACAATTTCAAGGGCAGGAAGTTAACGCGGTGACGGCGGCGGGGGTGCTCCCGCCGCCGTCACCTGTCTGTCAGTGGTGCTTACGTCTCACGCTTGAGGATGCTGCTGAGGTCCCGCTGGGTCAGGGCGCGGGTGCCCTCGAACTGGGGGTCTTTCCTCAGCTCCACCACCAGGCCGTAACCGAGGAGGGCGACGATCACGGTGAACGGCAGTGCCGACAGCATGGCTGCCTGCTGGAGTGCGCCCAGGCCTCCGACGATCAGGAGAACGACGGCGCAGAGACCGGTGAGCAGGCCCCACGTCGTCAGAACCGGCTTGGTCGGCTTGAGGGTCCCGCGGGAGGACATCATGCTGAGCACGAATGTGTTCGCGTCAGCGCCGGAGACGAAGTACATCACCACCAGGAAGATCGCCACTACGGAGGTGATGCCGGACAGTGGGAGTTCTGCGAGGGTGGCGAAGAACGCGGAGTTGACGTCCTCCAAGGCGGCGGCACCGATCTGGCCGCCGTTATCCATGTCGAACTTGATTGCCGAGCCGCCGAAGATGGTGAACCAGGCGAAGAACACGACGCTCGGAACGATCATGACGCCGGCGATGAACTGGCGCACGGTGCGTCCCCTGGAGATCTTGGCGAGGAACACCCCAACGAAGGCGCCCCAGCTCAGCCACCAGGCCATCATGAAGTAGGTCCACCACTGCATCCACTGGACGTCGTCAGGGGTGCTCGGCGTCAGCAGGCTCACCGCGAAGAATTCGGAGAAGTACTGACCGAGGGAGCGGAAGAACAGGTTGGAGATGAAGTTGGTAGGGCCGGTGAACAACACGAAGAGGCCCAGCCCGGCAGAGAGGACCATGGTGCCTTGGCTCAGGTATTTGATGCCGCGGTGCACTCCGGAAAGTGCGGAGAGCGTGAAGATGACAGTGATGACGGCGATGATCAGGATCTGGCCCAGAAGGCTGGAGGGAATGCCGAACACCCGATCGATACCTTCACCGATCTGTGAGGCACCGAGCCCCAGGGAGGTGGTTGTTCCGAAAAGGGTGGCGATGATGGCGAAGATGTCGATCATCTTGCCGAACCAGCCATCCACCAGCTTGCCGAAGACCGGTCGGAGCATCGGGGACACCAGTCCGGCGTTGTTGCGGCGGTGCGTGGAGTAGGCGATGGCGAGGCCGAAGACCCCGAACACGGCCCAGGCGTGCGGACCCCAGTCGAAGTAGGAGAACTGCATGGCCCGGACGGCGGCTTCCATGGTCCCGGCCTCCGCCAGGCCGTGCGGCGGCGCGGCGAAGTGCGAGATGGGCTCCGCGACGCCATAGCTGATCAGGCCGATGCCCATGACCGCGGAGAGGATCATCGCGAGCCACGACCAGGTGCTGAAGTCAGGCTTTGCGTCGTCGGCTCCGAGGCGGATGGTTCCGAACCTGCTGACGCCAATGTAGATAAGGAGACCGATGCAGCCGAGGGTTACGACGAGGTAGCTCCAGCCGACGCTCTCAGCGACCCAGTTCATTGCCGCGGTCATAACGGCGCTCAGGTTTTCGGGGGCCAGTGATGCCCAGGCGGTGAACGCGCCGATGAGGCCAACTGATGTCCAAAAGACTGCCCCTGGCCTGTGCCGGAGGCGGTCGGCTGTGGCCATCGGGGTTTCGGTTGCCTGCTCAGTAGCAGCAGGGGAGTGCGATGCCTTGCTGTTGTCGCCCATGCCGGGGGATGTTTTATCCATCAGATCCTCGGCATTTTTGATGTGGGTCATGAGTGCTCCAGGTTGCAGTGGCGCTGCATAAGTTGGTTTGGGGAGGCCTCCGGGGGCGGAGGAGGTAGGCGCCCGGACCAGTCCGTGGGGGCCGGCTGGCCCGGGCAGTTGCGCGGGAGTGCGTTCAGAGTTCTTCGAGGCGTGCGCCGTCGAAGAAGTGGCCTGCCTTGTAGATCATGGGGTCCACGTCGGCGACTTCAGCGTGCCGTACGCGGCCAACGAAGATGGTGTGGGTCTTCGCCTGGAACCGTTCCTTGATCTCGGCCTCAAGGGAAGCGGCCGAACCCTCGATCAGCGGCACACCGTTGGGCCCTGCGTGCCATTCAAGGTTGGCAAATTTGTCCGGAGTTTTCGAAGCGAACGTTCGTACGGTGTCGTGTTGTTTGTTGCTAAGGATGTTGATCCCAAAGTGTTCCGACTGGAACAGGGCCGGGTATGTGGACGACGTCTTTTGGACACACACGAGAACGAGCGGCGGGTCCAGCGAAATTGAGGCATAGGAGTTGGCCGCCAGGCCCCGGGGCTTGCCGTCTTCGTCGACGGTGGTCACAACGGTGACGCCTGTGATGAACTGCCGGTTGAAGCCCTTCATAACGTCCAGCGGAAGGTTGCCGGTCAGTTCATCCACCACAACGTCCGTGGTTTCGTCCTCGAATGCTGAGTGGAGGGACGGAACGCCCAGGTCGGCCAGGAGTTCCGCAGCGTCCCAGGTGACGCGTTCGTAGGCAATGCGGCCATCGCGCAGCGTGAGGGCGTTCGATCCGCGGGTCTCCACCACACGTCCTGTGGGCGGAACTCCGCCCAGCGGGTGCGTAAACGTGCCGGTGGTTGTCCAAAAAATGGCTACATCGTCGCCGTCTGCGATGACCTTGTCGATGCGGGTGGTGAGGTCCGGGAATGCCGCCCGGACCTCCAGGATTTCCTGCTTGAGCTCATTCAGACCTGTGATTTTTTTCGTGCCGGCACTCTCACGCTGGTAGTCGGCGGTGACGATTGCGTCGAAAGCACTGACGTCACCCTCGTCCCAGGCTGCGGTCCAAGCTGCGGTCAAGGTGTGGTTGATTGTCTGTTGCATGCCACAACCGTAAATCTAAGTGTGATCTACGTCAACACCCTTCGCCAAAACAGCTGGAAAACGGGGAATAAGGGGAATCCCTTGACGCCCTGCTTGTATGCAACGTACGTTTGATGCATGCAAGAGACGCTTCAGGCAAAAACACAAGAGCAGGCGAACGGGAACCAGGGAAGCCTCCTGGACAAGCTCCGCAAGCTCGTCCTCAGCGGTGAGTACCCTCCGGGAGCACCCCTCCCGGAGCTGTTCCTGGCTGAAGAGTTCGACGTCAGCAGGACACCCGTCCGGGAGGCGCTCAAGCAACTGGAAAATGAGGGCCTGGTTGAAATCAGGCCAAAGGTCGGCACCTTCGTCCGGATACCCACCCGGCGCGAAATCGTCGAACTGTTCCAGCTAAAGGAAAGCCTGGAGGGCCTGGCGGCCAGCCTGCTCGCCCGGCGCGGACCCGTGCCGGAGCTGGACCGGCTTCGACGCAACATTGAAGCGTCAGAGGGCGCCGAGCGCAGGGGGGACAGCGCAAAGTACGCCGAACTGGTCCACGAGTTCCACTGGACCATCGTGAACGGCTCCGACAATTCAAAGCTCCGCGAGCACTACGGGCGCCTCATGAACCAGCTCGCTTACCACCGGATTGTCCTTGAGACCGTTGAGCGTCCGGCCCGGATGCGGGCATCCATCCGCGAACATCAGTCGGTTCTCGACGCGATCCTGGAAAAGGATCCCACCGGTGCCGAACTTGCGATGCGCGGCCACGTCAATGCCTCAAGCCTCGCCGCGGCCCGTATCGAAGCGCCCGAAGCCCCAGATGTGACCGGGAACTGAAATATTGACTGCGCCCATCCCTCGTGAACGGGGTGGCCAACCTTGCATTGCCGCTATACCAGCGAACTACTTGCCCCTGCGGCAGAGAAACCGAAAGGACCTGCACCGTGTGCTCCCTGACTGCCCTTTCCTTCCGACGAAAGGACCTGAACAGTGTCTGATACAGCCCTGACTTCCCGTTCCGCTGACGGAACCGTTCCTCGCCAGGCGCCCCTCATGGAAGAGCTCGCCCGGCAGGTCGGTGTCCGGAAGATCACCGTCCTCACCGAGGAACTGCTGCGTGACGGCCAAGGTTCCCTGCCCACCACCGTGACCAGGGCAGCCGCAGCCGCCGTCATCCGCAATCCATGGGCCGGCTTGCCGGTCTCGACGGACCTCGCGTCCGAGACCGAACGGATCGCGCCGATACTCGCGAAGGTCCTCACCGACCGCCTCACCGAAGCACTGGGCGGCGCCGAGGAAATCGAGGCCTTCGGCAAGTCGGCTGTTGTGGGGCTCAATGGTGAGGTTGAGCACGCCGCGGCGCTGATCCACACGCCGTTCTTCGGCAACCTCGTCCGCGAGTTCCTCGAAGGCACGTCCATCCTGTCCTTCTCGGACGACCGCGCCGAACCGGGAACCACCATTGCAGTGCCAATGTGGCACAAAGAGGCCGCCTCCACCCGCAGCCACTACCAAACCCTGACGCTAAGCCTGAGCGATGCGCCCCACCCGGATGAAATCGTCGTGATCGCCGCAGCATCCACAGGCTCTCGTCCGCATCCCCGCATTGGCGACCGAACAACTGACCGCCCCGTAACCGCTGAAATACTGGAGGGAATCCTGCCGTGAATATCCGTAAGATCGTTACTTTGTCCGAAGAAATCCTGACCGAGGGCGGCCGCCCCGTCACGCCCGGAGCCCGCGTCGCTGTCGCCATCGCCGTCGTGGAAAACCCCTGGGCAGGCCAGGGGTTCGTCGAGGACCTCAGCCACGGCATTGATGCAACCGCCTCCGACCTTGGCGCACTCCTTACTCCGAAGGTCATCGAGGCGCTTGGCGCCCCGGTCGAGGCCTACGGCAAAGCAGCCATTGTGGGCATCGAAGGGGAAGTGGAGCACGGCTCGGCACTGATCCACACACTCAAGTTCGGCGACCACTACCGCAAGGCCGCATCCGCAACCACCCTGCTGCCCGCCGTCGAGAAACGCGCGCCGGCCGGCACCGTGTTCGACATCCCGATGAAGCACATCACGGACGCGACCATCCGCTCCCACCACCAGACCGTCGAGGTCAGGATCGCCGACGCTCCCCACCCCGGGGAAATCCTCATTGCCCTCGCGGCATCCGCACAGGGCCGGCCGCAGGAGCGCCTGGCGCCCCTCTCCACAGAGCAATGACACAAATGCAGGAAACTCCCGTTGCCCTCCTTCACGGGGTGGGCCTGGACGCCGCCATGTGGGCGCCCGTCCAGGAAGCGCTCGGGCGTGAGTCGATTGCCATCGACCTTCCCGGGCACGGCCAGCAGCCGCCGCTGACGCAACCGGTCACCCTTCAAGAAATGGCCGACGACGTGCTCACGCGTCTCCCCGAACAATCCCACCTCGTGGGCTTCTCACTGGGCGCGCTGGTTGCCCAGTACATCGCCAGGTTCCATCCCGGCAGGGTCAAGACCCTCACCTGCGTGAGCTCTGTCTGCCAACGCACCGTTGCCGAGAGCAGTGCGGTCAGCGCACGGCTCGCATCGGCCGAAGCGGACTTCCCGGCCACGGTTGAGGCTTCGATCGACCGTTGGTACTCAGGGACGAGTGTGCCACAAAGCGTCGTTGACGCGACCCGCCGGACGCTCGAGGCAAATGACGTGCAGTCGTTTGTGCACGCCTACCGCGTCTTCGCCCTGGGAGACGGTGTCATCGCCGATGAGCTCAGGCGTATCGAGGTGCCGGCACTGGCCATCACCGGCGAGCACGACCCGGGCTCGACGCCGGAGATGACCAGGCGCCTCGCCGCAGCAATCCCCGGTGCGAAGGCTGTCATCGTCCCGGGTGCGCGGCACATGCTTCCCGTCCAGGACGCTGACGTCCTGGCCCGGGCAATCAATGAGTTCATCAAAGAATCCGAAGGAGAACGCGCATGACTGTTCGACTCGACCACTTCATCGGGGGTACCTGGTCTGCTCCCGCCGGTGGGGAATACTTCCCCAGCACCAACCCCGCAACACTCGACGTTCTCTACGAAGCCGCCCGGGGAACCGAGGAGGACGTGCGCCGGGCCGTGGCAGCGGCGAAGACCGCATTCCAGTCGCCGCTCTGGCGTGATCTCACCGCAACCAAGCGAGGCCACCTCCTGCGCCGCCTCGGTGACCTCATCGGCGAGCACGCCGAGGAGCTCGCCGAGCTTGAGACCCTCGACAACGGCAAGCTGCTGCGCGAGATGCGCGGCCAGCTCGCCGGCCTGCCGGAGTACCTGTACTACTACGCCGGTCTCGCGGACAAGGTCCAAGGCAGCCAGATCCCGACGAATTCACTCGCGATGCTCAACTACACCCAGCGCGAACCGCTGGGAGTTGTCGGAGCCATCACGCCCTGGAACTCCCCTCTGACGCTGACCACCTCCAAGCTCGCCCCTGCGCTGGCTGCGGGCAACACCGTGGTCATCAAGCCCAGCGAGTACACCTCCCGGACCATCCTCCGCGTGGCCGAACTGGCTTCGCAGGCCGGATTCCCCGACGGCGTGGTGAATGTCGTCACCGGTTTCGGACAGGAGGCCGGGGCTGCCCTGGTCAGCCACCCGGACCTGGCGAAAATTTCCTTCACAGGGTCCACACAGACCGGAGCCCGCATAGCCGCGGAAACTGCCTCACGCTTCATCGGCTCCACCCTTGAACTCGGCGGCAAAAGCCCCAACATCGTGTTCGGCGACGCAGACGTCTCAAACGCCGCCATGGGAGTCATCGCCGGAATCTTCGCCGCAGCCGGCCAGACCTGCATCGCCGGAAGCCGGGTCTTTGCCCACCGCAGCGTCTACGACGAACTCGTGGAGCGCGTCGCCGAACGGGCGGCATCCATCATCATCGGTGACCCGCTCCTGGCCACCACCGAGCTCGGACCCCTCGCCTTCGGCGCCCAGCTGGACAAGGTCAGCTCCTACGTCGACCTGGGCGTCAGTGAGGGTGCGACGGTCCGGACCGGAGGACGCCGGCCTGAGATCGATCTTCCGGGCTTCTTCTTCTCGCCGACTGTCCTGACCGACGTCGACAACTCGATGCGTGTGGTGCGGGAGGAAATCTTTGGCCCCGTCGCCGCGATCATGCCCTTCGACTCCGAGGACGAGGTGGTGGGCCTGGCCAACGACACCGAATACGGCCTGGCCGCCGGCGTCTGGACCCAGAACCTCGCCCGCGCCCACCGCATGGCCCGCCGGCTGGAGGCGGGCACGGTGTGGGTCAACACCTACCGAGCCATGTCCCCCATGTCACCGCGGCAGGGATTCAAGAACTCGGGTGTGGGCATCGAGCACGGGCTGGAATCCATGAACGAATACACCCGCCTCAAGAGCATCTGGATCAACACCGACGAAGGACCCGTGTCCGACCCCTTCGTCCTGCGCAGCTGAAGGAGCCATCCATGCCACTCATTGAAGTCTCCATAGCCCGCGGCCGGACCCCGGAGCAGCTCCGCGCACTCATCGCCGAACTGCACCGGGCGGCAGAAACCGCCGTGGGTGCGGTTCCGGACAACACCACCGTCATCATTCGCGAGATCGAGCACGAACACTGGTCCCGCGGCAACCAGACCATCGCCGAACGCAATGCAGCGTCCCAAGAAGCTGCTGTACTCAACGAGGCACCGCAGAACGCCGCGGCAGAACAAAGGAGTCACTAATGCGCTTTTCCCTCTTCGTCCACATGGAACGCTGGGACGAAACCGTCTCGCACCAGGAATTGTTCGAGAACCTGACCGAACTGACGCTCATCGCCGAGGCCGGAGGATTCAGCACAGTATGGATTGGTGAACACCACTCCATGGAGTACACCATCTCTCCCAGCCCGATGCCCCAGCTCGCCTACCTGGCCGCCCGCACGTCCACAATCCGGCTCGGTGCCGGCACCATCATCGCTCCATTCTGGAACCCGCTCCGCGTTGCCGGCGAAACGGCACTCCTGGACGTCATCAGTAACGGGCGCATGGAAGTGGGACTGGCCCGCGGCGCGTACCAGTTCGAGTTCGACCGGCTCATGGGCGGCATGTCCGCGGTAGACGGCGGCAAGCACCTGCGCGAACTCGTACCGGCAGTGCGCAAGCTCTGGGAAGGTGACTACGCACACGACGGCGAGGTCTGGCAGTTCCCGACATCCACCAGTGTCCCCAAGCCCGTCCAGAAGCCCACCCCGCCCATGTGGATCGCCGCCCGCGACATCTCCTCGCACGAGTTCGCCGTCGCCAACGGCTGCAACGTTATGGTGACCCCGCTGATGAAGGGCGACGAGGAAGTCGAAGACCTGGCACACAAGTTCGACACCGCCGTCGAGAACAACCCCGGCGTCCCCCGTCCGGACCTGATGGTGCTCCGGCACACGCATGTCCACTCTGAAGACGAGCCCGAGGGATGGCGGCGTCCGGCCGAGGCCATTCAAAAGTTCTACCGGACCTTCGATGCCTGGTTCGGCAACAAGACCACCCCGAAGAACGGCTTCCTCGAGCCCAGCCCCGAGGAGAAGTTCGCCGAGCGCCCGGAGTTTACGCCGGAATCATTCCACAAGACGGCGATGATCGGGACGCCCAGTGAGGTCATCGAGCGGCTCCGCCGCTACGAGGCACTCGGCGTCACCGAGTTCAGCTTCTGGGCTGACAACAGCCTCACGCATGAAGAAAAGAAGCGCTCACTCGAACTCTTCATCGAGCACGTCGTGCCCGCCTTCCAGGAACAGCCTGCCACAGCGGCACGCTAGTGCCGCGTTAAGGGCCAGCGTCAAAGACGTAAGAAAAAACGACGGCGGGACTTCCCGCCGTCGTTTTCGTCGCGGTGCCTCAGCGCCCAACGGGAACAGCCAGTACGAAATGAGTTAAGCAGTTGTCCAACCAATCAACGCCGATATGGGCGATCCAGCGGATTAATGCGGTTCTTGCCGCGGAGTACGATTTAGGGCGTCGGCCAACGGAGGCGGTTCTCGCCCAGCGGACGGGTTTAAGCAAGCGCCTTGTCCGGCGATGCTTGATCCATTCGGTGATGACCTCCAAGGACAAGAATCTCTTGAGGCCCGCCGTCAACACCACGCCAGTTCACTAGCACCCGGCAGCACAGCATCCCCGATGTCCAGCGCATCATCAAGACCGTTGGGCGCAGGGCACCACGAGCTGCTGGAGACATTTGAGTCGCACTCTGACGTCGTCTCCTCCCCGCTGGCAACGGAGGGAACGGCATGGGCCAGACCCCGGCGCCCACTTTCGCCCGTTTCCGTTAATGCAGTTGGGCCGCCCAAGTTGGAGTCATTTAGCGGGCTCCGGCATTGCCGCCTGCATCCTCGTCGGGTTTGGAATCCTCGGGTCCCGGCTCCGCGGAGCCACGTATCCCATGTACTGGATCTGACAAGGTACGGCGCTCCAGAGCCTGACCGCGGACAGCGTAGCCAGCAGGGCCCGATGGCCGACGGCTACGCTGTCCGGGAACCAGCCCAACCTGACTTCATAGGCCTTTTGCTTGTTGTGGTCCATTCCGCGCCCGCTCATAATGTGGCTGTGGGGATGTCGGTGCTCTTCGGCGTCGTGACTGCCAGTGCTTTAGTGCTGGGGGCCTTCGCCGGTGTGCGCTTTGAGCTGCCCAAGCGCGTCCTGGCTATCATCCTGTCCTTCGCGGCAGGTGCCCTGATCACTGCCCTGACGTTCGAGTTGTTCGAGGATTCCTTCGAGCGCGGCGGAGTCTGGCGCGCGGGTATTGGCCTGTTCATTGGTGCCTTGGTGTTCACGGTGTTGAGTGCATTGCTCGACCGGTGGGCCCAAGCCGGATCCGAGCCGGTTCCCGCGGATGAATACCGGGGCAGTCCCAAGCTCGACACTGACGCCGCTGCCGAGGACCGTGCCCCGTCCGCCGCGTCCACCAGGGGTGCGGCGGGCCTGGCTTTGCTGGCTGCCGCCACGCTGGATGGCGTGCCGGAGAATCTCGCCCTCGGCGTCTCGTTGGGTGAGGGGACCGGCGGCCTGGCGCTGCTGGCCGCGATCTTCGTCTCCAATCTGCCCGAGGCCCTTGTGGGGGCAGCATCAATGCGCAGCCAGGGGATGTCCACAGCCGCCGTTATCAGGCTCTGGGGCGTGTGCTCGGTTGTACTGGTCCTTGCCGTCGTGGTTGGTGCCGGCCCGCTCTCCGGCAGCAGCCCCGAGACGATCTCATTGCCGCTGGCCTTCGCGGCTGGAGCGGTGATCGCCGCCCTCGCGGACACCATAATGCCTGAGGCGTTCGAACATGGGGGACCGGCAGTTGCATTGAGCACTGCGGCCGGGTTCGTGGTTTCGTTCCTGTTGTCCCTGGCGTAGGAGCTGCTGCCGGTGAGTACCCGGCGGCACCCGGGGGCCGCCAAATACGCTGTCCGAGAACCGCCCCACCTTCTCCTGCGCATCCCCGGCCCCATCCCGGCCGCCGGACGTAAACTGACCTTCGCACCACACCTTGTGGACACTGTGTCAGGAGCCGCCCATGCTCTGGAAACTGCTTGTTGAATACGTCCGGCCCCACCGGAAGCTGCTGGCCGCCGTCGTGGTTTTCCAGCTGGCGCAGTCCATCGCGTCCCTGTACCTGCCCACCCTGAACGCGGACATCATCGACGAAGGCGTGGCCAAGGGGAACGTCGGGTACATCCTCAGCCTGGGCGGCGTGATGCTGGGGATCACCCTGCTGCAGATCGTCTGCGCGGTGATCGCGGTGTATTTCGCGGCGAAGGCGGCGATGGGCGTCGGCCGGGACCTCCGGGACGCCATCTTCACAAGGGTGGGCGACTTCTCCGAGCAGGAGGTCACCAGATTCGGCGCACCCAGCCTCATCACACGGTCCACCAACGACGTCCAGCAGGTCCAGCAACTGGTGCTGATGTCCGCCACCATGCTGGTCACCGCGCCCATGCTCAGCATCGGCGGGGTGATCATGGCCGTGCGGCAGGACGCGCAGCTGTCCTGGCTGATCGCCGTCGCCGTCCCGGTGCTGCTGATCGCCGTCGGCCTGATCACCGTCCGGATGGTGCCGCTGTTCCGCAAGATGCAGAAGCGGATTGACACCGTCAACCGGGTCCTCCGCGAACAGCTCACCGGCATCCGCGTGGTGCGCGCCTTCGTCCGCGAGGATATCGAGACCGAGCGCTTTGCCCGCGCCAACGAGGACGTCACGGACACCGCCCTGCGCGCCGGCCGGCTCATGGCGCTCGCGTTCCCCGTGGTGATGCTGGTCCTGAACGTCTCGTCCGTGGCCGTGATCTGGTTCGGCTCGTTCCGGATCCAGGACGGCTCCATGCAGGTGGGCACGCTCATCGCGTTCCTGAGCTACCTGCTGCAGATCCTGATGTCCGTCATGATGGCCACGTTTATGGCCGTGATGATCCCGCGCGCCGCGGTGTCCGGCGACCGGATCGGGGAGGTGCTGCGGACGGAGTCGAGCGTCCGGCCGCCGCTTCACCCCATTAGTACGACGGCGGCACAGGACGGCCGCCTCCGCGGCGGGCTGGAGATGCGCGACGTCGGATTCGCCTACCCGGGTGCCGACCAGCCCGTCCTCACCGGGATCAGCTTCACCGCCAGGGCAGGGCAGACGACGGCGATCATCGGCAGCACCGGCGCCGGCAAGACCACCCTGGTGAACCTCATGCCCCGGCTCTTCGACGCGACGGAAGGCTCGGTCCGGATGAACGGCGTGGACGTCCGCGCGCTGCACCCGGACCTGCTCTGGGGGCACATCGGCCTGGTCCCGCAGCGGCCCTACCTGTTCAGCGGCACCGTGCGCAGCAACCTGCTCTACGGCAAGCCGGACGCCACCGAGGACGAGCTCTGGACCGCGCTGGAGATTGCCCAGGCCCGCGACTTCGTGGAACGAATGGAGGAGGGACTGGACGCACCCATCAGCCAAGGCGGCACCAATGTCTCCGGCGGGCAGCGGCAGCGGCTGGCCATCGCCCGGGCCCTGGTGAAACGGCCCGAGCTGTACATCTTCGACGACTCGTTCTCCTCCCTGGACACCGGCACCGACGCCCGGCTCCGGCAGGCCCTCAAGCGCAGCACCGCCGGCGCCACGCTGGTGATCATCGCCCAGCGCGTCTCCAGCATCATGGACGCGGACCAGATATTAGTGCTCGAGGACGGCAGGATCGTCGGGCGCGGAACGCACCGTGAGCTGCTGGAGACCTCGGAGACGTACCGCGAGATCGTCTCCTCCCAGCTGGCAGCGGAGGAGACGGTATGAGCGCGCCACACCGCCCGGCGTCGTCCGCCTCTTCCGGAACCACCGCCGGAATCGCACCCGCGGGCAAAACGGCAAGCGCCGACGTCGTCCGCATTCCCCGTCCGGCAGGCGGGCCGGGGCGCGGCGGGCCGTTCGCGGGGATGAACGTCCCGGCGGAGAAGGCGATGAACTTCTGGCCGTCGGCCAGGCGGCTGATGGGGACGCTGCGGCCGGAGCGGGCGTGGCTGCTGCTGGTGTTTGCGACGGCGGTGGCCGGGGTGGCGCTGTCCGTGATCGGGCCGCGGCTGCTGGGGGAGGGCACCAACCTGATCTTCGCCGGCGTGGTGTCCCGGGAGCTGCAGGCAGGGACTAGCAAGGAGCAGGTGATTGCGCAGCTGCGGGCGTCCGGGGAGGGGCAGCGCGCGGACATGCTCAGCGCGATGGACCTGGTGCCGGGGCAGGGGATCGACTTCGCGGCCCTGGGCAGTGTGCTGACGTGGGCGCTGGTGCTGTATGTGCTGTCCTCGGCCTTTATGTGGGTGCAGGCGTATGTGCTGAACGGGGTGGTGCAGCGGACGGTGTTCGGGCTGCGGGAGCGGATCGAGGCGAAGATCAACCGGCTGCCGCTGCGGTATTTCGACTCCATCCAGCGCGGGGAGCTGCTCAGCCGGGTGACGAACGACGTGGACAACATTTCCCAGAGCCTGCAGCAGACCATCAGCCAGGCGGTGACGTCGGTGCTGACCGTGGTGGGTGTGCTGGTGATGATGGTGATCCTTTCGCCCACGCTGGCGCTGATTGCGCTGGTGACCATTCCGCTGACGCTGGGGCTGACGGCGCTGATCGCCAAGCGCTCGCAGAAGCTGTTTGTGGCGCAGTGGAAGCACACGGGGGAGCTGAACGGGCAGATCGAGGAGACGTACACCGGGCATGCGCTGGTGAAGGTGTTCGGCCGGCAGCAGGAAGTGGGGGAGCGGTTCCGGCAGAAGAATGCGGAGCTGTATTCGGCCAGTTTTGGTGCCCAGTTCATTTCGGGACTGATCATGCCGGCCATGACGTTCATCGGGAACCTGGTGTACGTGGGCATCGCAGTGGTGGGCGGGCTGCAGGTGGCGTCCGGCGCGATGCAGCTGGGCGACGTGCAGGCGTTCATCCAGTACTCGCGGCAGTTCACCATGCCGCTGGCGCAGCTGGGGTCCATGGCCAACGTGCTGCAGTCCGGAGTGGCGTCCGCCGAGCGGGTGTTCTCGTTGCTGGATGAGGAGGAGGAATCTGTGGAGCCTGCGCCTTCTGATGGTCCTGTGTTTGGGCGGGGGCGGCTGGTGTTCTCGGACGTGTCCTTTTTCTACTCGCCGGAGCAGCCGCTGATTTCCTCGCTTTCGTTGGTGGCGGAGCCGGGGCAGACGGTGGCCATTGTTGGGCCTACAGGGGCAGGGAAGACGACGCTGGTGAACCTGATGATGCGGTTCTACGAGATTGATGCGGGGCGGATAACGCTCGACGGCGTGGACGTCACCTCGGTGCCGCGGCGTGAGCTGCGCTCGCGGATGGGGATGGTGCTGCAGGATACGTGGCTCTTCGCGGGGACCATCCGGGACAACATTGCGTACGGGCGGCCAGGTGCTACCGAAGCCGAAATTTTAGAGGCCGCGCGGGCGACGTATGTGGACCGGTTCGTGCGGTCGCTGCCCGACGGGTACGACACTCTGCTTGAGGACGAGGGGTCCAATGTGTCTGCGGGGGAGAAGCAGCTGCTGACGATCGCGCGGGCGTTCCTGGCGCGGCCGTCGGTGCTGATCCTGGACGAGGCGACTTCTTCGGTGGATACGCGGACTGAGGTGCTGGTGCAGAAAGCTATGAGTGCTTTGCGGTCCGACCGGACTTCTTTTGTGATCGCGCACCGCCTGTCCACGATCCGCGACGCCGACCTCATCCTGGTGATGGAGGCCGGGCAGATCGTGGAACAGGGGACGCACGCTTCATTGCTGGCCGCCGGTGGGGCATACGCGCGGCTGTATGAGGCACAGTTCGCGGCACCTGCGGCGGAGGTTTAGATTTCGGCAGGAACTAACACTGTGACGCAGTGATGGTCCCATTTTCCAATCAGTTGAGGGCTGCGCGCCGGATCGATTGGATCGCGTGGAGCCTTTTTCACCCGTGATTCTGCTGCTAATTTGACTGAATGGATGCTGCCACTATCGGCATCGTCGGAGGCCTTGCCGGCGTGCTACTTGGTGCCTTCCTGACCTATGTTCTTGATCGCAGGAAGGCCGTTTCCGTGCGGCTTCATGAGTCACGAATAGAGGCTTACAAGCTATTTGCCGCTACTGCCATGGAGTATCGCCGGGCAGTCATGGATCAGTGGTTCGAAGACCATCAACTGCAAGAGTCGACGGATGACGATGAAGTTCACCGGACGCGGAGTTCAGCATGGTCTGCCTACTATGGCGTTCGCCTTTTGACTGAAGATCAGCGCCTGGGTGAGTCGGGCCGGCAAATTCTCGACAGAATCACCGCGCTGAAGGACGTAGCAAACCGAGAGGAACTGAACCGTCTGGGCGAGGACTGCCGTGATGAGGTAGACGGGTTCGTTGAGTTGGCTCGTGCAGATGTAGAAGTAGCGTCGAAAACTATATGACGAACTCTTTCCTCGGTCCATATCGAAATCGAGGTGTCGTCGGTAAAGGCGGTTCCTCTTCTGGCCACTGGCTCTCCTAAGCATTCCTTGGGTAACTCCCCCTGAGTCGGAAGCCGCCGATCTCCTCCCTGAATCTTGTGCGGAGCTGGGGCAGACGGTGCCGATCGTGGGGCCCACCGGGGCGGGCAAGACCACGCTGGTGAACCTGCTGATGCGGTTCTATGAGATTGATGCGGGGCGGATAACGCTCGAAGGCGTGGACGTCACCTCGGTGCCGCGGCGCGAGGATACGTGGCTGTTCGCCGGGTCGATCCGGGACAACGTTGCGTACGGGCGGCTTTCGGCGACCGAAGACGAAATTCTGGAGGCGGCGCGGGCGACATATGTGGACCGGTTTGTGCGGTCGCTGCCGGACGGGTACGACACGCTTCTTGAGGATGAAGGGTCCAACGTGTCCGCGGGGGAGAAGCAGCTGCTGACGATAGCGCGGGCATCCCTTGCGCGGCCTTCGGTGCTGATCCTGGATGAGGCGACGTCTTCCGTAGATACGCGGACCGAGGTGCTGGTTCAGAAGGCAATGAGCGCGCTACGGTCCGACCGGACGTCATTCGTGATTGCGCACCGCCTGTCCACGATTCGCGACGCCGACCTCATCCTGGTGATGGAGCCCGGCCAGACTGTGGAGCAGGGGACGCACGCATCACTGCTGGCCGCAGGCGGGGCTTTCGCTCGGCTGGACGAGGCGCAGTTCGCGGCCCCGGTGGCGGAGGTTTGATTGCGGCAGAGGCCTGGGAGCTTTTGTCAGCGAGGAAAATCACTAACGAATGTCATGACGGCCCGGAGGATAGTCTGCCCGCTTATTATTCTCGTGCCAAAATGCGTGAGGTACGCGGGAATCCACTCCAAACCAGTCCTTCTGAGGCGCCCGCCAGAGCGGAAGGTGCCTTAGAAGGACTGGTAAGACCAAGTGGCAAGGCGACACAAGTTACATACACCTTTGTCCTCAATATCGATGGTAGATGACTACCTCTCACTATCCGACTGTAGGCAATGTGAGGTGTCGGCCGATGGTTGGGCATCAGTCCGTCTTGCGGGCGGGGTACTGATGAATCGGTATCCAGAGCCTCTGAGCCACACGAACTACGTGCCTGGCAAGAAGTAGGACTCATTCATATTCGGGTCAGGAGTCTCCTTGGGGTCGAACAGGGTGATCATGCTCCCGGACCGTGCACGAGCTTCGGCAACTTTCTCTCGGGCAGCGTTGACGCGATCGCATTGTTGGGCCGAAAGATAAAATGACAGCGATGATACGTGGCGGTCACGTTTACTTGCCTCTTCAAAGTCAACTTCTCCCTCAGCTGCGTCTTCAAGACTGACCACCGCCAACTCGACAGCAGAACGGTCGACTCTGCGGGCGAGGCGTGGCAGGAGGTTGATCATTCCATCCTCACTAACAATTACAATGATGCATTCGCCTTCACCAGTGGAGTGATGATAGCGAACGGCGGAGTTATAGCGGGCCCCGCGTGAGGCATCCCCGGTGCCCGTCACCGCTTTGCCATCCAAGATCACCCCTACTGCATGGCAACGCCCGTCTGGTGCCACAAGTATGGCTCCATCTATAGCGGTTAGTGAGGACAAAGCGTCCGCTTCTAGACGACACGGCTCTATGGCTAAAGCTTGCGGCGCTAGTCTTGTTGCTTCTTCCTCAGCTCTACGATGAACCACTAGCATCGTGCCGTGCTGTTGTTCAGCAGCTGCAAGAGTCAGGTCCCACAGTGCTTGAGCATCCCCTGCTTTGCCGAAAACACGCTCCACGGTGTCGCGGAACTTGTCTTGCGAAAGCCGCTCTTGTGGAAGTTTCGCAATGCCGTAGTCGAGACGGAGCAGCGGTAGCTCATCGTGTGAAAGCTCCCAGGAACCGCGTCCGACGACTTTGACTGAATAGAGGGTTTCGTCTTCCCTGCTGTAATCACTTGACGCACGACCCAGCCCATAGGCTTCTACCCCATCGCTGAGAAGGTGAAGGTTCACTCCGGTCATCTCGAGCGCCTTTCTAAAGGACCGAGTGTCCTTAAGGACGACTGGGACTGAAAAGCTAACCTCAGCGGTAACGTGAGGATGTCCCTTCTTCGCGAGAATTATTGTCCCCACACCTGTCCTTCCCTCATATGGTTGGGCGGCAACAGCCTCCATAGCCTGAGTGAAGTCGGCACCAGACCATTGGCCATGAGCCGCGACGAGGCGGTTAACGAAGTCTCGAGTGGCATGTCTGATCACGTCCGGCGCATCACCCGTAAGGCTAAAGGCTCCAGGAGCCTCTTTTTGGTTCAACGCTTTGGTGGCTGCTGATAGTACTTCCTTCATTACGGCCTCTTGCAGGGAGGGCAGCGTCGGAGTGCGGTGAAAGAAGTGCTCTTTGCTGAGCTGTGGATACCCATTCCATCGGTTTCGGAGAACGCTAACGGTGGGATAGACGCGATACTCGCCGACAATCCCGGGGTATCCTACGAAAAAGAGCCGTTCTGGCTCAGGATCAGAGCCCCTCAAGGCCGTACTGATCGCTTTGATGCGGCACGATTCAGTTAGTTTACGGATGAACCCCTCGTGGGAGTCCTTATCTGAAATGAGAATGTCCCGTTCGGGATTAATCTCGTATAGCCGTTCGGCCTCTGACAAAACGCCTTCCAACGTCTCAGGTAAATAGGGCCCGTTTTCCGGCTCGATGCAAATCGGCCAAGGATCTTCTCCGGACTCTCGAAATCCAATTAAAAGCGCCTCCGGCGCCGCCTGCACCCCGACTGCTGAAAGCGCGTCCGTAGCAAGACCATCTAGCGAGATCCTAAAATGCGGCTGAAATCCCCACATAAATTGTTTGATGCTCTGGTTCATGTTCTGACCTTTCGATATGGGTAACTGTGGTGCGTCCGGGCGGAACGTCAGTAGGTGTGACAACTTCAATTCCCCAATGAGTACCACGCCGATAACCTGATCACGGCCAGGGGTTGTCTCGTCGTGTTGTGAGTTCGTCCACCTGAGCAGTCGGAGACGGCCGGCAGTGCTAGGAGTCCGACGACAGATAGGGACTCATCGTCCTCTAGGCTAGTTGAGGGTCATCGCTCTTACTCGATATCTCGTTCAGGGCTGTCCGTAGTCAGCAGCGGCCCGCAGAATCCGCTGCTGTTAGAGGAAAGTGCTCCCCAAATGTCTCAGGCCGATTGAACACGAAGGACTATGTGGCAGATGAAAAGCTTTGATACCCGAACGTACAGTGTCTCGGACTTCGCCGAATGGCAGACGTCAGGCCTCCTCTTGCTGTCTCCCGAATTTCAACGCCGTGCCGTTTGGACGACTAAGGCCAAGTCTTATCTGATCGATACGATTCTGCGCGGAAAGCCAATGCCGAAGGTCCTGATAACGCAGCGGCTCATAGACGGGAAAAACCTCCGTACGGTGGTCGACGGCCAGCAGCGGCTACGTGCCATCCTCGAGTTCATGGGTGATGACTTCGCCGTCATGCGCACCCACAATCACGAATTTGGCGGAATGCGTTTCTCGGACCTATCGCAGGAAGTGCGAGATGACTTCTGGCAGTATGAAATCGGCGTCGATGTTCTCTTCAACACTGAGCTAAGCGAGCTTCTTGACATCTTCGCGCGGCTAAATACGTACTCTGTCCAGCTGAACAGCACGGAGCTTCTCAATGCCACATATCTTGGAGCGTTTAAGACTACGGTGCATCAGCTTGGACATAGCTATGCTGAATATTGGCGTGAGGCAGGTGTGCTTACGGATGCGCAAATAGCTCGAATGGCAGAAGTTGAATTGACGGCAGATCTACTAGGCGCCCTGCTTGTGGGAATCTCCTCCCGTAAGCAGATTCCCACCTTTTACCGAAGCTTTGATGACTCAGAGGATGAAGTAGAAGAAGCAGCTATCCTTTTCCATAAGGTCATGTCCCTGTTCGGTCAGGTGTACGAGGCAAGCGACCTACGAGGAACAAACTTCCGCAGGGTTCACTTGTTCTATTCCGCGTTTCTGGCCATCGCCGCCCTTACCTACGGTAGGCCAGACATACCAGGGACCTTGAAGTTGAACTCCATACATCCATCTAGGGTACGTGTAGTGCTAGACGACATGTCCGCTCAATTTGATGCCTTCACGAAGGAGAAAACACCGGTCCCTCCAGAGTGGGAACGGTTTATTCAAGGGGCGCGGCGAGCTACAACTGACCAGCCTGTTCGTGAGGAGCGTTCCCGCTTCATAGCTGAACGGATTGTGAAGGGCTGAAATGCCGGTCGGGGAACATCTGGATTTGCTTAGCAGCGAGATTGACGCATGCAATGCGCTCCGCCTCCATGCGCTGAGTGGAGTGATGGACGCTGCGAGTCGGTCGCTGGTGTACGAGAGTATTCTCATGCGAGCATTCCGCTCCCATGAGAACTTTTTGGAGAACGTATTTCTTTCCTATCTGCTGGGGGAAAGCACTGAATCTGGTGATGCCGTCCAGACTTTCGTTTCGCCGCGGGATGCAGTGCATGCACGACGTATGCTCTCCACTTCAGCCAACGCCCGATTCTTGGACTGGTCCGAGGTCGACACAGTCCGCGACCGGTGCTCAGTTTTCTTTGAATCCGACAGTCCTATTTACGTCGCATCCATCGGCTTAGCAGCAGAGTTATCTTGGCTGAAGAAGGTTCGAAACCATGCAGCCCACAACAGCATCGAAAGCGGGGTTCAATACTCAAACGTCCTTCGACATGTGTTGCTCACTGTGCCCACCCCAATACCCCCTCCGGGCGACTTCCTTCAACTGACTCCCCGGTCCGGCCCAATGCGCAATCGCGAAGTACTGGCGTTCTTTTTGGCTGCTATTCAAGAATTTGCCAACACTGCCTCGGGATCAGCGCCCTCAGGGACTGGATCAATCGGAACTGGTTCGGAATCATGAGGCCTTCTTTGTCCTCAGCAACACGAACTCAGTTCCCCACCAACGAGAGAGCCGGGGAGGCCTCAGGGGCAAACATCCGACGGCGCGGTTGGTTCACGTTAGCGGTCAACCAGCCGTCGTAGTACAGGACAAAGAGGGCAACGTTCCAGTCCCCCAAACGTGACCCGTTCAGGCGCCCCGCTTTGCGCTTAATATTGAACCCGTTCCCCTCCCATCCGCCCACGGAGTTCCTGAACGCTACGAACCCGTCATTTGTCGACGGCAGGAAGGGCACGATGCCGAAGGGCCGGGATCTGTCGCTCGAGGCCGACTTCCAAGGCCTTGGAGGGTGCAACGAAATCCGCACGGACACCCGCCCGACGTCCTTGCAGACATCCACGATGCCTACTTGGTGGCGTCGCCGCGCGGGTGTTCTCGTTGCTGGATGAGGACGAAGAGCCCTTTTGAGCCAGCCCCTTCTGCGGGTTCTGTACGCATCCCCTGGGGATGGGAAGGCATATCCGGGGTGAGCTTCACAATTCTTCCTGGACGCGATCCCCGTCAGTGAACTGGAAGACATACGTCAGGCTGCTGAAAGGGATGAAAGCCGCTTTCAGGGTGGTAAGAATTTGTCCGTTTTCCGGAAGGCGGTTATGTTCCGAGGCGCGGGGGAAAAATCCAGCGGCCAGCGGCCTCTTAGCATTTGGATTATGCATCACATGGATGGCCTGAGCAAAGTCTTCCTCTGGCGCGCCTTGAGTGCCCACTTCGTAGCTGAAGAGCATCGGCTCTGTGCTGTTCGGATCATGATTAGCGCAACTTCCTCGTCGCCATATCCGAGTCGTGGAATCGCCTAGCCCTTCTTGCTTGCCGATGCGGTTGAATTGAGGAACCGAAGAACCATTGGCAAAAATAATGGCACTAACTTCAGCCCATTCGGGATCATCGAATATTCCGCTAGGGATGCTCTTACCATTCCATAGATGCTCGCCGATCTTGGCTGGTGTAATTGGGAGCTGTCCCTCTTGGTCAACTTGTGGCACGGCAGACTGGCCGTACAGGTATTCAACCGCCAGGCCAAAGCTGTGAAATAGCGAACTCCCGGAGTGGAAGGCTTCCACTGCGATGACGAAAGGTTTTCCTTTCACACTGTCTAGTTCCCAGTACCGCTGTCCTGCGGCGTTGGTCTTTTGCCACTTTTTTCTTAGGGCCTTGCCTAGTTGGTGGACGAACTCATCACGGGCGGCGGCCAGGTCTTCTGGGATCACATCTGTGAAGCCGGGTGCCTTGGCGGAGCGATCGACTTGGCCAGTCGGTTGGCTAGTAACTGCTTCAACCGCCACGATCGACTGCCCATTCGATACGAGGTAGTCAATGGCTCCTTTAGTTGGCAGGAGGTCAAGTTTTGCCTCATCGAAATACGCAAACAAAGAAAGTTCCCAAACGCGGGAGCTAAAACCAATGGACTGAAAATCCTTGATAAAGTTCTTGTCCTCATCCACGTATCGGGCGAAAACTTGATCCATCAGTTCCCGGGCTCCGGATGCGCCCCTATAATCTCGCAAGGACAGAAAGAGCGGATGGGCTTTATCCTCGGGTACTTTCATGTTGAACAAGCTCACAATTCGATCTCCTTTTTATCGATATTCTTCAAAATGCTGTTAGTAGGATCTCATCCGTTTGGCCGTTGAGAACAAACGGATGATGTCAGCAGAAATTGTGCTCTGACCTTCGTCAACTCCAAACAACGTTAGACGTAAACGAACCCACATCCGGACCTGCGGCGCCGAAAAAGTCAACCGTGAGTTCGGTGGGGGTCAAAGCAGAGGGCTGACAAATTTCTATTCTGGCCGGCGCCGAAGGGGAGGGGGCAGGTCCTAGCCAAGGAGGCCTGCCAGGGTTTGCAGCCCAGGAGGGGACGAGGCCTAACCGGCTTGCATCACTCCATAGTCAAAATGTGGGACCTTCACAGCCGGCGATAACCACCGCGAGGACGGCGACTAGGACGGCATGGTCGTACGCGCTTGCGATCAGGAACGCCGAACCAAGTCGGGATTCGGGCCTGTTCTCGTTTGTCAAATTGTCTAAATAGAAGCCGAGAAGCGAAAAACAACTGGCGATTTCGCCCAATCAAAGCATATTCCTGCGCGGTGGGTGAGTGAGGCTTTTGCGGATCTGGCTCAAGCAACCTCTGTAGATCGAAGCGACATTGCCAGAGATGGAGTTGGAGCTGTGTCTCCAGAACTCGATGTCGGCGACTTGCGTAACTACTAGGGCGTCCGTTTTCACGTCCAGCATCACCCGATGACGATGTTGCGCTTTTGAAACCACGTCCCGAAAATTGCGAACGGTAAGCACGAAGCTGTTCGAAGACTCCTTATGAAGCGGTGGACATGATCCGTGTCGTGCCTGACGAAGAGTAGTTAACCTCCGGTAAGTCCTCGCTGGCTATCATCCTGCTGATCGACCTGACTGGGTGGCCGTGTACCGCCTGGCGCGCTCAAGGGAAGGGTTGCCAAAAGACCTTGAAAGTGTTGGGTCGCAGCTCGCCCAGGCGTTTGAATCCAATTCATCCAACAGGGAGCCGCCGTTGCGCTGACTTCGGAACGAGTTTCTTTCGAGAATTGAGTTAGGGGATTGCAGAGCAACTTGACGGTGATGTGTCTCGAGGCTGTATCCGTCACCGCTGCCAATCGCCCCGCTGCATACTCTAACTCCGAGGAGCTTGGCCCGGGATCTCTGTCCAGCAACGACTGAACGAGCCCTGGTATCCGCCAAGGAGAATGGTCCTAACCGCAGTATTCTTGGCCGCGGTCTTCGCAGGTGGGCCTCATGAAAGTCCTTGGAAAGCCCACCCGCCGTCGTAGTACACGGACACACAGCGCAACGTTTCAGCCCCCACACGTAACCTGTTTAGATGCCTCGTTTTGCGCTTGATATTGAGTCCGTGCCCCGCCCTGTCCGTGCACAGGAGCTTCTGGACGCTGTGAACCACCGGGTCGTCATTGCCGACGGCGCGATGGGCACCATGCTGCAGGGCCGGGACCTGTCGCTTGAGGACGACTTCCAGGGGCTCGAAGGCTGCAACGAGATCCTCAATGACACGCGGCCGGACGTCCTCGCCGACATCCACGACGCCTACTTCGCCACCGGCATCGACGCCGTCGAAACCAACACCTTCGGCGCCAACTGGTCCAACCTCTCGGACTACGGCATCGACGACCGGATCGAAGAGCTCGCCCGCAAGGGTGCCCAGATCGCCCGCGAACGTGCAGAGGCGGCAGAAAAAACGGACGGACGCATGCGCTGGGTCCTGGGCTCGATGGGGCCGGGCACCAAGCTCCCCAGCCTCGGCCACACCAGCTACGACTACCTCAAGCAGACGTTCGCCCTCCAGGCCGAGGGCCTTATCGACGGCGGCGCGGACGCCTTCCTCATCGAAACCAGCCAGGACCTCCTGCAAACCAAGGCCGCGGTCAACGGCTGCAAGCAGGCCATCGTCACCCGCGGCGTCCGGCTGCCCATCTTCGTGGAGGTGACCGTCGAAACCACCGGAACCATGCTCATGGGATCCGAAATCGGCGCCGCCCTCACCGCGCTCGAGCCGCTCGGCGTCGACGCCATCGGCCTGAACTGCGCCACCGGTCCGGACGAGATGAGCGAGCACCTCCGCCACCTCTCCAAGCAGTCCTCCGTTGCCATCGCCTGCATGCCCAACGCCGGCCTACCCGTGCTCGGCCCCAACGGCGCGCACTACCCGCTCTCACCCACCGAACTCGCCACCGCGCACGAGCAGTTCGTGCGCGAGTTCGGCCTGGGCCTGGTGGGCGGCTGCTGCGGTACGACGCCGGAACACATGGCCGCCGTCGTCGAACGTCTTGCGCCTTTCCGCACCGCGGCCCCCGTCACCACGGAGACGAAAGCCAGCAACGGCGCCGCCCGCACCCCCACCGAGCGCGAAGCAGGAATCGCTTCCCTCTACCACCACGTGCCGTTCGACCAGGATTCCGCCTACCTCGCCATCGGTGAGCGCACCAACGCCAACGGTTCCAAGGCGTTCCGCCAGGCCATGCTCGAAGAACGCTGGGACGATTGCGTGGACATCGCCCGCGAGCAGGTCCGCGTCGGCGCGCACCTGCTGGACGTCTGCATCGACTACGTGGGGCGCGACGGCGTCGCGGACAT
Source organism: Pseudarthrobacter sp. R1 (assembly GCF_024494415.1). Taxonomy (NCBI): domain Bacteria; kingdom Bacillati; phylum Actinomycetota; class Actinomycetes; order Micrococcales; family Micrococcaceae; genus Pseudarthrobacter; species Pseudarthrobacter sp. R1. The sequence continues at coordinate 70,401 of NZ_JAMKFI010000006.1, read as the reverse complement.
CAAGGAGATCGTCTCGCGTTTCGCGTCGGCCTCCACCCTCCCGCTCGTCATCGACTCCACCGAACCGCCCGTGCTGCAGGCAGGGCTTGAACTCATCGGCGGCCGCCCGGTGGTCAACTCCGTCAACTACGAGGACGGCGACGGCCCCAACAGCCGCTTCGCACGCATCATGCCGCTCGTCAAGGAACACGGCACCGCCGTGATCGCCCTGACCATCGACGAACAGGGCCAGGCGCGCACCACCGAGGGCAAGGTGGCCATCGCCTCCCGCCTCGTGGACGCCCTGGTGGGCGAATGGGGGATGCGCGTCGAGGACATCATCGTCGACGCCCTGACCTTCCCCATCGCCACTGGCCAGGAGGAAACCCGCAGGGACGGCATCGAAACCATCGAGGCCATCCGCCAGATCACCGCGAAGTACCCTGGCATCAACACCACGCTCGGCGTCTCCAACGTGTCCTTCGGCCTGAACCCGGCGGCGCGCGTCGTCCTGAACTCGGTGTTCCTGCACGAGGCCGCGCAGGCGGGTCTGACCAGCGGCATCATCGACGCCGCCAAGATCGTGCCGCTCGCCTCCCTGCCGGAAGAGCAGCGCAAGGTGGCACTGGACCTCGTCTGGGACCGCCGCGAATACGACGCCGACGGCAACACCACCTACGATCCGCTGGCCGTCATGCTGGACATGTTCGCCGGCGTCGACACCGCAGCGCTCAAGGACCAGCGCGCCGCCGAACTCGCGGCCCTGCCCACCGGCCAGCGCCTGGAGCGGCGCATCATCGACGGCGAAGGCAAGGGCCTCGAAGAGGACCTGGACCTGGCGCGCAGCGAGGGCCTGACCCCGCTCGGCATCATCAACGACCACCTGCTCGAGGGCATGAAGGTGGTGGGTGAGCGCTTCGGCGCCGGCGAGATGCAGCTGCCGTTCGTGCTGCAGTCCGCCGAGGTGATGAAGAACGCCGTCGCCCTGCTCGAGCCGCATATGGAGAAGTCGGATTCCTCGGGCAAGGGCACCATGGTGATCGCCACCGTGCGCGGCGACGTGCACGACATCGGCAAGAACCTGGTGGACATCATCCTCACCAACAACGGCTACAAGGTCATCAACATCGGCATCAAGCAGGGCATCGCCGAGATCATGGCCGCGGCCGAGGAGCACAACGCGGACGTGATCGGCATGTCCGGGCTGCTGGTGAAATCCACCGTGGTGATGAAGGAGAACCTCGCCGAGCTGCAGTCCCGCGGCCTGGCGAAGAAGTGGCCCATCATCCTCGGCGGCGCTGCCCTGACCCGCGCCTACGTTGAGCAGGACCTGGCCGAGCAGTTTGACGGCGTGGTCAGGTACGCCAAGGACGCCTTCGAGGGCCTCGCCCTCATGGAACCGCTGGTGCGCGTTGCCCGCGGCGAGTCACCGGACGACGTCGGCCTGCCGCCTTTGAAGAAGCGCATCCACAAGGGCGGCGCGAAGTTCACGGTGACCGAGCCGGAGGCGATGCCTGGCCGTTCCGACGTCGCCACCGACAACCCCGTGCCTGCGCCGCCGTTCTGGGGCACGCGCATTGTGCGCGGCGTCGCGCTCCACGACTACGCGGCCTTGCTCGACGAGCGTGCCACGTTCATGGGGCAGTGGGGGCTCAAGCCCGGCCGCGGCGATGACGGCGCCTCCTACGAGGAACTGGTGGAACGCGAGGGCCGGCCCCGCCTGCGCTACTGGCTGGACCGCATCCTCGCCGAGGGAATGCTTGACGCGTCCGTTGCCTACGGCTACTTCCCGGTGGTTTCCGAGGGGGAGCAGGTGGTGGTGCTGCACCACGGGGAGGACCACGACGGCGTCCTCGGCACCGCGGGTCTCCTCGCCCCCGACGGCGGTTCAGGCGGTCCGATCGGCACCGACCGGCTGCGCTTCGACTTCCCGCGCCAGCGCCGCGACCGGCACCTCTGCCTCGCCGACTTCGTGAAGTCGCGTAAATCGGGCCAGATTGACGTGCTGCCCGTGCAGCTGGTCACCGCAGGCTCGAAGATCGAGGAGTTCACCTCCAAGATGTTCGCCGCCAACCAGTACCGCGATTACTACGAGCTCAACGGCCTGGTCATGCAGCTCACCGAGGCACTGGCGGAGTTCTGGCACGCCCGTATCCGCAAGGAGCTGGGGTTCGCGGCCGAGGAGCCGAAGGACACGGCAGGGTATTTCAAGCTCGACTACCGCGGTGCCCGGTTCTCGCTCGGCTACCCCGCGTGCCCGGACATGGAGGACCGCCGCAAGGTGACGGAGCTGCTGAAGCCCGAGCGGATGGGCGTGATCCTCAGCGATGAGCTGATGCTGCACCCCGAACAGTCCACCGACGCGTTCGTGTTCCACCACCCGGAGGCAAAGTACTTCAAGGTGTGAGGTGGTGCCGGTCTTGGGCCTGGCGGAACAGGCGCCGTCCGGGGCGTCTGTTACACCTGTACTGCCTTCGGCGAACCAACATCAGCATCCCGGCTGTGAAGACGACGGGCGCAGACACCATCGGCGCCCGGGACTCCTACATGTCAGCCCTGACCTGGACTTCCTCACCCGAAGAACCGAAGGCTTCGCCCCGGCTGTCTTGGAGCAGCTTGGACACACCGCAGCTGCAGCCCCTACGTCGCGAGCATGCACCGGCCGGCATGCGAGTCCGCCCCGACTCATCCGGCGCATGAGTACATGGCATATAGCCAGGCTCTTTACTCGGCTACCAAGTCGGACGGCGACTGGGCTTCAGGTCCGGCCTCGCCACCCATTGCAGCGACCAGCCGTTCACGAGCGCGCCCCAAATGGACGTCGAGCAGCCCGGCGGCTTCGTCGCCCCGGCCTTCCTCAATCAGTTCCAGCAGCCTCTGGTGCTCCGCCTGGATCAGGGCGGTGTCTAGGAGGTGCAGCGACTGTACACGGGACATGCACAGGCGGACTTCCCCAACGAGCGACCGGTACATTTTGCTGATGCGCGTATTGCCCACAGCATCGATCAGGCTGGTGTGGAACCTCATGTCCGGTTCCACCACGTCCAGCGGCGCACCGCTCTTTACGGCGGCAATGTCCTTGTTCGCCTGCACGGCACCGGCCGGAACGGTCCGGCCGGAGGCAAGCCGGCGGAGCACTTCGCTTTCCAGGTAGGCCCTGGCCAGGTAGATGTCCCGGACCGACTCCGGTCCCAGATCCACCACGCGTGCAGTCTTGTGCGTTCCCCTGTCCAGCAGCCCTTCGGCCACGAGCTTTTCAATGGAGGCTTTGGCGGTGGGGCGGGCCACCTCATAGGAGGAAGCGACGTCCGTCTCGGTGAGCGCCTCCCCCGAACCGAGCTCACCGGAGAAGACGCGGCTCCGCAGATCTGCGGCGATCGCCTCCACGATGGAGACTGCTGCAATGCGACCGGGCACGTGCGTTCCCTCCCAAGGTACTTTTCCGAGTTACTTCATCTTGCCAGACAGAACAACACCGGTACTTGACCAACATGTGTACTTGTTAGACAATTGATGGGCGCCACGGTGTTGTGACGCCTAACACAATCTGGAGATACATGTTTCAGCAGATCCTCGACCCCATCGCCAGGTCCCTCGTGGTTTCAGCCCTTTGCGCGGCTCTTCCCCTCGTCCTGCTTTTCGTCCTCCTTGGCGTCTTCAAGGCCAAAGCACCTTTCGCCGCCCTGGCCAGCCTGGCCCTGTCACTGGTGCTGGCCATCGTCGGCTGGCAGATGCCGGTCAACCAGGCCCTGAGCGCCACGGCGGCCGGCATCTTCTACGGGTTGTTCCCCATCCTGTGGATCCTGGTGAACGCGCTCTGGATCTACCGGCTCACCGTGGCCACGCCATGGTTCGAGGTTCTGGGACGCACCATCCGTTCCATCTCCAACGACCTGCGGATCCTGGCCATCCTCATCGCCTTCTGCTTCGGTGCGCTGCTTGAGTCGCTGGCCGGCTTCGGTGCACCCGTGGCAATTTCCGCAGCCATGCTGATGGCCGCTGGCATGAAACCCCTGAAGTCCGCGATTGTCTCGCTGCTGGCCAACACCGCTCCCGTGGCATTCGGCGCCATGGCCGCACCCATCATTGCCCTCAACGGCGTCACCGGCCTGCCGCTGAATGAGCTGTCCGCCATGGCCGGACGCCAGACGCCGTTCATCGCCCTGATCGTCCCGCTGCTGCTGGTGTTCATGGTGGACGGCCGCCGCGGCGTCAAGCAGACCTGGCCCGTGGCACTGGTGGCAGGCGCCGCCTTCGGCCTGGCCCAGTTCGTCACCTCCAACTACTTCGCCGTGGAACTCACGGACGTCGTCGCCGCCGTCGTTACCGTGGCCGCAGTCCTGCTCATGCTGAAGGTCTGGCAGCCGAAGGAAACCGTGGGCATGGGCGGTGCCGTGGAGGCTGCTGGGGTCCCCGCCGTCGTCAGCGCAGGCGGAACGGGCGGCTCCGCGCCACAGGAAGGTACGACGGCGGCACCCGGCAGCGGCCGCAGCGCCCTGCCTGCAGACCCAGCCATCCCCACGGACAACTCCCGGCCCGAAGCACGGCAGATCTGGATGGCAATCGCCCCCTACCTGATCATCATCGCCGTGTTCTCGGTGGCCCAGATCCCTGCCGTCATGGGCTGGCTGAGCCAGATTGGCAGCGTCACGTTCGCCTGGCCCGGCCTGGACATCACGGATTCGGCCGGCAAGCCGGTGGCGGCCACCAAGTTCAAGCTGGACCACCTGAAGGCCACCGGCACCCTGCTGCTGTTCTCCGGCCTGCTCACTATGCTGCTCTACAAAATCAGTGCATCCCAGGGCCTGCGCATCTACCGCGACACCGCGGTGCAGCTGCGCTGGACCATCGTCACCGTCACCGCCGTGCTGGGCCTCTCCTTCGTGATGAACCTGTCCGGCCAGACCACCACCTTGGGCTTCGCCCTGGCCTCCGCCGGCGGCTTCTTCGCATTGCTCTCGCCGCTGATCGGCTGGATCGGCGTGGCACTCACCGGCTCGGACACCTCCTCCAACTCACTGTTCGGGCAGATGCAGGCCACCGCAGCGGAGCAGACCGGACTTTCACCCGTGCTGATGGCTGCGGCCAACTCCTCCGCCGGCGTGATGGGCAAGATGCTGTCCCTGCAGAACCTGGCCGTAGCCTCGGCTGCGGTGGGTCTTGACGGTGCTGAGGGAACCCTGTTCCGCAAGCTCATCGGCTGGAGCCTGGGCCTCCTGGCCCTCATCACCATGCTGATCTTCCTGCAGTCCACCCCCGTCCTCGGCTGGATGGTCCCCTGATATGGCACCGCTGGACCTCGCAGCCCTCCGCTCCGCCGTCACCAATCCTGCCCAGGTCAAAACCCGGGCCATCGACCTGCACGCAAACGCCCACGACGCCTCCCACTTCCTGCTGATCCCGCAGGCCGTGGTCACCGCCGGAAGCGCAGCCGACGTGGGCGGGCTGCTCCGCGCGAGCGCCGCCCAGGGCGTCCCGCTCACGTTCCGCTCCGGCGGAACCAGCCTCAGTGGACAGGCCGTCACCGACGGCGTGCTGGTGGACGTGCGGCGCAATTTCCGGGACGTTGAAGTGCTCGACGGCGGTGCGCGCGTCCGGGTGCAGCCCGGCGTCACGGTGCGGGCGCTGAATGCCCGGCTGGCACCCTACGGCCGGAAGTTCGGGCCCGATCCGGCCAGCGAGGCCGCGTGCACCATTGGCGGGGTGGTGGCCAACAACTCGTCCGGCATGAACTGCGGCACGGTGGACAACGCCTACCGGACGCTCGAGTCCCTCACCCTCGTGCTCCCGTCCGGGACAGTCATTGACACCGGTGCCCCGGACGCGGACACCAAGCTGCGCGCGCTGGAGCCGGAGCTTTACCAGGGGCTGGCGGAACTCGCGGCCAGGGTGCGCGGGAACAGTGAGTCCGTGCGCAGGATCCGGCAGCAGTTCGCCATGAAGAACACCATGGGCTACGGCCTCAACACGCTGCTGGACTTCAGCAGTCCGGTGGACATCATGGCCCACCTGATCGTCGGCAGTGAGGGAACCCTGGGCTTCGTGGCCGAGGCCGTCTTCCGCACCATCCCGCGGCTGCAGCACGCCGCCACCGGATTGCTCGTCTTCCCGGACCTGCGGGCGGCCAACGCAGCCCTGCCCGCGCTGGTGGACACCGGTGCAGCCACGGTGGAGCTCATGGACGCGCTGTCCCTCAAGGTGGGCCAGACGCTGAAGGGAACTCCCGCCGTCGTACGTGACCTGGTGGTGCGGGACCACGCTGCCCTGTTGGTTGAATACTCGGCCGAAGGGCAGGACCAGCTCGCGGAATTGCAGCAGGGCGGTGAAAGCATCCTCAAGGAGCTGAGCCTCTCCGCCGAAGCCCACTTCACGGGTGACGCCAAAGCACGTGCGGGGCTCTGGCACCTGCGCAAGGGCCTGTACGCCTCGGTGGCGGGCGCCCGGCCGCAGGGGACCACCGCTCTGCTGGAGGACATCGTGGTCCCGGTTCCCGTGCTCGGCCGCACCTGCCAGGACCTCATCGGGCTGTTTGACAAGTACAGCTACAGCAACAGCGTGATCTTCGGCCACGCCAAGGACGGCAACGTCCACTTCATGCTCACGGACGGGTTCGCCACCGCCGAGGAGCTGGACAGGTACAGCTCGTTCACCGAGGACATGGTGGACCTGGTGCTGGGGGAGGGCGGCTCACTAAAAGCCGAGCACGGCACCGGACGGGTGATGGCGCCCTATGTGCGGCGGCAGTACGGGGATGAGCTGTACGGCGTGATGCGCAGGATCAAGGAGCTGTTCGATCCGCGCGGGATCCTCAACCCCGGCGTCATCCTGGACGACGATCCCGAGGCGCACCTCCGGCACATCAAAACGGCGCCGCCGGTGGCCGAAGAGGTGGACCGCTGTGTCTCCTGCGGCTACTGCGAGCCAGTGTGCCCCAGCAAGGACCTCACCCTGACGCCGCGGCAGCGCATCGTCACCCTGCGTGCCATCGAGGCCGCGCGCCTGGCCGGCGACACGGCGCTGGTGGAGCAGCTGGAGAAGGACTACGACTACGAATCGGTGCAGACCTGCGCGGTCGATGGCATGTGCCAGACGGCCTGTCCGGTGGAGATCAACACGGGGCTCCTGGTCAAGCGGATCAGGCGTTCCGAGGCCGGTTCCGTGGCCAACGGCGCCTGGAACGCGGCTGCCAAGCACTGGGAAGGGGTGACCCGCGGCGCCTCGCTGGCGCTCACCGTGGTCAACAAGCTGCCGGCCGCCGCGCTGGTCCCGCCCAACAAGGCCGCCAGGGCGGTCCTGAGCACCGACACCGTCCCGCTGTACTCGGCGGAGCTGCCGGCCGGCGGTTATGTGCGGAAACGTCCGACGCCGGACCGGGCACCGGACGCCGTCTACTTCCCCGCGTGCGTGGGGACCATGTTCGGGCCGGCTGGTGCGGACCAGGCCGGTACCCCCGGGCCGGGAGTCCAGTACAGCTTCGAGCAGCTGTGCGAACGGGCCGGGATCACCCTGCTGGTGCCGCAGGGCATCGATGGCCTGTGCTGCGGCACCCCCTGGTCCTCCAAGGGCATGGTGGCTGGCCAGGCGACCATGCAGGAGAAGACCCTGGCCGCGCTGCGGGAAGCCACCCGGGACGGCGAACTGGCCATCATCTGCGACGCGTCGTCCTGCACGGAAGGGCTTCGCCAGGCCGTGGAATCGGATGTTCCCCTGGTGGGGCAGCGTCCCCTGCGGATTGTGGATGCGGTGGACTTCGCGGCCGAACGCATCCTGCCCATGCTCCCCGACCACAAGAAGCTGGATTCGCTGGCACTGCACCCCACCTGCTCGTCCACACGCATGGGGATCAACGGTTCCCTGGATGCTGTGGCCGGTGCTGTGGCCGAGAAGGTGGATGTCCCCGTGAACTGGGGCTGCTGTGCCTTCGCGGGGGACCGCGGCATGCTCCACCCCGAGCTCACCGAGTCCGCAACCCGGAAGCAGGGGGAGGAAGTTGCAGAACTGGGTGCCGCCGCCCACGCGTCCTGCAATCGCACCTGCGAGCTGGGCATGACCCGGGCAACCGGGGCTGAATATCGGCACGTGCTGGAGCTGCTGGAGGAGGTGACCCGGCCAGGGAAGACGTCGTAACGATCCCTAGCGTTGAAGGCCAGGCCAGGCCAGGCCAGGCCAGGGCCAAGCAGAACCGTCTTTTCCTGAAGGAAGGAGAACTGGGCCCTTCGTTGGCGGGTCGGAGCCCGCGCACTGAGAAAGCCCTGCTAGCCAGTCTGCCCTGGCAGGCATTCCGACTCGGTACAAACCGGGTCGTTCCTAGCGGCATCACCGCAAACAGGTGGCGCTGCATTCAAACACCAAGGAAAAAGCATTGGACCTCCGGCACATAGACGACTGGTCTACGCTCTTCGGTGCGAACGTAGAGATCCGGCTCCATGGAACTCTCGTCTGCAGCGGAACTGTGGATTCTGTGACCGGCGACGGCAGGATCCTCTGGATTAGTCCATCGGGCAACAGCAGACGGTTATATGAGAAGGACGAGTTCTACCAGGTGTGGGCTGCTGAATCCCACACGGGCTTTCACTACCGGGTTTCGCATGATGCAATCCCCGGACGTTTCGCGACCACGCCAGCGGAACGCGGACGACGTTGATGCTCCAGAGCTGGGCTAATACACGTTATCCACGTCTGGATTACTTCTATCAGCCCACCTTCCCCTCGGCGTCACCGAAGGAACCCGCATCCTCTCCAAAGGTGTGAGGTAGTGCCGAGGACGGTGAGGCCTGCACCAGATGGTGTTTGCTTCGTAGTCCCCGGCCCCACCAGCTGATGTTCTACGCCTTGACGTATCCGTTCGGGTTCAGCACGAATTTCGTTGCCGAGCCGGCGTCGAACTCGGCGTAGCCGCGAGGTGCATCCTCAAGCGGGATCGCTGTGGCGTTTACTGCCTTGGCGATTTGGACCTTGTCGTGCAGGATCGCCATCATCAGCTGGCGGTTATACGACATAACAGGACACTGTCCAGTGGTAAACGACAGGGACTTTGCCCATCCGGTGCCCAAGGACAGCGACAGGGAGCCGTGCTTTGCTGCCTCGTCGATTCCACCGGGGTCGCCTGTGACATACAGGCCGGGAATGCCAAGGGCCCCGCCTGCAGCGGTGATGTCCATGAGCGAGTTCAGTACGGTGGCGGGGGCCTCGTGGGAGGCGTCCTTGCCGTGCCCCCGGGCTTCGAACCCTACGGCGTCGACGCCGCAATCCACTTCGGGGACGCCCAGGATTTGCTCGATCTGGTCCTTCGGATCGCCGTTGGAGACGTTCACCGTTTCGCAGCCGAAGGAGCGGGCCTGAGCCAGCCGATCTTCGTTCATGTCACCGACAATCACGACGGCGGCACCGAGCAGCTGCGCGCCCACGGCGGCTGCGAGGCCCACCGGGCCGGCCCCGGCAATGTAAACGGTGGATCCGACGCCCACTCCGGCAGTGACGGCGCCGTGGAAGCCGGTGGGGAAGATATCGGAAAGCATGGTCAGGTCCATGATCTTTTCCAGGGCCTGGTCGCGGTCCGGGAACCTGAGCAGGTTCCAGTCAGCATAGGGGACCAGCACGTATTCGGCTTGGCCGCCCACCCAGCCGCCCATATCCACATAACCATAGGCGCTGCCCGGGCGGTCAGGGTTGACGTTCAGGCAAATGCCCGTCTTGCGCTCCTTGCAGTTCCGGCAACGGCCGCAGGAGATGTTGAAAGGTACAGAGACAATGTCTCCCACCTTAATGAACTCCACGTCCGGACCGACTTCCACCACTTCGCCGGTGATTTCATGGCCAAGGACGAGGTCCTTAGGGGCCGTGGTCCGGCCCCTCACCATGTGCTGGTCAGAGCCGCAGATATTGGTGGTCACCGTGCGCAGGATCGCGCCGTGGGGTACTTTTCGGCCTACATTGGCGGGGTTGACGCCAGGCCCATCCTTGAGTTCGAACGTCGGGTAGTCGGTGTTGATGATTTCGACGACACCGGGTTCTTTGTAGGCAACGGCTTTGTTTCCTGACATGGACACTCCTTTGAGTAGGGGTATTTGGTGCCAGGCCTTCCATCCGGATGGCCTGGCACTGGTCCGGCAAAGTTGCAGGCGCTGCCCCATAGCCCGTGAAGGATGCTTCGATGAGAATACCTCCCCAGGTTTCAGGCCACCGAAGCACCCTTCACAGGCACGGGACAGCTCTTCCTTCGCGAGGGCGAAGGCCGTCAGTGGGAGGCCGTGTCCAGTGGAACAGCACCCCGATGCTGCCTGTCCAGCGTGCAATTGGACCAGCGACTCTGATGGGCGAAGAGCTTGTACTGTTGAGATTAGGGTCACAAGAGATGCAATAAAAGCGCAAGATTCTGAAGATAATCATGCAGAATACATGCATGGTCGCCGAGTGAACTTAGGACCCATGAGGAACTAAACGCCGCAGTCGAAGCGAATGCCCCTTCTCAATACGCAGGTGCCCGAACCACATCATCAGCAAGGTGCTGCTCCTGCCACTATTTTCGGCGGGGTCCTCAGACCTTGAGTTGTAGCCGGTCCGTGGGTTGGGTGGAGCGCGCCTTTGCGGACTGACTGCCCACGCTTGAGACCGGCTTCACCCGCCGGAACGCGGCGAGGATGGCCCGCCCCACCACAACGATTCCGATGATCGTGGTGACAGCACGCAGGGTGTCCCAGCCCGCCGTCGACGTCACCAGCGAATACAGCAGGAAGCTGCTGAGGTTGGTGGCCAGGGGCGCACCGGGTTCGTACGAGATGCCGGTGCCGGCTCCCACCGCGAAGGGCCAGAACCACAGGTTGGTCAGCAGGCCGAACAGGTAGGACGCCACGGCGCCGTAGCCGCACAGCATCCACAGTTCCGCCCGCCCGCGCACCCGGCGGGGGAGCAGGCCGGCGCCCGCGCCCACCCATGCACAGGCGAAGATCTGGAACGGGGTCCAGGGCCCGATCCCACCCCACACCGCGCTGGAGACGGCGATGGTGGCGGCGCCGAGGAGCAGGCCGAAACGGGCACCGAACGCCCGGCCGGCCAGGATCAGCAGGATAAAGACTGCCTCCACACCCCCGACGCCGGTGCTCACCACCCGCACCGCCGAACCTACCGCTGCCAGGACGCCGAGCAGCGCCACCGTGTGTGCCGAGCGGACGGAACCGTCCAGGGACACGACGACGGCGACGGCGGCTATGGGTGCGATGGCCAGGGCAGCGTAGGGGAGGGCTGCGGCGGCATCTTGGGGGAGGGCCGCGGCAAGCAACGGCCAGCAGAATGCGGCGAGTGCCAGAAGATTTGCGGCTGCGAGGACGGCGAGCTCGACGCCTCGCGGCATCCGGATGCGGTGCTGCCTTTCCTTGACATGGGAGTCTGGTTGCTCGTCAGTTGCTGCTGGTTTTGGTCCGGCACCTGCCTTCCGGAGAAGCAGAGGTGCCGGTTCCAGCGCGTTGTCCTCCACAGCAGAGGGCGCGACGCCGTCACGCATCGGGAGGATCCGGGCGCCGAGGCCGTGGGCAAAATTGAGGTCGTGCGTAGCGATCAGGACCGCCGCGCCTGCGTCCGCCGCCGCCCGCAGCGCTGAGGCGACTGCCTCGCGCGCTGCAGGATCGAGGCCGCGGGTGGGCTCGTCGATCAGGAGGACCTGGGGATGGTCCAGGGTCTGCAGCGCGATGGCCAGGATCCTGCGCTCGCCGGCGGAAAGGTCGCGCGGATGCTCGTGCCCGATGGGAATCGTCATGTCGCCCCGCAACCGGGCAAGGTGTGCAGCTGCATAACCCGGCTCAGGGTGTCCGCCATTCTTTCGGCGCGCAAGGCGTCGCTCTGCGGCACGGAGCTCGCCCCCGACGGTATCCCTGGTGAAGAGGTCGTCCGAGGCGTCCGGCACCAAGGCGACGCGGACGCCGTCGGCCATGCCGCCGTCGTACGTTTTTACAACGCCCGAGCCTTCAGTGCCCGTGCCCTCATCCAACGCAAGCGCCACCAGGAGGGACGACTTCCCGGCCCCGTTCCGCCCCACCAGGGCCATCACTTCACCACGATGCAGAGTGAGGGACGCGTCGCGCACGAGCGGCCTGCCCTTGCGGTGCACCGCAAAGTTTGTCGCCGCCAGCACGGGCGCGAGGTCCGTCGGCTGGGCCTGCGCCGGAATGGCCTGGACGGGGGCGGAAGGCGCGGGCGCGGCACCCGGGACCAGGGCGCCGTCGTCAATGGTCCACCATGAATCCGCGATCGGCACGAGCGCTTCCGCCCGGTGTTCCGCCACGATGACGCAGACACCGGCATCGCGGGCGAGGGCGCTGAGCACGGTGATGACGCATCCGCGGGCAGTGGTGTCCAGGTCTGCCAGGGGCTCATCCACCAGGAGCAGGGCCGGATGATCCACCACAGCGGCGGCGATGGCGACGAGCGTTGCTTCACCGGCGGAGAGGGTGCTGAGATTCCGGTCCAGCAGATCCGTGACACCCACACGTTCGGCGACCTCCAGCACGCGGGCCTTGGTGGAAGCGGATGGAATACCGCGCAGCTCAAGGGCGAGGGCGATTTCGTCCCGGACCCGGGTGCTGGCGAAGGCGGTGCGGGGATTCTGCAGGACGACGCCTACGGTGCGGGCGGTGTCGCGCGGGGGAGTGGTGGCACGGTGAGCTCCGGCGACGCTTACGGTGCCTGAAACTTCTCCACCGTCCACGTGCGAGAGCAGGCCGGCGATGCCACGCAGGATGGTGGACTTGCCGGAGCCGGTGGGCCCGGTGATGACGGTTACTGAACCGCTCGACGGCGTGAAGCCGGCAACGCGCACCGTCGCGTCACCGATGCGGAACTGGGCGTCCCGGATGAGGACCGGGGCTTCAGTACCCCGGCAGGGCTGGTGTGCCGCCCTGCTCCCAAAGCCGCGCAATTCCAGGGCCGCGGCAACCCGGCTCGCGTGCTCAAGGGTGCGCTCGAGGATGGGCACCAAGGCGCGGGGTCCAAACTTTTCGCCCCGCAGCCGGAACGCCAGGCGTACGGAGGCAACGGCGTCGGCCAATGCCGGGAGCGCAGCCCAGGCCACTACGAGAGTCCGAGCCACGCCCTGCATGGGGCCGCGGCGGGCCAGGTGCACGAAGCCCCGGGCCACGTCCACGAACGCGTTGAGCAGCCCGAAGCCGAGGAACATGGCGGCAATCGGCAGGGCGGAGAGGACCGCTTCCCACAGGCCTTGCCCCGTGACCGGGCCAAGGAAGACAACATGCGCGTACGGGGCAGGGAGCCGCATGGCCGGCAGGTCGAGCAGGACCGGCCCGCCAAGGCCCGCGCCGTTGAAAAGGACGCGGTAGATGACCCGCGCCGCGACGAAGACGACGGCGAGGGCCGCCGCTGCACGTAACGGCGCGGGTCGGAAGGTCATGCCTTGGGGGCGGCCGGTTCGCCGTCGACCGTGTAGAGCAGTTCCAGGCTCTCGCCGGGGCTCACCTTCAGCGTGGCGAGGCCTTCCTGGGCGTAGGCCCAGTCACCGGTGGCCGGCTTGACCCAGAGGGACCAGTATGCGAAGGCGGCGGGCATGCCCTTGCATTCTTCCCGGTACGTGCCGGCCTTGTGGGTGATGTCGAGGTCAGCGGCGGGGACACCGTTCACGCGGCACACCAGTTCAGTGGGGTATTGCTCGGTGCCCTCGGTCTTGATGTTGGCCTCCTTGAGCACATCCGCAGCAACAGTGGGCTCGTCCACATCTACGCAAACGGAGGTGTCGGCGGCTGCCTGCTTCAGCGCACCCGAATCAACGATGACCTCTACACCGTCGCAGGGCCCGGAGGCACTGGGTGCGGCGCTCGATGAAGTTGCTGCCGAGGACGCCGGAGCGGAGGCGGCTGGCTGGGTGGCAGGCGCCGAACAGGCGGCGAGGGAAAACAGGAGACCTGCGGCGGCGAGGGAGCTCGCGGCGGCGGTGCGAATCTTAGTCAAAGTCACCAGATAAGGGTAGGGCGTTCCCTGCCCGGATCCGGAGGCTGTCACGTTGTATGACGCCGGGCTTCACGTCGGCTGGCGGGTGCGCCGCCTAAACAAGCGGATAAAGCCAAGCGGACGACGGCGGGAGGAGCCGCCGTCGTCCGCTTCCTACTCTTCCTATGCATGGATCAGCGTTATAGCGTGAGGGCGTGATCGTCCCCAACATTTCCCAGGACGCCGTCGCAGTCGCGGGTCACTACGACGAGCTCGATCCTGTCTATCGCCGGGTGTGGGGTGACCATGTCCATCACGGGCTCTGGGCGAGGGGTCGCGAGGCGCCCGCAGAGGCCGTCGAAGCGCTCGTCGACAAGGTCGGCGATCGTCTGCGCCTTATGCCCGGCGAGGCGTGCGTTGACATCGGCTGCGGCTATGGCTCCACCGCAAGGCAGCTCGCGGTGACACGCGGGGTGCGCGTCACCGGCTTCACGATCTCCGCTGAGCAGGCCGATTATGCCGCCGCGCCTCCCGTACCCGGCGTAGACATCCGTCTCCGTGACTGGCTTGTCAACGGGATGCCCGATGCCTCGGTCGATGCCGCATGGGCGATCGAGTCGAGCGAGCACATGGTTGATAAGCCGAGGTTCTTTGACGAGGCGCATCGCGTGCTGTTGCCCGGAGGCCGCTTCGTCGTCTGCGCGTGGCTCGCCGGGACTGATGCGAGGGGGTGGAAGGTCCGCCATTTGCTCGAGCCGATCTGCCGCGAAGGGCGCCTGCCCTCGATGGGCACCCGCGAGGAGTACGAAGCGATGGCAATGGCGGCAGGGTTTACGGTCGAGGGCTACGAAGATGTCAGCCGCCGCGTAGCGCGCACATGGACGGTGTGCGCCCGTCGGCTTGTGAAGGCCTTGCTCGTGGACCGCGAGACCCGCCGCCTCGCCCTCGGCGCCCGCAATCGCATCTTCATCCTGAGCATCCCCCGCCTGATCCTGGCCTACCGCACCGGTGCGATGCGTTATGGGATATTCACGCTGACGAAGGCGCGGGAGAACGGGGCGCCACACGGACCCGGCACGCCAACCCAGCCAGAGCCAGCCTGATCGCCGCCAGAACGTAAAGGTGCGCGCCTTTGGCTGCGAATTATTATGTCGAAACCGGCGAAAGACTCAGCCAAAACGCGACGCCCACGGGTAGCGGCCGTCCGCACCACCCAGCACAAACAGGACTTCCGAAAATGTCAGACCCCCCTGCCATGCTTTGGTTATGGAGACCGGTGTGGTTGTCGATGCGGAAGGCAGGGCGGCGTTAGTGGCTGCCGTCGCCTCGCTGGCAGGGCTGGTTAATGAGCTCACCGGTGTTGTTGCCTGCCCGATGGCCGCGGGTGGAGTTGACCGTTTTCCCTACGCTGATACTGATCCGTTGCAGGAGTTTTCCGAAGCGTGTCTGGATGGCCTCGGGGTGCTGGCACGGGTTGAGTCCGTGACGGCGGCGGTGAAGGTCCGGCTGGTGGCCGCCTACGCGGAAGCCACAGACGCGATGGAGGGGCCGCCGGCCAGCGCATACGAGGCGACCGCCCAGGAGATGAGCCGCGTGGCAGAAGTCGCTTGTACGCTCACCATCGGCGAACGCGCCGCAGCTGCCCTCCTTGGGGAAGCCCATGCGCTGACCACCTCGTTGCCGGCGGCACTCGATGCCCTGGAAGCCGGCACCATTGGTTGGCAGCACGCCCGCAGTGTGGTCGAGGAAACTGCCGGCCTTACGCCCGCGGCAGCCTCCGCTCTCGAGGCACACTTTTTCGGCCCCGACGAACAGGTTCGCGGTGCCGCACCCGGAGAACTGGTGCCCGCCCGGCTCCGGCGGAAGCTCCGGGCCTGGCGCGAACGCCACCACCCCGAGTCAATTGAGGAACGCCACGCGAAGAGCGCGGCGGACCGGCGGATGGAGTACAGCCCGGACCGGGACGGCATGGCTTGGATCTCGCTGTATATTCCTGGGGATACTGCCTGTGCCATCCGGAACAGGACAACCGCGCAGGCCCGCGCCCTCCAAGGCCCGCAGGAACCACGCACCCTCACCCAGTTGTGCGCCGACATCGCCGCAGGGTTGCTGCTGGGCAGTACAAACCACGATGCGGGAGACGTGCCCTCGCCTAAGGCAGAGGTGCTCGTGACCGTTCCGGTCTTCTCCCTTCTCGGCCTGACGGACGAACCCGCCGAAGTCGATGGGCTGGGGCCGGTCCCGGCGTCGATGGCACGGAAGCTGGTTGCTGACGGTGCCAGCTCGTTCTATCGCGTTCTAGTAGACCCGAGGGATGGAGCGCCGCTGGAAATCGGGCGCACCAACTACCGGCTCCCGGAAACACTGAAGCGATGGCTCAAGATGCGGGACGGCAGATGCACCTTCCCGGGCTGCAGCAACCACAGCCTGGATAATGAGGCGGACCATCTCAAGGCCTGGCAGCATGGCGGGGCCACCGGGATCAGCAACCTTGGACAGGCATGCCCGAAACACCACCGGCTCAAACACCGAACGGGGTGGACACCAACAGAGGCAAGCGTGAATCAGCCACCTGGCTGGACGTCTCCAACCGGCCGATACTATCCAGCCGAACACCCGGACCGTGAACCACCACTCATGCCACCCGGCTGGCTACCCCTTACCGTTAGCCCCTTTGAACAGGTCATACAGGCGCGCCTCGCTGCCTGAAGCCCGGCTCAGCCTGTCCTGCCTGGAACCTGGTAGTGCGTCTGGAACCAGGTTGTGCATCTAGAACCTGGCGGTGCGCCTGAAAGCGGTTAGTGCACCTGGACCCTGATGGTGCCCCTAGAACCTGGTAGTGCCGCGCATCTTGCGGGGACGGCCGTCCGGGTCCACCAGGAAGCGGTTTGCAGGAGCGGCCCAAAGTCGTTGAAGGGGCGAGACAGGTGCAGTGCTGTGATGCCTTACATGTCCGTTGGGCCGGGGCGATCGGCCGCCGGTTTTATGCCAATTGTCCAGGGCGTCGGCGGCGGCATTCCATAGGCCGAGGGCGTCCGCCGGATCGTGGAGCCGGGGGTCACTCTCCTCGAGGCCCAGGTGTTCGGCCCAGAGTTGGAGCCGGAGACCATGGGCCAACGGGCGGGAAGCTCCCGGACCAGTGTCTGCCATCGGCGCTTCCCGCTGAGCAGCACTGGTGTCGATGACTGCGCAGGTCAGCTCGCTGTCCGTGGTCCAGGACCGACGGTTGAAGTTGTCCGACCCGCACGTGAACCAAGTGTCATCGATGATGCAGATCTTGGCATGGACATAGATCGGCGTCCCGGCTTTGTTCTCCAGATTGAACACGCCGAATCTGTCCGGGGCGGCGCGGCTTATCGTTTCAATGGCACGCAGTTGCCCCAGCCGCTTGGGCGGCCCTCCCAGCGGACCGTCGGAGTCGGGGTAGCGGGGCACCACGGCGATCACGTTCAACCCGGGGTTCTGTTCGAGGGCCGCTGCGATTCCGGCTGCCACCTCAGCCGACCACAGGTACTGGTCCTCGATGTAAATCAGCGAACGGGCCAGGCCGAAGGCTTTTGTGTACGCCCGGGCAACGCTCCGCTCACCATGGGGTGCGAACGGGAATGGCGGATGCTTCACGCCGTAGGTGCGGAGCAGCTGCACGGCGTGGGGACCAGCCGGTGGCGGTGGCGGCGCAGTTTCCGGCAGGGGTTCGGGGTGCCGGGGCATATCGGCCAGGCGTTGCAGCAGCATCCGGTAAGGTGTGCGATGGTCCAAAGGATGGGGGTCATCCCACCTTTCCGCGAACAATTCCAGCACGTCCGCCACAACCGGACCGCGCAGTTCGAGGGCGTCATCGTGCCACGGAGGTTGTTTCCCGTACCGGGGATCCATGTCCACCGTCTGCGGGTCTCCCAAGTGATCGGCATCGTCCCGGCGGCTGTGGGAAAGGTCGATCCCGCCCACGAACGCGACGTCCCGCGAAGGATCATTGCTATTGCGGATGACGAACAGTTTCTGGTGATGGCAGCCGAAGAGGCGCACCCGCTGGTCCAGCAGCACCTCGCCGCCGGCGTCGTTGATCTGACGGCTGAGGTGCTCATTGGACAGGTTGCTCATGGGGGCAGACACACGCTCGCCGTGGGATCTCCAGATCAGGCCGCGCACTTCCACGCCCGCCCGTGCCAACCGGGCCAGCAACTCGCCGATCGTAGGCCCGTCCGGGGTGAGCCGCTCGTCGCCGTCGCCACGCCAGTCGGTGAACCACACACGGTCTCCGGCCTGCAGAGCGGACAGCTCCTCATGCAGCCGGGCGAAGTAGGTGGCACCGTGAATCAGGGGCCGCACCAGATTGCCCTCAGACCAGGATGGCGATCCATCACCGCCCGCGTGCACGTCGGTGGCAACGTTCCCCCACTCATCGCCATTCAAGAACCAGTAACCAGCACTACTGTCCACTCGTCGTTCCCTCCGGGACCCGAGGCCGCCCTCATGTCCGGCCTACCCAGTAGTAGCCTACGGCTGTGTTGATCAATGTCACCGGCCAGCTGATGGGCATCGTTGGCGGAACCTTCTTTAGAGGCGGAGTTCCATAAAAACGCTGTGGGGGTCCAGGGCATAGTCAGCGAACGGCGGGCACTCGATGAAGCCGTTTCGGGCGTACAGTCGGCGCGCGGAGGAGAAGTAATCCTCGGTGCCGGTCTCAAGGTAGACACGCTCGAGGTTCCGGGCGCGGGCGTCATCGAGAATGTGGCGGAGCATCAAGGTGGCTACGCCCCGTCCCCGTGCGCTTGCCGTAGTGCGCATCGACTTGACTTCGCCATGCATCGCGGAGCCGGATGGCGCATCCAGGAGCTTGAGCGCGCCGCATCCCAGCAGAGCGCCGTCCTCACGCGCAGTCCAAAACGTCATTGACGGCGCGGACAGGGCGGAGTGGTCCATGGCATGGACGCTTTCGGCCGGAGACGTGGCGTACATGTCCGCCAGGTGTTCGCTGAGGAGCTGATGGACGTCGCCGCGTGCGGGGTCGTCCCGGTCAATGGAAATCATCGGCTCAAATCTACCTGCTGTGGTGGAAGCCCTAGTAGACGGAGCCCTCGAGCAGTTCCGAAAGCCTCCCGGCGGCGCGGCGGAGTTCCGGCACTCCGGCTTTTAGCGTCGCTTCGCTGGCTGCCTCAACAGGGCTGGTGAGCGAGATGGACTCGCTGGGCCGCCCCAGCCTGTTGGGCACGGCGACGGCCACCGAGACAACTCCTGTGGCCCGCTCGTCCGCTGAGTACGCGTAGTCAGCGGATGGCTCAGGCAACCGGGAGCGCAGCGATTCGACCGTAAACGCGGCGCTCTCCTGACCGCCTGCGATTGCCGCGGCCACCACCTGCTGAAGCTCGTCGTCGGACGCTGACGCGAGCAGGATCTTGCCCGCAGCGCCCAGCGTGAGGGGGAGCCGCTTACCCAGGGGCAGGTCATACCGGAGGGGAGCCTCGCCGTCGACCCGGGCCACAAGGATCCGCTCGAAACCGAGCCGCGTATAGAGCGACGCCGTCAGTCCCGTCTGTGAGGCCACCTGCTGAAGGACGGGGCGGGCGGAGACGACGAGCGGGTCGTTCTCGAGAAAGCTGCGGGCGGCGGGCAGGACAGCCGGGCCGATCCGGTAGGACTTGTCCGTCTGGCTGACCATGCCGAAATCCTGAAGCACCCGCAGGATTCTCAGGGTGGTAGGCAGGCTCATGCCGCATGTCCTGGCGAGGTCGCTGAGCCGCTGTGGCCGCTCTGCACGCTGGAGTTCAGCGAAAACCTCCATGGCCCGGGAGAGGGAGCGCATGTTGGAGGCCTTGGGGCCTTCCTCAGCCGAGGGTTCCGTGGATGTCGTCATCGCCATTCTTTCATTGTATGTAAGTTCCTTGCGCTTGACAGTCGGTGTGTCTGCTGTCACTATTTCTCTGTACGCAATATAGTTTCATTCTGTGAAATAAAACAACGCGGAATGAAAGCACCAGAGTTAGAAGGAACCGATGACAACGGAGTCACTTATGACGAAACCCGAGAGCGCCGCCCGAGTGGCTCCCTCCGTGCTGGTGGGTATCGGTGCCTTCGCCGCCGTCGGCGTTTACGTCCTGGTCAGTTCGATCGAGCTTGGTCTCTGGACTTCCCTGGGACCCGGCCCCGGCCTTTTCCCGTTTGCTATGGGCGCGGTCCTCGTTGCCATGGCCGTACTTTGGCTGCTCCAGGAACTCCGCCGGCCCAGCGACGCAGCGGAAGGCGTTGACCGCGGCCTGGTGATCGCCGTCGTCCTGAGCCTGACGATCCTCGCAGCAGTTATGGACCTGCTCGGCTTCCAGCTGAGCATGTTCCTCTTCCTCATGTACCACCTGAAGCTGCGCGGCCACCGGTCCTGGATCTCGTCGCTGATAACGGCCCTCGCCAGCAGCGTGGGCGCGTTCTACGCCTTCAACTACGGCCTCAACGTGGCACTGCCCGTCTCAGCCTTCCCCCTGCTGAACACGATCGGACTCTGAACGTGGATATCTTCAACGAACTTATGGGCGGCTTCGCTGCCGCCATGACCTGGCAGAACCTGCTCTTCGCCTTCCTCGGCTGCCTCCTGGGCACGATCATCGGCGTCCTGCCCGGCATCGGGCCGGTAGCCGGCGTCGCGCTGCTCCTGGCCCTCACCCTGAACCGGCCCGCTACCGGCGCGATCATCATGCTGTGTGCCATCTTCTACGGCACCGCCTATGGGGGAACCATCACCAGCGTGCTGCTGAACACTCCCGGTGAAGCCGCCTCGGCCATCACCACCATTGACGGCTACGCGATGACCAAAATCGGCAAGGCCGGAGCAGCGCTGACCATCGCCGCCGTCGGATCCTTTGTCGGCGGAACAGTAGCCACCCTGGGCCTGGTGGCAGCCGCCAAACCGCTTGGTGAACTGGGACTGCTCGTCGGACCGCCGGAATTCTTCGCCCTCATGGTCGTGGGCATATCGCTCCTTGTCGCGCTGGCCGGAAAATCCATGGTGAAGGCAGTCATCTCCGGAGCCCTGGGCCTGCTGATCGCCATGGTGGGAATCGACCCGGTGGCCGGTGCTCCGCGCTTCACGTTCGGCATGGACCGGCTCCTGGACGGCGTCAGCTTCGTGGCCGTCATCGTCGGTGTCTTCGGCCTCTCGGAACTCCTGTCCTACCGCAAGGGCGACCAGCCGGCTGCGGTGCACGCGCCCAACTTCCGTTCGCTGCTTCCCACCGGCAAAGAATGGCGGCGCAGTGCCCCGGCCATGGCCCGCGGCACCGGCATCGGCTTCGGCCTGGGGCTCATCCCCGGCATGACCGGCTCGGTATCCTCCCTGCTGGCCTACGGCGCGGAAAAGAAGTTCTCCCGCCACCGCAATGAACTCGGCAAGGGTGCCATCGAAGGCGTCGCCGGTCCGGAAACAGCCAACAACTCCCACGCCAACGCCGCGCTGATCCCGCTGTTCACCCTCGGTATTCCGGCGTCACCCACTATCGCCGTGCTGATGGGAGCCTTCCTCCAGCAGGGCCTGACTCCGGGGCCAACCCTCTTCACCGAACACTCCGAAATCGCCTGGGCCATCATTGCCAGCCTCTTCATCGGCAACCTGCTCCTGCTGGTCCTTAACGTCCCGCTGGTGGGGCTCTGGACCTCCATCCTCCGCGTCCCGTCCTCGATCCTGACCGCACTCATCCTGCTCTTTATGGTCATCGGTGCCTACACCATCAACTTCAGCGTCTTCGATGTCTTCGTGATGATCGGGTTCGGCCTCCTGGGCCTGGCCCTCCGGCACCTGGACATCCCGCTGGCGCCCATGGTGCTGACGCTGGTGCTCGGCCCCCTGATGGAACGTTCGCTGCGCGAATCCCTCGAAATCTCCCAGGGCGACTTCAGCATCTTTACCAGCCGCCCCTTTTCCGCGGTCCTGATCGGACTCGGCCTCCTGATCGTCTTCAGCCCGCTGCTCAAGCTGCGCAAGCCCAAGGCACTGAACGAAGACCCCGAAACCTAAATCCAAACCCTTCACCGCACTGCCCTCCATACCCCTTCAAAGGAGAAGAACAATGAACACCCGTTCACGCATCGCCGCTGCGTTCGCAGCAGCAACCCTCATCGCCCTCACCGGCTGCGGCGCCAACGCCGGGGCCGGCAACAACGCCGCCGCCGACGACTTCCCTAGGAAGGGCAAGACCATCGACCTGGTGGTCGCCTTCTCCTCGGGCGGCGCCGTCGACACTGCCGCCCGGCTCATCCAGCCCATCCTGGAAAAGGAACTTGGCACGAACGTCGAGGTCGTCAACAAGCCCGGCGCCGGCGGCCAGATCGGCTACACCCAGTTGACCAGCGCCGCACCCGACGGCTACACCATCGGCGCCACCGGCTCCCCGTCCGTCGTCGTCTCGCCCCTGGATCCGTCCCGCGGCGCCAAGTACACCCGCGACAGCTTCCAGCCCCTCGGCCGGCAGGTCATCGACCCCACCGTCATCGCCGTCCAGCCGGACAGTCCGTACCAGACGCTGAAGGACCTCCTGGACGCTGCAAAGGCAAACCCGAAGTCCATGACCGCCAGCACCACCGGCCTGCAGACAGGCGAACACTTCGCGCTGGCACAGGTCCAGGAGACCACCGGCGCAGAGTTTGCCCCTGTCCACTTCTCCGAAGGTGCTTCGCAGGCGACCACAGCCTTCCTGGGCAAGCACGTTGATGTCCTCGTGGCCAACGTCAGCGACGTGACCGACCTGACCAAGCAGGGCAAGGCCCGCGTCCTGGGCGTCATGTCGTCGGAGCGGGCACCCTCGCTGCCCGACGTTCCCACGTTCAAGGAATCAGGCTACGACCTCGAAGCCGGCACCGCCCGCGGCTATTCAGCCCCCGCCGGCCTGCCGGAAGGCGTGGCAAAGAAGCTCGAAGCCGCCATCAAGACGGCCATCGAGGATCCGTCTGTAGCGCAGAAGATGAATGACCTCGGCCTGCAGACCAGCTACCTCCCCGCCGAAGACTACAAGCAGTTCTGGGCCGGACAGGAAGAGGACTTCAAGAAGGCCCTCCCGCTGGTCCAAAAAACCGACTAATACTCCCGCACCCAGCCGACGGAAGAACCCATCATGACAACCCCAGCACTTGACACCATCGACGCCGACTTTCCCCGCCCCGAGAAGGACCTGGTGGAACGGCTCGCCAAGCTTCCCGCCGCCAACATCGGTGACGCCATGGACCGGCTCGGCGTCGCAAACTCCGCCATCCAGGCCATCTGGCCCGGTGCCCTCCTCGCCGGGCCCGCCTTCACCGTCTGGACGAGGCCCGGCGACAACAAGGGCATCCACAAGGCCCTTGAGTCCGCCCGGCCCGGGGACGTCATCGTTGTCGCCGGCGGCGGGGATGAGTCCCGCGCCCTCTTGGGGGAACTCATTGGTGAGCGTGCCATCAACCTCGGCATCGCAGGTTTCGCACTGGACGGAGCAGCGCGCGACGCCGAGGCGCTGGCTGAGATCGGCATGCCCGTCTTCGCCCGGGCTACTACCCCCGCCGGTCCTTACAAGAACGGCCCGTTCCGCCTCGGAACGCCGCTGGCCTTCGGCGGCGTGCCAGTCCTGCCGGGCGATGTCATCATCGGTGACTCGGACGGCGTCGTGGTCATTCCCCGTGAACAGGCAGCCGCGGTAGCCGAAGCTGCGGAAGCAGTTTTTGCCGACGAGACCAACCGCCGGCAAGCCATCGTCGCGGCCCGCCACTAATACGAGAAAGACAGACGACATCATGACAGCGGTAACCATCATCGGTCTCGGCGAAGCCGGCGCCACCTACGCTGCGGCACTTACAGCCGCCGGCCACCAGGTCACCGGGTTCGATCCGGTTGCCCCGTCCACTCCTGCCGGCGTCACCCGTGCAGCAACGGCGGCCGAAGCCTGTGCAGGGGCTGACATCGTCCTGGTCCTGACGGGAGCTGCGGCGGCGCGAAGTGTAGCCAAGGAATGCCTTCCGGTCCTGGAGGCAGGCAGCTGCTACGCGGACTTCACCTCATCCTCGCCCGGCGTCATGCAGGAGCTCGGACGGCTGCCCGGCAAAGCCGACTTTGCCGACGTCGCCATCCTTGGTCCGGTTTCCGCGCTGGGGGAGAAGACGCCCCTCATGGTCAGTGGCCCCGGTGCCCAGGCAGTTGTGAATCTGCTTGGCCCGCTTGGAGTGGACGTTGAAATCGCGGAGGGCGAGCCCGGTGCAGCCATGGCCCACAAACTCCTCCGTAGCGTCCTGATGAAGGGGCTGGCCTCCGTCGTCGTCGAAGCCGTCAACGCCGGTAAGGCAGCCGGACTCGAAGAGTGGATCCGTGCCCAGATCGCCAGCCAGTTGGCCGGGGACGGCCAGGCAGTCATCGACCGTTTCCTGACCGGTACAGTCAAGCATGCCCTCCGCCGCTCGAAGGAAATGCAGGACACTGCGAGTTACCTCTCCGACCTCGGAGTGCCTGCAGAAATGACTACTGCCTCCGCGGCCGCCCTCAGCCGCATGGCGGGGGAAACGGTACCGGCCTTGCGCTGACCCCGGTGTCGGGCACAATCATGGACAGGTATCACTTGAATATCCCCACCACCGTCAGATCGCGGTCAGGAGCAGCAGCATGATCGGCATCTGGGCCCTTGGCGCCTACCTGACCGTCATCCTGCTCTGGACGACTGTCATCAAGCGCAGTGTCGGTGAAGCCATGATCCTCGGTTTCCTGGTTGTGCTCCCCTTCACCGGTTCGGCAGCCGGCCAGATCGGTTGGGCGGCGCTCTATTCCGCGATAACCGACGAAATCGTCTACGCAACCATGGCATTCGTTTTCATGGGATACTTGCTGGACAAAACCGGGGTGCTCGACAAGCTGATCGACCTGCTGAACTCCCTCATCGGGGGAGTCAGAGGGGGACCGGCCTGGGTATCCACCGTGGCATCGGCAGGCCTGGGAGGGGTAGTCCACAACCAGGCCGCCATCGCTGCCACGGTAGGCTCCGTCACCATCCCGTGGATGGAAAAATCCAAGCTGGACAAGCCCGCGGCAGCCACGCTCGTGGCGGGAAACGCCGGCATGGGTATCACGTTCCCGTTCAGCGCGTCCATGTTCGTTCTCGTCGGGTCCGCGACGGTGGGGCCGTTGCTGGACATCAACGCGCTCGTCCTGCCGCTGCTGTTCGGCGGTCTATGGTGCTTCCTGCACCGGCTGATCGTCACCTGGCTGCTGGTCCGCAAAAGCGGGATGACCCCGCTTGATGCCGCCCACCGGCTCTCTGTCGGTTCAGCGTTCAGCCGCGGCTGGGCAACCTTGCTGCTGTTCGTCGTGGTAGCCATTCCGCTGGTCATCACCTCCGGCGCCGTCGCTGAAGCCCTGTCGGCCTGGACCGGGGGTGATGTCACCAAGACTGTGAGCGTCATCGTCTGGATCCCGGTGGTCCTCATCATCACCGGTTTTCTGCTGGGCCGGAAGAAACTTCCCCGTAAGGGACGTGCCTGGTGGGCGTTGCTGCAGGATTCCGCACCACGGTTCGGGATTGTCGGAGTGACGGTAGTGTTCGCTTTCGCCGGGGCGAACGCCCTCGCCGCGACCGGACTGCCGAAGCAAATGACGGAACTGCTGAACGGGCTGAACCTGCCCCTGTGGCTCCTGGCGATCCTGATTGGGCTGATCATCATCGCCGTCGCAGCGCCGCTCTCCGCGACGGCGACGATGGCGGCCGTCGGAACGGTCGGCGTCGCAACCCTGGTCGCGGCGGGGGTGCCGGCAACCACCGCAGCCGTTGCCGTCCTGGTTTTCTCCTCCTGTGAAGCGGCGGTCCCGCCGGGAGGCGCCCCGTTGTACGTTGCCTGTGGCATCGCTGACGTGGACCCCATCAAGACCTTCGCCCGGCTGCTGACCCATTACGCCCTGCCGCTGCTCGGCATCGGCGTGCTGATCATCCTTGGCGTCCTGCCGATCTAAAGGAACACCACATGCATAAGATCCGAAGGGCCGTTGAAGTCCTCTTCGTCCTCACCCTGGCAGCGCTGCTCCTGGGCGGAGTCGTGTTCGTGACCGGTCAGGCAGTTGCGCTGATCGCCGGCCAGGGCGCATGGCTGACGCTGCTGAACGAGACCATCAAGACGCCAATGTGCATCGCCGCCTCCGCCTGTGCCATTGCCGGGTTCCTCCTCAGCTACAAACGCCACCAGAACCAGGAACAGCCGCAGAAAGCCGGGGCGCGATGACCTCCCTTGCCGGCAACTATCCTTCATTCGCCGGGCTGCTGCGGCGGGAGGGCGTTTTGGCGGGGACCTCCTGGGGATTGTTTCCGGAGCCAACGCGCGGAACGCCGTCGTTCATTACGCCGGGAGCAATACTGGAGGCGCGGAACTGCATTCGAACCGGCACTGCATTTGGCCTGGACTACCCGGCAGACGCCTTCGACCCCGGAATGTCCCTCAAGCGCGGCGCTCCCCGGCACACCATCTACTCCTCCCACCCAGCCCACCGGGACGACTACCTTGACGGTTATTACCTGCAGGGTTCGACCCAGATCGACGGACTGCGGCATCGAAGGGCCGACGACGTCGGCTTCTACAACAACACCTCCGATGACCGCATCCGGGAAGGTACGCCTGATCTCGGCATCCAGGAATGGGCGGACAGTCCCATCGTCGGCAGGGGAGTGATGGTGGATCTTGAGGGATACCGCAATGGCCAAGGCCACCCCATCGACCATGCCGTGGGTGAGCCCCTGGGCCTCGACCTGATCGAGGCCGCACTCAAGAAGCAGTCCGTCAGCCTCCGGCCGGGCGACATTCTCATGCTCCACACCGGTTGGTGCGAATGGTTCCTGGCCCTCCCACCGGACGGAAAACAACGGACGCGGGACAGCCGCCGGGCCACGGGTATTGCCCAGTCCGAAGACTTCGTCGCCTGGGCATGGGACCACCAACTGTCCCTCCTTGCCGCTGACAATTTCGCCCTCGAATGCCTACCAGCCGTGCCAGGCAGCCCCTACCGCAACTCGGCACCGAACGACCACGGAATGATGCACCAGCAACTCCTCGCCAAACTCGGCATGCCCCTTGGCGAACTGTGGCGGCTCGGCCCCCTCAGCCGGCACATGCGAAGCACAGGCAAGTGGGACGCCTTCCTCAGCATCAAGCCGCTCAACATCACCGGCGGAACGGGCTCACCCGCGAACGCCATCGCGTTGACGTGATCCGGCGCTCGTGAGCTGATCATCGCGGGTTTGACCCCTGCATCCTTCCGCCACCTGCGGCGGCGATTCCGGGGAATTCCGAAGGTCTGGACACAGGTAGCCGACGGACTTATCGTGCAAATATGGTGGCTGCCTGACTGGCAGGATGCCGTGCTGCCAGTCCGCCGTTGCGGCCGCCCGTCATAAGGAGGTAGCAGATGGAGCACGTGGAAGAGACCGTCGATGTCGCTGTCCCGGTGCGGACCGCGTACAACCAGTGGACCCAGTTCGAGTCCTTTCCGCAGTTCATGTCCGGTGTGGAATCCGTAACCCAGCTGACCGACACCACCAACCATTGGGTGACCAAGGTGGCCGGCGTTCAACGGGAGTTCGATACCGAAATCGTCGACCAGGAGCCTGACGACCGGATTGCCTGGCGCAGCACCGACGGCAAGTCTCATGCGGGCATCATCAGGTTCACGCCGCTGGACGCCAATCACACGAAGGTCAAAGTCCATTTCGAATGGGCACCCGAAACAGTCACTGAAAAGGCAGGCGCGGCACTGAAGATTGACGAGATGCAGGTGAAAGCCGACATGCGGAAGTTCAAGGACTTCATCGAATCACGCGGTACCGAAACCGGCGGCTGGCGTGGCGAAGTCAAGGACAGCGGCCCCACCGGGCAGTTCTGAAAGTGCCAGTGGGACCTGCTGGGGAATCAACGCCCAGCAAACAGAAAGCGGACGACGGCGGGTGCCTTTCGCCGTCGTCCGCTACGGCGCAATGTCGAGTGTGGCAGTGAAACCGTCGGCCTGGTCCCGTACTGCAGCGAGATCCTCGAACGTGCCGATCCGGACAATACCCTTGAAGTGGCCGACGTTTTCGTAGTACAGCACCAGTGCCTGCTCAGGTGCGTAGTAGCCGATAGTCAACGGTTCAGCATCGTTGCCGGCGGGCATGCCCTCGAGGGAGGGCGGTGCCGGCAGGTCGGCAATCTTTTCCTGGCCGCCATGGTCCCTGAACGTGAGCGTCAGGGGCAGCTGATCAATCAGTGCGCGGGCGGTTGTGTTGTTGTGGAGGACTGCGCTTACCGATTGCCCGGTGATGTCTATCGTGATCGGGGTGCTGTCTGCTGCCGGTGAGCTTGTCATGGTGGCGTTATCTTCCGTAGTAACTGGCGACGGCGGGAGTGCTGGATCGGCATTTGGAGTGCCGCCGCTGCTGCTGCAGGCAGTGATTGCGGCAGCGAAAGCCAATGACAGTACCGCTGCCGTGAGGCGGAGGCGTGTGTTGTAGCTGCCCCTCAAGACGCTCACTGCTTTGCCCTCCCCGATCAATGCATATTCCTGCATGGCGTCAGCTGCTCCCTACGCTTTGGTCTGCCCTTTCATCCAACGGCCTGCAGTCGGCTGTAACAAGGGCTCTGCCAAGACGGGGTGCGGCAGAACCCCCTCCGTCCACCCTTTGGGGGCTCTGCCATAACCCGTTTCAACAGGGTCTCTCACTCATCCATCAGGCCGTGGTGTGCTCGAAAGGACGACGAAGTCCACCAGATACGTAACTGACCACCACGAGGATGAATACGATGAGCACGGACTGCAACGCAAGGCACAACAAGGGAATCCAGGCTGACGGTGTATCACGCCGGAACATCATCAAATTGACGGGCGCCGGCGCGGCGGCCATTGGGCTCTCCGGTGCGGCTGGGCTGTCAGGAGCCGGGCCGGCTTTCGCCGCTCCAACCTCCCGCAAGGACCTCGAACCGGGAGAGACCTCGAACGGGGCGGACAACTTCTACACCAGCGACCAGGTCACGGTCCGGAAGATTTCCTTCAAGAACAGGTACGACATGAAGGTGGTGGGCAACCTGTTTGTCCCCAACGACCTGAACCGGGGCACAACGCACCCGGCACTGGTGGTGGGGCACCCCATGGGCGCCGTGAAGGAACAGAGCGCCAACCTCTACGCGACCAAGATGGCCGAGCAGGGATACGTGACCCTCTCCTTCGACCTCTCGTTCTGGGGTGAGAGCGCGGGTAAGCCCGGCAACTCAGTACTGCCCGACGTTTACGCCGAGGACTTCAGCGCCGCCGTCGACTACCTTCGGACACAGCCATTCGTGAATAAGGAACGCGTCGGCGCCATCGGGATCTGCGGCAGCGGCAGCTTCGTGATCAGTGCGGCCAAGATCGATCCGAGGATCAAAGCCATCGCCACGGTAAGCATGTACGACATGGGTGCCGCCAACCGGGACGGACTCAACAAGTCCGTGACTTTGGAGCAGCGCAAGGCCATCATCGCCCAGGCTGCCGCGCAGCGTGACGTCGAGTTCGCCGGCGGAGCTGTCCAGTACACGGGAGGGACACCGGAAGTGCTCACGGCGGAATCGACCGCGGTGGACCGGGAGTTCTATGACTTCTACCGCACGGCCCGCGGCTACCACCCAAACACCACCACGCATCCGGCCCTGGCCACCAACACCAAGTTCATGAACTTCCACCCGTTCAACGACCTGGAGCTGATCGCGCCGCGGCCGCTGCTGTTCATCACCGGCGACCAAGCACACTCACGGGAGTTCAGCGAGGAGGCATACAGGCTCGCCAGCGGGCCGAAGGAACTCTTCTGGGTTCCCGGGGCCGGCCACGTGGACCTCTACGACCGCGTGGGCCTCATCCCCTTTGGCAAGCTGACGGATTTCTTCCGGGCAAAGCTCTAGCCAGGCAGGGGAGCCTGGGCCAAGTGCGGCTGGCGGGCTCCTTTCAGCCGCTTGGCACCAAAGGAAGCGACGACGGCGGGCGCCTCCCGCCGTCGTCCGCTTGCCTTTCAACGCGGAGTCACTTCCGGCCCGTTTTCTCAGTGTGAGAGTGTTAGGCCATCACCGCCCCACGAGCCCCATATGCACATCGTTGTAGCGGTTCCCCTGCACCCCGATCCGGCTGGCGACGGCGTTAAGGTCGGCAACCTCGTCTGCGGAGAGCGGGACGGTTGTTGCCGCTGCGTTCTCCTCAAGGCGCTCGCGACGCCGGGTCCCGGGGATCGGCACGATCCAAGGCTGCTGCGCCAGGAGCCAGGCCAGCGCGATTTGTCCTAGGGTGGCGTTCTTGGCGGCAGCCAGTTCGGCGACGTGCTCCACCAAGGCCTGGTTGGCGGCGCGGTTCTCGGCTGTGAAGCGTGGAATGGTGCCGCGGACGTCGCCTTCCGCGAACTGGGTGGACGGATCGACGGTTCCGGTGAGGAAGCCTTTGCCGAGGGGGCTGAAAGGCACAAATCCGACTCCCAGTTCCGCCAGGGTGGGCAGCACTTCCGGTTCCGGGTCCCGCGTCCAGAGCGAGTACTCGCTCTGGAGAGCTGTCACCGGAAAGACGGCGTGGGCGGCGCCGATGGTCGCGGCCGAGGCCTCGGACAGGCCGAAGTGGCGGACCTTGCCGGCCTGGACGAGCTCGCCGACGGCACCGGCCACCTCTTCGATCGGCACATTGGGGTCCACGCGGTGCTGGTAGAAGAGGTCGAGCGTGTCGACGCGCAGGCGGCGGAGTGACTCGTCCGCAACACGTTTGATCCGCTCCGGTGAACTGTCCAGCCCCACGGATTTGCCGCCCTCGATCCGCCACCCGAACTTGGTTGCGATGACCACCTCGTCGCGGACCGGAGCGAGTGCTTCACCAACGAGTTCCTCGTTGACGAAGGGGCCGTACACCTCGGCCGTATCAAAGAAGTTGATCCCGATCTCCACGGCGTCGCGCAGTACGCCGACCATGGCCTGGCGGT
The DNA here is from genome assembly GCF_024494415.1 of Pseudarthrobacter sp. R1. Taxonomy (NCBI): domain Bacteria; kingdom Bacillati; phylum Actinomycetota; class Actinomycetes; order Micrococcales; family Micrococcaceae; genus Pseudarthrobacter; species Pseudarthrobacter sp. R1. Next base: position 39,553 of record NZ_JAMKFI010000006.1, on the reverse strand, counting down.
CCCCGGGGTTGGGACCATAGCTCTGCGACATGCCCATGCAGCCAAGCCCCATAGCCGAAACCTGCAGACCCTGCCCAAGTGTCCGTGTATGCATGATGACTCCTTTGCTCATGACGGTCCCTGCCGGTGCCGGTGCGCCGGCCTTCCTCCAGTCAACGCCTTTTCCGGGTGCCCGTGGGAGTTTCTGCTGAAACGGGTACTGGCAGGACCCCCCCTGAGCTGGCCCCGCCGTCGGGGGAGGGAAGAATGTACGACGGCGTTGCCCCCCGCCGTCGTCAGCACCCTTGCCAGCCCCGCCCTTGCCAGCCCCACCGTTGCCAGCCTGTCCCGTGGGACGATGGTTTCCGGCGACCGATGGTGGGCCCGCCCGTGACGATAAATGCCGGGGGGCATCATGGCAGTTAGTTCGAACTGGAGCGCGCCGGGAGGACTGGCCGGCCGTGGTGTGGAAGCCGCGTCGACTTCCGGAGGGCTGGATGACTCCGGGGCCGCCATGACGGTGCTGGTCGCCGACGACGACGAAGGATCGCTGCTTGTGGCGAAGGCCGCCGTCGAAAAGTCCGGTCATCAGTGCATTGTGGCCGCTGATGGCGACGCTGCCTGGCAGCTTTACCAGGAGCGGCGTCCCCAGGTGGTGGTCAGCGACCTGATGATGCCAAGGCTCAACGGGTTTGACCTCTGCCGGGCAATCCGGGCCGCCGAAACAAGCTCCTACACGTACGTGATGCTGCTGACCTCGCATGGTGCCCAGGCGGACGTGCTGGAAGGCATGAGGGCTGGAGCGGACGACTACGTGGGCAAACCGCTGGACCCCTTTGTCCTGCACACCCGCCTGCTGGCCGCCCGGCGGGTCACGGCACTTCATGGTGCCTTGGCCGACGCCCTGGATGAAACCAGGGAAAGCAATGAACGCCTCGCTGAATTCACAGGTCGTGTCAGTCATGACCTCCGGAACCCGCTGACCTCCATCCTGGGCTACGTGGAGCTGGGGGCGACGGACGCCGAATCGGGCCACATGGAGGAAACCGCAGAGTACCTGGACATCGTCGGCGGTAGCGCGCGGAGGATGCTGTCCATGGTGGAGGAGCTGCTGGGGTTCGCTTCCATTGGCGGTTCCCTGTCCAGGACCCGGGTGTCGTTGGCAAGCCTGGTCAGGGAGGTCACAGAGGACCTGAGGCTGGGCCTGCAGGAAGCCGGCGCAGAAGTGCATTGTGAGGATTTTGTTTTTGACGCCGACGAAAGCCAGCTGCGCGTAGCCCTGCAAAACCTCATCCAGAACGCGGTGGCGTACCGCCGTCCGGGGGTTCCCCCGGTGATCACCGTCAGTGGGCGGCGTGTTGGAGCCGGTGCCGTGGTGCGGGTGGAGGACAACGGCAAGGGAATCGAAGCAACGGACCGGCGCAAGGTGGTCGAACCGCTGGTCCGCCTGCACCGGGAAGGCGACCCCGCCGGGAACGGGGCTGGGCCTGGCGACGTGCGCAAGGGTCGCCGCCGCCCACGGGGGACGGCTGGAGATTTCTCCCAGTCCCACTGGGGGGACCACCGTCAGCATCTACCTCGGAGCGTCGTAACGCGGGGATAGGTCTTTAGGATGCCGGGGCTGCCGCGCAGGGGATTGGACCCTTCCAGTTCACCCGCCGGCAAACAACAGGTCCTCCGCCGTTCTCCCGCGGCCAGCAGTCTTTTCACGCACCCTTTCTGTCCGGCGCCCCCAAACGCCCGGGCGGACATCCCCGAGGTACCAGGAGTACTCCGTGTTCGTGAAACGCACCCTTGCCGCCGTCGCCGTCCTTGCCTCCCTGGCCGGAACTGCCGCGGCACCCGCTCAGGCCGAGGCAACCAAGCCCGCTCCCGTCGTCCTCGGCCAGCCGCTGGCCCAGGCGCATGCGCACAATGACTATGAGCACGACCGCCCCCTGTTCGACGCACTGGAGCGCGGCTTCACCAGTGTCGAGGCAGACGTGTGGCTGGTGGACGGCGAGCTGCTGGTGGCGCACGACCTGGAGGACGTCCAGCCCGGCGTCACCCTCGAAAGCCTCTACCTCGACCCGCTGCAGGACCTGGTCCGCAGCCAGCAGGGCCACAGCGTCTACCCGAAGTGGGACGGCAGCCTGCAGCTGCTGATCGACATCAAGAGCGAAGGCGAAGCCACGTACGCCGCCATCGAGCAGGAACTGGCCGAATACCGCGACATCATGAGCCGCTACACCAACGGCACCACCAAGACCGGCCCGGTCACCGCCGTCATCAGTGGCAACCGTCCGCTCGCCACAATGCAGGCGCAGGAGAAGCGGTTCAGCTTCTACGACGGCCGCTCCGCCGACCTCACCTCCGGCAAGCCCGCAGGCCTGATGCCGCTGGTCAGCGACAACTGGACCAAGCTGTTCACCTGGCAGGGCATCGGTCCGATGCCCGAGGCCGAGCGCGCCAAACTACACGCCTACGTTGCCGAGGCCCACGCCAACGGCTACCGCGTCCGCTTCTGGGCCACCCCGGACATGCCCGGCGCCGCACGCGAAGCTGTATGGAACGAGCTCTTCGACGCCGGCGTGGACCACATCAACACCGACGACCTCGACGGCCTGCAGCAGTTCCTCACCGCCCGCGCGTCCTAAGCCGCCTCCTCAGTCGCTCCCACCAGAATCAGGACCCTCCCCATGCCTTCCAAGACCTTGAAAATCACGACGGCGGCCGCCGTCCTGGCGCTCGGCCTCCTTTCGTCCCAGCCCGCCACCGCCGCTGACAGCACCAGCGAGGCCTTCACCTTCGGCGTCATCGGCGACATCCCGTACGGCGACGCCGAAATCGCCAAGTTTCCCGCCCGAATCCAGGACATCAACGCCGACAAGGATTTGAAGTTCGTCACCCACGTGGGCGATATCAAGAACGGTTCCTCGGTCTGCTCGGACGAGTACTTCGCCAACATCCGTACGCAGTTCGACACCTTCGAGCAGCCGCTGGTCTTCACCCCGGGCGACAACGAGTGGGTGGACTGCCACCGGACCAACAACGGTGCGTACAACCCACTGGAGCGGCTGGACAAGCTGCGGGAAGTCTTCTTCAACGAGCCCGGCAAGACCCTTGGCGCCACCATGCCGGTGAAGAGCCAGGAGAACCTTGGGTTGCCCGAAAACGTCCGCTTCAACCAGAACCGCGTGGCCTTCTCCGTGCTAAACATCCAGGGCAGCAACAACGCGCTGCAGCCCTGGAGCGGGTTGGGCAACACCGAAGCCACGTCCGGGCAGCTGGCCGAAGTTAAGCACCGGACGGAGGCCGTGCTGAACCAGATCCGCGACACCTTCGCGGACGCCGAACGCCGCAACGACCGCGCCGTGGTGCTGATGACGCAGGCCGACATGTTCGATCCGTCGCTGCTCAACGCTGCCACCGTCAATCCGGAAATCCTCTCCGGGTTCCGCGGGATAGTGCAGGCCATCGTCGAGGAGACCAACGGTTTCGACCGCCCGGTCTACCTGATCAATGGCGACAGCCACGTCTTTGCCGAGAACCAGCCCCTGGCCGAGGGCTCACCCTGGCTGGACGTCTACGGCCAGCCCGCCGCGGACCGCCTGCAGCGCATCACCGTAGACGGCTCGGCCAACGCCACCAACTACGTTCGGTTCACGGTGGCCGGCAACAGCTCCGACGGCGGAAACATCCTGAGCTGGGAGAAGGTCCCCTTCAGCTCCTAGGCACCAAAGCGAAGCGGACGACGGCGGGCACCTCCCGCCGTCGTCCGCTTCCTTCTGTGATGCGCCCGGGAAATTGCTAACCGCGCGATGCGGCGTGAGGCAGGGCGTCCAGGGCGGGCAGTACTGTTCCGGTGACCGGCTGGAGGGCAGTCACCGTGGCATAGCCAGCCGCCAGCAGCGCGGCGTCGCTGTCCGGATCGGGCGCTTCCGTGGTGTCCGCAATGGCCAGGCGCACGTGCTGCTGCCCACGTTCCGCGAGGGTGGTCTGAACGATGCCGAACCTCGTTAGCGTGGCGGTGCGGTACGCCGGGAGTTCGGGCCCGGCAGTGTTGGGTACGTTGAGGTTCAGGACACTTCCGGCGTCCTGCTCCAGCAGGAACGGCAGCAGGTTGGTCGCCAACCGTGCGGCGGTGTCCCAATGGATCTCTTCCGGATTCAGGCCGGTATCCAAAGACACTGCCATGCCGCGTCCGTCGTTGACACCGGCTGTCAGTGCCGCTCCAACGGTTCCGGAGTGCAGAATGGCCCGGCCCACGTTGGCGCCGCGGTTCACTCCGGACAGGACGACGTCCGGCGGAGGACCGAAGGCGCCGTGCGTGGCAATCATGGTGATGAAGGCCGGCGCTCCGTGCACAGCGAAGGCTTCAACGCCATCCAGGTCCTCCAGTTGGCGCTTTTCAATCGCAATTTTGCCGTCCTCTTCCACTGCGGTGATCGAGGAGCTGCTGCCGCTGGCCTCGGAGGCGGGGGCTGCGACCACCACGTCCAGGCCGGCGCGGACGGCAGCCGCGGCCAAGGCATGCAGGCCGGGGGAGCCGATGCCGTCGTCGTTGGTAATAAGGACACGGGTGGGCTGGTTCATGATGTTTTGACCTTTCGTGCCAGCTCGTCGGGGCTCACTTGCTGCGCCGCATCGGTCTCACTGGTGTCATTCAGAGGAACCATCCTGACCAGTTTCGCCACTTCATGGATCACTGATGCCTCACCGGAGCCCAGTCCGTGGCGGGTCACGTTATGGGCGCCTGCTGCCGTGCCCAGGACAACGGCATCGTGAAGGTGCCCGCCGTCGGCCAGCACCGCTGCCACCCCGGCGGTGAGTGAATCGCCGGCGCCGCTTGTTTCCACGCTCTCGAACTGCGGAACGTGGATTTCGCTGATTTCCCCGTCGCTGAGGAGCAGGGAGGGTTCGTGGGCACGGGTGATAATGACGGCCGATGCGCCCTCCCGGTTGAGGGTGTGCATTGCCTCGACCAGCTGTCCTGTTTCCGACACGCCGGCCCGGCCGCTGTCCACAACTTCAGAGTCGGACATCTTGACCACTGACGGGTTGCCCGCCAGGATCCCATTCAACCTTTCGCCGGCAAGGTCAGCGATGACGGTGCACCCGGCGGTGCGCAGGTCAGCTGTCAGCCTCCGGTACATGTCCGGCGGCACCGAATCCTCCCGGCCGGTGCCGCTGAGGATTACGGTGCCCGCTTTCATCCCGGCCTGCAACGTCAGCCCGTAAAGTTCGTCAAGCTCATGGCGGGTGAGCCGGTGGCCGGGCGACTCCGCCACCACATCGCGCTCGCCGCTGCGGCGGTCATGGACATACGCCCCGCTGTTTCCTTCGCCGGAAACAGGCAGCACCTTGACCCCTTCATCATCAATCAGGTGCTGCAGGATGCGTCCGCTTTCGCCGGAAAAAACAGCACACATGGTCACTTCGGCACCAAGCGCCTTGAGCATGCGGGCCTGCCATACGCCCTGGCCGCCAGCGTGAATGTGGATGTCTGCGGTGCCGTTTACGTCCTCTACTGTGACCGTCAGGACGGGGGACGGAGCGAAAATTACTACGGAACCCATGCCCCACCCGTCTTCCTCGGCTCTGCAACAGGAAACATGGCCATGGTTACCTCTTCCCACCGGAGTGCTCCGGCCGTTGTCGTGCGGACAAGTCGCTTAACATCGTAAGCATACTTAGCACCGGTGTGGCCAGCTGCCGCTGCGTCCGGACCTGCTCGGGCAAGCGGACGACGGCGGGCGCCCCCCGCCGTCGTCCGCTTCCCTTTGCTGTGGGTCTCGTCGCCCGCCTTTACGGGCTGAGGTCCCAGTGGACCTGGATTGCCTCTGCGACGGGGCCGGTGGTGACGTCCACCCGGAACGCGACGGGCGCGGTCCCTGTCTCCTCAATGACGGCGTCGCGGTACACCCGCCCGCATCGGGGGCACAGCGTGTAGAGGTCCTCGTCCTCCGGCCAGGGCGCCAGCCCTTCGGGGACCGGGGATGCCGCATAAACGGGCACGCCCTCTGAGTTCGCCTGTATCAATCCGTCCTGGCTGACAGTGTTGCCGCACACACAGGTGATGGTGGTGACATCATGACCCACCACATCGGCGGTTTCAGCGTCCACGATGACCTCCCGCGTGCTGGAAGGGAACTGGTGGTATCAGCTTATGCCCGCTGATCCGCCTGGCACCCAGGCCTACCCAACTTCCGCAGTTTCCATTGCCTGCCTGCAGCGCGGGGTCCAGAATTGAGGCTGTCGGGAAGGCTGGGGCCTACTGAAACGCCCACCGCCTGATCAAGGATTCGACATGGATAATGGTTCCGTTTTCCCGAACCGGCGTACCGTACTGAAGACCGCCGGGATGGGGGTGGCCGGGGCAGCCGGTTTACCCCTCCTGTCCCCTTCCGCCGGCACGGCTGCACAGCCTGCACCAGGATCACTGCTCCCTGCCCCGCCCAGGCAGGTCGAACCACTGCTGGACCGGGCGAAAGTGGATAACGCCCTGAAAAGGCTTGACGAGTTCATTCAGGACGCCATGGAAAGTACCGGCCTTCCGGGCGTGGCTGTCGCCGTGGTGTACCGGGACGAGGTGGTGTACGCCAAGGGCTTCGGGGTCCGGGAAGTCGGGAAGCCCGAAAGGATCACACCTGACACCGTGTTCCAGGTGGCTTCCGTATCCAAGCCGTTGGCCTCCACCGTGGTGGCAGGGGTAGTGGGACAACAGGTCATCGAATGGACAGACCCCGTTATGGAGCACAACAAGAACTTCGCGTTCCACGATGGCTACGTCACCCGTAATGCAACCTTCGCTGACCTGATGTCCCACCGCAGTGGACTGCGGACGAGTTCGGGTGATCTGCTGGAGGACCTCGGGTTCGATCGTGCCTACATCCTCAGCCACCTCAACCAGCAGCCCCTTGATACCTTCCGGGCGAGTTACAACTACAGCAATTTCGGCTTCACCGAGGCTGGCCAGGCCGCAGCCGACGCGATGAAGACAACCTGGGAGGATCTGGCCGAGGAGATCCTGTTCCGCCAACTGGGCATGTCCGCATCGAGCTACCGGCTCTCGGACTTTGAGGAAACCAAAAACAAGGCCAGGCTCCATGTGCCGCTTGGGAACAAGGAGTGGGCAGCGAAATACCGCCGCGCCCCTGACGCCGAGGCTCCCGCCGGGGGCGCGAGTTCATCCGTGCGGGACCTCGCCCAGTGGCTCCGGCTGCAGCTGGGCAACGGCACCTACGAAGGCAAGCCGGTTATTGATTCCGCTGCCCTCCAAACAACCCACGTTCCCCATGCCTTCTCCGGTCCGGCGTCGGCTCCTGCTGCCCGTTCCCGCTTCTACGGGCTGGGCTGGAACGTTTCCTACGATGACCAGGCCCGCGTCCAGCTGGGACACTCAGGGGCATTCAACCTCGGCGCAGCCACCGCTGTGTCGATGCTCCCCGGCGAACAACTGGCCATTGTGGCCCTGACCAACGGCCGCCCGCAAGGGATTCCTGAAGCAATCAACGCCGACTTTATGGATACGGCCCAGCACGGGCGGCCCACCGTCGACTGGCTGACCTTTATCTCTGGCATCTTCAAGCAACAGGACGAGGCCGGCAAGCCTGAGGTGGACTACACCAAGGTTCCCGCCAACCCCTCGCCCGCCAAGCCAAACAGGGCCTATTCAGGCACCTATGACAACTCCTACTACGGCCCCTTGCTGGTCTTCGAAGAGGGCGGGAAGCTGGCCATGAGAATGGGGCCGGCCGGCAGCCCCACCACTTTCCCGCTCACCCATTTTGACGGCGATACGTTTAGCTTTGAATCGATCGGAGAGAACGGCAACGGCCTGGCCGGTGCGATTTTTGCAGCGGCAATCGGCGGCTCCTCACCAAGCGTCACCCTGGACTTCTACAACAGAACCGGACTTGGGACCTTTACGCGGTGATGTTGGCTGAGATCACCAGGGCTCGGCAAACAGTGTGCACTACCCAGATGGAAAGAAGGGTTTCCAATGTCAGACCGAAAATTATTGAACCCCAAAGAGCTTCATGCGGCGCCCGGATTCACGCACGTTGTCACCGCTCCTGCCGCAGGACTGGTGTTTCTATCGGGCCAGGTCGCGCTTGATGCCAACTTCGCCCTCGTCGGCGGCGACGACCTTGGTGAGCAGACCAAGGCCGCCATGCGCAACATCAAGACAGCCCTGGACAGCATCGGGGCTTCGTGGGAGGACGTCTATCGACGAACCATCTACACCCTGCAGCCCACGCAGTACGAAACGATCACGGCAGCTATCGAGGAAGTTCAGGGGTCGTCAGATCATCCTGCCCAGACGATCGTGGGCGTCACAGGCCTCGCAATGGACGGCTTGCTCATCGAAATCGAGACGACGGTAGTCCTGCCCGGATAGGCTAACCGGGGGTTCCTCGGCCCGCGCGCTGTCGTATTGGAGGCACTGTCATCAGCCCGGCGGGGCAGCCGGGCGCTGAAAGTTAGGGCCCCCGCCTGCAAATCCCCATTGTGGTGGCTGCCCAACCGGTCCACCATGATGCTATGGATGCTGAAACACCTAGATCTGTGGAGCTGAGCCTTCCCCAAGCTTTCCTGCTTTTGGCCACAAATGACGAGAACGGTAAACCTGAAGTGCCGCTGTTCGCACTTAGGACAACGGTGGCAGGGGCGATTTTGGCCGAGTTGGACCTGCTCGGCGCGATCGAGTTGCAGGGGAAGCGCGTCAGGGCCACTGGCACGGCCCCGGTAACGGACTACCAGCACGAGCTGGAACTCATCCGCAGCAAATCCCGGCCCCACACTCCCAAGTGGTGGGTCTCGGTGCTGGAAAGCCGCGCCGAAGTGCTGCGCGTTTACGACGGGCTGGTGTCACTGGGCATCGTGGAGCATGTCGGGGAAAAGCACCTGGGCCGGTTCCGGGCCGTGCGGTTCCCGGAGAAGGACCATGCGCCCGAGGCGGCGCTGCTGAAAAGGGTCCAGGCCGCGCTCAACGGCGCACCGTCCAACCTCGAGGTGCCGGATACCACGGCAACCGGGGCACCCGGTGCGGGGACCACGGATGGCGGGAGGCCTGGCGCCACGGAGCCTGGCCCCAACCCGCCCGGCGCCAAACCCGTTCCCAAGGCACCCGATGCCAGGATCATCGTGCTGATCGCACTGCTTCAGGCGTCCGGACTGCTCCCGAAGCTCTTCCCGGAGGCAGACAGAATCCGGGCAAGTGAGCTGTCGAAAGACTATTGGCCGTCGCGCGCGATCGAGGACGAGCTTCGCATGGTCAGGCTGGCTGAGGAAGAAGCGGCAAATCTTTGACCCCACGGAACTCTGGCCGATGATGATCCCGGGGCTGCCTTCTACCTAATTCTCGCCAGGATAGGACCAAACGTCCTAAAGCCGCTTGGAGTCGCGAATTTCTTAGGGCAGCAGAAAAGGACGATGCAAATTCAGTGCATTTCCGGCTTTAGTTGCGACCGTTGACAGGAAAAGACTAAGAGCGAATCTTCTGTCATGAAGTGCAAAAGGAGATAACCGTACTCGTCACACTCCCTGGCCCCGCGTCGGGGCTGCGGGACGCCCGCTGGAACAGGTTTTTCAAGGACTGGCATAAAAAATAAAAGTAGGTATGGTATCGGGTAACGCAAAGCACAGAAAGGCGTGATTCCGATGTCCGGAAAATCCCCGAAAAGCGGCGCCGCTAAAAAAGCCGGCAAGTCGATCCTCGAAAAAAGAGCCGACAAAAGAGCTAAAAACGAAACCAGTGAAATTAACTTCGTAAAGCCGCGCAAAAACCAGCGCTGATCAAGCCAGCGGGCAGCCGAAACGGGACTCCTAGCCCGGTCGGCTGCCCGCGCCATCCCGCCTGCGCCATTTCGCTTTCGCCATTCACCAGCGGCGCCTAAACCTCGTTTTTCAGCTACAAGGACAACACCATGAACACTTCCGTCAATGCCCTAGTGGTCCCTGCCCGCCTCGTTCATCCGGTCCACATCAAAACCGTGGAGCTGGACCTTGCAGCACTACAGCGGGTGGCTGCAGGGGAAGTAGGGCGTATTGCCAGCACTGACTGGCATGCCTACCTGGACAGCGAGGGAATCAGGTACGCCGAGAACCTCCGGGCCGAAGTCCTCATCCGTGAAGCAGGCATCGATCTCGACGAAACCATCCACGGAACCGCCATGTTCCTGGGCCACACAAACCCCGGCGAAGAGACCGACGCTCCCCGCCACCTCATCCGGCTCGCCGAGCAACTGTTCGATCTTCCGCTGGCGGCGTAGCCGGGATTGCAGGCCGAGGGCGCGATGGTGGGCCCTGGCAAAAGCAACGGGCGGCGGCGGGAAGTCCCGCCGTCGCCCGTTGCTTTCCGCTGCTACGCCTCGATGGTCACGCCGCGCCAGAAGGCGATGCGGTCCTCGATCTGTTTGGCGCGTGCCTTGGGCTCCGGGTAGTACCAGGCCGCGTCCACGTTCAGCTTTCCGTCCACTTCCAGCGAGTGGTAGCTGGCTTTGCCCTTCCAGGGGCAGACCGAATAGAGGTCACTGTCCCTGAGGTAGCCCGCATTTACTGCGTCACGCGGGAAGTAATGGTTGCCCTCCACCACCACGGTGTCCGTGGATTCGGCGATGACTTTTCCGTTCCAGATAGCCCTGACCATGTGGTTCCATTCTGTTGGGTGCCGCCGCATGGGAATGCCGCTCGTAGGTATGCCAACGCGATGGCGTGCGCGCTTGTTCCCGGAGGGCGGGTTCCAGCGCCGGAACGTGAATCACCGGCACAAAGTTCGACGGCGGTGCTACCGCGGGCTTTGGTCGATAACGCAGAAGCGGTTCCCGTCAGGGTCGGCGAGCACCACGAAGTCGGAGTCCTCCGGATACCTGTCCCAGTCGACGCTCCGGGCACCGAGCGAGATCAGCCGCTCCACCTCTGCTGCCTGGTCGTCCGCATACAAATCCAGGTGGATGCGAGGGTGGTCCTGCACGGGCGTCTCGCTCAGCATAAGTGCCAGCTGCGCTCCCGGTCCCGACGCTGGCACGAGGATTATCCAGGTCTCATCCCCGGGCTCCCGGGGGACGTAGCCGAGGGCGGCATGCCAAAAAGCTGTGGCGCGGGCGACGTCATTGACGCCAAGGACGGTGCTGCCGATGGTCAACATCCGCCCAGCCTAGCTACAGCGGCCGTCGTCTGTCCGGTGCGGCGGGGTAACTATCAACAGCACCACTAGACTCGCCTGCATGGGGGAAAACAACACACCTGACGCACACAAAACGCCGAGACTTGCCCGCTTCCGTGGAGCTGTCCTGCCGGTAGCGGCCCTCGCCGTGGTGCTGGTGGGGTGCTTCGTCGCGTGGAGCAACAGCCAAAATGCCAGCTTTGGCTGGTTCGCCTACGCGCCGCTGAGCAACGAGCCCTTCAGCGGAAGCGGCTTGGCGTTCGTTACGCCAGGGACGCAGGCCGGCCTGGCAATCGCCGTCGTCGGTTTGCTCGTCCTGGCATTCTGGGCCGGGTACCGGATCGGCACCAAAGCCAGCCCCAGGACCCCCTGACCCGCGCTTCGGTGAGAGGGCGACGGCGGCACCTCCCGCCGTCGTAAGCCCACCTGAAAATGCAACCCCGTTTTGCATCCAGCCCCGCAACCAGGTATGGTGTGAGCCGTGTCACCCACCAGTGGCACGTGCTTATGATCTGCGGCGGGAGAGTCCTGCCGGTACGTTCTGCAGGCGCCGTAGGAGCAAATCCTCCCCAGGAATCTCTCAGGCCCACGTACCGCCGCGGCAAGGCAACTCTGGAAAGCAGTCCGGGAAACCGGGCTCACCGACGGTGCAAGTGGCGCTCTGCTGAACAGCAAAGCAACGCAAAACTCTCAGGTCCAATACAGAGCGGGGAGGAACCCGAATCAACGTGGTGCTTCGGCACCACCTGAATTATGGAGTTCCTCTCATGACGGTTCAATCGTCCCCAACCACCTTCGCAGATCGCCATATCGGCGCGCGCCGCCAGTCCGACATCGACACGATGCTCAAGGCCGTCGGCTACGACAGCCTCGATGGCCTCGTCGACAGCGCGGTCCCCGATTCCATCCGCCAGGACAAGCCCCTCACCCTTGAGAGCGCACTGAGCGAAGTCCAGGTCCTCGCCGAACTCCGCAAGCTTGCCGGCAAAAACAAGACGGCCGTGCAGATGATCGGCCAGGGCTACTACGACACCGTGACCCCGCCGGTGATCCGCCGCAACATCCTCGAAGCCCCCGCCTGGTACACCGCGTACACCCCGTACCAGCCGGAAATCTCCCAAGGCCGGCTCGAAGCACTGCTGAACTTCCAGACCATGGTCCAGGACCTCACCGCGCTCCCGGTGGCCAACGCCTCCCTACTGGACGAGGCCACCGCCGTCGCCGAAGCCGTGCTGCTGATGCGCCGCGCAAACAAGTCCAAGACGGTCAAGGACGGCAAGACCGTCCTGGACGCCGACCTCCTCCCGCAGACCATCGCCATCGTGCTGGGCCGCGCCGAAGCCCTCGGCTTCGAGGTGGAGATCGCCGACCTCACCAACGGACTGCCCGACGGCGACATCAACGGCGTCGTTCTCCAGCAGCCCGGCGTCTCCGGCCGGGTGTGGGACCAGTCCGCCGTCATCGCCGAGGCCAAGGACCGCGGGGCCCTGGTCACCGTCGCCGCCGACCTCCTGGCCCTCACCCTCATCACCCCGCCGGGCGAGCAGGGCGCGGACATTGCCGTCGGCTCCACCCAGCGCTTTGGCGTGCCGTTGTTCTTTGGGGGACCGCACGCCGCCTACATGGCCGTCCGTCAGGGCATGGAGCGCACCCTCCCCGGCCGGATCGTGGGCGTTTCCAAGGACAACGCCGGTGTCCCCGCCTACCGCCTGGCCCTGCAGACCCGCGAGCAGCACATCCGCCGCGAGAAGGCCACCTCCAACATCTGCACCGCGCAGGCGCTGCTCGCCATCGTCTCGTCCTTCTACGCCGTTTACCACGGCCCCGACGGCCTGAAGGCAATCGCCGAAACCGTCCACACCAACGCCCGCGCCCTGGCCGCCACGCTGAAGACCGCCGGCCGCGAACTGGTGTCCGACACGTTCCTCGACACCCTCACCGTCCGCGTGCCCGGCAAGGCCGCCAAAGTGATCACCGCCGCCGAAGCACACGGCATCAACCTGCGCCTCATCGATGCGGACACAGTTGGCGTGTCAGTCGATGAAACCACGACGCCGGAGGTCCTCTCCGCGGTTGTCGTCGCCTTTGGCGCCGGTCCCGTTGTGGAAGCTGCCGGGTTTGAGCTGCCCGCGTCGGTGCTGCGCACCTCCACCTACCTGCAGCACCCGGTGTTCAACACCCACCGCTCTGAGACCCAGCTGCTGCGCTACATCCGCCGCCTCTCCGACCGGGACCTGGCGCTGGACCGCACCATGATCCCGTTGGGTTCGTGCACCATGAAGCTGAACGCCACGGCCGAGATGGAGGCCATTTCCTGGCCGGAGTTCGCCTCGATCCACCCGTTCGCTCCGGACTCGCAGACAGCCGGTTGGCGCGAACTCATTGCCGGCCTGGAAGCTGATCTCGCAGAGATCACGGGCTACGACCAGGTGTCCATCCAGCCCAACGCCGGTTCCCAGGGCGAGCTGGCCGGCCTGCTGGCGATCCGCGGCTACCACCACTCGCGCGGGGACCAGCAGCGCAACGTCTGCCTCATTCCCGCTTCGGCGCACGGCACCAACGCCGCCTCCGCGGTCCTCGCGGGGATGAAGGTTGTCGTGGTGGCCACCGCCGCTGACGGCACCATCGACCACGCCGACCTCGCAGCTAAGATCGAGGCCCACAAGGACGTCCTCTCGGCCATCATGATCACCTACCCGTCAACGCACGGCGTGTATGACTCAGATGTGCGCGAGGTGTGTGATGCCATCCACGCGGCAGGCGGCCAGGTGTACGTTGACGGCGCGAACCTCAATGCTTTGGTGGGCTTGGCCCAGCCGGGCAAGTTCGGCGGCGACGTTTCGCACCTGAACCTGCACAAGACGTTCTGCATCCCGCACGGCGGCGGCGGACCCGGCGTCGGACCTGTTGCTGCCAAGGCGCACCTGGCACCGTTTATGCCGGGCGACGCCAACAAAGCTGCGCATGAGGACGGGCACGGGGTTGCGATTTCAGCGTCCCGCTTCGGTTCGGCCGGTGTGCTGCCGATCTCGTGGGCGTACGTGAAGCTGATGGGCGGGCACGGCCTCACCGAGGCCACCAAGTCCGCCCTGCTCGCTGCGAATTACGTTGCCGCGCGGCTCGACGAGCACTTCCCGGTTCTTTACACGGGTGAGAGCGGCCTGGTGGCGCACGAGTGCATCCTGGACCTGCGCGACCTGACGGCCAGGACCGGCGTCACGGCCGAGGACGTTGCCAAGCGCCTCATCGACTTCGGCTTCCACGCACCCACGCTGTCGTTCCCGGTGGCCGGCACGCTGATGGTGGAGCCCACGGAGTCCGAGGACCTTGCAGAGATCGACCGCTTCATTGAGGCCATGATCGCCATCCGTGCCGAAATCGACCAGGTGGCCAACGGCGACTTCCCGGTGGAGAAGTCCCCCCTGCGCAACGCACCCCACACGGCAGCCGCCGTCGTCACCTCTGAATGGAACCGTTCCTACCCGCGTGAGCAGGCAGCCTTCCCGGTGGCCTCGCTTCGGCAGGACAAGTACTTCCCGCCCGTGGGCCGCATTGACGGCGCGGCAGGTGACCGCAACCTGGTCTGCTCCTGCCCGCCGCTTTCCGAATTTGAGAACTAAGGATTCTGTGATGACCGAGAACTACACCGCGCTCTACGAGCAGCACAAGATTGCCGGCGCTTCCTTCACGGACTTCGGCGGCTGGCAGATGCCCCTGAAGTACAACTCCGAACTGGCAGAGCACCACGCCGTGCGCAACGCCGCCGGCCTGTTCGACCTCTCCCACATGGGCGAAGTCTGGGTCACCGGTCCGGACGCCGGGGCGTTCCTCGACTACGCCCTGGCCGGCAAGCTGTCCGCGGTGGCCGTGGGCAAAGCGAAGTACTCGCTGATCTGCCAGGAGGACGGCGGCATCATCGACGACCTGATCACGTACCGCCTTCCCGCGGCTGCGGATGGAACAGCCAAATACCTGGTGGTCCCCAACGCCGGCAACGCGAAGGTCGTTGCCGCCGCACTGGCTGAGCGGGCTGCCGCCTTCGACGTGGTTGTGAATGACGTTTCCGCCGCGACCTCCCTCATCGCCGTGCAGGGACCGAACGCCGAGGCCATCCTGCTCCAGCTGGTCCCCGCTGAACAGCACCCGCTGGTGACGGAGCTGAAGTACTACGCGGCTGTGGAGGTAGGGATTACCGTCAACGGCACAGTACAGGAGTTGCTGCTGGCCCGCACCGGGTACACCGGCGAGGACGGCTTCGAAATCTACATTCCCAACGAGGACGCGGCCGGCCTGTGGGACGCGCTGCTGGAAGTTGGGGAGGGCCACGGGCTCATCCCTGCCGGGCTGGCCTGCCGGGACTCGCTCCGCTTGGAGGCCGGCATGCCCCTCTACGGCAACGAGCTTTCCCGCGAGGGCAGCCCGTACGCCGCAGGCCTGGGCCCCGTGGTTTCACTCAAGAAGGAGTCGGACTTCGTGGGCAGGGCCGTGCTGGCCGAGCTCAAGGAACTGGGCGCCGGCTCCACCTCCGGCCGCAAGCTGGTGGGCCTCAAGGGCCTGGGCCGCCGCGCCGGTCGCAGCCACTACCCGGTCCTCAAGGACGGCAACGTCGTGGGCGAAGTGACCTCCGGCCAGCCGAGCCCCACCTTGGGTTACCCGATCGCCCTGGCCTACGTCGACGTCGAACACTCAGCACCCGGCACCGCCCTGGACATCGACCTCCGCGGCAAGCCCGAGCCCTTCGAAGTAGTAGAGCTGCCGTTCTACAAGCGCCAGAAGTAACGCTCTCTCACTTGATGCGCGGTTTGTCCCGACGCTCTCTCACTTGATGCGTGGTTTGTCCCAACGCTCTCTCACTTGATGCGCGGTTTGTCCCAACGCTCTCTCACTTTCTAAACACTAGACACGAACCTAAGGAAATACACATGGCAAAAGTTGTTGCTGAACTGAAGTACTCCGCCGAGCACGAATGGGTTGCTGCTGACGGATCCGGCCCCACCAACATTGGTATCTCGGCCGTGGCCGCCGAAGCCCTCGGCGACATCGTGTACGTGGACCTGCCGGAGGTTGGCTCCACGGTCACCGCGGGCGAGACCTGCGGCGAGGTTGAATCCACCAAGTCCGTCTCCGACCTCTATGCGCCGGTCACGGGCGAGGTTGTGGAGATCAACGACGAGGTGGTCTCCGATCCCGCCCTGATCAACAACGATCCCTACGGCGCCGGCTGGCTGTTCAAGGTGGCCGTCACCGAAGAAGGCCCCCTGCTGTCCGCCGAAGAGTACGCGGCAGCTAACGGCGGCGAGCTGTGAGCGGCGCGGGCATGACCACAACGGCAGCCTTCGACCAGATCGTCTCCCCGTCCCTGGACGCCGACCTGTCCGCGCTGGATCCCGAGATCGCAGCAAAGATCGACGACGAACTCACCCGCCAGCGCGACGGCCTGGAGATGATCGCCTCCGAGAACCACACCGCCGTCGCCGTGATGCAGGCGCAGGGTTCGGTGCTGACCAACAAGTACGCCGAGGGCTACCCGGGCAAACGCTACTACGGCGGCTGCGAGCACGTGGACGTCGTCGAGCAGCTCGCCATTGACCGCATCAAGGCACTGTTTGGCGCGGAGTTTGCCAACGTGCAGCCGCACTCCGGCGCGCAGGCCAACGCTTCGGTGATGCACGCGCTGATCAAGCCCGGCGACACCATCATGGGCCTGAACCTGGCCCACGGCGGCCACCTCACGCACGGCATGAAGATCAACTTCTCCGGCAAGCTCTACAACGTGGTGCCGTACGGCGTCCGCGAGGACACCCACACAGTGGACATGGCCGAGGTTGAGCGCCTGGCGCAGGAGACCAAGCCCGCGCTGATCGTTGCCGGCTGGTCCGCCTACGCCCGGCAGCTGGACTTCGCCGAGTTCCGCCGCATCGCAGACTCCGTGGGCGCCTACCTCATGGTGGACATGGCGCACTTCGCCGGGCTTGTGGCCGCCGGACTGCACCCGTCACCGGTGCCGCACGCGCACGTAACCACGTCCACCACGCACAAGACCCTCGCCGGTCCGCGCGGCGGCATCATCCTGACGAACGACGCCGACATCGCCAAGAAGGTCAACTCGGCTGTGTTTCCCGGCCAGCAGGGCGGCCCGCTGGAGCACGTCATCGCGGGCAAGGCCGTGGCGTTCAAGATCGCGGCCTCGGCCGAGTTCAAGGAGCGCCAGGAGCGCGTCCTCGCCGGCGCCCGGATCCTGGCCGAGCGCCTGGTCCAGCCCGACGTCACCGCCAAGGGCATCAGCGTAATCTCGGGCGGCACCGACGTGCACCTGGTCCTCGTTGACCTGCGCAACTGCGAGCTCAACGGGCAGCAGGCCGAGGACCGCCTCGCGGCTATCGACATCACGGTCAACCGCAACGCCGTCCCGTTCGACCCCCGCCCGCCGATGGTCACCTCCGGCCTCCGGATTGGCACACCCGCCCTTGCTACGCGCGGCTTCGGTGAGGCTGCGTTCCGCGAAGTTGCGGACATCATCGCCGAGGCTTTGACGGCCGACGCCGACCTTTCGGGGCTGCGTCACCGCGTCGAGGCACTCGCCGCCGCGCATCCGCTCTACCCGGGCGTCCAGAACCTCGCCTAACAACCCTATGGCTGGCTTAAGGCCCGTCGGGTCCGAACTCCACTGCATGCTCGGTCGCGAAGACGCCCGCTGAGCGGACGTGACGCTCCCTTAGACGCATGCTGCCGGAGTCCGGACCCGAAGGGGCCCCGTCCGTCCCCTTCGGAGTCAGGCAGTCAGTGATTGGCGGCAAAGGTGACAGGCCGAAGGTGGGCGAGCGGATTCCGGAAGCGTGCGTCAGAGCGACGAAGGAGCAGCACGCGGAGGAATTCGGTCACCCACCACGCAACCCACGCACATTCTTAGTTAGGACAAGTAATGGCTGTTGGAGTCTTTGACCTTTTCTCTGTTGGGATCGGGCCTTCGAGTTCGCATACTGTGGGGCCGATGCGGGCTGCCGCCGTGTTTGCCGAGGAGCTCAAGGCCTCCGGCATGCTGGCTGAGGTGGCGTCGCTGCGGGTTGATCTTTATGGGTCGCTCGCGGCGACGGGCCACGGCCACGGCACCATGACGGCCATCCTGCTGGGGTTGGAGGGGTTTCATCCGGAGTTGATCCTGCCGGACGAGGTGGAGGAACGCCTGGCCGGGATCGCGGAGACTGGAATCCTCCAGCTGGCGGGCGCTGTTCCGCTGACGTATGGGGTGAAGGACATGGTGCTGCGGCCGCTGACCATCCTGCCCCGGCACACCAACGGCATGACGTTCACCGTCTCTGATGCGGAGGACGGGATCCTGCACACCGCCACGTTCTTCTCGGTAGGCGGCGGGTTTATTGTCCGGGAGGGTGAGGAGGACGCGGCGCAGCAGGAGCTGGACGAGTCCAAGAAGGAACTGCCGTTGCCGTTCCGGACGGCCGC
>NZ_JAMKFI010000006.1:0-20864 GCF_024494415.1 Pseudarthrobacter sp. R1 | reverse complement strand
ATCGAGATGACGCGCCCTTGATCATGAAGGAATGTAAGATCGGTTCTGACCTGCGGAAACGCCGAATTCTTCCGGAGGCGGGAGTTCTCGCATCCACTTCCACTCCCGTGCTTTAAACGCCGATAATATAGGTTCTGTCAACCTAAGAGCGCGGGAGTGCCGAGCTTTTTACGGTTGACCAGCAGGGTGCCAGATCCAGAACTAGGGCTTCCAGAGGTTCAAATCACCATACGGGCGCAGCGCACGTGTTGCGAAAGTCCACCATCATACGCAGCACGGCACCGAAGCGGCTGGGGTGAGCGAATCCAAACATGCGGGCGAGCGAGCGCGCGTCCGGGGTCTGCATGAGGTCGTAGAGGAATGGCAGATTTCCGAAGCTCAATACTTCAGTGACAGCCCAGATGGGCACATCTTGTTCCGGGTACTTTAACAGATGGTGCTTGAGGAAATCTTCGTTTCCGCGCCGGAAGAAACAGCTTCTCGCCAAGTCTTCGTCCATGCGTCAAACTTTGTGTGCTCGCCGACTGCTTTATTGCAAGTTTGCGCATCCAAATACTCTTTAGATGCATGAGCTGCGACGTTCCTTGAGGCGAGCGTGTGGGCGATGGCCGCCCTTAGGCACACCTCGAATTCAAGCAAGGCTTCCTGGCAGACCCGGGCCAACTTGAAGTCGAATGCTTCCAGCTTCATGACGTGCTCGATGCTCGCACCAGGTATGTAGTCGTCTGACCGGTACTGGTGCAGGCGAGCATCGATCCTGTCCGCCGGGAGCAGTCTCCGGAAGACGTATCGGTACGCGCCGGAGCGGAAGTAACCGACGCGTGTCAGGAGTTGAGTGCCTCAGCGCGGTCAGGAATCTTGAGGCCACGGACTTCGAGTTGTTGAAGCAACTCGTTGCGCTCTTTGAATTCCTTCGTCTACTCCACGCTTCACCGTTTGTCGCACAATGAAAATCGCCCCCTTGAGCCGAGGCTCAGAGGGGGGCGATGTCTGATAAATAGAATTTAACACATTCACCGCACAGGGGCCGTATGGTTCTCCGTTTGAAAGCGGAGAACATACGCGCGGAGTGCTGGCGCAGCAGGAGTTCCCCTCGTATGCAGTCAAGCTACAGAATGGCTGGCGACTCTGCAGGAGGAGGGCTCCCTGCCTGTTTGGCTTGGCGCAGATACTGGTAGACCGTCTCCCTGCTGATCCCGTAATCGCTGGCAAGGATGACTTTCGAAGCGCCGCTGCCGGCCCGCTGGACCAGCTCGGCCGCCCGCTCCGGCGTCAGAGTCTTTTTTCGCCCCTTGTAGGCGCCGCGCTGCTTGGCCAGGGCGATCCCTTCCTTCTGGCGTTCCCTGATGAGGGAGCGTTCGAATTCGGCGAAGGCTCCCATGACGGAGAGCATGAGGTTAGCCATGGGGGAGTCCTCACCGGTGAAGACCAGGCTCTCTTTGACGAACTCCACCCGCACGCCTTTACGGGTCAGGCCCTGGACCAGAGCACGCAGGTCATCCAGATTGCGGGCGAGCCGGTCCATGCTGTGCACCACCAAGGTGTCGCCGTCGCGGGCGAACCGCAACAACTCCGTAAGCTCCGGCCTGGAAGTGTCCCTGCCAGAGGCCTTATCCATGAAGACCCGGTCCAGAACCTGGCCCTCGAGCTGGCGTTTCTCGTTCTGGTCCAGCGTGCTTACACGCACGTACCCGATCCGCTGACCGACCACCGGCGTCGCCTCCCATCCTCATCCTGTCAGGTTGAGTTCTAGGTTCGTCTCAGAAAGAAGTCAAGACTAGCCCCAAAACCTGTCAGCTTTGGATGCCCCTCATGTTGACTCAGTTGGGCCGAGAAGTTCTGTCCAGATATTTTGCTCCTGCCGACACCTCGCAACACGTGCGCAAGGGAAAAGCTGAAGGGACTGAACCCGGTGGATACCGAACTCAGTCCCTTCAGCTTCAGCTCGCAGGTGAGCTGGTCATGTCGTGGGTGTGTTATTTCTTTTCGGGGAGGAACATTGCCTTTTCGAGCGGTGTTACGGTGAGTGATTTGAGCTGGGCGGTACCGCCTTCGGCGAAGAGGGCCATCTTGTCGGCTCCCGGGTTAGGGAATACCTGGTCGGTTATGGTCCTCACGCCGTTCTGGGCGAACACCTCCACGGAGGAGCGGTCGAGGTAGATCCGCATGGTGACGTTGCCGTTCTTGTCCAGCGAGACGGGGGCGTCCTCGATGGAAGCGAAGGCCGGGTGGAATGCGGTGTTGCCGGATTTTGTGCGGTCAACGAACATCTTCCCGGTCGTGGCATCGTAGCCGATGACGGTGGACGACTGTCCGTCGCCAAGGACGGTGATGCCGGATTTTGTTGCGGTACCGGGGGCGAAGGTGATGTCCACCTGCTGCACCTGGCCTGCCGCCTGTGCAGGCAGCGGGTGCGTGCCTGCTGAAATCGGGCCGCCCTTCTTGTCGTTGTACGTGACTTTTCCTCCCAATTTTTCGACTTGCTGTACGGCGCTTTGGGTGAGGCGGGGGCCGTCAGGGGTTTGAGTGAGTTTTACTTCGCGGGGGAGTGCCATGGCGCTGCGCCAGGGGCTGGTTGGGGTGTTGTTGGCATAGTCCCAGTTGCTCATCCAGCCCAGCATGATCCGCTTGTCGTCGGGCATGTTGGCGAAGGATACGGTGGCGTAGTAGTCCCGGCCGTAATCCAGCCAGTCATAGGACTCCAGCCGGGACGTCGCTGGTGTGGGGCTTGCTGTGAACTCGTCCGCGAGGATGTGCCCCCAGCCGAACCTGTTGTTATCGACAACCTTGATCTGTGCCTGCTGGCCAACGAATTCCTTTACGTCCCATGATGCCCAGTCCAAGGATTCACTGTCATTGCCGGTGGCCGTACGGACCACCTGTCCGTTGACTACCAGGTTCACCGTTTCTTCATCGGACCTGGGAACAGCGGCTGTGTCAGTGAGCATGACGTGGTCAAGGGTCAGGTGTCCCCACCCGCCGGTAGCTTGGTCAACGATCCGCAGCTGGGCGTTTTGCCCGGCGAATTCGGAGACGTCCCAGCCTTTCCAGTTCAGCAACCCGCCGTTGTCGCCCGCCAGGGAGCGGACCACGTTGCCATCGATGAGCAGCTGGACGGCGAGGGTCTGCCCGGAGTCCGCTGAGCGGTTACCGCCTCCGACCAACATGCTCATGAAATCCTTCGTGATGGGGAATTCGGGTGAGGTCAGGGTGCCCTGGCGGTCGTCACCGGGTACGGTGCCGGACTCGAACGTGTTGATCCGTTTGGCGCCAATGTAATAGTCCCCGCCGCGGGTGGCTGGCTGGAAATTGGGGGTCAGGTCTCCTGTGCCGGTCCAGCCGGCATTGGCCAGCGTACTTCCTTCGGGAACCTCGAAGCCGTCAAACTTGAGCTCCCCCTCGGGCGGATTATTGTCCAGCTTGTCCGAGACGCGGGGGTGCTTGCCTCCGCCCACGAGGAAGTTCAGGTAGTCGTCGGTCACGGTGAATGTGGGTGACTGCATGGAACCGAGGGGCCAGTCCCCGTCGTTGAAGGAGTTGATCAGGCCTGTGCCGCCGAATCCGGTCACGGGACTCTGACCAGGCAGGGAACCGGCCGCCGGGGCGTCACCGAAGGGGCCATTCTTCCAGTTGCCCGGTTCGTTGTTCACCGTCCAGCCGTTGTAGGTTCCGTCGTTGAATCCGGCCAGGACTGTTCCGGCCGGTGCCGCAGTGGCGGGTTCCGTGGTTTCGGAGGTGAACGTGGTGCCGTCGAAGTTGCCCACGAAGTACTGGACGGCGGAACCTCCAGCAACGCCGCCGGGATTGATGCTGACAACCATGACCCATTTGACGTTTTTCGGGTCACCGTCAACAGCCAAGGGGAACAGGTCAGGGCATTCCCACTGCCCGCCAGTGGCGTTGGCGGGGCCAAAGTCGCTCAGTGCGGTCCAGTCCTTAAGGTTGTCGGACTTGTAGAGGACAACCTTGTGCTCCTGCGATTCCACGGCAGTCATGACCCAGTAGCCCCCGCCTGCCGGGTTGTCGTACCAGAAGACCTTCGGGTCGCGGAAGTTTGCTGAGTTCCGGTTCAGGACAGGATTGCCGTCGTACTTGGTCCACGTCTGGCCGTCGTCCAGGCTGTAGGCCAGGGACTGGGCCTGCAGGCCGCGGTACGGGGACGCTTCCTTGTAGGCACTTGTATAGATCGCGATCAGCGGGGGGTTATCCGCGGTGCCGAGTCCGGACGTGTTGTTTTTGTCCACGACGACGCTGCCGGTGAAAATATCTTCCTGTGCATCGGTGGAGATGGCCAGCGGTTGCTCCTCCCACGTCACGAGGTCCTTGGACGTCGCGTGGCCCCACGACATGTTCCCCCACGTGTTACCGGAGGGGTTGTACTGGTAGTACATGTGGTAGACGCCCTTATAAAAGACGAGCCCGTTGGGGTCGTTCATCCAGTTCTTCTCCGGCGAGTAGTGGATCGCGGGCCGGTACTGCTCATCGCCAAGTTCAGCGGCGGAGGCCGGCATGGAACCAGCCAGCGCTGCGGCGAGCGAGAGGCCGGCCAGCGTCAGTGCGGAGACGCTGCGCGTGCTCCGCATTGTGAATTGTTTCATGTTGCTTGTGTCGCCCTTCATTGCGCGTGTCTAGAGCATTAGACAACGTTGTCAGTCGGTGCGTTGGACTCTAAAAGATGTCTATCGGACAAGTCAACGGTCATGTTGTGCCCAATTTTTTGACACTGGCGGCCCGGGATGTGCAGTGGAACGACGACCGGCCCCGCGTCCGCAGGACGGGGGCTGAGGGGTACGAATGGGCGGCCCTCGAGGGAAAACCCTGGGGCGCGGCTATCCTAAGGCCGCTGTTGAGCTATAGGACCGGGTTGAGCCAGGTCAGCTCCGAGGCGTCACCTTCGATATGGCGGGCCAGTTCCTCGTTGAACCTGGCTCCGTAGTCAGCGGTGATGTGCTCCTGGAACGCGGCTTCGTCCCGGTAGACCTCAAAGACGAAGTATTCCCGGGGATTCTCTTCCCGCGTGTAGGGGAGAAACAGTTCGTTGCCTGGTTCCTTCCGGACGTGGTGGGTCAATTCGACCATCATTTCGGCAACGCGGGCCTCACTGCCGGCTTTGACGGTGAATTCGGCATACAAGGTCTTGGTCATGATCT
This sequence comes from Pseudarthrobacter sp. R1, assembly GCF_024494415.1. Lineage (NCBI taxonomy): Bacteria > Bacillati > Actinomycetota > Actinomycetes > Micrococcales > Micrococcaceae > Pseudarthrobacter > Pseudarthrobacter sp. R1. The sequence goes on along the minus strand of NZ_JAMKFI010000006.1, from coordinate 15,714 downwards.
CTCTCTTCAGATTGGTTTTGCAGAGGCGCAGTTCTTTTGAGGTGCGGGTTAGGCTGGCGGGTGTATTTCGCCGGAGCCTCTTTGGATGAGCTCGGAGGGGACAATGTAGGTCCGCGGAGGTTGATCGTCGCCATCGATCCTGGCCAGAAGCCGTTCGGCCGACTTGATGCCGATCCGCTCCGGGTGTTGGGCGATGACGGTGACTCCTGGCTCCATCATGTCGGCAAGCGTGAAGTCGTCAAACCCGACCAGCGCCACACGCTTGTGCGCGCCCAACTCCTTCAGGGCACGCATTGTGCCGAAGGTGACGAGGTTCTGGCTGGAGAAGATTGCCGTGGGCGGATCCTCGGAACTTAAGAGTTCAAGGGCTGCCCGCCTCGCTGCTTCCTCATCATGAAGATTGTCGACGACGGGCAGCGCGGAGGTGGGAATTCCTGCCTTGCCGATCTCCTCGAGGAAGCCCCGCCGGCGCTCCCGCGCGGTTTGAATGTCTGTGCGGTCGCCCAGGTAGGCCAATTTGGTGTGTCCGTGCGCCAGCAGATGTGCGGCCGCTTTGCCGGCGCCCACTGCGTTGTCAGTGACCACAGCATCAGCCTCAACCCCTACCGGCTCCCGGTCAATAAAGACCATTGGCAGGTTTCTGGAGTGCTCCGGGATCATATAGGCCTGGTTTTTTGCGATCGGCGTCAGGACAAGACCGTCCACCCGCCTGCCCAGGAAAGCTGCGATGATGGCCTGCTCCCGTTTGGGGTCGTCGTCGAGGCTGGCGGCGAAAACGGCTATTCCCCGGGCGCCAAGCGCATCCTCCATGGCCCGGTGTATTTCGCCGCTGAATGGGTTGGACACGCTGGGCAGCAGGAGACCGACGGAGAGGGTCCTTCTGCCCGCCCGGCGGAGGCTGCCGGCCGTGACGTCCAGCTGGTAGTTGAGCTGCGCGATGGCATCGAGCACCTTTTGGCGAGTGGCCGCGGATACCCCGGCCTCATCGTTGATCACCCGCGACACGGTCTTGATCCCGACACCCGCGAGTGCCGCCACGTGGCGCATCGTGGGCCGCGTCGGGGATAGAGGTGGCTGGTAACGATCGGACATCGTTGTCAAGAAAGTCGCTCCTTCTCATTCTTTTCCTATTGACTCTAGCGTGTGATCCTGCTTACCTCGTCTATGACATCGTTGTCGAGGCCGTTCAGGCCTCAAACACCAGGAGATTCAATGTTGAGTTCCAAGTCCCACCTTTCAACGGCCACCCGCATCTTTGCGGCAGGAGCAGCCCTCACCCTAGGAACACTCAGCCTTTCCGCTTGTGGAGGAAGTTCCACCGCGCCGGGTGCCAGCGAAGGCACGTCCGAAGAAAAGGTCGGCGTCTCCCTGATCGTCAAGACCACAACGAACCCGTTCTTTGTTTCGATGCAGGACGGGGCGAAGAAAGCCGCCGAGGCCGGCGGTGTGGACCTCAAGCTCGCGGCAGGCAAGGCTGACGGCGACGAGGACACGCAGATCCAGGCCATCGAAAACGCCATTTCCAAGGGCGACAAGGGCATCCTGATCACGCCCAACGGGCCCTCTGTGGTCGACGCGCTGCAGAAGGCGAAGGACGCGGGCCTGTTCGTTATCGCTTTGGACACCCCGCCGGACCCCGCCGACGCTGCAGACATCACGTTCGCCACCGACAACTTCGCCGCCGGCGAGCTGATCGGCAAGTGGACAGCCGCTCAGCTGGACGGCAAAAAGGCCACGATCGCCCTCGTTGACCTCTTCGACGACAAGATTGTCTCCGTGGACTACAACCGCGACCAGGGCTTCCTGACCGGCCTGGGCATCGACACTGCGGACAAGAAGAAGAACGGCGATGAGGCCAAAACCGGAAAGTACACCGGCGGCAAGGGCGGCGACTACGAAATTGTCGGCAACCAGGCCTCGCAGGGGAATGAGGACGGCGGCCGGACAGCCATGGAGACCCTCCTGTCGAGCAATCCCGACATCAACGTGATCTACACGATCAATGAGCCTGCGGCTGCGGGAGCCTTCGAGGCGTTGAAGTCAGCCGGCAAGGACAAGGATGTGCTGGTCGTTTCGATCGACGGCGGCTGCACCGGCGTGAACAACGTCAAGTCCGGCGTCATCGGCGCCACGGCACAGCAGTACCCGGTGAAGATGGCAGAACTCGGTGTCAAGGCAATTGTGGATCTGGCCAAGACCGGTGAAAAGCCGGCCAACTCACCGGGCCTGGACTTCTACAACACCGGTGTGGAACTCGTCACTGACAAGCCTGCAGACGGCATCAAGAGCATCACCACTACCGAAGCTTCCGAGATCTGCTGGGGTAAGTAACCCCCCGTCATGCGCCGGGGAGGCCGCGCCGCCGTGGCCTCCCCGGAGCACAACTCCCGCATTAGCTACGCGCCAGCAACCATCACCAAAGATCAGGACCAACCGTGACCCAGCAACAGACCGCCGGCCCGCCCAGCGCCGGGCATGCCGACCTGGCGGAGGAATTCCTTGACCGCCAGACCCCGCTCAGCCGCATACGCAACATCCTCCACCGCTACCCTGCCGTCAGCCCCGCCCTCGTCCTGCTAATCGCGGTGGTCGTGTTCGGCCTCCTCAATGACAGGTTCCTGCGGGTCGAAAACCTCTCGCTGATTACCCAGCAGGTCTCCGTCGTCGGCACCCTGGCCATCGCCCAGACACTCATCATCCTCACGGCCGGGATCGACCTGTCCGTCGGCGCCGTCATGATCCTCTCCTCCATGGTGGTGGCCCAGCTCGCCGTCAACAACGGACTGCCGGCACCTGTTGCCCTGCTCGCGGGCCTGGTGGTTGGACTCGCGACCGGAGCCCTGAACGGATTCCTGGTCACCAGGTTCCGGCTCCCACCCTTCATCGTTACCCTGGGCACGCTGAACATCTTCATCGCCCTGACACTGCTCTACTCCAATGGAGCGACCGTTCGCGGCTCTGCCATGCCGGACCTGCTGACCTGGACCGGCAGCACCTTCCCTGTAGGCCCGGTGCGCATTTCCACAGGCGTCGTCGTTATGCTCCTGCTCTACGTCGCCATCGCATTCATCCTGGGCAAAACCGCGTGGGGCAGGCACGTCTACGCCGTGGGCGATGACAAGGAAGCCGCCCGCCTGGCCGGCATCGCCGTGAACAAAGTCCTCATGAGCGTCTACCTCGCCGCAGGCGCCGTCCTGGCCGTCGGCGCCTGGATCCAGATCGGCCGCACCAACGCAGCCAGCCCCAACGCCGGTGTAGACCTGAACCTGGACTCCATCACCGCCGTCGTCATCGGCGGCACCAGCCTCTTCGGCGGCCGCGGCTCCGTCTGGGGAACACTCCTCGGCGCCCTGATCGTCGGCGTCTTCCGCAACGGGCTCTCCCTCGCAGGCCTGGACGTTTTGTACCAGACCCTCGCAGTGGGCGTCCTGATAATCCTCGCTGTGTCCATCGACCAGTGGATCCGAAAGGTCAAGTCATGACCATGACAGAATCAGCAGCACCGCACACCGTGACCCGCGAGCCCATCCTGAAGGCCAGGAACCTCGTCAAGACCTTCGGCCGCGTCGTTGGCCTGGACGGCGTCAGCCTTGACCTGTACCCGGGCGAAGTACTGGCGATCATCGGCGACAACGGCGCAGGCAAATCAACCCTGATCAAATGCCTCACCGGAGCAGAAGTCCCGGATTCCGGCGAGCTCTTTGTGTCAGGCAAACCGGTGCATTTCAAACGGCCCCAGGACGCCCGCGCCCACGGCATCGAAACGGTGTACCAGAACCTGGCGGTATCGCCGGCACTCGATGTCGCTTCAAACCTGTTCCTCGGGCGCGAAGAGCGGGTCCCGGGTCCGCTGGGCAAACTCTTCCGCGTCCTGGACACCAAGGGGATGCGCCGCAAAGCCAAGGACGAGCTGACCCGCCTCGGTATCTCCACACTCCAGGACGTCACTGTCCCCGTGGAGAACCTGTCCGGCGGCCAGCGCCAGGCTGTCGCCGTTGCCCGCGCCGCCGCTTTCGGTTCAAAGGTCGTCGTGCTGGATGAGCCGACGGCGGCGCTGGGCGTGCGCGAATCCAACCAGGTCCTGCAGCTGGTCCGGGACCTCCGGGACCGCGGCCTGCCGGTCATCCTGATCAGCCACAACATGCCCCACGTGTTCGACGTGGCAGACAGGATCCACATCCAGCGCCTCGGCAAATGCGCGGCCACCATCACACCGCAATCCCACAACATGACCGATGCGGTTGCCATCATGACCGGTGCAGCCACCGCCTGAACAACTGCTTGCCCCTACGTCAGTCCGCGGAACCGGGACACCGGTACGCGGACTGACGTGGCTTGAACAGCACTCACATCATCAGCTTCGCACGAGAGACAGACCATGGATTACCTCACAACAGCCCGGCACGACGCTCACCGGACGCTTGACGTCACAGTCGTAGGCGAAGCGCTGATCGACGTGGTCACAACGCCACACGGCCGAGTGGAACACCCGGGCGGTTCGCCGGCCAACGTCGCCTACGGACTTGGCCGCCTCGGCGTAGCCACAGGTCTGCTCACGGCCATCGCCCCGGACGCCCGCGGGACCGCCATCGAAAACCATCTACACAGCGCAGGCGTCGTTCTTCTGCCCGGCTCCAAATCCCTCACCCGGACGGCCTCGGCAACAGCAACCCTTGCCCCGGACGGCTCCGCCACGTATGACTTCGACATCATGTGGGACCTGGCCCCGACAGTCCCCGCCTACTTCCCGAAAATTCTGCACACCGGATCCATCGCCACTTTCCTTAGCCCGGGCGCCAGTGCCGTGAAGTCCTTGCTGGAACAGGCCCATAGACACTGCATGATCACCTATGACCCCAACATCCGGCCGGCCCTGCTAGGCAGCCATAGGGAAGCCAAAGCCATTTTCGAGGAGCTCGTGGCACTAACCGACGTCGTTAAACTCAGTGACGAGGACGCCCAGTGGCTGTATCCCAGAAAAAGCCTGGAAGAAACCGGGGCACACATCCTCGGACTGGGTACCCGTTTGGCCGTTATTACCAAAGGCGCCGAAGGCTCACAATTCACCTCCGCCGCCGCCAACATCAGCATCCCTGCCGTGAAAACCACGGTTGCAGACACCATCGGCGCGGGGGACTCCTACATGTCCGCCCTGATCCTGGGCTTCCTCACGCGAGGAACCGAAGGCTTCGCCCCTGCTGTCCTGGAGCAGCTTGGACACATCGCAGCTGCAGCCGCGGCCATCACAGTGCAGCGCCCGGGAGCAAATCCACCCACCCTTGAGGAACTGAACGCCGCAGTCGAAGCCAACGCCCATTACGCAGGTGCGTGAAGAACATCATCATCGAGGGCCCTTCACGATGGTTACCTGGTCGCTCTGAAGGGGCTGGTCCTGCAACTATTTCCCAGCGTTTGATGCGTGATTCTCTCCTATTGGCAGTCATACTCAGAGGCCGATAAGGGATATTCCGTAAAGCTAATGCCACCCACTAAGTAGTACAACCGTGCGGTAGGGGACAGGCAGCACCCCGCCCCGCGTTGCGCAGGTAGCGGTGGACTGTCCCCTGCTGTCGCGTGATCACTGGCAAGGACGGCCAAGCGCTGAACTTACCGGCTGCAGGCAGGTCTCGTGACGGTGAACTTACAACTGTGGTCGTTCGAGGAGCTGTCGCGCTACGTCGGCGTCAGTGATCAGGACGTTGATCCACCCGCCGGCTACGGCGCCGCGGATGGCGTTCAGTTTGCCCATGCCGCCGGCTACACCGATGCGGCGGGGTACCTGCATCATGGCCTCGGCATCAATGGATATCACCCGTTCTTCGATGGCGGGTTTCATGGGCCCGCCGTTGATGTCAAAGAAGCGCAAGCAGATCTCGCCAACAGCCCCCGCCTGTAATAGTTCTCCTTCTTCTGCACTGCTTAGGGCGTTCCCGCTGGCTTGCCAGAGGGGTGAGGCGGGGAATGTTCCGATGCCTACCAGCAGGGTTGTTAGGCGCTCCCATGCTTCTACTGATGCGGCCACTGCCGGGTCCCCGAGGAACGCTTCGCGAATCTGTGGGTTCGCGACGAGGCCGGGGCATCCCATGTAGTAGGGCTTTGCTGACGTGAGTTCGGCAAGGTGGGAGACCAGGCGGCTGGCCTGCATCTGGGCTTGAGGGCTGCCAACGCCGCCGATGAGCTGAATTACTTCATTCGCGATTTTTCGGGGGCGTGAGCGCATGGCTTCAACTGTGTGCAGCAACGTCGTGCTCCAAGAGGAGATTCCCACGTAGTCATCGGCACCAATCGTGGTCTCCAGGTAGGTAGCGGCGGACGAGCCCAGCCGCATACCCAGTGAAGCGCCGTCCATGACGTCCACTACCACCACCTCCCGGAGCTTGTACTTCTCCTCGAGGGCCTTTTCGAGGCCGACGTAGATTCCCGCCGGCTGGACGATGGATGTTCGCACAATTCCTAAATCAACTGCGTTCTTGAGGTAGCGCGACACCCTTGCCTGGGAGAGGTTCAGTCGCTGGGAGATGTCACCTTGCGAAAGGCCCTCCTCGTGGTAGAGCACGGCGATCTTTGTGAAGAGTCGAAGCTGCTCGGTGGTGACCGACAGCAGGGACGTTGATTCTGTGAACTGCGTCATACTTCGTAACCTTCGGGTCGGCGTCTGAATATTTATGCAGGCGCGAATATCACGCGGAACCGCTTGCCGGTCAGGGCGGTTTACTCCCTTGAGCGGAGCGGGACTCGAATATCTGTCAGCCAGTGCCAGGAAGGCGCCTGAATGAATATTCAGTGCTGAAAATTCTCTGCGTCGATATCGATTTTGCCACCCTTTCCAAGGAATTTCGCTCATAGACTTCCAACACCAGCCCAACTTCAGAGCCGAAGTTCCGTCAGGAATTTCGATCGCCGTCCATGTGGACCGAGTGGCCTTCACGATCGAAAGCGAACTGCAATGACAGACATTAAGTACTCCACCCGCCTTAACTCGTTTGCCTTGGGCAAGGGGAAGAAGTACCCCAGTGGTGAGGATTCGGTGATCGACCTGATCGCCGTTGCCGGCAGCGTCAAGGGCCTGACCACCCTTGAACTGAACTACCCGGAGCACTTCGGCACTGATTCAGTCGAAGACATCAAGGCGGCCCTGGAGAAGGCCGAACTGGACGTGCGCGGCATCCAGCTCCGTTGGCCTGCACCCCAGTTTGCGAATGGAGGATTCACGAATCCTGACCCCGCGCTACGGGAAGCAGCCGTGGGAATGGTCAAGGAAGCCATCAGCCTTTGCCGCGAATTCGGCGCCGACCATGTATTGCTCTGGCCCGCGCATGACGGGTATGAATACCCTCTGCAGATGGACTACATGAAGTCTTGGGGCTGGATGGTGGAAAGCCTGCAGACGGTCGCTGACGTCGACCAGGACATCCGCATCTCCATCGAATACAAGCCTGCTGAACCGCGCGGCCGCACCATTCTCAACACCACGGGCGCCGTCATGAACCTCATCAAGGACTGCAACCGCCCCAACCTCGGCGTCACTCTGGATTTCGGGCACCTGCTGATGGCCAGGGAGAACCCGTCCCAGTCGGCCGCCATGTGCCTGCGCGACCAAAAACTGTTCGGACTGCAGCTCAACGATTCCCACGGGGTGGCCGACGACGGACTCGTGGTAGCGTCGATCCACTTCACGGAGACGCTGGAACTCGTGTACTACCTGCTGCGCGAGGGATACCAGGGAACGTACTACTTTGACACCGATCCGGTACGCGAGAACCCCGTTGCCGAATGCGAGATGAACATCGAGAGGATGGGGACCATCATCCAGAAGGCCCGCGAGCTGGTTCGGGACTACCCGGATCTCCCCAGCGGGGACGCTCTACACTCATCATCCGTACTGTGGTCGAAAGCAGTGGGTGTCTAAGTGCGGCCAACCGGTGTCTGCGTCGTCGGGTCGGTAAACGCCGACCTTATTGCATACCGCGGCGCAGAAGTAAGCGCCGCAGGCTATGCGACGGGTGACAACTTCGAAATGGCAGCGGGAGGCAAGAGCCTGAACGCCGCGATGAGCATCGCAGCGGTGGACCCGACGGTCACCCTCGTGGCACGCGTCGGCTCCGACGACCTGGGAAACTTCATCATCGCCACCCTGCACGATCGGGGGATCACCACCGAAGGCATCATCCGGGATGAGCGGACCCATACCGGGGTAGGGCACGTCAGAATCGACCCCCAAGGCGAATACGACACAGTCGTCATTCCCGGAGCCAACGGCAACTTCTCGCCGGCAGACATCGACGCCTACGTCGAAGCGCACGATCCGCCGGCGTACGTAGTCCTGAACCTCGAAGTACCGCTTCCCACCGTCAGAAGGGCAGCCACCCGCTTCCGGGAACTAGGGTCTGCGGTAGTGCTAAACCTTTCGCCGGTGGGTGCAGAGGCAAGGTCGCTCCTACGGCTCGCGGACGTCGTCGTTCTAAACCTCCGCGAAGCCTGCCACGTCCTGGATGTCCCGCTCAACACCGACGTCCTGGTGCTTCTGACTGCTCTGCGCGAAGCCGGCGCCAAGACGCCCGTCCTGACACTCGGCGGCGGCGGGGTGGCCGCCCTGCACGGAAATGACTTCGTGCAGGCGGACGTCGAGACGACAGTGGTGGTCAACTCAATCGGTGCCGGCGACAGCTTCCTGGGAACAATGGTTGTGGCGATGGCGAACGGCCATCCCTTCCCGTTATGTCTCAGGGCGGCCAATGAGGCGGGCCGGCTCGTGTGCGGCAGGCCTGAGTCCTTCCTTACAACCGCCGACGTCCGCCACATCGAGGACGTCGTCGGAGTTTCCCTGGCCAACACTTCCGTTGGCCACTAGCTGACCAGACTCCTGCCGGACCAGCTACAAAGCAAGAACCGTTGCGGTGCCCCAAGCATCGGTACGAACAAAATTTAGCAAGAGTGCCGCATGTTGCGGGCCTTCCAATGATGAAAGGAATTATCACAATGACTAAACTTCCTCGCGCTGTTACACAGCTGTTCGCCGCCACGGCGGCAGCCGCGTTGCTCGCTGCATGCAGTGCTACACCTGACGGGCCGGCAGGCCAGTCCTCAGAGTCCGGCGGTGATCTGGTAAGCCTCGTTGACGCTTCGGCGAAGACACCCATTACGGATGTAAAGGCCAGCCTTGGTGAACCGGCAGCACCGGCCTCGGACACGAAGCTTTGCTACATCACCCGGACGCTGTCCAACGAGTTCTGGGGATTTGAGCGGGACGGCTTTGAAGCAGAAGCTAAGAGGCTTGGAGTTAATTACCAAACTTTCGACGTGACCGACGAATCTTCCATCACCGAACAGCTGGACAAGGCAAAGAGCGCCGCGAACCAGGGCTGCACCGCCCTGCTTGCCTCGCCGATTTCCGCGACGGGCCTGGACACGGTCTTCTCTGACGCCCTGGCGCAAAATGTGCCTGTGGTCGTCCTGAACGATGCCAAGGGCAACATCCCCGGAAGTGTCTACGTCGGTCCCGACGCGCTGACGATCGGCGAAACAGCTGCCGATTACATCGCCTCCAAGCTTCCCGAGGGCGGCAAGGTGGCCATGATCGAAGGCGACCCGGGATCGTCCAACGCACTTAACCGCGGCGAAGGGTTCAAAAATGGCCTGGCCAAACATGCGAACCTGGAGCTGGTTGCGTCCCAGACAGCGAAGTGGGATCAGACCCGGGCGCAGGAAATTGCCACCGCCATGCTGACGGCCAACCCCGACATCAAGGCGTTCTACTCACAGAATGACGGCATGGCGTTTGGAGTAGCGGCTGCCATCGCTGCCAAGAACCTCACCGGCAAGGTTGTGCTGGTGGGCACGGACGGCATCCCGCAGGCCAAGAAGGAAATCCAGGCCGGCAACATGACCGCCACGGTCAGCGAGCAGCCCGTGACCGAAGGCGCCAGCGGCGTGAACGCAGCGCTTTGGCTGATGGACGGCAAAGAGGTTCCCGGATGGATCGACGTTCCGGCCTTCATTATCGATTCTGAGAACGTCGGGGAATACCCGACCGGAATGCCGTAAGGCAGAAACGACACCCATCATGGTTACACCGCTGCTGGAACTGCAGAACATCGCGAAGTCATTCCCCGGAGTCCGCGCTCTGAATGACGTCAGCTTCACGTTGGAACGCGGAGAGATATGCACACTGGCCGGCGAAAACGGGGCGGGCAAGAGCACACTGCTCGCCATTCTCGGCGGTTCCCTCGTCCCGGACCACGGATCTGTCATCATCGAGGGCAACGTTCGCCAGCACTTTTCACCCCGCCAGGCACTGGCTGACGGGGTGAGGATTGCGCATCAGGAACCGGCCATCGTTCCGCAACTGTCCGTAGAGCAAAATCTTGTGCTGGGGCGCACATCACGCCAGCGCCGGGACGCCGGCAAGGACATCGACCAGGCGCTGGCGGACGTCGCCCAGATGGGGTTCCCGCTCAAAGCCAAAGCCTCCGTACGGGGGCTCAGCCCCGCCCAAAGGCACGCCCTGACCATTGCGAGGGCGCTGGCGTTCGGTGCCAAGATCGTAGCCCTCGACGAGCCCACCACCAGCATGCTGGAACACAACGTCGAAGGCGTCCTGAACCGGGTGCGGGAAATCGCACACACCCGCGGGGTAGGCATCATCTACGTCTCTCACAAGATGCCCGAGGTCATGAGCGTCTCCGACAAGGTGGTAGTTCTGCGTGACGGCACCGTCAATTACACGCAGCCCATCGCCCAGACCTCGGAACAGGACATAGTACGGAACATGGTTGGCCGGGAGCTGCTGTCATTCAAACGGCAGCACCCTGTTCCGCCAGGGGCTCCGGTCCTGTTTTCCGCCTCGGGGGTCAGCCACCCCACTGGTGGCGGTCCTCTTTCCGTGGACGTCCGGGCCGGCGAAGTGTTGGGGATCGCCGGCCTGGTCGGATCGGGCCGTACCGAGTTCCTGCGGGCCATCATCCGGGCGGACAAGGGCAGCACCGGCACTGTCAGCGTAGCCGGGAAAAAACGCAGGATCCGTTCCCCGCGGGACAGCAGAAACGCCGGCATCGCGTTCATCCCCGAAGAACGCAAGCACCAGGGCCTGGTCCTGCAGGTTCCTGCCTACTTCAACGTCGCCCTTACCGCCGACAGGCAGTTCAACGGCTTCGGGCCCATCATCAGCGTGCGGAAGCAAATCGCCGCCGCCGAAGAGGCCGCCGCGCGAATGTCACTCCGGCCCGCGAATGTGCGCCTCAACGCCCGTCAGTTCTCCGGCGGCAACCAACAAAAAATAGTCATCGCCAAATGGACCTGGCGCAACACCAAGGTCTTTCTCTTCGATGAACCCACAAAGGGTGTAGATGTCGGCGGCAAGGTCGAAATCTATGAACTCATCGATGCGCTGGCCAAAGCCGGAAGCGCAGTAATTGTGGTCTCCTCGGACCTGCCCGAGATTATTTCCCTTAGCGACCGGGTCAAAGTGATGCGCCAGGGTCAGTTCGTTTCCGAGCACACCGGAGACGACATCAACGAACACAGCCTCGTGGCCAACGCCATGGGCATCGCAGAAAGAACAACGACATGAGCCAGCCAACCCTGCCAAGGAAAGACCAGGCCGAAGACCGCGGAAAGAACGCGATAGACCGACGGCCGTACGCTACAGCGATCAAAAAGTCACGCACCCGGCCGGTACTGAACCTTCAGGCGCTAGGAATTTACATCGCGGCAGTTGTTATCTTCCTGATCTTCGGACTGCTGAACCCCAACTTCCTCACTTCAGGCAACCTTCGGGACATCGCCGTCTCAGCCAGCGTCAACGCCATCATCGGGCTTGGGATCACGTTCGTCATCATCACAGGCGGTATCGACCTCGCCGTCGGCTCGATCGCGAGTTTCGTAGGGATCGTAACTGCTTCCCTCATGGTTAATGCGGGTACCTCCCCCTTCCTCGCGCTGCTCGCAGGCATTGCCCTGGGCCTGGCCTGCGGAGCCGTTAACGGGCTGCTCATCACCAAACTCAAGCTGCCGCCGTTCATCGCCACGCTCGGCACCATGAGTATCTATCAGGGCTTCGCCTACGTGGTCACGAACGGGCGCCCGGTCTACAACGTGCCCAAAGACTTTGTCTTTATGCTCAACAGCTACGTCGGTGGCATCCCCGTGGCGGTCATCCTCGTGGCGGTCCTCGCCATCCTGTGCTGGCTGCTGCTGCGCAGGACAGTCTTTGGGCAGAACGTCATCGCTACTGGCGGCAGTGAAGAAACGGCTTGGCTTTCCGGCGTCCGCGTCGACCGGGTTAAGATCGCCGTTTACGCACTCTCCGGCGTGCTTGCCGGAGTTGGTGGACTGGTCATTGTGGCCCGCATCAATGCAGCCCAAACCGATGCCGGAAGCCCGTACCTGCTGACAGCGATCGCCTCTGCCGTGATTGGCGGAGCCAACCTCATGGGCGGCGAAGGACGCATCGCCGGTACCTTGGTGGGTGCCCTGATCCTGGGGGCGCTCACTAACGGATTGGTGCTGCTCAACGTCCCCAGCTTCTACGAACAGATCGTCACCGGGCTCGTCGTCGTCATTGCCGTTGCCCTGGACCAGGGCAGCAAGGGCTGGCCGCTGTTGAAGAAGAAAAAGCCGGAACCGCAGAAGGAAGCGACAGCATGACCCAGTGCCGGCCGTGACCGGACCAAGGAAGACACTTATCCATACGCGACCAGAGCCGGTAACGGCGGCAGCCGGACAGTGCTGCCGCCGTTACCGGCTCGCTGGTCCCATATAAGCGGCCGAGAGGCCAGCAGGAGGTAGCCTGTGCTGGATTTCGGGATTATCGACGCCCATCATCACCTGTGTGACTTTTCCCGCTCCTACCCCTGGCTTCAGGGTCCGGCCGAACCGTTTCGCTACCACGGGGACGACCGCCCGCTGAGGCGCAGCTACTTCATTGAGGATTACCGGGCTGACGCCCAGGAACTGAAGTTGGCCGGTTCCGTCCATGTCGAAAACGGCGCAGCAGACCCGCTGTGGGAAGCGGAGTGGATCCAGGATGTGCATGACAGTTGCGGCTTGCCCTCGGTCCAGGTGGCCAAAGCTTCCCTTGCCGATCCGGACGTGCTGCCCAGACTTGAACGTCTTGCCGCCATCCCATCGGTACGGGGAATACGGGACATCCTCAACTGGCACCCCGACCCCCATTACACCCATACATCCCGCCCGGACCTGATCACGGACCCCCGCTGGCTGAAGGGATTTTCACGGCTCTCTTCCGTAGGCCTGTCATTCGACCTGCAGGTCTTCCCAGACCAACTGGCCCAGGCCGCGCAACTGGCTGCCAACCATCCGGACACAACCATCATCCTGGACCATGCAGCGATGCCCATTCACCGCGATCCGGCTTCCCTCCGAGACTGGCGCTCCGGCATGGATAGGCTGGCAAAGCAGCCAAACGTAGTCACCAAGATCTCCGCACTTGGAACAAACGACCACTCCTGGACGACAGCGTCCATCCGGCCGGTCATCCTGGAAACCATCGAGGCCTTCGGCCCGTCCCGCACAATGTTCGGAAGCAACTTCCCCGTGGACAGCCTCTACTCCAGCTTCACCGCGCTTTACGCTGCCTTCGACGACGTCACCGCCGCCATGACGGATGACGAACGCAGGAACCTCTTTGCCGAAACAGCAAGGAGAACCTATGGCATCAACCCCTCCGGCCCGGCGGCCTACCTATGAGCGCCTCCGCTGCTGTGAGGTATGCAGCGGATCAGAAGCCGAAAAGCCCGCCTCATCCCTACAGGGCGGGTTCTAGCGGTTGGTTCCTGCCGAGATGACTTTTCAGGGGTCCATGTCTGGGATCAACTCGAAGTATCCACGGTTGGGAATCGGAAGCCGTTGAAGTAGCACTCTCCAGTAGCCGCGGGGTAAGCAATGAGAATTTGTCCCGGGGCCGCAGCCGTCTCAGTATCCAGCCTGGTTTTGGAGAGATGGGTCGAATTGTTCGACGAGTCACGACTAATGGTCGTCAGGTTGGGGTGTCCTTCAAACTGTCCGCCGGCGCGTATATCGACCCATGTTGGGCCGCTAGGTGTATTGACCACGGACGTTAGGAACATGCGGCGTGGTTAGGTGACAAAAAGAAGACCTCCAAGTGGAGTGGGGCTTGTCTAGAGTCCGAACCACAAGGAGGTCTTCAATGTCCCATGCTATCAGGCTGCGGTGGCCGGGGTGATGGTGACACTGAAGCCGAGGCTGTTGAGCTTCTTGATGGCGTTGTTCTTGGCTTTGATCGGGTCCAGGCGGGTGAAGTGGTCGGCGCCGGGATCGGCGTAGCATTCGCCGTCGGCGAGCATGTGCCAGACAGCGGTGAGGATGGAGTGTTCTAGGGCCACGGTGGCTTTCATGGGTCCGCGGCGGGCGGCGATGCGCCAGTATTTTGCGGCCAGGTAGGTGTTCTTGCTCCGGGAAGCGGACAGGGCTGCGATACCCAGGGCGCCTTTGAGGTATTTGTTGCCGGGCAGGATGTGGGCTGACTTGATCCGTCCGGCGGATTCGTTGGCGCCGGGACAGACGCCCGTCCAGGAAGCGAGCCGGCCTGGTGTTTCGAATCGGGACATGTCCGCGCCGGTTTCGGCGATGATCACGTCGGCGACTTTGAGTGAGACTCCGGGGATGGTGGCCAGGAACTCCCTGGCGGCACGAAAGGGCTCCATCGCTTCCTCGATCCGTCCGGTGAGCGCGTCGATGATGCGGGACTGGGCATCGATCTGGTCCAGATGCAGCCGGGCCATGAACGCGTGGTGGGCCTTGAAGCGGCCGGTGAGGGCCTCCACGAGCTCGGGGACTCTTGAGCGGAGGGTGCCTTTGGCGAGGCCGGCGAGGACCTCGGGGTCGCGTTCACCGCTGACGAGGGCCTCGAGCATCGCCCGGGATGAAACACCGGTGAGGTCCGAGACCACGGAGGAGAGCTTGATTCCGGAGCCTTCGAGGAACTTCTCCAGGCGCTGGATCTCGCGGGTCCGGTCACGGATGGCAATGGCCCGGGCCCTGGTCAGGTCCCGCAGTTCCCGGATTGGCTCGGGCGGAACGAACGAGGCCCGAAGCAGCCCGTGTGCGCCCAACTGAGCGAGCCAGGCCGCGTCAGAGACATCGGTTTTGCGGCCCGGGATGTTCCTTGCGGCCTTGGCGTTGACCAGCATCACCGGCAGCGTTTCTTCGAGGAGATAGAAGAAGGGCTTCCAGTAATCGCTCGTGGCTTCCATGACGACCGTGGTGACGTGCTCGCCCTCCAGGAAGTCCCGCAGGGCGAGGATCTGGCCTGTGGTTGCGCCCCACGTTGTGACCGTGGAGGTGTACGTTCCGGCCCGCTGCCCGGGCAACCGGAGACAGACCTTCGCGTCGCGTTTGGAAATGTCCAAACCGGCAGCCCGCTCGTGCACGATATCCATGACTGTTCCTCCTGACACCCCGACTCGACCTTGGTGGCGTCTGCCGAGGGGAGGACAGGGAAAACAGAGGAATCTAACACTCGTGCTCCAAAGGCAACAATCCACGGTTCCCGTGGAAGCCCTCCGCGCCACGCTAGTCCACAGGCTCAACCACAGCACCATAGACGGACCGGCGTCCACCGCGGCAGACACCTCCATGATCTGCCCAAAACCTCATCCTCGGCCAGAGCCCGGGGCGAGGCAACCGCATACTTTCTCCCACCACGGCGCGTCAGCGACGCTGGACCGCTAGTCC
>NZ_JAMKFI010000054.1:0-4335 GCF_024494415.1 Pseudarthrobacter sp. R1 | reverse complement strand
ACGTGCCGGGCGAGCCGATCACCAGCAGCGGCGGAACAGCCATCATCAATGTCAGCTGCTGGAACATGAAAATGGAGAACATCCGCAGCCCGTAGCCTTCGATCCCGGCACCCATGACCACGATAATGGCGGCACACCCGACCAGAAAAGACACGCTGCGTACCGGTGACCAGCTTCGGCGCCGGCGCCAAAGGCTGATAACCCCGGCCAGGTAGAGAAGTGCGGCGATCAGAGCCAGTACCGGAAGAAGCGGTACCGGCTGCAGGTTCGGGGCGAGGTACTCCCCCACTGACGGGGGCAGGGACGGCAGCCAGACAGGACCTTCAACCTCAGGTTCACCCATGTCCTGACCCCGCTCCCCGGCTCTGTTCAGGGATCGGCTTCAGTCGCTGCCGGTCAGCAGCAACCGCTCGTGCCCGCTGTGCCCGACATGGGCCAGACCGAGGTCCAGGAGCAGGCGGACATGCGAATCCGCCAGCGAGTAATACGCCATCCGGCCCGACCGCCGGACAGTAACGACCTTCGGTCCCCGCAGCAGCCGCAGGGCATGGGAGACGCCGGACTCGCTCAAACCCGTCGTTGCCGCCAAATCGCAGACGCACATCTCGCCCTCGAGCAAGGCAATGAGGATCCTGACCCGGCCCGGATCCGCCAGCAGCCCGAAAATCACGGCAAGGTCGGTGACGGCGGCCTCCTGCGGCATCCTGGCCCGCACTGCCTGGACCCTGTCGGCATCGACCAAACGTACGGCACAGTCGCTGCCGGTGCCGCCGGTGGCAGGCATCGCAGGAAGGGAAATCGCACTCATCCATCAAGGCTACCTTTGCTGCTAATGCTTCGCATTCGCTTCTCGCGTGGGGCCGCAGGCCGCTTACGGGCACTCGGCATGACGCCCACGGGATTAACATCTGAACAACTCTACAGATAATGTTGACACGTGCCGTCTCCTGCGGCCGCCAACTTCCGGGCACGCGCCGGCAGCAGGCAAAACCATGTTCAAAGGATCCGTTGTGGCTTCGAAATCCCCTGCCGGAATGCCGGAAGCATCGCCGAAGCCGTGGTGGCTGGCCGTCGCCGGCCTGATCGCCGTCGTTATCGTGGTGATCGCCTCCGCCTACGGCAGGGGCGTGCTGCCGGCCGAAACCCGAGACCCGGGGGCCTTGGTCCGCTGGGGCTACGGCATCGTCCAGACCGTCCACAACATTTCCGCGGCCGCTACCATCGGCGCCCTGGTCTTTGCTGCCTTCATCGTCCCGCCCGCCCTGTCACGGCCCCGGAAACGCAAACCAGCCGGCCAAGACGCGGAGGCCGGTGAGCACCCGGCGTTCACCCGCCTTATGGTGCTGGCTTCTGCCGCCAGCCTGCTCTGGACATTCTCCGCCGTCGCCGTCATAGTTTTCAGCTTTGCCGACATAGCCGGGGTACCGATTTCCGGCACCCCGGAATTCGCCGCCCAACTGGCCTCCTACGTCACCGAACTCCCGACCGGCAGTGCCTGGCTGTGGGTGGTCATCATTGCATCCACGGTGGCGACGGCGACCTTTGGTCTCCGCTCCCCAGCAGGACTGGCGGCAACGGCAGTGCTTGCCATGGGTGGACTGGTGCCGATGATCCTGATTGGCCATGCCGCAGGAGGCAACGACCACGAACAGGCGATCAACTCCCTGGGGCTGCACCTGGTTGGGGTATCCCTTTGGTTTGGCGGCCTGATCGCCCTGGCTATAGCCGGGACCGCCCTAGGCAAAGACACTGCTGCGGTCGTAAAACGGTTTTCCACCCTGGCAGGGTTCGCCTTCGTCCTTGTTGTGACCTCCGGGCTGATCAACGCCGCCATCCGCCTGGATCTGCCTGCAGGGCTCGCCTCACCCTACGGCGTGCTTCTGATGGCGAAGACAGCCGGGGCACTGGTCCTGGGCGGCCTCGGGCTCCTGCACCGCCGTCGTGTTATTCCCGCCCTGGCCGCAGTCGGCGCGGTGAGGGCCGGGCGGCTGCTGTGGCGGCTAATCATTGCCGAGGTGCTCATAATGGGCGCCGTCAGCGGGCTGGCGGCGGCCTTAAGCCGCACTCCCCCTCCGGGCGGACAGGACATCGAACCGGCACTGACGCCGGCGCAAATCCTCACCGGATACCTCCTGCCGCCCGAGCTCACGCCGGAGCGCTGGTTCACAGTCTGGCGCCCGGACTGGCTATGGATCGCCGTCGCGGTGACAGCCGCCTATCTTTACCTGAGGGCAGCCCTTCAGCTCCGCCGCCGTGGGGACAAATGGCCATGGCCCCGGGCCCTGATGTGGCTGCTGGGCCTGGCCGCACTGATTTTTTTCACCTCCGGCGGCCCGTCGGTCTACGGGCGGGTGCTGTTCAGCGCGCACATGGTCGACCACATGGCACTGACCATGATCGTTCCGGTGTTCCTTGTCCTCGGCGCCCCCGTCACCCTGGCGCTGAGGGCCCTGACTCCCCGGCACGACGGCACGAGGGGACCACGGGAATGGCTCATGGTCCTGGTGCACTCGCGCCCGGCCGCCGTCGTGACGCATCCGCTGTTCGTCGCGGCCAACTTCGCCGGCTCGATTGTGCTGTTCTACTACTCGGACGCTTTCGGGTTCGCTCTACGCGAACACGCCGGGCATGAACTGATGACAGTGCATTTCCTTATCACCGGCTACCTGTTCGTCCTGTCCATGATCGGCACCGACCCGGTCCTCCGCAGGGCGCCGTACCCGCTGCGGCTGCTGCTGCTACTCGCCACCATGGCCTTCCACGCATTCTTCGGCGTCACGCTGATGGGCTCTACCACCCTCCTCCAGCCGGACTGGTTTACCCGTCTTGGCAGGGACTGGGGCCTTTCCCCGCTGGCAGACCAGCAAATGGCCGGCGCCATCACCTGGGGCATTGGCGAGGTGCCTACCCTCCTGATCGCGATCGGAGTCGCCATCATGTGGTCCCGCTCCGACACAAGGGAGATGCGCCGCACCGACCGCGCCGCGGACCGCAACCGCGACGCGGATCTGGAGGCCTACAACGACATGCTCGCCCAACTGGGCGAACGCACCTACCCCGGCCCCGGGGGCCGTGGTGGGCGGGGTGGGTCAAAATGAGCATCTCCTCCAGAGCCACCGTGGATACACGACGTCATGAATCCATCGCGTTCTGTATTCTAATTGTCGCAGGACAAGACCCCCGTCCCCCTGCTGAATCCGACAGTGTAAAGGTGCTTTTATGAGCGGACATGACCACGACCACGCCGTAGCAGGCACCCGCCAGCGCGGGAAACTGCTGATCGTCTTCGCAATCACGTTCAGCGTGATGGCCGCGGAAATCATCGGCGCGTTCCTGACCGGCAGCCTGGCGCTGCTGGCTGACGCCGGGCACATGTTTACAGACTCCACCGGACTGCTGATCGCTCTCATCGCAGCCTCGCTGGCTCTGAAACCACCCACCCTTAAACGCACATGGGGCTACAAACGAGCCGAAATCATCGCCGCCGCGTTCCAGGCGTCCCTGCTGCTGGTCGTTGGCACGTTCGTCATCATCGAAGGCGTCCGCAGATTCTTTGAACCCCCCGAAATCGCCGGACCGGCGATGTTGTGGTTCGGCGTGATCGGCCTGGCCGGCAATGCCGTGGGCCTTGTGGTTCTGGCCTCCGGCAGGAACCACAACTTCAACATGAAGGCCGCCTTCCTGGAGGTCCTAAACGACGCCCTGGGCTCCGTGGCAGTGATCGTCGCCGCGGTCATCATCGCCCTCACCGGCTGGGTTCAGGCCGACGCGGTCGTGTCCATTCTCATTGGCGTGCTGATCATTCCCCGGACCCTGAAACTGCTCCGCGACACCGTCAACGTGCTGATGGAAAACGCCCCCGCCGGGCTAGACCTGGGGGATGTCCGCGAGCACATCCTAGCCCTGCCCCACGTCATAGACGTCCACGACCTGCATGCCTCCCTCGTTGGCTCCGGAACCCCTGTGCTTTCGGCACACGTCACCGTCGAAGACGGCTGCATGACCGACGGGCACGCCGCCACCATCCTGGCCGATCTGCAGCGTTGCGTCGCCGAACACTTCGACGTCAGCGTCGAACACTCCACGTTTCAAATCGAACCAGCCGCCCACCGCGACCAGGAAAGCATGCATCACTGATGTCACAGACAAAAACCAAAACAAAGCCGGCAGATCCGGCCAAGCGCGCCCGTACCGTCATCTGGGTCCTTCTCGGAGCCCTCGTGGCCGCAGGAGCGATCTGGTACGCCGTGTTCACGCTCAACAAACCAGCCCCGGTGGCCGTGGAGCCCGTTGCCGACGCCCAACTGGTCCGCGAAGACAGCCACAGGGTGACCA
>NZ_JAMKFI010000053.1:0-4412 GCF_024494415.1 Pseudarthrobacter sp. R1 | reverse complement strand
GACCCTGGAAAAAATTGAACACTGGCTCGTCCCGGCCGTCTTCATCGGGCTGGGCCTGACCATCCTCATCGGATCCGGATCCCTGCAACGCCTCATCAGCCTCTGGCTCTGACGCTGTCCCGGCAGCAAGGGCTGGCCGCGGAAGGCCAACGACAAAGATCAAGGGCGGAACAGCCGCAGCGGCAAAAAGCAGCACTATGACCGCCCACCAAACCAAACCCAGCCAGCCCGAAACCGGTGGCGGCGGGCACCGCTAGGGGCACCGCAAGTGCGTCCCCCAAGATGACCGCCAGACCGAGGACAGCGCAGATCACGATCACGACGCCGACGTTAGCGGCAACGGGCGCCGTCTCGGCAAAGACGGTTTCACTGGCACGCCCGATCAGCCGTTTCATGTCCATCAACGCAGCACCAGTGGGAATGTTCTCTAGCAAGGCCAATCCGCGGAAGAACGTCAATATTAGGATTCCGCCAAGGGACAGGAAGCCCCCGACTATCCCCAGCAGGGGCCGAGCCCGCAGGGCACGAAGCCCGGCAAGGGTGAAGCTCACCGCCAGTATCGTGGAAGAGAGGCTGGGCGTCTGCTTGGCAGCCGGCCGCCGGGTTCAGGGCACGTCATCACAAAGTTCCGGACGCGGATCTTCCAGGCATCGTTTCACTCGGGCCGAAGGTGGCACGTGAAGAGGCCTGGCTCCTGGTGCCCGTATGATGGTGTAGTGCTAAATGAGTATTGGGCCACGGCTTCGGCGGCGTATAAGGCCGTGGTCTTGGGCGCCATGGGGATGATCGCCGCCGGCATCGTGCTCAATGTTCTTGGGCAAATGTCAAGGAATGAGGCGATGACCTTTTCATCGTTGGCCGTCATTGGAGCGGGTCTTGTCCTCCACGCCGCCGGCGTTGTCATTCGTGGCCACCAGATCCAGAAGCGCCTTCGGAAGCACTCAACAAAAGGATGACTCAGTGCAAATTACGTTCGTTGCCTCGGGCCTTCATGCCCTGAGTACGATGCCGACTCCCGGTCCGGGAAATGACGGGCTACGGCCAGGTTTGAGCGCCGACCAGGTGTCGCCGGGATTCCTGGGTTTTGTGATGACAGCGTTTATGGTCATAGCGGTTGTGATGCTCATGGTGTCCATGACCCGACGAATCCGGCGGGTGCGCTATGAGGCGCAGTTCAGTGAGCAGGACGCTCCGGCGCTACCCCCACAAACAGGAACCACCGGCGTCGAGGAGACACCGGGCAGCGCAGACGTACCGCCCGGAGAAAACAATTTCCGCGCCTGATCCTGAGTTCGACCTCGTGCCCTGCTCAGTGGGACTCTGAAGCAGCCCAGCTTACGTCACGTCATCTTCTGGGCAGGGTGTGCATAGGCGGCTTGGTTGCTTTGTGAGCTGCCGGGGTTCGTGCACCTGCCGGACTGCACGAACGATTTCGGCGCTCCCCAACTGAACGGTAGCGCTTCGGCGCCCGAACATGCCGTGCTCCTTTAAGCCTGCACGCTAAAGAAGCCCAGCTCAGGCGCCCGTTATGTGAATGTGACAAATTGCGCTGGCATCACATAGGGTCGTCGGCGTTCATGCCCATTCGCAGAACTCACGGCCGTCACCGCGCGGTCCCCGTCCATGCCAGCGCCCTTTCGGTGCTATCGAAATCCATGCTGTCGTCCGCCTACGCCCAGATCGGCGTGGTCCAGGACTGCACGCGGCTGGTGGAAAACGCCCTTAATGCTGCCGGAATCCCTGTCGGTGACCTTGGGCCAAAGCAGTTCATGAACTACGGCACCGTAGTCGCCGACCCCCAGCCTGGTGACATCGTGATGCAGCCCGGCATGTCGGAATCTACGTCGGCAACGGCCAGGTCCTCAGCTCAGGACTGAACGGCAAAAACGAAACGGCCTTCACCCCCTGACCTGGATGGCGTCCAAAGGCGCGGTTACCTCCGTCCGAGCGGGCGCCTAGCCAACTAAAGACTGTGGGGTATCGGTTACTTGGCGCCATGGGGCGCCAAATAACCGACCCTCAACCCCTCCCGAAAAGCCGGCCGTCCACCGCAGCGACCGGGGAGAAAGCGGCGGCGGCAAGAAATGTTTCGTGACTTACCCACTCCTTGACGATCGCGCAGGCGCGTGGGTTTACCAGGAGGAGATCTCAAGGCGACCCGATCGGAGCCTGAATCGAAATGTCACGGGCCAGCTCTGGGCCCTGAACGGGATCGCAAACTCGATCCTCAGCCTGTTCAGAGTTGAGCCAAGGAGGAATCACCAGCGCCTACACCCTGTACGAAGTGGCGAACATCGTGGAACAGCCCACCCCACGGTGCTCTCCTAACGGCCGGCTTCCCGCGGGCGGACACACGCGGCGGAGGGCGACCTAAAAAGAGTTTTCGGTATACCTAAATTCCTTGGTATCCTCGGTGTGTCAGCTACCCCAAAGACGAGGAAACGATGGTTACACCCACCCTTATCCCCCGCGCGGAACGGAAGCCCCGGTGGCGGTCGCGTCTGTTGCTGCTCGGCCCCGCCTTCGTGGCTGCTATTGCCTACGTGGATCCCGGAAACGTCGCGGCAAACCTCACCGCGGGAGCCAGCTTCGGGTACCTGCTGGTGTGGGTCCTGGTGGCAGCGAATTTGATGGCGGTCCTGGTCCAGTACCAGTCGGCGAAGCTGGGCCTGGCCACCGGCCTGAGTTTGCCGGAAATCTTGGGCCGGCGGCTGGGTACCCGCAGGCGCCGGCTGTACTGGCTGCAGGCCGAGCTGGTGGCCGGCGCGACGGACATGGCAGAAGTTATCGGCGGGGCGGTGGCGCTGAATCTTCTCTTCGGCATGCCTCTGCTGGCCGGAGGCGTCATCATTGGTCTTGCTTCCATGTTGTTGCTTGCCCTGCAGTCCACCCGGGGCCAGCGGTCCTTCGAGTATGCGATCATGATGCTGCTGGCCGTTATTGCCGTCGGCTTCGTTTCCGGCCTGTTCGTGAATCCTCCGGAGGCCGGGAGCGTCGTCTCCGGCCTGGTTCCCCGCTTTGAGGGCACCGACACTGTCCTGCTGGCCGCCAGCATGCTCGGCGCGACGGTGATGCCTCATGCGATTTACCTGCACTCCTCACTTGCCCGCGACCGTCATGGTTTCTCCCATGATCCGGCGGTGCGGACACGGCTGATCCGGGTCACACGGTATGACGTCGCCGGTGCCTTGATGCTTGCCGGCGTGGTCAATATCGCCATGTTGCTGCTGGCCGCGTCCAGCCTCCGCGGAATCGAAGGCACCGATACCATCGCCGGGGCCCATGCCGCCGTGACAGCTGCGCTGGGGCCGGTCATCGGTGTGGTTTTCGCCATCGGATTGCTGGCCTCCGGGCTGGCCTCGACCTCTGTCGGCTGTTACGCCGGTGCGACGATCATGGGCGGACTGCTGAAGGTGAGGATTCCGCTGCTGACGCGCCGGGTCATCACGCTGGTTCCGGCGCTGGTGATCCTCGGTGCCGGGATCGAACCGACCCTGGCATTGGTGCTGAGCCAGGTCCTGCTCAGTTTCGGCATACCGTTTGCCCTGATTCCCCTGATCCGGCTCACGGGCGATCGGAAAGTCATGGGCATCCACACCGATTCCCCGGCATTGAAGGTCGCAGGATGGACCAGCGCCACGCTGATTGTTGGACTCAACTGCATCCTCATCATTCTGACCATCACCGGCCAGTCCTGAACCTACTCCGCGCGGCAGGTCGGGGGCGGGGACTAACCCAGATTGCATTCGCCGCGTCCGGGCCGATCTCGATGCCTGCTTCGTGGCCGGTGAACCGGGCCGTCGTTCCGGCAGCGAAGGGCCGCGATTCCGTGACGGTCAGTTCCGTGCCGGGCAACAGCCTTAGCCCCGCACAGTACCTGAGCAGGGCAGGATCAGCGTCAGAGACACGGCTCAGAATCAGCAAAATGCCGGCGGGGCGGCCGACAGCGGGACCTCCTCTTCCCTGTCTGCAGCCGATTTCGTTGAAGGGATGGGGTCCCCGTGCGGGTCGCGTGTGGGGTGCCCGAGGAGCCGGTCCATCCTTCCGACCAAGGTTCCAGATTCTGCATGTTCCAGCACGTCTGCCTCGTCATGGACCTCGTCCCAGCCGTATCCGAGTATTTCGACCAGGAACGTCTCCAGCAACCGGTGTCTGCGCACCAGCAACACGGCCTGCTCACGGCCGGCTACGGTCAGTTCCATATGTCCATAGCGGGCGTGGGTCACACGGCCCGCCTCGGCCAGCTTCCTCACGCCTTCGGAGGCGTAGAGGTACTCATTCCATGCTTTTGGCCAGCCCGCCGACCGTGACCGGGGCGGAGCCGTGTTCAGCACCCATCCAAATCAGCTTCAGATAGTCCTGGGCGGCGGAGGACAGATCCAGCAGCGGCATGGTTCTGATACTAGCGACCC
>NZ_JAMKFI010000052.1:0-4045 GCF_024494415.1 Pseudarthrobacter sp. R1 | reverse complement strand
GCCCGACTCTGACAACCAGCACCCGCTCCGGCCATACACTACCGACGAAAGCGAGCCCAGTGATGCCCCAGCCGCGGACACCCCAGGAGGATCGACAGGCGATCCTGAAGGCACTTCAAGCGAAACAGCGTGCCAGGGACCGCCGAAAGGCCTGGCTGATCTACGGGACCGCCGCCTTCGTCGCAGCCTCCATCATCGGGGCCGTGGCGTTTGTGGTGGTTGGCGAGGTGCGCCAGCGCGAGGAAGCCAGCGCCGCAGCGTCCCGCCCGATAGAGGGTGAACAGGACTTCCCGGACCAGTCACGAAACCACACGGTCGATCCTGTCAGCTACCCGCGGACCCCGGCCACCGGTGGGGACCACGCACCGGTCTGGACCAACTGCGGGATCTACACCGCCCCGGTAGAGCAGACACGGGCAGTGCATTCCCTCGAACACGGCGCCTTGTGGCTCTCCTACCGTCCCGACCTGGGAGAGGATAAGATCGCCGAACTGACCGCCGTCGCGCAGGCGCAGCCTTACCTCCTGCTCAGCCCGGTTCCCGGCCAGGAAGCTCCGATTGTGGCCACGGCCTGGGGAAAGCAGCTCGCGCTGCAGGCCAGCAATGACGAACGCCTCGCCCCGTTCATCAAGAGATACCGTCAGGGCCCGCAGACCCCCGAACCCGGCGCCGTCTGCACCGGCGGAATGCAGGGCTAAAGGCAGCGGCAGGGGGTCTCCGGTATCTCAGCGCCAGATACTGCCGGTGCTCTAGCCGGGCACGAGGAACGTCCCTGCCAGATTCTGCAACTGGTAGACCCACTGCACCCAGCGACCGGAGACCATCAGGGCCTCAAGGACAATCAGCATCACTGCCCCGGTGATGTTGGGTCCCGCATATGCGACCGCACAACCGCCAGAACCCGGGACACCCAGTTCGGGCCAAAGGCGGGCAACCAGGGCCAGCAGCGCGTACGCATCAGCGGGCTTGCCCTCCAAAGTTTCGGGATCGACCGCGGCGAGCAGGGCGAGGGCGTCGGTGACCAGCGCGGAGGTCAGCCCGTCTTTGGCGTCCTGGTCATCCCTTGCGATGTCCGGTTTGCCGGTACGGCTGTGGTCATACTCCCGCGGCGTGGGTGGCGACCAGCTCCTGTCCGCCAGGAACGTCGCGGCCGAAGCGGCGGACGCGGCGATCAGCTGCGTGATCGTGTCCTGCCGGGAGACGGCGTCATCAAGAACCTTTGAATCCACTGCCCGGCGGCGCTTGCCCTGCAGGACACCGGTTTCGGCGATGACTTCGGCGATCGCTTCCATTCCGGTGCGGGTTCTTCGATGCCGCCCGCCGCCGGCGCCAGTACGTCAGGGTGCTCGGATGGAACGCCGTATCGGTCAGCCCGTACCCGCACGCGGGCTTCCACCGCAGATCAAACGTTAAAGCCTCGGCCGTTTCCCGGTCAGAGAGCCCCTGCAACGCCTGCAGCACCAGCACCAGCACCGAACCGATCACCGAAGCGGGAACTGACGGCCGGCCCTGCCGCGACGGGAACAGATCCTCCATCATCGAATCCGGGAACAACCGCCCCCTGTTCTTGGCCAGAAATGCGAAGACACTGCCCGGAGCCAACAACGAGCGGATATTTCAGCAGTCTCCTGGCACCAGCTCCGGACCGATGCCTTCAGCCGTGCACGCAGCGCGGATAAACTCCAGCGCAGGTCCGGAACTTGGGTAGCCCGGTATGGTGCGCAGCGTAGAACACAGTTCAGTCTTCCCGTCGCTGGAGGGGAAGGGTCATGACGTGAGGCCCGGGTTGTGGTGCCCGCCCGGTATGGCAGCCTTCGCAGCACGGCGCCTTCACCTGTATCCCGGCATGAGAACTGCCGGCGTGGGGGAGTGTTGCACCGGTCTCGGTTTCCCCGCCGTCCAGTCCTGAGGGCTCGCAGCACGTGTCAGCGACTGCCGGCCCGTTTCCTCCCTCCATGTGCGGGACATTGCAACAGGCATCCCCCTTCCAGGCGTTGATGCCTTCCCTGACGGCGATCGCGGCGATGACCAGTGCCGCGCCGGCGTCTGCCCACCACCACCCGAGCCTGCTGTTCAACACCAGCCCGACCAGGAGAACCGCGGAAAGATAGGTGCACAGCAGAGTCTGCTTTGAGTCGGCGACGGCCGTGCGGGAGCCAAGTTCGCGCCCGGCGCGGCGCTGTAGCCAGGACAGGACCGGCATGATCGCCAGGGACAACGCGGCGATCACGATGCCCGGTGTGGAGTGCTTAGCTTCGCCGCCGCCGGTCAAAGACCGGACGGAGTCCGCGGTGACGAACAGGGCCAGGGCGAAGAAGGAGAAGGCGATGATCCGCAGTGTTAGGTGCTCGCGCCGTTCCTGGTCCTTGCCCCAGAACTGCCAGGACAAGGCAACCGCGGAAGCGACCTCGATCACCGAGTCAAGGCCAAAGCCGATGAGGGCAGAGGAATCCGCGACGTTGCCCGCCCAGAGTGCTGCGACCGCTTCGATAACGTTGTAGGTGATGGTCGCGGCCGCGAAGAAACGGATCCGGCGGCTCAGTACTGCCCGGCGGTGGAGGTCTGGCGTGAGCTGGACTGCAGCGCTCATGCCACGCACGCCCCGTCAGCAGCACAGCAGGCCGGGTCAACGGCCAGTACCACCCCGATCAGGTCCCTAATTGCATGGCCCAGCCGGCGGTCGGCAAGTTCATACCGCGTCCGGCGGCCGTCCGGAACGGCCACTACCAAGCCACAACCACGCAGGCAGGTCAGGTGGTTGGACATGCTCTGCCGTGAGACGCCCAGGGACTCCGCCAAGTCGGACGGATACGCGGGGGCATCCGCCAGTGCCAGCAGGACCTTGGCGCGGGTGGGATCCGAGACCGCGTAGCCGAACCGGGCAAGCACCGGGGCATGCATGAGGGTTTCCATTCCCCCAGAGTACATCCAGGGGTGTACCATGTAAAAACCGGGCTGGCAGGAGGGTGGAGTTTCAGATCCCCATGCGATCCAGAAGGGCGTCCTCTTCCTCGCTGGCGCGGTTGCGCTTGTGCTCTTTGGCCTCCCGGCGGGCGTCCCGGACGGGCTCGGTCGGGCCACCGTCCTCTTCTTCGCGCTCCTCGCGGGGAGATGCGGGCCTGCTGGCGGCGGTGTAGCCGAAGCCGACGAACGCCAGTATTCCGAAGGTCAGCCACTGCATCGCGTAGGACAGGTTCGATCCTTCCTGGACGGCCGGTATGGTGAGCTGTTGGGGGGATACCTCAGGCGCGGGCGATTCCGCCGGCGCTCGTGGAGAGGCTCCTGTTCACGGGCTGCCTCTGGGACACGACCCATAGGTGGGCGCACCGGTCAGTAAGGCCGGGCGGGCCAGATGGATGAAGGCTGAGTGGTCCTGGACTGGTTCGATGGATGGTAAACGGCCGTATTCTTTCTGAATGGATCTCATTCCATTGACTCGACAAACGCTTGGGTGGGCTACGGCCGCGGTACGGTTGCAGGCTAAGGCGACATGGACCCCGCCCCTGAAGAGAAAAGCACCCGCCGATGGCACAAATTCCGCCCGACGTCACGCCCGTCGACCCTGTACCGAAAAGACACAGGATCATTTGGATTGTCCTGGCAGCCGTCGTGGCAACCGGGCTGATCTGGTACGCGGCCTTTACCGCGACCAAGCCGACGCCGGCGCCGGCCACAGCAAAGAATGTTATTTACCTGCTTGGTGACGGCATGGGCCCCACCCAAGTCGCTGCCGGCAGGGAACGTTTCTACGGTGCCGGCGGCAAACTGGTGATGGAAACCCTCCCGGCCCACGGCACTGTCAGCACCTACGCTGTGCAGAAAAACTCCGGCCAGCCCGGGCAGGCTGACTTCAAGCAGCGCCCTGTCACCGATTCCGCCGCAGCGGCCACCGCCTGGGCCTCCGGTGTGAAGACCTTTAACGCTGCCCTCGGGGTGGATGCCAAAGGCGCCGTGGTGCCAACCTTGATGGAGTTGGCCAGGCAGGCCGGCTACGGCACCGGCAGTGTCTCGACTTCTGAAGTTACCGACGCATCCCCGGCCGGGC
>NZ_JAMKFI010000051.1:0-4152 GCF_024494415.1 Pseudarthrobacter sp. R1 | reverse complement strand
AACTGGCATACACGGTTATTCATGGCACGGGAGTAGAAGCAGGCCCAGCCGAGTTCCGCGCCCGGGCTTGAGTTCTAGCGGATATCAGGTGAGTCCCTGGATCAGTCGTTTGACGTCCTTCACTGACGGTTCATAGCCGCGGCGATTCATCATCGCGAAGCTTCTGAGCCGTCTCAGACCTTTGATGGGAGTCAGGTCGCGATCCAAGATCTTCGTGGTTCCGTCGAGGTAAAGCTCTTCGAGCAGGTTTAGTCCGGCCAATGGCTTCAACGACTCGATGTCACCGCTCTCCGCGATGTTGAGTCGACGTAGTCCCGTGCAATCTGCGAGGTCGTCAATCCTCGTCAGTTTCTTGCAGGAAACCAGCTCAACCTCCCGGATTTCGGAGCGGCCCCGGAGTTCAGAGATGTCGTCCAGCCGGCTGGCTAGGTAGATTCCAAGTCGCTGAAGCCTGGGTAATTGGGATAAGCCAGCCAGAGACTTCACTTTGGGACGATCCTTCATTCGAAGGTTTTGAAGACCGGAGTGTGAGGACAGCGGTTCGAGATTGTCGGGCATGTAGGCGAGCAAGAATAAGTCTTCAAGCCCGGAGGTCTGACCTATGGTGTCCCTGACCTGAGCCCAGGACGCCCCTAGATCGCGGAGCTTGGGGAACTCGGTGAGCTGGATTGTCAGATCAGGATGGGTGGTCAGCTGCAGGGATTCCAACGTAGGAGCAAGCGAATAAATGGGCTCAAGGGTGTTCAGGCGCCGGTCGATGATTTCGAGTTCGCGGATCGGTAGCCCGTGGAGAAAGTCGAGTGTCGGTTCGTTGAACCCGAGTGCATAATTCAGCACTAGCCGGTGGGCGCGGCCCTCTTCAAAGAGCCTTGCCGATTGCCCTGTCCAGGGTTCGGTAACCACAAGTTCTCCGACCTGCTCACCGTTATTCATGTTTCCCATCTCGCTGCTGATTTCGGCCTTAGGTCATGCACCTGGCCTTGGTTTCAAAGGCTAGTTCAGCGGGTAAGTCTGCAGCCCACACTTCTGGCCTTTTAGTTGTTCATGTCCTCACGGCCGCGATGTAGCGACCGTAGGCGGCGGCCGAGTCCGTGGCGTGGCGTTCGATGGTTATGGGGGAGTAGCCGAGCGTCTCGGCGATGATGGCGACGGGTGCGAGTTTGGTGAGTTCGTGGAGGGTTCCCAACCGTGCCGCGCGGGTGCTGAAGAGCCGTGTGAGGCGTTGGGTTAAGTAGCCCGGATTGATGTGCTTTCCCGGGAACTGTCCTGTGAAGACCCATTTGCTGTTGGGGTGAGCGGCTGTGAGGCCATGGCTTGGGTTCATGGCCAGTTGCCGCCAAGGCTCGTCCAACGGGCTCGGTAGGGCGATCTTTATCGACCCGAGCCGGACAGTGACGAGTTCATCGGTAACCGTCACGTTTTCCCACGTCAATTCGGCGATGCGTTCCGCCTGCTGACCAAATACGAGGATGAGGACCGCGGCGGCCTGATCGCGCGCTTCGATATATCCTTTGGCTTGGAGCACGCGCCCGAGGGCTTCATCTTGTCCAGCTTTGTCGAGCTTGGGGCTGGTGCCGCGGCGGTGCGTGACGATGGTCAGTCCCGCCGGGGCAGCTTTGGTCTTGATGGCCCATTTCAGGAAGTGCTCAGCGATCCTCCTGGTTGTCGGTCCTTCTGCCTGCCATAGGTCGAGATGAGCCTGGCTTAGTTCGGTCAGACTGGTGCCGTGGCCGGTGAGCCAGTTGAGCAGATCGATGGCCACGGTTACTTGCTGCTTGGCCCGGAGGAAGGCGCCGCGGGTGACTTCGTCCATCTGGTTCATCCGCCGCAGGTGATGCCAGCGGACGTAGCGGCGGACGATGTCGCGATTCTGAGGATCTATGGTCCGGTCAACGGCAGCTGCAGACCAGTTCTCGTAGCGCGTGCGGAATTCGTCACGCCGGGGCAGAACACCGTGCTCTATGAGGAGACCGCGAACGTATTCACGGGTCCGTGAGTCGGGCAACCCGTCGAAGGTTTCGTGGGTGATGTCTGGCGCGCCGGCGAGGTTTCGGAGAAAGGCTGCGACGTGCTTTTGCTGGATCCAGGTCAGGCCGCTGTTGGCCCGTTTCATCGACTTCAGCGCAGCTGCCAGTGGGATGAGTTCGTTGGCCATTGAACCGGTGGCCTGGTTGGTAAGCAGGTCATCTACGACATCGCCGAGGACGCAGGTCCAGCAGCGTCCACCGCTGTAGAGTTCATCCTCTGCTCCGCAGCCCACGCAGTCGACGTTGAGCCGAACGCCCGAACAGCGGCGGCATGCCGGCTGCTCATCGATAATCCCTGGCAGGACGCCTTCGTGGCCGCAGGCGCAGAGTCCGCGGGTGCGTTTTGCCTGTTGGTAGCAGTAGCCGCAGACTCCGCCGTCGGGCCATCGCGCGACTGTTTGGTGGTGTTGGCCGCATCGGTTGCAGGGGACCGGCCAGCGGATGGGGTCCTCTGCTTTGCGTGGCCTACTCACCGTCCTCGGGAGCGACGAGGCGGACGCGTCTGGCTATCGGGTTTCCCGGTTGGATTCCCAGGTCTTCGCTGCGCTGCGGGGCGTTGGCCGTCGCCGCGGCACGCATCTCAACGAATGGTTCAAAGAGGTCGTTCGGGGTGCAGTCCAGAATGTCGCAAAGTGCCGCGAACGTCCGGGCCGGGATCCGTTCCGGGGTGGCCGTGACCAGCCGGTAGACCTGGCTCTCGGAGAGATTGATGCCGCGGGACTTCAAAAGTGGCATTAGTTCTGTGGTCTTCCAGAGGTTTCGCTTGGCCATCAAGGCTCGCAGGTTCCAGCGGTAGCCAATCCGGCGCTGTTCAGGCATCTGGGTCCTCCAGGTTCGCGATGCGACGTGCAATCATCTGCTGCACGGTTTTCTGCTTGAAGTCCGACGATACCGATGTGTAGAGGCCAGTGGTCGAGGCGTAGGAGTGGCCAACCTGTGTCTGCACAAATGCCGGGTCGTAGCCGGCTTCGATCAAGTGGGTCACGTAGGAGTGCCTGAGGCAGTGCAGCCCCAGTTCCTTGGGCAATCCAACGGCGTCGCGGGCAGCTGCGAAGGCATCCCCGAACGAACCAAGCGACATCCGGGCGCCCCGCTCACTCGGCCACATCGCCGATGACCGGTCCGCTGTCGGGAACCGCGCCCGCATCCCTCCTGATGTCCATGTGCGGAGCTGGTCCACGACCCAGTCGAATTCCGGCACGGTCAGAACAGTGCGCCGCCTGGGCCCTGAACCTGCCGTGCCTTTGGCAAACCGCACCTGGATGGCGCCGAAGCGGCCATACTCAGTCACGTGAGGGTTCGGGCCTAAGTCCTCCAGGTCCAGCATGGTCATCTCGCGCCGGCGAAGCCCATAGGCATAACAAACCTTGAAGGCCACTGAGTCGCGGAACAGGGGCAGCCACCGTTTGCTTCCAGCCTCGTACTCGCGGTCGATGAGATCGTCGATGTGATCGAAAAGCTGTTGCAGTTCACCCTTGGTGAATGACCTTTTTTGCGCCGGCACCGCGTCATCGGTCGTATGCCTGGGCATGTTCCACTCAAAGCAGATCTGGCTCGGAATATCGCCGAAAGTGCGTTCGCAGAACTCACCCCATCCATAGCCAGGATGCGTCAGGTAGGAGCAGAACATCGACACGGCGTTGCTGTACGAGCGCAGTGTCTTCAAACTGATCGGCTTTTCGCCGGAACGCAGTCCCGCCAAGAAATCCTCAACGTCCGCCGGACGCCAATGCCACGGGAACTCACCCGTGAACCTTTGGAACCGTTCCAGCAGTTGGCAGCGCTGTTTGATCGTCTGCGTCGTGAGCCCACGAGCCAGCATCTGTGCCCGCCAGCCATCCAGCATGGCCGTGAAAACACGCTCGTCGGCCCTGAACAGCCCAACGTCCGGATCCACCAGCATCCTCGGGACAAAACCCGGAACGGCGGCACCACTCACTACAACCCCTAAACCATGGAAACATGCATTAGATGCAGGAAACCTATAGCTTTCGGTCGTAGCGGATCAAATCGAGATGACGCGCCCTTGATCATGAAGGAATGTAAGATCGGTTCTGACCTGCGGAAACGCCGAATTCTTCCGGAGGCGGGAGTTCTCGCATCCACTTCCACTCCCGTGCTTTAA
>NZ_JAMKFI010000050.1:0-3523 GCF_024494415.1 Pseudarthrobacter sp. R1 | reverse complement strand
ACGTGCCGGGCGAGCCGATCACCAGCAGCGGCGGAACAGCCATCATCAATGTCAGCTGCTGGAACATGAAAATGGAGAACATCCGCAGCCCGTAGCCTTCGATCCCGGCACCCATGACCACGATAATCGCGGCACACCCGACCAGAAAAGACACGCTGCGTACCGGCGACCAGCGCCGCCCCTGCCGCCAGAGACTGATGGCCCCGGCCAGGTAGAACAGGGCAGCAACCAAGGCCAGGGCAGGGATGAGCGGGACCGGCTGCAGATTCGGGGCAAGATACTCCCCCAACGACGGGGGCAGGGAAGGTACCCAGACAGGGCCCTCAACTCCGGCCTTACTCATCTCAGAACGCAACGTTCGTGCCAGCGCGGAAGCGGCGGGGTCAGCCGTTTCCTGCCAGCTGCAGGCGGTCCCGCCCGGTATGGCCGACATGAGTCAGTCCAAGGTCCAGGAGCATGCGGACGTGGGAATCGGCCAGCGAATAATACGCCATCCGTCCTGAACGCCGAACCTCCACAACCCGGGGCCCACGCAGCAGGCGGAGCGCATGGGAGACACCGGATTCGCTCAAGCCCGTCGTCGCAGCCAGGTCGCAGACGCACATTTCCCCTTCGAGCAGGGCTATGAGGATCCGCACCCTGCCCGGATCCGACAGCAACCCGAAGATCACGACGAGAGCGGCGACGTCGAAGTCCTTCGGCATCCTGGCACGGACAGCCTGGACCCGGTCGGCGTCGGCCACCCGGACGGCACAGTCGCTGCCCGTGCCGCCGGAAACCGGAGTTGCGGAGAGGGAGATCGCGGTCATTCATCAAGGTTACCTTTGCCTGCTCATGCTTCGCATTTACCTCTGGCCGGGTGTGCAGCGCCGACGGCCACCTTGCGGCCGACGGGCCGAATTAACGTCTGAATAACTCTACAGATAATCTTGTTATGCGCCGTCCTTGCGGCGCCCCAGGCTTCCCGAGATTACCGGAGGCAGCCGACGACCACCTTCGAAGGATTCATTGTGGCTGTGAAGTCCCCCGCCGGGACCCCGGCAGTGTCACCGAAACCCTGGTGGCTGGCTGTCGCCGGCCTGATCGCCCTGATCGCCGTCCTGGCCGCCACCGCCTATGGCAGGGGCCTGCTTCCGGCCGAGACCCGGGACCCGGGGGCCCTGGTCCGCTGGGGCTACGGCGTCGTTCAGACCGTCCACAACATTTCCGCCGCGGCCACGATCGGGGCCCTGGTTTTTGCCGCCTTTATTGTCCCGCCTACCCTGTCGCGGTCACGGAAACGTAAACCAGCCGGCCAGGACGCGGGGTCCGGTGAGCATCCGGCGTTCACCCGGATCATGGTGCTGGCTTCTGCTGCCAGCCTGCTCTGGACGTTCTCCGCCATCGCTGTCATCGTGTTCAGCTTCGCCGACATCGCCGGGGTGCCGATTTCCGGCAGCCGGGAATTCGCCGCCCAGCTGGCATCCTACGTCACCGAACTCCCGACCGGCAGTG
The DNA here is from genome assembly GCF_024494415.1 of Pseudarthrobacter sp. R1. Taxonomy (NCBI): domain Bacteria; kingdom Bacillati; phylum Actinomycetota; class Actinomycetes; order Micrococcales; family Micrococcaceae; genus Pseudarthrobacter; species Pseudarthrobacter sp. R1. Next base: position 2,029 of record NZ_JAMKFI010000050.1, on the reverse strand, counting down.
CCTGGCTGTGGGTGGTGATCATCGCAGCGACGGTGGCGACGGCCACATTCGGCCTCCGCTCCCCCGCCGGGCTGGCCGCCACAGCGGTCCTGGCTGCCAGCGGGCTGGTGCCGATGATCCTGATTGGCCACGCCGCCGGGGGTACCGACCACGAACAGGCCATCAACTCCCTGGGCCTGCACCTGATCGGAGTGTCCCTCTGGTTCGGCGGGCTGATCGCGCTGGCCGCAGCCGGAACAGTCCTGGGCAAAGACACCGCTGCCGTCGTCCAACGGTTTTCCACCCTTGCCGGGTTCGCCTTCATTCTCGTCGTGGCCTCAGGGCTGATTAATGCCGCCATCCGCCTGGACCTCCCGTCCGGGCTCGCCTCACCCTATGGCGTGCTCCTGCTGGGAAAGACCGCCGGCACCCTCATTCTTGGCGGCCTCGGTCTTGTGCACCGAAGACGCCTGCTCCCTGCCCTCGCTGCCGCTTCAGGCCCCGGGCGGTCGGGGCTGCTGTTCTGGCGGCTCATCATTGTCGAAGTCCTTATTATGGGGGCGGTGAGCGGACTGGCCGCGGCACTGAGCCGCACGCCCCCACCCGGCGGGCAGGACATCGAACCTGCCCTTACGCCGGCCCAGATCCTCACCGGCTACTCATTGCCTCCCGAGCTCACCCCCGAGCGGTGGTTCACGGTCTGGCGCCCGGACTGGCTCTGGATCGCCGTCGCGGTCATTGCCGCGTTCCTCTACCTGCGAGCGGCGCGGGTGCTGACGAAGCGCGGCGATGCCTGGCCCTGGATCCGGGCCGTGATGTGGCTGCTGGGCCTGGCCGCGCTGGTCTTCTTCACTTCCGGCGGCCCGTCGGTCTACGGGCGGGTACTGCTCAGCGCGCACATGGTCGACCATATGGCGCTGACCATGATCGTGCCGGTCTTCCTCGTCCTTGGCGCCCCCGTCACCCTGGCGCTCAGGACCCTGGCGCCCCGGCAGGACGGCAGCAGGGGGCCACGCGAATGGATCATGGTCCTGGTGCACTCCCGCCCGGCCGCCGTCCTGACGCACCCGCTGTTCGTCGCGGCGAACTTCGCTGGCTCCATCGTCCTGTTCTACTATTCGGACGCGTTCGGCTTCGCTCTGCGCGAACACGCCGGCCATGAACTCATGACCGCGCATTTCCTCATCACCGGCTACCTGTTCATCCTGTCCATGATCGGCACCGACCCGGTCCCCCGCAGGGCGCCGTACCCGCTGCGGCTGCTGCTGCTACTCGCCACCATGGCCTTTCACGCATTCTTCGGCGTCACCCTGATGGGCTCTACCACCCTCCTGCAGCCGGAGTGGTTTACCCGCCTTGGCAGGGACTGGGGCCTTTCCCCGCTGGCAGACCAGCAAATGGCCGGCGCCATCACCTGGGGCATTGGCGAGGTGCCGACCCTGCTGATCGCGATTGGAGTCGCCATCATGTGGTCCCGCTCGGACACAAGGGAGATGCGCCGCACCGACCGAGCCGCGGACCGCAACCACGACGCGGACCTGCAGGCCTACAACGCCATGCTCACGCAACTGGGCGAACGCAAGTACCATTCCCCCGGAGACCGCGGCGGGAGGCAGCAATGAACGTTAAGCTAACCATGTCTGTTGGTATAGCATCCGGGTGGTGATCCTGAAGGAGCTCCGGCACCCCGGCGTTCTCGTCGATGCCGGCTGCATGACCTGCGGGCACGCGTCCAACCATCCTGGCTGATCTGCAGCGTTGCGTCGCCGAACACTTCGACGTCAGCGTCGAACACTCCACCTTTCAAATCGAACCAGCCGCCCACCGCGATCAGGAAAGCATGCATCACTGATGTCACGGACGAAAACCAAAACAAAGCCGGCAGATCCGGCCAAGCGCGCCCGGACCGTCATCTGGGTCCTCCTCGGAGCCCTCGTGGCCGCAGGAGCGATCTGGTACGCCGTGTTCACGCTCAACAAACCAGCCCCGGTGGCCGTGGAGCCCGTTGCCGACGCCCAACTGGTCCGCGAAGACAGCCACAGGGTGACCA
>NZ_JAMKFI010000049.1:0-2999 GCF_024494415.1 Pseudarthrobacter sp. R1 | reverse complement strand
TAGCGGATCAAATCGAGATGACGCGCCCTTGATCATGAAGGAATGTAAGATCGGTTCTGACCTGCGGAAACGCCGAATTCTTCCGGAGGCGGGAGTTCTCGCATCCACTTCCACTCCCGTGCTTTAAGAGCCGATAATTGTGATTATGTAAAGTGATTTGCTTTAATCTTCAACAAGGCCATTTTCAGCATATATAACCATTACGTTTCGTCACGTTGGTCACCAGCGACCTTTCGGCCGGCGCCCGTCCCTCTCGATCGCCCTCTGGGGATGATAGTTACTGCCCCCGTAGATGCTGTCGTAGGCCTTGCCCGTCGCCTTCCATACCTCTTTTGGTTTTGGGGTTCCGGTCGCGGCTAACGCTGCTGCTGCCATGGCGAACACGGGATGCGTAAGCATGCTGATTCCGAATAAAGCGACTGCCACCAGTGTGACCATGACAATCTGACATGCGGCTCGTACGGCACTGTCGTGACCGAAGGGTATGGTCAGGTCCAGGGCCTGTGAGGCCTCAACGATGTCGGTATCGTCGCCCTTCAGTTGCGTGAAAAGCCGGTCAACTACTAGCAGGGTCGAGTCGGTAGGCGCGTTACGCAAAGACCGGACCAAGTCATCGAATCGGCTCTGATCCAAGTTCGCCATCATCTTGGCGACGGAACCCAGGCCAGCGGCGCCGTAAACGTCCTTCAAGGACGAGGCCGTGTTCAAACCCTCGAAGATCCGGCTAACAGAACCCAACCCGGTGACACCAACGCCATCAAAGGCACTGGTGGCCTTCAAACTCTCCACCACACTGCTCAGCGCCGCACTCCCACCGGCAACACCGTAAACATCCTTGAAAGAGGCGGCCGCACCAATCCCCTCCAGCATCCTGCCGACCGAACCCACGCCCGCCGTGCCATACACGTCCTTCAAGGACGTGCCCGCACCCAGCCCCTCCAACATCCGGCTAACAGAACCCAACCCGGTGACACCAACACCATCAAAGGCACTGGTGGCCTTCAAACTCTCCACCACACTGCTCAGCGCCGCACTCCCACCGGCAACACCGTAAACATCCTTGAATGAGGCGGCCGCACCAATCCCCTCCAGCATCCTGCCGACCGAACCCACGCCCGCCGTGCCATACACGTCCTTCAAGGACGTGCCCGCACCCAGCCCCTCCAACATCCGGCTAACAGAACCCAACCCGGTGACACCAACACCATCAAAGGCACTGGTGGCCTTCAAACTCTCCACCACACTGCTCAGCGCCGCACTCCCACCCGCAACACCGTCCGCAAATGCGCTGGCAGCCTTCAAACTTTCTGCAAGGCTAGTAAGGGAAGCAGCACTCACACCCATCGCCTTGTTACTCAAGTTTTGGGCTCGGTGAGATTCTGAGGACGAGGGGCCTGCGGTGCTCATGGTGACATTCTGCCCGGAACCACGGACAACTCTGTCCCTGCTCTATCGGGACAGTCACCCTTGGCTGTCTCCCCTTTTTGTGGGGCTACTTAGCCAGCTTATGTATGTCGATGGTTACCCCATCGGCCTGGCATTTGTCCGCGACGGTCTGTTTAGACATGAAGAACGCTAGGTCAGTGTCATCCGTTGAGAAGATCCCAGGGGTGGGGGCGAGCTCGCGTGCTTGGCGGATGGCCACAGCAACGTCGCCCTCCGCTTTGTCCTCGGCGTCCTTGATCCTGGATGGAAGCATGTCATGCGCCGCGATTATGGCGTCCTTGACGCGTGGCCCTTCAGTGAACGCCAATTGGAGGGCGTCCGTGAGTTGGTTAACGCCGTCCTCGAAAAGTTTGCATGCCGTTTCGTTCTTCGATGTCTGTGCGGCAGGAGTCACCGAACCAGCGCCGACCATTACTGAGATGCCGATCACTGCCACAACCAATGCCAGCGAGCTCAATCCCATGAACATCCACGCCCACACGGGGACCCTGCGCTTCCCTGGCTGCGGAGGTGGCTCGTTGTTGACGGGCGACGGCTGTGGCGGAAAAGGCTCCGTTGGTTCGGACATGATTAGAATCCCCACATTCTGATGGCTATATCCAAATTACTGACGATTCCCATTCGACTGAGGATCTTGTGGCAATCTTCCGGATTTCTTGTGGGGAATATGTCGCCTACGTGCCGCTGCGACGTCAGCCAAGCGTGGCGCGGCATTCACATAGAATCGACACTTGGTGCCGGGAGAACCGGGCGCCAAGTCTTTTAATTGGGGGACATTATGTGGCCGTTCAGTGCCAAACCTGTTGTACATGTCGACGTAACGGAGAACAATCCGAAAGCACCCGGCACGACGAGCGACCTAGTGGCAAGCTACACGCTCGTTGGAGATCCTCAGGCGCCAAAGCATCTCTACGTTGATGAGGGGCAGCTTTCAACTACTCGAAGGAAGTCACCGCGCGCGTCAAGGAAGCTGTAAGCCCACACATTCCTGACGATAAGGCCCGGAAGCGCCTCCTTGTGAAGGTTTGGCGTGACGACACGACCCGAGGCAGCCATCCATTTGAGAATGCCTTTACACGTGGCATCGCGATTGTGCTCGGAATTGAAGTGTTGGTTATAGCTGGGCTGTCTGCCGCTCTCATCTTAATCCCGGACGATCCTGAGTCCGCGGCTAACGGTGCAGCATATGCTGGCCTAGCAACCAGCGCAGCCTTCTTTGCCGGTCACCTAGCTGTGAGAGTGTCTAAGCTCGCCCAGCCCTTCGAATACACCAAGTGGAAGTCCCTCATGGTGCTCCTCCCAATTTTTCTCCCTATCCTCCTAAATGTGCTCGTTGTGTCAGATTCCCTCGAATGGTTCTTCAAACTGTTTGCCGCCGATTGGAAGCAACTCACGGAGACTTACAGCGTCATTCTCGCCGTTGCAGGCCTAGGGTGTGTTGCTAAACCCTTTGAGGGCTGATTTCCGTCAGGCTTGATTTATGGCAGCGAGGCAAGAAATTTCTGACAAGGCTTGGGCCGTGATGGCGCCGCATTTCCCGGTGTGGAAGGGGA
>NZ_JAMKFI010000048.1:0-954 GCF_024494415.1 Pseudarthrobacter sp. R1 | reverse complement strand
CTAGGACGTGTTGCTAAAGCCCTGATTTGATCCAGATCAGGGTCGACGCCAGGGTCACGCCTGCGAGGTAGCTGCGTGCTGTTTTGTCGCTTCTGGTTGCGATGCCACGCCATTGTTTGAGGCGGTTGAAGCAACGTTCCACGACGTTACGGCCTTTGTAGGCGTCCTTGTCGAAGGATCGAGGGCGTCCGCCTTTGGAACCGCGCCGGGCCCGTCCTGCAATCTGATCTGAGCGCTCGGGGATCGTGACTTTGATTCCCCTGCCAGTCAGGTAGCTGCGGTTGGCGCTGGAGGTGTAGGCCTTGTCTGCCAGTACCCGGTCGGGCCGGCTGCGGGGCCGTCCCCGGGAGGTGCCGGTGATCGAGATGGTCTCCAGCACGGTTTGGAAGAATGAGGTGTCCGCGGCCTGGCCAGCGGTGAGCACGAGTCCCAGCGGTCGTCCTTTGCCGTCGGTGGCAAGGTGGATTTTGCACGTCATTCCGCCCCTGGACTTGCCGATCGCGTGGTCGCCCGGTTCCTCATCACCGAGTTTCTTGTAATTCTGCGGTGCCCCCTGTGGTGCGGGTAAGGGTGGCGCCATGCTGATGCACCCGGGTGATCGTCGCGTCCACCGAGACGGTCCAGTCGACATCGCCGGCACGCTGGCCAGCTGCCTGCACGGCGGCGAGAACACTGGCCCAGGTCCCGTCTCTGGACCAATCCGCGAAGCGCCCGTAAATAGAGTTCCAGTTCCCGAACCTCTCAGGCACATCACGCCAAGGCGCACCGGTGCGGAACCTCCAGACGATCCCTTCGACGGTCCGACGCATGTCCATGATCGGACGCCCGTTCCCCTTCCACACCGGGAAATGCGGCGCCATCACGGCCCAAGCCTTGTCAGAAATTTCTTGCCTCGCTGCCATAAATCAAGCCTGACGGAAATCAGCCCTCAAAGGGTTTAGCAACACACCCTAG
>NZ_JAMKFI010000047.1:0-1135 GCF_024494415.1 Pseudarthrobacter sp. R1 | reverse complement strand
GCCGGCGGCGGACGGCTGCCCCAGACCCCTGTCCTGGCCGCCTGCACTGCCCTGGTCTTCCTGGCGGTCATCGTTCTGACCCGGTGGAAACTGCAGCTGCCGGCCCTGGCTGTGGTCCTGACAGGAGGGCAGTGGCTGCTGCACACACTGCTGTCGGCCCTCTCCTACGCAGCCGCGGATACAGCCGTCGCCTCCACGGCCGGGGCCCACCAGCACGCGTCCGTGGGCGCAGGCGCTCAGCTGTCCGCGGCGCGGGACGTGCAGCTGAGCGCCGTACGGGACCTCGAGCCGGCAATGCTCACCGCGCACCTCGCCGCAACACTGGCGACCGCTGTTCTGCTGGCCAAGGGCGAAGCCGCCCTCTGGGCGCTGGCCGCCTGGCTCCGCCCGGTACTCTTCCCCTCCCCCGTCACCTTCGTTCACCTCCCGGCCCAGCCGCTGCCCGCCCCCCGGCAGGCCCCGGTACCGCGCCCGCGCATGCTTCGCGCGCATCCCCGGCGCGGCCCGCCCGCCATCGCGTGAAGCCCGTTGTGCGGCCACCGGCTGCCACACAATAACCTGCAGTCCCGTTCACCGGAGCGCCTGCGCTACATTTTTTCGAAGGAAACCACGATGAAACCACGATCCACGTTCAGGTCCCGGCTCCGGCTGACAGCCGTCGCAGCGCTGCTGCTGCCGGCGGCCCTGACAGCATCCCCGGCCCTGGCCCACGACGCCCTGTCCTCGACCACTCCGGCCCGCGACAGTGTTGTTACAACCGCACCGGAAACGGTATCGCTGACCCTCACCCAGCCGCCCACCGATTCGGCGTCCCTGAACCTGAGCATCATCACCGTCACAGACGGCGCCGGAGCCACCGTCAGCGACGGCACCGTAAGTGTCGAAGGGCCGACGCTGTCCACCAAGACTGCCGCGGGAAGCCCCGGCACCTACACCGTGCTGTGGCGGGCCGTGTCCTCCGACGGGCATCCCATCGAAGGCAACTACACCTTCACCGTCCAGGCGCCTGCGGCTACACCTGCACCCGCAGTCTCCCCCACTGCGTCGGTGCAGGCAACGACACCCTCAGCAGCCCCGCAGGCGACAGACAGCGCGGTTCCGCCCGCACCACGGCCCAACAATGACAACGCACCGC
>NZ_JAMKFI010000046.1:0-1243 GCF_024494415.1 Pseudarthrobacter sp. R1 | reverse complement strand
GCCCGCCGGCGGCGTGGAATATCGATCCGATGCGTGACCAGGAGGTCGCCGGAGGCCTGGCGTGGTCCTATGGTGAGTTGCCCGGGGTGCTGCTGCTGATGTTCATCCTTGTCCGCTGGCAGCGGGATGAAGCCCGTGGCTGGGCGCGGACAGAGCGCGTGGTGGCCGCGGCAGGCGGCGACGCTGACATGGAGGCCTACAACCACTACCTGCAGCAGCTGGCAGACAGGCCCGAACGGCGACGGTAAGCCCCGCGTGTTGCAGCAATTCTCCTGCGCGCTTCCTTACTGTCCGGCCAGTGCCGCCACGATGGGCGCCTTGAGGGTCTCTTTCTCGGAAATATCCAAAATCGTGGCACTGACGGGGCCTTCACTGTCCAGGACCAGCGTCGTGGGAACCGCGCGGGGCGGAACGTAGGCCGTCATCGCCAGCAGGATCCCGCCGTCGCTGTCATCAAAACTTGGGTAAACGACGTCGAGCGTGGGGCACCCAGCTCCAGGTCGGCATGGCGCGGAGGAGACCAGGCCCCCAACCTGTGAACACTTGAAGGTACCCAGAGCAATCGGTTTTACGGGGAACAGAAATAAACCGAAAGGGACGGACGCCCGGCTACGTGCCACAGCTCACGCGATTATAACGGTTCGTTATCTTAGGGTAACGTGGGTACAGGCATTTCTGTATCGGTGCCTTTTGAGTCTGTACGCCCAGCCCCGCCGCGGACTCGCAACAGCAGGTCTTCCATGGCGGGGGCGGAGAACCCACTTTCTGGCAGTTGCACTGCCTTGGGGTGAAGCCGGACGAAGACCTCCTGTCTGAGAGGTTTGTAGCTCCGGCCGGGCTTATTCCTGGCCCGAACCCGACAGCTAACTTCGCAGGCGCCGAAAGGATCCCCATGCAGTCCTCCCCTGCCCGCGGCCGGCACCGTAACCCGGTGCCCGCGAGTTCGTTCCGCCCCTCCTCAGCTGGGCCCCGGCGCAGCCGGCACCGGCCTACCCGCCGGGACTTCGCCGTTCTTCGCCGCAACCTTCCGGCAGCGGCCACGATCACCGTGGCCATGCTCGTCGGTGCCACCATCACTGCGGCCAATGCCGGCACGGGCCCGGACCGGCCGCTGGTGACAGCTGCGGGCAGTGCGGCCCTGGCGGAGGGACCAGCCCAGGCTTCTCCCGGCGCCGCCATCTCGTTTGACCGGTCCCTGGTGGCCACGGCCCCGGCCCCCGAAGCACCCCAGACCTTGCCGGCA
>NZ_JAMKFI010000045.1:0-1071 GCF_024494415.1 Pseudarthrobacter sp. R1 | reverse complement strand
TGTATTGACCTGAGAGGTTGGTGACGCGGCTGGCCGGTGGCTGACCTTTGAGTGAGGTGTGGCCTCGATGATGATTGTAGTGATGGAGCCAGTCGGCGAAAGCGGCAACACGCTCGGTCTCTGATCGATACGGACGGGCGTAGGCCCATTCATCGAGCATGGTGCGGTTGTAGCGCTCGACTTTGCCGTTTGTCTGTGGCCGGTACGGGCGCGTGCGTTTGTGCTTGATCTCAGGGCCCAGCGCGTCTTTGAACGCGTAAGAGCGGTAGCAGGAGCCGTTATCGGTCAGAACCCGTTTCACAGTGATTCCGTGGGACTCGAAATAGGCGTTGGCACGTGCCCAGAATCCAGCCGCGGTGTCCTTTTTTTCATCGGTCAGGATCTCCGTGTAGGCAAGTCGGGAATGGTCATCGACGGCGTTGTGCAGGAACGCGTAGCCCGGTCTCCGGTTCGCCGCGGTACCGGTCTTGTTCCGGTTTCCGGCGGTCCTGCCGACGCTGCGGTGTCCACCGCCGTCAGGGATCCGTCCAAGTTTCTTGATGTCGACGTGGACCAGGTCCCCGGGCTTGTGGTGCTCGTACCGGCGAATCACCCGGCCCGTGGCCCGGTCCAGCCACGCCAACCTCGCCAGCCCAAATCTGGACAGCACCCGGTGCACCGTGGAGGGATGGATGCCCAGCAGATAGCCGATCCGTGCCGGTCCCCACCGGCGGTTGACCCTAATCGCGATGATCCGACGCTCCCGCCGCACCGAGGTCCGCCGCGGGGAGCTGACGGGCCGGCTGGAACGGTCCGCCATCCCGGCCTCACCAAGAGCCCGGTACCGGTCCGCCCACCGCGCGGCGGTCGTGACGGATACCTGGAACCGTTCAGCTGCCCGCCGCAACGGCCATTTGTCTTCCACGATGCATTGGGCAAGGCGGAGCCGGCCCTTGGGCGTCAGAAGCGCGTTAGCATGGGACATTGAAGACCTCCTTGTGGTTCGGACTCTAGACAAGCCCCACTCCACTTGGAGGTCTTCTTTTTGTCACCTAACCACGCCGCATGTTCCTAACGTCCGTGGTCAATACA
>NZ_JAMKFI010000005.1:336043-404124 GCF_024494415.1 Pseudarthrobacter sp. R1 | reverse complement strand
TTTGAAACCAGCTGTAAAAACCAGACCACCCACAGGGGCGGGCAGCCCGGCAAATTCAACCAATCCATAAAAACAAATCGGTATCAACAAACTTGGCACACTATTGAGTTCTCAAACAACAGACACATTCGAATATTCCCGAAACAATTCACTCAGTGAATTTCTATTTCGTATTTCTTCGCTGCGATGTTTCAATGTTATTTCATTCATTTTCACTTTGCAAATCCGGTTGTTTTCCCGGAATTCACTCGGTGGAATGAATCCGACCATCATAAAGTGAAGCATTTCTTCAGGCCGGCGCTTTCGCACACAGTGAAGTTGCTTCACTTTTTGTTGGGGGTCGGTCGCTATTTTTCCGCTTCAGCGGCGGCGACTCAAAAGACATTACACGCTCCCCCGCGGCCGTGCAAATCGGCTGCGGAAGAGCGTGCAAAGTGTCCCGCGATGGGCTACGGAACCAGTACTTCCACCGTGGCGAGGTTCTTCTTTCCGCGGCGCAGGAGCAGGTACTGCCCGTGCAACAACTCCGATTCCGGGATCACCGCTTCGGGATCAGATACCTTCTCGTTGTTGACGTATGCCCCGCCTTCGCCCACCGTGCGCCGGGCGGCTGACTTACTTTCCGAAAGTCCGGAGGCAACCAGCAGGTCAACAATTCCCATGGCATCCACCTGCACCGTGGCGGAAGGAAGTTCGGATGTTGCCGCCTGCAGCGTCGGCTTGTCCAGCGCCGCCAGGTCACCGTTCCCAAAAAGGGCAGCTGAGGCAGCAATGACTTTCTCGGTAGCCTCCACCCCATGAACGAGGGACGTCACTTCGAAGGCAAGCTTCCGCTGGCCCTCGCGGGCAAACGGACGCTCGGCAACAACCGTGGCAATCTCCTCGATCTCGGCCCGCGTCAGGAAAGTAAACACCTTCAAACGGTCCACCACATCAGCGTCCGCCGTGTTGAGCCAGAACTGGTAGAAGGCGTACGGGCTGCACATGCCGGCGTCGAGCCAGATGGCGTTGCCCTCACTCTTCCCGAACTTGGTGCCATCGGAGTTGGTGATCAAGGGCGTACCCAGCGCGTGGACGCTCTTGCCCTCGACCTTGCGGATCAGTTCCGTTCCACTGGTGAGGTTGCCCCACTGGTCCGAACCGCCGGTCTGGAGCATGCAGCCGTAATCACGGTACAGCTGGAGGTAGTCCATGCCCTGCAGGATCTGGTAGCTGAACTCCGTGTAGCTGATGCCCTCGTCCGAGTTCAGCCGGGAAGCCACAGCGTCCTTGCGCAGCATGGTGCCAACACGGAAGTGCTTGCCCACCTCGCGCAGGAAGTCGATGGCACTCAAGGGTGCAGTCCAATCAAGGTTGTTGACCATCTGCGCCTTATTGTCGCCCTCAAAGCTGAGGAACCGGCGGACCTGGGCCTGAAGGTATCCCACCCATTCCGCAACGGTGTCCTTGGTGTTCAAGGTGCGCTCGGCTGTGGGGCGGGGGTCACCGATCATGCCGGTGGAACCACCCACCAGTCCGAGGGGCTTGTGACCGGCAAGCTGCAGCCGCCGCATCACGAGCAGCTGGACCAGGTTGCCCAGGTGCAGGCTCGGCGCGGTGGGATCGAAGCCGCAATAGTACGTGACCGGCCCGCCGGCGAGGAGCTTTTCCAGCTCTGCTTCGTCCGTGGAGACGTGGACCAGTCCACGCCACTTCAGTTCCTGCCAGATATTGGCAAAAGTGGGGTCGTTCTGCTGCGATTCGAGGCTGTTGAGTTCTGACACGCCTTCTAAGTTAGCAGTATTACCCCGCACCGGCGCCGGGTGGACGGAACCGGCGCCGGCCCCTGAACGGGCCGGCACCAATCGAGGAAGCTCAGCGCTTGATGCCTGCCGGCACGGGATCCGAAGCAATGAGGCGCAGGCGCTGGGTGGCGCGCGTCATGGCAACGTACAGATCCCCCACCTTGCCGTGCTCATGGTTCAGCATGGTGGCGGGCTCCAGCACCACCACGCCGTCGAACTCCAGGCCCTTGGCCTCGCGCGGGCTGATGACCACGATGTCCTGCTCATAGCTGCCGGCACCGTTGCCAATGCGGCGGCCGTACTCGGCGCGCAGGGCGGCGGCGGCCTCCGGCAACAGGGGGCCATCCGCGATAACGGCCAGCAGGCCGCCGTCGAGCGCTTCCAATTCCTCCGGCAGAACTTCCACCAGGCGGCTGACCACCTGTCCCGGGTCCACCTCGTCGATGACGGGCGACCAGCGCCCCTCCCGCACGGCCTTGGGTGCGGAGACTACGAGTCCGGCCGCGTTGGCCATCCGCACAGCTGCTTCTGCGATCTGTGACGGCGTGCGGTAATTGACTGTCAGCTCCTCCAGCTGCCAGCGGTCGCCGAACATCGGAGCAAGCGCGCCCTGCCATGAATTGGCACCGGCCACCGAGCTCGTCTGCGCGATGTCACCAACAATCGTGAAGGACTTCAGGGGGCAACGGCGGACCAGCAGGCGCCACTGCATAGGCGAGAGCTCCTGCGCCTCGTCCACCACAATGTGGCCAAAGGCCCAGGTGCGGTCGCTGGTGGCACGCTCGGCAGCGGTCAGCCGCGCTTCCTGTTCCTGGTTCTGCTCGGCCAGCTCCTCCGCGGACATCAGCGGATCCACACCGGCAGCCTCCATGTTCACCAGGGTCTGCTTGGCGTTGGCAAGGTCGCGGGCCCTGTCGTGCTCCTGCTGCGCGAGGCCGCGCCCGGCTGCCGGGTCCAGCTCACCGAGCAGTTCGGCAGCTTCGTCCAGCAGGGGCACATCGGACTCGGTCCAGGGGGCGTCGGCGGGACGCTGCAGCAGTGCCCGCTCAGCCGCTGACAGGTGGGGGGTGCAGAATTCAAGCACCGCCGGCTTGCTAAACAGCTCCGAGATCAGCTTTTCGGGCGTCATGGGCATCCAGCAGAGGTTGAGGGCGATCCGCACATCACGGGCGGTACGGACATCCTCCGCCAGGTAGGAGCGGTCTGCGTTGTTGCCGATGTTCCCGGCTTCCACCAGCTCGGTCATCTGTTCGGTGAGTTCGCGCAGCAGGATCTTGACGAAGGTCACCCGTGCCTCGTTGTGCGGCTTGCCGGTGGAGCGGGCGCGTTCGCGGGCACGGCGGACCTGGCGCGGCGTCAGCACGAGCTTGCGGCCGTCCACTTCCAGGATGCGGTTTTCAGCGGGAATCCGTTGCCGGTTGGCCACGGCGTTGGCCACCACGGCAGCCATGTCCAGGCGGCCTTTGATGGCGGCAACGTCGGCGTCGGGTTCCGGCACGGCGTTAATGCCGGGCATCAGCCGGCCCACGCTGGCCATCACAACGCCGGTCTCCCCCAGGGAGGGCAGCACCCTTTCGATGTACTTCATAAAGGACGACGACGGGCCCACCAGCAGGACGCCCGCGGACTTAAGCCGGTCCCGGTGGGTGTACAGCAGGTATGCTGCCCGGTGCAGTGCCACGGCCGTCTTGCCGGTGCCCGGCCCGCCCTGCACCACCACGGCGCCCGAGATGGAGGACCGGATGATGCGGTCCTGTTCGGACTGGATGGTGCTGACGATGTCCGACATCCGGCCCGTGCGCCGGGAGTTCAGGGCGGCCAGCAGGGCGCCCTCGCCCTGCAGCGATTCGTTGTCCGCCAGCATGTCCGCGTCCAGGACATCGTCCTCGATGGCCTTGACCTCCCTGCCCTGCAGGATCAGGTGGCGGCGGCGGCGGACGCCCTGCCGGTCGAAGGCCGTGGCCTGGTAGAAGTGCCCGGCTTCGGGCGCGCGCCAGTCAACCATCAGCCGCTGCAGGTCCTCAGTGGTGAGGCCGATGCGTCCGATGTACTGCGCTTCCCCGGAGTCCAGGTCCAGGCGGCCGAAGACCAGCCGGTCATCCACGGCATCCAGCTGCGCCAGGCGGTCCTCGTACAGAGCCGCGAAAGCGTCGCGCTCGGAAACGTTCTGCATGGTGCCCACAGCCCCTGCCCTGCGGACCTGCGCAAGCTGCCTGCGCTTTTCCTCGCGGAGCTCCTCCAGCCGGGCATACAGGCCGGCAACATAGTCCCGTTCGTGGGCCAAATCGGCGTCGAGCATTTAACGTTCCCCTATCGCAAAAGACAGACCGTCCATTCTACAACCATTTCCGTTAACGCTGGCGAAACGATGCCGGCCTCGGCTTGGCCGCCTTGTACTTGGAGACAGTAGGGTCCCCCGTGATCCAGAAACGCCAGGCGTATTGCTCGGATCCGCCAACGCCGAAAACCCCCACCCGCGGACCGGAACTGACCTCCGTAACCGGCCTATCGGGGAGCGACAGCGCAAAAGGGGGCGCCAATGCGTCGCGGCCGCTGTACGCGGTTGTCAGGCCCAGGGCTTTGGCCAGCCGGGCCGGGCCGCTTGCCAGGTCGGCCGGGTTTTTCGATGTGGACCGGCGGTGCTGTGCAAGCTCCAGGCCCTCCACGATCTCCCCCGCGCGCAGCAGCAAAGCGGAAGCCACACCGGCAGGGCCGCACACGATGTTCGTGCAGTGATGCATGCCATAGGTGAAGTAAACGTACAGGTGCCCGGCGGGGCCGAACATCGGGGCGTTCCGTGGAGTGGGGCCGCGGTATGTGTGCGAGCCTGGATCGGGGTGCAGGGAATCCTCGGGCCCCAGGTAGGCCTCCACTTCGGTGAGCCTGACGGACACCCGGCCCTCCCTCGAATCATGGGTCAGGATAGCCCCCAGCAGCATCGGTGCCAGGGTGCGGGCATCGCCCGAGAGGAATTCCCGCAGCGGTTCCCGGGCCTGCGAGGGACTTCTGCTCATGGCCAGACTCTATCCAAAACCGGCAGCAATACCTGACGCAACGCCAAAAAGGCGCCAACGGCGATGTCCGATTTCCGCTAGCCCGCCTCCTCCACTGCTGGCAGGATGGAGGAATGGATTTCTGGCAGCGCTACCGGGCAATAGACGCCCGGGACACCCGGTTCGACGGGCAGTTCTACACTGCTGTCCGGACCACGGGCATCTATTGCCGTCCGTCGTGCCCGGCCAGGACTCCCAAGGCTGCGAACGTCACCTTTTACGAGACCTCAGCAGCGGCCCACGACGCCGGCTACCGGGCCTGTAAACGCTGCCTGCCTGAGGCTGTGCCGGGAACGCCTGCCTGGAACGTGCGGCAAGACATCGCGGGGCGTGCCATGCGCCTGATCAATGACGGTGTGGTGAACAGGGACGGCGTAGACGGCCTGGCCGCCCGCCTTGGCTATTCCTCCCGCCAGCTGAACAGGATCCTCAGCCAGGAACTGGGCGCGGGTCCCCTGTCGCTCGCCCGGGCCGGCCGCGCCCAGACGGCACGCACGCTGCTGGTATCCACCTCCATGAAGCTCGCCGACGTGGCCTTCGCGGCAGGCTTCAGCAGCGTCCGCCAGTTCAACGAGACCATGGTGGAGGTCTTCGACCTGACCCCCAGCGCGCTCCGCGCCGCCAGGCATCCGAAGTCCCCCGCCGGCTCTACCGCCCTCACCCTCAGCCTCCCCTACCGCGAGCCCTTCGACCCCGGCGTCTTCACTTTCCTGGCGGTCCGTGCCCTCCCGGGGATCGAGTCCGGAACCCAAACCTCGTACGCCCGAACACTGCGGCTTCCCCAGGGCGACGCGCGCTTCAGGGTCGAGTACGACGCCGGCACCCCCGGACGGCCGCTGACCCTCACCATCGGTGCGGTGGACCTTCGGGACCTTCCGGCCCTGCTGAGCCGCGTCCGGCGGCTGTTCGACCTGGATGCGGATCCGGTGGCGATCGACGGCGCCCTGGCGGAAGACCCGAGACTGGCTGCTGCAGTGGCCCGCACTCCCGGCATCAGGATGCCCGGAGCGCTGGACCCGGCGGAAATGCTGATCAGGGCCATGGTGGGCCAGCAGATCACCGTGGCTGCCGCGCGGACCGCCCTGACCCAGCTCGCCGCCGTCGGAAGCTCAAGCCGAAGCCCGGGCGAGGGCCTGGACCGGATGTTTCCCACCCCGGCCGAAATCGCCGCCGACGGCTGCGCACTCCTGCGGGGCCCCCGGAAACGCATTGAGGCCCTTCGCGCCGCAGCTTCCGCCCTGGCGGATGGCACCCTCGACTTTGGCTATGGCGACGACGTGGCAAGCTTGGGGGCGAAGCTGCTGCCCCTTGCCGGTGTGGGACCCTGGACGGTTGGCTACCTCGCTATGCGTGTCCTCGGCGCGCCGGACGTCTTCCTTGGCAATGACTCGGCGGTGCGGAACGGGATAAAAGCCTTGGAGCAGCGTCAGGATTACCTCGGAGGTGGCTCCGGAGGGGCCTGGACTTCCAGCCCGGATTTCCGCGAAGTCAGCCCCTGGCGCTCCTACGCCACCATGCACCTGTGGCGTGCAGCAGCCCATCCCGCCGCCGGCGTACGTCTCGCCCCAAGGACGGACGCTCCCGCAGCAGGCAGCAGAACACCAGAGAAAGCGATCCGATGAAGGCCCAGTTGCTTCAGATGTCCACTCCGGACGGCCCGTTTACCATCCTTGCCCAGGACGGGGTGGTACTTTCCAGCGGCTGGACCGAAAAGCCCGGCGACCTGACCGGGCAGATCCATCCGACGCTGCGGCCCGCCACCCTGGAACTGGTCAGCGACCTCGGGGAGATCTCCGCCGCCGTCGAAGCCTTTTACGCCGGGGATCCGGCACCGGCAATGCAGGTTCCCGTTCGGCAAATGTCCGGGCCGTTCCGTGTCCACGCCTGGGACGTGCTGCGCCTGGTCCGGCCGGGATCCCCCGTGACATACACCGAGTACGCCGGGTTGGCCGGGAATCCCAAAGCTGTCAGGGCGGCTGCCAGCGCCTGCGCCTTCAACGCAGCGGCCCTGTTTGTTCCCTGCCACCGGGTCATCAGGACCGACGGTTCCCTGGGCGGATTCCGCTGGGGGCTTGTCATCAAGGAGAGCCTGCTGGCCCGCGAAGCCGCCTGATCGGTCCTATCGCCGCCGCCCCCAGTTCCCCTTGCGCTATCAGTCTTGGTTCCCAAACCGGGGTTTTAGGGGCCAAAACTGATAGCGCAACCACAATCGTAGCGGCTATTTGGAGGTTGGGGTTCCGGCGGGCCACGGCAGCAAGGCCGGCAGGTCCACGCCGTCGGCCGCCGCCGATGCCCTCAGGCTGCCCAGCGTGGGTTCGCGCCCTGCCAGCCACGCCGCAATATCCGTGATCATCCCGCTGATCACGGTGGACCTGGTGCCGCTGCCGATGCTCACGGGCGGAAGGCCCAGTGGCTGCAGCACCAGTTTGTCGTCGGGCTGGACGCGGGCTGCGAGGAAGTCGAAGAGGTGCTCGCAGAACTGGCGGCTCCAGGTTTCCGGGCCCCTGCCCGTGAGCAGGTCGGAGGTGTGGATGACGAGTTCGCGCCAGAGCGCCAGGCCGCCGTCCAGGACAACTCCCCCGCGGTACGTGATGGGTGCGTACCAGCCCGTGCGGTGGGCGGACGAATCCTTGATGCCGGGCAGCGCATCAAACGTTGTGATAGCGCGTTGGAGGGCAGCGGTCAGGTCTGCGAGGTGGGTGGCGGCATCGTGGCCGGCAGCCATGTCGATGGCCTTGTTCCGGCCGTCCATGCCGCCGTCGTACAGCTCAATGGTTTCGCCGCGCGCCGCGTACTCGAGCTGCCTGGCCATGGCGTTGGAGATGCCGGTCAGGTGGGCCAGCACGTGGCCCCGCGTCCAGCCGGGCAGGGCAGACGGAGCCTTCACGTCCTCGTCACTGAGCTTGGCGATATCGGTGGCAAGGTCATCAGCGGCTTTGTGGAGCCCGGCGAGCAGGACTTCGGGTGCGGGAGCTGTCATGGCGCCCATCCTAGCGCCGGGGAAGGCCGTCGGGCCCGAGGCGGTGCCGGACGTGCTCGCCGTCGTTGCTGGCCTGCCAGAATTCATACTCAGCGGGCTGGACTGCGTAGAGCTGCCAGTTCGGGTTGCTGCTGCCGTCCGCCCGTGGCCGCTCCGCCCAATCCCGCGCCGATGCCTCAGCCGACATCTCAAGCACGGGTCCCGCAACCCTGACCTGCCGTCCCAGCGAGGGCCAGTAGAAGTTGAGGGCGGCGTGGGGGTTGGCGCTGAGCTCCGTTCCCTTGCGTGAGGTGCGGGACGTGGCGAAGTGCCAGCCGTCGTCGTCGATGTTCTTCAGGATCAGCATCCTCGACGACGGCTGGCCGCTGCCGTCCACGGTGGCAAGGCTGCAGGCGTGTGGCTGGCGTTCCCCCGCGGCCAGGGCCTCGTCCAGCCACTGCCGGAAGAGTTCCCCGGGGTCTGCCGGGGCACTGGCCGGGTCAAATCCGGGCAGGACGGCCGGGAAGTCGGGCAGCGCGCGGAGTTGCTTGCGGAACGAGTCACTCATGGCGCCATGGTAGCGCCAGTCCGCGGCGTCAACACCGGACGCTCTCTCACTTAACGCGTGAAAACCGGCAACGCTCTCTCACTTTCCCGAAGAAAGTGAAAGAGCGTTGGCCAAAAAGCCGCGTTAAGTGAGAGAGCGTTTCAGGCTGCGTACTCCCGCACGCCGGCAAGCTCGGCTTCCAGCGCCACCAGCTGGCGTTCGACGGCGGCCGGGGCCGTACCGCCCTGGGAGTTGCGGCTGTTGAGGGAGCCCTCTGTGGACAGGACCGTGCGGACCTCCGGCGTGAGGTGGCCGGAGATGGCTGCGTATTCCTCGTCCGTCAGGTCCCACAGCTCTACGCCGCGGGATTCCGCCTGCTTGACGGCCGCACCGGAGAGTTCGTGCGCCTCACGGAACGGAACGCCCTGCCGGACCAGCCATTCGGCAACGTCCGTGGCCAGCGCGAAGCCCTGCGGCGCCAGCGATTCCATCCGTTCAGTGTTGAACTTCAGGGTGGCGATCATGCCGGAGACGGCCGGGAGCAGCAGTTCCAGGGTGTCGGCGGCATCAAACACCGGCTCCTTGTCCTCCTGGAGGTCGCGGTTGTACGCCAGCGGCAGGCCCTTGAGCGTCGCCAGCAGCCCGGTCAGGTTGCCGATCAGGCGCCCTGCCTTGCCGCGGGCAAGTTCCGCCACGTCCGGGTTCTTCTTCTGCGGCATGATGGACGATCCGGTGGAGTAGGAATCGTGCAGTGTGACGAAGGAGAATTCCTTGGTGGCCCAGAGGATGACCTCCTCGGACACCCGCGAGAGGTCCACGCCGATCATCGAGCACACCCAGGCGAACTCGGCGAAGACGTCTCGGGAAGCGGTGCCGTCAATCGAGTTGTGCGATGCGGAGAAGAACCCGAGATCGGCCGCCACTGCTTCCGGGTCCAGCCCCAGCGATGACCCTGCAAGGGCGCCGGACCCGTACGGGGAGACGCCGGCGCGCTTGTCCCAGTCCTGGAGCCGCTGCACATCGCGCAGCAGCGCCCAGGCGTGGGCCAGGAGATGGTGGCTGAGCAGCACGGGCTGGGCGTGCTGAAGGTGCGTCCGTCCCGGCATGGCCACGCCGTGGTGGGCCTTGGCCTGCTCCACAAGCGCGTCCACGGTGGCCAGGACGCCGCGGGCGATGATCCGGGCGTGGTCGCGCAGGAACATCCGCCCCAGCGTGGCCACCTGGTCGTTGCGGGAGCGGCCGGCGCGGAGCTTGCCGCCCAGCTGCGGTCCGGCACGCTCGATCAGGCCGCGCTCGAGCGAGCCGTGCACGTCCTCGTCGGATTCGGCCGGCACATAGGCGCCGGAAGCAACGTCCTCGTCCAGCCGGGTGAGGGCTGACAGCATGCCTTCCAGCTCGGCGTCGTCCAGCAGGCCGGCCTTGTGCAGCACACGCGCGTGCGCCATGGAACCGGCGATGTCATAGCGTGCGAGCCGCCAGTCGAAGTGCGTGGACTTGCTCAGCGCGGCCAGGGCATCGGCGGGGCCGCCGGCGAACCGGCCGCCCCACAATGCGCCGGTGTTGGTAGCCTCAGCTTTTTGGGTTTCGACAGGGTCAGCCACAGGGGCTACTTTCCTGCGACGCGGATGTCGCGGCCGGAGGCAACCTTGGCGGACATGCCCCACAGCTCGATGAAGCCCTTGGCCATGGACTGGTCGAAGGTGTCGCCGGTGTCGTAGGTGGCCAGGTTGAAGTCGTAGAGCGACGTGTCGGAGCGGCGGCCGTTGACGATGGCCTGGCCGCCGTGGAGGGTCATGCGGATGTCGCCGGAGACGTACTTCTGGGTGTCCTCGATGAAGGCGTCCAGGGAGCGCTTCAGCGGGGAGAACCACTGGCCGTCGTAGACCAGTTCGGACCAGCGCTGGCCAACGGTGGCCTTAAAGCGGGCCTGCTCGCGCTCAACGGTGATGTCCTCCAGGTGCTTGTGGGCCGTGATCAGCGCCATGGCACCCGGGGCTTCGTAAATTTCGCGGGACTTGATGCCCACGAGGCGGTCCTCGACGACGTCGATGCGGCCCACACCTTGGGCGCCAGCACGGCGGTTGAGTTCCTTGATGGCCTGCAGCGGGGTGACCTTCACGCCGTCGATTGCTACCGGCACGCCGGCCTCGAAGGAGATGGTGACCTCGTCCGGTGCCGGCGGGAACTCCGGCGTGGCGGTGTAGTCGTAGATGTCCTTGGTGGGGGCGTTCCAGATGTCCTCGAGGTAGCCGGTTTCCACCGCGCGGCCCCAGACGTTCTGGTCGATGGAGTACGGGTTCTTCTTGGTGGTCTCGATCGGCAGGCCCTTTTCCTCGGCGAAGGCGATGGCCTTGTCGCGGGTGAGGGCGAGGTCGCGGACCGGGGCGATGCACTTCAGGTCCGGGCCGAGGGTCTGGATGCCCACTTCGAAGCGGACCTGGTCGTTGCCCTTGCCGGTGCAGCCGTGCGCAACGGTGGTGGCGCCGAATTCGCGGGCCGCCTTGACCAGGTGCTTGACGATGACGGGGCGGGAGATGGCGGAAACCAGCGGGTAGTGGCCCTGGTACAGGCCGTTGGCCTTCAGCGTGGGCATGCAGTACTCGTTGGCGAACTCGTCGGAGGCGTCGGCCACGTAGGCTTCGACGGCGCCGCAGCCCAGGGCACGCTGGCGGATGGTTTCCAGGGACTCGCCGCCCTGTCCAACGTCGACCGCCACGGCGATGACCTCGGCGCCGGTGGCTTCACCGATCCAGCCGATGGCTACTGAGGTGTCCAGGCCGCCGGAGTAGGCCAGCACGATACGTTCAGTCACTTCAGATGCTCCTTGTAATTGGGGTTTGTAGATGTTGTCTTCAAGCTTATTGCCCGGCTTCTTCAGCCAGCTGCAGGAACCGGGCGGCGAGGTCCTGGCCGCCCTGCGGGTCGCGGGAGACGAGCAGTACGGTGTCGTCCCCGGCGATGGTCCCCAGGATGGACGGCATCACTGAGTGGTCGATCGCCAGTGCCAGGAAGTTGGCGGCGCCCGGCGGGGTGCGGAGCACGGCGATGTTGGCCGAGGCCTCCGCGGTGACCAGGAGTTCGCTGCAGAGCCGCGCAAGCCGGGCGTCCAGGATTTCCTGGCTCACCCCACTCTTGGCCGCCCGCTCCCCGCCCTCGCCCGGGACGGCGTACACCAGCACGCCCTCCTTGCCGCGGACCCGGACCGCGCCGAGTTCAACGAGGTCCCGGGACAGCGTCGCCTGGGTGACCTGCACGCCGTCGTCCGCCAGCAGTGCCGCCAGCTCCGCCTGGGAACGCACGGACTCCCCCGTCAGGATGGCGGTGATCCGCGCCTGGCGGGCGGTTTTGGTGGCCGGGCTGGAGCCCGGCGACGACGGTTGGGCGGACACTAGAACGTGCTCTCCCCGGTGCCTTCAACGGGGGAAAGACCGTCCACGAATGCCAGGCCGGAGCGGTGCATCAGCCAGGCCATCAGGGCCTTCTGGGCGTGCAGCCGGTTTTCGGCCTCGTCCCAGACGATGGACTGCGGCCCATCGATGACGCCTGCGGAGATCTCGTAGCCGCGGTAGGCGGGCAGGCAGTGAAGCACGACGGCGCCTTCCGCAGCCTGTGCCATGGCCGCCTCGTCCACGGAGTACTCCCGGAACAACTGCAGCCGCGCTTCCTTTTCCGCTTCCTGGCCCATGGACACCCACGTGTCCGTAGCGACGACGTCGGCGCCCTTCAGGGCTGCCGCGGCATCCGTGGTGACCAGCACCGAGCCGCCGGTCTCCGCGGCGCGCTGTTCGGCTTCGGCCACGATGTCTGCAGCGGGGAGGTAGCCTTCGGGGCCGGCAATGCGGACGTGCATGCCGGCGGTAACCCCGGCCAGCAGGTAGGAGTTGGCCATGTTGTTGGCGGCGTCGCCCAGGTAGCTCATGGTGAGGCCCTTGAGGTCGCCCTTATGCTCCTTTATGGCCAGCAGGTCCGCGAGCAGCTGGCACGGGTGGTAGTCGTCGCACAGGGCGTTGATCACGGGGACACTGGAGTTTTCGGCCATCGCCACCAGGCCGGCATGCGGCCCGGTCCGCCACACGATGGTGGACACCATCCGCTCCAGGACCTTGGCGGTGTCCTCCACGGACTCCTTATGGCCGATCTGGGCTTCACCCGGGTTGATGATGAGGGCGTTGCCGCCCATGTCCGCGATGCCGGTGGCGAACGAGACCCGGGTCCGGGTGGACGTCTTGTCGAAAATCACGGCGACGGTCTTGCGGCTGTTGCCCTCTGCAGCGTAGGGCTGCACGCTGTAGGGCGCGGCCTTCATACGCGCGGCGAGCTCCAGGACCTCTGCCTGTTCGGCCGGGCTGAGGTCGGTGTCCTTGAGGAAATGCCGGGTGGCGTTTTTCTCAGGGGCTGCGCTGGTGTGAACTGCAGAAGTCACTGGGCGTCCTTAGCTGTCTGGAGGATGGCCGGGAAGGCGGCCAGGAAAGAGTCCGCCTGGGCGATGGTGAGGACCAGCGGCGGCGCCAGGCGGATGGTGCGGGGGCCGGGGCTGTTGACGATGTAGCCGGCGTCAAGGCCGGCCTGCACCACTGCCGGGGCAACGTCCGCGTCCAGGTCGAAACCGATCAGCAGGCCTTCGCCCCGGACCTCGGTGATGCCCGGGAGGGCGGCCAGTGCGGAGCGCAGGTGTTCCCCGACCTTTGCCACGTTGGCCAGGACGTCCTGGCTATCGATCGCGTGCAGTGTGGCGAGGGCGGCCGCCGTCGCCACTGGGTTGCCGCCGAACGTGGTGCCGTGCTGGCCCGCAGCCAACAACGACGACGTCCCCGCACCGAAGGTGACCAGGGCACCAATGGGGAAACCGCCGCCCAGGCCCTTGGCGAGCGTGACCGCATCGGGCATGATTCCGGCGTCCTCGCTGGCAAGCCACTTCCCGGTCCGGCCGATCCCGGTCTGCACCTCGTCCAGGATCAGCAGGGCGCCCACCCGGGCGGTCAGCTCCCGCGCTGCCCGAAGATAGCCGGGCGGCAGGGGACGAACGCCCGCTTCGCCCTGGATCGGCTCCAGGAAGACTGCAGACACAGTTTCGTCAACAGCGTCCTTAAGCGCCTCGACATCGCCGAACGGGATGTGCACCACACCGCCGGGCAGCGGCTCGAACGGCGCCCGGTAGGCTTCCTTTGCGGTCAGGGCCAGCGCGCCCATGGTGCGGCCGTGGAAGGCGCCTTCGAGGGCGATGATTTTAGTCCGCTTCGTCCCGCTGCCACCGGAATTGCGGCGGGCCAGCTTGAAGGCAGCCTCGTTGGCCTCGGTTCCGGAGTTGGTGAAAAACACCTTGGAACCGGCCGGCGCACTGGTGAGCTCAAGGAGCTTTTCGGCCAGCGCAATCTGTGTGGGGCTGGTGAAGAAGTTGGAGACGTGGCCGAGGGTGGCCAACTGGCTTGAGATGACCGACGTGACGAACGGGTTGGCATGGCCCAGCGCGTTGACGGCGATGCCGCCGAGCAGGTCCAGGTACTCCTTGCCGTCGGCGTCCCAGACCAGGCAGCCGGCGCCGCGGACCAGGACGCGCTGCGGCGTGCCGAATACCCCCATGAGCGAGGTGGAGTAGCGGGCAAGCCATTCGGAGCCACTCCCTACTCCAGTCATAACGGAAGCTTTGGCGTTCGGCCCGGCGATGGGGGCCAGGGCGTGGTCGGGCACCGCGAAGCGGGCGGGGCCCCCATCGCCGGCCGGACTCACGTCAACAGTTTCGTTCATCCGTCAATCTCCTCGTCCGGGACGACCTGCGTGCCAATGCCCGCCGTCGTGAATGTTTCAAGAAGCATGGAATGGGGCAGGCGCCCGTCCACGATGTGCGCGCGTTCCACTCCCTCATCGATGGCCTTGAGGCAGGCGGCCATCTTGGGGATCATGCCCGACTCGAGCCTGGGCAGCATGTCCCGAAGCTCCGAGGCCGTGAGGGAGGAGATCAGCGAGGACTTGTCCGGCCAGTTGGCGTACAGGCCTTCGACGTCGGTCAGGATCACCAGCTTGGAGGCGCCCAGTGCCGAGGCGACGGCCGCCGCCGCGGTGTCCGCGTTGACGTTCAGGACCTGGCCGGTGGGCTGGAAGCGTGCCGTGCTGGCCACGCCGTCTCCGCCGTCCACGATCTCGGGGGCAACCGTGGAGATCACGGGGATGCGGCCGGCCTCAAGGATGTCCACGATGCCGGCGGGGTCCACGCCCACCACTTCGCCAACCAGACCGAGGTCAACTTCTTCGCCGTCAACCACAGTCCCGGTCCTGACGGCGCGCAGCAGGCCGCCGTCTTCGCCGGACATACCCACCGCGTAGGGGCCGTGGGAGTTGATCAAGCCCACCAGTTCGCGTCCCACCTGGCCGGTGAGGACCATGCGGACCACGTCCATGGCCTCCGGCGTGGTGACCCGCAGTCCGCCCTTGAACTCGGACTCAATGCCCAGGCGACCCAGCATGGAGTTGATCTGGGGGCCGCCGCCGTGGACCACCACCGGGTGGATGCCCACGTGGTGGAGGAACACGATGTCCTCCGCAAAGGCGCGGCGGAGATCGTCGTTGACCATGGCGTTGCCGCCGTACTTGATCACCATGATGGTGCCGGCGAACCGCTGGATCCAGGGCAGGGCCTCAATCAGGGTTGCTGCCTTGTCCTGGGCGTCGGACATGCTGGTGGTTTCACGCGTCTGGGTGTTCATGCTGTCACTTTCCGCAACGATTTTTAGCCGGGGCGCGGGGCTCCTAGCTGGAGTACGCGCTGTTTTCGTGCACGTAGTCGTGGGTGAGGTCGTTCGTCCAGATGGTGGCCTCGGCGTCGCCGGCCTGCAGGTCGATTTCCACCAGCACATCACGCGGTTCCAGGTCCACCAGGCTGCGGTCGTCGCCGATGCTGCCGTTGCGGCAGATCTGGACTCCGTTGATGGCCACGTTCAACTGGTCCGGTTCGAACGCCGCGTCGGTGGTGCCGACGGCGGAAAGCACACGGCCCCAGTTGGGGTCCTTGCCGAAGATGGCCGCCTTGAACAGGTTGGACCGAGCCACTGAGCGGCTGACGGTTACGGCGTCGGCTTCGCTCGCGGCGTTGAAGGTGCGGATGGCGATGTCATGGCTGGCACCTTCGGCGTCCGCGATCAGCTTCCGTGCCAGTTCGGCGCACACCTGGGTGAGGCCGGCACCGAAAATTTCTGCGGACGGCACGGCACCGGAGGCGCCGGACGCCAGCAGGACCACCGTGTCATTGGTGGACATGCAGCCGTCGGAGTCGGCCCGGTCAAAGGTGACGCGGGTGGAGTCGCGGAGGACGACGTCGAGCATTTCCGGCTCCACCGCGGCGTCCGTGGTGAGGACCACCAGCATGGTGGCGAGGCCGGGTGCCAGCATGCCGGCGCCCTTCGCGATGCCGCCGATGCTGAATTCCTGGCCGTCTGCGTCAGTGCCGATAAACAGGGCTGCCTTGGGCACCGAATCGGTGGTCATGATGGCCGTGGCCGCAGCAGGTCCGCCATCGGTGCTGAGGGCTTTGGCGGCCGCCTCCACGCCGGGCAGGATCTTGTCCATGGGCAGCTGCTCCCCGATCAGCCCGGTGGAGCAGACAAAAACGTCGGTGGCAGAGATGCCGAGGACGTCAGCTACTTTTTCTGCCGTGCTGTGGGTGTTCTGGAAGCCGGTAGGGCCGGTGCAGGCGTTGGCCCCGCCGGAGTTGAGGACCACGGCATCCACCCGGCCGTCCGAAACCACCTGGCGGGACCAGTGGACGGGAGCAGCAGCCACGCGGTTGCTGGTGAACACGGCGGCGGCTGTTTTGGCAGGCCCGTCATTGACCACCAGGGCAAGGTCCGGGTTACCGGAAGCCTTGAGCCCGGCGGTAACGCCGGCGGCCCGGAATCCACGGGGTGCGGTAATGGTCACGGGGCTACTCCCTGCAGGTCAAGGCCGGCCGTTTCAGCCAGGCCGAGTGCGATGTTCATGGACTGGACGGCGCCGCCGGCGGTCCCCTTGGTGAGGTTGTCGATGGCGCAGGTGACGATCACCCGGCCGGTGTGGGGGTCAAAGGCAAGCTGCATGGCGGCGTGGTTGGACCCCTGCACTGACTTGGTGGCGGGCCACTGCCCCTCCGGAAGGACGTGGACAAAGGGCTCGTCGTCGTAGGCGTCGGTCCAGGCCTGCCGCAGCTGTTCTGCAGTAACTCCGGCCGCCACCTTGGCGGTTGCCGTTGTGAGGATCCCGCGGCTCATGGGTGCAAGCGTAGGCGTAAAGGAAACGGTCACCTGCTCCCCTGCCGCATTGGACAGGCCCTGTTCGATCTCGGGGGTGTGCCGGTGCCCGCCGCCTACGCCGTAGGGGCGCATGGAGCCCATCACCTCGGCACCGATCAGGTTGACTTTCGCTGCCTTGCCCGCACCCGAGGTGCCGGAGGCGGAAACGATGACGACGTCGTCGGGCTGGAGGAGGTTGGCGGCGAACCCGGGCGCCAGGGCCAGCAGGGCCGACGTCGGGTAGCAGCCCGGCACGGCGATCCGGCTGGCTCCCTTGAGGGCTTCCCGCTGGCCGGGCAGTTCGGGCAGACCGTAGGGCCAGGTGCCGGCATGCGCCGAACCATAGAATTTTTCCCACGCCGCGGGGTCCTGCAGGCGGTGGTCGGCGCCGGCGTCAATCACCACTGTCCCTTCCGGAAGCTGGGCAGCGATGTCCGCTGAGGCGCCGTGGGGCAATGCGAGGAAGACGACGTCGTGGCCGGAGAGGTTCTCCACGGTGGTGTCCTCAAGGATCCGGCTGGCAAGCCCGAGCAGGTGGGGCTGCAGCTCGCCCAGGCGCGACCCCGCGTTGCTGTGCGCGGTGATCGCTCCGATGGTGACGTCCGGGTGGCCCGCGAGCAGGCGAAGCACCTCTCCCCCGGCGTAGCCACTGGCGCCTGAGACTGCAACAGAAATAGTCATGGCCTCCACCTTACAGCAAACTTATTCACTATGGCCGATATTTATGCATAAGGATATTCGCCGCAGCGGACAGTGACGCACTGCTGCGGGAGGACGCCACCACTTCTTCCCTGAAGCCTAGATGATTAAGTCCTATTGGATTTAGTGGTCGTAGGCAATGAGTGAGCGCTTGCGGGGCGCGTTGATGCGCCAGTTGTGCCAGATGCCTGCGGCGAGGGCGAGGAGTCTGGCTGCCACCCGGGCGTCCAAATAGACGTAAAGTGTGGTCAGGAGAGTGTTTAGTTGCGAGTTCACAACCCCGGCTTAACACTCTCCGCCCTACTTTAAAAGCTCCCGCGCCCCGCCACGGCAATAGGACTTACTCATCTAGGATGGGTGGACCGGGCAAGGAAACTCCGGCCCGCGGAAGGAATCCATGACGCACGCCATTGTCGCCGGGCAAGCCGGTGGTCCCGAAGTCCTCTCTTATGTACCGGTTGAGCGCCCCGTTCCCGGTCCCGGACAACTGCTGGTCCAGGTAGCGGCAGCGGGGGTTAACTTCATCGATACATACAAGCGCAGCGGCGTATACAAGGTCCAGTATCCCTTCATTCCGGGATCTGAAGCTGCGGGTACGGTCGTGGGACTTGGCGAAGGGGTTACGGGGTTCGCCGAGGGAGACCGCATAGCCACCGCGGAGGGCCATGACTGCTACGCCGGCTATGCCCTCGTGGACGCGGATAAAGCGCTGCCCGTGCCGGAGGGACTTGACGATGCCACCGCAGCCGCCCTGCCGCTGCAGGGCCTGACGGCCCATTACCTGGTCAATTCCACCTTCAAGGTTCAAGCCGGCCATAACGTCCTGCTACACGCCGGCGCAGGCGGGGTGGGCCTGCTGCTCATCCAGCTCCTCAAGGCCAAGGGAGCACAGGTCATCACCACCGTGTCCACCGACGAGAAGGAAGACCTGGCGCTCGGAGCCGGGGCGGACCACGTTCTGCGGTATGACGGCTTCGACGACGCCGTGCGGGACCTCACCGGCGGCAAGGGCGTTGACGTGGTTTATGACGGGGTGGGCAAGGACACGTTTGACGGCTCGCTTCGCGCCCTTCGCGTACGGGGCATGCTTGCCCTGTTCGGCGCAGCCTCCGGCCCCGTCCCGCCCGTGGATCCGCAGCGCCTGAATGCAGGGGGTTCATTGTTCCTGACCAGGCCCACGATGGCCCACTATTTGCAGGATGCCGCGGAACGGCGCTGGCGCTCGGACGAAATTTTCGCGGCGGCTGCCGACGGCAGCCTCAAAGTCCGGGTGGGTGGCCAGTACCC
The DNA here is from genome assembly GCF_024494415.1 of Pseudarthrobacter sp. R1. Classification (NCBI taxonomy): domain Bacteria; kingdom Bacillati; phylum Actinomycetota; class Actinomycetes; order Micrococcales; family Micrococcaceae; genus Pseudarthrobacter; species Pseudarthrobacter sp. R1. The sequence goes on along the minus strand of NZ_JAMKFI010000005.1, from coordinate 385,537 downwards.
GCTGGCGGAGGCCGCCCAGGCTCACCGCGACCTCGAAGGGCGCCGCACCACCGGTAAGGTCGTGCTGATTCCGTAGGCTCCTGCCCACACGAAAACAGGAGGTCCCGCAGCCACAACAAGGCTGCGGGACCTCCTGTTTGCAGAAGCTGCGGGCTAGCGCTGGACCGCGCCGAAACGCTCAGCCGCCAGTGCCACAGCGCCTTCCCGTGCGGCTGACGCCTCGTCCGCCGTGAGGGTACGGTCATCGGCCCGGAACCGGAGTCCGAAGGCCAGGGACTTCTTGCCCTCTTCAATGCCCTTGCCGGCGTAGACGTCGAACAGCGCTACGTCCTCCAGCAGTTCACCGGCACCTTCGCGGAGTGCGGCCAGCACGTCGTCGGCCGGTACCTCGGCAGGGACCACCAGCGCCACGTCCTGGGTGGCCACCGGGAACGTGGAGATGTGGCGCGCCACGATCACGTCCGGCGCGGCCTCAAACAACGCGTCCGCGTTGATCTCCAGGGCAACCGAGCGGGCTGGCATATCGGAAGCAGCGAGGAGTTTGGGGTGCAGTTCTCCCGCATAACCCACCACTTCCCCTGTCCGCAGGGACAGCTTCGCCGCGCGTCCGGGATGGAATGCCTGGTGGCTGCCTTGGCTGACCACTACCTCCACGCCCAGGACGTCCCCGGCAAGGCGTGCGATGTCCAGGGCGTCTGCCCAGTCCCACACCCGCGGTGCATGCGCAGCCGCGGCAGGGGAATCGTGTCCCGTAAGGACCACGGCAAGGTGGAACGGCTGGGCGGGAACGCCGTCGTACAGTCCGTCCAGTACCTCATCGGCAGGCTTCACCCCGAGCGGCGGGATGGAGTCCGTGCCCATCCCCTCGGCCGGCAGGAACACCAGGCCTGATTCGAAGAGTGCCAGGTCGCGGAACCCGCGCGAGTGGTTGCGCTTCGCCACCTCGATGAGTCCCGGCAGGATGGAGGTCCGCAGGAAGCCCTGCTCCTCGCTGATCGGGTTTGCCAGCTTGACGGCGCTGCGGGCGGCACCCTCTTCAGGCATACCGAAGGTGTCGTTGGCCGCCTTTGAGACAAACGGGTAGGACAGCACTTCGGTGAGGCCGGCGTCCGCCAGGGCTTGGATCAGGCGGCGGCGCTGCTGCTGCACACGCGTGAGGCCGCGGCCTGGAGGAGCCACCGGCAGCGTGGCGGGGATCTGGTCGTAACCCACCAGGCGGGCGATCTCCTCGGAGAGGTCCTCCTTGGTTTCCAGGTCATGCCGCCAGCTCGGGGCAGTAACGCTCCAGCCGCCGTCGTTCTTCACCACGGCTGCGCCAAGGTCCTCAAGGGACGTAACGATCTGCTCTTCAGTGAAATCGATGCCGATCCGGGCGGCAGCAAAGGCCGCCGGAAGTTCAATCGTGACAGAGTCAGGGGCGGTCCCCACGTCGGTTCCGGCCTCGTCCGCCGTGCCACCGGCCAGTTCCACCAGGAGGTCGACCACCCGCTGTGCGGCGATATCGGCGATATGCCAGTCCACGCCGCGTTCGAAACGCTTGGATGCCTCGGACGGCAGCTTGTGCCGGCGGCGGGAGCGGGCGATGGAAACTTCATCGAAGTGTGCGGCTTCAACGAGGATGTTCGACGTCGAATCGCCCACCTCGGTTGCCGCCCCGCCCATAACGCCGGCGATGCCGATGGGACCGGAAGCGTCGGTGATCAGGAGGTCCTCGGCATCGAGCGCGCGTTCCTTGTCATCCAGCGTGGTGATCTTCTCACCCGCCAGGGCCCGGCGCACCACAATGTCACCGGACAGCTTGTCCAGGTCGTAGCAGTGCGTGGGCTGGCCAAGCTCGAACATGACGTAGTTGGAGATATCCACCGGCAGCGAGATGGAACGGACGCCGGCCAGCCGGAGCCGGGAAACCATCCACGGCGGGGTGGGCCGGGTGGCATCCACGCCGCGCACGGTGCGCGCCACAAAGCGGTCGCAGCCGGGCTTGCCGTAGATGGGGGCGTCGTCGTTGATCTTGACGCCGTAGCCGCCCGAAAGTTCAGCCGGAGCGTTGACGCGGGACGCGGGATCGGTGAAGGAGGTACCGGTGGCGTGGGCGTACTCGCGGGCAACGCCACGAATGGAGAAGGCGTAGCCGCGGTCCGGGGTGACGTTGATTTCCGCGGCTTCATCGTAGAGGCCCAGGAGTTCCATGGCGTCGGTGCCGATTTCCGGATCCAGCCCGATGCGGGACAGCACCAGGATCCCGTCATGGTCCTCGCCGATGCCCAGTTCGCGGACTGAGGCGATCATGCCGGCGGAGAGGTGGCCGTAGGTCTTCCGGGCGGAGATGTGGAAATTTCCCGGCAGCACGGCACCCGGCAGCGTCACCACTACCTTGTCGCCCTCCACGAAGTTGTGGGCGCCGCAAATGATGCCCTGCACACCGGAGGGATCGATGCCCTTGCCGGTGAGGGTCTGTTCCTGCCCCTCGGGAACAACACGGACCTGGCACCAGTTGATGGTCTTGCCGTTGGTCTGCGGCTCTTTCACGAGGCTCAGGACCTGGCCCACAACGATGGGACCCTGCAGGGTGTCCGTGGGACGGTGGACGTCCTCTTCTTCGAAACCGACCTTGACCAGCTCGGTCATTACCTCTTCGGCCGTAGCTCCGGCCGGTACCTCTGCGCATTCACGCAGCCAGGAAAGTGGGATACGCACTGTTAGATCTCCATCCCGAAGTGCTCGCTGAAACGTACATCGCCTTCGATCATGTCGCGCATGTCCCCCACCTCGTTGCGGAACATCAGGGTGCGTTCGATGCCCATGCCGAAGGCAAAACCTGAATAAACGTCCGGATCGATGCCGGCGGCGCGGAGCACGTTGGGGTTGACCATGCCGCAGCCGCCCCACTCGATCCAGCGCGGGCCGCCCTTGGCGCCGGGGTGCCAGATGTCCAGCTCTGCGGACGGTTCGGTGAACGGGAAGTAGTTGGGGCGGAGCCGGATCTGGGCTTCCTCGCCGAACATCTGCCGGGCGAAGTGCTCCAGGGTGCCGCGCAGGTCAGCCATGCTGAGCTTCTTGTCGATGGCCAGGCCCTCAAACTGGTGGAACACCGGAGTGTGCGTGGCGTCCAGCTCGTCGGTACGGAACACCTTGCCCGGGCACAGCACGTAGATGGGCAGCTCGCGTTCCAGCATGGAGCGGACCTGCACCGGAGAAGTGTGCGTGCGCATCAGGAGGTGGGCCTCGGGCGGCTCCACAAAGAAGGTGTCCTGCATCTCGCGGGCAGGGTGGTCCGGCTTGAAGTTCAGGGCGTCGAAGTTGAACCATTCCGATTCAACTTCCGGTCCCTCCGCGATTTCCCAGCCCATGCCCACGAAGATGTCCGCGACGCGGTCCTGGAGGGTGGAGAGGGGGTGGCGGGCGCCGGCACGACGACGGCGCGGAGCGGCGGTGACGTCAACCGTCTCCTCGAGGAGGATGCGTGCGTCGTTTTCCGCTTCCAGCTCTGCCGTACGGTCCGCGAGCGCCTTGTTGACGCGTCCGCGGGATGCGCCCATCAGCTTTCCGGCGACGGCCTTCTGGTCCTTGGGCAGCTTGCCGATTTCGCGGTTGGCGAGGCTGAGCGGCGACTTCTCACAGGTGTGCGCGAGCCTCACCGCCTTCAGCTCGTCAAGGGTGGCCGCTCCGGCGATGGCGGCGGTGGCCTGGTCTACAGCGGCAGTAATGGCGGCTTCATCCGTGGGGTTCGGGATGGCGGCGCCCGGCAAAGTTTCAGTCATCTACTGTTCTTAGCTACGAGTCGTGGCTGCCGGTGAACGGGCAGCCTGCACGGTTTCCCGGCGGCTCGTCCGTCACTGGCAGGTCATGGATGAATGCCCTTAATTCACGTGCAAATCTCAGTTCATTCAATGACCAGGTCAGGGCATACCGGCAAAGCCGGCGGCCACTGCCCTCCAGTCTAATTGAACGGTCCGGCTACCATGTCCTCATGACACCACGGCAGCCTGCGGAGCTTCGGGCGCCCCTGACTGTGCCGCAGCGGCTGCGGCTGGCAGCCAATGTGATCAACGGCAGCACTGTCCTCGGACTCGCCGTGGCCACAGCGGCCAGGACGGAGCTCAGCAACGGCCCGCGGGGCCTGATTATTGCCGCCGGATACCGGTGGCGGCTGCCGTTCGCCGGCGCGTTCACAGTGGGGAACGTGGTCTTGTGCCGCTGCACCGCAGCCGACTTGGTGTCCCGGCCGGCGCTGTTGGGGCACGAGGAAAAGCACTGCTCCCAATACGCGTGGTGCCTGGGTATCCCATTCCTGCCGTTGTACTTCCTCGCCGCCGGCTGGTCCCTGATCCGTACCGGCAATCCGGGCACGGGCAACATCTTCGAACGCCATGCCGGACTGCAGGCGGGCGGCTACCCTGCCCTCGGGACCCGGCGCCGGCGCCCCGATCCATCTGAAGTGGAGGCCTGACCCATGCAGACGGAACCGGACCGCGATTCAGCACATGACGACGTCGGGCGTGACGGGTACCAGCCCGGCGGCAGCATGCAACCCGGCGGCGCTCAGCCCGGCGGTTCTGGATCCGGGAGGGCCCACTCCGCTGACACTGGCTCCGGCGGCACTGGCTCCGGCGGCGCACGATCCGTGGGAACGGTGAGTGTCACCGGGACCGGCTCGGCGGAGGCTGCCCCTGACCTGATGGTGGTTTCGATTGGTGTGGAGTGCCGTGCCGACTCGGTGGAGGCCGCCTACTCCCGGGCCGGCTCCAGTTCCGAAGCAGTCTCTTCCGCCTTCAGCCGGCACGGCGTTGAGGGGTCCGACATTCGCACTACTGGCCTTAACGTGCGCGCGGACCTCGCGTGGAAGGAAGGCGAAGGGCAGCGCGTCACGGGATACATTGCCGCCAGCACCCTCACCGTAAGGCTGCGGGCACTCGATGCCGCCTCGGCCGCAATCTCAGAGGCCGTCGGGGCGGGCGGCAACGAGGTCCGCCTGAACGGCCTTGAACTGACCTTCACCGACGACGCGGCGGTGCGGGCACGTGCGCGGGAGGCTGCGTGGCTGGACGCATTGGGGACCGCCCGGCAGTATGCCCAACTCGCCTCCGCCCGGCTGGGACGGGTGGCTTCGGTAGCGGACAACACGCCGGTCCAGGGTCCGGTGCCGCTGGCGCGGATGCAGCGGGCTGCTGCTGTGGAATCCCTCACCGTGGAGGCGGGGAACTCCGAAGTGGCCGCGGCCATCACTGTCGTGTGGGAGCTCCTGACCGGCCCCTAGCCAGGCTTTGATGAGCCGCCGGTGCCGCGCAACGCTTGACTTAAGTTCGAACATACATTCGAATAGACCCTATGAGATGGGATGCCCAAGCACTGCTGCCGCCGCCGGCAGAAACTCTTGCCGCTGGCGCGCCAACTGCGCTGCTTCCCCTCGCCGGCCTGGTCAGGTCTGTCACCACACCTGATTTCGCGGGCATCACGTTCCATGAGGTCACTGCCAAATCGGTGCTCAACAAAATTCCGGCCGGTTCACGGATGCCTTTTGAATGGACCATCAACCCCTACCGCGGCTGCAGCCACGCCTGCGTGTACTGCTTCGCCAGGAAGACCCACACCTACCTTGATTTCGACGCCGGGCTGGATTTTGACAGCCAGGTAGTGGTGAAAGTCAACGCGGCCGAAGTCCTGCGGAAAGAGCTGGCCAAACCTTCCTGGACCCGCCAGCAGGTGGCTCTGGGCACCAACACGGACCCGTACCAGCGCGCCGAGGGCCGCTATCAGCTGATGCCCGGGATCATCAGCGCCCTGGCCGACTCCGGCACTCCCTTGTCAATCCTGACGAAGGGAACACTGTTGGCCAGGGACATACCGCTGTTGAAGAGTGCGGCCACGCAGGTGCCTGTGGGCGTCGGCATTTCGCTCGCCATGACCGACGAAGCGCTGTCGGAAGCCGTCGAGCCTGGCACGCCGGGACCACGGGCGCGGCTGAAACTGGTGTCCCGGCTCCGTGACGCCGGGCTGCCGTGCGGGGTTATGGCCATGCCCATCCTGCCGTGGCTCTCGGACAGTGACGAAGCCCTGGATTCACTCTTCGCCTCCCTCGCTTCCGCCGGAGCCACCGGTGTAACGGCCGGTGCGCTGTACCTCAAGCCGGGCACCAGGGAATGGTTCATGAAGTGGATCGCCGCGAACCATCCCGGGCTCGCCGGCCACTACCGGCGGCTGTACGGAACCGGTTCCTACGCTTCAAAGGAATACCGCGCCTGGCTCGCCGGGAAAGGCCGCTACTTCAAAGCACGGCACGGCTTTTCCCATTCGTCCGGCTTCAGCCACCGGGACCTGGACGATCCCCGCGGCGAGGAAGCGGAGTACCCGGCAGGCATCATCCCGGCCATGGCGTCCGAGGGCGGCACCGGAACAACTCCGCCGGGAAAGCCCGATTCGCTGTCGTCAACCACGTCGAAGGCAGCATCGCGTCCTGCGGCATCCGGTGCCTTGCCCGGCACATCAGGCCCGGCCGGACAGGAAACCCTCTTCTAGGAGCGCCCTTTTCCTGCCGGCAGGGCCAGCTCCGCCAGCAAGGCACGCACGATGGGAAAGTCAGCAGGAATCCACGGCAGGCCAAGGACCTCGTCGTGGTTGTCCAGGGACACCCACCGCAGCTCATCGTGGTCTTCGAGGGGCTGCGGCTCACCCTGGACGATTTCCGCGAACCAGACCCGCATACTGGCCCGTTCGTTCAGCGGCCAGCCGTGGCGGGCTTCGGCCTGAAGCTCCCCGCCCAGACGCGCCCCGATTCCCAGTTCCTCGGACAGCTCGCGGCAGAGCGCTGCCTCCGGCTCTTCGCCCGGTTCCACCTTGCCACCCGGGAACTCCCAGAGCCCGGCCAGCTTCTCCGGCGCACTGCGGCGTGCCACGAGCAGCATGGTAGGTTCCCGGAGGCGGTCAACTACGGCTCCGCCCACCACCTGTATCAGTCCAGTCACCGGCCCATTCTATGGGGGACAATGGAAGGGCCCGGGGCACTGATTCCATGCCCGGGGAATACCTGTACGCCACCGGAGGTTTTCCCGGGGGTCCAGGCCTCATCCCAGCCCCACAGCCGTGGCTGCAGCCCAACCTTGTATCACCAGCACTTCGAAAAGCAGGCACATGAGCAGCGTCCTACAGTCGCCCACGGCAAAAAGCACCCCCTCCCCCAACATCGCCATGGCGATCCTCGCCCTGGCGATGGGAGGGGTGGGAATCGGCGTCACCGAGTTCACCATGATGGGCCTGCTCAAGGAGGTGGAACAGGGCCTGGGCATCAGCACGCCCGAAGCCGGGCACCTCATCTCCGCCTACGCGCTGGGAGTGGTGGTGGGCGCACCGCTGCTTGCCGCCGTCGGTGCAAAACTTCCGCGCAAGAACCTGGCACTCGGACTCATGCTCTTCTTTACCGTCGCCAACCTCACGTCCTTCCTGGCGCCGGACTACGGAACCATGCTGGTGTCACGTTTCGCGGCCGGGCTGCCGCATGGCGCATTCTTTGGTGTTGCCGCCGTCATCGCTGCCTCGCTCGTGCCGCCCACCCGCCGCGGCTGGGCGATCTCCATGGTGATGGCGGGCCTGAGCATTTCCAACGTCATCGGCGTTCCGGCGGCAACCTGGGTGGGGCAGACCTACGGCTGGCGGCTGCTGTTTATCCTGGTAGGCCTTCTCGGAATTCTGACCCTGGTCCTGATTTGGCGGTTTGTTCCGTTCCATGAGGCCCATCCTGATGCCAGCATCCGGCGTGAACTGGGGGCTCTGAAGCGGCTCCAGGTGTGGCTCGCCATCATGATCGGCATCGTCGGCTTCGGCGGTTTCTTTGCCACGTACACGTACATCTCCCACACGATGACCCACGTGGCCGGACTCCCGTCAGCTCTGATTCCGCTGGTAGTGGCCCTCTACGGACTGGGCATGGTGGCCGGCAACGTCGTCGGCGGCAGGATCGCCGACAAATCCGTGATGGGTACGCTCTACAGCGTGCTGCCTGCCATCGCGGTGGCCCTGGTGGTCTACGCGATCGCTGCCCAGTGGCCCTGGTCAGCCCTGGTGATGGTCTTCGTGGTGGGCGCCGCGGGCTCCATGCTCGTACCGGCGCTGCAGACCCGCCTGCTGGACGCCTCCCCGGACGCGCCGTCGCTGGCGTCGTCCCTGAACCACGCCGCCCTGAACGTGGCCAACGCGCTCGGCGCTTTCCTGGGCGGCCTGGTCATCGCCTGGGGATGGGGCTACGTTGCCCCCGCGCTGGTGGGCGCATGCCTGGCCGTCCTGGGCCTTGGCGTCGCCGTTGTAAGCGGCGTGCTGGAACGCAAAAGGCCGCTGACCGCCTGATTGCATGCACCAGCACCAAACCATAAGCATGCTGACATTGTGCAGGCCCCTATGTTAGCTTGATGCTCATCGGGAGGGTTTATCCCGGTCACTATAAGGAGGAGACATGGGTTTTCTTGCTTGGATTATTCTCGGCCTGATTGTTGGGGCCATCGTTAAAGCCGTGATGCCCGGCAGGGTAGGCGGCGGTTGGGTCACCAGCCTGGTTCTTGGCGTGGTAGGCGCAATTGTAGGCGGCTGGATCGGCAGCCTGCTCTTCAACAGGGGCGAACTCGCCTTCTTCGATCTCGGCACGTGGATTCTCGCCATCGTAGGCGGCCTGGTGGTCGCCGGCATCTACGGTGCCATCACCGGGCGCGGCAAAACCTCCCGCGCGCCCTGAGTTCCGGGTACACCAAAATTTCACAGAAGCGAGGGCTCCGGAGAAACCGGGGCCCTCGCTGTGTGTCAGGGTCTGCGTGTCAGGGGCTGTGTGTCAGGGTACGTACGAATAGCTACGCCGTCAGGGCGGCCGGCAGGTGCTGCGAACGCGCACTGGCGTAGAGGCACACGGTGGCTGCAGTGCCCAGGTTGAGGCTTTCTGCAGCACCGTAGACCGGGACCGCCACCCGGTGGTCCGCCAGGTCCAGCTCCTCCTGGGACAACCCCTGGGCCTCATTTCCGAACAGCCAGGCCGTGGGATTTTCCAGGTCGTACTCCGACGGGGCTCCGTCCCCGGTCAGCCGGCGCCGGGCGTTCTCGTCCTGCAGCGCATCCAGGTTGAGGGAGCCGTAGCCGTCAGCAGCCAGGATACCGATCCCCCGCGCCCGGCATGCCGCTGCCAGTCCGTTGACGTCGGCTCCCAGCACCACAGGAAGGTGGAACAGGGATCCGGCAGTGGAGCGGACCGCCTTGGGGTTGTAGATGTCAACGCTGGAGCCGGTGAGAACCACCGCGTCTGCTCCCGCCGAATCCGCCGCGCGGAGGACGGTTCCGGCATTACCCGGGTCGCGGACCTGGCACAGTACGGCAATCAGGCGCGGGCCGGCGTCGAGCACTTCTTCCAGCGTCACATCCAGGAAACGGCAGACGGCAATGATGCCTTGCGGGTTGACGGTGTCTGCCATGGCGGCCAGGACCTCGTCTGTGGCCAGCCGGGCGTTCGTGCCCTCAGTGACTTCCTCGAACTCCGGAAACCGGTCCAGGCAGGCTTCGCTGGCGAACACCTCGGTGACCACCCCGGGGGCTCCCTCGGCGAGGCGCTGCTGGTGAAGCTTCAGCGCTTCGCGGACTGCCTGGGGGCCTTCAGCCAGGAACTGCCCGCGCTTTAAACGCGCCGGGCGCCCGGCAAGTTTTGCCACATCCTTAACCCGATCTGCTCGGGGGTTGGAGAGTGGAAAATCCTGCGGGCGCCCGGTTTCGTTCATATAGGAAACTTTAGTGGCTAGGGCCACCAGTTCCTGAACTGCCCCTCGTGTGAGGGAAGGCAGGTGCTACTGTGCAGCGACAACCTTCTTGGCGGAGGTGTCGGCCGGCAGCGAGTCCTTGGCAACCTGGACCAGCGCAGCGAAGGCGTTGGCGTCCGAGACGGCCAGCTCGGCCAGCATACGGCGGTCAACCTCAACCTCAGCGGCCTTCAGGCCCTGGATGAGACGGTTGTAGGTGAGGCCATTGGCGCGGGAAGCAGCGTTGATGCGCTGGATCCACAGGCGGCGGAAGTCGCCCTTCTTCTTCTTGCGGTCGCCGTAGCTGTAGACAAATGAGTGCAGCAGCTGCTCTTTTGCCTTGCGGTACAGACGCGAACGCTGTCCACGGTAGCCCTTTGCGCGTTCAAGGATAACCCGGCGCTTCTTGTGGGCGTTGACCGCCCTCTTCACACGTGCCACGTGCGTACTCCTTCGAAAATTCTGCTCCCAAGCATCTACTGCCGGAGTTCCCCGGCGGCCTGAGAAGGCTTTTTGGTAGGTGACTTACACCAGGTGGTGGTCCGTCAAAGAACTTGGAAACTAGATGCCGAGCATCTTCCGGATGACCTTGGCGCGGCTCTTTTACACGATCTTGTCGCCGGCGAGGCGGCGGGTCAGCCTGGAGGACTTGTGCTCGAGGTAGTGGCGGCGGTTGGCCTGCTGGCGGCGCAGCTTGCCGCTGCCGGTCAGCTTGAAGCGCTTCTTAGCACCACTGTGGGTCTTCATCTTCGGCATGGGAACCGATCTCCTTACATGTCCGCAGGCTGGGCCTGCAGTTCTATCGCGCAGCTGCCCCTGGGGGCGGCGTGCTGGTTGCTGACTGCCGGAGGGCGACCTCCGGCAGCTGTGGACTAAGTGGTCTTCTTGCCAGCCGGCTTCGGCACTGCCTTGGGGGCAGGGCGTGTGGCAGGCTTGGGTGCGGCGGGCCTGGCCACCGGCTTCGGCGGAGCAGGAACTGCTGCGGGCTTCGGCGCCGCGGCTGCCGGCTTGGCAGCTTCGGGCTTTTCAGCAACTGGCTTGGGGGCCGGTGCAGCAGCCTTCGGTGCGGAGGCAGCGGCCCTCGGCGCGGGAGCCTTGGGAGCTTCCTTCCGGGGAGCCTCCTGCTTCGGAGCTTCCTTGACAGCCTCCTGCTTGGGAGCTTCCTTGACGGCCTCCTGCTTGGGAGCCTCCTGGACAGATTCCTTGGCAGGCGCGGCAGCCGCGGCAGGTTCGACGGCGGGAGCCGCCTCCTGCACGGGAGCTTCAGCTACTGCTTCCGGTTCCGTCGACACCGTGAATCCCTCGGGAAGCAGGTCCGCGAGGGACTGCGTCAAGGGTGCCTGGTCGCTGCCGGAAACGTCGACACGGCCGGTTGCCTTGGCTTCGTTCTGCGCTTTCGCTTCAGCCCGCTGCGTTGCGCGGCGTGCCTCAGCCTTGGCCTCAGCCTTGTTCTTCAACGGGCCAACCACCATGACCATGTTGCGGCCGTCGATCCGCGGGCTGGATTCAACCACGCCAACTTCAGCGACGTCGTCGGCAAAACGCTGCAACAGCCGGATGCCCATTTCCGGACGCTGCTGTTCGCGGCCTCGGAACTGGATCATGGCCTTGACCTTGTCCCCGGCGCCGAGGAAGCGCAGTGCATGCCCGCGCTTGGTCTCGTAGTCGTGGGTGTCAATCTTCAGGCGGAAACGGATTTCCTTCAGAACGGTGTTCGTCTGGTTCTTCCGTGCTTCACGTGCCTTGACCGCGGCCTCGTACTTGTACTTGCCGAAGTCCATCAGCTTGCACACCGGAGGCTTAGCCTGAGGTGCAACTTCAACGAGATCAAGGTCGGACTCGGCGGCCAGACGCAGGGCATCCTCAATACGGACGATTCCTACCTGTTCACCTGCAGGGCCGACCAGCCGCACCTCGGGGACGCGGATACGCTCATTGATTCTTGGCTCGCTAATGTTAAAGCTCCTGTGTTGTTGTGGGATCCCGGCAAATAGAGAAGGCCCCCAATTGCCGGAGCAATCGAAGGCCTCGAGGATTGGCTGTGCGCGTCCCGCTCAAGGGACTGCACGGATGGTTCCGGCCTGTGCCGGTTCCGCTGCCAACCAGTACCCGGCAACCTTGCGTTCCATGGATCCTGCGGAACTGCGGCTGACGCGGGTGGGAGAGAACTCCGCTTGCAAACTGCATGCCATCTTACAGAAAAAATTCCCGTCAACGCAGTGAAGCGCCGGTGGGAACCCTTGATCGTTTGGAACAATCTCTGAAATAACGACATCCAGTCGGTCTGTGTCAAGCTTACCAGTATGAGCACCCCAGACAGTAATTCATACGTTTTCGAGCCTGCGGACGCCGGTTCCGACGTCTCCCAGCAGATTCGCGACATTTCGGAAGTGCCGGCCATTGAGGTCATCACCACTGCAGCCGTTCACCTGATGAGTGCCGCTGCGGTCAAGCTTGGCCTGGCTGCCGAAGACAACGCCGAGGAGCTGAAGGACCTGGACGAGGCCCGGAAACTGATCACGGCCCTGGCCGGTTTGGTTACCGCGGCCGCCCCGGAGATCGGTTCCCAGCATGCAGGCCCGTTGCGCGACGGCCTGCGTTCACTTCAGCTGGCCTTCCGCGAGGAGTCGTTGATCCCCGATGCTCCGGGCAAGGGCCCGGGCGAAAAATACACCGGCGCGGTCAACTGAGGCCGTAACGCACTACGCAGTTCACGACGGCGGGCCTTTCCTCACGAGGGGAGGCCCGCCGTCGTGCTTCCCCTCGGAGTTTTTGTCCAGCTATGAATCCGCCGTCCCGGAAGTCCGCATAGCCGGACAAAAACTCTGTGCCTCAGGCTGTGATTTTGCTTCTGCGGCGGTGCTGGAGCACCAGTCCGATGAGGCACAGCACCACGCCGGCCGCGCCCACCGAAACAAAGCCCCCGGACGGCCCCACCTGGTCGATGAAGACGCCGGCCAGGGGTGCCCCGAGTGCAACCCCCGCGGTGAGGGCGGAGCCGTACCAGCCCATCGCCTCGCCGCGCCTCGCTTCGTCCACCAGGTCCGCCACCTTCTCGGAGGCTGACGAGAGTACCGGGGCGCACAGGAGCCCGGGAAGGATGGCAGCCAGGGCCAGCGTCCAGGTGTCATGGGCGAATCCCATGGGGATGGTCAGGGCTGCCATGCCGAGGAGCAGGACAATGGGCGGGACGGGCCGGTGCATGGCACCGTAAATGAGCCCACCCACGACCGAGGCTGCGCACCAGAACAGGAAAACAATACCGATCTCGGCCTGGTGGCCGCCGGTTTCCAGCGCTGCCACAATTCCCACATCCGTGCCGCTGAGGACCATTCCGGCGCCGGCGGCAACGGCGAAGAGGGCGGCCACGGTGGCGGTGAACCAGGTGAAGCTGCCCGCAACCTTCTCCTTCAGCCCGGTGCTGCGGGCATAAGGCGCCGCAGCCGGGGCCAGGTCCGCGGCGGCTTCCTGCAGGTGGGCCGGGGCTGTGGAGACCACGGCGGCCTCGGCCGCACGCTGCTGGTCCGCCTCGCAGTCGTCCCCGGAAGCAGCACTTCGTGTTGGCGGATTGAACCACATCAGGAACAGGCCGGCCAGCGACGTGCAGACGCCCACGATGGTCAGGCCCGCCACGCTGAAGCCGCTGGTGGCCACGATGGCGCCCGCGGCAGGCCCGATCATAAAGACCACTTCGGTTGTGATCGCGTCCAGCGCGAAGGCGGTCCGGCGCTGTTCGCCGTCGGCCAGTACGCCGAGGGACTGGCGTACCACGCTGAAGATGGGCAGCGTAAGCAGCCCACCGACAAACACCAGTGGAAGGAGCCACTGGTAGGAGACGTGCGGCACTATCGACCAGATGACCGTCTCGGACACCACAGAGGGAATCAGTGCCTTGCGCAGGCCTACAGTGTCCACCCGCCGGCCCCGCCACGGAGCACCAAGGGCGATGCCGATGGTCATCACGGCAGCGGCCGCACCCGCCGCCGCATACCCTTCGCCCAGGGTGAGGACGATGTGCAGGGTCAGCAGCACTCCGGCCGCCGAGTGCGGGATACGGGCGATCATGCCGACCAGAAGCAGCCGCCTGATGGGCTGGACGGCCAGCAACTCCCGGTAGAGAGCGAAATTCACGAAAGAATCCTTCGGTCTGCCGCAGCCGGCCGGGGATCCCCCTCCTGGCAGCAGCTAGTGGACAGCGCGCCGCAGTTTGATTTCCATGGAGTCGACCCGCTCACCAAACAATACATTCCGGGACCACTCAGCCTGCAGTCCGGCAACCAGTTGCTGCACCCCGGCGGCGTCCAGGCCGTCTTCCAGGTACAGCACCACCTGCAGCTCGGGACCGGCGCCGCCGCCGGCAAGGACTGCTCCGTCGGCGGTTTGGGCAGCCACTCCCCTGCCCGGGAGAAGTTCCAGGCCGCGCACCGCCGGGAAGCCCGCCGCGGCCCGGCGCATCTCGCCGGCCAGGACGTCATCGGTGTAGGACGGGAGCCAGTCGTGCTGCTGGGCCAGGGCCCACATGGCCGGCCTCCGGACAACAAACGTAACTGCCGCGCCGGGATCCAGGACCAGCAATTCAGCGCCCTCGGACACTGCGGAAAGGGCGGCCCTGGCTGCGTAGACGGCGACGGGCCTGGCTTCCGGGTGCCAGGCTGCCAAAGCCTTCGAGGACGTGAAGGCGGGCATGGCGGTCCTGCCATCGGCCGCCTTGAGCGTGACCAGGGCCATATCGGCCTGTTTGTCGGCCTGAAGGCCATCCTGGCCTTCGGCTTCCTCAGCGAGCTGGGCAACGATCGGAATAAAGACGCGGGCGGTGGCCAGCGAGGCGACCACAGCAGCCTCGTCCCCCCGCCCTGCCCGCAGGGCCGCGACGGCGGTGAGGTAGCCGGCGTCGGCCGTTCCGTCGTCGTCCTCGAAGTTATGGATCCTGGCGTCGTCCCCGGCGAGGCTGCGCCCGGCCCAGGGCTGCCCGGCAGAGTCGGCGGGGCCACCGGCCCCAGCCAATGCGGCGGCGATGTGGCCGGGAAGGTGGCGCTGCGGCGGGGTGCCGGGTTCGTTGCTGGCCATGGCGTCTACTGGTGCTCCATGCCGGCTGCCTAGCGGCGGCCGGCGACGTCCAAAGCCTCGGGCAGCGTGAATGCCCCGGCGTACAAGGCTTTGCCTACGATGGCACCTTCAACGCCCAGCGGTACCAGGGAACGCAGAACCTTGAGGTCATCCAGGCTCGAAATACCCCCCGATGCCACCACGGGCTTACCGGTCTTTTCGACCATTTGGCGGAGCAGCTCCACGTTCGGTCCCTGCAGGGTACCGTCCTTAGTCACGTCGGTGACCACGTACCGTGAGCACCCTGCTTCTTCGAGCCGGCCGAGGACGTCCCAGAGGTCCCCGCCTTCTTTGGTCCAGCCGCGGCCGGCCAGCGTGGTTCCGCGGACGTCGAGCCCGACGGCGATCTTGTCACCGAAGCGTTCGATGGCCCGGCGGGTCCATTCCGGGTTCTCCAGCGCTGCCGTCCCGAGGTTCACGCGGGCCACGCCCAGGTCCAGTGCCGCCTCAAGCGAGGCGTCGTCGCGGAGGCCGCCGGAGAGTTCAACCTTGATGTCCAGCCGGCCAACAACTTCCTTGAGGAGCCCAGCGTTGGAGCCACGGCCAAAGGCCGCGTCCAGGTCCACGAGGTGGACCCACTCCGCACCCTGCTGCTGCCAGTTCAGGGCCGCCTCGAGCGGGGTCCCGTAGCTGGTTTCGCTGCCTGCCTCACCCTGGACCAGGCGGACGGCCTGGCCGTTGACGACGTCGACGGCGGGAAGCAGTTCAAGTACCGGCAGGTCGGTAGCGGAGTTCATCGTGATCCTCAGTGTTAGGGGGCAGGGAGGTGCGGCGGACAACTGGCCGGCCGTTGGTTGTTCAGCAGCTAATTGGCGGGCAGCGTCAGCAGGTAGGCGGCGAGCAGCGCCATGCCCGCCAGGACGTAGAACGAGACCTGCGTCCAGAGGGGCTTATGCTGCTGCCGGAAGGACAGGGCGCCGCCGATCAGCAGGCCTGCGAGGCCCATCAGGATAACGGAAGACCACATTCAGGCGTCGCCCCTGGAAGGCGTTTCAACGGTTTCGCCCGGGTTACCTGCCACAGAAGGTTTGCGGAGGGCTTCCACCCAGTTGCGCAGGAGCCGGGCGCCGGCGTCACCGGACTTTTCCGGGTGGAACTGGGTGGCGCACAGCGGGCCGTTTTCGACCGCGGCGATGAAGGGGGCACCGTGCTCGGACCAGGTGACGAGGGGCGCGGCCATCCGCGGCTGGACAACGTCGAAATTCCACTCCTGCACGCCGTAAGAGTGCACAAAGTAGAACCGCTCGCTTTCGACGCCGGCGAAGAGCTTTGACCCTTCGGGCACCTTCACTGTGTTCCAGCCCATGTGCGGAACGACTTCCGCCGGCAGGAGTTCCACCTTGCCGGGCCATTCACCGATGCCTTCAGCTTCCGTACCATGTTCCACGCCGGCCTCGAAGAGCACCTGAAGGCCCACGCAGATACCCAGGACGGGGCGGCCGCCGGCGACGCGCCGGCCGATGAGGCGGATGCCGTCCACAGCCTTGAGCTCGCGCATAACGGTTTCAAAGGCGCCGACGCCGGGAACCACCAGGCCGTCGGCGTTCAGGACGTCCTCTGGCTTGGAGCTGAGGATTACCTCTGCCCCGGCGCGTTCGAGGGCGCGGACTGCCGAGCGGACGTTCCCGGAGCCATAGTCCAGCACGGTTACCGTGGGTTTGCCCTCGGGCGAGGGCAGCTTCTGTGCAGCTGAGGGATCGATGATGGCGCCGTCCCGCAGTACCTGGCCGCTCACAGCGCGCCCTTGGTTGAGGGGATGCCTTCAACGCGCGGATCGGGTTCAACAGCGGCGCGAAGGGCACGGGCGAAGGCTTTGAACTGGGCCTCAACGATGTGGTGCGGGTCGCGCCCGGCGATGACGTTCATGTGGAGGCAGATCCCTGCGTGCAGGGTGATCGCTTCAAAGACGTGGCGGGTGAGGGAACCAGTGAAGTGTCCACCGATCAGGTGGTACTCCTGGCCTGCGGGCTCACCCCCGTGGACGAGGTAGGGACGGCCGGACACGTCAACGACGGCGTGGGCCAGTGCCTCGTCCAGTGGAACGGTGGCCTCACCGAAGCGGCGGATCCCGGCCTTGTTGCCCAGGGCGGTGCGCAACACCTCGCCGAAGGTGATGGCAACGTCTTCCACCGTGTGGTGGACATCGATGTGGATATCTCCGGTGGCTTTTACTGTCAGGTCGATCAGCGAGTGCTTGCAGAGCGCTGTCAGCATGTGGTCGTAAAAGGGCACCGAGGTGTCGATGTCCGAAATGCCGGTACCGTCAAGGTTGATCTCCACGAGCACGGAGGATTCACTCGTGGCACGCTCCATGCGCGCGGTCCGGGCCGCGGCCGCATTGGATCCGGTGGAACTCATGGTCAAGTGTCCTTTGGGAAGAAGGAGTGGTTCAGGGCGTCCAGCGCCGGTACTTCAAGTCTAGGCCGGAAGCGTGCGCTGGCCGGCAAGGATGCTTTCCAGGGAGGTGAGGAACGCTGTGGTTTCCGTCTCAGTGCCTGCGGTCACCCGAAGGTGGCCGGGAATCCCGACGTCGCGGATCAGGACACCGGCGTCGAGCAGCTCCTGCCACACCTCGTGGGGATTTTCCAGGCCGCCAAAGAACACAAAGTTGGAATCGGAAGCGGCGGGCTTGAGGCCCATGCGGATCAGTTCAGCCACGATCCGGTCGCGCTGCTTTTTGATGTCTTCAACGTCGGCCAGCAGCGCCTCACGGTGCTGGAGTGCTGCGAGGGCAGTCGCCTGGGTTACGGCGGAGAGGTGGTAGGGCAGGCGCACCAGACGCAGTGCATCCGTCACCTCCGGAGCGGCCGCCATGTAACCGAGCCGCGCTCCGGCCAGCGCAAAGGCCTTGCTCATGGTTCGTGAGACGATCAGCCGCTCCCGGCCCGGCAGGAGGGTCAGGGCGCTGGGCGTTCCGTCGTGTGCGAACTCGTGGTAGGCCTCATCAACGATGACGATTGCCTGGCTGGCTTCGCCGGCCGAATACACTGCCTCCACCACGTCGAGCCCCAGGCCGGTTCCGGTGGGGTTGTTCGGCGAGCAGAGGAACACAATGTTGGGCTGCAGCTCCTTCACCTGGAGCGCCGCGGACTCTGCGCTGAGGCCGTAGCCGTCAGCCCGTTCGCCCACGATGTATTCGGTGTCCGTACCGCTGGCCAGCAGCGGGTACATGGAGTACGTGGGCGGGAAGCCCAGCGCCGTGCGGCCGGGGCCGCCGAATGCCTGGAGAATCTGCTGGAGGACTTCGTTGGAGCCGTTGGCCGCCCAGACGTTCGACTCGTCCAGCCCGTGGCCCAGGTATTCCGCCAGGGCCTTCCGCAGCTCACTGAACTCCCTGTCCGGGTAGCGGTTGAGGCCCGCGGCCGCCTCTGTCACTGCTGCGCTGATGGCGGCACGAACGTCCTGCGGCACACCGTGGGTGTTCTCGTTGACGTTAAGGAGGATGGGGACTTCCAGCTGGGGTGCGCCGTAGGGGGTAAGCCCACGGAGGTTGCTGCGGAGGGGTAGCCGGTTGAGGCGCTCTAGCTGGTCATTCACCTGAACAGTTTAGTGCCAGCGCCGGGCACCGGAAAATGTGACGGGCTCCTGTTCGCGCTCAGCGTGCCGCTGCAGCGAAGCCTGTGCAGGGGCTTTCCCGCCGCCCTTCCTGCCCGCCTTCCGGTCGACGCTTCCAGTCCCAGTGCGGCGTTTCCAGCGGACTTCGTGCGGTTACCGGGTGGGGACGTACAGCTGCTGCCCCGGCAGGACCGCGCCGGGGGTTAGATTGTTGAGCTGCACAATGTCTGCCACAACGTCCCGCGCGTCCCGCTCCGGTGCGACACTTCCTGCAATGGCCCACAGGGACTCCCCCGGCTGCACAGTGACGGTGACGGTTGGTGTCACAGCCAGGTCCTCAGGTGAGTCCGAGGCCTTGGCGGGCGAGTTGAAGAAGCCCGCCAGGGAGAGCAGCAAGGCGGCCAGCAGCACCAGCGGGATTCCGATCAGGACGATCTTTCCGCGCCGCGTCAGGCGCAGGGGCGGAAGGGGTGCAGGACGGGCAGCCTGCGGCTTGCCCCGCCCGGACATGAGGTGATGCACCGAGATTGAATCCTGTGAAGCAGATGTAGCTGACATGAATTAGCCCTCCTGGACCTTTACTGTGCTGCCCGATGTTCCGCTCCGGACCCGCGCTATCCGCGACCCGTTGGTTCGGGTCTTCGAATAGCTACGCTCCGAATAGAACACATATTCGAACTTTGCTTCTCCTGTTTTAGCACCTATCAACGAATAATGTCGAGACTCGCTAGAACAAATGTTTGAAAAAGCAATGTGGCTGGCCTAGCTTTGAAGACAGGAACTACCACCTCGACAGTTGATCAGCAGGGTCTGACAATGACGGCGTGAACTTCAGGTCCGGGCCAACGAGAGTCCGGGGCAACCGAAAGGCATTGGCGAATATGGCAGCAGCAGCCGCCGGGGGCAGGGCAACCTCCCAACCGAAGAAGACCGCCAAAGGCCTGACGCCGCGGCAGAAGAAAATCCTCGAGACCATCCAGCGCTCCGTGAATGACAACGGTTACCCGCCGTCAATGCGCGAAATCGGGGACACGGTAGGCCTCGCGAGCCTCTCCAGCGTCACGCACCAGCTTTCGCAGCTGGAGAAGCTGGGCTACCTCCGGCGTGACCCGAAGCGGCCGCGCGCCATGGAGGTGCTGATGCCCCTCACCCTGGACGGTGGTTCGCCCAAGCAGGCAGCCGAGCCTGCTTCGCTCCTGCCTGCCGGCACCGGCAACGTCACCGCGCTTCCAACCGCCATGGACACTGCCATGGTTCCCCTCGTAGGCCGGATCGCTGCCGGTGGTCCGATCCTGGCCGACCAGGTGGTGGAGGACGTCCTGGCGCTCCCCCGCCAGCTTGTCGGCCAGGGGGAACTCTTTATGCTCAAGGTTGCCGGCGATTCCATGGTGGACGCGGCCATCTGCGACGGTGACTGGGTGGTGGTCCGCCGCCAGGCTGATGCGGCCAACGGAGACATCGTCGCGGCGCTGCTGGACGACGAAGCCACGGTGAAAACCTTCCGCCAGCGCGACGGCCACACCTGGCTGCTGCCGCAGAACACGCAGTACGAGCCCATCCTGGGCGACCATGCCACCATCATGGGCAAGGTTGTTTCGGTGCTGCGCTCGCTCTAGCCTTTCAGGCGTTCTCCCTGGCCAGCCGTTCCAGCGCCGCGATGGCTGTCTTCCTGTCCGTGGTGGGCCAGAAGGGCGGCAGGGCGCCCCGGAGGAATCCTGCGTACCGTTCGGTGGCCAGCCTGGAGTCCAGCACTGCCACCACACCTTTGTCCCCCGTTGACCGGATGAGCCGTCCCGCGCCCTGAGCGAGCCGGATGGCGGCGTGAGTGGCCGAAACGGACATAAAGCCGTTGCCTCCGGCCTGCGCCACCGCCCGGGACCGCGCCGTCATCAGCGGATCGTCGGGCCGGGGAAAGGGAATCCGGTCGATGACCACGAGGCGGCATGACCCGCCGGGAACGTCCACCCCCTGCCACAGGGACATGGTGCCGAACAGGCAGGTATCGGGTTCGTCGGCAAACTGTTTCACCAGTGCCGTCATGGTGGAGTCACCCTGGCACAGGATGGTCAGGTCCAGCTTTGGCCGCAGCGCGTCGGCCGCTTCTTCTGCCGCGCGCCGGGACGAAAACAGGCAGAGCGCACCACCGTTGGAAGCCCGGATCAGGGCCTCCAGTTCGGCCAGCGCCTCAGGGGACGCCCCCCGGCCGGGCTTGGGCAGGTGCCCGGCCACGTACAGGATCCCCTGCTTCGGGTAGTCAAAGGGCGAGCCAACGTCAACGCCGGTCCAGCTCGGCGCACCCTCGCCCACCAGCCCCAGGCCGCCGGCTGCGGGCTCGAAGGCGGATCCGATGGCCAGGGTGGCGGAGGTCAGGACAACTGTGTGGCCCGCGAACAATCCCTCCCGCAGCCGTCCGGCGACGGAGAGCGGGGCAATATTGATCAGCGCGGGTGCAGTCTCGTCCGGCTGGGAATATCCCTGTTGGGGGTCGAAGGAGCTGGCGCGGGAAAACCACACCACTTCCCGGTTCTCCCGGGCGGCAAGGAGCCGTTCGCAGAGTTCCAGGATGAGCATCAGCCGGGAGCGCGCGAGCTGCCGCCCGCCGTCGGCCGTTGTACTGCTGTCCCCCTTGGAGTCGGACAAGGCAGCACGGCAGGCCTCGCGCAGCTGGTCCACGCAATCCAGCTGCTCATCGTTCAGTCCGTTGGGGAGCAACCCGTTGGGAACTCCCGCCAGGGCAACCTCAAGGTTGGCGGCAGCGGCGTTGAGCGCATCCACCGTGATGGCAGTGTGCTTTCGGGCGCCGGCGGCAGCTGCGTGGACCATAGCCACAGACAGCTGCCCCGAGACCGCACCCGTGACCCTGTCCTGGAGTTCGTGGGCCTCATCAACCACAACGACGTCGTACTCGGGCAGCACCGCCAGCCCTTCGAAAGCGCTGACGGCGAGCATGGCATGGTTGGTGACCACAACGTCGGCGTCGGCGGCGTCCTGCCGTGCGAGCTCGCTGAAGCACTCCGCGGCCATGGGGCACTTCTGCGCACCCAGGCATTCCATCGACGTGACGGAGACCTGCCGCCAGGCACGGTCGGTGACGCCGGGCAGGAGCTCGTCGCGGTCACCGGTGGTGGTTTTCTCCGCCCACTCCCGCAGGCGCACCACTTCCTTGCCCAGCTGTGAAGCAGGACCGCCCACAGCCGCAGCAAAGTGCGGGACGCTGGTGTCCTCGCCGAGGGAAAACAACTGACCCTCCGCCGGCTCCTCGGAGGGAAACCCGCCTTCAAGCTTGTGCAGGCAGACGTAATTCGAGCGGCCTTTGACCAGGGCCACCTTTACCGGCCGCTCCAGGGCCGGGGTAATGGTTTTCAGGAGCCGAGGAATGTCCCTGCCCACAATCTGTGTCTGCAAGGCAAGCGTCGCGGTGGACACCAGGGCAGGCTTGTCGCTCTCCAGGGCGTGGGCAATCAGCGGTATCAGATACGCCAGCGACTTGCCCGTACCTGTTCCCGCCTGGACCAGCAGGTGGTCGCCGGTTTCAATCGCCCGGGCCACCTGCCGGGCCATTTCGTGTTGTCCACTGCGGCTTTGCCCGCCCATGCCGGCAACGGCGCGGGCGAGCAGCTCGATCACGAACTGCTCGCCGGCCTTGCCTGTGGCTTCCTCAGCCACCAGGTCAGTCATTGCTGACGAATGATTCCAGTTCAGCCGCGAGGCCTTCCCGGACTTTAACAACTGCCCGGGTACCGGCTTCATCGTGGTCGACGCTGATGATCTCGGCGTCGGACTCATGCAGCTTGCTGACCAGGTCCCCGCGGTCGTACGGAATGAGCAGCTCAAGCTTGACCGACGGCCGCGGAATGGCCTCGCTGATCGCCTTCAGCAGCTCGGGGATGCCCTCCCCCGTGCGGGCCGACACCACAACGTGGCGCGGTTCGCGCTGCTTCAGCCGTTCCACTACAAACGGATCAGCGGCGTCAGCCTTATTGAGGACAATGATCTCCGGAACCTTGCGGGCATCCACTTCGCTGAAGACCTTACGGACTGCAGCGATCTGGCCCTCCGGGTCCGGGTGCGATACGTCCACGACGTGAAGGATCAGGTCCGAGTCCGCAACCTCCTCGAGGGTGGAGCGGAAGGCCTCCACCAGCTGGGTGGGCAGCGAACGGACAAAACCGACAGTATCGGCCAGCGTGTAACCGAGGCCGTCAGCGGTTTCGGCCTTCCGGACAGTGGGGTCCAGGGTGGCGAACAGCGCGTTCTCCACAAGCACTCCGGCGTCGGTCAGGCGGTTCAACAGCGAGGACTTCCCGGCGTTGGTGTACCCCGCGATTGCCACGGAGGGCACCTCATTACGACGACGATTGGCGCGTTTCGTCTCCCGGGCCGGCTTCATCGCGGCGATCTCGCGCCGCAGCTTGGCCATGCGGGTACGGATCCTTCGGCGGTCCAGTTCGATCTTCGTCTCACCGGGACCACGCGAACCCATGCCGGCCGCTGCGCCACCCACCTGGCCACCGGCCTGCCGGGACATCGATTCGCCCCAGCCGCGGAGGCGCGGCAGGAGGTACTCGAGCTGCGCGAGCTCCACCTGCGCCTTGCCTTCCCGGCTCTTGGCATGCTGGGCGAAGATGTCCAGGATCAGGCCAGTCCGGTCAATGACCTTGACCTTGACGATGTCTTCAAGGCCACGGCGCTGGGACGGAGCCAACTCGGCGTCCACCACGACGGTATCGGCACCGGTTGACATCACGATGTCCTTCAGTTCCAGCGCCTTGCCTGAACCCAGGAAGGTGCCCGGATCCGGCTTGTCACGGCGCTGCACGAGTCCGTCCAGGACCTCCGAACCTGCTGTTTCGGCAAGGGCGGCAAGTTCACGCAGCGAGTTTTCCGCGTCTGCGAGGGTTCCCTCCGACCAGATGCCGGCGAGGACCACGCGTTCCAGGCGAAGCTGGCGGTACTCGACTTCGGTGACGTCTTCCAGTTCCGTGGAAAGGCCAGCCGTGCGGCGCAGGGCGCGACGCTCCTCGAGGTCCTGCTGGTCGCCGTCGTACGTTGAATGTTCTTCATCCAGGCGGGATATGGCCTGGGCCTTGCCCAGCACACCCTTACCGTCGCCGCGGCTGGCATCGCCTGCCGTGCTGACGCTCTTGGCCGGTACGTCCTTGGAGAGAATCCGGTCGATCACGGCCTGGATTTCCTCAGGGCTCATGTCCTGGGCGGCTGGATCGGATCCGGTGTTGGGCTGGCTGGTCATGGTCTCCTTTGAAGATTCGGCAGTTCCAGAATAGTGCCGATTGCTGCTGGTTGGGGAAGTATTCGCGCTGGGCTGACGGCCTGCGGTCATGCAGTTCTCCTGTTTGGTTCGCCAGCCGGGAAAAGCGGCTGGCGGTGGCGGCCACATCGCGTGGAGGTGGCGGAAAGGGAAGGAGCCGGAGAATCGGCGAAAGAGAGAGCGGGAGGCTGACTTTCGAGTATTGTCCGGCGGCCGGAGGAAGCGCATCTGCGCGGGTCCGGTGCACTGAGCGGAAGGCATGGATACCTGCGTCGCTGTGGGACATGGCTGCGGGACGGGCAAGGCCCGTGCGGCTACTCGAAGATCAGGAACATGGCTTCAACAGTAGCAGAGGGCCAAAGGGCAGGGTTTCACTTTACGCTGCAAGGGGAACTAGTCTGGCGAGTTATGGAGTCCGCACACTATTTCAGCGCATCCCCCGCCGGCCCGTTCACGCGGAAGCTGCTCACGGTTGAACTCGCAGGGGAAACGCGCAGGCTGCAGACCTCCACGGGCATCTTCAGCCCTGACGGGATCGACAAGGGAACCGCCGTGCTCCTTGCCGAGGTGCCCGCGCCCTCGCCTACCGGAAACCTGCTGGACATCGGGTGCGGCTGGGGTCCGATTGCGCTCACCATGGCGCTGCGCGCCCCGCATTCGAAGGTTTATGCAGTAGACGTCAATGAGCGGTGCATCACGCTCACCAACGAGAACGCTGCTGCGCTGGGGCTGTCCAACGTGACGGCCAGCACGCCTGACGCTGTGGATCCGGAGGTGCGCTTCGACACCATTTGGTCGAATCCGCCCATCCGGATCGGCAAGGACGAACTGCATTCGCTCCTGAGGCTGTGGCTGCCGCGCCTGGCGCCGGGCGGAACCGCCTGGCTGGTGGTGCAGAAGAACCTGGGTGCGGACTCGCTTCAGCGTTGGCTGTCGGCGGAACTGGATGACTCCTTCAGCGTGAGCCGGGAATCAACCTCGAAGTCCTTCCGCATCCTGAAGGTCAGGAAAGCGTCCCTGTTGCCACAATAACGGCCGGGCCGCTGAGCTCCACGTGTTCGTGGCCGCCGGGGCCGGCGAAGAATTTCACTCCCACCACGCCTCCCGGAACATGCACCTGCCAGGTGTCCGGCGCTTCCGCTCCTGCCCAGTGCCTGGTTGCCACCGCTGCGGCGCAGGCTCCGGTTCCGCAGGACTGGGTCTCCCCTACTCCGCGTTCGTGCACGCGCATGGTGACCGACCCGACGCCGTCGTGGACCAGGGGTTCGGACGGAACCACGAACTCCACGTTGGTGCCGTTGGCCGGCACCGGGTCCACTACGGGTGCGGTGAAGAGGCGGGTCCCTGCAAGTTCGGAGAGCTCGGCGAGGGCAACCACAGTGTGGGGGTTGCCCATGCTGACGGACAACGCGGGACGGGGAACTTCCAGTCCGTCAGCCGTGACCAGTGAATCCATTGCCTTGGCGGTGGCCTCGCCGGGGAAAATGAACTCCCAGGGGCCCATGTCGACGGCGTAATCCTCACCGGTCCGGACGACGGTCCTGGCCCCGGCGCGGGTGCCGATGGTGAGCGCACCGCCGTCGGGCAGGTGAACCAGACCCTCGGTGCGGAGGAAATGGACGAAGACGCGGACGCCGTTGCCGCACATCTCGGACAACGAGCCATCGCCGTTGCGGTAATCCATGAACCATTCAGCGCCGGGGGTCGTGGCCAACAGTTCGCGGCCCTCGGGCAGGAAGCGGGACGGGACCGCGCGGATGAGCCCATCTCCGCCAATGCCGCGGTGGCGGTCACACAGGGCTGCCACCTGTTCTGCCCCTATGGTGTGTAGCCCCTCCGGGTCGGCAACCAGGACAAAGTCGTTGCCGGTGCCGTGCCCCTTGGAGAAGCGGAGCCCGCCCAACGTGCGGAAGGCGTGCTCTGTTGTCTCGGCAAGGGTTGCGTTCATGGTGTCAAGGTTACCGGTCGGGTGGAGCGTGCCTGAAACCTGAAGGTTTTGTCCGGATAGCGGCCTCCGGCCGCCGGAACACCCTCTGCTTGACCAAAACTCCGGGCTCCGCTGTAGAAGTGTCGCTTCAGCTGCAGAGGGCGGCCGCGCGGGCCACCAGCTGCGGATCCTGCCAGTCCAGCCACTGGATCCGGGGATCGGCACGGAACCACGTGAGCTGCCGCCGGGCGAACTGGCGGGTTGCCACGATGGTCTCCTCGGCCGCCTCGGGAACTGTTGTTAGACCGTCGAGTACCCGCAGGAACTGCGCGTAGCCCAGGGCGCGGGGGGCTGTTTTGCCCTGCCGCAGCCCCTGCGTTTCCAGCCGCTCCACCTCGGCGAGCAAGCCGCCGTCCACCATCCGGTGCACCCTGCGGGCCAGGCGGTCGCGGAGCCCGTCCCGGTCAACGGTGAGGCCGATCTGTACTGCGGGCTGGAAATACTCGCGCTGCGGCATAAAGGAGCTGAACGGCCGTCCGGTGAGCTGATGGACCTCCAGTGCCCGGATGATCCGCCGATCGTCGGAGAGCCTGCCGGCCGATACCGGGTCAACGGCCTGGAGCCGGGCCAGCAGTGCACCTGTGCCGTGCGCCGCCAGCTCTTCCTCTAGCCGCCGGCGCAGCCGCGGGTCCGTCCCCGGGAATTCAAGGACGTCAAGGGCGGCCCGCACATACAGTCCTGAGCCGCCGGCGAGGATGGCCCGTTTCCCCCGTGCGTGGATGTCCGTGATGATGGCGCGCGCCTGCTGCTGGAACTGGGAAACGCTGGCTTCCTCCGTGACGTCCAGGATGTCCAGGAGGTGGTGCGGCACGCCCCTGCGTTCAGCCATCGTGATTTTTGCGGTACCGATGTCCATGCCCCGGTAGAACTGCATGGCGTCGGCGTTGATGACTTCGCCGTCCAGCTCAAGGGCGAGGCTTACGGCCAAGTCGGATTTGCCGGAACCGGTGGGACCGACGACGGCGATAACCGGCGGGGAGCCCATGCGTTAGCGGCTGCGGCCAGGCAGGGCAGGCATCCCGAGGGAGACCCCGCTCCGGCCCTTGGCGGCACCTGGCGCGGGTGCTCCGCAGGAATCCGCCTGGGACCTGTCCCAGGCGTCGCCGGCACGGGACCTGCGCAGGCTGTAGTCCTCAAGGGTGGGGTCCGCCACGAGGTGGAAGGAAGCTGCCTCGGTGATGGTGACAGTGACAAGATCACCGGGGCGGGGCGCCGGCGCTCCCTCCGGTACGGAGAAATGCACCAGCCGCTGGTCCTGGGAGCGCCCGGACAGCCGGTGCGTCTCTTCGGCCTTGCGGCCTGACTGCGCGGTCACCATGACCTCTACCCGGCGGCCCAGCTGTTTCCGGTTCTCCTCCGCAGCAATCCGGTCCTGCAGCGCGGTGAGGCGTTCGAAGCGCTCCTGCACCACGGCCTTCGGCAGCTGGTCCGGCAGGTCCGCTGCCGGCGTGCCGGGGCGCTTGGAGTACTGGAAGGTGAAAGCGGTGGCGAAGCGGGACTGTTCCACCACATCCAGAGTTGCCTGGAAGTCTTCTTCGGTTTCGCCGGGGAAGCCCACAATGATGTCAGTGGAGATGGCGGCGTGGGGAATCTTTTCCCGGACCTTTTCGAGGATGCCGAGGAACTTGGTGGACCGGTAGGACCGCCTCATGTCACGCAGGACCTTGTCCGACCCGGACTGCAGCGGCATGTGCAGCTGCGGCATAACGTTGGGCGTTTCGGCCATGGCATCGATGACATCGTCAGTGAAGGCGGCTGGGTGCGGGCTGGTGAACCGGACCCGTTCCAGGCCCTCGATCTCCCCGCAGGCCCGCAGGAGTTTCGAAAAGGCCTGCCGGTCGCCGAACTCCACGCCGTAGGAATTGACGTTCTGGCCCAGGAGGGTCACTTCGATGGCGCCGTCGTCCACCAGGGCCTGGATCTCCGCGAGGATGTCCCCGGGCCGGCGGTCCTTCTCCTTGCCGCGCAGGGCGGGAACGATGCAGAAGGTGCAGGTGTTGTTGCAGCCGACCGAGATGGAGACCCAGCCCGAGTACACGGAGTCGCGCTTGGTGGGAAGCGTGGACGGAAAAACGTCCAGCGATTCCAGGATCTCCAACTGCGCCTCGTCGTTGTGCCGGGCGCGGTCCAGCAGCGCGGGCAAGGCGCCGACGTTGTGAGTGCCAAAAACGGCGTCCACCCAGGGCGCCTTTTTCAGGATTGTTTCCCGGTCCTTCTGTGCGAGGCAGCCGCCGACGGCGATCTGCATGCCGGGGTTTGATGCCTTCACCGGGGCAAGGATGCCGAGGTTTCCGTAGAGCTTGTTGTCAGCGTTTTCACGAACGGCGCAGGTATTGAACACCACCACGTCCGCCTGGCCGCCGTCTACCGGCACGTAGCCGGCGTTCTCCAGCATGCCCGCCATACGCTCGGAATCGTGCACGTTCATCTGGCAGCCAAAAGTCCGCACCTCATAGGTGCGGGGCTTTCCCGTGCCGGGTTCGGGAGCGGGGGCAGCCGGGGCCGCGGCGCTGGGCCCCGACGACGGGTTGGTGCCGGAAAGAGGGGAAGGAATGGTCAAACTCACCTGTTAAGGGTACCGGTTCGGTGGGTCGTCAGTGTCGGGAGCAGCGTGGGCCTCAAGGACCTCGCTGACGATGCGGAAAGCCTGGGACGGCTGGTAGCCCTTGCGGGCCAGCATGGACGCCAGCCGGCGCGTGGCTTTGTCGCGGTCCGCCCTGTCCCCAAGGTCAGTTCCGGGCCGCAGCTTCCGCTCCACCAGGCTTCGTGCGGCGGCTTCCTCGTCAGCGTCGGAGAGCTGCTCAAGGGCTGCGGCGGCGGTTTCCTGGTCGACCCCCTTTTCAGCGAGTTCCCGCCGGAGTGCGCCCTTGGCCAGCTTCCGGGACTGCGACCGGCTCCGCACCCACATGTCCGCGAATTCGGCGTCATCGATGAGCCGTGCCTCCTGGAACTTGTCCAGTACCGCCTCTGCGACGTGCTCCGGGATGTTCCGTTCGGCGAGTTTGCGGGCAAGCTGAAGCCGGCTTTTCGCCGATGCTGCCAGCTGCCGGTAAACGATGGCCTGGGCGACCGATACGGGATCCGGTTCGGCGTCACCGGCAACCGGCGAGTCTTGATCCGGACCGTTCTGGAAGTCAGCCGCATATGAAGCAGCGCGCCGCCCCCCGGTTGTGGCCCGGCGGGGACGCGCACTTTCAGTACTGGTCAACGGTTAGAACCCGTCAACGGCTTTCAGCTTCGGGGAGTCTTTGGACTCAGGCTCCGTCGGCTTCACGCCAACGCCGAGCTTCTCCTTGATCAGGCGCTCCAGCTCGGCCGCCAGCTCCGGGTTGTCCCGAAGGAACCGGCGGGAATTTTCCATGCCCTGGCCCAGCTGGTCGCCGTCATAGGTGAACCAGGAGCCGGACTTCTTGATGATGCCGTGCTCCACGCCCATGTCAATGATGCCGCCCTCGCGGGAGATGCCCTGGCCGTAGATGATGTCGAATTCGGCGACCTTGAAGGGCGGGGCCATCTTGTTCTTGACGATCTTGGCCTTGGTCCGGTTGCCGACCGAATCCGCGCCTTCCTTGAGGGTCTGGATGCGTCGCACGTCGATACGGATGGAGGCGTAGAACTTCAGCGCCTTGCCACCGGTGGTGGTTTCGGGGGAACCGAAGAAGACACCGATTTTTTCACGCAGCTGGTTGATGAAGATCGCCGTGGTTTTGGTTTGGCTCAGGCGTCCGGTGATTTTACGCAACGCCTGGCTCATGAGGCGTGCCTGGAGGCCTACGTGGCTGTCGCCCATGTCGCCTTCGATTTCAGCGCGGGGAACCAGGGCGGCGACGGAGTCGATAACGATGACGTCCAGCGAGCCTGAACCCACCAGCATGTCCATGATCTCCAGGGCCTGCTCGCCGGTGTCAGGCTGGGAGACCAGGAGGGCGTCCGTGTCCACGCCGAGCTTGGCGGCGTATTCCGGATCGAGGGCGTGCTCGGCGTCGATGAAGGCGGCAATGCCGCCCAGCCGCTGGGCGTTGGCAACGGCATGAAGGGCCACCGTGGTTTTACCGGAAGATTCCGGCCCGTAGATCTCCACGACGCGGCCACGGGGCAGGCCGCCAATTCCCAGGGCTACGTCCAGCGCAATGGAACCGGTGGGGATGACTTCGATCGGGGCCCGGACTTCGTCCCCGAGCCGCATGACTGAGCCCTTACCGAACTGCTTGTCGATCTGGGCCAGCGCTGCTTCGAGCGCTTTTGCACGATCCGGGGCTGCCGCCATGGTTCACACCTCTAATGCTTTCTCGCTTTGGAGTGGCCTCAGCGGCCGTTTATTGGTCATCTCTGACGCTAATGGGACCCACTGACATTCCGGCCGGATGAGGGCGGCTATGTGGAAAACCCGCTACGAAAAGCATAGCTTTACCCGAACAGGTATTCGAACAGCGGCGCGGCGTGTCAGGAGAAACTGCTCATTCCACGCGGGGTTTGATGTCCCTGCCCAGCCGCCGCTCAGGCGGAACGTCCTGGACATCACAGACTGCCAGCCACACTTTCCGCGGCTCCACGCCGGCGGCCAAAGCCTGGTCCGCGGTGCGCCCGCCCACCCCGGCAAGAACAAGGGTGCTGCTGAGGACCCGCGAGTACCCGGCGCCAAATTCGTCGTCCATGAGTCGCCAATAGTCGCTGATTCGCACCAGAAAAGTCTCTCACGATCCGCACCCTAGAATTGTTGCCATGAGCAACTCCCCCGCCATCCCGCCCGCGCACGGCCGCGAAGACGATGCCACCGTGGACGCCGCGCTGCAAAACGTGGAACACCAGATCAGTCTCTTCTGGCGGCGGGCACGGGCCATTTCCAACCAACTCTCCCGGCAGGTCCACCCGGACATGGAGCCTGCGGCCTATGGGCTGCTGACCGTCATCCGGCGCGAGGGCCCCATCCGGCTCACAGACTTGGCGATGAACATCGGTGTGGGCAAACCTTCCGTGAGCCGGCAGATTGCCTTCCTGGAAAGTATTGGCCTGGTATCAAAGGAGGCCGACCCGCTGGACGGGCGGGCCCAGGCCATCCGGCTGACCCCCAAAGGCGAGGAAAAAATGCACCTGGTCCAGGATGCCCGGCGGCAGGTCTTCCGGGAACGCCTGGGTGAATGGCCGGTGGAGGACCTGCAGGAGCTGGCCCGTTTTATGGCCAAGCTGAACTCCACCTATGAGCGCGACGGCTTCCCGCACGACGGTCCCCCGGCCCAGGCGGCCGGGGACAAGTAGGCGCCGGGGACAAACAGGCGGGGCAACCAGGCGCCGGGGGCAAGCAGGCGGGCCAAGTACGCGGAACAACCAGGGCGGGTCAGGCACGGAGAGCAGGCACGAAAGTGGCCGGACACAACTGAAGCCCCCGGCACACCGCCGAAGGCTTCATTGTGTTGCAGGGCCACCGGGTGGTGGATCAGCCCTTACCGGGCGCCGGAGAACAGGCCTGTTGAAAGTTCGTCGTTGAGTTCAGTGTTAAGGTCGCGATCGAGATCACGCCCGTAACGCTGGGAGAATTCCTGGGGTACGGTGTCCGGAACGGCAACGCCTTCGGCAACTGCCACACGGTCACTGACCTCACGAAGCATGCTGGACAACGGGACGTCCAGGGCCGTGCAGATCGAGGAAAGCAACTCGGAGGATGCTTCCTTCTGGCCGCGCTCCACTTCACTCAGGTAGCCCAAGGAGACACGGGCGCTGTGCGAAACTTCACGGAGCGTGCGCCCCTGACGCTGGCGAACATCGCGCAGGACATCACCGATTTCGTGACGAAGTACAACCATCTTGCGCTCCTTCTGTTCGCTCTTAGCCTGATCGGCGAGGCCCACATCCTTCCAGCGGACAACGCCGTTTACGGATACGGGCTGCTTTACCATCTGTATCGCCTTGCTCCTCTTAGTCGGTCCGCCGTAGAGCGAACCATGGTGGTGGTTTTATCCTAGGCGCCCCCGCTCTCCGGAAGCGACACAATGTAATAACTAATCGGTACCGGCTTTTGTTCCCACCAACTTTACAGGCGGGTAACATCAGGAAGCCAGTGCTTCCAGCAGCCTTTCCAGTGCAACGCCGCATGCTTGCCCTCGGATTTCGGACCGGTTGCCGGAAAAAACATACTCAAAGCCGGCGCTTCCCGCAGCCGTAGCAATGCCGATGTACACCGTTCCCACGGGCTTTCCATCATGGGCTTCCGGTCCGGCAACTCCGGTGGTAGAGATACCGATATCGGCGCCAAGGGCGGTCCGGGCGCCGGCGGCCATGGCGGCGGCAACAGCGCTGTCAACGGATCCGGCGTCGGCGAGCAATTCCGGGGAAACCCCCAGGACGTTCTCCTTCACCGAGTTCTGGTACGCCACCACGCCCCCCTGCAGCATCCCGGAGGCGCCCGGGGTGTCAGCGAGGACGGCTGAGACCATGCCGGCCGTCAGCGACTCGGCCGTGGCCACGGTGCGTCCCAGTTCCAGTGCCTTCCTGACGGCCTGTTCCGACAGATGGTGAAGGTTTGTCATGCCGGCTCCTGCCCGTTAACCGTTCCGTGCAGCTTTCCCTTAGACCGCAGCCGCATTGCCTCGACGACGTACTCGACGCCGGTCCATACGGTGATCAACACGGCCACCATCATCACGGCGAAAGCCGCCCATGACAGCCACGGCATAATCGCCGCCAGCGGCAGGAGGTACAGGAAGATGGCCGCCGTCTGGACGACCGTTTTGAGCTTGCCACCCCGTGACGCCGGGATGACACCGTAGCGGATCACGAAGAAACGCAGGGCGGTGATGCCCCACTCACGGACCAGGATCACCACCGTGACCCACCAGGGCAGTTCGCCGAGCACGGACAGCATGACCAGCGCGGACCCGATCAGCAGCTTGTCCGCAATCGGATCGGCAATCTTGCCAAAGTCGGTCACGAGGTTCCGGCTCCTGGCGATGTCGCCGTCGAGCTTGTCGGTATAGATTGCGACGGCGAACGCCGCCGCCGCTGCCCAGCGCCAAGGCCCAGCCTCACTCTGCAGGCCCGGCGCGTCAGCGATCAGGAACCAGACGAAGAACGGCACCAGCGCGATGCGGAGCATGGTCAGGACATTGGGAAGGTTCCAGACCCCGGCACGGCCTGGGCCGGCGGCGGTTGCATCGGTGCTAGTCACCTTCCTAGGCTACATTCTTTGGGCTAGCGCCCGGTCAGTGACCAGGCGTCTTCCGAGCCGTCTTCGTCGTCATACCCGCCGGGAGCGGAATCAGACCCGTCGTAATATTCGACGTTCTGCTTCCGCTGGTCCAGGTCCGCCGCCACCAGGTCCTCGGCGTAGCCGCCCTGGGCGATATTGGCGTTGGCGTTGTCGCTGAGTGCTGCCGTCTGCGCATCCGGTGCCTTCGGCGCCTCCTGGCCCTTCATGGCTGCGAGGACCGGCGCCAGGTCGTCCGGCTTCACCAGGACGTCGCGGGCTTTGGAACCCTCGGAGGGGCCCACCACTCCCCGTGATTCGAGCAGGTCCATCAGGCGGCCGGCCTTGGCGAAGCCGACCCGCAGCTTGCGCTGGAGCATGGATGTGGAGCCGAACTGCGTGGTAACCACCAGTTCGGTGGCCTGCAGCAGAACCTCGAGGTCGTCACCGATGTCGTCGTCGATCTGCTTCTTGGGCGCGTCGACAGCGACGTCGTCACGGTAGGCGGCCTGAAGCTGTCCCTTGACGTGCTCAACCACCTTGTGGATCTCGGACTCCGTGACCCAGGCACCCTGGACGCGCATGGCCTTTGAAGCACCCATGGGGAGGAAGAGGGCGTCACCCTGGCCAATGAGCTTCTCTGCGCCCGGCTGGTCGAGGACCACGCGTGAGTCGGTGACGGACGAGGTGGCAAACGCCATTCTCGAAGGAACGTTGGCCTTGATGAGGCCGGTGACCACGTCCACGGACGGCCGCTGCGTGGCCAGGACGAGGTGGATACCGGCGGCGCGGGCAAGTTGGGTGATGCGGACGATCGAGTCTTCCACATCACGCGGCGCCACCATCATGAGGTCGGCGAGCTCATCCACGATCACCAGCAGGTAGGGGTACGGGCGGATCACCCGCTTGGAATCGACCGGCGGCTGGACCTTGCCGGCACGGACCGCTTTGTTGAAGTCGTCAATATGCTTGAAGCCGTAATTCGCGAGGTCGTCGTACCTGGCGTCCATCTCGCGGACCACCCACTGGAGGGCCTCCGCCGCCTTCTTGGGGTTGGTGATGATGGGTGTAATGAGGTGCGGGACGCCTTCGTAGGCCGTGAGCTCCACCCGTTTGGGGTCCACCATGACCATCCGGACTTCGTCCGGGGTGGCGCGCATCAGGATGGACGTGATCATGGAGTTCACGAAGGACGACTTACCGGCACCGGTGGCGCCGGCCACCAGCAGGTGGGGCATCTTGGCGAGGTTGGCCACCACGTAGCCGCCCTCAACGTCCTTGCCCACGCCCATCACCATCGGATGGTCGGTGCGGCGGGCGTTCTGGCTGCGCAGCACGTCACCCAGCGAGACGGTCTCACGGTCAGTGTTGGGGATCTCGATGCCGATGGCGGACTTGCCCGGGATGGGGCTCAGGATCCGCACGTCGCTGGAGGCCACCGCATACGAGATGTTCTTCGACAGCGCGGTAACCCGCTCCACCTTGGTGCCCGGGGCCAGCTCGATCTCGTACCGGGTGACGGTGGGACCGCGGCTGAAGCCCGTCACGGTGGCATCCACGTTGAACTGCTGAAGCGTGTCGGTGAGGGCAGCGACGACGGCGTCATTGGCCTCCGTGCGCTCCTTCGGGATTGAGCCCGGGGTCAGGTAGTCCGAGGCAGGGAGGGTGTAGGTCACGTCACCGGCAAGCGACAACTGCTCGGTCCGCTGCGGGATGGGAACGGGCGGCGGTGCAGGAGCCACAGGGTTGGAAGGCACGGTGGGCGCCGCCGACCCCGCCTGGCCACCCGAGGCGGACATGCCCGGCGTGATCATGGGGATGGCTTCGGTGGCGTTCTCCCCCGGTTCAGCGGAAGCAGCAGCGCCGAGTCCCTGCGCCGCCTTAATCTTCTCGACGGCGATCTCGGCCTGAGTGGGGCGGCGGACCCCCGGAGCGGGGCGCGGCGGCTGCGGCTCGTCGTCGTCGATGACGGCGTGCTCGAACGCTTCGTCGCCCACATAGCCTTCCAGCCCGCCGTCGGCGTCCTCGTCCTTGCCGAACAGGCGGCGCTTCTTCTTTTTCGGTGCGGCGGGCGGGGTCCGCTCAAGGTAGCTGCGGTCGTGGCGATCGCCGTCCTCCTGGTCCAGCAGGTCGATGCCCATGAGGTGCTCATAGGCACCGCGAAGCCGCCGGGGAATGGCACCGAACGGCGTAGCGGTGATGATGAGCAGGGATACGAAGGCGAGCAGCCCGTAGAGCACCAGCGGCACGGCCGGATGGATCGCAGCCAGTGGCGACGCGCCCAGGAATCCCAGCATGCCGCCGGCCTGGCGCAACCCGTCAAAACCCTGGGCGACGGTGGGCTGGCCGCCCAGGACGTGCGCAAGGCCGCACCCTGCGAAGGTCATAATCAGGAAGCCGATGCCCACCCTGTTGTTGCCCCGGCCGTCCGAGGGCTGCCGGAACAGCCGGAAGGCGCACACAAAAAGCATCAGCGGGAGCAGCAGCGAGATCCAGCCGAACGTGCCGTTCACGACGCTGTAGACGGCGTCGGGGAACCAGCCGGTGAGCCCCCACCAGGCGAAGGTGGCGATGAAGACGCCCAGAGCCAGGTTGAAAAGGGCGGCACCGTCACGGCGCTCTTCCGCCGGAAGGTCGCTGACGTCATGGCCGATGCGCCGCACTCCCCCGCCCACGAGGTGGCCGATTCCCAGCCATGCTCCGCCCACTACCCGCAGCAGCCAGGGCTGGTGCTGTTCGACGGCGGGAAGCTGGCGGGTCCGCGCCGTGCCGGAGCTCCCGGTCCGCCCCGACTTGGACGCCGGGGATTTCGCTGCCGTGGAGCCGGAACCGCGGCCGCCGGAACCGCCGGATTTGCTGCCGGAGCTGGCCCTGCTTGAACCATTGGGCGCGGAAGTAGTACGAGTGGCCATAGTAGCCACGGTACCGGAACGGCTGTGGTTTTCCGGGGATTTGGGAGCCGGTGGATACCGGTTCTGAGGGCTTAAGCACGTCCGGCCCGCATTCCTGGACAGGACCAGGAGCACGGGCCGAAGCCGGCGGCGAGGAAGGCTACGCCTCAAGCACCACGGGAATGATCATGGGCTTGCGGCGGAGCTTACGGTTGACCCACGTGCCCACCACGCGGCGGACCACCTGCTGGAGCTGGTGGCTGGTGTGGTCCGCGTGGTTCAGGACGGCTTCCTCCAGCGCCGCGTTGATCTTGGGGATGATGTCGTCGAAGACGGAATCGTCCTCTGCCACGCCCCGGGCGTGGATCTCGGGTCCGGAGACCACCTTGCCGGTGGTCCGGTTGATAACCGTGATGATGGAGATGAACCCCTCATCGCCGAGGATCCGGCGGTCCTTGAGGTCGGCGTCGGTAATTTCCCCCACGCTGGAGCCGTCCACGTAGACGAAGCCCACTTCAACCTGGCCCACCACATCTGCGCGGTGGTCCTTGAGGTCGATCACCGTGCCGTTGTCCGCGAGGATCACGCTGGCTTCCGGCACGCCTGACTCAATGGCGATCTTGCCGTTGGCGATCAGGTGGCGGGTTTCACCGTGCACCGGCATCGCGTTGAGCGGCTCAAGGATGTTGTAGCAGTACAGGAGTTCGCCGGCGGCGGCGTGCCCGGAGACGTGGACCTTGGCATTGCCCTTGTGGATGACGTCGGCACCGAGCTTGAGCAGCCCGTTGATGATCCGGAAGACGGCGTTTTCGTTTCCGGGGATGAGGCTGGATGCGAGGATGACAGTGTCACCGTCGCCCACCACCACGCGGTGGTCGCCGTTTGCCATGCGGGACAGTGCGGCCATCGGTTCACCCTGGGAACCGGTGGACATCAGCACCACGCGGTTGTCCGGCAGGTTATCGATGTTCTTGATGTCGACGATCAGGCCCGGCGGGACGTCCAGGTAACCGAGCTTCTCGGCGATGGCCATGTTGCGGACCATGGAGCGGCCCACGAAGGCCACCTTGCGGTTGTGCTTCGCCGCGGCGTCCAGCACCTGCTGCACGCGGTGCACGTGGGAGGAGAAGGACGCGACAATGATGCGCTTGCTGGCCTGGCCGAAAAGCCGTTCCAGCGTGGGGCCGATTTCCTTTTCGGCGGTAGTAAAACCGGGGATGTCAGCATTGGTCGAGTCCGACATAAAGAGGTCAACGCCCTCTTCGCCGAGCTTGGCGAAGTGCCGCAGGTCGGTAATGCGGCCGTCAAGGGGAAGCTGGTCCATCTTGAAGTCGCCGGTGTGCAGGACCGTGCCGCCTGCAGTGCGGAGGAACACGGCCAGGGCGTCGGGGATGGAGTGGTTGACCGCTACGAACTCGCATTCGAAGGGGCCGAACTTCTCCACTTGGCCTTCCTCGACGGTGAGGGTGTAGGGCCGGATGCGGTGCTCCTGCAGCTTCGCCTCAATCAGGGCAAGGGTCAGTTGCGAACCGACCAGCGGGATGTCACCGCGGAGGCGCAGCAGGTACGGAACAGCGCCGATGTGGTCCTCGTGCCCGTGGGTGAGGACCACAGCCACGATGTCGTCCAGCCGGTTTTCGATGTAGGAGAAGTCAGGCAGGATCAGGTCGACGCCGGGCTGGGTTTCCTCGGGGAAGAGGACGCCGCAGTCCACGATCAGCAGCTTGCCGTCGATTTCGAACACGGCCATGTTCCGGCCGATCTCCCCCAGTCCGCCGAGCGGAACGATCCGCAGCGTGCCTTGCGGCAGGCGGGGAGGGGTGACAAGGCCGGTGAGGGCAGTTTGGGTCATATTGCACTACTTTCCAGGCGGAAGGGTGCTGGTCTTACTCCTCAGGAAAAGACCAGCCCCGCTTCCGCCAAATCCCCGCGGATGGTTTCGATCTCGGCTTCGTCCGGCTCCACGAGGGGCAAACGGACAATCGAGTTGGGCAGGACTCCCTGCCATTTAAGAATCTGTTTGGCCGCAACGGCCCCCTGGACCCGGGTCATGGTGGCGCGGACCACGGGCTGAAGCTCAAAGTTGATCTTCCGCGCGGTTTCGAGGTCGTTGGCGTTGACCGCATCGATGAGGTCGCGGAACTGGCGGGTGGCCACATGCGTGGTGACGCCGACGAGGCCCACGGCACCCAGCGCCATCCAGGGCAGGGTCAGTCCGTCGTCGCCGGAGTAGAAGAGCAGGTCCGTTTCGGCCATAACGCGGGTGGCCGCAACGAAATCGGCCTTGGCGTCCTTGACGGCCACAATATTGGGGTGCTGCGCCAGGCGGATCATGGTCTCGGGTTCGATGGCGATCGAGGACCGGCCAGGGATGTCGTACAGCATAACGGGCACGTCCGCGGCGGAGGCGATGGTTTCGAAGTGTGCGCGCAGGCCGGACTGGCTGGGCTTGTTGTAGTAGGGGGTCACCAGCAGGATGCCGTCGACGCCGAGGGCCGCTGCCTGCTGGGAGAGGTGCACTGAGTGTGCGGTGTCGTTGGTGCCGGTGCCGGCAATGATGGCCGCCCGGCCTCCGACCGCTTCCTTGACGGCCCGGAACATGCCCAGGTTCTCTTCATCCGTGAGGGTGGAAGTTTCGCCCGTGGTTCCGGTGACCACCAGGCCGTCGCAGCCGTCGTCCACCAGCTTGCTGGCCAGTTCCGCGGCCTGCTGATAGTCCACTGCGCCGTCCTTCGTGAACGGCGTGACCATGGCGGTCAGGAGGGTGCCAAGGGCAGGGATGCGCGCGGAAGTGTCAGCCATGGAAAAAACGTTACCCTGTCCCCGGCCGGTTAGGACAATAGGGGCGGCGTGATGAACGTCAAACAGCCGCCCCGCCGGAGGGGCCGCCGGTGTGCTTGCGGTATTTTGCGAGGCGGCTTCGCTGCAGGATGCAGGGAACAACTTCGGTGCCGGTTCCTGCGGCTTGCTTCAGTGCAAAGCCGTCAGGACCCCATAAGCCGCTCAAGCCGCACGATTCACCCAAGGGGCTCCTGCCGCCGAGGTTGGCGAGCAGCGTGAACATCCTGTTGTCCATGGCCCGCGCTCCAAGGTGGAGGGCCAGCCGGTGTTCCTCGTCCCTGGTGTAGAGAGCGGACACGCAATGCACGTCAGCTCCGGCTGCAGCGGCGTCGGTTGCGTGAGCCGGTACGGAGGTATCGAAGCAGAGAGCCAGTGCAATGGTCCACCCGTCTACCATGATCAGGGTGGCGCCCTCCCCCGGCGTGAACAGCTCTTGCTCCTGGCCGTGGAGGTGCGTCTTGAACGCCGTTTCCGTGCTGCCGTCCGGATGAATGGCTACTGATGCCAACCGCGCCGCACCATCACTTTCGCGGAGGGCAGCGCCCACAACAGCCGTAATCCCGGTCCTGCGGCAGATCTCCCGGACATCGCCGAGGCGTTCATCATCCGGCATCAGCCAAGAGTCGGAGTCCGTAAGGAGATCCAGCCGGTAGCCGGTGAGGGACAGTTCCGGGAAGACCACCAGGCGGGCGCCGTGGTCATCGGCATCCTCGATGAG
The DNA here is from genome assembly GCF_024494415.1 of Pseudarthrobacter sp. R1. Lineage (NCBI taxonomy): Bacteria > Bacillati > Actinomycetota > Actinomycetes > Micrococcales > Micrococcaceae > Pseudarthrobacter > Pseudarthrobacter sp. R1. Next base: position 346,229 of record NZ_JAMKFI010000005.1, on the reverse strand, counting down.
GCGCACATGCTCGGCAGCGTTTGCGGTGATTCCTCCGTCCAGGGGCTGGTACTGGATGGCGGCGACGGGGAGGGTGTCTGTCACGCCTCCATCCTAGGCAACTGCCTCGACGCCCACCTCAGCAGCGGTCCTTTTGGGCGCGAGGCGGTTCACCAGGACCAGGCTGGCAGTACCTGCCGACTGCCGCCTGCCTCAGCCCTTCCGCCCACGCCGCCAGCCGCTGCGCTGCCCGGACGTAGTGGAACAGTTCGACCGGAGTCAGGGCGTCGAGATCCGTCTCGCCGAGCCGGCGCGCGAGCTCCGCCCCCTCCGGCTGCGCCGACAGGCTGATGCCCTCCTGCTCCCACTGGATATCCTCGGAGCATTTTCCAGTCACCAACTGGCGGAAGAGGTAGTCAACAACACCCGGGCTCATTGCCTTCAGAGGCCCGGCCTGCTGTGACTCCGAAGCGGGGATTTCGGGTGATGGAGTTTGCATGCGGTCCATCTTATTCGAACATATATTCGAACACAAGGAGTGTTTGTTGACAGCTCCGGTACAGGCAGGTGTGAGACGATCTGGGCATGACCTCCCGTAACGCCGCCACCTCTTCCAGGACGGCCGCCAGCCGGTCCGTGCCCGGCCGGCTGCATGGCATTGACGCGGCGCGCGGGCTGGCCCTGCTGGGGATGATGGCCACCCATCTGCTTCCCACGTTCGAGTCGAACGCCGATCTGACCCCCACCTGGATCGGCCTGACCTTTTCGGGCCGGGCATCCGCACTGTTCGCAGTGCTGGCAGGCGTTGGCCTTGCCTTGTCCACGGGTAAGCACAGGCCGCTGGATGGCCCGGACCTGTCGGCAGCCCGGCGCGGCGTTGCCTTGCGCGCCCTGGTGATTGCCGCCGTCGGACTCAGCTTGGGTGGCCTCGAAGTGAACCTGGCCATCATCCTGGTCCACTACGCAGTGCTGTTCCTGTGCGTCCTGCCGTTCCTGGGCATGAAGCTGAAGCCGCTCGTCGGATGGGCCGCCGGTTGGATCCTTGCCTCACCGGTTTTGGCGTACCTGCTGCGCCCCTGGCTGCTGGCTGCGAACCCGCCGCTAAGGCTCGGCCACAACCCCTCCTGGGAGGATCTGTCCACCCCTGCCAGGCTCCTGGCGGACCTCTTTTTCACCGGCTATTACCCCGTCTTCCAGTGGCTGGCCTACCTGCTGGTGGGGCTCGTCGTCGGCCGCCTGATGCTCAACAAGGCCCTCGTCCCGTGGGTGCTCCTGATCGGCGGCACCATCGTTGCTGTCCTGGCCAAAGCCCTGGGAACCGCGGCGATGGAAAGCTGGGGCGGCCGGGCTGCCTTGGAAAAGTTGCTTGATTCCCCGGGCTATCCCTTGCACAGCGTGCTGCAGGTAAACCTGACGGGCATCCCGCAGGAGGGGTCCTGGTGGTGGCTGGCCTCGGCGGCGCCCCATTCGGCCACGCCGCTTGACCTGCTGCATACGTCCGCCGTGGCAGCGGCGGTAATCGGGGCCTTCCTCCTGCTGGGCAGGCTGGCCGAGTGGGTGGCCCTGGACCTGTTGCTGCCGCTTCGCGGTGCAGGGGCCATAACCCTGACCCTCTACTCCGTCCACGTGTGGGTGGTTTCGGGCTTCTACCTCAAGCCACTCCCGGCCGGGTGGACTGAGGACGCGATGTACTTCGCCCACGCCGCCACAGCAGTGATTGTGGGCATAGTGTTCGTGCTGCTGAAGTGGCGCGGGCCCCTGGAATGGCTGGGGCACGCGGCAAACCAGGTGGGCCGCGGCAACGCTAAGTCACTGCGCTAAATGCACCGCCGTTAGATGCGCCGCTGTTAAATGCGCCGCTCCAGGGAGCGGGAGGGCAGGACCGGTCGCCGAAGCGCTAGGCCGGAACCTGGCCGCGGAAGAGCTTGACGGCGTCACGCATGGAGGCGCGGGCGCGCTTGCGGTCGCCGGCAGCGTCGTAGGCGCAGCTCAACCGGAACCAGGAACGCCAGTCCTCCGGTGCCGCTTCAGCCTCCGCCCGGTACTTCTCGAACTCCGCATCCGCTGCGGAACGGACAATCCGCCCCGCCGGGGTCCTGGGCAGCTCGTCCACGGGAAGGCCGCCCTCGGCTTCGAGGACCTTCGCCATCTGCTCGGTGAGGGCTCCGAACATGAGTTCCCGGACGAGCGCCCAGGCACCAATCACCGGCAGCACGAGGTAGGCGGCTCCGATGGCGACGGCCGCAGGGTTGCTGTCCGTCAGCAGCAGGACGGAGCGCTGGAAGGACACCACCAGGTAGAAGACCAGGAGGAGCGTGACTGCCCCCACCCAGATTTTGGTGCGGTTCTTCCGGAAGCCCGCACCCAGCCCGCCCACGGCTACAGCCCCAGGTCCAGGTAGCCGTCCAGGCCCACCGTGAGCCCGGGATGTGCGGCGACGCCGCGCAGGCCAAGCAGTACGCCCGGCATAAAGGAGGCGCGGTCGAAGGAGTCATGGCGCAGGGTCAACTGTTCACCGGCGCTGCCGAGCAAGACTTCCTGGTGGGCGACGAGGCCGCGGAGCCGTACGCTGTGGACGCGAATGCCGTCCACCGCGCAGCCGCGTGCCCCGGCGAGTTCGCTGGTGGTGGCATCGGGGCTGGGCGGCACCTGCGCGGCGCTGCGTTCGGCGGCGATGAGCTGGGCCGTCCGGACTGCCGTGCCCGACGGCGCGTCCACCTTGTCCGGGTGGTGCAGCTCGATGATTTCGACCGACTCGAAGTATTTGGATGCCTTCGCGGCGAAGGCGGAGGCCAGCACCGAGCCAAGGGCGAAATTGGGGGCGATCAGCACACCGGTCCCGGGCCGGCTTGCCAGCAGGTCCTTCAACCCGGACAGCTTGCCGGCGTCCCAGCCGGTGGTGCCCACGACGGCGTGGATGCCATGTTCGACGGCGAAGCGCACGTTCGCTTCAGTGCTTTCGGGAACCGTCAGGTCCACCACGAAGCGTGCACCCGCAACGGTGAGCTGGTCCAGCGAATCTCCCCGGCCCAATGCGGCGACGAGCTTCATGTCAGGGGCGGCTTCAATGGCTTTTACGGCTTCGGCGCCCATGCGCCCATTCGCGCCCAGCACGGCAACGGGCATGGGAGCAGAGTGTTGTTCGATCATGGCGTTAACCCTACCGGTGGCCCTGCGGCGCACGGGAACCGCGGAGTGTGCGTTACCTCGCAGGAGCCTGCGGGAGCAATGGTGAGGCAGGAAGGCTGAACAGCAGGATCAGCTGCCCGCGCCTACCCATTCCACGGTGCCGTCGGCGAAGAACTGTTCCTTCCAGATGGGCACCTGCTCCTTGATCCTGTCCACGAGCTCCGAGCACACAGCAAAGGCCTGGCCGCGGTGGGCTGCAGAGACGGCGCACACGAGCGCAGGATCCCCGATGTCGAGCATGCCGATCCGGTGGGCTGCCCAGATCCGCACGGGCTGGGAGGCAGCACCACCTTCGGCCTGCTGCGCTGATGCCCCTTGTGCCTCTGCGGTTTGTTCCGCTGCCAGGCGGGCAACCACGTCGGCCATCACCTGGTGGGCCGTGGGATGCGCGCTGTAGCTGAGGCGGTTGACCGCCTTGCCGCCGTCGTGATTGCGCACCACGCCGCTGAAGCTGACCACCGCCCCCGCGGTGTCACTTTCCACTGCCGCAATGGCCTGGTCGACGGAGATGGGCTCCGCGCTCAGGACCGCGCTGACCACCTCGAATGCTGTTTCAGTGCCCATGTCCGCCTTCCAACTGGTCGCAAAGGTGCCCGATCACCGGATCCAGGACGGCGAGTCCGTCCATCACCCCTTTGGGTGACCCGGGCAGGTTAATGATGAACGTGCTTCCGGCGGCACCCGCGTAACCGCGGCTGAGTGCCGCAAGCGGCGTCTTCGCGGCGCCGGCGCGTCGGATGGCTTCCATGATGCCCGGGATCTCGCGGTCCAGCAGCGGCAGCGTGACGTCCGGTGTCCGGTCGTCCGGGCTGAGGCCCGTGCCTCCGCTGGTAATGACGACGGTGGGGCGCTGGGTCAGGAGGGCGCGGATGGCTGCGCCTACGGGTTCGCCGTCAGGAACCACCATGGCGGGGAACACGTCAAAGCCGTGTTCTGTCAGCCAGTCAGTGATCACTGGGCCTGTTTCGTCGTCGTAGATTCCGGCGGCGGCCCGGGTGGAAGCGATGACGACGCCGGCCTTCCGGCCTTGGACGTCACCGTGGCGGTGGGGTTCGGGGACATTCAGCGTGCTGGGGCTGCTCACAGTGTCCAGTCCCCGCTCTTGCCGCCGCTCTTGGCAAGCACTTTGATGTCATTCAGAACGGCGTGTTTGTCCACTGCCTTGATCATGTCGTACACGCTCAGGGCCGCGACGGAGGCTGCCGTGAGGGCTTCCATTTCCACGCCGGTGACGCCGCGGGTCTTGACCGTTGCGAGGATGGCGACGGACTCCGTGCCAAGCTCAAAGTCCACGGTGACCTTGGACAGCGGAAGCGGATGGCACAGTGGAATCAGTTCCGGGGTCTTTTTGGCGGCCATGATTCCGGCAACGCGTGCCACGGCCAGGGCGTCCCCCTTGGGCAGGCCGCCTGAGCCGAGCAGGGCCATGACCTCTGCCGTGGTGTGGACCGTGGCGGTGGCGGTGGCCTCGCGGGTTGTTTCGGCTTTGGCGGAGACGTCCACCATCTGGGCGCTGCCGTCCTGGCGCAGGTGCGTCAGTGAGGCCGGGGGTTGTTGTGCATTCACAGCATCCATACTTCCACCTCCGCCCCTGCCGCGAGCGCGGCCACTCCAACCGGGACATGAACCAGCACGTTCGAACCGGCGAGCGCGTGCATCAAGTGCGAGCTTTCCCCGCCCTGCAGCTCCACCGTCCCGTTGGGCTGCAGGCTGCCGCGGCGGACCTGGTGCTTGTGTTCAGGAGACGTGAGGGACTGGCTGAGGCGGGCACGGAGGGGCAGGCGCGGCGCTGGTGAGCCGAGCAGCCCGGCCAGGACGGGGCGGAGGAACATTTCAAAGGACACCAGGCAGCTGACCGGGTTTCCCGGGAAGCCCAGGAACGGGCGTCCCTCGAAGGTACCGATCCCCTGCGGACCACCTGGCTGCATGGCCACGTGCAGGAACTCCACGGGCTGGTCCTCCATCGCCTGCCGAACCACCTCGTACGCGCCCTTGCTGACCCCGCCGGTGGTGACGATCAGGTCCACTGCGTCGCGCTCGGCGCGCAGCAGCGTGCGAAGCCGGTCCGGGTTGTCGGTGACGATGCCTGTGCGGCGGACGTTCAGTCCCGCCTGCTTCATGGCTGCTTCCAGGAGGGTGGCGTTGGAGTCGTAGATCTTGCCGGCGGGCAGCTCCTGGCCGGGCTCCACCACTTCGTCCCCGGTGGTGACCAGCAGGACAGTCACTGCTTTGAAGACCGTAACCTCCGGAATCCCCAGCGCCGCGAGCAGCCCCAGCTGGGCAGGGCCAAGGAAGGTTCCGGCGGCCAAGGCCGTCCTGCCCGCCTCCACGTCGCTGCCTGCTGCCCGCACATAGGTGCCGGGCGCGGCTGGAGGCAGCCGTACTGTGGCCTCCCCAGTGTGCGGCAGGAAACGGTCCGGAATGGCCCGCTCAATGGGGACGACGGCGTCGGCCCCCTCCGGGATCATCGCGCCCGTCATGACCGGAACGGCCATCCCGGGGTGGAGGGGGGCAGGGCTTGCTCCGGCTGGAACGGGAGGCATAACGCGCAACTCCGCTCCGCCGTCGGGCACGTCAACTGAACGGATGGCGTAGCCATCCATCTGGGAGTTGGCGAAGGACGGCAGGCTGATGGGAGCGCGAACCTCGCGGACCAGGCCCCGGCCCAGCGCCTCGTGCAGGGGCACCAGTTCCGCCCGTTCCGGTGCCCGCAGATGCTGCAGCAGTTCAGCGACGGCGGCGGCATGGTCAGCCACGGACCGTGCCTGGTGCCCGCCCTGATGACGCCGGTGTGTCCCTTGGGCGCCGGGCTGGTGTTCCTGCTGGTGCGGGGCTTGCCCTACTGACGTTCCATGGTGTTGCGGGCTGGTCATGGTTCCGCCTTCGGTAGCCGTCAGGGTTTCACATCCACTCTAATCGTGTGGAACCCGGTAGCCCCGTCCGGGGCGACAGGCCGTCTCTCCTCGTCCTGGGCCTTGCCGGCCAGGTCCGTGGCGCGGACTTGGATTTCGTACTGGCCTTCCGGAAGTTCCAGGCCCAGTTTCCATTGGTACCAGGTGTCAAGCGAGATGCCTTCGGCCAGCTCCGCCTGCTGCCACGGGCCACGGTTCACGCGGAGCTCCACCTTGCCGATGCCGGTGTGCTGGGCCCAGGCGATGCCGCCGACCATCACCATGCCCGCCTTCACCGGCCGGCCATCCCGTGGCACATCGATTCTTGAGGACGTTTTGATCGGGCCCCGCTCCGACCAGCCCCGGGGAGTCCAGTAGGCGACGTCGTCCGCGAACCGGGTGACCTTGAGCCCGGTGACCCATTTGGTGGCCGACACGTACCCGTACAACCCTGGCACCACCAGCCGCACCGGAAATCCGTGCTCAAGGGGCAGCGGTTCACCATTCATTCCTACGGCCAGCAGGGCGTCCCTGCCATCGCTGAGCACCTCAAGGGGGGTGCCCGCGGTCCAGCCGTCCACGCTTCGTGAGAGCACCATGTCTGCGCCGGGCTTCGGGCCTGCGAGGTTGAGCAGTTCGCGGACCGGCCAGCCCAGCCAACGGGCGTTGCCAATAAGGTCTCCGCCCACATTGTTGGACACGCAGGCGATGGTTATGTGGCGTTCCACCATGGGCTTGGCCAGGAGCTCGGCGAAGGTCAACTCCATCTCCTTGTCCACCATGCCCGTGACCTTCAGGACCCACGTGTCCGGGTCGACGGCGGGAACCGCCAGCGCGGTGTCGATGCGGTAGAAGTCGGCGTTGGGGGTGACCAGTGGTTGCATGCCGTCGACTTTCGCCTCCGCGGTTGGCGGTATGGGCGGCGCCAGTGATGCGGGGACGGGCAGCGCCACGCGGCTCCGGGCTTCACTGGCGACGGCGGCGGCGCCGCGCCACACTCCCGCCAACGCTCCGCCGATGACAGTGAACGCAGCTCCCCTGCCACGGCCTGCAGGAAGCGACGGCGGGCCGGCGCTTCCAGGGACGCTGGTTCCGCTCCCGCGCTCCCCCACTCCTGCAGGCGGCGAATCAGGAACCTAAGCAGCACTCCGGCGGCGACAGCGGTGAGTACTGGCAGCACCATCGCGTTAAGGGTGACCTGGGCGCGGGTCAGGACGGCCACCAGGCCAACGAGCCCAAAGACGGCGACCACTGCGGCGCCCATAAAGCGGCGGCGATACTCCACCACCCCGGCCAATGCAGCCAGGGTCGCCATGACCAGAGCCATCCCGGCCAGGAGAGCCACTTTATCGGCAGTACCGAACAGCGCAACGGCCCAGTCCTTGACGCCGGGAGGAACAGCATCGATGACGGCGCCGCCAACAGCGGTCAGCGGCGACAATGACGGACTGAAAATACCCGCCAACAACTCCCCCAGCACCACGGCGCTGCCCACCGCGACTGCCCCTGCAGCCGCTGCCCACCGCCCCTTCAGGCGTGCCGTTGACTGGTGCGGCAGTGAAGGATGCGCGGGCTCACGCAGCCCGGCCCCGCCGTCGTGCGTTGCCTGCCTTGGCTGGGAGCTGTCCACACCTCCAGCATAGGTTCGCGGAGTACGGGTGGCGCCGGCCCTGCCATGAATTCCGCCGGGTATTCTGCTGCCGCCATTCGCGCTGTCACAGGTGTGATGCACAGCCCAACGTGGCGTAGCCTGAATTCATGAGCATCCAGCTAGGCATGCCCCAGCCGCGGGAGGAAGCAGCGTCCCTGCCGTCGGCTCCGGCTGCCCGCCCCGCTGATGCTCCGGCTGGACTGGCAGACCGCTATGGACGCCGCGCCACGGACATGAGGCTGTCCCTGACGGACAAATGCAACCTGCGCTGCACCTACTGCATGCCTGCCGAAGGCCTGGAGTGGCTGGCGAAGCAGGCGGTCATGTCGGCGGAGGAAATCGTCCGGATTGTCCGCATTGGCGTGGAGCAGTTGGGAGTCCGGGAACTGCGGCTAACGGGCGGCGAACCGCTGGTGCGGCACGACTTGGTGGACATCATCGCCGCACTGCGCAGCAACCACCCCGGCCTGCCCATCTCCATGACCACCAACGGCGTAGGCCTGGCGAAAAAAGCGGCGCCGCTGAAGGCGGCAGGGTTGACCCGCATCAACGTGTCACTTGATTCCCTGCATGAGGAAACCTTCACCCAACTGACGCGCAGGCCGTTCCTGAACCAGGTACTGGCCGGGGTGGACGCAGCCTGGGCAGCCGGCTTGGGCCCGGTCAAGCTCAACGCGGTACTGATGCGCGGCATCAACGACGCCGAGGCGCCATCGCTGCTCGCCTGGGCACTTGGACGCGGCTACGAACTGCGTTTCATTGAGCAGATGCCGCTGGACGCGGACCATGGCTGGACGCGGCGGAACATGATCACGGCCGCCGAAATCCGCGAGTTGCTCTCCACTGATTTTCTCCTCAGCGCTGATCCCCGCGCGCGTGACGGCGCACCGGCGGAGCGCTTCGAAGTACGACGCCGGGTGGCTGGCTCCGCTGATGGCGCTGCCGGCCCTGTGCTGGGAACCGTGGGGATTATCGCCTCGGTCACCGAGCCGTTCTGCTCAGACTGCCGCAGGACGCGGATTACGGCAGAGGGCAAAATCATGAGCTGCCTGTTCTCGCGGGAAGAGTTCGACCTGCTGGGCCTCCTGCGTTCCGGGGCCAGCGACGAGGTCCTTGCCCAGCGGTGGCAGGATGCGATGTGGATCAAACCTAAGGCTCACGGAATGGACCACGTGGGACTTGATGCTCCGGACTTCGTCCAGCCGGACCGCAGCATGAGCGCCATCGGGGGCTGAATCTTTTGAACGTACGATACTTCGCTGCCGCGCGCGCTGCGGCAGGAGTGGAGGAGGAGCGCTTCGACCTGGCGCCGGGCTCCACGGTTGCTGACCTGCTGGAGACCGTTCGGTCGGTGGAGCGCCCCGAGCCTCCTGCCGGCACTCCTCCGCTGCCCCGCATCCTGTCCCGAAGCAGCTTCCTGCTGAATGAAGTCGCCGTGCGGGACCATTCCGTTGTCCTGAACACCGACGACGTGGTGGATGTGTTGCCTCCCTTCGCCGGGGGCTAGGAGTAGCTTTCCTGCAGCGTGGCAGGCCGCCCGCGATCGGTTCGTCAGCGCGGAAGTGCCTGTGCCCGCAACGCTGTTTCCTGCCCGCTGACCGCTCGGGTCCGCCCTTCAACCGCACTCCCTCAGAATGTCAGTGCGTCGCTGGATGATGTTCATATGGATATTCACCCGACAGCCCAGGCGGATGGTGCGGCAACGCTGTTTCCTGCCGCTTTGGCTGCTGGGGTCCGCTCTTCAACCGCACCCGGACCTGGACCAATTGTCGGTGCCTCCGTAGATGATGTTCATATGGGACACGGTTTGGATGGGACAGCAGCAATGGAGGGCATTCAGGCCTCTGTTGATGTCCTCCAGGCGCTGTTCCTTGAGGATGCGTCCTTGGAGGATGCAGCGGCAGCCGCTGCCGGGGTTGACGTGCTGCAGCGCGGGTACGAGCTCCGTTTGGACCGGTTGGCGGCCGTGGCGCGGCTGGAAGCACAGCTCGCTGCGCTCAAGGCCCGCGACGTCGCCGAGTGCATCGACATCCAACACGCCATGACCCCGCCCGAAGCGCCCGTGCACGAGCGGACCTATGCCGAGATGTCCGCGGTGGAGGAAATCGCTGCCGTCCTGACCATCAGCTCCGCCGCAGCCGGGGCGCTCGTCACCCAATCCCGTCAGCTCTGCTCCCTGCCGCTGGCACCGGCCCTGGACGCCCTCTCCGTCGGGACCATCTCCTGGCAGCACGCGAAGATCATCGCCGACGAAACCGACAGCCTGGGCCCCGCCGGCACCGCCAACCTGGTCGCCCATTTCCTGGACCCGGACGCCCCCAACCCTGCCCGCGGAACCGCCGCCGGTAAACTGGTCCCCTCCCGGTTCCGGACCAAAGTCCGCAACTGGCGCGAACGCCACCACCCCGAATCCCTCGAAAAACGCCACACCAAAAGCGTCGCCGACCGGAGAGTAGAGCACAGCCCAGACCGCGAC
>NZ_JAMKFI010000005.1:0-335943 GCF_024494415.1 Pseudarthrobacter sp. R1 | reverse complement strand
ACCACACCGACCACCTCCACGCCTGGCACCACGGCGGAACCACCGGAATCACCAACCTGGCCCAACTCTGCCCAAAACACCACCGCCTCAAACACCACGGCACCTGGACACCCACAACAGCAACCCACAACGAACCACCCGACTGGACCTCCCCCACCGGCCGACACTACAAAGCTGAACACCCCGACTGGGAACCACCAGTATGCCCACCCGGATTCCGGCCAGCGGAACTGCCCGGGTCCCTGCCAGCGGAACCGTCCGCGTTCGTACCGGCGGAACCTCCGCCTGAAGAGCCACCCAGTGAAAATCTTGTGGATCCGGCCGATCTGCCAGCTGACGACAGTTTGTGGGATGACTTCTATGCCATGCCCACTGTGCTGCCGGCCGACCCCTCAACGGCCAGGAGCCTGCTGCACTACTGAAATGGCGTGCCATCAGGGGATGAAGGGTTACAGACGTCAGCTTCGCTGGAAGGTTGAAGTCATGAACGGAGCATAGGCCGAGCCATTCCCGTTTGCCCCGCCGCCGGATTCGTCCCCCGCGGTGGTGTTCACACGGGTGCGAAGCTCTGTCACATGAGTGAGCACTCCCCCGCTGACGCTCAGCGTATGGCGGGTCCATCCGGCGCTGCCGCGGCGTTCCACCCTGAGGGCACCCTCGTGCCAGGTGCACCGCGCCGGCGCGTCGGGGACCGGGCTCGCGTTGTCCACGTAGTACCAGAAGACGTTGTGGTGGTCCGTATCCAGAGTGAAAATTCCGTGGCCTTCGAAATGTGTCCCGTCCGGTTCCACGTGCCGATAACTCTGCACCACCGCGAAGCCCCCGGCTACTGGCCTGTACGTCACTTCAGCGTCAACAGTGCGCTCCGGGCCCCATGCGCCGGCTGCGAACCGCGTACTCCCCCGCCAGTGGCCGAGGAAGCCTGCCAATGCGCCGGGGCCGCGGTTGGATGGGGTTCGTTCCACAGTCCCCTCACCTCCCGCGGTAAGACCTGCCTTCGGCGGGTCAGAGTCCGAACGTTTCAGTTTCCTCAAAGGGCCCGACGACGGTGACCGTCCGGGGTGCCGCTGCCAGTTCCGCAGCAAGGTCCTGGACCTGTTCTGCCGTGACGGCCTTGATGAGCCTGAGCGTTTCGTCAATGTCCTGGTATTCTCCGGAAACGAGTTCCGCCCGGCCCAGCCGCGACATTCGCGATCCCGTATCCTCCAGGGCCAGGACGATTCCGCCGCCCAACTGGCCCACAGCCTTCCGAAGTTCGTCCTCGGTAATCCCGTGCTCTGCCAGCTTGTCCAGTTCCTCGCCGAGCAGGTCCAGGACCTGGCGCACCTTGGACGGCGTGCATCCGGCGTACATGCCGAAGTACCCGGCGTCGGCGTAGGAGGAAGCGAAGGAGTACGTGGAATACACCAGGCCGCGCTTCTCGCGGATTTCCTGGAACAGGCGCGACGACATGCCTCCGCCAAGCACGGCGTTCAGGACGCTCATGACGTAGCGCCGCTCGTCGGTGGCAACGATCGTAGGGCAGCCCATGATGATGTTTGCCTGCTCCACCGCGCGCTTGACCACGTGGAGGCCTGCCGTCCCGGTGATCAGGGCGCGGTCGGTGGAACGCCTGTCGACAGGGGCAGCGTCGGCCTTCAGTGACCACCCTGCAGACTCAAGGGCGTCCACTACGAGGTTGCAGACGACGTCGTGCTCCAGGCCGCCCGCCGCAGTGATCACGAGCTCGTCCGGCCGGTAATACCGCTGGTAGTGCTCCCATACGGAGTCCCGCGCAACAGCCTTGATGGCGTCCGGGGTGCCGCCGATGGGGCGCCCCAGGGGGTGGCTGCCCAGGACTGCTGAAACAAAGTGTTCGTGGGCGACGTCCGTGGGGTCGTCGCTGTCCATCGCGATTTCCTCGAGGATGACGTCCCGTTCCTGCTCCATTTCTGCCGGGTCCAGGACAGCGCCCGTGATCATGTCGGCGATCACGTCAATGGCCATCGGCAGGTCGGAATCCAGGACCCTCGCGAAGTAGCACGTGCTTTCCTTGGCCGTGGCCGCGTTTGACTCGCCGCCTACCTCGTCAAAGGCCGAAGCGATCTCCAGTGCGGTACGGCGCTTGGTCCCCTTGAAGAGGAGATGCTCCAGGAAGTGTGTGGAACCATGCTGTCCCGGGGCCTCGTCCCGGGACCCGACACCCACCCAGAAACCAATGGTGGCTGACCTCTGGCCGGGCATCGCCTCGGTCAGCACCCGCACTCCCCCGGGCAGCACCGAACGCCGGACTTCGGAGCCGCCGTCGGAACCGTGGACCAGGGTATCGCCGCGGTGGTTCTGCTCAAGCGGCAGGGGTACAACAGTCATTGAGGCCTTTCAAAAGGGGCAGCCGGGATCTGGCTGCCATCGTAACAGCGGCGGGGGCGGGGGGGGTGTCACCCGCCCCCCCCCCTCCTCGCTTTGTGTCCGGAAACAGGAACGGTTAACGGCACCGCCTTCTCCAGCGTCCGCGGCGGGGGGGGGCCCGGGGCCTGCGCCCGGGCCGCCGCCTCCCGCGTCCCCCCCGGGGGGGGGGGGGGGTTGCGGGGCGGCGGGCTGGTGGGGTCCCTCACCCGCCGCCCCCCCCCGCCGCCCCCGCGCCACGCCCGCACCGCGGGCGCGGGGCGCCGCGGCGGACGGGGCAGCAGGGTGGTCGCGGGGTTTGCGTCAGAGCGGGGGGAGCGAAATAACTGCGGGCGAGCACGTTGAGAGGGCGGGGGGGGGCGCTGCCTGCACGCGAAGGGGGGGGGGGGGGGGTAGCCCCCCCCCCGCCCCCGCCGATTCATGCTTGTGTGCCGGAAACCGGAACTGTTAGACGTCAGCGCCTTCAGCAGGCTCCGTGGTGTGGGCGCGCTCGGTCTCGACCACGGCGCCTTCTTCCTCGGCAACGACCGGGGCGAGCGAGAGCTTTCCGCGGTCGTCGATCTTGGTGATTTCCACCTGGACCTTCTGGCCCACCGAGACAACGTCATCGACGTTGTCCACGCGCTTGCCGTTGGCCAGCTTGCGCAGCTCGGAGATGTGCAGGAGGCCGTCCTTGCCCGGGGTCAGCGATACGAAGGCACCGAAGGTGGTGGTCTTGACGACCGTACCCAGGTAACGTTCGCCGATTTCCGGGACCTGCGGGTTCGCGATGGCGTTGATGGCGGAGCGTGCTGCGTCTGCAGACGGGCCGTCGGTGGCGCCAATGTAGACCGTGCCGTCGTCCTCGATGGAGATGTCGGCGCCGGTGTCTTCCTGGATCTGGTTGATCATCTTGCCCTTGGGGCCAATGACCTCGCCGATCTTGTCCACGGGGATCTTCACGGCGATGACGCGCGGCGCGAACTCGGAGAGCTCGTCCGGGGTGTCAATGGCCGAGTCCATGACCTCGAGGATGTGCAGGCGTGCTTCGCGGGCCTGCTTCAGGGCTGCTGCCAGCACGGAGGCGGGGATACCGTCGAGCTTGGTGTCGAGCTGGATGGCCGTCACGAACTCAGAGGTACCGGCAACCTTGAAGTCCATGTCGCCGAAGGCATCTTCGGCGCCAAGGATGTCAGTCAGTGCCGCGTAGCGGGTCTGACTGTCCACCTGGTCGGAGACCAGGCCCATGGCAATACCGGCGACGGCGGCCTTCAGGGGCACACCGGCGTTCAGCATGGACAGGGTGGAGGCACAGACAGAACCCATCGACGTCGAACCGTTGGAGCTGAGCGCCTCGGATACCTGGCGGATGGCGTACGGGAACTCCTCGCGGGACGGCAGGACCGGCACGAGAGCCCGCTCTGCCAGCGCACCGTGGCCGATTTCGCGGCGCTTGGGCGAGCCCACGCGGCCGGTCTCACCGGTGGAGTACGGCGGGAAGTTGTAGTTGTGCATGTAGCGCTTGGTCTTGACGGGTGACAGCGAGTCGATCTGCTGTTCCATCTTCAGCATGTTCAGCGTGGTGACGCCCATGATCTGGGTTTCGCCGCGCTCGAAGATGGCTGAACCGTGGACGCGGGGCAGGACCTCTACCTCGGCGGTGAGCTGGCGGATGTCCGTCAGGCCGCGGCCGTCGATGCGGACCTGGTCCTTGAGGATGCGCTGGCGCACTACGTGCTTGGTGACCGAGCGGAATGCTGCGGACACTTCCTTGTCACGGCCTTCGAACTGCTCAGCCAGGGCGGCGGAAACCTCGTCCTTCAGGGCGTCCGAAGCGTCATTGCGCTCCTGCTTGTCCGCGATCTGGAAGACGGCAGCCAGCTTCTCAGCAGCAGCGGACTCAACGGCGGCGTACACGTCGTCCTCGTAGTCCAGGAAGACCGGGAACTCGACGGTCGGCTTTGCCGCGCGGGAGGCGAGGTCAGCCTGGGCGTCGCAAAGCGCCTTGATGAACGGCTTGGCAGCCTCGAGGCCCTCGGAGACAACCTCTTCGGTGGGGGCAGTGGCGCCCTGTTCCTTGATGAGGTTCCAGGAGTTGTCGGTGGCTTCGGCTTCGACCATCATGATGGCGACGTCGTCACCGGCGACGCGGCCGGCTACCACCATGTTGAAGACGGAGTTCTCCAGCTGGGAGTGCTTGGGGAAAGCGACCCACTGTGATCCGTTTTCGTCGGCAACCAGGGCAACGCGCACGCCGCCGATGGGGCCGGAGAACGGCAGGCCGGAAAGCTGGGTGGACATGGAGGAGGCGTTAATGGCCACCACGTCGTACAGCTCGTCCGGGTTGATCGCCAGGACGGTGACCACAATCTGGACCTCGTTGCGCAGGCCCTTGATGAAGGCGGGGCGCAGCGGGCGGTCCATCAGGCGGCAGGCCAGGATGGCCTCGGTGGACGGGCGTCCTTCGCGGCGGAAGAACGAGCCCGGGATGCGGCCGGCAGCGTACATACGCTCTTCGACGTCGACCGTCAGCGGGAAGAAGTCAAAGCCTTCACGCGGGTGCTTGCCGGCAGTGGTGGCGGACAGCAGGGCGGTGTCTTCGTCGATGTACACCATCGCTGCGCCGGCTGCCTGCTTGGCAAGGCGGCCGGTTTCGAAGCGGATTACACGCTTGCCAAAACGGCCATTGTCAATGACTGCTTCTGAGAACTGGATTTCGGGACCCTCCAAGAGAGTCACCTCCGTTTCTGTTTTACGGAAGTCCAGCCGCATCAACCCAGCCCAGCATCTGTCTACTGGCCCTGCACCCGGTCATCGATCGAGACCCACGGGCCGGGGCTTCACTCAATCGAAGCCGTTCCCGGGGATCACTACCGAGGACCGCGAATGCGTGATGCGGTTGATCCTCCTGTTTAATTTTTCATTTGAAGAAGGCGGCCCGTTCCATGGCGGAAAGGGCCGCCCCTAAGTCCGACTAGCGGCGCAGGCCGAGGCGCTCGATGAGCGAACGGTAGCGGGCGATGTCGGTCTTCTTGAGGTAGCTCAGCATGCGCTTGCGACGACCAACCATGGCCAGCAGACCGCGCTGGGTGTGGTAATCGTGCTTGTGCTCCTTCATGTGCTCAGTCAGATCCTTGATCCGCTGGGTCAGGACAGCAACCTGGACCTCCGGTGAACCGGTGTCGCCTTCTGCGGTTGCGTATTCCTTGATGATGGACTGCTTTACAGCGGCTTCAAGTGCCACAATAACTCCTAGGGATGTGCCGTGAGGGCCCAGGTCAGTAATTCGCTGCCGGGTCTGCCGCCGCGGCGGGTCCGGGAAAACCGAACAGTGCCACACGCAACAGGAACCAGCCGCCACGGACTGCAGCCGGATCCATCCCCCAGTTTACCGGCCCCCGCCCAATCTTGTCGAAACAGGCAAGCCTTGGCAGAGGGTGCCTTAGCCAAAGCAGCCCCGCCCCTACTGCGGCAGCTGCTCCCGGATCGCCGCCATCCCGTGCAGGACCTCAGCGAAGCTCGTGCTCAGCGGTGAGAGTCCCACCCGAATGCCGTGCGGGGCGCGGAAGTCAGGGATGACGTCCCCGTCCCACAGCGACGCCACGGTCCCTTTGGCGAAACCGGGGTGGTCCAGCGTGATGTGGCTGCCCCGGTCCCCCGGCTCCCGCGGCGAGGCGAGTTCCACGCCCAGGGGCGCCAGCCACGCTTCGAAGATCTCGACGGCGAAGGCCGTCAGCTTCACCGACTTCTCCCGGATGGCGGCCATCGACGCTTCCTCGATGAGGTCCAGCGTGCCACGCATGGCCAGCATCCCGAAAATCGCCGGAGTGCCGCTGAGGAATCCGCGGATCCCGGCAGCCGGCTCATAGCCGGAGGCCATCTCAAAGGCATCCTTGCGGCCCATCCACCCCCAGATCGGCTGGTTGAGCGAAGCGAGGTGGCGGTGGTTGACGTAGGCGAAGGCGGGCGATCCCGGCCCGCCGTTGAGGTATTTGTAGGTGCAGCCTGCAGCGAAGTCCACGCCTGCACTGTCGAGCTCGATCTCCACCGACCCCGCGGAATGGCAAAGGTCCCACACCACCAGCGCCCCGGCGTCGTGCACTGCTGCCGTGATCCCCGGCAGGTCCGCCAGGTGGCCGGAACGGTAGGCGATGTGGCTCAGGAGTACGACGGCGGTGCGCGGCCCTGCCGCTTCCCGCACCTGGTCAACCGTCATCCCGGCGGCGGGGTCCGTTTCGATCCAGCGGAGCGTCAGGCCTTCCTCGAGGGCGATGCCCTCAACCAGGTAGCGGTCCGTGGGGAAGTTCTCGGTGTCCAGAACGAGTTCGTTGCGCTCCGGGTCTGCCACGGCCGCCAGGGCCGCGCGGATCAGCTTGTAAAGGACCACCGTGGTGGAGTCCGCGATGATCGTCTGCCCGGCGTCCGCACCCAGCACTGCCCGGCCCAGCTGGTCGCCGATAGTCTGGGGCAGGTCCAGCCATTCCTCGTCCCAGCCGCGGATGAGGCGGCCGCCCCAGCCGTCCCGGATGAAAGTGCTGATGTCATCTGCCGTCCGTTTAAGCGGGCGGCCCAGGGAATTGCCGTCCAGGTAGCACAAAGGTGTGTCGGTGCCGATGAACTGGCTGCGGTAACCGGCCAGTGGATCCTGCCGGTCCAGCTCTGCCGCGCGCTGCTGCAGTGCCGCTGCTGTGTCCTCCGGGTTTCCCACCAGGGGATGCTGCTGGATGGTCATTGGCCGATCTCCGTCCTGACGGCGAATAGCTCCGGGAAAAAGGTCAGTTCGAGGGCCTTCTGCAGGAACGCGGCTCCGCTGGAGCCGCCGGTCCCGGCTTTCATGCCGATGGTCCGCTGCACGGTACGCATATGCCGGAAGCGCCACAGCTGGAAGTTGTCCTCCAGGTCCACCAGTTCCTCGCAGGCCTCATAAGCGCCCCAGTTGTCCGCTGCGTTTTCATAGATGTGCTTGAAGAGCGGCACCAGTTCCGGCGTGAATTCGTGGGCCAGGCTGACGTCCCGTTCGAGCACCGCCGGAGGCACGTCGAACCCTTGGCGGGCGAGGTAGGCGAGGAATTCGTCGTAGATGCTGGGAGCGTTGAGCAGCTGCTCCAGCATGGCGTGGGCTTCCGGGTCCGAGTCGAAAACCGGAAGAATCTTGCGGTTTTTGTTGCCGAGAATGAACTCGACGGCACGGTACTGGCTTGACTGGAAGCCGGAGGAATTTCCCAGGAAACCGCGGAACTGCGAATACTCCGTGGGGGTGAGGGTGGCCAGCACGGACCACTGCTCGGTGAGGGTTTTCTGGATGTGCTTTACCCGGGCGATGCCCTTGAGCGCGGATCCGAGGTCGTCGGCACGCAGCCAGCCGGCCGTGCTCCGCAGCTCATGCAGCACCAGCTTGAGCCACAGCTCAGTGGTCTGGTGCTGGATGATAAAGAGCATTTCATCGTGGTGCTCGGGCTGGCTGACGGGCTGCTGCGCGCTCAGCAGGGTAGGCAGCTGCAGGTAGGAGGCGTAGCTCATCCGCGAGCTGAAATCACGGACAATACCTTCGTCCAGTTTCCTGGTGTTCTTCTCAACGGACACGGTACTGCCTTTCCCTGCGGATGGTTCAGCGCCTGGCCAGGAGGTCGTGGGCCTGGACCACATCGAGCCGCATCTGGTCTACCAGCGCCTCAGGCCCACGGTATGCCACCATCCCCCTGAGCCGGGCCACAAATTCAACAACTACTGTCTGGCCGTACAGATCGAAGTCCTCCACCGCTTCGTGGGGGCGGTCGATCACGTGGGCTTCGACCTGCCTGCTGACGCCGTCGAACGTGGGATTCGAGCCCACGGAAATGGCCGCCGGCCAGCGCGTCCCGGCCTGGTCCACGAGCCAGCCTGCATAAATGCCGTCAGCCGGGATGAGCCCGCTGGCCTTGCTGGCGAGGTTCGCCGTGGGAAATCCGAGGGCACGGCCGCGGGCGGCGCCGTGGACAACTTCGCCGCGCATGCGGTGGGGCCGGCCCAGCACTGCCGCGGCAGTGGCCACGTCGCCTTCCTGCAGGGCTTCGCGCACCCAGGTGGAGGAGCAGCGGCGGTCCGTGCCGTCGTCGTCATGGAGGGGGTAGCCCTCTGAACCGAACTCGCTGATCACCTGGACCTCGAACCCGAACTTCCCGCCGAGCGCCTTCATGGTGTCCAGGTCGCCGGAGTTGCCGCGGCCGAACCGGGCGTCGTGGCCAATCACCACGTGGCTGGCGTGAAGGCAGTTGACCAGGAACTGCTCCACGAACTCTTCAGCGGTGAGGCTGGCGAGGTCCAGGGAGTACTTCATCACCAGGATGGCGTCCAGGCCCAGCTCCCCCAGCGCCTCCAGCTTGTCATGCAGTCCCATGATGAGCTCCGGCGCAGATTCCGGGCGGTGGATCAGGGCCGGGTGGGGGTCGAAGGTGATTGCTACGGACCTGGACCGGTTGAGGCGGGCGGTGCGGATCAGCTGGGACAGCCCCTGTTGGTGGCCGCGGTGAACTCCGTCGAAGTTCCCAAAGGTGACAACAGATGGGCCGAAGTCCGCCGGGACCTCGGACGGATCGTTCCAGATGTAGACCATCACCCTCGCCTTTTACTGCCTGCAAATATCAACGTTCCGGACCCTGCCGGCCGCGGAACTCTCTAAAGATTACCCGTATTCACCCGGGCACCTTTGCCAAGCTGTGCGGGGGTGGCCTGCGCGGCCGGGCGGCCATCAGGCGTTGCGTACCGGCCGCCGCCGGTACAGCCACACGAGGCCCAGGATGGGCAGCAGCAAGGGGATGAACGCATAGCCGCGGCCAAAAAGTGACCAGACAGTTTCATGCGGGAACGCGACGGAATCGAAGACGCTCAGCGCACCCACAACGAGCACGCCCACCAGTTCAACCAGCACAGCCGCGACCGACACCTTGAACCAGGTGCTGCCGGCCCTGGCCAGGGACACCGTTGCAACCACGTACACCAGGGCGGCGAACGCGGACAGCAGGTAGGCCAGCGGCGCCTCGGCAAACTTGGTGAGGATCTGGTAGCCGGCGCGGGCGGACGCGGAAATGGCGAAGACTGCATATACGGCGATCAGCAGGCGGCCGGGGCCCGTATTGCGGGTGTTCCGGGCACCGGTGTCGTTCGCCGTTTTGCCCTTGGTGGTGTTGGGGACGGCGGAGTGCTGGTCTTTCACGCGGCGTGCTTCTTCCATTTCAGTACCAGATCTGATTCATTCGGGCGGCCATCACCAGCGCAGTAACACCGACGGCGGCCAGGACAAAGTTGCTCCACCGCGTGCGTTCCAGGATGGACCAGTAGACGGCAGCGGGCGGCAGGAGCATCGCCGTGGCGAGGTAGCCCCAGAACTCCCAGGCTTCCCCCGCGATGGGCTCTCCTGCAATGACGCGCACGATGGATCCCACCAAGTAGACCAGCAGCGCAACCTCGACGGCGACGACCGAAAGGATGGTGGCGTCATTCGGCGCTTTCTTCAGGATGCCGGCCAGCAGGCAGATCCCGCTGGACAGGAGCCCCACCACCAGGATGATGTAGAAATAGGCGTCCACCCTCAGCCCACCCCGGACGCGCCGGTACCCGGGCCGGTGCCAGGGGCGAACACCAGGACAGGTTTGGCGAAACTGCCGGCATCGGCAAGCAGTGCCACCAGGCTTCCATCGGGGGCAAAGGCGGCTGCGGGATGTTCTGCTGTGGCCGCCGCCGGGCTACCGGGGGCAGCACCGGCAGCGATGCGCCGGCCAAAGGATATTTCCGTGGCTTCCTCGGGGCTGAGCTCGCGGTTGGGCATCAGGGCCCGGGCTGCCTCGGACATCTCGAGGACGTTGAGCTCTTCCGCGAGTTGTTCGAGGGTGCGCGCCTGCTCCAGGGAGTAGGGCCCTACATGGGTCCGCCGGAGGGCTGTGAGGTGCCCGCCAACACCGAGGGTGTTGCCGAGGTCCCGGGCCAGGGCACGGATATAGGTCCCGGAGGAGCATTCCACCGTGACATCCAGGTCCACGACGTCGGCCTCGGCGTCCCTGCTAATGCTGTGCACCTCAAACCGGTGGATGGTGACCGGGCGGGAGGCCAGTTTGACCTCTTCACCGGAACGCACCCGGGCGTAGGCCCGTTCCCCGTTGACTTTGATGGCGCTTACGCTGCTGGGAACCTGCTGGATCTGCCCGGTGAGGGCCGCAACGCCGTCGTGTATCGCCTGCTCGCCCACCGCGGAAGTGCCGGCTGAGGCAGTGACTTCACCTTCGGCGTCGTCCGTGACGGTCGACTGGCCCAGGCGGATGGTGGCCGTGTAGGTCTTGGACGTGCCCACGATGTACGTGAGCAGGCGGGTGGCTTTGTTGATGCCGACCACCAGGACACCGGTTGCCATCGGATCAAGGGTGCCTGCATGCCCCACTTTCCGGGTACCGGCAAGTCGCCGCATCCGGCCAACCACATCATGGCTGGTCCATCCCTGCGGTTTGTCCACTATCACCAGTCCAGAAAGCACGCTTCCCAGTATATCGGCGCTGGTCGTGGCACCCGCCCACGCGTCGCGCGGCCCGGGGAGCATCCGCAGCCGCCCCGTATCGCTGCCGGTTAGGATGGCAGGCATGCCTGAGCTTGCCGCCCACGTCCGCGACGTCCCCATCAACCAGATCCGGGAGATCACCGAGGCCGCATGGCGTACCCCCGGCGCCTTGGTCCTCAGTATCGGCGAGCCCGGGTTCCCGCTCCCCCGCCACGTCCTCGAGGCCGGGATGGCATGCCTGGACCGGGACGAAACCAACTACACCCCCAACGCGGGCATCCCGGCACTCCGGGAAGCCTTCGCCGCCAGGTTCCGGGAGCAGCAGGGCTGTGAGGTGGGCGCCGACCGGGTGTATGTGGTGGACGGCGCCCAGCAGGGCCTGCATTTCGCCATGAGCCTGCTGCTCTCCCCCGGCGATGAGATCCTTATTCCCAACCCGGGGTACCCCACGTTCGCGATGACCAGCCGGCTCCTGAATGCCGTCCCCGTGGGTTATCCGCTCTACCCTGACCACGGCTTCCAGCCCAGGACCGGAGACATCGAGGCGCTCATCACGGACCGGACCCGGGTGTTGGTCCTGAACTCCCCCTCCAACCCGTTGGGCGCGGTCCTCAGCGAGGACCTGACCAGAGAACTCGTGGAGCTGGCCCGCCGGCACGACCTATGGGTGATTTCGGACGAATGCTACGAAGCGTTCACGTACGACGTCCCGCATGTGAGCCCTGCAAGGTTCGACGGCGACCTGCCGGGCGAGGCGCGCGTCTTCACGTCGCTGACCCTGTCCAAGACGTATGGCCTCACCGGGCTGCGGATCGGCGCGCTGGTGTGCCCGCCGGGCCTGGAGCAGAAGATGAACAACGTCATGGAGTCGATCGTCTCGTGCGTGGCATCGCCGTCGCAGTACGCAGCGCTCGCCGCCCTCACCGGGCCACAGGATTACGTCCGGCACGCCCACGAACACTATCGGACCAACCGGGACGTTGCATCAGCCGTGCTCGATTCCAAAGGAATTCCGTACTTGAAGGCTGACGGCGCGTTTTATCTTTGGGCAGACGTGTCCCATGCCAGCGGCGGCGACGTCCGCGGGTGGGTGCGGCGCTTCCTTGCGGAGTCAGGCGTTGCGCTGGCCCCGGGGACTGCCTTTGGTTCCATCGGTGAAGGCTGGGTGCGGATCGCGCTGTGCGGCAAGCGGCAGGAACTGCTGGATGGCCTGGCCCGGCTGCCGGAACGCGCCTAAGCCGATGTGCCGGCAGCCGGTCCTTCGTTAGCTGCGGGTTCCGGACAGTGCACCATCCAGCCAGGTGCGCAGGACGTCCGCCGGGGTAGCACCTGCCTGCCGTGCAGCCACCTTGCCATCCACGATGACCATCAGGGTGGGTATGGCCTGTACATCGAACCTTCGGGACAAGCCGGGCGATTTATCCACGTCCACCTTGACCAGTTTGACGCCGCCCGCACGTTCATGAGCCAGCTTGTCCAGGACGGGGCTGACCATGCGGCAGGGCCCGCACCAGGCAGCCCAGAAGTCCACCAGCACCGGAACGGGCGACTGTTCGGCCACTGTGCCGAAGTCAGCATCCCCGGCGTCCACGATCCAGGGCAGCCCTCCGCGGCAGTTTCCGCAGCGGGGCCGGCCGGCAGCGGCGGCCGGGATGCGGTTGGTCTTTCCGCAATGCGGACATTTGACAAGGGTGGCTGCCATGCCTAGTAGTCCTTCCTGCTTTTATGGGCGCCCCAGGCCTGGAAAGGAGCGTCCGACGCCGGCACGTCGCCCCTGCTGACCGGCAACAGTTCAGGGCGCGTCCCCGAGAAGTAGTCGTAGAAGACGGCGTCATCAAAGCCTGCGGAAGCGGCACCGTACCGGTCCGCGGCGAAATACACGCGGTCTATCCGCGCCCAAAGGGCAGAGGCGAGGCACAGCGGGCACGGTTCGCAACTGGTGTAGAGGACCGCGCCGTGCAGGTCGAAGCTGCGTATGGCGGCAGCCGCCGTACGGATGGCCACCACTTCGGCGTGGGCTGTGGGGTCGTTGTCGCGGGTCACGCGGTTGACGCCCTCGTGCACCTGCCCGTCCCTGGTCACGACCACCGCACCGAACGGTCCGCCGCCGTCCGCGACGTTGCGGGTGGCCAGCGCCACTGCCTGTTCGAGGTAGTGGGTGGCATCATCGTGGTCGTGGTCCGCCTGGTTCATAGCTTGATCCTAGCCATAGGGGTTGGCATTAGGGGACAAAAATAGGGGGCGGAATAGGGGGAAATCCCGGCGACATTTTTGTCCGGCAGGCATAATCTGGCGCCGGGGGTTTCGGAATTTTTGCCTCCCGCGAGGCTCCTTATCCGGCCCGTCTAGGGCGCCAAAACGGAGTACCCAATGAAAATGAAGTTTCCAATGGTCGCATGCCTCGCTGCTGCGGCACTCGTCGTTCCTGCCGGGCCTGCAATGGCGGATTCCAGTGAGCACCCTCCGCGCACGTTGGTCGAGGGTTTGGCTGCGCCTCTCAGCCTGGCAGTGGATGCGGAGGAATCCGTTCTCGTCACCCAGAACTTCGCCGGCCGCCTCAACCGTGTCAACGACGACGGCACCACTACTACGCTCTATCAGGCCAAAGAGGGCTGGGACGTTGGCGGGGTGGAAGTCCGGCATGGACTCACCTATTTTCTTGAGAGCGTCGGCGCCGGCATGGGCGATCCTGAAGCTCTCCAAGGCCACTTGAAGTCCATTGACCAGGACGGAGACGTCCGGACCATCGCAGACCTGGCCCGCTACGAACGCAAGCACAACCCGGACGGTGATCAGCATTACGGCTTTGGATCTGACGTCTCGGACGAGTGCCTCGCCGGGTGGCCCGCCTTCCCGCCCGCCCGTTACAAGGGCGGGGTGGACTCACATCCCTACGCCGTGGCTGTGCGGAGCGGCAAGGCGTATGTAGCCGACGCGGGCGCGAACGCCATCCTGGAAGTAGACCTCGAGAGCGGCGACATTTCCACTCTTGCAGTCCTTCCGCCGCGGCCCACCGTTATTCCGGAAAGCGCTACCCGTCCGGAGGAGGAGGGTGGCCTTGGCGTGCCAGCTTGCGTTGCCGGGAAGGAATACGCTTTTGAGCCTGTTCCCACGGACGTGGAGATCGGGCCGGACGGCTGGCTTTATGTGACTTCGCTGCCCGGCGGCCCGGAAAGCCCGGCGCTGGGTGAACGCGGCGCCATCTTCAAAATCAACCCGTGGACCGGCGAGACAAAGCTCTGGGCCGAGGACATCCTCTCTCCCACCGGCCTTGCCATCGCGGACAACGGGGATGTCTATGTGGCTTCACTCTTCGGCGGCAATATCCTGAAGTTCAGGGACTCGGGGGACACCCCTTCCGAATTCCTGGCGGTAAACCAGCCGGCCGCCGTCGAATTCCAGGACGGACACCTGTACGCCACAGTTGACGGGCTGTCCGGCGCCCCGGCCGGCCCGGGAGCGCCTCCTCCGGCAGAACCGTTCCTGGGCAAAGTGACCCGGGTCCATATCGACTAGTCAGCCAACAAAGTTCCACGGGAAGCAGAAGGCCTGCACCATATGGTGCGGGCCTTCTGCTGACCATTTTCGCTCGTTACTTACTGCCGTCTTCGTCGAGTTCCTCGTCGTCATTGACGTCGAAGTCCTCTTCATCAAAATCGTCTTCGTCGATGTCCACATCGGCGGACGCATCACTCCGGTAGGGATCAGCGTCCCCCGCATGCCGGGCCTGCGCCGCCAGGGCGGCCACTTCGGCGTCACGCTTCTTCGCTTCCCGGAGCAGGTCCTCAAGGTTGGATGCGATAACGGGAATCTCATCAGAGACGAACTCAAGGGTGGGAGTCAACCGAATACTCAGGTTGCGCCCCACCTCCTGCCGAAGCACACCCTTGGCCTTCTCCAGGCCCTTGGCAGCATCAGCCTGAACAGCCTGGTCGCCAAGAACGGTGTAGTAGAGGGTGGCATGCTGCAGATCATTCGTCACCCGGGCATCGGTAACAGTGATGCCCTCCAGCCGAGGATCCTTAACCTTCCGGCCCAGGGCCTCAGCAACAACAACCTTAATCCGCTGCGCCAACTTGGCAGCACGTGCCGGATCAGCCATGAACAACTCCTAAAAAAAATTGGGACGTACGACGGCGTGTAGCAACTGTCGTACCCACGTTCGATTGATGCCACGCACTCACGGCGGGCCTACGACGGACCCCCGTTGGGTTTTTCCGGCGGCCAGGGAGTGGCATCGGGCCTGCCGAAGCTGGGTGGCCAACGCCGTCAGACGTTGGTCACCCAGCGAAGGGGCGGGGCCGCCGGAAAAATCCAACGGCCCCGCACCTTTGAAGCGCTAGCCCAGACTAGACGCGCGGCTTCTCACGCATCTCGAAGGTCTCGATGATGTCGCCTTCGGTGATGTCGTTGTACGAGCCAAGACCGATACCACACTCGAAGTCCGTGCGGACCTCGGTGGCGTCGTCCTTGAAGCGCTTGAGCGTCTCAACGGTGAGGTTGTCACCGATGATCTTGCCGTCGCGGCTGATGCGGGCCTTCGTGTTGCGGCGGATGATGCCCGAGCGGACGATCGAGCCGGCGATGTTTCCGAACTTGGAGGAACGGAAGACTTCGCGGACCTCGGCGGTGCCCAGCTGGAACTCTTCGTACTCCGGCTTGAGCATGCCCTTGAGCGCCATCTCGATGTCATCAATTGCGGCGTAGATGACGGAGTAGAAGCGCATGTCCACGCCTTCGCGGTCTGCCAGTTCGGCAACCCGCTCGGCAGGCTTGACGTTGAAGCCAATGATGACGGCGCTGTCCACCGTCGCCAGGTTGACGTCGTTCTGCGTGATGGCACCAACACCGCGGTGGATGACGCGCAGCTGCACGCCTTCGCCGACGTCGATCTTGAGCAGGGCGTCCTCGAGGGCTTCCACGGCACCGGACACGTCACCCTTGAGGATGAGGTTGAGGGTGTCGATCTTGCCGTCGGCCACTGCCTGGTCGAAGTCTTCCAGGCTGATGCGCTTGCGGCGCTTGGCCAGGGCTGCGTTGCGGTCGGCTGCTTCACGCTTCTCGGCGATCTGGCGGGCGGTGCGCTCGTCAGCGGTCACGAAGAAGGTGTCGCCTGCACGCGGCACGTTGGACAGACCCAGCACCTGGACGGGGCGGGACGGGCCGGCCCCGGTCAGGGCGCTGCCGTCGTCGTCGAACATCGCACGGACGCGGCCATGGGCCGTGCCTGCAACGATGGTGTCGCCGACGCGGAGCGAGCCGGACTGCACCAGGACGGTGGCCACGGAACCGCGGCCCTTGTCCAGGTTGGCTTCGATCGCGATACCGCGGGCGTCCTTGTTCGGGTTGGCGCGCATGTCCAGGGCAGCGTCTGCGGTGAGCAGGACTGCCTCGAGCAGCTCGTCGATGTTGAGGTTCTGGCGGGCAGAGACCTCCACGAACATGGTGTCGCCACCGTATTCTTCGGGAACGAGGCCGTACTCGGTCAGCTGGCCACGGACCTTGTCCGGGTTGGCGCCTTCCTTGTCGATCTTATTCACGGCCACCACGATCGGCACGTTCGCTGCCTGGGCGTGGTTGAGGGCTTCAACGGTCTGGGGCATAACGCCGTCGTCCGCTGCGACCACCAGGATGGCGATGTCGGTCACCTTCGCACCACGGGCACGCATGGCGGTGAACGCCTCGTGGCCCGGGGTATCGATGAAGGTGATCTTCCGGTCGTTGCCTTCGTGGTTGTGCGTGACCTGGTAGGCACCGATGTGCTGCGTGATGCCGCCGTGCTCGCCCGCCATAACATCGGACTTGCGGATGGCGTCCAGCAGGCGGGTCTTACCGTGGTCCACGTGGCCCATAACGGTGACAACCGGAGGACGTGCCTCGAGGTCTTCGTCGCCTTCGGCTTCGAGCTCTGCTTCGAAGTCGATATCAAAGGTGGAGAGCAGCTCGCGCTCCTCGTCCTCCGGCGACACGACCTGGAGCTTGTAGCCAAGCTCCTCACCCAGCAGCGCAAAGGTTTCCTCATCCAGCGACTGCGTGGCCGTTGCCATCTCACCGAGGTGGAACAGCACGGTTACCAGTGCGGCGGGGTTTGCCTCGATCTTGTCGGCGAAGTCCGTGATGGACGAGCCACGGCGGAGGCGGATCACAGTATTGCCGTCGCCGCGGGGTACGCTCACGCCACCCAGCGACGGGGCACTCATCTGCTCAAGTTCCTGGCGCTTTGCGCGCTTCGACTTGCGCTGCTTGCCACGTCCGGCGCCGCCCTTGCCGAAGGCACCCTGGGTGCCGCCGCGTCCGCGGCCGCCCTTGCCAAAGCCACCACCGGCGGGAGCACCGCCGCCGCCACCGGGACCACCGGTTCCGGGAGCGCCGCCCGGGCGTCCCGGGCCGCGGCCGCCGGCACCCGGACGTCCGGCACCGGCCGGAGCCGGGCGTTCAGTGCGGTTGGGCATCATGCCGGGAGTAGGACGGTTTCCACCGGCCCCCGCGGCACGCGGTGCGCCCGGGCGGGGGCCGCCGGCACCTGCTGCGGGACGCGGACCACCGGCACCTGCTGCGGGACGCGGACCACCCGGACGGGGGCCACCGGCACCTGCTGCGGGACGGGGCCCACCGGGACGGTCGCCGTCGGTACGGCTTCCACCCGGGCGGGGCATGCCCTGGGAAGTGGCAAACGGGTTGTTGCCCGGGCGGGGAGGCCGGTCGCCGTCGCCGCCACGGCCCCGGGGCATGCCCTGGGAAGTGGCGAAGGGGTTGTTGCCCGGACGCGGGCCGCCGGGACGCGGAGCGGAACCACCCTGTGATCCGCCGGAGCGGGTGGGCGGAGCCGGGGTTTCGGCCTTGGGGGCCGGGCGTGCGCCGGGCTTTGCGCCGGTGGACGGAGCAGCGGGAGCAGCCGGAGCTGCGGGCGCGCTCGCTGCCGGTGCCGCAGGGGCGCTGGCTTCCGGCGCAGCAGGGGCGGGTGCCGGTGCAGCCGGAGCTGCGGGGGCAGGTGCCTGCGCCTTGGGGGCCGGAGCCTTGGGCGCTGCCGGACCCGGAGCAGGGGTTGAAGGACGCGCCTCCGCCGCCGGAGCGGTTGCCTTGGGCGCGGCGGCCGGTGCTGATGCCTTGGCAGCAGCATCGGGGAAGGCGTTGCGCAGTTTACGCACAACGGGGGCCTCAATGGTGGAAGAGGCGGAGCGAACGAATTCGCCCAGTTCCTGCAGTTTTGTCACTGCATCTTTGGAAGTAATACCGAGCTCTTTGGCGAGCTCATGTACGCGGACCTTGGCCACATTTCTCCTGTCTCGGTCCGCACCGAGCCAGGCACGAACCGTCTACTTCTTACTGCGGGCCCAAGCCGCGATTACTGCAGAAGGGCCCATTGCAGAGCGCAACAAAGTTGTCATCGTTGCGCACTCATCGCTGGGAACTCATCGGGTTTCCATCAGATTTCTGACCCGCTTTCAGGTTGGACGGTTGGTGTTGCAGTTGCCGTGGCTGCAACTCTCGTGCCTGACTTAATCCAGTCTTCGACGGCGGCCGTTCCGGTTGCGCCCGCAAGGGCACGTCCGAAAGCCCGCCGTTTGATCGCCAGAGCCAGGCACGATTCGCTGGGGTGCAGCCATGCACCCCGGCCAGCCATCCGGCGTCGTTCATCCACCAGGACAGCGGTTGATCCGCTGCCTTCGGCGACGAGCCGGAGTAATTCATTCCGCTTGCCCTTTTTCCGGCAGCCGATGCAGGTACGTTCCGGTTGATTTCCGGTGGAAAGCACTGCCACGGTCATCTTCCTGACGTTCATATCTGCTGGCCCCGGAATGCCTGACCTTTCGCTTGCTCAGCGAAAGGGGGCACGCGCAGGGCGCACGACTGCCGGCCGTTGGGCGCGGCCTTTTCTATTCTAGCCCCTCCGGGCCGTTCTGCCCGAAACCCCGCTGAGGTTCCGGCGTGGCAGCCCGTGGCGGGCAGCTGGTTTGCCCTTGCCCGGGCAGCTAGTTTTCGCGCGCGGTAGCGGCGTCGGAGACGATGTCGATCCGCCAGCCGGTGAGTTTGGCAGCCAGGCGGGCGTTCTGGCCCTCCTTGCCGATCGCCAGGGACAGCTGGTAGTCGGGAACAACCACACGGGCGGAGCGGGTGGCTTCGTCGGTGATGGTGACCGAATTCACCCGCGACGGGGACAGCGCACTGGCAATGAACGTGGCAGGGTTCTCGCTGAAATCGACAATGTCGATCTTTTCGTCGTTGAGCTCCGTCATCACTGCCCGGACGCGTGACCCCATTTCACCGATGCACGCACCCTTGGCGTTGATGCCCGGGGTGTTGGCCTTGACGGCAATCTTGGTGCGGTGGCCTGCTTCCCGGGCCAGTGCCACGATCTCGACGGAGCGGTCGGCGATTTCCGGTACTTCCAGTTCGAAGAGTTTCCGGACCAGTCCCGGGTGGGACCGGGAAAGCGTCACGGACGGTCCCTTGTTGCCGCGGTGGACATCGATGACCAGGGCACGCAGGCGGTTGCCGTGGATGTACTTTTCCCCCGGAACCTGTTCGGGCGGGGGCAGGAGCGCTTCAACGGTGCCGAGGTTGACCTGGACCATGTGCGGGTTGTGGCCCTGCTGGATGGTTCCGGACACCAGTTCGCCTTCGCGGCCCTTGAACTCGCCCAGGACGTTGTCGTCCTCGACGTCGCGCAGCCGCTGCAGGATGATCTGGCGGGCGGTGCTTGCGGCGATGCGGCCGAACCCCTCCGGGGTGTGCTCGAACTCGCCGATGGGGGCGCCGTCATCGTCAATCTCCACGGCCCAGATCGTCACGTGGCCGCTCTTGCGGTCCAGTTCCGCGCGGGCCTTTTCGAAGGCGCCGGGCGACTTGTGGTAAGCCACCAGGAGCGCCTGCTCAATGGTGGGGATCAGGAGGTCCAGCGGGATTTCACGCTCACGCTCCAGAAGTCTCAGTGCGCTCATGTCAATATCCATCAGGCCTCCTCAGAAGGTCCATTGTGTTCAGGTTCCAGACCATCCTCGTTGAGGTGGCTGAATTCGATCTCGACTTTTCCGTTGCGGATCCTGTCGAAAGGAAGCTTGATGGGATCGCCTTGCTTGGGCTTCATTCCCTTTTTGACCGCGATTTCAGGCACGAGCGTCACGCCGGTGTTGTCCACTGACTTGATGCGGCCCATGATGTTGTCGCCCTGGACAACGTTGACCTTGACCATCCTGCCCTTGGCGCGGTGCCAGTGGCGGGGTTCTGTCAGCGGCCGGCCGACTCCGGGCGACGAGACTTCGAGGTCGTAGGGACGGCCGTCGTCGGCGGGATCGTTGTCCAGCACGTCGGACAGGACTTTGGAGATGTCGGCGATGACGTCAAGGCTCACTCCGCCGGTTTCTTCCTGCGGAAGGTCCACCACTACGTGGACCACCCGGTGCGAACCGGGGATGATCGCCACGTCCTCAAGGTACAGGCGGTTGGCCTGGACCGAGGGTTCAAGGAGGGCCCTGAGCCGTGCAGCTTCCGGATTGTGTGCGGCGTCAGCCTTACCCGTTCCGGTATGGTCTGATGAAGCCGTGGCTTCTGCATTGCTCACGATGCCGGCCGCCTCCCGTTAGATGATGTTGTGTGTACTAGCGTAGCTATTTTAGCGGTTCATTGGTGCACGGAGTTTCCCTCCCGGCGTGACACCATGGTCTGTTGTGAAAGACGACAGCCAGGAAAACCCGCCGCGAATGCGCTATTTCCGGTATGCCGTTTTGTCGCTCACAGCCCTCCTTGTCCTGAGCCTGGGTTTCGCGTTGATCCCGGCTGAACCGCCTGCACCCGCGGAACCACCGTTCTCTGAACAGGCGCGCACAGCTGCGTTGGAACAGACTTTGAGTTTGCGTTCCACCGGGATGGCGCTTGCCGCCTCCGGAGGGAATGCGGCCGCCGGTGGGACCCCGGCAGGCCCGCTGGAACATGTTGTGACCTTGCTGACCATCCAGGCCAGGGCGCTGCTGCTTCCTGCCGGCCCGGCTTCCGCTGAGGCTGCCGCGCCGGCCACTGCGACGGCGTCGCTTCCCGCCGGCGCAGCCACGCCCCCAGTTACTCCCCCGCCGTCGAATCCTCCTGCCCAGGCGACCCTGGCTGAGTTCGCGGCCGCCCTTGCCGCCAGCGGGCAGCAACGGCTCAGGGACGCAGAAACGGTCGACGGCGGCATGGCACGCCTGCTGGCGGCAAGCGGCACCGCGCAACTTCTGGCAGCCGAACAGCTTGGGGCGCCGGCCGCACCGGCCCCGGAAGGCCAGTCACCGGAAGGCCAGTCACAGGACGGGAAGCTGGCCCCGACTGGGAAAGTAACGGCAGCCGGCCCGGGTTCTACTGAACCGGCAGGAGCGTCAGCCTGCCCTGCGACGCCGGCGGCCGGGAGCATCAGTGTGGGGGCCGCGCTGGCTGCCGCGGCTGAAGCCGAACTTGAAGCAGTGTATGGCTACCAGGCCGCCCATACCCGCCTTCCCCCGGAAGGGGCACGGCCGGCTTCGGACTTCCTGGCGCAGCACCAGGACCTGGCGGACCAGGCCGCAGCCTACAGCCTCATGCTCTGCGGGGCACCTTCCCCGCAACCGCCCGGGTACGTCCTGGACCCGGGGTTCCTCGATGCTCCGGCCGCCGGGCTCGCCCGACTGGAGGCAGCCACCTTGCCGGCTTACGGAGACATCGTGGCCATCACCGGCTCAACCACCCGGGCCTGGGCCCTGTCGGCACTGCAGGGAGCAGCCCGCCGCGCCCAGCACTGGGGCGCCGATGAAAACCCGCTGCCGGGCCTGGTCCTGGATGAAGCGCAGCTTCCGCAACTGCCGGTGTAGGAAGAACGCACGACGCACTGGCCGCACAGCTGTCCGGGTGGCGGCAGGCGGAGCCGTGGCGCTCGTCGCCACGTTCAGCGTTGGCAACATGCTCGGTGCCACAGGCGTGGTGTAAGGAAGCACCTGCCACACCGGCCGCTGCTCGGTGCCACAGGCGTGGTGTACGGAAGCACCTGCCACACCGGCCGCTCCCCTGCGCCTAGGCTGGGACTGATGAGCGAGCCAGTTGCGGTACCAATCCCACCTGACCTCACTGCGCGGTACACCCGCAGCAGCGCGGGACGGGCGTGGCTCGCGTCGCTGCCGGACCTCGTCCAGGGCCGGCTGGAAGACTGGCAGCTGACGCCGGACCTGCCTCCCGGCGCCCTGCCCTGGAACGGCCACGGCGGCGTGGTCATCCCCGTGCGGCAGCCGGACGGCACCCAGGCAGCCCTCAAAGTCGCCTTCCCGCACGACGAAGCCCGGGTGGAGCGGCACGCCCTGGATCTCTGGCAGGGACGGGGAGCCGTGGCACTGCTGGCGTCCGATGCAGGAACGTGTGCCATGCTTCTGGAAAGGCTCGACGGCGAACGCTCCCTCGCCGCTGTCCCGATGGACGACGCCGTGGTGGTGTGGGCGGGCTTGTTGCGGAAACTGAGCCTCAGGCCCGATGACCGGCCGCAGTGGCAGGAGTTCCAACACATAGCCGCCCGTGCTGAGCAATGGAGTGACGACCTGCCTGCTGACTGGGAACAGCTGGGACGCCCGTTCCCCCGCTGGCTGCTGGAGGCCGCCCTTGAGGTGTGCCAGACCCGCGGGGCAGTGGGACGGCGTTCGGCACGCGACGCCCTCGTCCACACGGACCTGCACTTCCTCAACGTCCTGGCCCGCCCGGCTGCGTCCGCCCCGGCAGGACCTGCGACGCCGGACGGTTACGCCGCCATAGACCCCCAGCCAATGATCGGCGAGCCGGAGTTTGCGGTGGCCCCGTTGTTGTGGAACCGCCTGTCCGACTTGCCCGTAAACGGGGCAGAAGCCGGCCTGCGCCGGCGCTGCGCGGACTTCAGCTCCGCGGCGGGCCTGGATCCGGACGTCGCGCGGCAATGGGCCATTGCCAGGGAAGTGGCAAACGCCCTGGCGTATGCGGGCAAGCCCGACCATCGAGGCGACCTGGCCAGGTCCCTTTGGGTGGCCAGCACGCTGGCCGGCAGAACCCTCGACGGGCTGCCCTCGGCGCACCGCCTGCCCGAGCCAGGCGAAGCGGTCGGCGCACACTGACGGCGAGTGGTGCCGCGGCAACCAATGTGGCCGTCGCGCACCCGCATGTGGGTCCATGCGGCCGCCCCTTACCCCTGTTGGGCTAACCCTGTTGGGCTAACCTTGTTGGGCGAAGTTTTCCTGCCAGACGTCGTACCCGAGCTTCAGGATCAGGGCGGCCACCACCACGAGGAAGACCACGCGGACGAACCGGCTCCCCTGCGCTACCGCCGTCCTTGCCCCAAGGTACCCGCCGGCCATATTGGCGACACCCAGCAGCAAGCCCAGGCCCCACAGGATGGAGCCGTGCGGCAGGAAGAACATCAGGGCACCAGCATTGGTTGCCATGTTCACGATCTTGGCTTTGGCACTGGCCTCCAGGAACGCGTAACCCATCGCCGAAACCAGGGCGATCACCAGGAAGGAACCCGTCCCCGGGCCAATCAGGCCGTCGTAAAAGCCGATGACGGCGCCGATCAGGCAGGCCACCACATAGTGCTTGTGGCCGTCGTGGCGCAGAGCGGTGATGTGCCCGGCGTCCGGTTTCAGGGCAGTAAACAGCGCCACCGCCACCAGTGCGGCGACGATGATGGGTTTGAACACGCTGGACGGCAGCGTGGCGGCCAGTATGGCGCCGCCAAAGCTGCCGGCCAGGGCGATCACGGCCATCGGCAGTGCCGTTCGCAGGTCCGGTCCCACCCGCCGGTAGTAGGTGACGGCGCTGGTTGCGGTTCCGAAGATGGATCCCAACTTGTTGGTGGCCAGCGCCTGCACCGGCGTGATGCCCGGGACCAGCAACAGGGCAGGAAGCTGGATCAGCCCGCCCCCGCCCACCACTGCGTCCACCCAGCCCGCGGCAAAACCAGCCAGCACGATCAAAACCAGCGTCGTGAGCTGGAGGGACTCAAGCCCTAAGAGCACCTCGGCGGGGTCAGCTGGCGCGGACGGCGTTGACTACGTAGTCAACTGCCTTGTCTACCGCAACGTTCTCAGCCTCGCCGCTGCGGCGGTCCTTGATCTCCACCACGCCGTCCACCAGGCCTCGGCCCACGGCCAGGATGGTGGGGACGCCCAGCAGTTCAGCATCGCCGAATTTGACCCCTGGCGAAACCTTGGGCCGGTCATCGAGCAGGACCTCAAGGCCCGCAGCTGCCAGGTCTGCTGCAAGCCGCTCAGCGGTGGCGAAGATGTCTTCACCCTTGCCGACAGCCACCACATGGACGTCCGCCGGCGCAACGGCACGCGGCCACACCAGCCCCTTGGCGTCGTTGTTGGCTTCGGCCAGGGCTGCCACGGCCCGGGTGACACCCACGCCGTAGGAACCCATGGTTACCGTGACCTGCTTGCCGTTCTGGTCCAGGACCTTCAGCTCCAGGGCTTCGGCGTACTTCCGGCCGAGCTGGAAGATGTGGCCCATCTCGATTCCGCGGGCAGTTTCCAGGGGGCCGGAGCCGTCCGGGGCGGGATCGCCTTCGCGGACCTCGGTGCACTCGATGACACCGTCCCACGCGAAGTCCCTGCCTGCCACCAGCCCGAAGACGTGCTTGCCGGCTTCATTGGCACCGGTGACCCACGTGGTGCCGCTGACGATGCGCGGATCCACCAGGTAAAGGAGCTTCGAGTCGCTTTCGCTGCCCAGCAGCGGTTCGTCCAGCGCCAGGCCGGGTCCGAGGTACCCCTTGACGATCAGCGGCTGCTTCTTGAGGTCATCGTCGTTGGCTGCTTCGAGGCCGATCTCGCCTGCGATCGGCAGGAAGGATCCGATGTTCGCTTCGACGCGCTTCAGGTCCACGCCGCGGTCACCGGGAACGCCGATGACCACAAGCTGGCGTTCCCCGGTGGGCAAGGTAACGGCGAGGACTACGTTCTTGAGCGTATCCGCGGCAGTCCAGGCGCCGCCGTCGGCCTCGGAGCGGGGGGCGAGCTGGTTGGCGGCTGCCACCAGCGTTTCGATGGTGGGGGTGTCCGGCGTATCGAGGACCTCGGCCGCGGGAGCAGCGGAGAAGTCGATCTCTGCCGGCGCCACCGTGGTGACGGCCTCGACGTTGGCGGCGTAGCCTCCGGCTGAACGGACGAAGGTGTCCTCGCCGATGTCCGTGGGGTGCAGGAATTCTTCGCTCTTGGAGCCGCCCATGGCGCCGGCAGTGGCGGTCACGGGAATGACTTCCAGGCCGAGGCGCTCGAAGATGCGCAGGTAGGCACCGCGGTGGGCGGCGTAGCTGGCGTCCAGGCCGGCGTCGTCGACGTCGAATGAGTAGGAGTCCTTCATGATGAACTCGCGTCCGCGCAGGAGGCCGGCGCGGGGGCGCGCTTCATCGCGGTACTTGTTCTGGATCTGGTAAAGGCTGAGCGGCAGGTCCTTGTAGGAGGAGTAGAGGTCCTTGACCAGCAGCGTGAACATTTCCTCGTGGGTGGGAGCCAGCAGATAATCGGCGCCCTTGCGGTCCTGGAGGCGGAACAGGCCTTCACCGTATTCGGTCCAGCGGTTGGTGGCCTCGTAGGGCTCACGCGGCAGGAGTGCCGGGAAGTGGACTTCCTGCGCCCCGATGTTCGCCATTTCCTCCCGGATGATGGCTTCAACCTTGCGCAGGACGCTCAGCCCCAGCGGCAGCCAGGTGTAAATACCAGGGGCGGCGCGGCGGATGTAGCCGGCGCGGACCAGCAGGCGGTGGCTCGCCACCTCGGCGTCGACGGGATCTTCACGCAGGGTGCGCAGGAATAGCTGGGACAGTCTTGTAACCACGGGGGTATCCGTTTCTGGGGAAGTGCTGGAGCAACAGCAGGCCGGGCATTTCGTCTGGGTACTAATCTACCGGCAAGCGCAGTAGAGCCACGCCCGGCAATACAAAGCCCCTGGCCCCCCAGAAGGGCTGGTCATTGCATCCGGGCGTGGCTCAACGCCGTTATCGCCTAAGTACTGGTGAGGACTGGTGAGACCGCCCACGCCACTCCAGCGCAGCTAGATCGAACCTAAGTGATGACCACCACAATTGACAAGTAATTTCAGAGAGAGGTCTTGATTACGGACATCCTGCAGCCCTAAAAGAGCACCGTAGCGAACGTTCCCACCTGCCGGAAGCCGACCCGCTCGTACGTTGCCCGCGCCCGCAGGTTGAAGCCGTTGACGTAGAGGCTGGTGATGGGTGCGATCTTTCTGGCCTGCTCCACCACTGCGGCCATGTATCCGGAACTAAGGCCTTGGCCGCGATAGAGCGGATTCATCCAGACGCCCTGGACCTGGGTGACCTCGGACGTGACGGCGCCCAGTTCTGCCTTGAACACAACGTCGCCGGTTTTGTTCACGTGCGCCAGGGAATGGCCTTGGCGGATCAGTCCTTCCACGCGCCGGCTGTAGAACTCACGGCCACCCAGGAAGGGGGAATAGCCCACTTCCTCTTCGAACATGGCGGCGCAGGCTGGAAGGATGCGGTCAAAGTCGGCCAGGTTTCCCAGTGCCAGACCCGGGTTGGAAGCGACCAGCGGCGGGCCCTCGATGGTCATGAGTGGTTGCTCGTCCCGTACTTCGTGCGCCCGGTGGCCCAGCTCCACCAACTCCGCGTGAAGTGCCAACACCGCCGGGGCCGGTCCGAACGCCGAGGCATAACGCCGTCCGGAGGCGTTGGCCGCTTCCGCAACTGCACCGGCCAAGGCAGGATCCAGCTGGACCGGAACCAGGTTGGCTCCCGCCCAGCACGCACCCACCAGGATGCCGTCGTCGAACACTCCGATGACGCCGGCCCCGCCGCTGGTAGGCGCGGCGGTGCCGACAGCGCGCAGATGGGCGAGGATGAAGACGTTGGTTACCGGATCGCGCTGGGCCAGCAGCCTCAGCGCGGCCGTATCCGCCCCGTCCAGGGTGCGGACGAAAATCCCCGGCGGGTCGGGGACGTCCTTACGAGACGCTAACCACGGGGCTACCCTTGACAGCATCTTCGCCATCGGTCTCCCCCATCTCTTCCGCGATACGCATGGCCTCTTCGATCAGTGTCTCAACAATTTGACTCTCAGGGACAGTCTTGATGACTTCACCCTTCACAAAGATCTGGCCCTTGCCGTTGCCGGAGGCAACACCAAGGTCAGCCTCGCGGGCCTCGCCCGGGCCGTTCACCACGCAGCCCATGACTGCCACGCGCAGCGGAATTTCCATTCCTTCCAGGCCTGCGGTCACCTGTTCGGCCAGGGTGTAGACGTCCACCTGGGCACGGCCGCAGGACGGGCAGGAAACAATTTCAAGCTTGCGGGGGCGCAGGTTCAGGGACTGGAGAATCTGGTTGCCCACCTTGATTTCCTCTACCGGCGGGGCCGAGAGGGAAACGCGGATGGTGTCGCCGATACCCCGGGACAGGAGGGCACCGAAGGCCGTGGCGGACTTGATGGTTCCCTGGAAGGCCGGGCCGGCCTCGGTCACGCCGAGGTGCAGCGGCCAGTCACCTTTTTCTGCCAGCATCTCGTATGCGGCCACCATGATCACGGGGTCGTTGTGCTTGACGGAAATCTTGAAGTCGTGGAAGCCGTGCTCCTCAAACAGGGAAGCCTCCCAGACAGCGGACTCCACCAGCGCTTCCGGCGTTGCCTTGCCGTACTTCTTCAGGATCCCGGGTTCCAGTGAACCTGCGTTCACGCCGATGCGGATGGAGGTGCCGTGGTCCCGGGCGGCAGCCGCGATTTCCTTGACCTGGTCGTCGAACTTCCGGATATTGCCCGGGTTCACGCGCACTGCGGCGCAGCCGGCTTCGATGGCCGCAAAGACGTATTTGGGCTGGAAGTGGATGTCCGCAATGACCGGAATCTGGGACTTTTTGGCAATGATAGGCAACGCTTCGGCGTCATCCGCCGAGGGGCAGGCGACGCGCACAATATCGCAGCCGGAGGCCGTGAGTTCAGCGATCTGCTGCAGGGTGGCGTTGATGTCCGTGGTGGGCGTGGTGGTCATGGACTGCACGCTGATGGGGAAGTCTGAGCCCACCCCTACGGAACCAACCTTGATCTGGCGGGTCTTGCGGCGGGGGGCGAGGACGGGCGGCGGTGCTGACGGCATTCCCAGGCTGACCGAGGTCACGTGGACTCCTAGAGTTGAAAGGGTAGTGAAGAGGCTACGCGGTGAGGCCGGCGAGCACACCGATGATGGGTGACCACTCCGTGATGCGGGTCCCGGCAATGACTCCGGCGGCGGCAAAGGGATCCTGTTTGAGGATCGAGTTGAGGGCGGCCTCGTCTGCTGTCTTGAAGATCAGGAGCGCTCCGGCACCGTCACCGTATGGACCGCTGGCCAGGACGGCACCGTCCTGCGCAAGGCCCGAGAGCCATTCGCGGTGCGCTGGCCGGGCCTCGTTGCGGGCTTCGGTGGAATCGGCGGCGTAAACGTACTCAACGGCAAAAACAGTCATACCGCTACCCTATCGCCCTGCCTGCCCTTGCACCCATCCGGGCAGACCTGGCAGCAGTTTTGGCCGGGCGGCAGGGCCCGGCCCACCTCGTTCCTACGACAGGAACAGTACTTTGACCACCGCTGCCGTTCCGGCCGCCCACAGCATGGAGGTCAAGGTTCCGATGATGAAGCGTTCGGCCGCCACCGGCGTTTCCTTCAGCTCCGCGAACCTGCCCAGGCCCTTGATGGCAACAATGTAGGCGATGGCCACCGGCTGGCCGGTGAGGATGGCCAGGCACACGCCGAGCCGTTCCAGGACGCCAATGATTGCCCCGCCGCGCAGGATGCGCTGGGTGGGAGCCGGGAGTGAAATGGAATCAGCCGACGACGGCGCCTCCGCCGCCGCGGTCAGCTCACCGTCCACGTTCTGGGTTTCGGCGTGCGGCCCGTCAACAGTGACGTCAGCGGAGGGGTCCTCGGCCGCTCTCCTGGCTTCTTCCGCAGCCTTGGCAGCATCTGCTTTGTCGTCGATGGTCCGGGCGAGACGGAACACGAGGGCGGTCACCGGCCAACCGGCGAAGCCGGCCACGAGCAGGGCGGCAGCGATCCAAAGCGCGGTCACCGGGCTCCTTCATTTTCGGAACGGACAATCTGGGAATGGGCGTAGTCCAGCAGCATTGCTGCTGCCGGCCTGGCTGCCCATTCTTCCTGCCAGCCGGACCGCAGGACGGCCCGGCTCACCGACTGCTCCGTAATTCCCAGTTCGTGGGCAACGAGCTTCTGGCTGCCATGCCTGCCCTCGCCGCCCTGGGATGCACGCAACCGGTCCACCACCCGCCACTGTGCCTGGGTGCGTTGCTGTACCAACCGCCCGATGAGGCGGAGCACTGCCTGGGCATTTGCACTGGATACGGCACCTTCCCTTGCTTGGGGCGGGAATTCCCTGCCACGGCCCATGGTGCCGGACACCACTGACAGCGGAACCTGGCCGGCCGCGCCCTTGGCGAGTTCCACGGCTTTGCGCGCGGCTACAAAACCGCTTCCGGACCCTTCCCTGGGGCTGCCCCCCGGAACCAGCTGCACGGTACCGATGCCAATCCCTACGTACCAATTCCCGCTCCGAAGCGCGTGCAGAGCGATATCCACCACCTCTGCAGCATGCTCCACTACGCCCTGGAGCTCGTCGCCCACGGAGCGTTCAAACGGCGCAGTGGTGAGTCCCCGCAACGCGGAGATCAGCTCGGGGACCCGGTCCACGTCAGCGGAGCTGCCCCGCTGGTCGATGGTAAGAACGTACATGGCACAACCCTAAACAGCTGATTGGAAATCATCAACCATAAACAGCTGATTATCAAATATTAGCCAGAAATGGCTAAGAGAATGCGATCACCCTCGTCCAGCTTCCGAGCCGTCGAGCGGGGAGGCAGTGCCCTGCTCCACGTGGCCGGCCCCTGTAACCCGGAAGGTCAGCCGAAGAGATTCACCGGCTTCACGATATCGGCGTAGATGAGGAGCGCGCTCATGCCCATCAGCAGGGCTGCCACCACGTAGGTCACCGGGAGCAGTTTGGCGATATCGAAGGCTCCCGGGTCCGGCTTGCCGAACAGTTTGGCCAGCAGGCGCCGGGCGCCTTCGTAGAGGGCACCTGCAACGTGACCGCCGTCCAGCGGCAACAGCGGGATCAGGTTGAAGACCGCCAGTGCGAAGTTCAGCCCGGCGAGGAGCCCAAACAGCGTGGCTATGCGCGATTGGACCGGAATTTCCTCCATCGCGGCCACTTCTCCGGCCACCCGGCCCACACCCACTACGCTGATGGGCCCATTGGGATCGCGTGGCTCTTCACTGAAGGCGGCTTTCGCCACGCCCACCACGCGCGCCGGCAGGTTGAACACCACTCCTGCCACCTGCCGGATGTTCTCCCCGGCCATGGGCAGGACGGACGACGCCGGCTGGGCCACAAGTTCCGTCTGCGCACCAATGCCCAGGAAGCCGACGTCCTGGTACAGGAGGGTGCCGGCGTCGTCTGTTGCCTGCCGCCCGTCCGCCCCGATGATG
The DNA here is from genome assembly GCF_024494415.1 of Pseudarthrobacter sp. R1. Lineage (NCBI taxonomy): Bacteria > Bacillati > Actinomycetota > Actinomycetes > Micrococcales > Micrococcaceae > Pseudarthrobacter > Pseudarthrobacter sp. R1. Next base: position 305,579 of record NZ_JAMKFI010000005.1, on the reverse strand, counting down.
GGGCGGGCCGACAGCGCGGGAGTCACCGTGGTGGATACCGGGGCGCCGTCCCGCTCCACTGTGATGGCGACCTCGCGGCCGGCAGAAGTCCGGATCCACTCCGTGAGCTGGTCCCAGCTGGTCACGGTTTTCCCGTCGAAGGAGGTGACGGTGTCGTTGGGTTTGAGGCCGGCCGCCGCGGCGGGCGTGAGCTGGCAGTCGGCTGAATCCGGATCCACGGTTTCGCCTGCCGCCACCTGGCACTTGGAAACGTCGGAGATGGTGGTGGTGGCCGTGGCCATGCCAAAGCCCATCAGCAGGACAGCCGTCAGCACGACGCCCAGGAACATGTTCATGGCGGGCCCGCCCAGCATAACGATGATCTTTTTCCAGACCGGAAGCCGGTAGAACACGCGGTTCTCATCGCCCGGGCCCACCTCTTCGTGGGCCATGGACCGTGCTTCCGTGGCCAGGGTCTGGAACATTCCGGTGCTGGAGGGGCGGACCGATCCGTCCTCCTTGTTGGGCGGATACATCCCGATCATGGATACGTAGCCGCCCAGCGGGATGGCTTTCACGCCGTACTCGGTCTCGCCTTTCCGCCGTGACCAGAGCGTGGGGCCGAAGCCGATCATGTACTTGGTGACGCGGACCTTGAAGAGCTTGGCGGGCAGGAGGTGGCCCACTTCGTGGAGCGCTATGGAGGCAGCGATGCCGATTGCCACAAAGACGACACCGAGGACAAAGAGGAGAACGGGGGTCATGGGGGTGCTTGCTGCTTCCTAGAGACTGCTGACTGCTAAACGTTCATTGGCGCGCGCGCGTGCCCAGCTTTCAGCATCCAATACGGTTTCCACTGTCAGCCCGGAGGAGCCTGGGTGTTCGCTGAGAACTGCGGCGACCGTGTCCACGATGTCGGTGAACCTGATCCGGCCGGCATGGAAGGCCGTCACGGCTTCCTCGTTGGCGGCGTTGAACACGGCGGGGAACGTGCTGCCTTGTTTGGCGGCATCCTTGGCAAGATCAACGGCCGGGAAGGACGTTACATCCAACGGCTCAAAAGTCCAGGTGGCCGCCTGGGTCCAATCGCAGGCAGCGGCGGCCTTGGGCACCCGGTCAGGCCAGCCCAGCCCCAGTGCGATGGGCAGGCGCATGTCCGGCGGGGATGCCTGCGCAATGATGGACCCGTCAATGAACTGGACCATGGAGTGCACCACGGACTGGGGATGGACCACGACGTCGATCCGGTCCAGCGGCACGTCGAACAGCAGGTGCGCCTCGATGACTTCCAGTCCCTTGTTCACAAGGGTGGCCGAGTTGGTAGTCACCATGACGCCCATGTCCCAGGTGGGGTGGGCCAGCGCCTCCTGCGGAGTAACATCGTGGAGTTCCTCGCGGGTCCTGCCGCGGAAAGGCCCGCCCGAGGCGGTGAGAATAAGTTTTTCCACCTCGGCCGGTGACCCCGAACGCAGGCATTGGGCGATGGCCGAGTGTTCAGAGTCCACGGGGACGATCTGGCCTTCCCGGGCTGCCGCCTTCACCAGGGAACCGCCCACAATAAGCGATTCCTTGTTGGCCAGGGCCAGGGTGGCGCCTGACCTGAGGGCAGCAAGCGTGGGTGCAAGGCCGATTGAACCTGTGATTCCGTTGAGCACCACGTCAGCTTCGACCCCGGCGATGCGGGTGGACGCGTCCGGTCCGGCGATGATCTCCGGCCGGTAGCCCTGCTTGCCGGCTGCGGCGGCAACATCAGCGATCAACGCTGCCAGGCGGCGCGGATCGCCGGCGGCAATACCAACAACCGCTGCCCCGGTGTGCACGGCCTGGCGGGCGAGGAGCTCCGGGTTGCCTCCCCCGGCGCTGAGCGCCACCACCTCGAAAAGGTGCGGGGCGCCGTCGACGACGTTAATTGCCTGGGTGCCGATGGAGCCGGTGGATCCGAGGAGGGCAATCTTGCGTGGCTGCATTGCTTAAGTATCGCGCACCCAACTGCCCCGGGCATGCGGCCGGAGCCTGCGGTCGCTCAGGCAGTTGCCAGTTCCACCAGGCCCTTGGCCAGGGTTGCCACCGCGCCAAGGTAGGCGATGGCGGTAACAATGCGCCGGGCCGACGCCGGATGCACCCGGCCGGACAACAGGTCGCCGGCCACGATTCCAGTGATCATGGCCCCGAGGATGGCCAGCCACTGCCAGCCTTCCAGGCCGGGCACGTGCCCGCCGGACAGTACGTACTTACTGATGAGGGAGGTAAACCCAGTGGTGATGAAGTACGGCTGGAGAGTGGCGCTGAAGCTTTTCTGCTCCCACCGGGTGGCGATGGCATAGGCCGTGATGGCTGGACCGCCAACTCCCGCGGCGGCGTTCATCAGGCCGCTGGAAAATCCCAGGGACACCATCGGAACCGGCCCGCTGGCGCGCCACGAACTCCTGGTCAACCGCTGGGATGCCAGCAGGGCGATGATGAGCAGGACGCCGATGCAGATCTCCAGCGGGGCTTCCGGCACGTTGCTCGCCAGCCAGGCACCGGGCAGCACGCCGGCCAGCGCCGCGAGCGCCAGCCCGAAGTACTTCCGCCAGGCCACATGCCTCCAGACCCTGGAAAGGATCAGGAGTGATGAGGTGGCACCGCAGAGGTTGATGATCATCACGCCGTCGAAAGGGCCCAGCAGCACCACCAGCACGGGGGAAACCAGAAGGCCGAAGCCGAGGCCTGCGATCCGCTGGGCCAACGCGCCTGCCACAACGGCGATCAGCACCAGTACAAACATCCCTCGATCCTAGTGGCAGCCGCGCCAACGGCGGGCGTAACGTGGATTGCGTGGACTGGCTCTCCTGGTTTGACGCGCCGGATTACGAGTTCGCCCGGCAGGTGCTGCAGCGAGGCGTGGCAGCACTGTATTTCGTTGCGTTCCTGTCCTCCCTGAACCAGTTCCCCGCGCTGCTGGGTGAGCGCGGCCTCCTGCCGGCGCCGGAATATCTTTCCGGCTTCAGCCGCCTGCGCCGGCCCACCCTTTTCCGGTGGCGGTATTCGGACCGGTTGCTGCGGTGGGTCTGCGCGGCAGGACTGCTGGTCTCGGCGCTGCTTGTGGCCGGCATTCCCCAGCAGGGGCCGCCGTGGGTTCCGCTGATTGCCTTCCTGAGCCTGTGGCTGCTGTACATGTCCATCGTGAACGTCGGCCAGACGTTCTACGGCTTCGGCTGGGAGATGTTGCTCCTTGAGGCAGGCTTCACGGTTGCCTTTTTGGGTTCGGACCAGACCGACCCGCCGCGCACCATCCTGATCCTGATCGTGTGGCTGGTGTTCCGGCTCGAGTTCGGCGCGGGAATGATCAAGATCCGCGGCGGCCGGGAGTGGCGCGACCTGACCGCTCTCTACTACCACCACGAAACCCAGCCCATGCCGGGGCCCCTGAGCCGGCAGGCACATCTGCTGCCCAAACCCCTCCATAAGGCAGAGGTGCTCGGCAACCATTTCGCCCAGCTCGTGGTGCCCTTCTTCCTGTTCGCCCCCCAGCCCGTTGCAAGCGTGGCAGCGGCGATCGTCATCCTGACGCAGTTGTGGCTTGTGGCCAGCGGAAACTTCGCCTGGCTGAACTGGATTGCCATTGTGCTGGCGTTCGCGGCAGTCAGCGACCCGGTGGCCCACGCCGTCCTGCCGGTGATCCCGCTGGACTGGCACGGCGGGGCCGGCGTGGATCGGGAGACTCCCCTGTGGTGGCTGGTCATTACCCTGGCAGTCACCCTGCTGCTGGTGGTCCTCAGTTACTGGCCATTGCGCAACCTGTTCTCCCGCCGGCAGCTGATGAACGCCAGCTTCAACCGCTGGCAGCTGGTCAACACCTATGGGGCGTTCGGATCAGTGACCAAGAAGCGCATCGAAATTGTGGTGGAAGGGACGCTCGACGACGATCCGGACGATTCCTCCGAGTGGCGGGAGTACGCGTTCAAGGGCAAGCCCGGCGACCTCCGCCGGGTTCCGCGCCAATGGGCGCCCTATCATCTCCGGCTGGACTGGCTGATGTGGTTCCTGCCGCTGCGGACCGTCCACGAGGAGTGGTTTTACGCGTTCCTCGGCAAACTGTTGGAGGCGGACCGCCAGATTCTGCGGCTCCTCCGCCATGACCCGTTCGACGGCGCGCCGCCGCGTTGGGTGCGGGTGAGCAGCTACCTCTACCGGTTTGCGACGCGTCAGGAGTTCCGGGACACCGGGGACCGCTGGGTGCGCACGCTGCTCCACGAACCGATTCCACCTGTCTCGCTGCGGCGGTCCAGCGGGCGGAAAGGCTAGACGTGGTCCCCTGCGCGCCGGATGACGGCCTCGGCGTGCTTGAGGATGGGACCGTCAATCATCTGCCCCTTGTACTGGAAGACGCCCTGCCCCGCAGCCGCGGCGGCCTGCAGCAGTTCTGCTGCCGCCGAGGCTTCCGCTTCCGACGGCGCATAGGCACCACGCACTACTGCTGCCTGGCTGGGATGGATGCAGGCTTTGGAGCCGAAGCCGGACGCGACGGCGTCCGCCGCTTCCGCTGCCAGGCCCGTCAGGTCAGGAATGTTGGTATAGACGGCGTCCACGGCTTCCTTGCCGAAGGCGCGCGCGGCCAGGAGGACGGAGGACCGGGCATGGAGCGCCACGGCCCGGTAGGCGCCGTCGTCCTTCCTACTGGAGGTCCCGCCCAGTGAAGCCAGAAGGTCTTCGGCGCCCCACATCAGGGCCACAACATTGGGCGCGGCGGCGATTGAGGCGGCGTTGAGGACGCCCATTGCCGTTTCACACAGTGCGATCACCTGGTAGCCGGACAGGGCTTCCAGCTGCGCGGCACTCTCGGCTTTCGCGAGCATCACCGTCTTGTACGGGGTGTGGGCCAGGCAGTGGAGGTCCTTTTCGAATTCGTCGGTCCCGGCGGGGTTGACCCGAACGATGGTGCGGCTTGGATCCAGCTCGGGCGCATCGCCGGCGGCGCCCAGCTGCGCGAGAATCGCACCCCGGGCCCGTTGCTTGTCTGCAGGCGCCACGGCATCCTCGAGGTCCAGGATGACGGCGTCGGCGCGGGTGGCTGCCTTCTGGTAACGCTCCGGCCGGTCCGCAGGGCAAAAAAGCAGGGCAGGGCCCATCACAAAGGTCATACCGGTATTGTCCCTTCTCCCGCGCCCGGCTGCAGGGTGTGCGCCTCCCGCGTCCACATCAGGCAGCTGCGCTTCGCGACTGCCACTACCGCACCGTCCTGGTTACGGCCCGTGTGCTCCATGGTCACGATTCCTTGGCCCGGCCGGGAGCTTGAAAGCCGCTTCCCGCTGATGACCGTCTCCGTGTAGAGGGTGTCGCCGTGGTACAGGGGGTGCGGAAAGGAGACGTCGGTCAGGCCCAGCTGGGCGATGATGGTGCCCTGGGTGAGCTGGGAAACGGATTGGCCCACCATGGTGGCCAGAGTGAACATGGAGTTCACCAGCCGCTGGCCAAAGGGCTGCCCGGCGCTCCAGGCAGCGTCGAGGTGCAGGGCCTGGGTGTTCATGGTGAGGGTGGTGAACAGGACGTTGTCCGCTTCCGTGACGGTGCGGCCGGGACGGTGGGCATACAGCACACCCTCCTCCAACTCATCGAAGTACAGTCCGCGCTGCTCCACAACGCGCTGGCTCCCGGTTGTTGAACCTGCCGAAACCCCCTGGTTCCCGGTCATACAGTCAGTTCCCGGTCTTCCTCGAAAAGCTCCGCGCCGGTGGCGGCCGCCACGTCCTCCACCGAAACGTTCGGCGCCAGCTCCCGCAGCACCAGCCGTGACCCGGAATCATCGGCTACGACGTCGATGACGGCCAGGTCCGTGATGATGCGGTCCACGCAGCCCTTGCCGGTCAGCGGCAGGGAGCACTGCTGGACGATCTTCGGGTTGCCGTTGCGGTCCACGTGCTCCATCATCACGATGACCTTCTTGGCACCGAACACCAGGTCCATGGCACCGCCCATGCCCTTGACCATCTTGCCCGGGATCATCCAGTTGGCGAGGTCACCGTTGGCGGCCACTTCCATGGCACCCAGGACGGCGACGTCCACATGGCCGCCCCGGATCATCCCGAAGGAGGAAGCAGAGTCAAAAAACGCGGCGCCCTTGTTGACCGTGACAGTTTCCTTGCCCGCGTTGATCAGGTCAGGATCAACAGCCTCCTCCGCCGGATAGGGGCCGACGCCGAGGATCCCGTTTTCCGAATGGAGCACCACTTCGACGCCCTCGGGGATGTAATTGGGAATGAGGGTTGGCATGCCGATTCCCAGGTTGACGTACTGGCCGTTGCTGAGCTCCTGCGCCACGCGGGCGGCGAGCTCATTCCGGGTCCAGCCCTTGGCGCCGGCGCCCTCCGCGGATTCCCCGTGCTGCTGGGGTGCGCGGCGGTACTCGGGCCGGACGCCTTCCGGGCGGGGAGCGTAGGGGCTGTTGGGATCCATGGCTATGCTCCTGCCTGCTGGTTGCCGCGAATATGTCCGGGCGCTTCCTGTCCGGAGCGGACCAGCGCCACCGTCCGTTTCTCAATGCGTTTCTCCCCGTTGGGGGCCAGTACCACCCGCTGGACGAAGATGCCAGGAGTATGGATGTGTTCCGGGTCCAGCTCGCCCGGCTCCACGAGTTCCTCCACCTCGGCAATGGTGATCCGTCCGGCCATGGCGCACAGCGGGTTGAAGTTCATCGCGGTGGCGTGGAAGACCAGGTTTCCGTGGCGGTCGCCCTTCCACGCGTGGACCAGACCAAAGTCCGGAGTCAACGCCTGCTCGAGCACGTAGTCAACCCCGGCAAAGGAGCGCACCTCCTTCGGGGCTGATGCGACGGCGATGCCGCCCTCGGCGTCGTACTTCTGGGGCAGGCCGCCTCCGGACACCTGGGTGCCGACGCCGGCTTTGGTATAGAAGGCCGGGATGCCGGCGCCCCCAGCCCGGAGTTTCTCGGCCAGGGTTCCCTGCGGCGTGAGGACTACCTCGAGCTCGCCGGCCAGGTACTGGCGGGCGAACTCCTTGTTCTCGCCGACGTAGGAGCTGATGGTGCGCCGGATCCGCCCATCGCGGAGCAGGATGCCCAGGCCCCAGTCGTCCACGCCGCAGTTGTTGCTCACAGTTTCCAGGTCCGAGGTGCCGGCCCGGTGCAGGGCGTCAATGAGCGAGACCGGGATGCCGCACAGACCGAAACCGCCCACGGCGAGGGAGGCGCCGTCCGGGATGTCCGCCACTGCTTCCTCGGCGGTGGCAACAACCTTGTCAATCATCGGTGATCCTTTCAGGCCGGCTACTGTCCCGGATACTACAGACCCAGTTCGCGGGCGATCAGCATCAGCTGGACCTCCGTGGTGCCCTCCCCCACTTCAAGGATCTTGGAGTCGCGGTAGTGGCGTGCCACGGTGAACTCGTTGATGAAGCCATAGCCGCCGAACACCTGGGTGGCATCCCGCGCATTATCCATGGCCGCCTCGCCTGCGACCATCTTAGCGATGGCCGCCTGGGTCTTGAACGGCTTTCCGGCAAGCATCCGGGAGGCTGCATCGTAGTAGGCCAGGCGGGCGGTATGGGCCCGGGCTTCCATGCGCGCGATCTTGAAGGAGATCGCCTGGTACTTGCCGATCTGGTTGCCGAAGGCGCTGCGTTCCTGGGCGTATTTGACCGAGAGGTCCACGCAGCCCTGGGCTGCACCGGTGGCCAGTGCTGCGATGGCGATGCGGCCCTCGTCCAGGATGGACAGGAAATTGGCGTAGCCGCGGCCCTCCGCTCCCAGCAGGTTTGCTTCCGGGACGCGCACGTCCTTCAGCGTCAGCGGGTGGGTATCCGACGCGTTCCAGCCCACCTTGTTGTAGGGCTTTTCCGCCTTGAAGCCCGGTGTGTCCGTGGGCACCAGGATGGTGGAGATGTCCTTCTGGATGCTCCCGTCCGCGCGTTCCTTCTGGCCGGTGACGGCGGTGACGGTCACCAGCCGGGTGATGTCCGTACCGGAGTTGGTGATGAACTCCTTGTTGCCGTTGATCACCCAATCCCCGCCCTCACGCCGGGCGTGGGTTTTGGTACCACCTGCATCCGATCCTGCCTCCGGTTCCGTCAGGCCGAAGCCGGCGAGCGCCTCGCCGGTTGCCAGCATGGGCAACCACTCCTGCTTCTGCTCCTCGGTGCCGAAGCGGTAGACCGGCATGGCGCCCAGGGAGACACCCGCCTCCAGGGTGATCGCAACGGACTGGTCCACCCTGCCCAGCTGCTCCAGCGCGAGGGCAAGGGCGAAGTAGTCGCCGCCCATTCCGCCGAACTCCTCGGGGAAGGGCAGGCCGAACAGCCCCATTTCCGCCATCTGCTTCACTACCCCGTACGGGAAGCTGTGCTCCTCGTCGTGCTTGGCCGAGACCGGGGCGACGACGTTGTCCGCGAAGTCCCGGACGGTGTCGCTGAGGTCCTGGTATTCCTCGCTAAGTTCAAAACCTGCCATGTCTAGGCTCCTTTGCCGTGGGGTGAATCGATGCCTGCAGTGTTGGCGCCGCCCTCGGGACCGCCGCCGCTGTGGGCGGCAGTTCGGGGCGGACTGTCGCTGGAAACGCCGGTGGGATGCGGATGAATGGTGGCCAGGACCTGGCCGACCTTCACCAGGTCTCCCGGCCGGGCGTTGAGGTGGACCGTCCCGTCCAGGGGCGCCGGCAGCTGGTGCTCCATTTTCATTGCCTCCACCGAAACCAGCACCTGCCCGGCCGTGACAGTGTCGCCGTCGCTGACCGGAACGGATACCACCGTTCCCGGCATCGGCGAGCGCACCGCCGGATCCGCGGTGCCCTCCTCCCGGTGGATAGCTGCAAGTACCCGCTCAAGCCGCGCCTCCCGGGTCAATACCTCCAGCCGGCAGGACCAGCCCTCATTGCCCAGGAACAGTTCGGCAGGTACCCCAACCACCGGGGAATCACGCGTCGGGGCCACCGGGCCGCGGAAGACCGGTGCGATGGCGTACGTCACGGCCCGGCCATCGAGGGTCAGCACAGCCTGCCGGCGGGACAAGAAGTCGAGCCGCGCCGGACGCGAAGGCCCCTTGTCTACGGCCACCAGGAACATTCCGTCGGAGGCAGTGCCGCCAAGGACAGCTTCCTGAGAGCCAGTGCCGTCACGTGCCATATCGTCACCGGCCATTCCGGCAACAGCCTTCCCGGCAACTGCCTTCCCGGCAGCCGCGGCGCCGCCGATGCGCACTGATGCCACCCCGCCGTCGGGAGTCCCCACGCTGATCCGGCGGGGTGCCGCTGCTCCCAGCCGCCAGCCGTTGCGCGCGTGCCAGGGTCCGGGCGGCAGGGGTGTGTTGTTCAGTTCCTCGGCGGAAAGGGCGAAGAGTGCTGCCGCCACCAGTTCGGCCTCGGCCACCTGGCGGAACGCAAGATCCGGAAGAGTGCGTTCGATCAGGCCGGTATCGAGCCGGCCGGCGCGCACGTCGGGATCATTAATCAGCAGCCGCAGATACTCCACGTTGGTGTCCAGTCCCAGCGCCGTATACCCGGCGAGCGCCCCGTCGAGGGTAGCCAGGGCGGCCGCGCGGTCCTCTCCCCAGGCGATGACCTTGGACATCATGGGGTCGTAGCTGGACGAGAGCTGCAGCCCTTCCACCAGGGACGAGTCCACCCGCACTGTCCCGTGGGCGGTTGATGCCAACTGCCTGCCCGGCGTGCCCGGCATGGCGGGCCGGCCGGGCAGTTCGTCCAGCAGGAGCACTGTCCCCGTGGACGGCAGGAAGTTCTTTTCGGGCACCTCGGCGTAGACCCGCGCCTCCACGGCATGGCCTGAAAGTTCGACGTCGGCCTGCCGGACGGTGAGTTCCTCGCCGGCGGCGATCCGCACCTGCCATTCGACGAGGTCGATGCCGGTGACCATTTCGGTGACGGGGTGCTCCACCTGCAGCCTGGTGTTCATCTCCATGAAGTAGAACTCCTCCGGCGAGTCGTCGGAGACGAGGAACTCCACTGTTCCGGCGCCGCTGTAATTCACGCTGCGGGCAGCGTTGCAGGCGGCCTCGCCGATGCGGGCGCGGATCGCACCACCTTCCGCGAGTGATTCGAGCAGCGGCGATGGTGCCTCTTCGATGACCTTTTGGTGCCGCCGCTGCAGCGAGCACTCACGCTCGCCGAGGTGGATGACGTTGCCGTGGTTGTCCGCGAGCACCTGCACCTCGATGTGCCGCGGCGTGGACACCAGGCGTTCCAGGAACAGGGTGTCGTCGCCGAAGGCGCTCGCCGCCACCCGCCGGGCTGTGGCCAGCGTGGCCTCGAGGTCCTCCGGCCTTTCCACCACATGCATGCCCTTGCCGCCGCCACCGGCGGAAGGTTTGATCAGGAGCGGAAAACCTACGGCGGCGGCGGCCTGTACCAGCTGCCCGTCGGTCATTCCCGGCTGCGCTACCCCGGGCACCACGGGGACGTCGTAGCCGGCCACGTGGTTCTTGGACCGGATCTTGTCCCCCATCATGTCCAGGGCCTCCACTCCGGGGCCAATGAAGGTGATGCCCGCCTGGTCCAGGGCGCGGGCGAAGTCCACGTTTTCGCTCAGGAAGCCGTAGCCCGGGTGCACGGCTTCGGCTCCGGTCGTGCGGCACGCCTCAAGGATGGCCTCAATCTTGAGGTAGCTCTCCGTAGCAGCGGCCGGGCCGATGCGCACTGCTGTGTCTGCTTCGCGCACGTGCCGGGCGCCGGCGTCGGCATCGCTGTAAACGGCGACGGACCGGATGCCCAGGGCGCGGAGGGTGCGGATGACGCGGCAGGCGATCTCGCCGCGGTTGGCCACCAGAACTGTACTGAACAGGGGCTGGCGCCGTGAGGCTGCCGCAGCGGTTTCCTGCCGGGTGGCGGGCGAGACGGGAATGGTCATTGCGGGCTCACATCCTGAAGAGGCCGAAGGAGGTTTCCGGCAGCGGGGTGCGGGACACCACGTCCAGTGCGAGGCCAAGGACGGTGCGGGTGTCGGCGGGATCGATCACGCCGTCGTCCCACAGCCGGGCCGTGGAGTAGTACGGGCTGCCTTGGTCCTCGTACTGCCGCCGGATGGGTGCCTTGAAGGCTTCCTCGTCCTCGGCTGACCACTCTTGGCCGGCTGCCTCGTACTGGTCACGCTTCACCGTGGCCAGGACGCTGGAGGCCTGGTTGCCGCCCATTACGGAAATCCGGGCGGCCGGCCACATCCACAGGAACCGCGGCGAGTAGGCACGGCCGCACATGGAATAGTTGCCGGCGCCGAAGGAGCCGCCGATCACCACGGTCAGCTTTGGTACCCGTGCCGTGGCCACGGCGGTGACCATTTTCGCGCCGTTTTTAGCGATGCCGCCCTGCTCCGAGTCCCTGCCCACCATAAACCCGGAAATGTTCTGCAGGAATATCAGCGGAATGCCGCGCTGGTCGCAGAGCTCGATGAAGTGGGCCCCTTTGAGGGAAGACTCGCTGAACAGCACCCCGTTGTTGGCCACGATGCCTACCGGGTGCCCGTGCAGCCTGGCGAAGCCCGTCACCAGGGTGGTGCCGTACTCCTTCTTGAATTCGTGGAACCGGCTGCCGTCCACCAGCCTGGCGATCACCTCGTGGACGTCGTAGGGGGCATTGACATCAGTGGGTACCGCCCCGTAGACCTCCGCCGGGTCTACGGCGGGTTCGACGGCGGCTTCCACCTCCCATGCCGGCGGCACCGGGGGCGGCAGCGTAGCCACGATGTCCCGGATGATCTGCAGGGCATGTTCGTCATTTTCGGCAAGGTGGTCCGTCACGCCGGAGATCCTTGAGTGCACTTCCCCGCCGCCGAGCTCTTCCGGACTGACGATCTCTCCGATCGCGGCCTTCACGAGCGGCGGCCCGCCCAGGAAGATCGTGCCCTGGTTCCGGACGATAACGGTTTCATCGCTCATTGCAGGAACATAGGCGCCACCGGCGGTACAGGACCCCATTACCGAAGCGATCTGGGGGATCTTGGCGGCTGAGAGCCTGGCCTGGTTATAGAAGATTCGGCCGAAGTGGTCCCTGTCCGGAAAGACCTCATCCTGCTTGGGCAGGAACGCTCCACCGGAGTCCACCAGGTAGATGCAGGGCAGCCGGTTCTCGAGGGCAATCTCTTGGGCCCGCAAGTGCTTCTTCACCGTCATCGGATAGTACGTTCCGCCCTTGACCGTGGCGTCGTTGGAAATCACCAGCACGTGGCGGCCATGAACCAGCCCGATGCCGGCAATGACGCCGGCGCCGGGTGCTTCGTCGTTGTACAGGCCGTTGGCGGCCAGCGGCGCAATTTCAAGGAACGGGCTGCCGTCATCCAGCAGTTGGTCGATCCGCTCGCGGGGCAGGAGTTTGCCCCTGGCCACGTGGCGTTCCCTTGATTTTTCCGGTCCGCCCAGCCCGGCGTCGGCCAGCTTTTTCCGCAGCTCGTCAGCGAGCGACATCTGGGCGGCTCGGTTCGAGGCAAAAGCCTCGGCTGTAGCGTCAAGCCGGGTGGCAAGGGTCTCCATTGACGGTCCGTTCCTGTTCCGATCCGAGCCGCCCAAAGCCAACTCGGTTAGCGCCCAATAACTGAAATTCAGGTTAGTCTGTATTAACTGTGAAGTCCAACACATACCGCCCTGGCTAGGTCTGCGGGTCTGAGGAGGAATTGTGGCCAGCACTGACGCCACCCGGACCGGCGGGCGCGGCTTCCCACTGGAGCACGCCACAACGGCCGAACCAGCTCCCCCTGCACCCCGGGTCCCGGCCACCCAACGCGGCTCGTCAACCCAGCGCGGCTCGTCAACCCAGCGCGGCTCGTCAACCCAGCGCGGCCAGGCGAAGGAGAACCGGCGGCAGGCCCTGCTGTCTGCCGCGGCTTCGCTGTTCGCCGTCAACGGGTTCAACCGCGTGTCCCTTGAGGACCTCGGAGCGGCGGCAGGGGTAAGCGGCCCCGCTGTCTACCGTCATTTTCCCGGGAAGCAGGCGGTCCTCGCCGACCTGCTGGTGACCGTCAGCCAGGAACTCCTCGACGGCGGCCGCGAGGTGGTGGCCCGTAATCCCGATCCGGCATCCGCACTGCGTTGCCTGGTGGAGTTCCAGGTGGACTTCGCTCTGGGCAAGCCTGACGTAATCCGGGTACAGGACCGGGATTTCAGCAACCTGTCCGAAGAGGACCAGGCGGCTGTGCGGACCCTCCAGCTGAGTTATGTCGAGGCCTGGGTGGATGTCCTTGCAAAGCTGCATCCGGACACGGAGATCACGGAGCTCCGGATGCGTGCACATGCCACGTTCGGGCTCATCAACTCAACACCGCACTCGGTGCGCAACCACGGCCGGAAGATGGCCGCACAATCCGCCCGTCCCCTGCTCGAGAGCATGGCCCTGGCCGCGCTGCTGGTGGACACCCCCCGGTCCTCCCCTTAATGCTCGGGTTTTTGTCCGGATATGCAGGGATTGACCGTTCAGAACCTGCATATCTGGACAAAAACTTCGTGGGTTAGACCATGGTGAGGACCATTCCGGGTTCCGCGAGGATGGCGCCCACGTCCGCAAGGAAGCGTGACCCCTGCTCCCCGTCCACCAGGCGGTGGTCAAAGGACAGGCTCAGCGTGAGCACCTGCCGCAGGGCTACCTCGCCCTGGTACTCCCACGGCATGTTCCGCACCGCACCCAGCGCAAGGATCGCGGCCTCCCCCGGGTTGAGGATGGGGGTGCCGGCATCGATCCCGAAGACGCCGATGTTGGTGATCGAGATGGTTCCACCGGTCAGGTCGGCCGGCGTGGTCTTGCCGGAGCGGGCTGTCTCGGTGAGTCCGGTCAGCGCCTCGGCCAGCTGCAGCAGGGACAGCGAGTCTGCGTCCTTGATGTTGGGAACGGTCAGTCCCCGTGGTGTTGCAGCGGCGATGCCCAGGTTTACGTAGTTGAACGTCACGATCTCCTGGTTCACCTCGTCCCAGCGCGCATTGAGGACCGGGTTCCGCCGCAGGGCGATGAGCACAGCTTTTGCCGCCAAGGTGAGCGGGGTCAGCTTGTGCCCGCTGAATTCGCGGTTGCCCTTCAGCTTGGCCAGCAGCTCCATGGCCGGAGTGACATCCACGGTGAGGAACTCGGTGACGTGCGGTGCGGTGAAGGCACTAGCCACCATTGCGGCCGCCGTGAACTTCCGCACACCCTTGATGGGCGTGCGGGTTTCCCGCTCCCCCTGGCGGGCCTGAACCCCGGCCGGCGCTGCTTCAGGTGCTGCGCCGCCGGAATGGCCATCGAGAAAGTGCTGGACGTCCTCACGGGTGATCAGGCCCTGCGGCCCCGTCCCTGCCACCATGGCCAGGTCCACACCCAGGTCCTTGGCGAGCTTCCGCACGGGCGGAGTGGACCGAGGGCGGGTTTCGGCAGGCTCCACTCCCGGGGTCCGGGCCTCGACGGGTTTGGCTGCGGCAGGCTTGGTTTCGACCTGCCTGGTTTCGACGGGCTTCGGTTCGACGGGCTCAGCCACCAGGGAACGGGGTGTATCGGACTCAACCACAGCGCGTACGTTGCGGAGGCGCCGTGCCGGCCGGGCGGAACTTTCGACGGCGGCGCCGTACCCCACCAGGTTAGGTTGCCGCTTGGCCTCCTGCACCGCCTGCGCCCCCGGTTCTGACGCCGGGGACGAAGCAGGGATACCGGGTGCTGGCGAGGGGGCGGCGGCGTCGTCCGATACTTCGAACGAAACGATGGGCTTGCCCACCTCCACGATGGTGCCGGGCTGTTCGTGGAGTTCCCGGATGACCCCTGCGAAAGGGGACGGGAGCTCCACCACGGCCTTGGCGGTTTCGACCTCGGCGATCACCTGGTTGAGGCTGACGGTATCCCCCACCCCAACCTTCCAGCTGAGGATTTCCGATTCAGTAAGTCCTTCGCCCAGGTCCGGGAGCCGGAATTCCTTGATCATGGTGGCGCTCATCCTTCCAGCCCGCTGAGGGAGTTCGGCCGGCCCAGGGCACGGTCCACGCCGTCAAGGATGCGGTCCAGGCCCGGCAGGTGGTGCATTTCAAGCTTGGAGTACGGATACGGGATGTCGAAGCCGGTCACCCGGACAGGGGCCGCCTCAAGGTAGTAGAAGCACCGCTCGGTGATGCTGGCCGCCACTTCCGCACCGATCCCGCCGGACTGGCCGGCCTCGTGCGTCACCACCAGGCGGCCGGTCTTGCGGACCGAGGCCACAACGGTGTCGTAGTCCACTGGTGCCAGCGAGCGCAGGTCGATGACCTCGATCGAAATCCCTTCGTCTTCGGCTGCCAGGGCGGCGTCCCGCGCGGTCTTCACCAGGGGGCCGTAGGCCACCAAAGTGACGTCGGTGCCTTCCGCCAGAACCCTCGCCTGATCCATGGGCACTGCGGAGAGAGGATCAAGGGACTCGTCCACCTCGCCCTTGTCGTGATAACGGCGCTTAGGCTCGAAGTACAGGACAGGATCGTCGCAGGAAATGGCCTGCTGGATAACGGTATGGGCGTCCTGCGGGTTCGAGACCGTCACCACGCGCAGGCCGGAGGTGTGGGTGAAGTAGGCTTCCGGGGACTCCGAATGGTGCTCCGGTGAACCGATGCCCCCGCCGAACGGGACCCGGATGGTGATGGGCATCTTCACCGCGCCGCGTGTCCTGTAATGGAGCTTGGCCACCTGGCTGACGATCTGGTCGAACGCCGGGTAGATAAAACCGTCGAACTGGATCTCCACAACGGGCCGGTAGCCGCGGTAGGCCAGTCCCACGGCTGTCCCCACGATCGCTGACTCTGCCAGGGGCGTATCCACCACCCGGTGCTTGCCGAAGTCCTTCTGGAGGCCGTCCGTAATCCTGAAGACGCCGCCCAGGGCACCGATGTCCTCGCCCAGGAGGACTACCTTGGGATCGTTCTCCAGGGATTTGCGAAGGCCGGCGTTGATGGCGCGGGCAAAGGTCATCTGGGTCATCAGCGTGCACCTTCTTCTGATACGGCTTCTGCGGGATCACCGAAGGAGGCCAGGTAACGGGCGTAATGGTCCTGCTGCCGGTCCAGCCAGGAGTTGGGGGTGCTGTAGACGTGTTTGAAGACATCCAGCGGCTGCGGCTCCGGCATGGTGATGCAGCCCGTGCGCATGTCCCGGGCTACGGCGTCGGCCCTGTCCTTGACCTGTTGTTTGAGCGCTTCCGTCAGCAGCCCCTTGCGGTCCAGGAGTGCCTCCACCCGGCTGATCGGGTCCTTGGCTGCCCAGTCCTCCAGTTCGTTGGCGTCACGGTAGCGGGTGGGGTCATCGGCCGTGGTGTGCGGACCCATCCGGTAGCTGACGGCCTCTATGAACGTGGGACCGCCGCCGCGCCGGGCCCGGTCCAGGGCCACCCTTGTTGCGGCCATCACGGCCAGGACGTCGTTGCCGTCCACCCGCAGGCTCGGGATGCCGAACCCGGCCGCCCTGTCCGCCAGTTGGATGTGCGATTGAAGCCGCACCGGTTCGGAAATGGCCCAGTGGTTGTTGGTGCAGAAGAACACCACTGGCACCTGGAAGCTTGCGGCAAAGACCATTGCCTCGTTGACATCGCCCTCGCTGGTGGCTCCGTCGCCGAAGTACGTCACCGCCACGGAATCGGCGCCGTCGTTTTGGATGCCCATGGCATAGCCGGTGGCGTGCAGGGTCTGGGCTCCGATAATGATCTGGGGCGTGGCCATATTGATGGAGTACGGGTCCCAGCCGGAGGAGGCGTTCCCGCGCCACACCCGGACGATGTCCGTCAGGTCCACTCCCCTGCAGTACGCAACACCATTCTCGCGGTAGCTGGAGAACACAAAGTCGTCTGTCCGGAGGGACCTGCCGGATCCGACCTGGGCTGCTTCCTGCCCCAGCAGGGGCGGCCACAATGCGAGCTCGCCCTGCCTCTGCAGGGCCGTGGCTTCGACGTCGATGCGCCGGATGACGGTCATGTCCTCCAACAGCGCGCACAGCTGCTCGTCCGTGATGTCCTGTACCCAGGGGTCGTATTCGGGGTGGCTCACGCGCTCCCCGGACGGTGTAATCAGCTGGACGAGGCCTTTGCCCTGTCCATGGATGTCCGCCTTGGCAGCAGCACTATTGGCACCGGTATTCGGGGCACCTGTGCCGTCCTGGCCCGTTTCGTCTGTAGACACGATAGCCGCACCTTCTCACGTCGTTGACCAGCGGTTCCGGGACTTGTGATCCCGCTGGCCGCCGGCCTCCCGGGCGCCGTTGCTCCGGATACTGTGACCCTACTCACAATGCTCATTGGGTACAACCACCACGTCAATCACTAAGCACAATGCTCTGTCGGGCGGCTCACGACGGTGCTACCGTTGCGCATTATGCAAGCTTTGGATGGCACTGACACCCGCCTTCTGTCCGCCTTGGCGCAGGACCCCCGGCGAACGGTGGTGGCGCTGGCCCAGAAGCTTGGCCTCTCCAGGAATACAGTGCAGGCGCGGATGGCCCAGCTGGAGAAAAAGCATGTCTTTCTTTCCTTCGAACGCAGGATCAATCCGGTTGCGCTCGGGTATCCGTTGATGGCATTCATTTCCGTCCATGTCCAGCAGCAAAAGCTTTCCCAGCTGGCGGCGGACCTGGCCGACGTCCCGGAGATCCTCGAAGGTTACGGGCTCACGGGCTCCGCCGACCTGCTGCTCAGGGTGGTGGCCCTGGATGCCGAAGACCTCTTCCGCATTAACGGGAAAATCCTGGCCTGCGACGGCGTGGACCGGACCGACACCGCCCTGGCCATGGGTGAACTCATCCCCTTCCGGGTGCAGCCCCTGCTGGACCGGGGCCCGCAGGGCACCTGAGCGTGCCGGCAGCCGCCATGAAAGTACGACGGCGGGGGTGCGGGCTATAGGCTGTTGCAAGTTATTCACGGGGTTCGGAGGGCCCCGCAACCAGGCGGCGTCCAGCACGACGCCGGAAAGGCTCCATTTTTGAGCAATCCCGAGGAACCGTACCAGCAGGGGCAGCGCCTGGAGGCGCCGCAGCAGCCACCCCTGCCCCCGCAGCAGCTGCCCGGCCAGAGCGGGCCGGCTTACCAGGGTCCTGCCGGCACCTATCCGGAACCGGGCCCATTCGGGCTGCCCGGCCAGCAGCCGCCAGTGAAAAGCCGGCGGAAACTCTGGATCATCCTGGCGGGCATCGGCGGCGTCCTGCTCCTGGTGGTCCTGGGCATCATCATCCTGATCAGCGTGGTGGGCAGCGCCACCAACCAGGCCAGGGGCCTTGCTGACGGTTTTACCAGGCTGGTCATCAGCGGCCAGAGCTCGCAGGCCTACGATGAGTACCTCGACCCCGCACTGAAGGAACAGCTGTCCAAGGAAGCGTTTATTACTGGAGTGGGAACCCTGGAGATGAACGCCCAGTGCAAGCCTTCCTATAACGACCTCCGGGTGGGCACAGAAAACGGAGTCAAGACCGCGGACGTGGCGGGCGTTATCACCTGCGAAGGCAAGGAAGTGGATCTGGCGTACCGCTTTGAAGGCACCGACGACCTCAAGATGACCGAGATCAAGCTGCGGCCCAAGGCCTAGCTTCCTCTGGCCGGTTCCGCACGGCCGTTCCATAAGACCAGCCACGCAGACACGAAAGAGCCCCGGCGCCGCAACGCCGGGGCTCTTTTCTGCAGTGGCAGGTGACTGGTTCGCTGGGATCTAGTGGTTCACTGCCTTCTCTGCCCCGACTCCCGTGAGGGACCGGACTTCCATTTCGGCCTGCTTGGCGGCGTCTTCGCGCTTCTTGTCCAGGACGGTTCCGAGCCAGCCCAGGAAGAACGCCAGCGGAATGGACACAATGCCGGGGTTGCTCAGCGGGAACAGCGCGAAGTTGGCGTCCTTGATCATCGAGGTTGCGCCGCCGGAGACAACGGGCGAGAAGGCGATCAGGACAATCGCGGCGCCGAGCCCGCCGTACATGCTCCAGACCGCGCCCTGCGTGGTGAACTTCCGCCAGAACAGGGAGTACACGATGGTGGGCAGGTTGGCGGAGGCGGCGACGGCGAATGCCAGCGCCACGAGGAACGCCACGTTCTGCCCGTTGGCGAGGATGCCGCCCAGGATGGCCAGGACGCCGATGACCACCACGGTGCGCCGGGCCACCTTGACCTCGGTGTCGGCGTCGGCCTTGCCCTTGGAGATGACGCTTGCGTAGATGTCGTGGGCGAAGGACGCGGCCGCGGTGATGGTCAGGCCCGCCACGACGGCGAGGATGGTGGCGAATGCCACGGCCGAAATGAAGCCCAGCAGCAGCGGACCGCCCAGGTAGAAGGCCAGCAGCGGGGCTGCGGCGTTCACTCCGCCGGGTGCCGACCGGATGGTTTCAGCGCCGACGAGTGCCGCTGCACCGTAGCCGAGCACCAGCGTGAAGAGGTAAAAGAGACCGATCAGCCAGATGGCCCACACCACGGACTTGCGGGCTTCCTTGGCCGTGGGCACGGTGTAGAAGCGCATCAGGACGTGCGGCAGGGCGGCGGTGCCCAGGACCAGCGCGAGGCCCAGGGACATAAAGTCCAGCTTGGAGGTCTCTGTCTTGCCGTACTGCAGGCCCGGGTTGAGGACGGCCGGGTTGTTGGCCGTTTCCACTGCCGCGCCGAGCAGGCTGGAGAGGTTGAAGCCGTAGATCGCCAGGACCCAGAGGGTCATCACGGCCGCTCCGGCGATGAGCAGGACTGCCTTGATGATCTGCACCCAGGTGGTGCCCTTCATGCCGCCGATCAGGACGTACATGATCATCAGGCCGCCGACGACGATAATCACCAGCGCCTGGCCGCCCCAGTCGCTGATGCCCAGCAGCAGCGAGACCAGGCTGCCGGCGCCGGCCATCTGCGCCAGGAGGTAGAAGAAGCAGACGGCGAGGGTGGAGATAGCGGCGGCGATGCGGACGGGCCGCTGCTGGAGGCGGAAGGACAGCACGTCCGCCATGGTGAACTTGCCCGTATTACGGAGAAGTTCGGCCACGAGCAGCAGCGCCACAAGCCAGGCCACCAGGAAGCCGATGGAGTACATAAACCCGTCGTAGCCGTTGACGGCGATGGCGCCGGTGATACCCAGGAAGGAGGCTGCCGAGAGGTAGTCCCCCGCGATGGCGGTTCCGTTCTGAGAGCCGGTGAAGGAGCGGCCGGCCGCGTAGTAGTCGGCTGCCGTTTTGTTGTTCCGGCTGGCGCGGAAAACAATCACCATGGTGACGGCGACGAACAGGCCGAAAATGCCCATGTTCAGCAGGGTGCTGTCCTTGAGGGCGGCGACGTCCACGGCTGTGGCGATCCCGATCATTTGTTTACCCCGCCCACTCGGTTGCCGTCCTTATCAAATTCGTGCCCTTCGATCTCGTCGCGGATTTCAGCGGCGATGGGGTCCAGCCGCCGGTTGGAGTAGCTGACGTACCAGCTGGTGATCGCAAACGTCGAGACGAACTGGAGCAGGCCCAAAATCAGACCAACGTTGATGTTGCCCCAGACCTTGGTGGACATAAAGCCCACGGCGTAGTCCGCCAGCAGGACGTAAGCGAAGTACCACAGCAGGAATGCGACTGCCATGGGAAAGACAAAGCTGCGGTGACGCTTGCGCAGTTCCTGGAACTGCCCGGTCGACTGGACTTGTTCAAAGTCCACGGACGCCGCTGCGTCCGGAGTATGGGCATCGTTACCCATCGTTCCTCCTCGTTGAGACTTGCCTGAACACACCCAACGGCGTGCCCGGTAAAAAGGGGTACCGCAAATGTGACTGCAATCACTGTGCTTTCTGCCGGGCACCGGATTCCAGACCCTACCGGCGGGCGGTCGCTCAACGGTCGGGATGCTGCGACAAACGGCACCCGCAGCTACGCTGGGCACCATGCCGGACTCCCCCCTCCTGACCGCCGCTGCTGTTGCCGTGATCGCCATGGCCGTCGCCGTCGTCGTCGGCCTGGGGCTCAAGGTGCTGCGGTCCTTCAGGGACCTCGGCACGGACGCCGAACGCGCCACCTACCACACCCTGCACGCCGCGTCCCAGGCCGGGCAGCATCTCCGGCGCGGCCTCAATCCTGCAGGCGCGGCGAAAGCCAGCCGCCAGCTGCGCACGCTGTTGGCCTGCGAGGCATTCGCCATCACAGACACCACCGGGGTTCTTGCGTGGGATGGCGCGGCAGAGGAGCTGAAGCCCGAGTTGATGCGGCTGGCTGAAGGAGTGCTGGCGGGCGGGCGGACGGCGGTGCTTCCGGCAGGGCGCCCCACAGGGCCGGGCGGCGCTCCACGGGACGGTACCGGCGGCCCTCTCGCCGCGGTGATCGCCCCGGTGCGGGCCGGGACGCGGGTCGTGGGCGCCGTCGCTGCCTTCGCGCCGTCGGCGGGTGCGGGACTGGTCCGGGCCACCGGCGAGGTGGCCGACTGGGTGGCCGTGCAGGTGGAGCTCGCGGAGCTGGACGCATCCCGGACGCTGCTGATGGAGGCGGAGGTACGGGCACTCCGCGCCCAGATCAGCCCGCACTTCATCTACAACTCGCTCAACGCGATTGCGTCCTTCATCAACACCGACCCCGCCCGCGCCCGGGAACTGGTGGTGGAGTTCGCCGATTTCACCCGCTACTCCTTCCGCCGGCACGGCGACTTCACCACGCTCGCCGAGGAGCTTCGCTGCATCGACCGCTACCTCCTCCTGGAACGCGCCCGGTTCGGCGAGCGCGTCCAGGTCAGCCTGCGGGTGGCGCCGGAGGTGCTTAGCACCGTCATCCCCTTCCTCAGCCTGCAGCCGCTGGTGGAAAATGCCGTCCGGCACGGGCTGGAGGCCAAGGAAGGGCCGGGGCACATCAGCATCAGCGCGAATGACGCAGGCGCGTTCGCCGAAGTGACTATTGAAGACGACGGCGTGGGCATGGACCCGGCCCAGCTGCAGTCCGTACTGGCCGGCCACACCGACGGCGAGCACGTGGGCCTGCGGAACGTGGACGCCCGCCTCCGCCAGGTCTACGGCAATGACCATGGCCTGGTCATCGACACCGCCCCCGGGGAGGGAACGCTGATCACCATGCGCGTCCCAAAGTCGCAGCCGGGCAACGATGCCTGATGTGCGGAACTGATATGGTGCCCTGGAGCTCCCCCTGATCCGGCTGCGGGCGGCGGAAGCTAACCTAGGAACATGATTAACGTCCTCGTCGTTGATGATGAGCTGCCCGCCGTTGAGGAACTGGCTTTCCTCCTGGGGCGGGACGACCGCATCGGCACCGTCCTCCGCGCCACCTCGGGCAGCGAAGCCCTCCGGGCTTTGGCAGCCGGCCCGGTCGACGCCGTCTTCCTGGACATCCATATGCCGGCGGTGTCCGGGCTGGATATCGCGCGCGCCATTTCGGCCAGCAGGAATCCCCCTGCAGTGGTTTTTGTGACCGCGGACGAGGACCACGCGCTGAAGGCCTTCGAACTCGCCGCCGTGGACTACCTGCTCAAGCCGGTCCGGGCCGAACGGCTTGCACGCTCGGTGGGACGGATCAGCGAACTGCGCGACGGCGGCACGGCGCCTGAGATGATCACCGTCGACCAGGGCGGTACCACCAGGATGATCAGGCGTGACGACGTCACCTACGTACAGGCCCAGGGCGACTACGCAAGGCTGCACACCGCCGATGCGAGCTACCTGATCAGGGTACCCCTGGCCGACCTCGAGCAGCAGTGGGCGGACGCCGGGTTCATCCGGACGCACCGCTCCTACCTCGTTGCCCTGAAGCATGTGACGTCCATGAAGCTGGCTGCGGACGGGCCCAGTGTCACTGTTGCGGGTGCCGGCCTTCCGATCAGCCGGCGCCACCTGCCAACGGTGCGGGAGAAGCTGGGCGCCACCCGGATCAGGCCGCACGCATGACGAGGGTTCGCGTCACGGCACCGCGCTCCGCGGCGCTTCCTCCCAGGGACAGCCGTGAAGCGGCGCAGGACTCCGAGGTGGGGCAGGTCTTCGTCCGGTCCCTGATCCGTTCCCAGCTGCGGCTGGCCCTGGTAGTCGCCGGCGGTTTCCTGCTGATCCTTGGGGCATTTCCGCTGCTGCTGGCCGTCGTTCCCGGCCTCACGGAGACGCGTATAGCCGGTATCCCCTTCGACTGGATTCTCCTGGGGGCAGGCATCTACCCGCTGATCGGGCTGAGTGCCTGGCTGTACGTCCGGACTGCCACCCGCAATGAGGCGCGCTACCGGGACCTGGCCAAGGACCAGTGACGGAACCATGAATCCAGGCGTGGCCATAGCCGCGCTCGCAGTGGTGTCCGTGGCCACTGCGGTCATCGGCTTCTACGGCCTGCGGATCTCGCGGACCACGGGCGATTTTTATGTTGCTTCCCGGACTGTCCGGCCCTGGTGGAATGCCTCGGCCATCGGCGGTGAGTACCTCTCGGCGGCAAGCTTCCTCGGGGTTGCCGGCCTCATCCTGCTGTCCGGGACGGACGCCCTGTGGTTTCCGGTGGGCTACACCGCCGGCTATCTGATGCTGTTGCTCTTTGTTGCAGCCCCGCTGCGGCGCTCAGGCGCGTACACAATCCCCGACTTTACCGAGGCCAGGCTCGATTCCCGGGCTGTCCGGAAGGTCACCAGCCTGGTGGTGGTGCTGGTGGGCTGGCTGTATATTGTGCCGCAGCTCCACGGCGCCGCTTTGACCATCCGGATCACCACCGGGTTGCCGTCCTGGGTGGGATCGGTGGCTGTGGTGATTGTTGTGTGCCTGACGGTGGTTGCCGGCGGCATGCGTTCCATCACTTTCGTCCAGGCTTTCCAGTACTGGCTCAAGCTCACGGCCCTGGCGGTTCCCATCCTGTTCATCATCTTTATGCTCGCTGGAAACGGGACGCCCGCCCTGTCTCCGCCTGCCGTGAACCCCACGAATCTTGCCCCCGCCGGGCTGTACCAGAACGTGTCGCTGCTGGTGGCCCTGCTCTTCGGCACCCTCGGGCTGCCCCACGTGCTGGTCCGCTTCTACACCAACCCGGACGGGCAGTCGGCCCGGCGGACCACGCTGATTGTCCTGGGCCTGCTGTCGGTGTTCTACCTGTTTCCCACCGCGTACGGACTTGTGGGCAGGATGTTTGCGCCTGGCCTCGCACGCGCCAACCAGGCCGATGCCATGGTGCTGCTGCTCCCCGGCGAACTGGTGGGCGGTGCCGCCGGCGATCTGCTGTCAGCTTTTGTGGTGGCGGGCGCTTTTGCCGCCTTCCTCTCCACCACGTCCGGCTTGGTGGTCTCCCTTGCCGGCGTCATCAGCCAGGACGTCCTGGGCGCCGGGGTGGGCGGCTTCCGGCTGGCGGCGGTGATCTCCATCGTGGTGCCCCTGGGGTTCGCCCTCATGACGGATTCGCTGGCCCTCGCCGGAAGCGTGGGTTTGGTTTTCGCGTTCACCGCGTCCACTGTGTGCCCGGTGCTGCTGCTCGGCATCTGGTGGCGGGGACTGACAGACGCCGGCGCCATCGCCGGGATGGTAACGGGCGGCGTTCTCTGCGGCGGCGCGATGATTGCGGGCTCCGTAGCGGGCGCGAACAACCTCGCGCCCTGGCTGGCCCAGCCTGCAGCATGGACAGTGCCGGCGGCCTTCGCAGTGATGGTCATGGTTTCCCGCGCCACCGTCCAGAGGGTCCCGAAGACCATGCCCCGGGTAATGACCCGCCTCCACACTCCGGAACGGCCACTCGCCACTGAAAGGTGACCCCCAACATCGTTCTTTCCCAGCCCGGCCGGAGCCTGGAACCAGGTCAGTCGATGGCCGCCATCAGTTCAACCACACGGTCCAGGAAGGCGTCCACCTGGGTTTCCTCGTACCCGTCCCGGCCAACAGCGGGACGGAAAACTGCGCGGCGGATGTTGTCGACGCTGAGCGGTTTGTCCTGTTCGAGGTAGGCGATGAGTTCGTGGCACAGCCGGTCGACGTCGGCCGTGTTGTAGCTACGGACCTTCTTCTTCGCCGGCCGGCGGAAGCGGTCGCCGTCGGGGCGGTGCAGCCGGCCGCGGAGGATGCCGGACAGGTTTCCAATCTCCCGCAGCCAGGCTTCCTCGCCACGGGCAGCGATCAGCTCGTCCCGCTCGCGGCGGGCGAAGGCGTCCTCGAGGCGGTCCAGTGCTGCGTCCACGACGGCGGCGGAATAACCGCCCTTGACGGGGTCGAATGAAACTGCCCTGACAACGGCACTGGTAACAGGTTGCGGCGCAGCCTCCGGGGTTTCAAGTGACACCCGCGCCCGCTGCAGGAACTGATCCACCTGCTTGGCGTTATAGCCGTAATCGCTGCGCTGCACGCGCTCAAAGGACGCAGGGATCTGCCGATGAATGTCCAATGCCACTTTTGATTCCTTCGATGCTCTTCAAGCCGTTACTCTGCACCAGTCTATTGGCGCCCGGGCCCGGCGGGGGTTGTGTGTCAGGCCCCGGAAACGAGCCCATACAGGACAAAGGCCGCCGGGGCTGCAAAAACGATGGAGTCCAGCCGGTCCATCACGCCGCCATGTCCCGGCAGGATGCTGCTCATGTCCTTGACGCCGAGTTCGCGTTTCACCATCGACTCGGCCAGGTCACCTGCAGTGGAAGCCGCCACCAGTCCCACCGCCAGGACCACGCCCACCCACCAGGGCTTGTCCAGCACAAAGAGACTGGCAAGGATGCCGATCAGTATTGCGCCGCCGATGGAACCGGCAAATCCTTCCCAGGATTTCTTTGGGCTGATCTTGGGCGCCATCGGATGCTTGCCCAGGGAGGCGCCCACCAGGTAACCGAAGGTGTCGTTGGACACGACCAGCAGCAGCATCACCGCCACCTGCCATGCTCCGTCCGGAATTGTTCCTCCCGGCCAGAGGCCCAGCGGAGTAGCGCCGCCCGAAGCGTGCAGCGGGAGTGCGGCGAAGCTGATGAAGAACGGCACCCAGCCCAAGGTGAAGACGCCTGCGAAGATGCTGTTGGCCGAGCCCGCAGCGCTTTCGATGGGCGGCCACAACAGCACTGCCACCGAACTGAGGAGCATGGCAAAGAGCAGGCTTTCAATCCCGCCGAGGTAGGCGGCAAAAGGCATTGCCACTGTGCCGGTCATGACCGGCACAATGGGCATCCTGGTGCCGTTCGCCTCCAGGGCGCGGTAGATTTCCCACACCCCAAAAACAGCGAACGAAGTGGTGACCGCAACAAATCCGAGCGGGAGGAACAGCAGTCCGCCGAGCACTGCGAAGAGCATGGCCAAACCCACCACCACCGCGGCCGGAAGGTTCCGCCCGGCCTTCGGCGTGGGGTTGGTCCTAGGCTGCTTCCCCCGTGTGCGCGCCCGTTGTGCCGGGGCCTGCTCTGCCTGGCCCATCAGACTTCGAGCAGCTCTGCTTCCTTGCGCTTGAGCAGCTCGTCGATGCCGTCCACGTGCGCCTTGGTAAGGCCGTCAAGTTCCTTTTCGGCGCGGGTGCCCTCATCCTCGCCGGCTTCGCCGTCCTTGACCAGCTTGTCCAGGGTTTCCTTGGCCTTGCGGCGGATGTTGCGGATGGAGACCTTGGCGTCCTCGCCCTTGGTCTTGACGATCTTGACGTATTCCTTGCGGCGTTCCTTGGTCAGTTCCGGAATGGTGATCCGGATGACATTGCCGTCGTTGGACGGGTTGGCGCCGACTTCGGAGTCGCTGAGCGCCCGTTCAATGTCGCGCAGGGCGGTCTTGTCGAACGGGGTGATGAGGATGGTCCGGGCGTCCGGGATGGCGAAAGAGGCGAGCTGCTGCAGCGGGGTGGGGGAACCGTAGTATTCCACCAGGACCTTGTTGTAGAGGCCGGGGTTTGCGCGGCCGGTACGGACGGCAGCGAAGTCTTCCTTGGCTACCTCAACGGCCTTGTCCATCTTTTCTTCGGCTTCGAGCAAGGTTTCTTCGATCACGGTCTCTCCTGACGATTCTGGTGCAGTCCGGGACGCCGGGGCCATGCACACACGTGGTTCTCTGTTGCTGCTTCCGCCCCTGGTCCCGAAGGCAGGGGCGGAACTGTCCTGAAAACATCCTAGCCGTAGCTAGGCGGTAACCAGGGTGCCCAGCTTTTCGCCCAGGATGGCCCGGGTAACGTTGCCTTCACCCTCCATGCCAAAGACCACCATCGAGAGATTGTTGTCCTTGCACATGGTCATCGCCGTCTGGTCCATCACGCGGATGTCGCGGCGGAGGGCATCGTCGTAGCTGAGGGTTTCAAGCCGCTCGGCGGAGGGATCCTTCTTCGGATCTGCCGTGTAGACGGCGTCCACACCGCTCTTTGCCATCAGGACGACGTCGGCATGGACTTCGAGTGCACGCTGGGCGGCCACGGTGTCGGTGGAGAAGTACGGCAGGCCGGCCCCGGCGCCGAAGATGACCACGCGGCCCTTTTCCATGTGCCGGATGGCGCGGCGGGGAATGTAGGCTTCGGCTACCTGCCCCATGGTGATGGCGCTCTGGACGCGGGTTTCGACGCTGGCCTGCTCCAGGAAGTCCTGCAGGGCCAGGCAGTTCATCACCGTTCCGAGCATGCCCATGTAGTCGGCCCTTGAGCGGTCCATGCCGCTCTGGGAAAGTTCTGCGCCGCGGAAGAAGTTGCCGCCGCCAACCACGATCGCCACTTCCACCTGGGGGACGGCTGCCGCGATCTGCTTGGCGACGTCGCGGACAGTTTCCGGGTCAACGCCAAGCTTTCCGCCGCCGAAGACCTCGCCGGAAAGCTTCAGGAGGACCCGGCGTCGACTTTTCTCTGGCTGGATTACAGTGTTGACGGCTTCCATGATGCCTTCCCGTTGGTGAGTCTGAAAAAAGGTTATCCTGCTGGGGCCAGTGCTCGGAACCGGCCGCGTGCATGCAAAAGGGGCGGCCACCGAAGTGGCCACCCCCTTGCAGTTTCGACTAGGAGCCGACGCGGAAACGCGTGAACGCGGTTCCCTTGACACCGGCCTCTTCGAGGACCTGTGCAACGGACTTCTTGGCGTCCTTCGCGAATGCCTGGTCAACCAGGACCTCACCCTTGTAGAAGCCGGTCACGCGGCCTTCGACGATCTTGGTGAGTGCGGCTTCGGGCTTGCCCTCGGCCTTGGCGGTCTCTTCGGCGATGCGGCGCTCGGACTCTACCAGCTCGGACGGGACGTCGTCGCGGGTCAGGTAGTTCGGTGCCATGGCAGCAATGTGGACTGCAACATCGTGGGCGGCAGTGGCAGCGGTTTCGCCTTCACCGTCAACAGCGAACAGCACGCCAACCTGGGCCGGGAGGTCCTTGGAGGTCTTGTGCAGGTAAGCGTCAACCGTTGCGCCCTCGACGCGGGAGATGCGGCGGACAACAACCTTCTCGCCCAGGACAGCGCCTTCTTCGACGACGACCTCGGAGAGCGGCTTGCCGTCAACTTCGGTGGCGAGCAGGGTCTCGAGGTCGGCTGCGCCGGATTCAACGGCAACGGCCAGGACCTTGTCAGCCAGCTGGATGAACTTGTCAGCCTTGGCCACGAAGTCGGTCTCGCAGTTGACCTCGATCATAACGCCGACGCCGTTGCTGACCTTTGCGGCCACCAGGCCTTCAGCGGTGGAGCGGCCCTCGCGCTTGGTAGCACCCTTGAGGCCCTTGATGCGGATGATTTCGATGGCCTTCTCGGCGTCACCGTTGGCTTCGTCAAGAGCCTTCTTGACATCCATCATGCCGGCGCCGGTGCGCTCGCGCAGGGCCTTGATGTCCGCGGCAGTGTAGTTCGCCATGTGAACCCCTCTGTCTAGAAATTTGTTGTGGTGTACGGACCGACAGGACAGCAGCCCACGTGGTGGGCCGCCATCCTGTCAGCAGCTCCGGCACCGCAGGCGGCGCCGGAGAATCCGGATTTACTTGTGTTACTTGGCGTCTTCAGCCGGAGCAGCAGCGTCTTCTGCGGGAGCAGCTGCCTCGGCAGCAGCCGGTGCTTCAGCTTCCTCGGCGGGAGCAGCAGCTTCTTCAGCCTTGCTGCCTTCGAGGAGCTCGCGCTCCCACTCGGCCAGCGGCTCTTCCGGAGCTTCGGTGGTGCCGGTGGCGCGGTTGTTGCGGGCGATGAGGCCTTCGGCAACGGCGTCGGCAACAACGCGGGTCAGGAGGTTCACGGAGCGGATGGCGTCGTCGTTGCCCGGGATCGGGAAGTCGACCTCGTCCGGATCGCAGTTAGTGTCCAGGATGGCCACAACCGGGATGTTCAGCTTCTTGGCCTCGTCAACGGCGAGGTGCTCCTTCTTGGTGTCCACGATCCAGAGCACGGAGGGCGCCTTGGTGAGGTTGCGGATACCGCCGAGGTTGGACTCGAGCTTGGTGAGTTCACGCTTGAGGAGCAGGAGCTCCTTCTTGGTGTACGCGGAGCCGGCGACGTCGTCGAAGTCGATCTCTTCGAGTTCCTTCATGCGCTGGATGCGCTTGGCGACCGTCTGGAAGTTGGTCAGCATACCGCCGAGCCAACGCTGGTTCACGTAGGGCTGGCCAACGCGGGTTGCCTGCTCGGCAATCGCTTCCTGGGCCTGCTTCTTGGTGCCGACGAAGAGGACGGTGCCGCCGTGTGCAACGGTGGCCTTCACGAACTCGTAGGCGCGGTCGATGTAGGACAGCGACTGCTGCAGGTCAATGATGTAGATGCCGTTGCGCTCGGTGAAGATGAAGCGCTTCATCTTCGGGTTCCAACGGCGGGTCTGGTGTCCAAAGTGGACGCCGCTGTCAAGCAGCTGGCGCATAGTTACGACGGGCATGCCGACGCTCCTTCCGGCAGGTCATTCATGAGAAAGCCCCAAGGCTTCTTACCCTGCCAATAGTTGACGGTTGATTAGCGTGGCCCGGGCGGGCCGTGCTCCTGGCATCCATCGCGCTTCTCATCAGCACCCGGGGGCGCTGACCGCAAGAAGCATGATCCTCCACTGGAGGGCTGGATGCGCGTAGTCAGCTGCCGCTCCCCCACACTCCTGAATGAGACGTGCCGACGCAAACCCGGACAGGGGCGTATACCGTTGGAAAAACCGTTGGGATAGCCGCCGGACGGAAAGCGTTGAGGGCGCAGCAAACTGCTCCATCAAGTGTACTACAGGCGCCCGCACCCGGAGGACAGCAACGGCGCCGGCCGCCAGCCTTATCCACATAGGCCAACCGGCCCCTGCCGGCCCTTCTCGAACCGGCGCACGCTGGGCATATGACACCACCTGCACTGCTTGCAGCCCTGCTCCTGCTGCCCGCTTCACTTGCCCCCACCGGGGAGACGCTGGCCTTCGCTCCGGTACCCATGCGCACGGAGGCGGCGCCCTCCTGGCAGTGGCCGCTCTCCCCCCGCCCTCCCGTTGTGCGGGACTTCGACCCGCCGCCCAAGCCATGGCTCAGCGGCCACCGCGGCGTGGACCTGGGAACAGCGTCCGACGGCGCCCAGGTCACCTCGCCGGCGGCGGGCACCGTGAGCTTCGTGGGAGTTGTGGTGGACCGGCCGGTCATCACCATCGACCATGGCAACGGCCTTCGCAGCAGCTTCGAACCGGTAGAGAGCAGCCTTGCCGCCGGCAGCGCGGTGGGCGCGGGCCAGGCAATCGGCACGGTCCTCCCCGGCCATTGCCCTGCCGCTTCGTGCGTGCACTGGGGCGTCCGGCGTGGCGAGGACTACGTGAATCCGCTGCAGTTTGTGATGGACCTGCGGCCATCCATCCTGCTGCCGCTCGGAGCGCCGCCATAGAGCCCGGACCGTGCAGGGCTGGACCGGTCGGAAACGCGTCAGACGATGGCGGAGATACCGGTAATGGCCCGGCCGGTCACCAGGGTGTTGATTTCGTGCGTCCCCTCATAGGAATAAATGGCTTCGGCGTCGGCGAAGATCTTGGCCATTTCAAAATCGGTCACGATGCCGTTGCCGCCCAGGAGGTTCCGGCCGATGGCCACGCTTTCACGCATCCTTGCAGTGGTGAAGGCTTTAGCCAGGGCGGACTGCTCGTCTTTGGCCGTGCCGGCGTCCTCCAGCTGGGACAACCTCACCATCATGCCCATGGAACTGACGGCGTTGCCCAGGATCTGCACCAACTGGTTTTGGACGAGCTGGAAGGAGGCCAGCGGCCGGCCGAACTGGTGCCGCTCCACGGCATAGCGCCGGGCTACGTCGAACGCGGCCAGCTGCTGCCCCACGGCCTGCCAGGCGACGCCGAGGCGCGTGACTTTCAGGACCTTGTTGACGTCGCGGAAACTGTTGGCGTGGGCGAGCTTGTAGAAGTCCGGCACCACCACGTTGTCCAGCGTAATGTCGGCGTTCTGGACGGTGCGGAGGGCGATTTTGTTCTCGATCTTCTCCGCACTGAAACCCTCCAAAGTGGTGTCTACCAGGAAGCCCTTGACCTTGTTGTCGTCAAGGTCCCGCGCATAGATGACGACCCAGTCCGAGAAGGTGGCGTTCCCAATCCAGCGCTTGGCGCCGTTCAGGATCCACGAATCACCTTCGCGGCGCGCCGTAGTCCGTGTTCCGCCGGCCACGTCGGAGCCTCCGAGGGGCTCGGTCAGGCCAAACGCGCCGATCTTCTTGAGCGCGTAGATGTCAGGCAGCCACGCGTCCTTTTGCTCCTGGGAAGCCAGCGCTTCGATGGAACCGGTGAAGAGCCCGTCGTGGACGCCCATAAAGGTGGAGATGGACGCATCGGCGCGCGTTACCTCGGCGTGCATGAGGCCCGCAAACAGGTTGGAGTGACCCTGCCTGCGCACCGGACTGACCAGGTCAATGTCCGCCAGCTTCGGAATCAGGTCCATGGGGAATTCGCCGCGGTTCCAGAAGTCAACAGCGATGGGACGGACCTCGCGGGCCAGGAAATCCCTGACCTCTGCCAGCCGGTCCTGCTCTTTTCCGCTCAGCAACTGCTCGAAGGAATAGAAGTCGCCATCGGCATAGGGAAGGTTGTTGAGGTCGGCGGCAGAAGTGGACATGGTTACCTCGCAGGTGATCAGCGGTGACCGGGGCTCTCCGGGAAGGAGCACCGTATGTTACTGCTCAGTAACATACCTCAGTTCGGAGGCTTAGGAAACAAGAACCTGCTCGCGCCTAAATACCCCAGGCGGAAACACGCCGCTGTCCTCCTTGACGTCGCCGGGAAGGAGCTTGCAATGGCGATGGCTCATGCCAACGTTAATGACCGGCCAACGTCGAACTAAGACGCATCATCAGCTGCTTCGCCGGCCGCTATCCGCTCAGCAGTCACCCGGTACGCCTGCTCGATGTAGTCCTCCAGGTCCCTGGCAGCAACGCGCCAGGTACGGTGGACGCCGATCTGCAACCCTCGCAGCTCACCCGCCGTCAACAGCTGGCGGACAGTCGGCTCACGGATAGCCAACTCCTCGGCTACCTGCTCAACCGTCAGGAATCTGGCGCGCTTCGGCACTGCTTCATTGGTTACAGTCATCTGGCCACCATAACCAAGGTCAGGGTGCCTTGGAACTACTCGGCACCATCACCGGTCCGGGCGTCCGGCGACAGAGGTAGTTCCATAAATTCATACAACTCCCGCCATGCGTTATCCAGCCGCATCTCAGCCAGGACGGCCTCCTCTTTACCTGCAGCCGTACCGCGCTGCCGCAACTCTTGGAGCTCGTTGTACAACGCCTCAACCTGGTCCAAACGCTTTTTAAACTCCATGTCCGCCATCGCAAAAGACTAACCGACCAACTCGTGAAAGTGGGCGGTCGTGCCGGTGCTGTCGTATGAAGGCAGTCTTATGAAGCGCGAGGCAGTATTCCTGTGGAAGCGCCGTTTGCCGTTCCTGGCGTCCAAGGGCAAAAGAGCCCTGCTTCCCTTCTGTGCAAGGGAAGCAGGGCTCTCTCTGAGGTAGGGCTACTCGGACTTGAACCGAGGACCTTAGGATTATGAGTCCCGCGCTCTAACCAGCTGAGCTATAGCCCCCTATGCCCTGGCTGGTCTCCGCGAAAGGGATGTGCCTGCAGGGCAGAATTACTCTAGCAAACCCCGGAAAGCGTTCAGACCACTTTGTCCTCGAAGCTCGCGCCCCGGTACAGATCCTCGAAGGTCTGCAGGGTCCCCTCGATGCTGTGGGGTTCCACCATCTGCCGGCTGACCTGGCCCATGGCGGCGCGCTGGTCGGCGGGCAGCTCAAGAACCATGGTGATCTTCTTGGCGAGGTCATCGCTGTCGTTCGGGGTGAACAGGTACCCGTTCTCGCCGTCGCGCACCAGGTGCGGCAACGCCATGGCGTCCGCCAGCACAACCGGCGTGGAGGCGGACATCGCCTCGAGGGTTACCAGCGACTGCAGCTCTGCAGTCCCGGGCATGCAGAAGAGGTCGGCCCTGATATACGTCTTCCGCAGGTCCTCGTCGCTGACCAGGCCCAGGAACTTCACCCTGTCCCCCAGCCCGAGGCGCTGGACGAGGTTTTCGAGGGAGGAACGGACCTCGCCGCCGCCCACGATCTCAAGGTGAACGTTCAGCTCGGGGGGTGTTTTGCTGATGGCCTGAATGAGGACATCCACATGCTTTTCCTCGGCGAGGCGGCCGGCAAACACCACGGTGGGGTGCGGGTGCGGTTCGATGTGCTCCCCCGGCTGGAGTTCGTAGGCCGCCGAATCGATGCCGTTGGAGAGCGGGAGGACCTTGCGGAGGAAGGCGTGCTGGTGCATGGCCTTGGCCGCCAGCGGGGTGGGCGTGGTGACCACGTCAGCCCGCCCCATGACCTTGCCCATGTCCTTCCAGGAGATCCGTCCAATGATGTTTTTGAACCACTGCGGGAACGGCAGGAACGGATTGAGGTTCTCCGGCATGAAGTGGTTCGTGGCGACGATCCGGATGCCCCGCTTGTCCGCCTCGTACAGGACATGCTCGCCGATCATGTAGTGGCTTTGGATGTGGACGACGTCGGGCTTGACCCGGTCAAAAAGGAGGCTGATCTCCTTCTTGATTTCCCACGGGAAGCACAGGCGGAAGTACTCATGGGTGGGGGCGGCGTGCGAGCGGAGGCGGTGCACGGTGGCTTCTGACCGGAACTCGGTGAAGCTCTTCCCGTTGTCCGCACGGCAGGCCAGCACGTGCACGTTGTGGCCCCGGCCGGTCATTCCTTTGGCCAGCCGGTAGCCGAACTGCGCGGCACCGTTGATGTGGGGCGGGTAGGTGTCCGCGGCGATCAGGACGGTCAGGGGTTGCTGGTCTGCGGGCGTGGTCACGTGGAGAACTCCTGATGGTCACGGTGCGGACAGTGGCACTGACAGCACGGTTGGCCGGTGGCATGGCGCCGGGGCCTCGTGTAGTTGCTGGCGAAGGGACTAGTGGGACGGCCTGCCCGCGGCCTTCCGAGCGTCTTTTTTGCGCTTGGTGACCTCGGGGTGGTGCCGGGACAGGGCTATAACTCCCACGATAGCAAGGGATGCCGCCGTTCCCATCGCAATGGCCATGACGGCGTGGACATCCGGGCGGAGTTCACCAAGGATGGCAATGCCGATGGCTATCCCTACAAGGGGATCGATCACCGTGAGTCCTGCGATCACCAGGTCCGGCGGACCCGAGGAGTAGGCGTTTTGGACAAACCATGACCCCAGACCTCCGGCAGCAAGAAGGGCCACCACGGAGTACCACTGCACGTTCAGCAGGAACAGCCCGTTGGGATCGAGCAGGTGCTTGCCGATGATCCGGGTGAGGACGGCCACGAATCCAAAGAGGACGCCGGCGCCCAGGATGTAGACGAAAGCGTTGATCCGGTGCTTGAACATTACGGCCAGCGTGCCGAAGAGTCCGACGGCGAGGGCGAGCAGCAGCACAATGGTGAGTTCGGCGTCGGGGCTCACATGGTTGTTTTCCTGGGTGACGTTGACGGCCAGGAGGACAAAGAGCGCAGAGCCCGTCACACACGCGGCGATGGCCACCACGGTTGCCCGGTTGATGGTGAGGTCCTGGTCCTTGGCGTTGATGACGGTTGTGATGACAAGCGCGATGGCGCCGATTGGCTGGACTACGGTGAGCGGGGCGGACACGAGGGCCACGGCGTTCATGGCCATGCCGGCACACAGCAGCAGGAGGCCGAAGACCCAGCGCGGGTTCCGAAGGAGGCGGAGGAAACCGTTCGAGCTAAGTGCCAGGCCGCCGGTGTCGGCTTTGACGGCGCTTCCCTGGCGCTGGGCTCCAAGGGCAAGGCAGAAGGCTCCAAGCAGCGCAAGCACAACGGCCACCCACACCATCAGGCGGTCCCGCCGTCGTGGTGCTGCTGCATCCTGCCTTTGCGCAGGATGGCCCAGAAGTAGTTGTAGGCGGCGATCCAGTGGCCGATCAGTCCAAGGCCCAGCACTATCCACGCGGCGACGAACAACCCATCCGAGAATGGGGTGTCCAGCCGGGACAGGACAAGCATCGGCGTGCCCAGGAGCAGCAGCCCGGTGCGCACCTTGCCCACTGCGCTGACGGGAAGGTCCGGATGGCCGCCGAAGAAGGACAGGGTGAGGACCAGCAGCACGGCGTCCGGGATCACCAGCGCTGCCAGGTACAACCAATGCACGACGCCGGCAATCACCAAAGTGACGGCGACGGCGATCAGCGCCAGCCGGTCGGCAATGGGATCAAGGACCCTGCCGAGCTTGGAGGCCTGGTCGAAGCGCCGCGCGACGTAGCCATCAATCCAGTCGGTGCTTGCCATCAC
Organism: Pseudarthrobacter sp. R1; assembly: GCF_024494415.1. Taxonomy (NCBI): domain Bacteria; kingdom Bacillati; phylum Actinomycetota; class Actinomycetes; order Micrococcales; family Micrococcaceae; genus Pseudarthrobacter; species Pseudarthrobacter sp. R1. Next base: position 270,100 of record NZ_JAMKFI010000005.1, on the reverse strand, counting down.
GGCGAGGACCACCACACCGGCGCCGTATTCCTTTTGGGCCAGGACCAGCCAGACAAAGAGCGGCACCCCCATGAACCGCACGACTGTCAGCAGGTTGGGGATGGTGAAAACGCGGTCGTGATCCACCTGCGGCCGTCCGGGACGGGAGCCGGCACCGATGAACTTCACGCCGTCCCCCTTTCCTTCCTGCTGCCCTCCGGGCGCGGACTTATGATTTCTGCCTGCGCCCCTGCCGCGCGCTGCCCGCCGCCAGGGCCGTCGAAAAGGCGGCTGCTAGTAGGTCCGGAGGAGCTTGCGGACCAGGACTACGAACACGGTACCGGCAGCCGCGAGGGCAGCCAGCGGTTTCCAGCGGCTGCCCAGGCCGCCTGCGGACTCCGACAGAGCTGCCAGCCGGTGCCCGGCAAGATCCTTGCCCCGCACCGCGAGAACCTGGCCCTGGCGGAGTTTGCCCTGGGCGGCAGCCAGCAGGAACTGCGCCTGGGTTTTGACGTCGAGCTCTTCGCCGAGATCGTCGCGGACCTCGGTGAGGTGGTGGCGGCGCTGGTTCAGGCGGCGGGCGAGTTCCGGCTCGGATGCCTGCGGGAATTCCTGGTTGTGCTCCGCCGCCTTTGCTTCCTTTTCCGCCTTGGCTTTCGCAGCGGCCTCCGCCTTGGCCGCCTTGGCAGCTTTGGCTTCGGGACTCTGCGGATCGAGGATTGCGGGGTTGAAGGCCGAACCCTCCTTCGCGATGCCGATATCGTGCTTGATGCCTCGGATGGTTTCCTCGGGCAGCAGGGGCATGGCCTTCTTGAACTTACGCATGCCGATGAGGCCGCCGATGAGTGCTATCAGCAGGAATGCTGCGGAGACCAGGAGGGCGGCCAGCCACGCGGGCATGATGGTGGCCAGGCCCATGATGGCGGCAACAATCAGTCCAACCACAAGGAAGAGGAGGAAGACGAGGGCTACGGCGAGGAAAGCTGCGGCAACCCCGACCTGGATGCCCTTGCGCTTGAGCTCTATTTTCGCGAAAGCGACTTCGTCATTCAGCTGGCGGGGCGCCAACCGGAAAAGGAGTTTAAGCGTCCTGGGCAGCGCAGCGATACGCAATCCCTGGCTGGTCCGCCCGCTGTGACGTCCGCTCATCGGTTCCGCCTTACTGTTTCATGGTCGATTCGGCTTCCATGTGCTGCGGGAAAGTGCAGCTGCACAGTCCCCGGCACCAAAACTATCATTCAGGTTAAGGGCGAACCTCCGGGCTTGCCGGACGGCGCGGCCTACAACGCTGCAGAATTCCTGTGTGCCCCGGCCTAGGATTGATTTCCGTGACCATCCCCAGCAATCCGGGCGATCTGTTGAGCCGCCGCCGGAAACTTTTGTACATCCTCCTACTCGGCGCCCTGACGGCCTTGGGTCCGTTCACGATCGACCTCTACCTTCCTGCCTTTCCCGCGCTGGAAGCGAGCCTGGGCGTAACCGAGGCCCAGGTCCAGCTGACCTTGGCCGGGACCACCGTAGGCTTTGCCCTTGGCCAGTTGGTGGTGGGTCCGTTCAGCGACAGGTTCGGCCGCAGGACTCCCCTGATCCTGGCCACCGCCCTGCACATCGCAGCGTCCCTCGGCGCCGCCCTGTCCACGGACATCACCACCCTGGGCATTTTCCGCGTCCTGATGGGCGTGGGTGCCGCCGGCGGAGGCGTTGTGGCGATGGCCATGGTGCGGGACCTGTTTTCCGGCTATGCCTTGGTCAAGATGTTTTCCCGCATGTCCCTGGTCAGCGGACTGGCACCGATCCTGGCCCCCGTCATCGGCTCACAGCTGCTGCTGGTGATGCCGTGGCCGGGGATCTTTGTGTTCCTCGCCGCGTACGGCACGCTGGTCATCGTGGCCGCCCTGTTCCTGGTGCGCGAGACGCTGCCGCCGGAGAAGCGCCAGCAGAGCGGGCTGACTGCCCGCCAGCGCTACCGGATCCTCTTCACGGACAGGGTCTTTGTTGGCCTGCTGATGGTGGCTGGCCTGAACTTCGGCGGCCTGTTCACGTACCTTTCGGCCTCACCCTTCCTGTTCCAGGACGTTTTCGGTTTTTCCGCCCAGGAATACGGCCTGCTGTTCGGCATCAATTCCCTGGGCATCGTGGCCGGCATCCAGACGAGTTCGCGCCTCATCCGGCGGGTGCCGCCACAGTGGATCCTGGTCGGCGCCACGGCCTGGATGTTCGTTATGGCCATGCTGATCGTGGTGTTCGACCAGCTGGGATTCGGACTCTGGGGCGTGTTGGTGCCGCTGTGGTTCTACATCATGGGCACCGGCTTTATGTTCCCCTGCGTTCAGGTACTCGCCCTGGCAAGCCATGCCGCCCAGGCCGGCACCGCGGCCTCCCTGCTGGGTTTCGCGACCTTCATGATGGCCGGGCTCATCTCCCCTGTCGTTGGCTGGCTGGGCATCACCAGCGCCGCTCCCATGGGCGCCGTCCAGGGAGCCTGCATCCTGCTCGCCATCGCGGCCCTCTGGCTTGTGGTCCGGCCGCGCACCGTGCCGTCGATCCACTGAGCGGTCCGCCCCGTGAAAAACATGAAACGAAAGCCGCACCGGAACGGACGGGGACTTTTCCTCGGCGTGGTGCTGGGCGCCGTCGCCGGCTACTTCGCGGGACGGGCCCTGGGCAATCCGGCCATGGGGATCGCCCTGGGAGTGGTGGCCGGCGCGGCCCTGCTGTACCGGGTCAACCCGGGTCCCTGGAAACGGCGTGACGAGCCCTAGACGGTAGCCGCCGCGCGTTCCGCATCCAACCGGCGTACCTGCCCTCCGCATCTGCGCGGGCATCTGCCTGTGCCGCCACTCCCGGGATAAAATAGTGTCCGTGCCCAGCTGGCAGGATCATCCGCCGCTTCCGGCCACGTGGCAACGGTGCGATACCGGGATACTGCCACTGTGGTGGGACCGGTTGTGTGCCCAGAGCGGCGAGCAGTCCGCAGCCCTCTACGCGGCAGGACTCTTCACTGAGGACCGCCGCCGGCCCATCGCCCAGTGGCACAACCCCGCCTTCGCAGCGGCCCTGCTGGTGGCTCCTGAAACCTCTCCGGAGTGGCCTGTGCAGCGCTTCGGCATCTTCTACGCGCCGCCGGACACGGGCTTTGTCCGCGTCCATTCCGCGCCCCATGAATGGAACCCGCGCCAGCCACGGAAGTCGCCCACCGAAAAGGAGGCATTCCTCGCCGCGATCGCCGAGGCGGAGCGGTTCCTTCAGGTGGAAATGGACTTCGTCTAGGAAAGAAAAAACCCCCGTCCCTCCAGTGGAGGAACGGGGATTTTTCTGTTGGCTCCTCCTGCTGGACTTGAACCAGCAACCCTTCGATTAACAGTCGAATGCTCTGCCAATTGAGCTAAGGAGGAATGAAGCAGGTATGACATTAGCAAAGGATTCCGGCCTAGGGAAATCGGCGCTTTTGCCGGCCAAGTTATGGTTCGCGGCCATAAAAAATCCCCGTTCCGGAGACCCGGAACGGGGATTGTGCGCTCCTCCTGCTGGACTTGAACCAGCAACCCTTCGATTAACAGTCGAATGCTCTGCCAATTGAGCTAAGGAGGAATGAAGCGGGTATTAGCCTAGCAAACACCCTTGCTGGAAGCGAAATCGGGAACAGCAGCGGCGCGGCCTAGGCATCAGAACGCAGGGCGCGGCGTTCCATTTCCAGCATCATGAGCTCCCGGTTGAGCCGCTGGTACGTTTCCGGATCTGCGGCCGGGTCCAGCCGTTGGAGCTGGCCCATCTTCTCAGCCTTGACCCGGGTGATCTGGAGCTCGAAAAGCCGCGACAGGATGTCCCGGCAGTATTTCTGCACTGCTTCCTCCGTGCTGGCAGGCAACGGCACCACGGCCAGTTCAGATACCAGCGGCCGCAGCGGCTCCGGGACCTCGTGCATCACGTGCTCCACCCAGCGCACGGGGTCAGCGGTGAGGGCAGGGTCGGTGGCCCGCATGGCGTCATGGACCGCCTGGAAAGCCGGGGTGGCGAAACGGGCCGCGGAGAAGCGTTCCCAGGTTCCGCCGGCAAGCAGAGCCGGCTCCTGCAGCGCAACCTCCAGCGCCTGCCGCTCCATGGACGCCACGGGATCACGCGGGTCCGGGCGGTGGAAGGACGGGACAGCGCCCGACGCCGGCCCGGCAGCCACCCCGGGCCCGCCCGGTTGGGGGGCGCCTGAGGCAGTCCGGGGACCGGGGGCGGGAGGCCCGCCCTGGTCGCCGCGCTTCGCGGCGTTCTTCACTTCTGCGGTCACCAGGCGCAGCACCTCGTTCGGGTCCGGCATACCCAGCCAGCCCGTGAGCGCCTGGCAGTAGCCCGTGCGGGTGGAAGCGTCGCGGATGGCTGCAACCACCGGAACCGAAGCCTTCAGTCCCTGCACGCGGCCTTCCACGGTGTCCAGGTTGAACTGCTTGAGCGTGGTGCGGATGGCGAATTCAAACAGCGGACGCCGGGACTGCACCAGCGCGTGTACTGCCTCGTCGCCCTTGCTTTGGCGCAGGTCGCACGGATCGGCCCCCGAGGGCTCCACGGCCACAAACGTTTGCGCGGTGAAGCGCTGGTCCTCTTCAAAGGCGCGCAGGGCTGCCTTCTGGCCGGCGGCGTCGCCGTCGAAGGTGAAGATCACCTCTCCCCCGGTGCCGTCATCCGAAAGCAGCCTGCGGGCAATCTTGATGTGCTCGGTGCCGAACGCGGTGCCGCAGGTGGCCACCGCCGTCGGAATCCCCGCCAGGTGGCACGCCATAACGTCCGTGTAGCCCTCCACCACCACCAGCTGCCGGTCCTTGGCGATGTTGCGCTTCGCGAGGTCAATCCCGTACAACACCTGGGATTTCTTGTACAAGGTGGTCTCGGGGGTGTTCAGGTACTTGGGGCCCTGGTCGTCCTCGTAAAGCTTGCGGGCACCGAAGCCGATGGTGTCCCCCGCGATGTCCCGGATCGGCCAGATGAGGCGGCCACGGAACCTATCGTAGATGCCGCGGTTCCCCTCGGAGAACATGCCGGTAAGTTTCAGCTCGGCGTCCGTGAAGCCCCGGCCGCGGAGGTGCTTGAGCAGCGCATCCCAGCCTTGCGGGGCGTATCCCACGCCAAACTGTTCTGCGGCGGCACGGTCGAACCCGCGGCCGTGCAGGAAGGTCCGCGCCTCCGCGGCGCCGGGTGTCAGCAGCTGCGCCTGGAAAAATTCGTCGGCGATTTTGTGGGCATCCAGCAGCCGCTGCCGCCGCCCGACTTCCTCGCGGCTGGGACCGGTCCCGCCGTCCTCGTACCGGAGCTCATAGCCAATCCGGGAAGCCAGTTTTTCCACGGCCTCCTGGAAGGAGCTGTGGTCCTGCTTCTGGACGAAGGCAATGACGTCGCCGTCCTCGCCGCAGCCGAAGCAGTGGTAGCGGCCCACCTGGGGCCGGACAGTGAAGGACGGCGACCGCTCGTCATGGAACGGGCACAAACCCTTGAAGGTGCCCAGCCCGGCGCCCTTGAGCGTGACGTAGCCGTCAACCACTTCCTTGATGTCCGTGCGCTGGCGTACTTCGTCGATATCTTCACGTTTGATCAGCCCAGGCACAGAGCCATCCTAGCCCCGGGCACTGTCAGCACCGGCCGGGCGTAACGGCACCCTATTGCGTTCCTCACCACAGCGACGGAAGGCTCCCCACCAGCCGTTCGTACATGGCCAGCGCCGAGCCGTCAGTGAGTGACGCCACCTGGTCGATCACCACGCGAAGGCGTGCGCCGTCGTCGGGCCCGTCCCGCCAGTCAGCCGCGAACATCGGCTCAAGGTGCCGGTCGCCGGTGGCGCTCAGCGCCGTGACCAGGGCGTGCAGCACTTCGCGCTGGCGTTCGTAGATGGGCTGGCGGTGCTCGGTAGTCATCACAAAGGTGGTGGCCAGGCCCTTCATGACGGCGATCTCCATCACGGTCTCATCCGGCACCATGAGCTGGGCGTTGTACCGGGTGAGGTTCTCCGGACCGTAAACGGCACGGGTGGTTTCCAGGGCGCTCTGGCAGAACCGGCCGATCAACTGGCTGGTCATGTTCTTCAGTGCCGCCATGGACTTGCGGCTTCCGTCCGCTTCGCGCACCCACACGTCCGTGGCCTCCAGCCGCGCCAGGGCGGCATCGATGGCGGCGGGATCGTTGTGCGGGAGGTACCACTGCTTGGCGTACCCCACTACCCGGGCACGGTGGTCCGGGTTGTCCATCCAACGGAGCTGGAAGTGTCCGGCGACGATCGCGTCCTCGACGTCGTGCACAGAATAGGAGATGTCATCGGCCAGGTCCATCACCTGGGCCTCCAGGCAGGACCTGCGTTCTGGGGCACCTTCGCGGATCCAGTTGAAGATGGGCAGGTCGTCCTCGTAGGCGCCGAACTTGCTGGTGCGCTGTCCGTGAATCACCGGGGCTTCCAGCGCCGACCAGGGGTACTTGGCTGCGGCGTCAAGGCTGGCCCTGGTGAGGTTGAGCCCGGCCGGCTGGTTGTCCGCCGTCAGCACCTTGGGTTCCAGGCGCGTCAGCAGCCGGAGGGTCTGGGCGTTGCCTTCGAAGCCGCCGATGGCGTGTGCAACCTCGTTCAAGGCCGATTCCCCGTTGTGGCCAAACGGCGGGTGGCCCAGGTCGTGGCTTAGGCAGGCGGTATCCACCACGTCCGGGTCGCAGCCCAGGGCGCGGCCCAGCTCGCGGCCCACTTGGGCCACCTCGAGGCTGTGGGTGAGGCGGGTCCGAACGAAGTCGTCGGTGTCCGGCGCCACCACCTGGGTCTTGGCGCCCAGCCTGCGGAGCGCGGAGGAATGCAGGACCCGCGCGCGGTCACGCTCAAAGTCGGAACGGTAAACGCTTTTGGGCGGTTCCTCCACCCAGCGGGCCGAATCATGGGTCTCGTAGCCCGGCAGCACCGGTGCGCTGGTCCTGGTCTCAGCCACCGGAGACATCCAGTTCCGCGGCCGAAATGTCCCGCGACTGGTCCGCGTTCAGCGCCCGGGATTCCAGCCAGTCCTTGGGCAGGGCCGGCTTCTTTGGGGAACCGGCGCGGCCGCGGGGACCTTCGGCGTCGCCTCCCGGGTATGGCGAGTCCAGGTCCAGTTCGGCCAGGGTGTCCCGCAGCACCTGGAGGCTGGTTACCAGCGCCAGCCGGGTGCGCAGTTCGCCGCCCACCACGTAGCCCTTGAAGTACCAGGCGATGTGTTTGCGGATCTCGCGCAGGGCCTTGCCTTCGTCACCGAAGGTTTCCACCATGAGTTCAGCGTGGCGGTACACCCCCTCGGCCACCTGGCGCAGGTTCGGCCGGAAGCGCGTGTCGCTGCCTTCGAACGCGGCCTGCAGATCGCCGAACAGCCAAGGCCGGCCCTGGCAGCCGCGGCCCACCACCACCCCGTCAACACCTGTTTCGCGCACCATCCGGACGGCGTCTTCAGCGGACCAGATGTCACCGTTGCCGAGCACCGGAATGTCGGGCAGCGCCTCGCGGAGGCGTGCGATCGCGGACCAGTCGGCCTGTCCGGAGTAGAACTGCGCTGCCGTCCGGCCATGGAGGGCGACGGCGGCAACGCCGGAATCGCGTGCGATCCGGCCGGCGTCGAGGTAGGTGAGGTGGTCGTCGTCGATGCCCTTGCGCATCTTGATGGTCAGCGGGATGTTGCCCTTGGAGGCTTCCTTGACGGCGGTCTGCACGATAGAGGTGAAGAGGTCGATCTTCCACGGCAGGGCCGAGCCGCCGCCGCGCCGGGTCACCTTGGGCACGGGGCAGCCGAAGTTCAGGTCGATGTGGTCCGCCCGGTCTTCCTCCACCAGCATCCGCACGGCCTGGCCCACCGTCACCGGGTCCACGCCGTACAGCTGGACGGAACGCACTTTCTCGTCGTCGTCGTGCGAAATGATCCGGAGGGATTCGGGCGTCCGCTCCACCAGGGCGCGGGAGGTGACCATCTCCGCCACATACATGCCGCCGCCGTATTCGCGGCAGAGCCTGCGAAAAGCCGAGTTGGTGATGCCGGCCATGGGCGCCAGGATCACCGGGGTGTCCACGGTGATGGGGCCCAGCTTCAGGGGCGGGAGTTCCAGCCTGGGTGCGGGAGTAGTTGCTGCAACAGTCACTTATCCATTGTTGCAAAGCCGGGCAAATCGGGAGTGCCGTCAGTTCCGGCCCGTCCCCAGGCAACCGGTGCCGGCAGTTCCGGCCCGAACATGGTGCCCAGGAGGGCGGTGGAAGTCCGGGCCGAGAAGCCGTGGGCGAAGTAGGCCTTGGCTTTGTTCAGCGGAAGCCTGCTGGCCTTGCTGGGCCACACCCTGCATGCAGTTTTCGGTGGCCACGCTTTGGATGGTGCCGGTGTCGAAGATAACACCCGGCGCGGCGGAGTAGGGGTTGGCCAGGGAAATTCCCTCCTTGCTCCCGGAGGACCACTACATTGCCATGCCGGCCAGGGTCAGGAGGGTCAAGGGAATCAGCACCGCCGCGAGGATGCGGTTTGCCTTCCGGCGCGCGGCCATCGCCTGGGGCGTCGGCTCCGAATGACCTGTAGAAGCGTGGGAGTGACCGGACCCCATCAGCAGTAGAACCTCATACGTTGCACTCTACGTCCGCCACCATAGGGTTGATAAATGGATCGCCAGAACCGGGAGGAACAGGGCATGGCCAACGGCAGCACCGAGGAAAATCACAGTTCTGACACCGCACGGATGCCCGCCGAAACGGACCACCAGGCCGTCCTCAGCGTGCTTCCATCGTCCGGGCCTACCTTGGGCATTGCCCTGGTGCTGCACGGCGGAAAATCGCACAGCCGCGAGCCGGTGGAGGCGCGCCACCTGAGCCCAGCGAGGATGGTCCCCTTCGCAAGGCACCTGCACCGGGCCGGCAGAAAGCATGGCCTTGCGGTCTGGTCCCTTCGCAACAGCGTGCGCGGCTGGAACGGGGCGGACATGACGCCGCTGCAGGACGCACGCTGGGCCCTGGAGCAGATCAGCAGCCGGCATCCCGGCGTTCCCGTGTTCCTGGTGGGGCATTCGATGGGTGGCCTGACGGCTGTCTGCGCTGCCGATCACCCGCAGGTGGAAGCAGTTGTGGCACTGGCGCCCTGGCTCAGCCCCGGGACTCCGGTCTCGGCCGTGGCTGGCCGGAAGGTGCTGATCGTCCACGGCACCATCGACAGGTGGACCAGCCCGTCGGCGTCGCTCGTTTTTGCCCGGCATGCCGCCGCAGAGGCTGAATCCATGCAGTACGTAGCACTGAAAGGCGCAGGGCATTTTATGTTCCGCAAAGTCCGGCTGTGGCACACGCTCTCCACCGGGTTTGTCCTGAAGGCCTTCGGCGAATCAACCGGGGCTGACGTCGAATTGCCGCGGGGGTTTGAGCAACTGCTGCCGGCATCATCGGTTCAGGTGACCCTGTGAGTCCCTTCCCCTGGGCGGACTTTGCGGCCGCCCTGCCCTGGACGGTGCTGACCGTCGTCGCAGTCCTCGCGGTGACGTACGCCGTGGCCGTCCGGCAAAGACGCCACTCGGTGATGGACGTGGCCTGGGGACCCGGGTTCGTGGCGGTTGCCGCGGTGTCCTGGTTCCTCTCCGCCGGGGAAGGCGATGACGCCAGGCGGCTGCTGCTCCTCCTCCTGACCGCGGTGTGGGGCCTGCGCCTGGGCACCCATATCGGCTGGCGCGCCCGCGACGGCCACGAGGACCCGCGGTACGTTGCTTTGCTTGGCGCTGCCCCCGGCAACAGGGATATTTATGCGCTGCGGCGGGTCTACCTGCCCCAGGGGTTGGTGATGTTCTTCGTTTCCCTGTCCGTCCAGGTTGGAATGTTCGCCACAGGCGGGCTGGGCTGGCTTGCCGTCCTGGGCGTCCTGCTCTGGCTCACCGGATTCTTCTTCGAGGCCGTGGGCGACTGGCAGCTGCAGCAGTTCAAGCGGGACCTGCGCCGGCGCGGAACTGTCCTGGACACCGGCCTGTGGCGCCTGACCCGGCACCCCAACTACTTTGGCGACGCCGCCGTATGGACGGGGTTGTTCCTGATCGCCGCCGACTCATGGCCGGGAATCCTGACCGTCCTCTCGCCTGCATTGATGGTGTGGACCCTGGCGGCGAAGACGGGCAAGCCGCTGGCGGAGCAGGCGATGTCCGGACGGCCTGGTTACCGCGAGTACGTTGAAGCGACCAGCAGCTTCATCCCCTGGCCGCCTAAACGAACCTGACGCAGTAAGTGACTCGCAGTTAACGTCCCGGCACCGCGTTATGGGAGCGTCAACTGCGAGTCACCTGGATGCTGCCTAGTCCGAGACCACCAGGGTTTCCGGCCCGGCGAGGCGTGCCTTGCCATTGTCCAGCAGGGGCTCGACGGCGGCGCGGAGGGCCGTCATCGAATCGTCCAGTTCCAGCATCACCGGGTGCTGGTAGGCAATCAGGGCGAGCATGTCCCGGACCGCCTCGGCAGCATCACCGGCGTCCAGCGCGGGCTCGTGGCCGACGAAGACGTCCGTGGGCGTTTCCGGCCCGGCATCCTCCTGGTTTGGTGCCGCGTCAGGGTTTGCCGGCGCCGCATAGCTGACGGCAAAGGCACGGATCCGGCCCCTCTTGCTTGGGGCCACACCGGCGCCAAAAGCGGATTCCGGGCGGGCGCGCAGCACGATGGCGCCATGGGCGCCGGTGAGGTCGTCCAGGAACAGCCGCTGCACCTGGCCCACGGACAGCACGCCCGGGGAATCCCAACCGTGGATCGCGGTGTAGTAGCGGCCCACAACGTCGGTCAGTTCCACTGAGCCGGTGGCCAGGTCCATTACGACGTCGGAGCCGGCGTTTTCGTCGTTGGCCGGCCTGCCGCCGTCGTCATCCGCGGGGAACACCGGAAGCCGGAGGGCGCCCGGTTCAACTACCACCAGCCGGGAACGCTGGATGGGCGAAAGGCCGAAGTGCTCAGCGAAGGCGGCGCCCGGGGTGCCCGGCTCCACCTTGGCGCGGAGTTTTGACACGCCCGACGGCGACTGCTCCGCTTCCCGGCGCAGCATGGTCAGGAGCGTCGCGCCGATGCCCGAGCGCCGGTGGTCGCGCGCCACCTCGATGTAGGTCCAGAGCCGCTCCGGGTGCAGGGAGGCCTCGTAGACGACGCCCGCCGCGACCGGGATTCCGACGCCGTCCACTACATCCTCGGCCACGATGCAGCGGCGCCAGGGCGTACCGCTGCCCCCGGCCGATGAGACCGCCAGCGCGCCGCGGAACTGCCGCGCCTGGTACGTTTCGGGGCCGCCCCAGATCTCCAGGAGGGCCAGGTCATCGCCCTCGCGCCATGCGCGGTATTCGATGGCCACTGCTACGCGCCGATCAGGCGTGCGGCCAGGTAGCCCTCCACCTTGTCCAGGGAAACGCGTTCCTGGCTCATGGTGTCCCGCTCGCGGATGGTCACGGCCTGGTCCTCAAGGGTGTCGAAGTCCACGGTGATGCAGAACGGGGTACCGATTTCGTCCTGCCGGCGGTAGCGGCGGCCAATGGCGCCGGCATCGTCGAAGTCGATGTTCCAGTTCTTTCGCAGCTGCGCGCCAAGGTCCTTGGCCTTCGGTGACAGGTCCTCGTTGCGGCTCAGGGGCAGCACGGCGGCCTTGACCGGGGCCAGGCGCGGATCCAGCTTCAGGACGGTGCGGACGTCCACGCCGCCCTTGGCGTTGGGCGCCTGGTCCTCGGTGTAGGCGTCCACCAGGAACGCCATGAAGGAGCGGGTGAGGCCGGCGGCCGGTTCGATGACGTAGGGGGTGTACCGCTCGTTGGTGGCCTGGTTGAAGTAGCTCAGGTCCTGGCCGGAGGCCTTGGCGTGGGTGGAGAGGTCAAAGTCGGTGCGGTTGGCGATGCCTTCCAGCTCGCCCCATTCCGAGCCCTGGAAGCCGAAGCGGTACTCGATGTCCGTGGTGCCCTTGGAGTAGTGGCTCAGCTTTTCCTGCGGGTGCTCGAAGAAGCGCAGGTTTTCCTCCCGGATGCCCAGGCCGGTGTACCAGGACATGCGCTCCTTCATCCAGTACTGGTGCCATTCCTCATCGGTGCCGGGCTCGACGAAGAACTCCATTTCCATCTGCTCGAACTCGCGGGTACGGAAAATGAAGTTGCCGGGCGTGATCTCGTTGCGGAAGGACTTGCCGATCTGGCCGATGCCGAACGGCGGCTTCTTGCGCGAGGTGGTGAGGACGTTGTTGAAGTTCACGAAGATGCCCTGGGCCGTTTCCGGGCGCAGGTAGTGCATGCCTTCCTCGCTGGCCACCGGGCCAAGGAAGGTCTTCAGGAGGCCGCTGAATTCCTGCGGCTCGGTCCATTCACCGCGGGTACCGCAGTTGGCGCAGGCAATGTCCTTCAGGCCGTTCTCGGCGGGGCGGCCCTTCTTTTCCTCGTATTCTTCCTCGAGGTGGTCCGCGCGGTAGCGCTTGTGGCAGGAAAGGCACTCCACCAGCGGGTCGGAGAAGACCTCAACGTGGCCGGAGGCTTCCCACACCTGGCGGGGGAGGATGACGGAGGAGTCGAGGCCCACCACGTCCTCGCGGCCGCGGACCATTGACTGCCACCACTGGCGCTTGATGTTTTCCTTCAGCTCGGCGCCGAGGGGCCCGTAGTCCCAGGCAGAGCGCGAACCTCCGTAGATCTCACCGGCCTGGAACACAAAGCCCCTCCGCTTGGAGAGGGAAATGACCTGGTCGAGAACGGATTTTGCTGCCATGGGGTAACTCCAATTTCTACAGGGCCGCTGGGTGCGGTCCGCGGTTTTCAGGCCCCGGGCAAGCCGGAGGCGCATGACCGCTGGCTGCCGCGGGGGCGGATGAAGGAAAGATGCGAAAAAGCTGCGTGTCCTAGCCTACCGGTGCCTACCTGCGGAGCGCGCCCCGCGGCCAGGGCAGGGTTGCCAGGATGATGGCGGCCAGTGTCAGGATGGTGCCGAGCACTGTGGCCGGGGCAACCACGGTCCCCGGCGCCGGCAGGACCACGTCAAGGGCAAGCGAGCCGAGCAGCTGCCCGGCGATCATGCCCAGGCCCGTGACCAGGACGCCCAGGCTGCGGACCAGCAGTGCGCCCAGGCCGATGAACACGCATCCCATCGGGCCGCCGACGTAGTACCACCACTCCCCCGGCAGCGGGTTGCCGGCGCCAACCACGGCCAGCTTGATGGCGTACGCCGTCCAGAGAACCACCGAACCGGCCACGAAATTGACCAGGGTGGCGGCGATCGGTGTGCCGTAGTGAACGGTGGCTGTTCCGTTCATGGCCTGCTGGAAGCTCATCAGGAACCCGGCGGCGACGGGGAGCAGAAGCGGAAGCAGCAGGTCCGCCGGCCCGCCGTCGGACGCTGTTCCGGGCCCTGCGCCCGCGGCGAACCGCGGGGACACTGCCCAGGCGACGGCGGCAATGGTCAGCAGGCAGCCGACGATCCGGATCCCGGTGACCGGCTTCCGGCCTGCCGGCCCAATCCCCAGCCGGTCCACGAGCAGCCCGCTGACGGTCTGCCCGGTGACGGTGGCAACCGTGAAGAGGGCCACGCCCAGGATGCCCACCGTAAAGGACTGAGCAAAGACGAACAGCGCCCCGATGCCGCCGGCAAGGACGTAGATCCGGGGAAACGCCCGGGTGCGGACGGCCGGCAGGATGCTGGCCAGGCCGGCCCGGCCGCGCGGCAGGAGCAGCGAGATCAGGATCATCACCACGAGCCCTGTGCTGAAGCTCACCACGGAAGCGGCGATGCCGTCGTTCAACCGGGCACCCAGCGCACCGTTAATCCGGCCCTGCAGGGGAATGGCAAGGCCTGCGCCCACCGCTAAGGGAAGGCCTGCAAGCAACGGCAGGCGATGGGTGGAGGTCACTGAATCCACCTTACGTCAGGCATTATTGCTTCATGAGCAACCGTGTTGAAGACATCCCCATCCGCGACAGCATGATCCGCCTTGGCCAGCTGCTCAAGCTCGCCAACCTGGTGGAAGACGGCGTTGAGGCGGCGGACCTCATCAAGAACGGGCTCGTCAAGGTCAACGGGGAGATCGACGACCGCCGCGGCCGCCAGCTGCACAATGGCGATACCGTCACGGTCAACGGGCAAACGGTCCGGGTGGTGGCACCCCAGGCTGGCTAACCTGCCGGGCCCGCACCCGTCGTCGTCCGCCTACTTCTTGAGGACCTCGTGGGTGAGGAATTCACCCACGTGGCCGATCTCCTGCTGGTTGATTCCGTGCCACATGCCTGTGTACTGGACCTTGGTGAGTTTGACGTGCTTGCGGACCCAGCCCATGGTGTAGTCGATCTTGTCCGGGGTGATCACAGGGTCCTGCTGGTCCCGGCCCCAGAACAGGGGAACGGTGCCGTCCAGTTCGTCGTCCCTGAAGCTGGGATCGTCGCCGGCGTCCACCACAAAGCCTGAGAGCCCGACGACGGCCGCGAAGTCGGTGGGCCGCTGCCGCAGGAGCGTGGTGGCCATGGCCATTCCCATCGAGAAGCCGAGCAGGGAAACCGAGGGATGCCCCACCTTGATGGTGTCGATCCAGTCCAGCACAAAGGACGACGCCGCCTTGACCCGCTCCACGGAGTAGTCAATGGACGCCGTCAGCGGGAACCAGGTGAACCCCGGGCCCATGGCGATGGGAGCCCGGATGGAAGCGACGGCGAAGTCCCCGGGCAGCAGGTCAGCCAGACTGAGCAGGTCCTGTTCGTTGGCGCCGTAGCCGTGCAGCAGTACCAGCAGCGGCCTGCCGTCGCGCTGGTCCTCCTCATGGGACCACAGGACAACAGGGGCAGGAAATACTTCGGCTTCAGTCATGGTTTCCATTGTTACAGCTACCGAAAGGTAACAACCTACGTTCGCGTAGCCAGTGAAGCGGAAGGCAGGATAGGACCGTGACTGACACAAGTGCCATTCAATCCCCCACTGCCCGCGCCGGATCCCACCCCTGGACCCGCTACGTGGCAATGGGCGATTCCTTCACGGAGGGCATCGGCGACCCCGAGCCCTCACGCCCAGGCGGCTACCGCGGCTGGGCGGACCGGGTGGCGGAGGAACTGGGCCGTACGCAGCCCGACTTCGCCTACGCGAACCTGGCCGTGCGCGGCAGGTTGCTGCAGCAGATCGTGGACCAGCAGCTTGCCCCGTGCCTGGCGCTCAAGCCGGACCTCGTCACCCTTTCGGCCGGCGGCAACGACCTGCTGCGCCCGGGCGGCGACCCTGATGCCCTGGCTGAAAAGCTCGACTCGGTGGTGCAGATCCTGGCCATGGGCGGTGCAACGGTGGTCCTCTTCAACGGACCGGACACCGGCTCCTCGGTGCTGGGCAGGATCCGCAGCAAGGTGGCCATCTACAACGAAAACCTGCGTACCGTGGCTGCCCGGCATGATGCCGTTATCGCCGACATGTGGTCGCTGCGGCAACTCAGCGACCCGCAGATGTGGGACCGGGACCGGCTGCACTTCTCCCCTCTTGGCCACCATACGATTGCAGCCATGGTGCTGGACTCGCTGAATGTGGAGCACACGCTGGAGCCGCTGCAGCCCAAACCACTGCCGCCCCGCACCTGGCGCGAGGCGCGCTCCGGGGACCTGGTGTGGGCCCGCGAGTACTTTGTGCCGTGGGTACTGCGCAGGCTGCGCCACCAGTCTTCGGGCGACGGGATCACCGCAAAGCGTCCGACGCCGGGTCCCATCTTTGGTCCGGGCGTTCCACTGGGATCCGGCGAGGGTCCGCTGGGCACCGCTGAGCCTGCCCGGCGCTAGCGCCCGGGCGATGCTTCCGGACAGGCGGCGGCCCGCCGCGTCACGAACCTCTCTCAATACAGCTAACTGGCGATGGATATGGAACCGGATGCGGTAGTACGGCAGCGGCTTTCCTCCCAGCTGCTCCGGGAACCAGGCGCTCCCTCGCCGGAGGCCGCCCTGCGCAACCTGCTGGCCGTGCAGGCACAGGAATTTCCCTACGCCAGGTGGAGCCTCGCCCAGCGGGTATCACGCAGTGTTGAGCCGCCGGTGACGGCAGCGGACATCGAGGGCGCAGTGGCCGATGGCCGGATCCTGCGCACTCATATCCTTCGCCCCACCTGGCATTTCGTCCACCGGGACGACCTCCGCTGGCTGTCAGCCCTCTCGGCCCCACGGCTCCACCAGGCCAACGCGGCGACGTACCGTCTCACCGGAATCGATACAGCAACTGCCACCCGGGCCGGGGAGGTGCTGGCCGGGGCTGTGGCGGGCGGCAACCACCTCACCCGCGAGCAACTTGCCGCTAGGCTGCAGGCGGCCGGAATCAGGGCCAGTGGACTGCGCCTTGCGTACATCATCATGCACGCCGAGGTCAGTGGCGTCCTTGTCAGCGGCACGCCTGTCCGCAGCCGCGGCGGGGCGCTAAAACAGACTTATGCCCTCTTCGACGAGCGGGTTCCGGCCGCCAGGCAGCCACCGCCTGCCCGCGAGGAAGCGCTGGCTGAACTGGCCTTCCGCTATTTCTCCAGCCGCGGGCCCGCCACGGCCAAAGACTGCGCCGGCTGGTCGGGTTTAACTTTGACAAACGTCCGGAAGGGGCTACAGGTGTCCAGGGAGGCTCGGCCCAATGCCCTGGCCGCCAACGTGATCGACGGCGTCGAGCATTACTTCGCTGCCGACCAGCCCCGTCCGCGGGCACAGGCCGGACGGGCTACGGTCCAGGGTCCCCTGGTGGACCTGGTCCAGTGCTACGACGAATACATCATGGGCTATTCCGCCACCCGGCATTACATGGGCGGCGGAGCTCCCGCATTTCCTTTCGAGGGCCAACCGATGCACGTGGTGCTGCTGGACGGGCGGATGGCCGGTTCCTGGCGGCATACGCTGCTTCCCGGTCGGTGTGAGCTGGATATCCGGCTCTCCAGTTCCGATGACCGGCCGGGTTCCCCGCTGGCAGCCGCAGTGCAGGAGGCAGTGGACCGGTACGGCGCCTTCACTGGGCTCCCGGCCGTCCGCGTGCACTACGGGGCTAAGCTGGAAGGACACACATGAGAGGCACGGCACCGTGAGCAACTTGTTTTTCTGGATCATCATTTTGTCATTCCTGATCCCGATGGCCATGCGGATGTACCGGAAGTCTGTCGCCCGCAGGAACCATGAGCAAAGCTTTTCCGGGCGCTACCCTGAGCAGTTTCCCGGCGGAGGGCAGTTCCCGGGCGGCGCCCAGTTCCCCGGCGGCGGCCAGTTCCCCGGCTCGGCCGGCCCGCAGAGCAAACAGCCCCGGGACGGCTACACCCAGCAGGACTATTTCGGCGGCGGATTCCGCGAGCTTGACCGCCCACAGCCGCTGCCGCCCATCCAGCCGGTTCCACCCATGGACCAGCAGTTTCCGCCGTACGGGCAGCCCCAGCCGGAACAACCCCGGCAGGGGCAACCCCAAGCCCCGCAGCAGCCCGCGGCACCTGCCACTCCCCCGCCGCCGTCGGCCCCGCAGGGCTACCGCGCACGCAAGCTCGCCGAACTGGATGAGAAATACAGCAATGGGGAACTTTCCGTGGAGGAGTACATGGCCCGCCGCGGCGAGATCATGAACGGCTGACCTGCGTCAGACCACCTGCGTCAGTCCACCTGCGTCAGTTCACCTGCGTCAGTCCACCTGCGGAAAGCCCAGGTCGATCACGGAGGTCGCCGGGTCCGGCCACCGCGTGGTGACCACTTTGCCCCTGGTGTAGAAGCGGATGCTGTCCGGCCCGTACATGTGCGTATCGCCGAACAGGGAGTTCTTCCAGCCGCCGAAGGAGAAAGTCCCCACCGGCACCGGGATGGGCACGTTGACGCCCACCATGCCCGCCTCGACGTCGAACTCGAATTGGCGGGCGGCGCCGCCGTCGCGGGTGAAGATGGCAACGCCGTTGCCGAACTCGTTGTCGTTGACCAGGCGGACCGCATCGCTGTAGGTATCCACACGGACCACGGACAGGACGGGGCCGAAGATTTCGTCGTCGTACACCTTCATGCCCGGCTTCACGTGGTCCACCAGGCTGACCCCGATGAAGAACCCCTTGGAATCGAACTGCTGCGAACGGCCGTCGACAACCACCGTGGCACCCTCGTTTTCGGCCCCCGCCACATAGGAGGCCACCCTCTCCCGGTGTTCGGCGGTGATCAGCGGGCCCATCTGTGATGCCGGGTCGGTGCCTGGTCCGATGGTCAGGGTAGCCATCCGGCTCTGGATGGCCGCCACAAGGTCGTCCGCGATGGCGCCGACGGCGACGAGAACGCTGACCGCCATGCAGCGCTCGCCTGCCGAGCCGTAGGCAGCCGAGATGGCGGCATCGGCCGCCATGTCCAGGTCCGCGTCCGGCAGGACCACCATGTGGTTCTTGGCCCCGCCAAGGGCCTGGACCCGCTTGCCGTGGTCGGCAGCACGCTTGTAAATGGACTGTGCGATGGGCGTTGAGCCCACGAAGCTGACGGCTTTGACGTCCGGGTGTTCGAGCAGGACGTCCACCGCTTCTTTGTCGCCCTGCACCACGTTCAGCACACCGGCCGGCAGTCCCGCTTCAGCGAAGACTTCCGCAATGAACACGGCGGAGGACGGATCCTTTTCACTGGGCTTCAGGAGCACGGTATTGCCGCATGCCAGGGCACTGCCGATCATCCAGAGCGGCACCATGGCCGGGAAGTTGAACGGGGTGATGCAGGCCACGACGCCCACGGGCTGCCGGACGGAGTGGACGTCCACGCCGCTGGAGACCTGCTCGGAGCGTTCCCCCTTGAGCATGTGGGACAGCCCCGTGGCGAACTCGATGTTCTCGAGCCCGCGGGAGATTTCCCCTTCGGCGTCGGAGAGTACTTTGCCGTGCTCACTGGTCAGGATGGCGGCCAGCTCGGACTTGCGCTGGGTCAGGATTTCGCGGACGCGGAAGAAGATGTTGGTCCGTTTGGCCAGGCTCGTTGCCCGCCAGGCCGGCAGCGCTGCCGCGGCGGCGGCAATGGCTTCTTCTACCCGGGCAGCGGAAGCCAGTGCCACCTGCTTTTCCTGCTCTCCGGTAGCAGGGTTGTAGACGGGGCCGAAGCGCTCGGCATCGGCAACGCGGCTGCCGTTGATGTAATGCGGAATGGTGTGCATGGAGGTCTCTCTTCTACTTTGCTGAATCCAGGGATCCGTCGGCGAGCTTGATGATCATGGAGCAGTCCTTGCCGGACTCGCCCGCATCGATGAGGCGCTGGTACAGCTGCTGAACGTGCTTGCCGATTTCGAGCGGCGTGCCCGTGTCCTCGGCAGCGCTGATGGCCAGGCCGATGTCCTTGTTGGCCAGCTCGGCGGTAAACGTGGGTGCGAAGTCATTGTTGGATGCAGCGGTGGGGACCACGCCGGGAACGGGGTACCAGGTGCGCAGGGCCCAGCTGTCCCCGGAGGAAACGGAGGCGATGTCCCAGAACACCTTCTTGTCCAGGCCCAGCCGGTCCGCCAGCACGGCACCCTCGGCAGTGGAGGCCAGGTTGATCAGGAGCATCAGGTTGTTGCAAATTTTCGCCGCCTGGCCGGTGGTGGCTCCGCCGGTTGGGATGATGTTGGCTGCCATGGGCTCGATGTAGCGCGTGGCGTCGGCCACGGCGCCCTCTTCACCGCCCACCATAAACGTGAGCGTTCCTGCCTTGGCACCGCTCATCCCGCCCGAGACAGGGGCATCAACGAAGCGGAAGCCGGCGGCAGCGGCGGCGTCGTGCAATTCCCTGGCGGCGGCGATATCGATCGTGGAGGAATCGATCAAGAGTGTGCGCGCATCCGCGTGCGCCAGCACCCCGTCCCCGCCCAGGTAGACAGCCTTGGCATGTTCGCCCTTGGGAAGCATGGTGAAGACGACGTCGGCGCCCGCCACTGCCTCGGCGATGCTCCCGACCGGCTTCACCCCGCCCGCCTCCGCAGCGGCGAGAGCGGCTGGGTTGAGGTCGAATCCCCGAACGTCGTGACCCGCCTTTGCGAGGTTTCCCGACATGGAACCGCCCATGTTTCCCAAACCGATCCAACCGACTACTGCCATGGCATAAGCTCCTTTGCTGTGCCTCCGGCCGAGGGCAGCCGAAAGGTCTGTGTCCACCATCACACCCTGCTAGAGTGCAATCAAGGGGAAAAATCACAGATGGCATGTGCACTGATGCACACGAAGGAAAGGGCACCGGGTGGCGCGGCTTCCGAGTCCGGACGACTTACTGATTTTGCTCACGGTGGCCCGCCTTGGACGCTTCAACGCCGTCGCGGAAACGATGGGCACCACCCACACCACCATCTCCCGCCGGATCCTCGCCCTCGACAAGCAACTCGGCGGCCGCACCCTGGAGCGCAGCCCGCACGGCTGGGAATTGACGGAGCTGGGGGCTTCGGCCGTGGCGGCGGCGGAAACGATCGAAGAAACGCTGGGGTCATTGGCTGCCGTTACGGGCCAGGACCGGGACGCCCTGTCCGGCATGGTTCGCCTGAGCACCTCCGACGGTTTCGGCGCCGAATTCGTAACCCCTGCGCTGGTCCGCCTCCAGCAGCGGCATCCCATGCTGAATGTGGAGATGCTCAGTGCCACGCGCAAGGTCAGCCAGAACCGCTCCGGTGTGGACCTGGAGGTGGTGGTGGGCCGCACTGACGTGAGCAACGCACAGGCCATCTTCCTGACCAACTACTTCCTCCGGCTCTACGCCAGCCCGGCCTACGCCGCCGAGCGGGGCCTGCCGGAAACGCCCGACGGCGTGGGGCAGCACGGCTTCGTCTCTTACGTTGAGTCAGCCCTCCAGGTTGCCGAACTGGGCCACCGGTCCTCGCAGCTGCCCACGCCGAAGTCCAGCTTCCAGGCGACGAGCATCTTTGCCCAGGTGGAGGCGGTGCGCCGCGGCGCCGGCATCGGTTTGCTTCCAAACTTCATGGTGGCGCGGAATCCGGAGTTCGTTCCGGTGCTCCCCCACGCCTTCCAGCGCCAGGTGCCCATCTGGGCCGTGGCACGGCCGGAATCGCTGCGGTCCGCCCGGGTGCAGGCCGTGATCGCTGCGCTGAAGGAAGAAGTTACCGAACGCCAGGACTTGCTGGCTGCCTAGGTCTTGGTCATCCGGAGCCGTGTTTCAGGCTTGGAAGAGCCGCCTCACAACCTGTCCCGCGGCCAGCGCGTCGAGGCCCTCGTTGATCTCGTCAAGCGGCCGGGTGTCGGTGTGCAGCAGCTCAACGGGAAGCCTGCCCTCCCGCCAGTACGACAGGTACAAGGGGATGTCCCGGCCCGGAACGGCGTCGCCCATATACGAGCCCAGCAGCCGCTTGCCCGCCCCCGCGAACTGGAGCGCGGGCACAGTCAGTTCCGCTGTGGGGTGCGGCAGGCCCACCGAGACCACGGCGCCGCCACGCGTCACGTGCTCGAGGCATGATGCGATGACCCGGGCTGACCCCACAGCTTCAATGGCGGTGTCCACGCCGTCCCCGGCGGCCTCCTGGATCAGGCGGGGAGCCTCGTCCGGGGTCCCCACGGCGGTTGCCCCGCATTTCAGGGCGAGGCCGTGCTTGCCGGCGTTCGGATCGATGGCGATTACGGAGGAGGCACCAGCGAGCGCCGCGGCCATGACGGCCGAAAGCCCCACGGCGCCGAGTCCGAAGACGGCTACGGACTGGCCTTGCTGGACGGCCGCCGTGTTGAGGACGGCTCCCATCCCGGTGAGCACGGCGCAACCGAACATTGCCGCAACAGTGTCGGGGACGTCCTCGTCGATGACCACCACAGATTCCCGGGCCACCACCGCGTAATCGGCGAAGGCCGAAACCCCCAGATGGTGGTTGATCCGCTCCCCCGCGGGCGTCCGCAGCAGGGCCTCACCATGCAGCAGGTCCCCCGACCCGTTGACTTCCGCCGCGCGGTGGCAAAGTGCAGGGCGGCCCGCCCTGCACGCCCGGCAGTCACCACAGCTGGGAACGAAGACGAGGACCACGTGGTCCCCGGGGGAGACATCCGTCACCCCTTCACCCACCGCGGCAACCCGCCCAACAGCCTCATGTCCCAGTGCCATGGGAAGGGGCCTGACGCGGGAGCCGTCCACCACGGACAGGTCCGAGTGGCACAGGCTCGAGTAGGTGATCGTGATGCCCAGCTCACCGGCGCGGGGTTCCGGCCGGTCAAGCTCCTCGACCCGAAGGGGATGCGCTTCGGTGTAGCTGGTGCCGGACGGGACGGTGGAGTAAAGGACGGCTGCTTTCATGGGAGATCCTGACTTCGTCGAAGGTGCTGACACCCAACTGCCCGGGCCTGCGGGGTCGCGGGTCCGGGCAGTTGGTGCTACGTGGCTCTGGTGGTGCCAGTGACTATTTCTTGCCGGCCGCGAGCAGGTCGGCGGTGCCCTTGGCGTCGGCTGCGTCCACATCGTGGAGCGAGATGCCGCGGGTCTCCTTGAGGAAGAACACGGAGATTGCGGTCACGATGCAGGCTCCCAGCAGGTAGAGCGCCACCGGAGTGGAGGACTTGAAGCTATTCAGCAGCGAGGTGGCGATGATCGGTGCCAGCGATCCGGCGACGATGGAGGTCACCTGGTAGCCCAGGGAAACACCGGAGTACCGCATACGGGTGGGGAACATCTCGGCCATGATGGACGGCTGGCCCGCATACATCAGCGCGTGGAACAGCAGGCCGATGGTGATGGCGGCCAGGATGACGATGTCGTTGCCGGTGTCCATCATGGGGAAGGCGAAGAAGCCCCAGGTGCCGCCGAGGATGGCGCCTGCCATGTAGACCGGCCGACGGCCGAACGCGTCCGACATCTTGCCAACGAGCGGGACGGCGCAGAAGTGGATGAAGTGCGCCACGAGCAGGAGCAGGAGGATGCGGGAGGTGTCAGTCTGGACGACGATCTTCAGGTAGGTGATGGAGAAGGTCACCACAAGGTAGTACAGGATGTTCTCGGCAAAACGCAGGCCCATGGCGGTGAAGACACCGCGCGGGTAGCGGCGGAAGACTTCGGCCACACCGTAGCCCTTCTTCTCCACCGTGACTTCCTTGCGGGCTTCAATGAAGATCGGCGCATCCTGGACCTTGGTGCGGATGTAGTAGCCAATGATCACGATGACGGCAGACAGCCAGAAGGCGACGCGCCAGCCCCAGCCAAGGAATGCTTCCTGGGAAAGCGTGGCCGAAAGGGTGAACAGCACGCCGGTGGCCAGGAGGTTGCCCATCGGTACGGCTGACTGTGGCCAGCTGGACCAGAACCCGCGGGACTTGTTGGGGCTGTGCTCGGCAACAAGCAGCACGGCGCCGCCCCATTCACCGCCGACGGCGAAGCCCTGCACGAAGCGCAGGAACACCAGGAGGGCCGGAGCCCAGTAACCGATCTGGGCGAAGGTGGGCAGGCAGCCCATCAGGAAGGTGGCAACGCCCACCAGGATGATGCTTAGCTGCAGCAGCTGCTTGCGGCCGAACTTGTCACCGAAGTGGCCAAAGACGATGCCGCCAATGGGGCGGGCCACGAAGCCCACGGCATAGGTGACGAAGGCGGCGATAATGCCATCCAGTTCGGTCCCGGAATTGGGGAAGAACATTTTGCCGAACACCAGGGTGGCGGCGGAGGCATAGAGGAAAAACTCGTACCACTCAACAACAGTGCCGGCCATGGAGGCCGTAACGACTTTCTTCAGGCCTGAGGCCCTGACGTCGGTTTCCTCGGGCCGCTGTGCGGCGGAGCTTTCCGTACTCATTTAGTGAACTCCTTCGGCGTCGTCTTCGACACCACTGGGACAGGCTGTGGCGGATACGCGTGATTTCGCCACGAACCGCCGGGTCCCATTGAGTATGGTCTGCCTCTCCGCCCAGCTCAACGGCGAATCATGCAGAGCCCATCTGCATTAATGCACATATTCGGGCTTTCGGGAGGTCGGCCTATGCCAAAAGGTGCTCGCGGAGCTGCGATCCGAGCTGGCCGATCTCGGTGAGGAACCCGTCGTGCCCGATGGGCGCCTCGATGACGTGGACGTCCACCTCCCCGGGAAGCGCCCGCGCCAGCTCCCGCGACTGGGACGGGAAGTAAAGCCGGTCCGAGTCCACAGCGGCGATGAAAAAGCGCGCATTGACGCTGGACAGGGTCTGGGCGAGCGGCCCCCGTCCCCGGCAGATGTCGTGGCTCATGAGCGCCTCGGTGATCGCGATGTAGCTGTTGGCGTCGAAGCGCTGGACCAGCTTGCTGCCCTGATGATCCAGGTAGCTCTCCACCTGGTAGCGCCCGCGGGCTGCCAGCTGCTCGCCCCGAAGCGGCGACTCGGGGGCCTGCGGCGCGCGCCCGAACCGTCCGTCCAGTTCCACCGGGGAGCGGTACGTGATGTGCGCGATGCGCCGGGCAAGGGCCAGGCCTTCCTCGGGGGCGGGTCCGTTGTAGTAGTCACCGCCGTTGAAGTTGGCGTCCTGCCGGATGGCGAGGGTCTGTGCCTGGGCAAAGGCGATCTGCTCGGCAGTACTCGCGGCGCCCACGGCAATCACAGCACAACGCCGCACCCGCTCCGGGTACATAACAGCCCATTCCAGCGCCCGCGCCCCTCCCATCGATCCGCCCAGCACGGCAAACCAGCTCTCGATCCCCAACTGGCCGGCCAGGCGGGCCTCCGCCACAGTGCTGTCCCGCAGGGTCACCAGCGGAAAACGCGAGCCCCAGGGCGCTCCGTCCGGAGCAAGCGACGACGGGCCGGTGGACCCATAGCAGCCGCCCACGATGTTGATGGACACTACGAAGAAACGGTTGGTATCCACCGGCGCACCCGGCCCGGCGAGTTGTTCCCACCAGCCGGGTTCTTCGGTATCGCCCCGGGTTACGTGGGTGCTGCCGGTAAGGGCGTGTTCGATGAGGACGGCGTTGCTGCCGTCCTCGTTCAGGGTGCCCCAGGTTTCGTAGGCCAGGGTGACGTCCGGCAGGTATCCGCCGGCTTCCAGCTTCAGTCCTCCGATGGAGGCGTAGCGGACAATCCCGTGTTCGGGGACGGTGGTACGGGTGACGGTAACCGTCATGGCAAGACCTCTTCTACGCGCTTGCCCGCCGTCGAATGACCGGCAGGCCAGGTCTTCACCCGGGGCACCCCACCGCGGAAGGAGGGTTGCCGGCCAGCAAGCCGGGGCTGTCACTGGCACTCATGACCTGGTTCGAGTGTACGAAACAGGCCCTGCCTGCCGCCAAGAGTGTGACTGGTTGTGACTTCCCCGGCCCGCCGCCGCGCTGGTGCCCTGGGTACGGTTAGGCGCCGGTGGCCTCCTTGGCCGCCCGGAAGCCGGCCTCGAGGTCAGCCAGGATGTCATCGATGTGCTCGATCCCCACGGACAGCCGCACCAGGCCGGGGTTTACGCCGGCAACCACCTGCTGCTCCGGTGAGAGCTGGCTGTGGGTGGTCGACGCTGGGTGGATCACCAGGGAACGGACGTCACCGATGTTTGCCACGTGGGAGTGCAGCTCCAGCGCGTCCACAAAGCGCTTGCCCGCCTCCGCGCCGCCGGCGAGGTTGAACGACACAATGGCGCCGGTGCCCTTGGGGCCGTACTTGCGTCCGCGCTCGTACCAGGGGCTGGACGGCAGCCCGGCGTAGGCGACGGATTCGACGTCGTCACGCGCTTCCAGCCATCGGGCAACTTCCAGGGCATTGGCCACGTGCCGTTCCACCCTCAGGCTCAGCGTCTCCAGTCCCTGGGCGATAAGGAAGGCGTTGAAGGGCGACACTGCCGAGCCAAGGTCGCGCAGCAGCTGCACCCGGGCCTTCAGGATGTAGGACAGGTTGGCACCCAGGGCACCTTCGGCGCCAAGGTCCCGGGCGTAAACCAGCCCGTTGTAGGTGGGGTCCGGGGTGTTGAAGCCGGGGAATTTGGCGGGGTCCTTGGCGAAGTCGAACTTTCCTGAGTCCACGATCACGCCCGCAATGGCAGAACCATGGCCGCCCAGGTATTTGGTGGCCGAGTGCACCACGACGTCCGCACCCCATTCCAGCGGGCGGATCAGGTACGGGGTGGACAGGGTGTTGTCCACAATCAGGGGAACCCCGGCCTCGTGCGCAACCTGGGACACGCCTTCGATGTCCAGGACGTCCTGCCGCGGGTTGGAGACCACCTCGCCAAAGAACAGCTTGGTGTTGGGCTGCACTGCGGCACGCCACTGGTCCAGGTTGTCCGGGTCCGCCACAAACGTGACGGAGATGCCGAACTTCTTCAGCGTGTGGGCGAAGAGGTTGTAGGTGCCGCCGTACAGGCTGGGGCTGGCAACGATATGGTCCCCCGACTCGGCGATGTTCAGGACCGCGAAAGTTTCAGCGGCCTGGCCGGAGCTGAGCAGCAGGGCTCCAAGACCGCCTTCGAGGCTTGCGATCCGCTGTTCCACGGCTTCCTGTGTGGGGTTGCCGATCCTGGTGTAGATGGGCGCCAGTTCAGCAAGGGCAAAGCGGTTCGCTGCGCTCTCGGCGCTGGGAAACACAAAGGACGTGGTTTGGTAAATGGGGAGGGCACGGGCACCCGTGGCAGCGTCTGGCTCCTGCCCTGCGTGGATCTGGCGGGTTTCGAAAGACCATCCGTTGGACAATTAAGGCTCCTTTGACTTGGGCCCGGCATGCTCGAAGCACCGCGGGCCGCGCTTGCCATCCAGCCGTTGCCGGACAGCCAGGTCCTCACCCGGGGCACCCCACCGCGGATGGAGGGTTGCCGGCCAGCGAGCCGGGGCTTGGCGCTGGCGCTCATGACCTGAGCTCAGTGTAGGAACAGGACGCAGTGGTTGACAGGATTATGACGAACATAGTCCTCTTGACTGCCGGCAGCGGGGCCTTGGATTGATGCCGTTTCGGAACTGAAATCCCAGTAAGGCTACCCTTAGCTGAGAGCCCGATCACAAAGTGCCAAGATGTTGCCATGCGCATGGATCACGTCTCTTACGCCTGTGAACACGATGGCCTGGCTGCCACCACCGAACGTATTTCCTCTGCCCTCGGCGTTGAGGCAGTGAAGGGTGGAATACACCCGCGGTTCGGGACCCGGAATATGATCATCCCGCTCGCCGGGCACAAGTACCTCGAAGTCGTCGAGGTCCTGGACCACCCCGCCTCGGACAAGGCTCCCTTCGGCCAGGCAGTGCGTGCACGGTCTGCAGCCGGGGGCGGTTGGATGGGCTGGTGCGTGGAGGTTGACGACCTCGTTCCCTTTGAAGAACGGCTCGGACGCGCCGCTGTCAACGGAAACCGCAAGTTTCCTGACGGCCGCGAACTGGTTTGGAAGCAGATCGGTATCCTGGGGTTGATTGCCGACCCGCAGGTTCCGTACATGCTCAAGTGGGAGGGCGACCCGTCGCTGCACCCGTCCAACGCCTATGAGAGCAACGTTAAGATGAGCTGTCTGACCATTGCAGGCTCGGCAGCACGGGTTACCGAGTGGCTGGGCGAGCCGGTGGAGAAGCCGCTCGAAGACGTTGCCGTGGAATGGGTGGCACCACACGGGACCCCCGGAATCCTTTCGGTGACATTCGAGACCTCCAGCGGAGCTGTCACGATCTGATCCTCCTTCATAGGCCCGGGCAGTCCTGCCCGGGCCTCGGCTTGGGCAGATTGCCTTTCTAAACTTCGGCCGCCATCAGCTTGTGACAACGGCGTCACCTGCCGATGGCGGCCGAATCCATTTTCCTGGCCGAACCGGTGGTTGAGAGCGGCGAAACCTGGTACCTGATTCGACAATAAGCAGCCCCTGCCCAGCTGATGGAGGGTGGCACCCGAAATGTCAGACCCCCTCGCCATGATGGAGGTATGGAAACGAAGGCGGCAGTGGCAGCGGCTGAGGAAGCCGTTGTGGCTGCCGTCGCTGCGTTTGCTGCGGTCCTCGCTGGCAGTGATGTTGCTGTTTCCGGTGGCCCTGGCGAACTTGACGCCGGGGCTGGCCCGTACCCTGCCGTGGGGTTTGCTGATCATCCGTTGCCGCGGGTTGCTGATGGGGCTTTGGATGTTCTGGCCGCGGTTGCACGGTCGGAAGCGAAACTGGCGGCGGCGAAGGTGCAGGCCGTGGCGGTCTTCGCGAAAGCCACGAAAGCGCTGAACGCTCCTGTTTCGTCGCCGTACGAGGCGACGGCGCAGGACCGGAGCCTGGTGGCCGAGGTGGGGTGTGTGCTGGCGATCGGTGACCGGGCCGCCGGAGCCTTGATCGCCGATTCCCATGCCCTAACCACGTTCCTGCCGGGGACCCTTTCGGCTTTGCAGGCCGGGACGGTTTCCTGGGCGCACGCCCGGGCCATGGTGGACCAGACCGCGGGCCTTGACGCTACCGGGGCGGCGGCGTTGGAGGCGTACTTCCTGGACCCGGACACGCCGAGACCGGCCGCAGCCGCCAGGATCGGGGAGATGCCGGCGTACCGGTTCAAAGCCAAGGCCAGGGACTGGCGGGAACGCCACCACCCGGAGAGCCTGGAGAAGCGGCACGCCAAAAGTGTGGCGGACCGGCGGGTCGAATACTGGCCGGACAACGACGGGATGGGCTGGGTCGCAGCGTGCCTGCCCGCGGACCAGGCATCCGCGATCTGGGACCGGCTCACCACCATCTCCCGGGAAATGCAGGGACCGGACGAACCCCGCACCCTCACCCAACTCCGGGCCGACAACTTCGCTTCAGGGCTCCTCAACACCAGGCCCGGCGTCAGCGCCGGAAACAGTTCCAGCAACGGCGGGAATGGTTTTGGCAACGGCGGGGCCTACAGTGCCCGCAGCGCCGGTGGCGGCGGGGAGGGATCTTCGATTCGGGCCCAGGTCCTGGTCACCGTGCCCGTGTTCTCCCTGCTGGGCCTGACCGATGAACCGGCGATGCTGGACGGGTCCGGCCCGATCCCGGCGTCGATGGCCCGTGACCTCGTCGCGAACGGGGCAGGCTCTTTTTACCGGGTTCTGGTGGATCCGCGGGACGGGGCTCCACTGGAGATCGGCCGCACCAGCTACCGGCTGACCAAAGCGATGCGGAACTGGGTGCGGCTGCGGGACGGCAAATGCCCGTTCCCCGGCTGCAGCAACAACTCCCTGGACAACGAAGCCGACCACATCCTCGTCTGGCACAAAGGCGGCACCACCGGAATATCCAACCTCGGCCAACCCTGCCCCAAACACCACAAACTCCGACACACCAGCGGCTGGAAACCAACACCAGCCACCACAAACGAACCACCCGGCTGGACCTCACCCACAGGCCGGCACTACAAAAGCGAACACCAGGACTGGGAACCACCCCACTGGCCGGATTCTGCCGTGCCAGAAAGCATCCGCGCCTTTGATGACCTCCTGGCACTATGGCCCCCACCCGAAGACCCGTCAGAGCTGTGGCCACCGCCCGACGACCCGTCAGATCTGAGGCCTGCGCCAGACGGTTCCGTCCAAGGGCCACTGTCCGACGACGTGCAGATCGCACATACCGGGCACGGGGTGCCGGGCGGATAAGCCCTCCGGCACGGGATGAACGCCGTCGACCGAACCCTTACCGCGTCAGATTGGCTGTGGCAGCTGCCCGCCTCGTCAACTTGGCTGCCCTACCCCAGCCCCACGGCCTTGCCGAACAGGCTGAAACCGACAAATGCCACGATGTTCAGCAGTGCATGGGCAATCACGAGTGGCATGACACGCCGCGTGCGGGTGTACAGCCACGCGAAAACGATGCCCATCACCACGTTGCCAATGAAGGGGCCGAACCCTTGGTACAGGTGATACGTGCCGCGCAGCAGCGAGCTCACCATGATGGACAGCGGAATGCTCCAGCCGAACTTTCCGAAACGGTTCAACAGGTAACCCACCACGATGACTTCCTCCACCACGGCATGGCGGATTGCGGACAGGATCAGCACGGGCACCGTCCACCAGTACGCGTCCAGGGCGCTGGGAATGATCGCCGTCGTGATTCCGAGAGCCCTGCCCGCGGCGTAGAGGCCAAGGGACGGTATACCAATCAGCGCGGCCAGCCCCAGCCCCTGAAGCATGTCCCGCCCGGGCCGCTCGAAGTTGAAACCGAGCTTGCGGAAAGCCGAACCGGCGTTGCTGCCGTCGCCCGAGAAGGCCTGCCGCTGGTCGGTAAGGAAGTAGATCACCAGCAGCACCGGCACCAGCGCAAAGATGATGTCCAGCAGCTGGTAGGTCAAGTCGAAGTACTCGCGGGTACTTTGCGACCGGTTGAGCGTCGAGGTGCCTTCCGCCAGCGGTGCGCGGGTCATCTTGTCCAGGAGCTGCACCACTGAGTACACGGCAGACTGGCCCAAGGACAGGCCCAAGACAATCCAGACTTCTATCCGCAGGCGACGGCGGGAGGGAACCAGCATGTACCCATCTTGCCTGCAGTTTCTGGATCCGGCCTGATTGCCCTGCGGTGTCCGGCTGCCGAGGGCGCACCGGCGCGCTGGATGCTTCAATCCCAGCTACAACCGGCTTCAGCCCGCGGCCACGATCACTTCCGTGCCGTTGGCCTCAAAGGCCGCCTTGTCGTGCGCCGAGATCCCCGCATCCGTGATCAAGCGGGTGAAGTTGTAGCCGTCCATGGTGGCAAAGGCGCGCACCCCAACCTTGGACGAGTCGGCCAGCACGTAGGAGACACGCGCGCGGCTGGCCAGCAAGGCGTTCACGGACGCCTCCCCCTCCCCTGTATTCGTTGGCCCAACTTCGGGATCGATGCCGTTGACGCCGATGAAGGCGATGTCCAGCACCACCTTCTGCATGATGATGTCCGTGTACGGCCCCACCAGTTCGTAGGACCGCGGATTGAGGATCCCGCCGGTGACCATGACTTTGATGTTGGGCCGCACCGCCAACTGTCCGGCGATATTGATGGCGTTGGTAACCACGGTGAGGGTGGGCTGGTTGGAAGGTGCGTTGAGGTCCTCGCGAGTGGCCAGGATCTGTGCCAGTGCAGTGCTGGTGGTGCCACCGCAGAGCCCGATCACGGCGCCGGGGGCAATCAGTGTAGAGGCCGCCTGGGCAATCTGCTCCTTGGCCTCGGCGTGATCGTCGCGGTTGTACCGGCCTGGCAGGTCGTAGGCCAACGCACCTGTCGTGGCACCACCCCGGGTCCTGGTGAGCAACCGGCGCTTTGCGAGGCTGTCCAGGTCGCGCCGGGCGGTGGCCGGGGACACGTTGAGGGTGCTGACGATCTCTTCGACCTCCACCTGGCCGGTCCTGGCCAGGAGATCGAGTATGGCCGTCAGCCGGTCAGTGCGGGTCATGCAGGGGCCTCCAGATACTCCCGCCATCGGGTGAGATGACGCTTTCTGATCATAACAGAAGCCTAATGATCAACTAACGTCAGTTTGTCGGCGGGATTTACCTGGCCCTTGTACCGGCCCGCCAAACAGCGTACGTCAGCGGCATGCCCGGACGGTAAGCCAGGTGGGTAGCCGACGGCGCATTGAGCAGGTGAAGGTCCGCCCGGTGTCCGACGGCAATTGAACCCACCGCGCGTTCGCCGTCGGCGTCGTTTCCCTTGTCCTTGTGCAGTGCAAGGGCCCCGCCGTAGGTCGCCGCTCGGACAGCTTCATGGACACTGAGGCCCATCTGCAGCACCGCGGTTGTGACGCAATACGCCATCGAGCTGGTGTAGGACGTGCCCGGGTTGCAGTTGGAGGCCAGCGCCACCTGGACGCCGGCGTCAAGCAGTGCCCGCGCGGGGGCAAGGGGCTGGCGCGTCGAAAGATCGCAGGCGGGCAGGCAGGTTGCCACAGTCCCCGTCACACCGGTTCCGGAAGCGGCGTCCCACCCACTCCAGGTTCCGGCCAGGGCGTCAACATCCTTTTCCGCGAGGTAATTCACGTGGTCCACGCTCGCAGCTCCAAGTTCGACGGCGAGCTGCACGCCCGGGCCTTCACCCAGCTGGTTTCCATGGACGCGCAGCCCCAGGCCTGCGTCACGGCAGGCCAGCAGGACCCGCCGGGACTGTTCAGCGGTGAAGGCCCCCTCTTCGCAGAATACGTCGGCCCACTGCACGTAGGGCCGGACGGCGGCGAGCATTGGGCCGCACACGAGGTCGGTGTACTCGTCCGCGTCCCGTCCGGCAGGGACCAAGTGCGCTCCGAGGTACGTCACCTGATCTGCCACCGTAGAGGCGATGCGAGCGCTCCGGGTCTCGTGTTCAACATCCAGGCCGTAGCCCGTCTTCGTCTCGATGTAGGTGGTTCCCTGCGAAACGGCTTCGTCAACGCGGGACAGCGCCAGGCGGGTGAGGTCGAAATCGGATGTGGCACGGGTGGCGTTCATGGTGACGGCGATGCCCCCGGCCGAGTACGACTCCCCCGCCATCCGCGCCTCGAACTCCGCCGTCCGGTCACCAGCGAAGAGGAGGTGCGTATGGGAGTCCACCCAGCCCGGGATCATGGCCCGGCCGGCCGCGTCTACGGCGTCATCGGCAGCGGGAGCATCCGCAGCGGCGCCGATCCACGAAATCCGCTCCCCCTCCACCACCACCGCGGCGTCCCGCAGGACCCGGCGCTCCAGGTCCTGCGTCATCAGCTCGGCGATATTGGTGATCAGCGTACTCATACGACCATTCTTCAGCGCCGGACTGACCAGCGGGTGGCCGCGAGCGCCTCAGCTGTCCGGGATGCCGGACCATCGTCAGCTGCCTGGGCGACATTGCCTTCGGATTCGAGACCGGCGAGGATCTGCCCAGCCGCGAGCTCCGCCATGGCGGACGATGTCTGGAAGCCATAGCCACCCTGGCCGGCGAGCCAGTAGAAGCCGGGGGCTTCGGCGTCGAAGCCGGCCACGGGGACGCCGTCGGCCGCTTCGGTCCGCAAGCCGGTCCAGGCCCGGCGGACTTCCGTGATGCCCAGCGTGGTCAACTCGTTGAGCCTGGCTACCAGGCGCTCCACGTCACCCGGGCGGGGCTTGGCATCCTCTGGGCCGCTGGGCACCGATTCGGACGGGGAGATCAGCACGTCGTCGCCCTCGCGCCGGAAGTAGAACGTGTTGTCCGCTGCCGCCACCATGGGGCTTTGCGGCGGCAGGGAACGTTCGACGGCGGCAATGGCCGCGGTGCGCCGGTACGGCTGCAGCCCGAGCTTCTCCACTCCGCTGATCACAGCCAGCTCGTCCGCCCAGGCGCCGGCCGCGTTGACCAGGACGCCGGCTTCGAATGCCTCCATCCCGGCCCCCACCTGCCAGCCGGAGCCAAGGCGCTGCGCGGAGTGAACCCGCGCGCCCGTAATGATGTCCACCCCGGCTGCCAGCGCCTGCTGGCGGTGGTCCGCGAGCAGCAGGGGTGCGTTACAGCCAAAGGATCCGGTGTCCAGCCCGGCGGCGGTGAACGAGTCCGGGACCAGTGCCGGGCAGAGTTCCAGCGCCTCGGCCGGGGTGACGGAGCGCATGTGGCCGCTGGCTTCCGCTGCCACCGCCTCCTCGGTCCCGATCAACATAAAGCTGCGGGGCATGAGCACTGGTTCGGGCAGCCCGGCATCGCGGGCTGCGATCAGTTCCAGGGTGCGGACCGTCAGTTCCTGGACCACGGGCGGACCGTAGCTGGGGATGAGCTGGCGGGCTGAGCGGGAGGAGGTGTGGTACGCCAGCTCCTGCTCGGCCTCCACCAACGCCACGCTGCAGGTGCCCGCCAGCGCCGAAGCCAGGGAAAGCCCGGCAATTCCGCCGCCGACGATCAGGACGTCATAGTGTGCTGCCATGGCACCATCCTTGCAGAGTTAGGGGCGGGCGGTGAGTGCCGTCACGCTGCCACTTCGCCACGGCTGGCGACGAAGGCACGCACGCAGGCTTCGACGTCGTCCGCTGAATGCGCAGCCGAAAGCTGCACCCGGATCCTGGCCGCCCCGCGCGGAACCACGGGAAAGCTGAAAGCCGTAACGAAGACGCCGTGCTGCAGCATCCGGTCAGCCACCTTCGCGGCCAGGACGGCGTCGCCGAACATCACCGGGACGATGGCATGCTCGCCGGGGAGGAGGTCGAACCCCTCCTCGGTCATGCGGCGGCGGAACAGTGCGGCGTTGTCAAAAAGCGTGCGCCGCAGCTCCGCCGAGTTCTCCACCAGGTCCAGTGCCTTGATGGTGGCGGCGACGATAGCCGGGGCAAGGGAGTTGGAAAAGAGGTAGGGGCGGGCCTTCTGCCGCAGCATGGCCACTACCTCTGCGCGGCCGGACACGTATCCCCCTGATGCCCCACCCAGTGCTTTCCCGAAGGTCCCGGTATAGATATCCACCCGCTGCGACACACCTGCGTGTTCGGGTGTGCCTGCGCCGGTTGCGCCCATGAAACCGACGGCGTGGGAGTCGTCCACCATGACCAGGGCGTCGTGCTTCTCGGCGAGATCGCAGATGGCCTCCAGCGGCGCCAGGTACCCGTCCATCGAGAAGACGCCGTCGGTGACGATGATCTTGCGGCGGGCATCCTTTGCCTCAATGAGCTTCGCCTCGAGGTCAGCCATGTCCTGGTTGGCGTACCGGTAACGCTGCGCTTTGCACAGGCGGATGCCGTCGATGATGGAGGCGTGGTTAAGGGCGTCGGAAATGACAGCGTCCTCCGGGCCGAACAGGGACTCGAAAACGCCGCCGTTGGCGTCGAAGCAGCTGGAGAACAGGATGGTGTCCTCGGTTCCCAGGAACCGCGAAACACGTGCTTCAAGTTCCAGGTGCAGGTCCTGGGTGCCGCAGATGAACCGCACGCTGGCCATGCCGAAGCCGCGTTCGTCCATGGCGCCCTTCGCTGCGCTGATGATTTCAGGATGGTCCGCCAGGCCCAGGTAGTTGTTGGCGCAGAAGTTCAGCACGTTGGCATCCTGCTGGCCGATGAGGCCCGCGGTGATGTGGCTGGACTGGGCCGAGTTGATGCTGCGCTCGGTTTTGAAGAGCCCCGCGGTGCGGATGTCCTCCAGCTCGGTGGTCAGCTGTTCCTTGATCGAGGTGTACATGGTGTTCCTTAGAGTTGGGTCCAGTCGAGGACAACTTTTCCGCCTGCGCCGCTGCGGGCCAGGTCGAAGCCTTTTTCCCACTGGGCGGCCGGGAGCGTATCGGTGACGACGGCGGAGATGCCCGCGTGCAGCACGGGGTTGGACGAGAGCATGGCACTCATCGCGTACCAGGTCTCGTACATCTCCCGCCCGTAGATGCCCTTGAGCGTGAGCATGTGGGTCACTACTTTGCCCCAGTCAATGGTGATGTCCTGGCTGGGCAGTCCCAGCATGGCAATCCGGCCGCCGTGATTCATGTTGTCGATCATCTCCGGCAGGGCGGTGGGGTGGCCGGACATCTCCATCCCGATGTCGAAACCTTCGCGCATCCCCAGCTCCCGCTGGGCTTCCCGGACGCGGGTGGTGGAGACGTCAATGGCAAGGTCTGCGCCGAGCTGCCGGGCCAGGTCCAGCCTTGGCCGCGAGACGTCCGTGATGGCGATCTTGCGGGCTCCGGCGTGGCGGGCGACGGCGATGGCCATCAGCCCGATGGGGCCCGCTCCGGTAATGAGCACGTCCTCCCCCACCAGCGG
This sequence comes from Pseudarthrobacter sp. R1, assembly GCF_024494415.1. Taxonomy (NCBI): domain Bacteria; kingdom Bacillati; phylum Actinomycetota; class Actinomycetes; order Micrococcales; family Micrococcaceae; genus Pseudarthrobacter; species Pseudarthrobacter sp. R1. The sequence goes on along the minus strand of NZ_JAMKFI010000005.1, from coordinate 234,732 downwards.
GAAACTGAGGGCGGTGTGCACGGCATTGCCGAAGGGATCGAAGATGGCGCCGAGCTCGGGGGTAACAGACGGATCGTGATGGACCCAGACGTTGGTTTCCGGGATCACCACGTACTCCGCGAACGCGCCGTCGCGCTGCACGCCCACACTGACGGTGTGGATGCACATCTGGCGTCGACCCGCGCGGCAGTTCCGGCAAATCCCGCAGACCACGTGACCTTCCCCGGAAACCCGGTCGCCGACCTTGACGTCACGGACGTCCTCGCCGATGTCGACTACTTCACCGTAGAACTCATGGCCGGGGATGAGGGGAGCTTCGATGATCCCCTGCGCCCAGGAATCCCAAGACTGGATGTGGAGGTCGGTGCCGCAGATGCCGGTGGTCATGACCCGGATCTTCACGTCAGCGGGCCCTGCTGCCGGTTCGGGGCGGTCCACCAGCTCGAAGCCGGCCTGTGGGCCGGCCTTGTACAAAGCCTTCATCGGCTTCCTTACTCTTTGTGCGTCGTTGGCAGGTCCTGCCCTCCTCATTACAGCGAGGAAGAAGCTTTAGCACAACAGCGAAGTTCTCAATCGACGATGTAGCCAAAGCTAACGCATAGACTGGACCAGTGGACATACACCAGCTTGAAATCCTGCGTGAACTGGGAGCCCTGGGAAGCGTCAAGGCAGTGGCGGAGACCCTGATGGTCACCCCCTCTGCCGTCTCCCAGCAACTGGCCCTGCTGCAGCGGAAAGTCGATGTTCCGCTCACCCGCAAGGAAGGCCGCAACCTGGTGCTCACCGACGCCGGGCAGGTACTGGCCGACGCCGGAGCCGCCGTGGTCAGCGCGATGGCTGATGCCCGGGATGCCATCGGCAATTACCACGGCTCCGCGGCGGGCCGGGTAACCCTGTGCGGGTTCCACAGCGCAGGACAGGCGGTGTTCGCGCCGCTGGCCAGGATCCTCGATGCCCCCGGCCAGCCGCGGATCGAGCTCTCGGATGAGGACGTCGCCCAGCAGGACTTCCCCGCCCTGACGGCACGCTACGACCTGGTCCTTGCCCACCGGATGGACCACAGCCCGCGGTGGCCTGCGGAGCGGGTGACGGTGATTCCGCTGGCCCACGAACCGCTGGATGTTGCCTTGCCCGCGGGCCACCCCCTTGCCGGGAAAGCGGCCGTGACGGCGGACGACGTCGGCGGCGAGGCGTGGGTGACCAGCCACACCGGTTACTCCCCCGCGGATGTGTTGTCCGCCGTCGCCGCTGTTTCCAGCCGAGAACTGAACATCGTGCACCGGATCAATGACTACTCCACGGTGGCGGCGCTGGTGGCAGCGGGCGGAGTAGTGGGGCTGCTGCCGAGGTACACCGCAGGACCGGTTCTCAACCCGGACATTGTGCTGAGGCCCCTTGAGGGGATCAGCACCCGCCGCCGGATTGACTTGTTGGCGCGGCCCGAGAACCTGAAGCGCCGTTCCGTCATGACAGTCGCCGAAGCACTGCAGGGCATTATGGCGGGGCTGGTGGAGCAGGGCTGACCCAACTGGGTAGCACAGGCGTTTTGGGCGTCCAAAACGACTGCCGCTACCTACTTTGAGTGGCCCTTGCCGTGGCCGTGCCCGCGGCCCGTCCCCAAGCCCGGTCCCGGACGGTCACCGCCCTCAACGATCCGCTCCGCCGTGACCTGGTCCCCGCTTTTCACCCCGGAAATCCGGACAACGTCACCCGTGGCGATGTCCGCAATAGACCCCGCTGCCCGCTTAGGCCGCTTGCCGCCGTCGGCCATTCCCGGGGTGCTGTCCGCCGGCGGCACCTGAGCAATTTTCGTTTCGGCAGTGACGCTGTAGGCCTGCGAGTAGCCGTCCTCGCTCTTGACGGTGACGGAGGTACCGCTGACGGCCTCCACCGTGCCGCGCTGGCCCAGCTCTGTTACGAACGTGCCGTCGGCCTTCTTGACCACGCTTTCCCCGTGCAGGTGCTGCGGGCGCTGGGCCTTGTCCGCCTTGTTGGACCCCTGGGCTTTGTCCGGCTTGTTGTGCCCCTGGGCCTTGTCCGAATTCCCCGGGGCCGAGGACGACGGCGGGGACGGGTCGGCGGCCCAGGCGATAGCGACGCCGGTGCCCGTCAGCGCGAGTGCCACCGCGCCTGCAAGCGCGGCCTTGCGGAATTTCAACGGTTCCCGGACGGACATGCCCATACCTCCCACAGCGACGGCAGGGCCTGTTTCCCGTCAAGCGGCGCCCTGGAGCTTCAGTGTAGGGCCGGCGTGCGCCGCCGCACACGAGTACTCCGCGGCATGTGGAAAGTGAGTACTACTTAAACCTCAACCGGGCCGCAGCCAACGCCGCGAAAAGGGATTTCACGGCGTTACCAGCGGCCCGGCCGGTGAGGAGTGGCTAGACAGGTAGGAGGGATTAGACGCTGACGCCCAGCTTCTCCAGGATCAGTTCGCGGACACGGGCGGCGTCAGCCTGGCCGCGGGTGGCCTTCATCACGCCGCCCACGATGGCCCCGATGGCCTGGACCTTGCCGCCGCGGATCTTGTCCGCAACATCAGGCTGCGCGGCCAGCGCGGCGTCAATGGCTTCGAGCAGTGGCCCGTCGTCAGACACAACGGCGAGGCCGCGCTTCTCCACGATCTCCGCCGGAGCGCCTTCGCCGGCCAGGACGCCGTCCAGGACCTCCGACGCCATCTTGTTGTTGATCTTGCCTTCTTCCACCATGCGTGCCAGCTCCACGATGGTGGCAGGCTGGACGCCGAGCTGGCCCGGGTCGACGTCGGCATTCTTGGCGCGGCCGACGATCTCACCCATCCACCACTTGCGGGCAACCGAGGCTGAGGCACCGGCGGCGATGGTTTCCTCGATCTCGTCCATCACGCCGGCGTTCACGACGTCCCGGAATTCGAGGTCTGAGTAGCCCCAGTCAGCCTGCAGGCGCTTGCGGCGCGCGGCCGGCGGCTCGGGCAGCGTGGCCCGGAGTTCCTCAACCCACTCCCGCGACGGAACCACGGGAACCAGGTCAGGTTCCGGGAAGTAGCGGTAGTCGTCGGCGTCGGACTTGGCCCGTCCGGACGTGGTGGTGCGGGTGTCCTCGTGCCAGTGGCGGGTCTCCTGGATGACGGGCTCGCCGGCGTCCAGGACAGCAGCGTGGCGCTGGATCTCGTAGCGGACGGCGTGTTCCACCGCGCGCAGCGAGTTCACGTTCTTGGTTTCGGATCGGATGCCGAAACGCTCACGGCCGTGGGGGCGCAGCGAGACGTTGGCGTCGCAGCGGACGTTGCCGCGTTCCATCTTCGCGTCGGACACGCCCAGGTTCTTCACGATCTCCCGCACCGCTGCCACGTAGGCCTTGGCGAGTTCCGGAGCACGCGAACCGGCGCCCTGGATGGGCTTGGTGACGATTTCCACAAGCGGCACGCCGGCACGGTTGTAGTCCACCAGCGAGAAGTCGGCGCCCTGGATACGGCCTGTAGCGCCGCCCATGTGCGTCAGCTTTCCGGCGTCCTCTTCCATGTGGGCGCGCTCGATCTCCACGCGGAACACGGTGCCGTCGGAGAGTTCGATATCCAGGTAGCCGTCGTACGCGATGGGTTCGTCGTACTGCGAGGTCTGGAAGTTCTTGGGGGTGTCCGGGTAGAAGTAGTTCTTCCGGGCAAAGCGGCAGGACTCCGCGATTTTGCAGTTGAGGGCGAGGCCGATCTTGATCGAGGACTCGATTGCAGCCTTGTTGACCACCGGCAGCACGCCGGGGAGCCCTAAGTCCACTTCGTTGACGTTGGTGTTGGGCTCGTCGCCGAAGACGTTGGGGGCGGAGGAGAACATCTTGGTCTTGGTGTTGAGCTCCACGTGGACCTCGAACCCCAGGACGGGATCGTACTTCTCCATGGCCTCTTCGAAGCTCAGGATTGCGTCAGTGTTCATTATTTTGCCTCCTTGGCTTCGACGAGCTCACCCAGTTCCGGGGCCTGGGCCAGCAGCGGGCCGCCCCACTTGGCCTCAAGCAGCGACTCCAGGACGGCGCCCACCCGGTACAGGCGTGCGTCCTCCCGTGCGGGGGCGAGCAATTGGATGCCGACGGGCAGCCCGTCCTCGTCGGCCAGGCCGCCGGGAAGGGACAGACCCGGGACTCCGGCCAGGTTGGCTGGGATGGTGGCGACGTCGTTGAGGTACATGGCCAGGGGGTCGTCCAGCTTCTCGCCAAGGCGGAATGCCGTGGTGGGCGCAGTGGGCGAAATCAGGACGTCGGCCACGGTGAAGGCGGCGTCGAAGTCGCGCTGCACCAGCGTGCGCACCTTCTGGGCCGAACCGTAGTAGGCGTCGTAGTAGCCGGCGCTCAGGGCGTAGGTGCCCAGGATGATGCGTCGTTTGACTTCGTCGCCGAAACCGGCGGCGCGGGTGGCGCCCATGACGCGTTCGATGGTCATGGGGCCGTCCTCGGGCAGGACGCGCAGGCCGTACCGGACGCCGTCGAACTTGGCGAGGTTGGAGGACGCCTCGGAGGGCATGATCAGGTAGTAGGCGCCCAGGGCGTACTGGAAGTTGGGGCAGGAGACCTCAACGATTTCCGCGCCGGCCTCCTTGAGGAGCTCCAGGGAGTCGTTGAAGCGGTTTTCGACGCCGGCCTGGTAGCCCTCGCCGTGGAGTTCCTTGATGATGCCGATCCGCATGCCCTCAACGCTGCCGGTTTTGGCCGCGGCCACGAGGTCTGCCAGCGGGTCCGGAAGGGAGGTGGAGTCGCGGGGGTCGTGCCCGCCGATGACCTCGTGCAGGAGGGCCGAGTCCAGGACCGTCCTTGAAACCGGGCCGATCTGGTCCAGCGAGGACGCCATGGCGATGGCGCCGTAGCGGGAAACGCTGCCGTAGGTCGGCTTCACACCGACGGTGCCGGTGACTGCCCCGGGCTGGCGGATGGACCCGCCGGTATCGGTGCCGAGGGCGAGGGGTGCTTCGAAGGCCGCGACGGCGGCAGCGGAGCCGCCGCCGGAGCCGCCCGGGATCCGGTCCAGGTCCCACGGGTTGCGGGTGGGCCCGTAGGCGGAATGTTCAGTGGAGGAGCCCATGGCGAACTCGTCCAGGTTGGTCTTGCCCAGGATGGGCATCTTCGCCGCGCGGAGGCGTTCCACCACAGTGGCGTCGTAGGGGCTGTGCCAGCCCTCGAGGATTTTGGAGCCGGCTGTGGTGGGCTGGCCCACCGTAACGATGAGGTCCTTAACGGCGATCGGGACGCCGGCCAGGACATGCAGGGATTCGGCCTCTGCACCGCCCGCAGCACGGATGGCGTCCACCTCGGCGGCGACGGCGAGGGCTTCCTCGGCGTTGACGTGCAGGAAAGCGTTGACGCCGCGTTCCCCGCCGTCAACAGCAGCGATCCGGTCCAGGTACGCCTGGGTGACCTCGACGGAGGTGACCTCACCGGCAGCCAGCTTTTCGGCCAGCCGGGCGGCGGAGAGGCGGATGAGTTCGTTGTTGTCAGTCATGCTTATGCCTCATCCAGGATTGCCGGGACCTTGAAACGGTTTTCGTCGGAGTCCGGTGCGCCGGAGAGCGCCTGTTCCGCGGTGAAGGTGTGGCCCACAACGTCCTCGCGGAACACGTTGTTCAGCGGGATGGGGTGGGACGTCGCCGGGACGTCGTCACCGGCAGCCTGGCTCACGGACTTGACCGAATCAACGATGACCGCGAGTTCTCCGGCCATCCTGTCCAGCTCTTGGGCACTCATCTCAATGTGAGCGAGCCGCGCGAGATGCGCAACGTCGTCACGGTTGATCGCAGCCATGGATCTCCCCTGCAAAGTTTGAATTGATTTCCGACCCATTCTAGTGGGGAAACGATGATGCCCGTCTGACGGCCCCCAGCGGGCGTCAGACGGGCACCTTCATACCGGCCGGCGCCCACGAGGGGCAGCAGCACGGCAGCTACAGACTAACCGATTCCGATGGCTCCGGTCAGCATGCCAATTCCCAGCATGACCAGGGACACCACGGCGCTGCGCCACAGCACCTTCTTGTGGTGGTCGCCGAGGTCAACCTTGGCAAGCGACACCAGGAGCAGGATTGCGGGAACCAGCGGGCTCTGCATGTGGAACGGCTGGCCGGTGATGGAGGCGCGGGCCATCTCGGCTGCGCTGATCCCGTAATGGGCGGCGGTCTCGCTCAGGACGGGGAGAACACCGAAGTAGAAGGCGTCGTTGCTCATGAAGAACGTCATGGGGATGCTGAGGATGCCGGTGATGACCGCCAGGAACGGGCCCATGGACGTGGGGATGATTTGTACCAGCCACGCGGACATGGCTTCCACCATGCCGGTGCCGGTGAGGACGCCGGTCAGGACTGCCGCGGCCATAACCATGCTGACCACCGCCACGATCGACGGCGCGTGGGCCACGATCTGGGTGGCCTGGTCCTTGACGTTGGGGAAGTTCACCAGCAGGGCGATGGCGGAGCCCACCATAAACACGTACGGCAGGGGCACGAGGTCGGCGATCAGCATGCCCATAACGGCGACGGTCAGGCCGAGGTTGAACCACTGCAGCTTGGGGCGCAGGGTCTTGCGGTTCGGGTCCAATGCGGTGTCCGCCATGGCGGTGTCGCTGTCATCCACCAGGTCTTCGGTGCGTTCGAGCACGGCCACGCCGGAGCCGGTTGAACCGGCGACGGCGGGAGCTGCTCCGGCAGGAGCTGTTCCGGAAGGGCCGGACCCCTTGCGTCCGCGGCCGGTTCCGGAACCGCCGGCGGGAGCGCCGCCGTCGAACCCTTCAGCGGTGAAAGGCTCTGCCGTAGACGGCGCTTCCCAGATTTCCGGGGCAGTGGCCCGGAGGCGGTTGCGCTCCTGCAGGCCAAGCAGCCAAGCAAAGGCCAGGACGACGGCGATGCCGGCGAGGAGGGAGGGAAGCATCGGGACAAAGACATCGTTGACGTCGATCTTCAACGCGCTGGCGGCGCGGGCCGTGGGGCCGCCCCAGGGAACGATGTTCATGGTGCCGTTAGCCAGGCCGGCCACACAGGTAAGGACCACGGGGCTCATCTTCAGCCGGAGGTAGATCGGCAGCATGGCGGCCGTGGTGAGGATGAAGGTGGTGGAGCCGTCGCCGTCGAGGGACACGGCGGCCGCGAGGATGGCGGTACCCAGCACTACCTTGGCGGGGTCGTTGCCCAGCTTGCGGAGGATAAACCGGACCAGCGGGTCAAAAAGCCCCACGTCGATCATCAGCCCGAAGTAGATGATGGCGAACATCAGCAGGGCTGCTGTTGAGGTCATGGCCTTCATCGAGTCCATCACCATGTCGCCGATGCCAAGGCCGGCACCGGCGAAAAGACCAAAAACAGTAGGGACGATGATCAACGCCAGCACTGGCGTCAACTTTTTCGTCATGATCAGCACCATGAATACCGCGATCATTGCGAATCCAAGTAATACCAGCACGGCCGGCTCCTTCTTAGTGAACAGCGGCACAGCGTTGTGACGCGTGCTACAGACTGTAGAGTGGCCGCCGTCACGGCCGTGCCTTTGGCTCAATTGATTGGCATACTGCTTATTGCGAGCATTTTGCTCATTCTGCTCACAGCACCCCGCACGCCCCGGCGGGCCACCCGAAACAAGGAGGATCATGCAGCGTTCCAGCCCCAGCGCGCCGCTGCGGTTCTCCACCCAGACGCTCCTGCTCCAACTTGCGGTGGTCCTTCTGGTGGTTCTGCTCAGCGCCGGCGTCCACGCCTGGCTGACCTATGACAGGGTGGGCAGCGAGGCGGAGAACCAGGCGCTGACGCTTGCCCGGACGGTGGCCTCGGACCCCTCGGTGCGGGCGGACGTGCTGGCCATCAGTGAACAGGCCGGCACTCCCCCGGCTGCCGAACTGGCCGCCGGGCCGCTGATGGCGTCGGCCGAAGCAGCACGGACCCGGACCGGTGCCCTGTTTGTGGTCATCACCGACGAAACGGGCCTTCGGCTGGCGCATCCGGACCCCCAGCGGCTCGGGGAACGGGTGAGTACGGATCCGTCCGAGGCCCTGTCCGGCCGCGAGGTGACCACCAGGAACACCGGGACGCTCGGCCCGTCGGCCGGGGCCAAGGTGCCCGTCTACGCTCCGGGCAGCACCACTGTGGTGGGCGAGGTCAGCGTGGGCTACTCGATGGAGACAGTAGGCCAAAGCGTGGCACGCGACATTGGCCCGGTTGCCCTCACCGCCACAGGTGCCCTCATCGCCGGCGTCCTGGGATCCTTCCTGCTGCGCCGCCGCCTCCAGCGCCTCACCTTGGGCCTGGAACCGGAGGAAATCAGCAGCCTGGTCCACGACCAGGTGGCAGTTCTCCAGGGCGTGGACGACGGCGTGATCGGCGTTTCGGCCGACGGCCGGATCAGTGTCTTCAACGCCGCAGCGCAGCGGCTGCTGGACTTGCCGGACCTGACCGGAACCGCGTGGGAGGAGGCACCGCTGCCGGACCAGCTGAAGTCCCTGACCCGGCCCGGCCCCGGCCCGGATGCCGCCCTGGAACTGGTGGCCGGCGGGCGGGTTTTGGTGGCCAACGCCCGCAAGGCACTCCACCGGCGTGAGGACCTGGGCTGGGTGGTGATGCTCCGCGACCGGACAGAACTGCAGCAGCTCACCCGGCAGTTGGACGCCGTGGGCACCATGTCCACTGCCCTGCGGGCGCAGCGCCATGAGTTCGCCAACCAGCTGCACACCATCGCCGGGCTTATGAGCATCGGAGAGCACCAGCAGGCACGCGGGTACCTTGCGCAGCTGGCGGCGACGGGACCGCTGAAGTTCCCGGTTGACCAGGCCGAGCTGCTTCAGGACCCTTACCTCCAGGCCTTCGTGGGAGCGAAGGGGGTGGAGGCCGACGAGCGGGGCGTGGCCTTGCGCATCGGACCGGAAACCCTGGTCCGCGGCCAGGTCACCGATGCCCAGGACGTCACCACCGTGCTGGGAAACCTGATCGATAACGCCGTCAACGCGGCCGTCGCAGGCTCAGCTCGGGACCGTTGGGTTGAACTGGAAGTCATGGATGACCCGGGCGACGACGGCGGCACCCTCCACGTGGTGGTCGCGGACTCCGGCGACGGGCTGGCTGAGGGGACGGATGCGGAAGCCGTTTTCGCCGAGGGTTTCACCACCGCTTCCGGTCCCGTCCGTGCAGGCGGCGGCCAGGGCTTCGGGCTGGCCTTGGCGCGGCAGCTCGCGCGGCGACGCGGCGGTGACGTTAAACTGCTGGATCCGGGCACCCGCGGCGGGCCCGGAGCCGTCTTTATGGCCACGCTCCCCGGCACCACAGCCGGAATCAGGAATGCAGAACAGACGGACGCAGGGCTGAAGGATGCAGCCGGAAAGGACAACGATGGCTGAGGACTTTCGGGTGCTGATCGTGGATGACGATTTCCACGTCGCGAAGCTGCACGCCGCCTATGTGGATTCGGTGGCGGGCTTCCTGGCGCTGGCACCGGTGGGAACGGCGTCGCTCGCGCTCCAGGCCATTCACAGCCTTCGGCCGGACCTGGTGCTGCTGGACGTCTATCTCCCGGACGCCTCCGGCCTGGACCTGCTGCAGCAACTGGATGTTGACACCATGATCCTCAGTGCGGCCTCGGACGCTGCCTCCGTCCGGGTGGCGTTCCGCCGGGGCGCGCTGGGCTACCTGCTGAAGCCGTTCACGTCCGAGTCACTGTCCCAGCAGCTGCGTTCCTATGCACGGTACCGGCGCCTGCTGGGCCAGCCCGGCGCCCTTGACCAGGATGCGGTGGAGCGGGCCAAGCGCGCCCTGATCCCCGGCGACGTCACGCCGTCGTCAAAGCCCCGCTCGGCGACGGAAGCAGCGGTGCTTGAATCGCTGGTGCCGGGTGAGCAGTATTCGGCAGCGGAAGTGGCCGGCCGGGTGGGTGTTTCCCGGGCAACGGCGCAGCGGTACCTGTCCTCGCTGGCCGACGACGGCGCAGTGGACATCCAGCTGCGCTACGGGACCACCGGCAGGCCGGAGCACCGCTACGGCCTGCCGGTGGCACCGTAAGCCGAAAGGGGTATAGGGCTAGCTTGCGCTCTTCTGCGCCACGAGCTCGATTTCCACCAGCATCTCCGGATGCAGGAACGGAAGGACATGGACCAGGGCCAGGGTGGGCCGGATGTCGCCGAAAACCTCGCCGTGGGCCCGCCCCGCTTCTTCCCACTGGCTGATGTCCGTCAGGTACAGCTTGGACTGCACCACGTCCTCGAAACCGAAGCCGGCGTCCGCCAGGACCTTGCCGAGCTTCTGCAGGATGAACTGGGTCTGGGTGTAGAAGTCATTGCCCACGATGCCGTCCTCGCCGCTCGCGGCGGTGGCGGAAATGTAGAGGGTGTTGTCCACCTGGACGGCCCGGGAGTAGCCGAGGGTCTGTTCCCAAACGGAGCCGGTGCCGAAGGTTTTGCGCATGGTGGGCCTTTCGAAGCTGGAGTGAGTCGGCACCACTTTAGGGCGGCTAGAGGTCCAGCCGGTAAACCAGCAGTTTTATGTCAGTCCCAGGCACGAACCAGTCCCGTTCCGGGACCCTGGCGAACCCGGTTTTGCTGTACAGGCCGCGGGCGCTTTCCCAGGTGCTCCCGGTGGTCAGGGACACACCATTGACCCCGTCCAGTTCCCTGGCGTGTTCCAGGATCGCCGCCATCATGGCCTTGCCGGCACCGCTGCGCTGCACGGCCGGATCCACCACCAGCATGCGGAACTCCAGCTCATCGTGCAGGGCGATGTCCGCGTAGGGCTCACCGGCGCGGGCAAGCGTGACGGATCCGACCACCTGCCCGGCCCGTTCGGCCACCCACACGGTTGCCTGGCCTGCCCGCAGTGCAACGTCCTGGACCTTGCGCATATAGGGGTGGTCGGCGTCGTCAAAGTACCCGGCAGCCAGGTAGGAATCCCTGGTGATGCGGGCAACGGCGTCGAAATCTGTTTCGACGGCGGGACGGACAGTTATCTGCGAATGCACCCGTCAATGGTAGTGCTACCAGCCAGTAGCAGTGTGCAAAACGGGGGTTTCCGTGACTGAACTATCACCCCGTTGAGCGGGCCAGGGCCCAGATGCCGCCTCAGAGCGGGAACTTGCCGGACAGCTCCAGGCTCGCCGCGCACGTCCAGGCATCCAGGCGTTCCTGGTCGCTGGGCCCGCCGTCGAGCGGACTGGTCAGCCGGGGCCGGCGGACCCAGCAGCCGGCTTCCTCGGCGATCAGTGCCCCGGCTGCAAAGTCGTGCTCGTTCAGCCCCCGCTCACCGAACGCGTCGTGGGTGCCGTCCGCCACCAGGCACAGGTCCAAGGCGGCTGATCCCAACCTGCGGACGTCCGCAAAACCCTCCAGCAGTTCGGCGAACTGGGCGGCCTGTTCGGAGCGGACCTGCGGGTCGTAGTTGAACCCGGTGGCGAGGATCTGGCCCTTGCGCCCGGGGACCGGCCCCTGGAGCCGGGTCAGGGCGCCGTATTCCTCCAGCCACGCGCCCTCGCCGCGGGCAGCGTAGTACACGCGCCCCAACGCAGGGGCATTAACGACGCCGGCCAGCCAGACGCCGTTGGCATCGGCCACTGCCACCGAGGTGCCGTAGTAGACGATATTGCGGATGAAGTTGGTGGTGCCGTCCAGCGGGTCGATGGACCAGCGGTAGCCGGTGGCCTCCGCCGGCCTGGTGGTTCCGTGCTCTTCACCGGTGATGCTGTCATTGGGACGGGACGCGGAAATGACGTCCCGGACCGCATGCTCTGCGGCAACGTCGAAGGCGGTGACCCAATCACCGGCGTCACCCTTGTTGCTGGCCTGAAGGGCCTCGGCGCTGCGGCCGGCCAGGACTGCGGCGCCGGCGGCGGCAGCGCGTTTGGCTACCTCCAGCAACCCGGCAGGCGATACCTGGGCGCCGGCTCCCCCAACGCCGCTTCCGGGATTACCGCCGCTCACGGGGTTGCCTCCGCCGCGGCTGCGTCTGCCGCGTCACCCAGTGCTGCAGCGTCCCCGAGTGCTGCCGGACCGCCGGCCAGGAGTTGCCGGAAGCCGTCCTCGTCCAGGACTGGAACGCCAAGCTGCTCGGCCTTGTCCAGCTTGGTGCCGGCGTTCTCGCCCGCCACCACGTAGCTGGTGTTCTTGGAAACGGACCCTGAGGCCTTGCCGCCGCGGATGAGGATGGCTTCCTTCGCCTCGTCCCGGCTGAAGTTCGGCAGCGAGCCGGTGACCACCACGGTCAGTCCGTCCAGCGTGCGGGGCACGGATTCGTCCCGCTCGTCTTCCATCCTGACGCCTGCTGCGGCCCACCGGTCGATAATTTCCAGGTGCCAGTCCTCGGCGAACCATTCCTTCAGTGCGGCGGCGATGGTGGGTCCCACTCCGTCCACATGGGCCAGTTCCTCCTCCGATGCTTTCCGGATCGCGTCCATCGTGCCGAAGGCCGTGGCCAGCGCCCGGGAGGCGCGCGGCCCGACGTGCCGGATGGACAGCGCCACCAGCACCCGCCACAAGGGCTGGGTTTTGGCCTTCTCGAGTTCGCGGAAAAGCTTCTCGGTGGTGGCGGTGGGCTTGGACGGCGATTTCGCGGTGCCCTTGCTGTAGAAGTACGGCACCAGCTCGTATTCCCCGGTGGCCACACCCTTGGAGCGCTTTTCACGCCGGATCCTGACCTCGGCCAGCAGTTCCGGCGTGAGATCGAACAGTGCCGCCTCGGTGGTCATCGGCGGGACGTCCGGTTCCGCCGGTTGGGTCAGGGCGATGGCCGCTTCCCAGCCCAGGGCTTCAATGTCGAAAGCACCGCGGCCGGCGAGGTGGAACACCCGCTCGCGCAGCTGGGAAGGGCAGGATTTTGAGTTGGGGCAGCGGATGTCCACGTCGCCCTCCTTGGCCGGGGCCAGGGGCGTGGCGCAGGAGGGGCATTCGGTGGGCATCACGAAGTCGCGGACCGGAGGATCCTGCTGGTCCCGCAGGGCCAGGACCGGGCCCACGATTTCCGGAATGACGTCGCCCGCCTTGCGCAGGATAACGATGTCGCCGATCTTCACGCCTTTGGCCTTGACCACGTCCTGGTTGTGCAGGGTAGCCATCTCCACGGTGGAGCCGGCGACTTTCACGGGCTCCATCATGCCGAAGGGCGTGACGCGTCCGGTGCGGCCCACGTTGACCTGGATGTCCAGGAGCTTGGTGTGGACTTCCTCGGGCGGGTATTTGTAGGCGACCGCCCACCGGGGCACGCGGGTGGTGTAGCCGAGGGCACGCTGGGTGGCGAAATCGTCAACCTTGACCACAATGCCGTCAATCTCGTGCAGCAGCTTGTGGCGCTTGTCCCCGTACCGTTTGATGAAGCCAAGGACCTCGTCCAGGCTCCCCAGCACTTCGGAATAGGGGCTGACCGGCAGGCCCCAGTCCCTCAATAAGTCATAGGTTTCGGACTGGCTGCGCGCCTGGAGTCCTTCACGGGCACCGATGCCGTGAACGAACATCTTCAGGGGCCGCTTGGCCGTCTCGGCCGGGTCCTTCTGGCGGAGTGAACCGGCTGCGGCGTTGCGGGGGTTGGCCAGGGGCGCTTTGCCGGCTTCGATCAGGGCTTCATTGAACTCGGCGAACGCCTGCGACGGGATAAACACCTCGCCCCTGATCTCCATCTCCGCAGGAAACCCCTGACCGCTCAACTCCTGCGGGATTTCCTTGATGGTGAGCACGTTGTGGGTGATGTCCTCACCGGTGGTACCGTCACCACGGGTAGCGGCGCGCACCAGCTTGCCGTCCCGGTACAGCAGGTTGACCGCGAGGCCGTCAATCTTCAGTTCGGTCAGCCACGCCGGCTGCTGCGAGCCGTCTCCCAGTTTGGCGATGCCGGCCGATGCTTTGGTGAGCCAGGCCTCGAGTTCCTCCAGGGAGAAGACGTCCTCGAGGCTGTACATCCGCTGCAGGTGCTCCACGGCGGCGAAGGCCGCCGAGACTTCCCCTCCCACCTCCTGGGTGGGTGAGTCGTTGGACACCAGCTCCGGATGAAGGGCTTCGATCTCCTCCAGCCGCCGAAACAGTTCGTCGAATTCGGCGTCGGAAACCAGGGGGGTGTCCTCCTGGTAATACGCGAACCGATACTTCCGGACGAGGTCGACGAGGTTCTCGTATTCCTCGCGGACCGACTCACTGGGGATGGCTTCCGGTTCGCCGGGGGCGGCGGTCCGGGTGGCGGTCTGTTCTAAGGGGCCTGGTCCTGTGCTCACAGACCTATCTTGCCCTACCCCGGCAGCTGGACGCTGGCAGCGGGGCTGCCTGGCCCTGGGGACGCCGTCGGCGCCTGGACAGGTCAGTGCGCTCCGACGCGCTGCCTGCCCCACCACGTAAGGGCGGCGCCGGCCACACCCACCAGCAGGACGCCGGCGGTGATCGGGAGGAGTTCGGGACCACCGGGGCCCCGGCCGTCCGCAGGGGAAACGGCAGCCACCTGCGTGGCCTTGGCCGACTTCGTGACCGGGGTGTTCCAGTTCGAGGCGCTGGCGGGGCCGTTCGACGGCGTGGGGCCGGCGCTCGCTGTGGAGTCCTCGGGGGCAGCCTGGACCGGGTCAGTTTCTTCCGGGTCAGTTTCTACCGGCGCCGGAGCAGCGGAAGGGTCGGCTGGAGCGGGAACAATTGCCGGCGCAGCAGGCGCGGCAGGCTGCTCCGGCGGTGCAGGGGCTGCGGGTTGGGCGGGCGGGGGTGCCGGTTCCTTTGCCTTCCGCGGCCGCTCGGTCTCCGCGGGGGTCGAATCTTCCCCGAGGACAGGCAGGCAGAGAATCAGCTGGCATTCGGCGGGAGCCTGCGTGGAAGATGGTGTGGCGGCAGGCGTTGGATGCGGAGAATCAGCTGCTGCCGGGCCGCCCGGAAAGAGGCCCACGAAGATCGCCAGAACCGTTGCTGATGCCGACGCCGAGGCAATGCGGAGGACCTGTGAGGACGGGGTCATTGCTACCTTTCGATGCGCGCAGTCCCCCCACCGCGGCTTTCTGGTGTTCCCGGTAGTCTTCTACACCGCGCTGCGGGGCCGCAAATCCTCCGGCCCCGCGGCCCTGCCGTTGCGTGCCCGTCAGTCCCTGTTTTCGGGCGGCAATGCCACCTGGATCTTGCGCGCCTTTCCGCGGCCCACCACGTACCCCCGGCCAGGGATGAAATCCGGGCTGACCCGGCCCAGGGACGTGTTCAACAGGCTGTCGCCCTCGATGTCGCCAGGATTCAGCAGCAGTCCCCGGCGGCCCGACTTGAAGGGCTGCGCCAGGGACCAGGCCGAGGACCAGGTGGAGGTTTCGGATTCCCCGATGACCCACTGGTCGGCTTTGATGGAAGCGGTGACCAGTTGGCCCACCCCGGATTCGGCCAGGGTGTCCGTGAACTCCGTCAGCCCCTCGATGAAGATCCCCAGCGCGCCCGGGTTTCCCGAGGAATGCTCCACCAGGTCTTCCACCACCTCAGCAACATCGTCGGCGCCTACCACCGAGCGGTTCCAGATGGGCAAGGAGGCGACGGCGGACCGCCGGGCCCCGATGTAGATGAGCTCCGTCCCGGGGTTGGACCGGCGGAGGGCGTAGGCGAGGGTCACCAGTGCGACCGTACGGCCTGCACCGGGAGGGCCGGCGAGGAGCAGCGGGCCCCTCGCCATGATCCCGGCCGGCTGGAGCGTTTCGTCGTCCACACCAATGACGGGCAGGTCGGGACCGCCGGCAGGAAGGACGTCCAGGTCCACCTGGTCCGGCAACCGTTCGATGCCGGGGGCCTTATCCAGGCCCTGGCGCAGCATCGCTTCACTGAGCTTGTGCACCTCGCGGGCCTGCAGGGCAAGGTTGGAGTTCCCGCCCAGGACGGCGAGCTGGACTTCCAGGCCGTCCAGCAAGCCCCGGCCGGGCGGTGATCCGGCACCAAGCACATCCCGGGGGACGTCCAGGGAAATGTAGTCGTCCTCAGAGGACAGGCGCAGCACCAGGCGGCGCTGGATGGAAGCCAGCAGGGAGGCAGGGACCGCATTGGGCCTGTCCCCCGTGACCACCAGGTGGATGCCCAGGGCCCGGCCGTCGGTGGCCAGCTGGAGGAAGATGTCCCACAGTGCGGACAGCCGGCTGTGTTCGTACAGGTCCCGGAAGGCGGACATGCCGTCCACCAGGACAAAGATCCGCTTCTCTCCGGGCCTGTTGGCGAGCTTCCGGTACTCCACGATGGTGGACGCACGCACCTCGGCGAAGGCCGCGGAGCGCTGCTCGGCGATGTCCTGCAGCAGGCGCAGCAGGCGCCCGACGCGTTCGACGTCGTCGCCACTGATGATCTGTCCAACGTGGGGCAGCTCCTCAAGCATCCGCAGCCCCGAGGATCCGCAGTCGATCCCGTAGACGTGGACGGGCCCGCCCCGGGGGGTTACCGCGGCGGCAATGGCAATGCCCCGGAGGGCGGCCGATTTGCCTGATCCGCCCGTTCCGTAGATGGCCATGTTGCCGTCTTTGTCCGGTTCGTAGAAGACGGTGGGCTGGTCCTGGCGGACGGGGTCATCTGCCACCCCGAGGAGCAGTTGTTCGTCGGTGCGGGGGTTGGGCAGCTTTGAGAAGTCGTAGGTTTTGGCCAGTTCGTCCAGCCAGGGTTTGCGCGGCGGCCGGATGGCCAGTGTGCCGGCGGCACGGACGATGGTTGCGGTCATCCTGGCGATGTCATTCGGGCCGGCCGGCGCCTCGACTTCCGGCCTTTCGGGGGCCGGCGCCTCCCAGCTGGGTCCGGAGCCGAACGCCATTTCCACGACGTCGATCTGGGGCCGCTGGGGCCTATCCGTAGTCCAGCCGCCGGCGTAGCCGGTCTGGAAGCCCTGGATCCGGCCGGGTCCGGTCTTCGCAGCGCCGCGGCCCGGAATGGAGGGGTCGAAGTAGGCGGCATCGGGGACGCCGAGGATGTCCGTGGCGTCGTCCTCGTCCGCCATCCGCAGCGCCACCCGGAGGTTGGTGTTGGCCCGCAGGCTGTCCTTGATCACACCGGCCGGGCGCTGGGTGGCCAGGATGAGGTGCAGGCCCAGGGACCGGCCGCGTGCTGCAACATCCACCACGCCATCCACGAACTCCGGAACCTCATTGGCGAGCGCCGCGAATTCGTCCACGATGATGATCAGGTACGGCGGCGCTTCCGGGTCGGCCTCGCGCTGCAGTGCCAGCAGGTCCTTGGCCTTCTTGCGGTTCAGCAGCTGCTCGCGGTGATGGAGTTCGGCGCGGAGCGAGGTGAGGGCGCGGCGGACCAGGTGCGGCGAAAGGTCCGTTACCAGCCCCACGGTGTGGGGCAGGTTGATGCAGTCCGCGAACGCCGCTCCGCCTTTATAGTCAACGAACAGGAAACTGACCCTGTCCGGGCTGTAGGCAGCCGCCATGCCCATCACCCACGACTGCAGGAACTCGGACTTGCCGGCGCCGGTGGTTCCGCCCACCAGGGCGTGCGGGCCCTCGTTCTTCAGGTCCAGGTAGAGCGGTTCAATACCCTTGGAGCCCACCAGGGCGCGCAGCGTGCCGTTGTCCTTGCGGTTGGCCACCGCGCTGGCGTGCACGGAATTGTTTTCCGTCCAGCGCTCGGCAATGGCCTGGGGGTTGTCCAGGAAGTCCTTGCCAATCAGCGTGGCATAGGAGACGGCGCGCGGGAGGTCGGAATCGTCGGTGACGGGCTTGCCCACATCCACCACGGGAGTCAGCATCCGGGCAAGCTGGGCGGCAAGCTCCGCGTCCACGCTTTCGCAGCTGACGGGATAGGTGTGGCGGCCAAGGCGCACCTGCCCGGTGGTGGTGCCGTGCTCGCCGTCCACCGCCATGAAGTCGCGGCAGGCAGCAGGCAGTGCTTGGATGCTGGTGGCGACCCACAGCACGTGGACGCCGGCGTCGGGTCCGCGTTCGGCCAGGCGGGTGAGCCGCCCCCGGTCCACGGGGGCGTCGTCCTCCACGATGACGAGCACCGCAGGAACCACTGGCTCCTCCACCTCGTGCTTGGCCGGGTCCAGCCCCGGGCGAAGGTCCGGGCCGGCCCGCTTCGCGGCAGCCTCCCTTGCCTCCACCAGGTCCTCGAGCCGGGCCACCAGGGATGCGCCGCCGGCAGAACCGGCAGCAAGGTGGTCACCGGACAGGGGGCTGTGCCCGGAACCGACATGCGGCAGCCACTGCAGCCAGTTCCAGCGTTCCCGGGACTGGGCGGACGTGATGGCCGTGAGCACCACCTCGGCCGGCGAGTGCAAACCGGCAAGCTGGAGCACCATGCCGCGTGCCACGTCGTCCACCAGCCCGCGGGCACCGGCGATGCCCAGCGAGCCGGCCGTCCGGAACTGGGACACCACCGGAACGCCCTCGATGTCCCGGAACTGTTTGAGGCAGTCCTGGATTTCGCGGGCGTACTCCGCCTCGGTGTCGTTGTTCGGCGGTTCCTCCATGCGGATGCGCGACGGGGCAGTACCCAGGCCAAAACGCAGGCCCAGGAACCCGTGGTGTTCGGGCCGGTGGGTCCAGAGCAGCGGACCCAGTTTGTAAATGGCGTCAACGGTGTCGCTGACGGAAGGTGCTTCCTGCAGCCGGACGGCGCGTTCCACATGCTGGAGTTCGGTGATGTCCTCGCGGAAGGCGGCCATGGAAGCACGGAAGTGCTTAAGCTGTTCCTTCTGCTGGCGCCGGCTCCGCATCTTCTGGTCCACATAGTGGCCCAGAATGAACAGCGGCATCATCATCATGAACAGCACCGAGAGCGGGTTGCTGGTAACGGCGAAGATCACGGCGCCCATCAGCAGCGGAGCGATCATCATGATGTACGGGAACGGGTTGTCTTCCGGACGCTTCGGTCCGGCCGGCACCACGCGCTTGGGTTCCTCAAACCGGGGAACGACGCGCGGTGACCGGTTAAAGTCCACCAGGGGCGACGTCGGCGCTGCCGCCCGGTTATGTCCCAGCGGAACCACAGTGATGGTGGTGTCGCCCAGCGTCACGGTATCCGAGGAGTTGAGGGTGGCACGCGTCACCGCAAGGCCATCCATCAGGAGCCCGTTCGCCGAGTTGGTGTCCACGATTTCCACGGCCTCCCCTACCGTGATGCGGGCGTGGCGTTTGGACGTCAGTGGATCCGTCAGCCGGATGTCCACGTCCCGGTCCCGGCCGATGTAGCTGGTGCCCGAAGGCAGCGGAAATTCGCTGCCGACGTCGGGCCCTGAGAGGACGCGCAGGGTGGCGGCCGCCGGGCCGCGGTTCGCCCCCGGGGCACCGAAGTGCTCGCTGACCTGGGCCAGCGACACCACGGAGCCGGGCCGCAGCCCGGATTCAAGGAGGTTCTCTTCGCGGGCGAGGATGTTGCCGCGCATGCCGCCGCCCACAAACGCTTCTTCGATGCGCAGCGAGAGGTTCTCCGGGGGCGGTGTTCCCTTGCGGGCAGGGTCCGCCGCCCACAGCACTGTTGCCACATCGGCCACCGTTGCAAGGCCGTCAACGGTGATGGCCAGGTCCTTGGCCTCGGCCGGATCCCGGCGGAGTGTCAGCCGGATCCTCATCCTTCGTCCACGCCCCTCATCTTCTCGAGGAGGTGCAGGTCATCGGCCGTGACGAGGTGCGAGGTGACGGCGTGTTCCACGAGCCGGGCGCGGCGGTTGGTGGCAAGTTTGCCGCCGCCACCGCGCAGGCCTGCGACGCCCACCCGGTCCAGCTTGTCGCACACATTGTCGAGCTTGCGGTTGAAGCGCGTCAGCGCCCAGCCGAGCGTCTTGGCGGCCGCGGCCGAGGACGGGATGGCGCTGAACCCGGTCCCCTCGCGCCGGAGCATGGGTTCGGCGAGCGCTACGATGAGCGCCTTTTGCGAGTCGGTGAACACCACCGGACCGATGGTGGTATCGCCGTTGCTGTCCTCGTCCCGCGCCTCCTGGCGGAAGGACGGCGTTTTCAGGTGCACGGCGAATTCGTAGGTGGTGGGCCCTGCCGTGAAGATGATGTTGGTGTGGCTGAAGACCAGCGGGATCCGGGCACCGGGCGAGAGCCAGGCCTGCATGCCGCCCGAACCGTCCGCCACAGTGGCCGAGAGCATGCTGCCCACGTTGCTGAGCCACCAGATTCCGTCGTAGCGGGCCACCTGCAGGAACTGCCGGTGCAGGTACGGGTTGTCGTCCAGCTCAAGGTCGCCTTCACGGCCAATGTTGAAGACGTCCTCGTCGGATGGCTCGTACCACTCCCCACAGAAATCTATTGCCAGATCCCCCATTTTCCGTGCCTCCTCGTCGGGCAAAACTTTGCGTATCGTCGTCATGCTGCTGATTGTGCTGGTGCAGGCTGTGCTGGTTCCCGGTTGTCTTGTTACCGGGGCAGGGCCGGGGCTCATGTACCGATGCGGCTCATGTGCCGGTGCAGGCGATGGAGCCCGCTTCCAGCGGGGAGAAGGCTCCATCCGAGCGGACGATCATCACCTGCACGCAGGTCTCCCCCGACGGATTGGTTTTCACGCGTACCGGAGGCTGTGCGATGGACTGGTATTCCCCGCCGCCGCCGATGGTGTAGACCCGCCATTTGTAGGTGTCGCCCTCTTTGGGCTGCGGGTTAACCCAGGTGAAGGACGCGTCGCCGTCGCCGCCTACGGTTCCGGTGAGGCCTTCCACGTCCGGTACCGTGCCGTTGTCCAGGGCATCGGCGGGCTGCCTGCTGGCTTCCTGGCTTTGAACTGCCTTGGGTGCTTCCGGTGCGGCGTTGGCCATCACGATGCCCACCACCGCAGCGAGGGCCAGGAGGGTTCCACCGGCGGCAGCCAGCCAGAGGTTGCGCTTTCCGTGGTCCGCGCCGGGAGCCGGAGCCTCTGCCGGTTCCCCGGTGCTCGCCGGGCGGTGGACGGTAGTGTCGGCAACGTCGGCGCCCTCCTGGGGACCGGCGTCGGGAGCCTTCCCCTGGGCGGCTGCCGTGGTGCTGCCCGAAGCACCGCGCAGAACTGTGGACTGCGCCCACTCCTGGGGCTGGGGTGAGGGAGCAAACGGAGCCACCGGTGCCAGGGCGGCGGGCGGGGTAACCCGCGACGGCGGGGCTTCCGCTGCCGGGGCTTCCGGCCGCGTGCGTGCCGGGAAGGTGGGGGCACTGCCCGTCCGTTCAGGATCGATGGCCGCGATGCTCCGGACGCGGGTTTCCTCGAAGCCGTCGTCCGGGTGGCTCTCCTCCTGGTGCGGCTCTTCAAGGACTTCGAAGGGCGTTACCGAGAGGTTAAGCTCAGCCTGGATGCGCTGCAGGGCCAGGGCGAAGGCGTGCGCGGACGAGTAGCGGGACTGCGGAGACTTCGCCATGGCCGTGGACAGGGCCAGTTCCAGCGATTCGGGGACGTCGGCCCGGCCCAGCTGCGGCACCGGGACGTTGCTGATCCGGTTGATCAGCTCCCGCTGGGAATTGTCCGCGCCCGGCATCACAAAGGGCGAGCGGCCGGCCAGCAGGGTGTACAGCGTTGCGCCGAGGGCCCACACGTCCACCATGACGCCGTCCACGTTGCCGTCGGAGAACTGTTCCGGCGGGGACCAGGGGATGGACATCCCGGAATCGTCCTCGTTGTCGCCGGCGAGGGTTCCGGAGATCCCAAAGTCCGT
Source organism: Pseudarthrobacter sp. R1 (assembly GCF_024494415.1). Classification (NCBI taxonomy): domain Bacteria; kingdom Bacillati; phylum Actinomycetota; class Actinomycetes; order Micrococcales; family Micrococcaceae; genus Pseudarthrobacter; species Pseudarthrobacter sp. R1. Next base: position 213,221 of record NZ_JAMKFI010000005.1, on the reverse strand, counting down.
CAGGGCGGGACGGTTGTAGTCGGTCACCAGGATATTGGCGGGCTTGATGTCCCGGTGGGCGATGCCGGCGCGGTGGGCTGTTTCGACGGCGGATGCCACCTGGATGCCGACCGCCAGCACTTCGTCCACACTGAACCGCTGCCGCCGGTACCGTACGTCCAGGCTGGGCCGGGAGCAGTACTCCATCGCCAGGTAGGAATGCCCGGCGTCGGTCACCTCAGCTTCGAAGATGGTGACGATGTAGGGGTGGGAGGACAGCTGCGCCATCAGGTTGGCCTCGGACTCGAACCGGCGGCGGGCGCCCTCGGTCTTCAGGTCCGAGAGCAGCACCTTGACGGCAACCTTCCGCCGGGGCCTGTCCTGCTCATAAAGGTAGACGTCGGAAAACCCGCCGGAACCGAGCAGGCTGATATACGTGAACCCCGGAATGTGGGGCGGCGGCGCAGGCGGCCGTTTGGAACTCAAGGAATCTCCTCAAAGCGCAGGGAGATGTTGTCTCCCAGTTCAGCGATATCACCGTCAAGCAGGATGGCCATCTCGTTCTGGGCCAGGCGGCGCGGGGCCTGGCCTTCGCGGACCAGGACGGTTCCATTGGTGGCCTTCAGGTCGCAGAGCATCACGTGCCAGCCCTCCAGCCGGACTTCGACATGAGAGCGCGAAATGTCTCCGCCGGGGCTGGCAACCTGGACCAGCCGGGGCATCACCCCGCCCTGGACCCGGGAAACCGATGGCTGCCGGCCGATCACCAGCGACTGGTCAAGGTCCACCAGTTCTCCGGTGGAAATCCGCATCCGTCCCAGGCGGGGCCGGGCAACCTGGACGGCGTCCGGCAGCAGTGCAGCGCCGCAGGTGGCGCAGTGGGCGCTGGTCGGTGGATTCGCGTGGTCCTGCGGGCAGACCCGGGCCAGGACCAGGGGTCCTGCAGCGGATGCGTCACTCACTGCTGCTGCAGGACGCGGGGACATTCCGGGCAGTTGGCTTTTTATGACCGTCTGCCCGTCGTGGTCTGTGTCGTAGTCACCGATCACGGCCTGCGGCGCCGGTTTCGCGGGGGCTGCCTCGCCGGCGGCGGGGACTGCTGCCAGCATCGGTGACGGCGCTGCTGGTACTGGTGACGGCGTTGCTGGTACAGGTGACGGCGCTGCTGGTACTGGTGACGGCGTTGCAGGTGCAGGCAGGGGCGGCAGGGCTGCCGCCGGTGCCGGTTGGCTGTCCGTTCCGCCTGTCCGCCAGGGGACGGAATCGATGAGGCCGCCGGCAGCGGGCGGCGTGGAAGGCTGGCCGGATTCGCGGGCGGCAGGAACGTACGGGGCAGCAGCCTCGGCTGCCGCCGGCACCTGGTCCACTCCCTCCTCCGGCGGGTTCCCTCCCTGCACGGCAGGCCCGGAGCCAGTGGCGTCTGCCGGTGGCTCCGCTTCCTCCACGACGTCGGCGTCGGGATCATCGCGCACCGCGGCGTCTTCAATAGTGCGTACAACGGTCCGCTCCCACAGGTGGTCGTAGGAGCTGGTCACGTCGCTGGCCGGGACCGGGGCGGTCGACCCTGTGACGCCGTCGGAAGAGCTGCCCTCCTGCACTGCCGCGGCGTCCAATCCTGTGGCGCCGTGGGATGCGATGCCGCCCGACCCTGTGGGGCCGTCAGGTGCTTCACCCTCCGACCTGGTGGCGCCGTCGGAGGCTGCGCCGGCGGATACTGCGCCGGCGGATGCCGCCACGCCATCGGCTGCCCCGGATTCCTCGAAATCCTCGTCAATCACCGCGTACACCGTCTCAGCCGAGGCGCCGTGCTCGGGTGCGGCGGTTAGCTCTGGAAGCTGTGCGACTTCCTCTTGTTCCGCAGGTCCACGTGCCGGCCGGGGCACCTGGTGAATCCTGACTTCCTGCTGAGGCTGGACTTCCTGGTGAGCCTGGACTTCCTGCTCAGGGAGGACCGAAACGTCGTCGTCCAAGGCTTCAACGGCCAGGGCTTCAACGGCTGCGGCACCGGTGGTGGCAGCGGCACCGTGAGTTCCGTGCTCTTCCGGAAGCAGCAGGGACTGCAGCAGCACCACGCCTTCGGCCAGCGGCAGCTCCGGGAGGCCGTCGTGCGCGGTGCCGCCGGCAGCCGGAATCGTCAGTTGGCACAGTCCGGGCAGGGCGAGGGGCCGTTCGGTCCAGGTGGTGACGTCCCGGCCGTTAAGCTGCACTACGCCGTCGGGCGATTGGACTGTCACGTCCAGGTCCCCCCGAAGGAACACGCGAAGGGGGCCGTTGAAGTCGAGAAGGCCGAACGAAGGGATGTTCGCCAGGGATCCCCCGTGGCTGTTCGTCACTGCATGCAGTACCTCGTGCACCTCCGGTCCGGTTGCCAGCAGGTCCCAGAGTGCAGCAACCAGGGCCGGCGGGGTATCCGGTCCCAGGAGGACGGCCGTGCGGGAGCGGATAATACCGAGCCAGGTCCCGGGAAGGTAACTGGTCCCGGGGATGTAACTAGTGGCTGCCATCGCCCGGGTCCCCGCTTTCGCTTGCAGGGACGGAATCCGGCGCGGGCTGCGCTGATGGCGGGACTGCTGATGGCGCGGCTGCTGGTGATTGGGCCGTCTGCTGGGCCGCCTGCGACCGAGGCAGCGTCACTTCGTCCTCGGCTGCGTCCGGGCGCGGGGCTGTGGCGGCTGCGCCGGCATCGTTCAGCACGTTCCGGGCGTCCACGACGATCGCCGTCACGTTATCCCTGCCGCCGCTGCGGAGGGAGGCCTGGATCAGTTCATCCACGGCGTCCTGGGGATGGCCCACGGTGCTGAGGACCCTGAAGATCTGCTCGTCCGTCAGCTCGCCGGTCAGTCCGTCGGAGCAGATGAGGATGCGGTCCCCCTCCTCCACCGGCAGAAGCCAGTAGTCCGCTTCCGTCTCGTCACCGGTACCCAGTGCCCGCGTCACCACATGCCGCCGCGGATGGACGGTGGCCTGCTCCGTGGTAATCTCCCCGGCGTCCACGAGCTCCTGGACCTCCGAGTGGTCCACGCTGATCTGTTCGAACTTTCCCTGGCTCAGGCGGTAGGTCCGGGAGTCCCCGATGTTCATGACCAGCCAGTAGGGCATGCCCATCTGCTCCACAATGACTGCACCGGCCAGGGTGGTGCCGGCCCGGGCACCGGTGGCCTCGCGGATGGAGCTGTCCGCCCGGACCAGGTACTCCTGAAGAACGGCTGCCGTGACGCTCCGCTCGCCCGTGGCGAGCTGGGGAATCGCGGCGAGGGCGCGGACACACATTCCGCTGGCAATCTCGCCGGCTTCATGGCCGCCCATCCCGTCCGCCACTGCGAACACAGGGTCAGAGGCAATGTAGGAATCCTCGTTCAGCTCGCGACGGAGTCCCCGGTCCGTCCCGTAACCGACGCTCAGGTTTGGCCCCGCCCCCGGTTCGACGCTGGAGGGAACGCTTGCGGGTTGTTGGTTCATGCCTGTCCTAGGTAAAAAGTGCGGTCTCCAAAGTGGACACTGGATCCCGGGGTAACAAATGCGGGGACTCCCGGCTGGAGTGGCGTGCGGTGGCCGTCGGGGGTGGTCACTGCGCTGCCGTTGGTCGAATTCCGGTCCGTCACCCAGATACCGGCTCCGTCCGTCAGCAGATGGAGGTGGGTCTTGGAAATGGACCGGCCGGGGTCGTCGACGGCGAGCAGCTGGGCCTGCTGTTCACCCGACTGGCCCACGGGGTTCCGGCCGACCAGCACGCTGCGGTCCAGCTGGAAGTCGCGGCCGTCGTCCAGCCGGATCCGAAGGACGGCGACGGGCGCAGGGGCGGCCGCTCCCGGGCGCACCTGGGTGCGGTCAACGTCGTCGTCCGGATGGTGCTGCCGGGCCCGCGGTTCCGGAACGTGAATTCCAGGGACCTGCTGCGGAGCCTGGAACTGCAGGACATGGGCCTGCGGTGTCTGTGCCTGCTGTGCCTGGGGAGTTCCTGCAGGGCTGGACACCGGCGCGTGCTGGACCGGGGTGTGGGCCGGCTGGGCATCAATCACCTTAGGCACGTTCGCGCTGGGCACCGGCGCGTGCTGAACCGGGGTGTGGGCCGGCTGGGCATCAATCACCTTAGGCACGCTGGCGCCGGCCACCGGCGATAACACCTGCTGCACGGGCGGCAGATCCATGGGCGCGAAGCTGTAGGGTCCCTGGATTCCGCCGGTGGTGATCGGGTTCCGCCCGGCCTTGACGTCAAAGGCCAGCGTCTTGGCTGCGGCATCGTGCCAGCCACGCAATTTGCCGTTTCTGTCCCACGTGTTGGAGACCACCACCAGCACGGCCCAGACCCCGCCCGCCAGCACCAGCGGAGCGAGGATCAGCAGGGCCGCCCCGAACCATGTAAAGACCACCACGAGGACCGCGACGAGCAGCGCCAGGAGGATGCCTGCACCCGTGATCAAGCCACGCAGGAAAACCGCACGGGCACCGGGGGCGTAGCCGTCGTTGTCAGCGCTGCGGATTCCCATGAGCAGGTTCCCGGGGGTTTTGCCCGTCCGGGCTTCCATGCCCATCACAGCCACCAGGTAGACAAGGGTGAGTCCCAGGCCAATGCTGCCGAACAGCACAAGGGACGCTGTGTCGTAAATAATGAACCCGCCGCTTCGGGTGCGCGTTATCCCGGCGAAGCCAAGGGCAAACGTCACCACCAGCACTGCCAGGGGCGGCAGCCAGTCAATGACGGCAGCGCCAAGCCGCTTGCCCGCCGCCGCCGGAACAAGCTGAAGATTCACTGCCATTCCCGTTCCTCCCCCTGGACCGGATCCCACCTGCACGATGGACCCGCCGGCGCTCCCCTGGCCCGTGCCCGCATTCACGATGCCCGGAGCCTGAAGCGCCCGGGGCCTTTCCACTACCGGGATAGTACCGGGAATCCCGGACGGGCGCGCAGCGGCAGGCGGTGCTTGCGGGTCCGGCACCGGCTCAACCCTGCCGAGGCTGCGCGCTGCCCGGTTGGGCAGCGGCGCCCCGCAGGCAGTGCAAAAGGCGGCTCCGCCGCGGACCAGTTGCCGGCAGTGCGGGCAGCGCACGGTGTCGTCTGTCACTGGGTACTGCGTCCCTGGATCGGGGATTCCTGCGTGGCTTCCGGCGTTGGAGATCCCGGTGTGGGAGATTCCGGTGACCCGGATAGCGGAGCCGTGGTGTCCGGCGCCGGCACTTCGCCTGCGGCACTGCCGGAAGGACGACGGCGGCCAGTTCCCTTAAGCAACGGCCGAACCGGCAGTACCAGCCTGGCCCCGCGGAGGTTAAGGACATGCCGGGCGTCGGCGAGCAGCGAGCGGGGAGAGAACCTCGCCTGCTGCCGGCGCCAGAACCCCACTGTGGAGGTCATTTCCTTCAGCGAACCGTCAACAATGGTCCAGTATTCGCGGACCTCGTCCTCGCTGGGCTGGCCGGCGCCAAAAATCGATGCGTCGGCGCGCCGCGCGAGCATGGTGGTGGTACCGCCACTGGTCGGGAATGCCTCGGCGAGCACGGCGGCGCTTTCGCGGCGCGTTGAACGGGTATCGACGGCAGCTCCCATGTCGGTGGCAAGGCTCACCACCTCATTCCAGCCTCCCCCAACCCGCTGTGCGGCGTCGCCGTCCCTGAAACGGGCCTTCCGTCGTCGTGATTTCATCAGGGCAATCAGCAACAGCGGCAGGGCGAGGATCGACAGCGGGATCAGGGCAATGCCCAGCGCGCCCAGCAGGGCGCCCCAGAACAGCCAGGGGTTGTTCTTTTTCTGGTCCGCGTCCAGGGCATCGGGTGAGGAGTCCGGCGGCAGGTCAGCAGGTTCCTGCGGCGGTGGCGGCGGCTGCAGGACCTGGGGCTTGGGCTTGGACTTGTTCTCCGGGTCCGGCGGAATGGGGACGTTGTCCTTGGGCGGAGTGGGGTCGAAGCTGACCCAGCCCACCCGCTCAAACGCAACCTCCACCCAGGCGTGCACGTTCTTGCCGGTGATCTTGACCTCGCCCGCCCCGTTTTCGGGGCTGGTGGGATCAGGATAGAAGCCCATCACCACGCGGGACGGGATGCCCAGGTGGCGCAGCATCAGGGACATCGCCACGGCGTACTGTTCATCGTCGCCGAGCATCTGCTTTGCCGTCAAGAGGTTCCTGATCCGGGCCGAACCGTGGCCGGAGACGCTGGGCAGCTGGCCTTCACTGACCAGTCCGTTGCTGAAGGCGCCCGTCTTCTGGAAGTGGGCTTCGATCTGGCGGACGCGGTCAATGGCGGTGGGGGCATCTGCTGAGAGGTCGTTGGCCTGCGACCCCACCACCGGCGGAACCTCAACGGCCTCGGGAAGGGACACCGGCGCGAAATCGTACTGCGTCAGCTGCCCATGTTCGAGCTTGACCGGATCGGACACCCGGACGCTGTACGAATCGCCCCGGGACAAGCCGTTGGTGGTGACGGCAGTATCGGTGCCGGAGTTGAAGTAGAGGCCCTGGGCCGCCGCCGAACCGCCCCGGTCAAAGCTGAGGCCGGTGGTCTTGCGGCCGCCGGGAACGAAGAAGCCCTGGTAGTCCTCGATGGTGATGCCAATGGAGTACTCGTTGGTGGGAACCGCAGCGGAGGTGTCGGCGAGGGTGTTGATGGACTGGGCATCCCCCACCTTGCTGAAGTTGCCGGAGCCGTTGGGGTCCATGGTGTAGTTGGTGCCGTTGAAGGCATCCAGGGCCCCCAACCTGACCCGGGCGTCGCGCGGAAGCCCCTTGACCACAAACAGGGTGTCATCCTTCTTGTCCTTGACGAACGTCCGGAAACTGGCCAGCGGAGTGATGTAGTCCTTGGGATCGAACGGCGGGACCACAACGTTCCGGAGGACCTTCCGGTCACCTCCGGCCGTCACCAGCGGAGCGGACAGCGCGGTGACGGCCACGCTGACGGCGATGACGCCGGCGGCCATGCCCAGCCTGCGGATTTTGGCCCGCCGGAGCGTGGCGGAATCCGTCTGGGGGTTGTTGACCGCGACTTTCCCGGACGTGTTTCTCCGCAGGGCATCCCGGCGGAACGTTGCCCAGGCGATCCCGAGGACGGTCAGGCCGATGCCGCGTTCAAGGGTGAGGAAGGCTGCGTTCGTGCTGAAGGCGATGCCCGTCACGAAGAGGACCAGTACCGGGATCAGCGGGAGGTAGGGGCTCCTGGCCCGCCAGGTCAGGACGGCCGCCACGAGCCCTGTGACCAGGGAACTGAGGAACGGGACAATGAGGACACCACCCGCTGTTCCCACCGGAACGCCGACAGTCAGCATGTCCTTCCAGGCGAACACGATGCCCAAAAGAAGGGTCCGGAGCGAGTCCAGGGTGGGCACGAAGCCGGCGATGGCCGAGTCCGGCACCGCCAGCAGCGTCCCGAAGACGAGGTAGGCGCCGAGGGCAAGGGCGGTGGTGATGAGCAGGCCCAAGCGCAGGTGCGCGTTGAGGACGCCGATGGCCAGGCCCAGGATGATCCCGCCGAATCCCGACAGGAGGTAGTAAGGATCGCCGCCGAAGCTGAGTCCGAACCCGAGCAGGCCCAGCCCCAGGAGTGCGGTCAGGGCGCCGGCGTCGAGCAGGAAATGCCAGAGTGGCTGGCCGTCTGCAAAAGCTGATTCCGGCGCGTTGCGCGATGGCTGCCGCGCGGACGGGGTGCGTGGGCGCAGGCCTGGTGCCGAGGTCATGCTGCCGCCTTCCGGAGGACGATGCCGAGATCGTCGAGGTCGCCCAGGGTGAGCACTGTCAGGTCGGCGATGTTGGCCCTGCTGGATGCCGCGCCGGCCTCGACGCGGACGGCGAGGCTGCGGACACCGGGCGGCACGGAGGCGGCGGCGGACCGGAGCTGGGTGGCGGTGACGTTGCTGCCGACAACAAAGAAGACCACGGAGGCGTTGGGAACGGTGTCGGCCAACGTCCTGGCGAGGTCGACGGCGGTGCGGCGCATGGGTGCTCCGACGATCCTGGTCATGTCATCGAGCATGGTCCGGCCGGTTTCGCAGCGCAGCGGGCCTTTCTGGGTGAGGACGTCCAGTTCACGCTGCTCGCGGATTGCCTGGCGTCCGATGGAGGCGGCCGCGGAGATGGCCATCTCGAATTCCGCCTCCGACGCGTATTCGTCAGTGTTGATGGACAGCGAGACGGCCAGGTGGGCGCGGCGGGTCTCTTCGAACTGGCGGACCATCAGCTTGTTGGTCCGTGCGGTTGTTTTCCAGTGGATGTGCCTCCTGTCATCGCCGGGGACATAGTCCCGCAGCGCGTGGAAGGACACATCGGCGCTGGAAAGTTCGGTGGTGGGCATGCCTTCCAGGTCCCGGATGAATCCGGCGGCGGAGCCGGCAAGGGCAACGGTCCGGGGGTGGACAAAGAGGTCCTCCGGTTCGGTCCACAGGACCTGCCGGCGCAGGAGGTGCAGCGGGTCCGCCCGCACCGAGCGCACGGGCCCGACGACGATCACGGCGCGGCGTGCAGTGGGAATGGTAAAGAGGTCCTCGTGGACCTGCTGCGGCTTCATGCGGGGCAGGTGGAAGACGGCCGTGACGCCGCCCACCGGCAGCTCCACCGCTGCGGGCAGCAGCGGGCGGTTGGAGGTGTTGGCAACGGCGATGCTGCCCACGGCGCTGTCGCCCACGGCAACGCGGGTCCGGGCGAGGTCCAGGACCACGCCGTAGGTGGACCGGCCGAGGATGAATCCCACAGCGATCACGAACATCACAAAGGCTGCGACCGCTGCTGCTTTTGCTTCCTGCCACCCGTAGGCCTGCCCGGCTGTCCAGAGCAGGACGGCGGCGCCAAGGACTGACCAGCCCAGAATACTGACCACCGAAAGTACGGGCCAGGCGTACTTCAGCCAGGCCGCGCGGACAGCACGCCAGGCCGGCGCCAGGGCGAGTCCTGCAGTTGTACCGGCCTCACCCCAGACGGACGAGGGGTGCAGCGCGGTGGGGTGGCCGATCCTGGGGAAGGGGTGCTTGAGACGCTCCGCGATCCGGGTCAACGGGGTGCCGCTGGACATATGTGTGCCTTCGTTGTTGCGCTTGGTTTGGGTTGTGCCGGGTTGGGAGTGCGGCGTCAGACGTTGGTTCGCTGCTGGGGAGCAGCGACGTCCGCGAGGATGCGGGTCAGGACGGCCTCAGCAGTGGCTCCGGAGAATTCGGCTTCGGGGTCCATCACAAAGCGGTGGGACCACACCACCGGAGCAAGTTCCTTGACGTCGTCTGGAAGGACGAAGTTGCGTCCCTGGGCTGCTGCCCACACCTTTGCGGCCCTGACCATGGCCAGTGCGCCCCGCACCGAGACTCCAAGCCGGGTTTCCGGCGCGCTGCGGGTCTCTTCGCAGAGCCGGGAGATGTACTCGAGGACCGCGGTGTCCACGTGGGCCGTTGCGGCCAGGTCCGCCATGTCCGCGATTGCCTGCGTGGTGATGACGGCCGATAGCTCCTTGGACCGGTCCTTCAAGTTGGATCCGCCCAGGAGCCGGACGGTGGAGGCGTGGTCCGGGTAGCCGATGGAGGTCTTGATCAGGAAGCGGTCCAGCTGCGCTTCCGGCAAACGGTAGGTGCCGGCCTGTTCGATGGGGTTCTGCGTAGCCATCACCATAAACGGGCGGCCGGCGGAGTAGGTGACGCCGTCAACGGTGACCCGGGATTCCTCCATGACCTCCAGCAGTGCCGACTGGGTTTTGGGCGAAGCGCGGTTGATTTCGTCGGCCAGGACGATGTTGTTGAAGATCGGGCCCTTGTGGAACTCGAACTTCTGCGTCTTCTGGTCATAGATGGTCACACCGGTGACGTCCGAGGGCAGCAGGTCCGGGGTGAACTGGATGCGGTTGTTGGAGCCCTGCACCGTGGCGGCCAGGGCCCGGGCGAGGGAGGTCTTGCCGGTGCCCGGCGCGTCCTCGAACAGGACGTGCCCCTCGGCAAGCATGGCGGTGAAGGTCAGCCGGATGACGTGTTCCTTGCCCAGCACAGCCTGGCCGACATTGGCAACAAGCTTCTCGAAGGTGCCTGCAAACCATTCGGCCTGCTCGGTGGTCATGGTCATGAGTAAGTCCTTTTCAGTCTTGGTGGTGCTCGAAGTGGATCGGTATGCCTAGCGTTGCGGCATGCCCGCGGGCGGACCCTGGCCGTCCCGGTTGGTGGTGTCGTGCCGGACGTAGTTTCCTTGGGCGGGGCCGGTGGTCAGGTGGTACCAGATGCCCGAGGGGTTCTCGGATGTCTTGTACCAGACCACGTAGAAGTCCGATTGCGATGGCGTGTTCTCCGGCAGCCACTTACCGCCGCCGACGCAGGACGACGGGTTGCCCGCCCGGAAGCTGTCGACGCCGTAACCGGGCTCGGTGCAGCTGCGCACCGGTGTGGCGGTGATGGTCCAGGATGTGGGGACGGGGGGCGGTGGTTCTGCCCCGCTGCGGGAGGTATCGCTGCCAATGCGGCCGGCCTGGCCGGCGCTCATGGCGCGGACCTCAAGCTTGTGGGTCTCACTGAAGCCCACACTCTTGGAGAAGGAGCGCTGCTCGGTGTTTTGCCACGGTCCGTTGTCCAGGCTGTACTGGTAACCCGTCACGGCGCGGCCGTTGCCGTCCGGCTGGTTCCAGGTCCAGGAGACAGTTTTGTCTCCAACGCCGCTGCTGTTGCTGCCAGTAACGTTCGGGGCGAAGGCGAGGCCATATGGATTGACGGAGTTGGACGGGGCGCTTGCGTCACCTGCAGCAGAACTGCGGGACGAAACCGCCCATACCACAACCGCTGTATTCGTTCCATTTGGGGCGGCCACCACACCTCCACCTGCAGGGATGCTGCCGCTTCCACCCCCTGAGGTAAGGCTGTATCGGTAGGAAATTTCGCCGGCGGTGGAGCCGTTCCGCTGCGCATCCGTTAGCTGGGGGAAGCGCACATCGATCTTGCCGCCATTGCCGTTTGTTTCCACCAGTGATGCCGTGGGAGCGGCCACGGTTCCGGGCTTGCCTACGGCCCGGATGGCCGCCGACTGCGCGCTGGTCCCGCTGGTTCCGGCCTTGTTGGTGGCGGACACCGTGAAGGTGTAGTTGGCCTCGGAGTTGTCCACCGTGACGTTCTGCGAGGTGCCGGCGACCTGCTGGCTGGACACCACCGCGCCGCCGCGGAGGGTGGTGAGGGTGTAGGCCGAGACGGCGTCGCCATTGTTGTTTGGCGCCGTCCAGGTGACCTTCAGCTGGCTTTGCGCCCCAAGGGAACCTGCCTGGGAAGCCGTGGGGGCTGCAGGCGTTGCCGGCACGCCGGCCGGCACTTCGGCAGCCGAGTACGGGCTCCACTCGGAGGGCTCCTTGGCATCGTTGCGCGCCAGGACCCGGACTTTGTAGGAGACGCCGTTCTGCAGGCCCTTCCAGACGTAGCTGACAGCGGTCAGGTTCTGGATCTGGGCGTTCTGGCCGGCCGGCGGCGGAGAGATCTCCAGGTCGTAGGACTTGACCGGTGATCCCTTGCTCGCCGGCGCGGTCCAGTTGATGGACAGTTCCTTGTCGCCAAACTTCAGCGACGGCGCCAGGGGGGTATCCGGCTTCACGTCCGGACGCACCTCTGCTGAGGCGGGTGAACGGTCCGATTCGCCGAACTCATTGGTGGCCGTCACCTGGAAGTGGTACTTGGTGTTGTTCACCAGGCCGTTGAGGGTGCAGGTGTTGGCCGGGCAGTCCTGCTGGAACCCGCCCTCGCCGTAGACGGTGTACTTGGTAATGGGCGAGCCGCGGTCCGCCGGTGCGGACCAGGTGAGCAGTGCCGTCTGGTCCCCCACGCTCTGCGCCTGCGCGGTGGCGGGGGCCTGCGGCTTGTCCTTGACGGTGAGCCGGACGCGGGCAGTAGCCTGCCGGGACGGGTCCTCCGTTTTGTCGGACACCGTGTAGGACACCACCATCGTTCCGGTGAAGCCGGGTGCGGGGGTCACGGTCACGGAATCACCGTTCACCTCAACGTTGCCGCTGCCCGTTTCGGCGCCGGCCGCGATGATCTTCAGCGCGGTCTCCGGGAACGGGTTAGCGTCGTTGGCCAGGACGTTCACTGTCACAGGCTTGCCGGCGGCAGCGTTGGGTTCCAGGTCGTCGTTGGCCACCGGCTTGGGCCGGTTCGAAGCCGTCACCGCCAGCTGGTACGTTGCGGTGGCTTCGAGGCCGCGCGGGTCCCTGGCCTTGACCTGGACGGCGGCGGTGGTTCCGGTGCCGCTGGAATCGGCAGCCGACACCTTCAGGTTTTTGCCGTCAACCCTGGCGTTGAATCCGGTGGGTGAACCGCCCACCAGTTCGTACTTCATCTTCTCGACGTCGTCGCCGTCCGGGTCCGAGGTCAGCTTGCCCAGGTCCGTGCTGGCGGAGTCCCCCTTGGGGATGTCCACGCTGGCACCCAGCAGCTCCGGCGGGTTGTTTTTGCTGGGATCCGGCAGCACCTTGGTGCGGATGCTGAGCGTGGACTTCAGACCGGCAGGATCATCCGGTCCGGTTCCGTCCGTCACCTCAAAGGTGAGTGAACCCGGGCCGACGTAGTCCGTGCCGGCCGTGTACTTCAGGCCCGTGCCGTCACCGGTCACCGGGTCAGCGCCGTCGGCCCCGATGAGTTTGATCCGGTCAGCCTGGGTCAGGCGCGGAGAGCGGCCTTCCCGGACCTTTACCCATTCGTCGAGGTCGACGTCCATGGACTGGCCGGCGACAACCTCGATGACCTCGTCCTTGGCCAAAGTGGGAAGCTGCTGGCCGAGGCCCGGTACCCAGATGACCGCCGTCGACTGCTGGCCGTCCACGTCCTCCACGGTGTACGGAATGAGCTGTGGCTGCTCGGTGAGGTCCACGATCATGGTGCCTTCGGCGCCGGGCCGGGCAGTGGTGGCCTCGGTGCTGACCCGCAGGTTCTCCCCCACGCCGTCGGGGTCCTCATCGTTTTTCAGGACGGGGACGTCGACGGCGGTCTTCCCCATGGTCTGGGCGGACGTCACCCTGTCATCCCGGGCGATGGGGGCCTTGAGGGGCACGTTGTTGTCCACCACAACACGGATGGTCGCCTGCGCCGACGAGTCCCTGTCGTCGGCGATGGTGTAGCGCACATTGACGGTTCCGGCTTCACCCGGCGCGAGCAGGATGATCCGGCCGCTCGTCCTGCTGACGGTTGCCTGGAGGGCAGGATCAGCTTCGATGCCGTCGGTGAGGATGCGGATCAGGTCTCCGTCGGGATCGGTGTCGTTCCCGGTGGCGTCGACGGCGATCTGGCGCCCGGGGCGTACCCGAACTTCGTCGTCCACGGGCGTTGGTTTCTGGTTGATCTCGCCGCGGGGTGCGATGCCGACAGTGACTGTTCCGGTATTGACGGCCCCTTGCCGGTCCACCACTTTGTACCGGAACGTGTCCGTGCCGGCACCGTCACCGGCAGCGGTGAAGTCGATGAAGTTGCTGCCGACGGTCGCCGTGCCCATGGCCGGAGTGCTGTCGATCCCGGTCAGCTGCACCGAGTCGCCGTCGGGATCAATACCGTCCAGCGGGACGGGAATCCGGACAGTGCCGGCGGCCACCACACGGGCAGTGAGGTTGCGCGGCTGCGGGCGCGAGTTCTCAGCGCCTTCCAGCGGCAGGATATGGATGGTCACCGCCGCGGCGCTCTTCTGGCCCTGCGGGTCCACGGCGTTGTAGATGGCCCGGACTGTCTTGGGCTGGCTGCCGGCGATAAAGCGGAGGGTGTCCTCCGAGACAAAGCTCTTCCCGTCCAGGGGATCCACGCCCTGCGGCAAGGCCGGATCGACCGTGAGTTCCTGGCCCTGCGGGTGGGTGTCGTTGTCCAGCACCGGAATGGTGACGACGTCGTTGACCCGGACGTTCACCTCGTCCGGCTTCGGCTGGGGTGCTTCCACCACGCTGGGCGCCGGGACCGGCACCACGGAGACGCTGCCGGTGGCAGACTTTTTCCCGTTGGACATCGTGTATTCGAAGAGAATCGGGTCCTTGGTTCCCAGGATGTCGGTGATGCGCAGGACGCTGTGGTTGATCACGCTGACGGACGCCGTCGAATTTTCCGGCAGCTTCACGGACTGCAGGACCAGCACACCGCCGGAAGGATCGGAGTCGTTCGCCAACGGATCCACCAGAACGCTGCCGCCCGTGGGCATCAGCGCCACGTCGTGGACGGCAACCGGGTTGCCCGTATCGTCACCGGATTCCACGTCGACGCGGATCAGGCCCTGGCTGCTTTGCGGACCGTTGCTGGCGATGTACGTGAGATAGACCGGGCCGGGGGTGGTGCTGCGGAACGTAAAGGTGCCGCCGTCGGTCACAGGGCCCAGTTCGGCGGGGCCGTTGGCTTCCACCTGGGCAAGCCGGAGGGCACCTCCGTTGGGGTCCACGTCATTTTTCAGCGGCCCGATGACCAGGTCCTGGCCCACCACGGCGGTGACGTGGTCGGCGTTGACTACCGGTGCCAGTGCTCCGGGCGGCTGGACGTTGACCACGACTTTTCCGGTGACGGTGGCGCGGCCGTCCCAGATTGTGACTTCCACGTTCTTTTTCCCGGCTGTTGCGCCGGAGTCCTGGAAGGTGAGCAGGCCGTCGCGGCGGACCTTCACCTGATCCTGCTCGTTGTCAGCCTTGGCGTCGAGGAGGACCAGGTCATCGCCGTCGGGGTCGATCCAGTCCGTGAGGATGTTCTGGCTGACGGTTTTGCCCTGCTCCACGAGCAGGGTGGTTGAGTCGCCGCGCTTGAACTGCGGCGGCTTGTTCTCCTCCGGAGCCATCACGCTGAGGGTCACCTGGCCGGCGGCGGAGAGGCCGCGGCCGTCCGAGGCGTTGTAGCTGAACGTCTCGGTCCCTGGCTTGGCATCGGCAGGGACCGAGACCTGGAAGGCGGTGCCGCCGTAGATGTTTTCCAGCGTTCCGGTTTGGGGACCGGAGCCTGCTATGGCTGCGGTAAGGACGTCGCCGTCGGGGTCGGAATCATTGTCCAGGACACTGAGGATGGTGGTTCGTCCGGGTCGCACGCCGACGGCGTCGGGCTTGGTTTCCGGCGGACGGTTGGGTTTGGTGCGGTCCGGCAGGACGTTGATGGTGTTGTTGTCCGCCGATTCCTGGTCCTGCTCGTCGGACTCGTTCTTGGGCGGGATGACGTCGTCCCAGTTGTTGACCAGCTGCATGTTCTGGTTCACCAGCCAGACATTGCCGGAGTTCACATCGTTCAGGACCACCAGGTCCCGGTTCACCCGGAAAACATACGACGGCGAGGCACTCGCCTTGGGCACGTCCACGTTTTTGTCATCAGCGTCGTTCGTGCAGTCTCGGACGTACTTGTTGGCACCGGACCAGGCCGCGTGGACACACCCGCCCAGCTGGACGGGCGCGGCCGGGACGCCCTCGCCGTCGAACGCCACCGTTTTTGCCGTGCCGCCGTCGAGGGGCTGCTTCAGCAACGCCTTCTGCGTGGAAATCGCCACAAAATCACTGGCGGGACCGCCCTGCTGCAGCTTTGCCTCGCGGGCGTTATCCAACTGCAGGCGCCTGCCACCGGGCAGGATGAGCTTCCCCGCGGCCGCATCAAGGACAACCGGCTTGTCCCCCACCACGGTCAGCTGCAGGTCCCCCGCACCCTTTAGCTCGCCCCAGGTTTCGGACTCCGAGGACGTGACTTCACCGTTGGCGTCAACCCCGGTGACCGTCACCACCCCTGACTTCGGATCCGCCGAGTAGATCCGGTCATCCTCCCCCACAGCCGAAACAATGCCCTCGGAGCCCACCAGCACCGGCTCGGTGGCCTCCTCGTCAAAACCATTGACAGTGGACGGCGACACCGCCCACACCTTCCCCGATGCCGCGTCCGTCACCGAAATTACCTCTGAGCCGAAACTGACATCAGCCGCGCCCGGCAACTGCTTGTCCCCGCCCAGGCGCATATTCGCAGGCGACACCTGGTTCAACGTCGAACCGGTTTCGTCATCCACAAACACATCCCCGGCATCCTGCAGGATGTCGAAGGTAGTCGACGCCGGCGTCACCGCACCATCCAAGACCCGCGACGGGTAATTCAACCGCCCCACCGCATTCTTGGACTTCGAAACCACCCACACGCCACCGTCGTTCAACTCCACCTCAGTGGTCTTAAACCCCGGATAGAGCACAGCTCCGGTCACCACAACAGCCACGGCGGCACCAAAGGCAGTGCCGGTGACAATTTTTTTCTGGCGCCTTTTGAGACCCAGCTTCCCCAGCATCGTTGTCACAGCTTTTCTATTTCCCTGAAGTTTGTGGCCCCCCGGCCGAACCGTCCAGCGACCCGGTACCGGGCTCCCTGTTCCCGCGCTAGCCTACCCAAGCGTGGCCGGGGCCGCGATGGGCAGCGCTCCCCCAGGGCCTTACCTGCGGCGATGTCCGTGATCAGCATTGCGGGATCCCGTGGCCCTCGGGCTCACCCAAGGTGGTGTTGCCCACCTGGACGGTGCGGCCCACGTATCGGCCGTCGGGATGGGAATTGATGCGGTACCACTTGTACGTACCGCGGGCGTCGGGCACTGTACGCCACATGAAGCAGTTGACTGTAAAAGCCGGACCTGAGCCGTAAATCCAGGGATAGTCGCGGATAACACCGTCGCAGGTATGTTCCGCGCTCGTCGGCGACCTCCATGAGGTTTGGCCTGAGGCTGCCGCGTCCGTGCACGTGCGGTACCCAACGATCGAGTTGTCCCAATTAGTCTTGGCCGGCCCGGATCTGGCAGTCGCTCCGGCAACGGCTCCGCCTGTGCCCATGGAGTTCACGGTCTGCACCTGGATCGAGTGAGGTTCGTCGAAGCCGCCTGTGTTCACTGTCCGGCTTCCCGACGCCGCGACCCTTTCCCAGCCCCGGCCGTCAATGTTTATCTGTGTATAGGCGACGTCGTTCGTCGCCGTCGATGGCGAGGTCCAACTGAAGGACAATGACTTCTGGTTCTGTCCACCGTCCTGGCCCGAGGCGGAGGGCGTACCCGGAGAACCGTATGGCGTGGCGTTGGCGGGGGCGCTGGCGTTTGAACTTGGCGCCACACTGGAGTTGGCAACCACAGTGATGGAGGTGGCCGTACCGTTCGTGAAACCACCCACAGTCTGCCCGGGCCGGATGGGACCGCTCTGGCCGGTGCTGGCGTTGTAGGTGTAGCTGACCTCGCCATACGCGGAACCGTTGCGTTCGGCCGCTGTCAGTTCCTTGAAGTTGATGGTCAGTTGGCGCCCAGCCCCTGCAGTATCCGCAGCGGTGGCACTCACCCCTGAAACCTGGCCCAGCTTGCCGGTGGCTCGCCGGGGCGCGGAATTGGGGCTGACAGCCCCCTTGCCTGCCTTATTCTCGGCCTGGACCGTAAACGTGTACTCGGCTTCGGAGTTGTTTGCCGTGAAGTTGGCCGTGCGCACGGTGCCCGCGATGGTCTGGGTCTGCGGCGCCCCGCCGCCACCGGCCATAGTGACGTAGTAATTCCTGATTGCGTCCCCGTTGGTATCGGGTTCGGTCCAGTTCACCCGCAACTGGTTGGTGGTCCCGACGGAGGAGGCCACGGCTGAGGTCGGCGCCGCAGGTGCAGCCGGCACCCCGGCCGGGTTGTCTTCGGAGGAGTAAATCCCCCAGTCGGACGGGCCCAGTTCGTTGACTGCCTGGGCGCGCACCTTGTAACGGACGCCGTTTGTCAGGCCGGGCCAGGTGTAGGTCAGGCCAGTCACGCCGTTCTTCACGGCGACGCCGCTGGCAGGCGGCGGCGAGATCTCCAGGTTGTAGCTCTTGACGGCCGAGCCCTCGGTCCTGGCAGGTGCCCAGTTGATGACCATGTTGGTGTCGCCGGCCTGCACCATGGGCGCCTCGGGCGGGGACGGCTTTTCGTCGGGACGGATTTCGTTCGACTGCGCAGACGGCTGGGAGTCGCCCACCTCGTTGGTGGCAATCACCGTGAAGACATACTTCACATCGTTGGTGAGCCCGCTGAGTGTGCAGGTGGTGGTGGCGCACTTTTGCTCGAAACCGTTGTTGGACCGGACCGTGTATCCGGTAATCGTTGCTCCGTTATCCGACGGCGGGGCCCACTTGAGCACTGCAGTCCGGCTGCGTACATCTGTGGCGTTGGGAGCCGAGGGCGCGTCCGGCTTGTCCCGGACCGTGATCCTGACGCGGCCGTTCGCCTGGCGGGAGGGATCGTCAGTTTTGTCCGCGACGGTGTAGCGGAGCACCAAAACACCCTTGAATCCCTCGGCGGGCGTCACCGTGACGGAATTTCCGCTACTGACCGGCTGCCCGGCGGCTGAGCCCGTTTCGACACTGACCGAGACGATCTTCAGCGGGGTGTCGCTGAAGGGGTTGAAGTCGTTGGCAAGGACGTTGATCGTCTCGGCCCGGCCGGCGTTTGCCTTGTCGACAGTGTCTTCACTGGCTGTGGGGAGTGGCCTGTTGGAGGCCACAACCGTGGCCGTTACCGAAGCCTTGACCGGTTCCGAGCGGCCGTCCGTGACCTTCAGCGGGATGCTCCCCTTACGGCCTACGGACAAGCCCGCTGCGGCACTGACTTTGAGCGTCTGCCCCTCAATGCTTGCGGTAAAGCCTTCGGGCGTGGTCCCGTCCAACTCGAAGGTGAGCTTCTCCTGGTCTCCGGCGTCCACGTCCTTCGCCAGGTTGCCCAGTTCCAGGCTGGCCGTTTCGGCCTTCGGCACCTCAAGGTCGGTTCCGCTGAATGTGGGCTCATGGTTTGCTGCCGGGTCCGGGATGACCCGGGTGATGATGGTCAGGGTGGATTTCAGGCCCTGCGGATCTTCCGGGCCGGACCCGTCCGTCACTTCGAACGTCACGGAGCCCGGGCCCACGTAGTCCTTGAGGGCCGCGTAGCGCAGGGCGTCGCCGTTTCCGGCGATGACGTCCAGGGTGTCAGCGCCCTGGACGCGGACCTTGTCCGCCTGCGTGATCCGGGGTGAACGCCCTTCGCGGACTTTGACGTACTCACTGAGGTCGAGCTTGATTTCCTTGCCGGCCATCACTTCCACAGCGTCGGTACGGGCAAGGGTGGGGTGCTCTTCACCTTGACCGGGCACCCAGATGACAGCCGTGGCGCTCTGGCCGTCAACGTCGGTGACGGTGTACGGGACCAACTGGTCTCCCGGCGCCAGGCTGACCACAACGTTGCCGTCGCCGCCCGGGCGCGCATTCGGGTTGCCGTCCGGCAGGCTGATTTTGAGATCCGCGGCCACGCCGTCGGGGTCCGAATCGTTCTTCAGGACCGGCACGTCGACGGCGGACTTGCCCAGCGTCTCGGCTGGAGTGATGACATCGTCCTTTGCCAGCGGAGCCTTGAGGGCGGCGTCGGGGCTGACCCTGACACGGATCACTGCACCGCCCTGGGCTTTTTTGTCGTCCTGGATCTTGTAACTGACGTTCTGATTGCCGGCGGTGCCGGGAGCCGTGAGCACTACCCTGCCGTCAGCAGTCTCGACGCCGAGTTCAGCCGGGGCTTCAAGGGCGTTGGAGACGAGCCCGATGGGGTCGCCGTCGGGGTCGGAATCGTTGGTGAGTGCGTCGACGGCGATCTTGCGTCCGGGGCGGACGTCAACGGAATCGTCCACGGCGATGGGTTTCTGGTTGTTGGCTTCGGGAGGTGCGATCCCCACAATCACCGTGCCGGTGTTCTCGGCGCCGATCCGGTCCCGGACGCGGTATGTGAAGGTATCTGTCCCGGCCGCCGTGCCCGTGGCTGTGAATTCGAGGTAGCCGTCCTTCGCCACGGCCGTGCCCATGGCGGGGGCTTTGTCCACCCCGATCAGCTGCACCGAATCGCCGTCCGAGTCGATGCCGTCCAACGGCACCGGGATCCGGACCACCATTCCGGAGACCACACGGGCGGTGAGGTTCTTTGGCTCCGGACGGCTGTTCCGCTCGTCGTCGCGCGCGCGGATGCGGATGGTCACCTGTTGTGAATCCGACTGGCCGGATTCATTGGTGACCTTGTAAATCGCGTAGACGGTCTTGGGCACGTCTCCGGCGATGAAGCGCAACGAGTCCCCGGACTGGAACATCCGCCCGTCGGCCTCGTCGGGCTTCTGTGCCAACGCCGGGTCAAGCGCGAGCTTTCCGCCGTTGGGGTCGGAGTCGTTCTCGAGGACAGGGATGGTCACCACGTCGCCCACCCGGACCGACACTTCATCTGGTTTCGCTTGCGGAGCCTGGAGCTTTGCCGGGGCCGGCACCACCAGGACTGCGATGTCGCCGCTGGCCGAGGACTTGCCATTCGAGATTGTGTACCTGACATTAAGTTGGCCCTGAGCGCGCACGTCCGTAATCCTGATCACGGAGTGGTCCAGCACCGAAACACTGACCGGCAACCCGTCAGCAGCTGTGACGGACTGCACCACGAGCACACCGCCGGAGGGGTCGGAGTCGTTGCCGAGGACGTCCACCAGTACGGTTCCGCCGCTGGGCAGCAGTGCTACGTCGCGCACCGCCACGGGGGCGCTGTCCCCGTCTCCCGAGACCACGTCAATCCGGACCAGCTGCTGCGCGCTCCCGGGGCCGTTGGTCACAAGGTAGGACACGTAGTGCGTGCCCACGGATGCGGAGTTGAAGGTGAAGGTCTGCTGGTCCGCCCCCATGGTGGCTGTGGAGTTGCCATCCGGCGTGACTTGGGCGAGGCGGAGCGCACCCCCTTGCGGGTCCGAGTCGTTCTTCAGTGGTGCAATCACCGTGTTGACGCCTGCGAGGGCAACCACGTGGTCCGCATTTGCGACCGGCGGCAAATCGCCGGGGCCGCGCACGTCTACGGTCACCTTGCCTTCCGTGGTGGATTCGCCGTCGGAAACTGTTAAGGTGACCACCTTGCGGCCGGGGTCAGTGCCGGCGTCCTGGAAGGTGAGCAGTCCGTCGGGCCGGACTTTGACCTGGTCCCGGGGATCGCTGCCCGCAGCGGCGACTACATACAGATCGTCGCCGTCGGGATCGATCCAATCGGTGAGGATGTTCTGAGTGACACTTTTGCCGGCCTGCACCACCAGGGTGGTGTTGCGGTTCGGCTTCTGCCGCGGAGCCGAGTTCTCCCCCGGCGGCACAATATTGAGCGTGACGTCGGAGGAAGCGCTGAGGCCCCGGCCGTCGTCCACCGTGTATTTGAAGGTCTCGGAACCCGTCCTGTCCGCAGGCACTGTCACTTGGAAGCCGGTGGAGCCGTAGATCGGAGCCAGCAACCCGGACTTGATTTGCTCGGCGCGGACCGTCAGGATGTCGCCGTCGGCGTCGGTGTCGTTGTCCAGCACGGGCAGGATCACCGTCCTTCCGGCGCGGACGCCGAAAGTGTCCGGGTTCGCCACCGGAGGAGTATTGGGTTTGGTGCGGTCCGGCAGCACCGTCTGCTGGACTTCGTCGGCGGAGTCCTTGTCCGCGTCATCCGAGGTTTCCTTGGGCGGGATAACGTCGTCCCAGTTGTTGACCAGCTGCATGTTCTGGTTCACCAGCCAGACATTGCCGGAGTTCACATCGTTCAGGACCACCAGGTCCCGGTTCACCCGGAAAACATACGACGGCGAGGCACTCGCCTTGGGCACGTCCACGTTTTTGTCATCAGCGTCGTTCGTGCAGTCTCGGACGTACTTGTTGGCACCGGACCAGGCCGCGTGGACACACCCGCCCAGCTGGACGGGCGCGGCCGGGACGCCCTCGCCGTCGAACGCCACTGTTTTTGCCGTGCCGCCGTCGAGGGGCTGCTTCAGCAACGCCTTCTGCGTGGAAATCGCCACAAAATCACTGGCGGGACCGCCCTGCTGCAGCTTTGCCTCGCGGGCGTTATCCAACTGCAGGCGCCTGCCACCGGGCAGGATGAGCTTCCCCGCGGCCGCATCAAGGACAACCGGCTTGTCCCCCACCACGGTCAGCTGCAGGTCCCCCGCACCCTTTAGCTCGCCCCAGGTTTCGGACTCCGAGGACGTGACTTCACCGTTGGCGTCAACCCCGGTGACCGTCACCACCCCTGACTTCGGATCCGCCGAGTAGATCCGGTCATCCTCCCCCACAGCCGAAACAATGCCCTCGGAGCCCACCAGCACCGGCTCGGTGGCCTCCTCGTCAAAACCATTGACAGTGGACGGCGACACCGCCCACACCTTCCCCGATGCCGCGTCCGTCACCGAAATTACCTCTGAGCCGAAACTGACATCAGCCGCGCCCGGCAACTGCTTGTCCCCGCCCAGGCGCATATTCGCAGGCGACACCTGGTTCAACGTCGAACCGGTTTCGTCATCCACAAACACATCCCCGGCATCCTGCAGGATGTCGAAGGTAGTCGACGCCGGCGTCACCGCACCATCCAAGACCCGCGACGGGTAATTCAACCGCCCCACCGCATTCTTGGACTTCGAAACCACCCACACGCCACCGTCGTTCAACTCCACCTCGGTGGTCTTAAACCCCGGGTAGACCACCGCCCCAACCACCAGCACGGCGAGAGCCAGCCCCAGGACGGTACCGCTGAAAAGACGCGATTGCAGGAGCGGACGGCGAGGTGCCGGCGTGATGGAGGCGCGTTTAGCGCGCGCTCGTCCGCGAAAGTTCATGGAACGGTTCCCCCAGGTAGACCCCGGCAATGGCCGGCTTCCGGCATTTACAGCCGGGCACAACAAATATAACGGAATAAACCAACAAATGGATAAATGTGTGCCGTTAGTCCAGGACCAGCCCTTTGCCAAGCCCGCGGGTGAGGCGCACCGGGCGGATCTCGCCGAAACCACGGACGTTCTCGGGCGGCTGCGGCACCATCACAAACCGTTCGTCGTGCTCCAGGGCCGAGGCAGTCATGGAGTCCACGAGCACCGTGCCCGGGTCCGCCAGCGTGGTGAGTCGGGCCGCAAGGTTCACGGTGGGGCCGTAGATATCGCCGAGCCGGGACAGGATCCTGCCCCAGACCATCGCCACCCGGGCTTCCGGCAGAATCTCGTCCTCGGTGAAGGCCTGGGCGAGTGCCAAGGAGATTTCGGCACCGGCCGCGGGCGTTTCCGCGATGTAGAGGACTTCGTCGCCCACGGTCTTGACCAGGCGGCCACCGCCAACAGAGATGATTTCCGCGCACTTGTTTTCAAACCGCTGGACCAGCCGGGCCAGGGTCTTTTCGTTCATCCGGCGGGACAGGCTGGTGTAGGAAACCAGGTCCGCGAAGCCGACAGCACGTGCCAGGGGCAACGGGGCGTCGTCCTCGTCGCCTTCGCGGCCTTCTTCACTGGCCTGCAGGCCGGCTTCGGCGCGGACGGCGAGCCGCTGGACGCCGGCGTTGA
This sequence comes from Pseudarthrobacter sp. R1, assembly GCF_024494415.1. NCBI lineage: Bacteria > Bacillati > Actinomycetota > Actinomycetes > Micrococcales > Micrococcaceae > Pseudarthrobacter > Pseudarthrobacter sp. R1. The sequence goes on along the minus strand of NZ_JAMKFI010000005.1, from coordinate 190,019 downwards.
GCTGGCGGCGCCAGGAGTAGACCAGCATTTCCTCCAGCGCATCCACCAGCGCCGGAAGTTCATTCACCAGGCGCTTGCGGGCAACGGCATCGGTGACGCCCTGTTCGTGCACCATGTCTTCCACCAGGGCCTCGATCTGCCAGACCACCATGCGGTCCGTCATTTGCCCGATGGAGCGGGTGACGGAGATGGCCGCTTCCTCCGTCAGCTTTCCTGAACGGACCAGGTCCACCACGTTGGAGAGTGCTGCCTGGTCACGCTCCGTGAAAGCAACATCCTCGTCGCCGAAGTTGGGAAACCCCAAGGCACGCCAAAGTTTGCGCGCCGACAGCAGGGACAGTCCCGCACCGGCGGCGACTTCACGACGGCGGAGCTTGCGTTCCCCGCCCAGCAGGCGGGCTTCCAGGGCCTTCATGGCCAGCCTTTCGGCGGACATGGTGCCGGTGGCCGGGTGGGCGTCAGCGGCGGGAGCGGGGGCGATGGATTCGACGCGTTCCTGCTGGTGCTCATCGTTCATCTGGTCCACCTTCTCTCATTTCCCACGGCAAAGCCCCGGCGGGGTAATCCGTTGTTCCGCCCGGCTGGGCATCGTCCTCGTCCGGCAGGTCCTCGATGGCATCGAGGATGAAGTCCCGGAACCTGGCCACTTCCGGCACATCCCGGAAGGTGACCACTCCCTGGTGTCCGATTTCCAAGGATATATTCCCGGAACGGAAGAGGCGTTGCAGGACCGACTCATGGACAGTCAGGTTTCGGACCGATGCCAGGTTCACCTGCTGGTCCTGCCGCTTCCACATACCGGACCTCGCCACCATCCTCCTGCTGGTCAGCGTATAGCGGGTCCCGTGCCACCGCAGGAGCCGGGGCAGGCAGAAGCCCAGCCACACCGAAGCAGCCGCGAGGATGCAGCCCGTCACGAGCCAAGGTGTCCAACGGCCGGAAAGAACGGGAACTGCCCGCCCGGCTTCGCCGCGAATCACCCAGGCCGAGAAATAGGCCGCAATTGCCGGCGAGAGGATAAAGGCAGCCGCGGCACCTGCGAGTTTCCTCGGCTGCGGGCGGGTGGTGACAATCACCTGTTCGCCCGGGACAAGGCTTTTACGCATAACCGCCTTGGCCGGAGGCGTCCGGGGAGGTCCACGGCCGCAGGTGCACCACATCCCCGGCGGTGACAACGTGCTCGCGGGAGTCGCGGTCCACCACCAGCAGCGACCCGTAGTCGTCGAGCCGGGACGCGTGGCCGATGATTTCGTGGTCTCCCGGAAGCTGGGCGCGCACCTGCTTGCCCAGGGTGACCATGGCCGCCTCAACCCGCTTGTGCAGTGAGGTGCCGCCCGCCATCCCTGCCGCCGGGTCGCCGTCGGCATTGCAGAAGCTGCGGTACAGGACAGCAAACTTCGACAGGTAGCTTTTCAGGAGCAGGGTCCGGTCCACCGTGGTGGCGTCCTCCAGCATCACGGAGGTGGCGGTGGGGACCGGAAGGTCCGCTGCGCTGAGGGTGACGTTCAGGCCGGTTCCCAGGATGACGGGCGGCACGGAACCATCCACCATGGGACCAAGTTGCGCCAGGATGCCCGCGATCTTCCTGCCCCGCACCAGCACATCATTGGGCCACTTCAGCTCGGCAGGGATACCGGCCGTTTCCAGGAGGGTTTCGCGCAGGGCCAGGGCGGCAACCAGTGACAGCCAGGAATAGGTCTGCGTGGGCAACGGCCGCCCCTCTGCGTTGGCGGGCCGCAGGACAACGGAGGCGGAAATGGAGCTCAGCGGCGGCGCTTCCCAGTGCCGGTCCAGCCGGCCGCGTGCTGCCGTCTGATATTCGGCAGTGAGCACGGACAGGTCGGGCCAGGCAGCAGGCTCGACGGTGACGGACCGAAGGAGGTCAGCATTGGTGGACCCGGTGGAGTCCACTACCTCCAGCCGGGGGATGCCGGTGGCGGACAGGAAGTCCTGATCCGCCAGGTCCCTCCGGTTCAGGGGCGTACCGGGGGTCTGTGCGTCATCCATAGCTAAATCCTACCGAGCTAAATCCTCCCGCTACGCGCCAGTGCTGCCCGCTACAGGAAGATGTCCGGAACCAGCCGGTCCTCCGGTGCCCCCAGGCTGTAGGGACGGAAGTCCTCCACGCCGGCTGCGGCCAGCACCTCTTCATCGGTGTAGAAGTTGCCGCTGGCGGCACCGCCGGGGCGAAGATTGGCGCCGGTCAATACGGCGTGGGCGGCATCAGCCATGATCTGCGGCCCGCGGGCGGCCTGGACCATGTGGTGGCCGCGGGGCATGTTGCGGATGGCTGCTGTATCGATCAGGGTGCACGGCCACAGTGAGTTGACGCTGATACCGTCGCCCTTCAGCTCCTCTGCGAGCCCCAGGGTGGTCAGGCTCATCCCGTACTTAGCCATGGTGTAGGCCAGGTGCTTTCCGGCCCAGTGCGGATCAAGGTTCAGCGGGGGTGAAAGCGTAAGGATGTGACCGCCGGCGGAGGCGCGCAGCACCGGCAATGCCAGTTTGGACAGCAGGAACGTCCCGCGGACATTGATGTCCTGCATCAGGTCGTACTTTTTCATGTCCACGGCATCGGTGCCGGACAGGTCTATGGCAGAGGCGTTGTTCACAACGATGTCGATGCCCCCGAAGCGGTCCAGGGCCGCAGAAACAGCTCCCGCGACGTCCTCGTCACGCCGGACGTCGCCAACCAGCGGAAGCGCCTGGCCGCCAGCCGCCTCCAACTGTTCGGCTGCCGTGTAGACGGTGCCTTCGAGTTTCGGATGCGGCTCCCCGGTCTTGGCCAGCAGCACTATGTTGGCGCCGTCCTGCGCCGCCCTGGTGGCGATGGCCAGCCCGATTCCACGGCTTCCGCCGGAGATCAGGATGGTGCGACCACGGAGGGTACCGGAGGGCTGGTAGGGGCTTGCAGGCGATCCCGAAGCGTCGTTGCTCAAAGTCATAAAACCACTCTAACCCAGTTATGTTACTGGCGAGTAACATAACTGGGCGGGCGGCGGCACGGCAGAAAATTGTAGGTTTTCTACAGCGGCGGGCGTCAGAAGCGTCACTAGACTAGCCAGCAGGGTTCGTTTTTTGTGTGGATGCTACTTAACTCCCGCATCAGACCTGCCACGAAGGACAGCGCCACAGGACCAATCTGCTACAGAGCCGGAGATATTTTGATGAGCCACGATCTGACAACGACAGCGGGAAAGATCGCCGATTTCCGCGACCGCCAGGCCCGTGCTGAACAGCCCTCCGGCCCCGAAGCGATCGAAAAGCAGCACGCCCGCGGCAAGAACACTGCCCGGGAACGCATCGCCCTCCTGCTCGATGAAGACTCCTTCGTGGAATTCGATGCCCTGGCGGTACACCGCTCCACTGCATTCGGGATGGAAAAGAAGAAGCCGCTGGGCGACGGCCTGGTCTCCGGGTACGGCACCGTGGACGGTCGCCCCGTAGCCGTTTACAGCCAGGACTTCTCCGTTTACGGCGGCTCCCTCAGCCAGGTCAACGGCGAAAAGATCGTCAAGGTGCAGGAGTTCGCACTTCGCAACGGCTGCCCCGTGGTGGGCATCCTGGACGGCGGCGGAGCCCGCATCCAGGAAGGCGTGGCCTCACTGGCCATGTTCGCCGATATCTTCCGCAACAACGTCCACGCCTCCGGTGTGGTGCCGCAGATCTCCCTGATCATGGGCCCCTCCGCCGGCGGTGCGGCCTACTCCCCCGCCCTCACCGACTACGTGGTGATGGTGGACAAAACCTCGCACATGTTCATCACCGGCCCGGACGTCATCAAGACCGTCACCGGCGAGGACGTGGACATGGAAACCCTGGGCGGCGCACGCCAGCACAACGCCACCACGGGCACCTCCACCTATCTTGCCTCCGACGAAGCCGACGCCATCGAATTCGTGCGTGAACTGCTGGACTTCCTGCCCTCCAACAACCTCGCCGAGGCACCCGTGCTGGAACACCAGCAGGAGCTGGAGGTCGACGACGACGACCTCGCCCTGGACACGCTGATCCCGGATTCAGCGAACCAGCCCTACGACATGCGCAGCGTTGTTGAGCAGATCGTGGACGACGCCCACTTCCTGGAGATGCAGGCCCTGTACGCGCCCAACGTGATGATCGGGTACGGCCGGGTGGAGGGCCACACGGTTGGCATCGTGGCCAACCAGCCCCTGCAGTTCGCGGGCACCCTGGACATCGCTGCTTCCGAAAAGGCCGCCCGCTTTGTCCGCCACTGCGACGCGTTCAACATCCCCATCATCACCCTGGTGGACGTCCCCGGGTTCCTGCCCGGCAAGGACCAGGAATTCCAGGGCATCATCCGCCGCGGCGCCAAGCTCCTGTACGCGTACGCCGAGGCTACCGTCCCCAAGCTCACTGTGATCACCCGCAAGGCCTATGGCGGCGCTTACATCGTGATGGGCTCCAAGAAGTTGGGCGCGGACCTGAACCTGGCGTGGCCCACCGCGCAGATCGGCGTGATGGGTGCGCAGGGGGCCGTGAACATCCTTTACCGCCGCGACCTCGTAGCCGTTGCCGAAGCCGGCGGAGACGTCGAGGCGCGGCGGGCCGAAGTGATCCGGCAGTACGAGGAAGAGCTTCTGAACCCGTACCAGGCAGCCGAACTGGGCTATGTCGACGCCGTCATCGCCCCCTCCGAAACCAGGACCCAGATCATCAAGGGGCTGCGTGCGCTCCGCGACAAACGCGCCAGCCTTCCCACCAAGAAGCATGGGAACATCCCGCTGTGACCGTCCCCACCGGCTCCCGGCCCTCGCAAGCTCAAGCCGGGTCCCTCGCCGGCGTGGGCCCAGCCACCGAGCCTGCCGCCCCCCTGCTGTCTGTTGTTAAAGGCCAGCCGACGGCCGAGGAACTGGCGGCACTGACCGCCGTCGTCCTTTCCCTGGGAGGCGGGGAGCCCGCACCCGCCGGCAAGCCGTCGGTGCGGCACTGGGTGCGCCGGCAGCAGCTGCGGCTGGCCCCTACGCCGGGGCCCGGGGCGTGGAAGCGAAGCCGTGGCTGAAAGGCGTACCTTCCCGCCTTTCGGGCGCTAGTCTCGTGGTGTGACTACAGACGCTGCTCCCGCCGCCCGCCCGAAAACCCGCATCGATGCCGTCGCGGACGAATACACGGACACGCTCATCCGGCTCAACCCGTCCTTCGCCACCACCCTCGGCGTGCCCGGCCACGAGACCGAATACCAGGATTTCTCCCCCGCCGGCATCGCGGAGTTCGCGGAGGCTGCCCGGAAGGCCCTCACCGACCTTGAGGGACTCGAGCCCGAGGACGACGTCGACGCCGTCACCCTTGACGCCATGCAGGAGCGGCTGGGCCTGCAGCTGCTGATCCATGCCTCCGGCTGGGAGTACGCGGACCTGAACAACATCGCCTCCCCCGCCCAGGACATCCGTGCCATCTTCGATCTCATGCCCACGGAAACAGAGCAGGACTGGCGGCACATCGCCGGCCGCGCATCTAACGTCCCGGGGGCTATTGCCGGCTACATCGACTCCCTGCGGCAGGCGAGGGACGCCGGCCGGGTTTCGGCCGCGCGCCAGGTAAACATAGTTATTGAGCAGACCACAAAGTACGCAGCGGAGGACGGCTTCTTCGCGAAGCTCGCGGCCGGAGCATCCACTGCCGCCGGGCCGCTGCCCGCCGCCGTTCAGGAGGAGCTCGACGCCGGTGCTGCCGCCGCCCGGAGCGCCTACGCCGGACTGGCCGGGTTCCTCCGGACCGAGCTGCTGCCCGCCGCGCCCGCAAAGGACGCCGTGGGCCGGGCCAGGTATACGCTGGCCTCGCGTTCCTTCCTTGGCGCAACCGTGGACCTGGAGGAAACCTACGCCTGGGGCGTAGAGGAACTCGACCGCCTCATCGCCCAGCAGGAACACGTGGCGCACACCATCAAGGCCGGTGCCACCATCGCCGAGGCCAAGGAGATCCTGAACAACGATCCCGCGCGCCAGCTCAAGGGTAAGGAAGCGCTGCGGGAGTGGATGCAGGAACTTTCAGACAAAGCCGTGGCGGAACTGGCCGGCGTCCACTTCGACATACCCGATGCCATGAGGAAACTCGAGTGCCTCATCGCCCCCACCGATGAGGGCGGCATCTACTACACCGGCCCGTCGGACGACTTCAGCCGTCCCGGCCGCATGTGGTGGTCCGTCCCCGCCGGTGAGGACACCTTTACCACCTGGGCCGAGACCACCACGGTGTTCCATGAAGGCGTTCCCGGCCACCACCTCCAGGTGGCCACTGCCACCTACCGCCGCGAACTGCTGAACAAATGGCGCCGGAACGTCTGCTGGACCTCCGGCCACGGCGAGGGCTGGGCACTCTACGCCGAGAAGCTCATGCAGGAACTGGGCTACCTGGCCGATCCCGGTGACCACATGGGCATGCTGGACATGCAGCGGATGCGCGCCGCCCGCGTGGTGTTCGACATCGGCGTCCACCTCGAACTCGAAGTCCCCGAACGCTGGGGCACCGGCACCTGGACCGCGGACAAGGGCTACGAATTCCTGAAACAGAACCTCCCCATCAGCGAAGGACAGCTCAACTTCGAGTTCACCCGATACCTCGGCTGGCCAGGCCAGGCACCCTCCTACAAGGTAGGCCAGCGCCTCTGGGAACAGATCCGCGCAGAACTCGAAGCCCGCCCCGGCTTCGACCTGAAGGAGTTCCACACAAGGGCTTTGAACATCGGCTCTGTTGGACTCGATACCCTGCGGCGGGCACTGCTCTGATAGTCCTTACCCCGTGGCCCCAAGGGGCCCCTCCTCGGCGCGCTGCTCGTTCCTCGCTTTGACGCGCGCTGCCGGAGGGCCCCCTTGTGTCCACTTTGAGCGAGACATTAACCACAGCGCGGGTGGGAATACTTAACAAAGCTCCTTCAAACCCTTGATTTCGCGGGGATTTTTTACTGCTGGAGAAACTTGGGCCGCGTAATATTTCTCAATGTTCGCTCGTCGTGATATGGAGCCGGAACCTATCGTATTCGGGTGAGCACTCAAACCCGCCCCTCAGAATCCGCAGGAAAGACCGGCTTCCAGCTCCCCAAGTGGGCTGGCTTGTTCGGCTTCCAAATCATCGCCGCCCTCATCGTCGGGCTTGGCCTCGGACTGCTGGCCAAGTACACCGGCAGCACCAAAGCCAGCCCCAACGGCCTCGGCGCCACACTGCAGACCATCGGCTCCAGCTACGTGTCCCTGCTGCAGACCGCCGTCGTGCCCCTGATCTTCACCGCCGTCGTCAGCTCCATCTCCAACCTCCGCCAGGTCTCCAACGCCGCCAAGCTCGCGTGGAACACCCTGCTGTGGTTCGCCATCACTTCCCTGATCGCCGTGCTGATCGGCATCGGCCTGGGTGTCCTGCTGCAGCCCGGCGCCAATACCGGCATCACCGAGGAAGCCAAGTACTCCGGCAAGTCCGGTGACTGGTGGGCCTTCCTGGTAGGCCTCTTCCCCAAGAACTTCCTCGGCCTGGGCGCCAGCTCCACCGTTGCCGAGTCCGGCGCCGTCACCACCTCGGTCAGCTTCAACGTGCTCCAGATCCTGGTGATCGCCATCGCCGTCGGTGTTGCCGCACTCAAGGTAGGCAAGGCCGCCGAGCCGTTCCTGAACCTGAACGCCTCTGCACTGGCCGTCATCCAGAAGGTGCTGTGGTGGATCATCCGCGTCGCACCGCTGGGTACCGTGGGCCTCATCGGCAACGCCGTGGCTGTCTACGGCTGGGACACCATCGGCTCGCTGGGCAAGTTCACCTTCGCCATCTACGTAGGCCTGGCCCTGGTCATCTTCGCGGTCTACCCCATCCTGGTCCGCACCCACGGACTGTCGGTCAAGCAATACTTCTCCGGCGTGTGGCCCGCCGTCCAGCTGGCCTTCGTCTCCCGCTCCTCGGTGGGCACCCTGCCCCTGACCCAGCGTGTGACCGAACGCAGCCTCGGTGTCCCCCGCGCCTACGCTTCCTTCGCCGTGCCGCTGGGCGCCACCACCAAGATGGACGGCTGCGCGGCAATCTACCCCGCCATCTCCGCCATCTTCGTCGCCCAGTTCTTCGGCATCCAGCTCGACTTCAGCCAGTACCTGCTGATCGCACTGGTATCGGTCCTGGGCTCTGCCGCAACGGCCGGCACCACCGGCGCCGTGGTGATGCTCACGCTGACCCTGTCCACGCTGGGACTGCCGCTTGCCGGCGTCGGCCTGCTCCTCGCCATCGATCCCATCCTGGACATGGGCCGCACCGCGGTGAACGTCGCCGGCCAGGCGCTCGTCCCCACCATCGTGGCCAAGCGCCAGGGCATCCTGGACGAGGAGCTGTACAACGCTCCCCGCAACGGCACACCTTTTGTTGACGACACTGCGGACACCGCCGCTGCCGCCCCGTCCGACGGAACCTCCACGGACACCACAACGCGCGAACTGGCGGACGCGAAGGCCTAAGGGTCTTGCGCTCACCCCTGCAGTAGAAAAAAGTCCCCTGGAATTTCCCCGGGGACTTTTTTTATGCCGTCAACACCTCAGCGGCCGCCGCCGATGACGCCGTTTTCCACCGCCTTGGTCACGGCGTCAGCCTCGGCCTGAGTCAGCTTTCCGTCCGCCACGGCCTGGTCCAGCCGCGTTGTGAGAGCCGCGGCCTTCTCTGCTCGTTTCTCCGCGCGGAGCTCCGCCAAGGCTGCGGTGACCTTGGACTCCTCGATGCCCAGCGTCCCGGACAGCGATGTGGCCAAGGCTGCGTCACGGGTGGCGGCATCGGGCTTCGTGCCTTCTGTGGGCGGGGTTGCGGGCTTGTTCGCTTCACGGAAAGCCTGCAGCGCCTCCGTCACTTTGGCTTCCTCCACCCCGAGCTTCTCTGCCAACGCGGATGCCTGTGCGATGCCGCGCTCCCCACCGCGGCCGCCGTGCCTGCCCATGCCTCCGCCCGGCGCGGTGCTGGTGCTCCCGTCCGCGGATGCGCTGGAGCTGGCACTGGGTGCCGGAGCCGGTGTTGTGGTGGCGGACGCTACGCCGGCAACTCCGATTCCGCCAACAAGGGCAAGCGCCGTGGCTGACAGCCCGAGGGTCATTTTCTTTGTGCGTGACATCTTCTTGTCTCCTGGATCCGCCGTCAGTGACGGCTGCTGATGGTTCGCCTCCTTCGAGGCACCACCAGCATCCCGAGGCAGGTTCTGGAAGAGCTGTTCGGAACCTTTCAGCTACCTGTGAAAGTGGGCGTACAAAAACTTGCCCACAGTGCAAACTTGCACATAGTGTAAAGGCGTGACCACTTCCGTCAGCCCGGCTGCTCCCTCGCCCGCAGGCCCTACCCGCCGCGAGTTGAACAAGGCTGCCACCCGGCAGGCGATCACGGACGCCGCCCTGTCGCTGCTGCAGAGCCGTGGCCCGGGCAGCTTCACGGTGGAGGACATCGCCGATGCCGCGGGAATTTCCCGGCGCACCTTCTTCAACTACTTCAGCAGCACCGACGCCGCCCTCGCCTCCGTCACCCACGGCTTCCTGGACAACGCCATCCAGCAGTTTCGGCTCCGCCCGGCCGAGGAACCCATCCTGCAGTCGGCCCAGGCAGCCCTGATGGCCCTGGCAGATCCCATGACCGTGGCTCCTTTGGCCGAGCTGTTTACCCTCACCCAGCAGAGCAGCCTGATGGCCCATTCAGAACTTGAAGCGTGGGACCACTGCAGGGAGCAGATCACCGCTGTGGCCAGGGAACGAGCGGCCGGAACGCCCGGCGCCGACGACGAGCTCTACCTCCGTGCCTTGGCGGGCTCCGTGATTTCCTGCGGCAAAGCGGCCATGGAAGTCTGGTTCACCCGCCGCGGCGCCGACCTCTCACCGGCGTCGCTCGCCGAACTCCGGCAACTGCTGATTGACGCCATGGCGCTCCTGGGTTCCGGTTTCACGGCAGTCCAACCCCCTTCCCCTTCACGTTCCGACTCCCGTTCCTCCTGATCAGATCGGTTACCCTTCATGGCACTGCTCCTTTACCGCTTGGGCAAGTTCTCCCACCGCCGCCGCTGGCTGGTCATCTCGCTGTGGCTGGCCGCCCTGGTGGCCGTGGGCGGCTCGGCCGCGGCCTTCCACGGCACGCTGTCCAACAACTTCCAGATTCCGGGCACCGAAACCCAGCGCATCGCGGACAAGCTGAAGGAAGAACTTCCCTCAGCATCCGGCGGCACCGCCACCATCGTTTTTGAAGCGCCCGACGGCGGATTCACCGCCGAAAGCCGCGCCGCCGTCACCAACGCGTTGAAGAAGCTTGAGACCGTCCCGGACGTCCGCGGCACGGTGGATCCGTTCGCAACCCAGGCGCAAGTGGACCAGGCCGGACGGGCCATTACCGCTGGCGAACAGCAGCTTGCGGCGGGCCAGGCACAATTGGACGCCTCCCGCGCCGAGCTGGACGCCGGCAAGGCGCAGCTTGCAGCCGCCGAACAGCAGCTGGCTGCAGCCGGCGCCCCGGCAACCCTCATCGAGGCACAGCTTGGCCAGCAGCAAGCTGCGCTCGCGGAAGGACAGGCAAAGCTCGACGCCGGCGCCCGGGAACTGGAAGCCAGCAAGGCGAAGCTGGAACTGGGTAAGCGCCAGGCAGAAGCTTCCTCGGCCATCCGGTTCGTCTCCGAGGACGGCCGCGCCGCCGTAGCGCAGGTACAGTTCAGCACCTCCATCAACGGCCTGAGCCCCGACGTCCGCCAGCAGGTCCAGGACATTGCCCATGAAACCTCGGCAGCCGGCGTCACCGCCTATGCCAGCAAGGAAATCACCGAGGACATTTCGGAACTCTTCGGCGCCGCAGAGATCATCGGCATCGCCGTCGCGGCCCTGGTGCTGATCATCATGCTGGGGACGCTGATCGCCGCCGGGCTGCCGCTGCTCATGGCAGTGGTGGGTGTCGGCGTGGGCGTCGGAATCACCTTCGCCCTCTCCGGCCTCTTCGACATGAGCTCCATCTCCCCCATGCTTGCCCTCATGCTGGGCCTGGCCGTGGGAATCGACTACTCCCTGTTCATCGTCAACCGGCACCGGACGCAGCTCCTCGCCGGCATGGCACAGGAGGAATCGGTAGCCCGCGCCACCGGCACCTCAGGAAACGCAGTGGTTTTCGCGGGCCTCACGGTGATCATCGCCCTGGCTGCGCTGGTGGTCCCCGGGCTTCCCTTCCTTGCCGTGATGGGCCTGGCTGCGGCCGGAACCGTGGCAGTGGCCGTGCTGGTGGCCATCACGCTCACGCCGGCCATGCTGTCCCTGATCGGACGCCGCATTATCTCCCGGCGCGCCTGGGCCAAAGCAGAAGCCCACAATGCCCAACCTGGCCATGAAGCTGACGATGAAGCCCAGGACCGCGAGCGCAGCACCCGCGGCTGGGGCGGCCTCGTCACCCGGTATCCTGTGCTGGCGCTCCTGGCCGGTGTGCTCCTCCTGGGTACCCTCGCCCTGCCCGCCACCCAACTGCAGCTTGCACTGCCCGATGGCGGTTCCGAGCCGGTGGAGTCCGAGGCGTACCAGGCCTATGACCTGACAGCCCGCAGCTTCGGCGAAGGCGTCACCGGCCCCATCGTGGCCGTGGGTGAGTTCCCGGCGGACCTGGACGATTCACAGGCGCAGGCCCTGCAGTACGACGTCGCAGACAAGCTCCGCGCCGTGGACAACGTGGTGGCCGCCGTACCCGTTGCCCTCAGTGACGACCGCCGCACCGCGGTATTCCAGGTCCTTCCAGAAGAAGGACCCGCCAGCGCCAGCACCGTGCAGGTGGTCTCCGAACTGCGCGGCCTTAACGACGAAATCCAGTCCGAGTACAACGTGGCGATGGGCCTGACGGGGCAGACTGCCGGGAACGTGGATGTCTCCACCAAGCTCGGTGACGCCCTGCCGCCCTACCTGGCGATCGTCGTCGGGCTTTCCCTGCTCCTCCTGCTGCTGGTGTTCCGCTCCATCGTTGTCCCGCTGCTCGCAACGGGCGGATTCCTGCTCTCCCTCGCCGCTGCATTCGGGGCCGTGGTGGCGGTGTACCAGTGGGGCTGGCTGGGAGGCGTGTTCGACGTCGCCAACCCCGGCGCCGTCCTGAGCTTCCTGCCCATCATCCTGATCGGCGTGCTCTTTGGACTGGCCATGGACTACCAGGTGTTCATTGCCTCGGGAATGCGTGAAGCGTACATGCACGGGTCCTCCGCCAAGCAGGCGGTCCGGGTGGGATTCCGGCATGCAGCCGCAGTGGTGACGGCGGCGGCGATCATTATGGTCAGTGTGTTCGCCGGCTTCATCTTCAGCCACCTCACCATGGTGCGGCCGCTTGGCTTCGCGATGGCGTTCGGCGTGCTGCTTGATGCCTTTGTGGTGCGCATGACCATCGTTCCTGCCGTGATGTACCTGCTGGGAGAGAAGTCCTGGTGGCTCCCCCGCTGGCTGGACCGGATCCTGCCGGACGTCGACGTGGAGGGCGCCAAGCTCAGCCGGCCCGAGGCGGCCCCGGCACCACAGGCGCTGGTCCACTAGGCTGAAACTGTGGTCCGCCTGATTCTCGCTTCCCAGTCCCCCGCCCGCACCAAACTCCTCGCCGAGGCCGGCATCAGGCATACGGTCCTGGTGTCGGACGTCGATGAGGATGCGGTCCAGGCGCGGTACGGCGTCACCGACGCGCACGACACCGCACTGCTGCTGGCCCGGGCGAAAGCGGAGGCTGTGGCGGCGCTGCCGGAAGCGGAGGGGGCGCTGGTACTCGGGTGCGACTCCGTGTTCGAGTTCGACGGCGAGGCGCACGGCAAACCGTACACTGCCGCCGTCGCCCGTGAGCGCATGCTGCGGATGAGCGGCAACGCCGGGGTCCTGCATACAGGGCATTGGCTGGTGGACTGCCGCGATACAGACCCCGACGACGGCGCAGCCCCCGGCACCGGCGCCACCCTGGGAACGGTGGCATCGGCGGAGGTTTCCTTCCTGGACATGGATGTGGCGGAGATCGATGCCTACATCGCCACCGGCGAGCCGCTGCACTGCGCCGGGTCCTTCACCATCGATGGCCTCGGCGGGGCGTTCATCCGAAAGGTCGACGGCGACCCGCACGCCGTCGTCGGCCTGTCCGTCTCCACGCTCCGCGGCTTGCTCGCCCAGGCGCAGGTGCGCATCACCGAACTCTGGCAGCCTGCGTAAAGCGGGACGATTTCGGGAAGTCTTGTAGCTTCCCTACAAAGCAACGCCGCTTTACACGCGGATTCCGCAAGTAATATCGGCGGAACCCTCAAAACCGCGCTAGGCTCCCTGAAGGAAAGAAGGAGACGCCTTGTCAGCAAATTTGGAGCAGTCCGCACGTCCCACGCAGTCGACCCTCACAAAGGTGCTGATCGCCAACCGCGGTGAAATCGCGGTACGCATCATCCGCGCCGCCCGTGATGAAGGCATCGCCTCCGTTGCCGTCTACGCCGACGCAGACCGCGACGCGCTGCACGTCCGCCTTGCTGACGAAGCCTACGCGCTGGGCGGGAACACCGCCGCCGAGTCCTACCTGGTGATGGACAAGATCATCGACGCAGCGCGCCAGTCCGGCGCCGATGCCATCCACCCCGGCTACGGATTCCTGGCCGAAAACGCCCAGTTCGCTGCCCGGGTGATCGAGGCCGGCATCACGTGGATCGGCCCGTCCCCGGAGGCCATCTCCGCCCTCGGCGACAAGGTCCAGGCCCGGCACATCGCAGAGAAGGTGGGCGCACCCCAGGTCCCCGGCACCGCGGACCCCGTCAAGTCCGCCGAGGAAATCCTTGACTTCGTGGACCAGTACGGGCTGCCCGTGGCCATCAAGGCAGCCTTCGGCGGCGGCGGGCGCGGCATCAAGGTGGCCCGCAGCCGCGACGAGATTCCCGAACTCTTTGAATCCGCTGTCCGTGAGGCCACTGCCGCCTTCGGCCGCGGCGAGTGCTTCATCGAGCGCTTCCTGGATGCGCCCCGCCATGTGGAAACGCAGTGCCTGGCCGACGCGCACGGAAACGTTGTGGTGGTCTCCACGCGCGACTGCTCGCTGCAGCGCCGCAACCAGAAGCTCGTGGAGGAGGCGCCGGCCCCGTTCCTGACCGAGGAGCAGAACCGCCGCCTGTACGAGTCCTCCAAGGCCATCCTGAAAGAGGCCGGCTACCTCGGCGCCGGCACCTGCGAATTCCTGGTGGGCCAGGACGGCACCATCTCCTTCCTTGAGGTGAACACCCGCCTGCAGGTGGAGCACTGTGTTTCCGAGGAAGTCACCGGCATCGACCTGGTGCGCGAGCAGTTCCGCCTGGCCCGCGGCGAGGAACTCGGCTACGACGATCCCGAAGTCCGTGGCCACTCCTTTGAATTCCGCATCACCGGCGAAGACCCGGGCCGGAACTTCCTGCCGGCCCCGGGCACTCTCCGGGTCCTGAAGAACCCCACCGGCCCCGGCATCCGCATCGACTCCGGTGTGGAGCAGGGCGATGTGATCAGCGGCAACTTTGATTCAATGCTGTCCAAGCTCATCGTGACGGGTGCCAGCCGGCCGCAGGCCCTGCAGCGGGCCCGCCGCGCCCTCGAAGAGATGGTGGTCGAGGGCATCCCCACGGTGATCCCGTTCGACCTTGCCGTGGTCTCGGACCCCGCATTCGCGCCGGCCGAGGGCCCCTTCCGCGTGCACACACGCTGGATCGAAACCGAGTTTGTCAACAACCTCCCGGCCTGGACCCCCGACGGCGGCGCCGGCACCGACGTGGACGCCGAAGAGCGGCAGCGCGTGGTGGTTGAAGTGGGCGGCAAACGGCTTGAGGTAGTACTCCCGGCCTCGCTCGGTTCCGTGGGAACCGGCTCCGCCGGCACTGCTCCCAAGGCCGGCAAGTCGAAGAAGCGCTCCCGCTCGGGCGGTACGGCAGCAGCGACCGGCAACGCGCTGACTTCCCCCATGCAGGGCACCATCGTCAAGGTGGCCGTGGCGGACGGCGATGTTGTGGCCGAGGGAGACCTCGTTGTGGTCCTCGAAGCGATGAAGATGGAGCAGCCGCTGACGGCACACCGCTCCGGAACCATCACCGGCCTCACCGCCGCACCCGGGGAAACGGTGTCAGCCGGCGCCGTCATCGCCACCATCGAAGACTAGCAAGCGCCGGAGGCCCCCCATGCTCGCACCAAGTTTTGAAGAAGAAGTGGACCGCTACCATCTGGCCGTCCCCGAAATCACCCGGGGCAACCCCGGACCTGTGAAGGAACTGTACTCGCGGCTTGACGACGTCACGCTGGCGAACCCCTTCGGCGGCATTGCCCGCGGCTGGGCGCAGGTGGAAGCCCGGCTGGACCAGGCTGCCCGCCAGTTCCAGGACGGCGAGATGCTCGGGTTCGACACCATCACGTCCTACACAGCACGCGACACTGCTTTCCTGGTGGAGACGGAACATTTCCGTGCGCGGCTGGACGGCGCCGCCGTCGCCGAGGAGTTCGCGCTCCGCGTGACCAGTGTCTTCCGCCGCGAGGAAGGGTACTGGAAGCTTGTGCACCGCCATGCTGATCCCGCTGCCCGGCCGCAGTCCCGCCGGTCCCTGAGCCAGCCCGCCAACAGCTGACAGGTTCCGGCGGAAGAGGCAGACTTAGCAGATGCTGCCTTTTCTGCTCCTGGCGTCAAGGGCCGAAGACGCCGCTGCTGAGGACGAATACGCCGCCTATCTGCGCTACGGCGGGCTGGAGCCCCAGGAGTTACGGCGCATCCGGCTGGAGGCCGCACCCCTGCCTGAGCTGGACCTCGCGGATTACTCGGGGGTGATCGTGGGCGGCAGCCCGTTCACGTCCAGCGACCCGCCGGAGCACAAGACTCCGACGCAGCACCGGGTGGAACGCGAATTGTCCGGTCTCCTGGACCAGCTGGTGGCCCGGGACTTCCCGTTCCTCGGTGCCTGCTATGGCGTTGGCACCCTGGGGACGCACCAGGGCGCCGTGATCGACAGGACCTTCGGAGAACCACTCGGCGCCGCGGAGGTTGAGCTGACGGACGCGGGCCTGGAGGATCCGGTGCTGGCCGGCATGCCCAGGAGGTTCACCGCCTTCACGGGGCACAAGGAGGCCTGCACGGTCCTGCCGCCGCACGCCGTACTGCTGGCCAGGTCCGCCGCCTGTCCAGTCCAGATGTTCCGCATCCGCAGGAACCTCTACGCCACCCAGTTCCACCCCGAACTGGACGTGGACGGCCTCGTCACGAGGATCGACATCTACCGCCACGCCGGCTACTTTCCGCCGGAGGCGGCGGAGGAGTTGATGGCGCAGGCCCGGCAGTTCACCGTCACCGAGCCGATGAACATCCTGAAGAATTTCGTGGCCCATTACGCCTCGGGGACGTAGAAATGCCCGGCGGGTCCGTGGACCACGCCGGGCATTTCCGGTCAATCAAGGGCGATATCTCAGGCCACGTTGTTCTCGTAGTCCACGTCGCGGGTTTCCTTGCTGACGAACAGTGCGATGAGGGTCAGCACGGCCATGGAAGTCAGGTAAATCCCCACCAGTACCGGGCTGCCGTCCGCCAGTTCCCACAGCGCCACGGCAATGAACGGAGCCACCGCTGCGCCCAGGATGCTGGAGAAGTTGTAGCTCACAGCCGATCCTGTGTAGCGGACGTTGGTGGGGAACAGCTCCGGCAGAAGCGCACCCATCGGCCCGAAGGTCAGGCCCATCAGGGAGAAGCCGATGACCAGCAGTGCCATGGTGCCAATGAATCCGCCGCTGAACAGCGGGACAAAAAGCAGGCCGAAAACGAAGATGCCGCCCGTGACCGCAAGAAGCATCTTGCGCCGGCCGTATTTCTCAGCCAGCGGCCCGGAGACCAGCGTGAAGATTCCGAAGAATACGACGCCGGCGATCAGCATCCACAGGAAGTCGTTCCGGGTGTAGCCCAGGCCGGGAACGAAGGCAGCCGCGGCGGCCTCCGTCATCGGCTTTCCAGCCTTTTCGGCGGCTGCCCGGGCATCCTCGAGGCTGTCCGGCCGGGTGCCGTAGGTCAGGGTGAACGTGGTCATCAGGTAGAAGAGCACGTAGGTGGCAAGCATGATGAACGTGCCAAGGATCAGCTGGCGCCAGCTCGTCTTGAACACCCGGCCCAGGGGCAGCTTGGCCACCTCGTTGGACTCAAGGACCTTGGTGAAGGCCGGAGTTTCGATCAGTTTCAGGCGGACGTAGAGGCCGATGATGACCATCACGGCACTGAGCAGGAACGGCACGCGCCAGCCCCAGGACTGGAAGTCAGCCGGGGACAGCGCGTAGCTGAAGACCAGGAAGATCACGTTGGCGATGATAAAGCCGATGGGGGCGCCCAGCTGCGGGAAGGTGCCGTAGATGGCGCGCTTGTTGGCCGGAGCGTTCTCCGTGGCCAGCAGCGCGGCGCCGCTCCATTCGCCACCCAGGGCCAGGCCCTGGGCGAACCGCATAACCACCAGCAGTGCCGGAGCCCAGAATCCCCAGCCTGGTACCAGCGCGGTGGGCAGGCAGCCGATCAGGAACGTCGCAATGCCCATGGTCAGCAGGGATGCCACCAGTGTGCCCTTGCGCCCGAACTTGTCGCCAAAGTGGCCAAAAACAATGGAACCCAGCGGGCGGGCGACAAATGCCACCCCAAAGACGGCAAAGGAGCTCAGGAGCTGGGTGGTTTCATTCTGGTTGGGGAAGAACAGCTGCGGGAAAACCAGTACGGCTGCCGTCGCGTAGACGTAGAAGTCGTAGAACTCCACTGTGGTGCCGATCAGGCTGGCGACGATCACGCGGCCGCGTGAATTCACCGGCTGCGGGGGTCCGGGCACCGTGGAGGTATTGGGGGATGACATAGGTAAACGCTTTCGTGAGAACCGGCCAGGCCGTGCCTTCAGGCCCGGCTCGAAATAGTTAGAGTTCAATATTAGTTCCCGCGGTCCAGTCAATGGACGAAAGGTCCACTATCCGGACATGTGCCGTGCGTCTCACTGTGTGGCCATCCTGCCAGCCTCACGTCCGTCCCGGGCCGCCGATAGGCAAATGTCACAGCGCGTTAACAAACATCGTCGGTCCACGAAACGCGGTGTCCCTACCTTGGAGGAACAACATCCCCCCGAAGGAGGTACCCCGTGACTGTTGACCGCACCGCTGATGCCGGCCCCGGCAATTCCCTTGATTTGGACGAAGCCGCAAGGCCCGGAACCCCCGCATCCGCCAGCGCACAGCCCGGCTCTACCCGCACCACAGACGCACCCGCCCTTGAATTCCGCCCCGGCCGCTGGATCGCCAACTGGGATGCCGAGAACAAGGACCAGTGGGAATCCGCAGGCCGCACCATTGCGCGCCGCAACCTCAACTGGTCAATCTTCGCCGAGTTCCTCGGCTTCGTTGTGTGGCAGCTCTGGTCCATCGTGGTGGTCCAGCTGCCCGCAGCAGGCTTCAACTTCTCCACTTCCGAAATTTTCTGGCTGATCTCCATGCCCAGCCTGGTGGGCGCAACCCTGCGCATCCCCTACACCTTTATGGTCCCCCGCTTCGGCGGCCGCAACTGGACCATCGTTTCCGCCCTGCTCCTCCTGATCCCCTCCATCGGCCTGGCACTGTGCGTCTCCAACCCGGAAACCCCGTTCGGCGTCATGCTGCTCGTGGCGGCCCTCGCCGGCTTCGGCGGCGGAAACTTCGCCAGCTCCATGGCCAACATCACCTTCTTCTATCCGGCACGGGAAAAGGGATGGGCGCTGGGCCTGAACGCCGCCGGCGGCAACATGGGTGCCGCCGTCGCACAGCTCGCTGTCCCGATCGTGATCACCCTGCTGGCCGTAGGCACCGTCAACCTGCCCATGGCCGGCTGGATGTGGGTGCCGTTCATCCTGGTGGCAGCCTTCGGCGCCTGGAAGTTCATGGACAACCTCACCAGCGCCAAGGGTGACATCGCGGGTTCAGTGGCTGCACTGAAGGAACCGCACCTGTGGATCATGGCCCTGCTGTACATCGGAACCTTCGGCTCCTTCATCGGCTTCGCCGGTGTGTTCCCCAAGCTCATCAAGGACTACTTCCCGGCCTTCTCCTCCATCGGAGTAGGCACCGTGGCACTCTCGCTGGCCTTCCTCGGCCCGCTGGTCGGCTCGCTGGCACGGCCGTACGGCGGACGCATGGCCGACAGGATGGGCGGCGCACGCATGACCGTGGCTGCCTTCGCTTCCATGGCCATCATCACCCTCACCATGATCTGGACCCTGCCGCTGAAGAACTTCTGGCTCTTCCTGGTCCTCTTCCTGATGCTCTTCACCGCCAGCGGCTTCGGCAACGGCGCAACCTACCGGATGATCCCCATCATCTTCGCCACCTCCAGCCGGGCCGCGAAGACCGGAGCCAGCACCGTGCAGACCCAGCGGCTCGCGTCCTCCGCCCTCGGCCTCATCTCGGCCATCGGCGCGTACGGCGGCTTTGTGATTCCACAGGTGCTGAACGCCTCCAACACCGCCAGCGGATCCTACACACCGGCCTTCTACGGATTCGTCGGGGCTTACGTCCTGATGCTGGTTGTCTGCTGGGCCTTCTACATCCGCAACGCCAACCGAAATGCGATGGGACACGTCTAAGATGACCAAAAGCGCCGACACGCACTGCCCTTACTGCGCCCTGCAGTGCGCCATGACGCTCACGTCTCCAGCGGAACTGGCCCCGGCTTCCCAGCCGGGGTCAGTCCCCGTGTCAGCACCGCCGGCAGCCGGGAGGCCCGGCCTTGGGGTGCCCGGCAAGGCACCCCTCGAGGTGAGCGGCCGGGACTTTCCCACCAACCGCGGCGGCCTCTGCCGCAAGGGCTGGACCTCCGCCGCCCTTTTGAACCACCCGGGCCGGATTACCGAGCCCCTCCTGAAGGGCGCCGACGGCGTCCACCGCCCCATCAGCTGGGACCATGCCCTGGACCTTGCGGCGTCCGCCGTTAAGGCCGCCCGCGCCCGCTACGGGCGGGACTCAGTGGGCGTTTTCGGCGGCGGCGGCCTCACCAACGAAAAGGCGTACATGCTGGGCAAGTTCGCCCGGCTCGCCCTGGGCACCTCGCGCATCGACTACAACGGACGGTTCTGCATGTCCTCGGCTGCGGCCGCGGGGATGCGGGCCTTCGGTGTTGACCGCGGCCTGCCCTTCCCGCTCGAAGCACTGGACACCGCGAGCACCATCCTGATGCTGGGTTCCAACGTGGCCGAAACCATGCCGCCCTTCGTCCAGCACCTGAAGGGAACGCGCGACGCCGGCGGGCTGGTCGTGGTGGATCCGCGCCGCTCAGCCACGGCCGCCTTTACAGCCGACGGCGGCGGCCTGCACCTCCAGCCCCTCCCGGGAACCGACCTCGCCCTCCTGCTGGGCATCTCCCACGTCGTCATCCACGAGAACCTGGTGGACACCACCTACCTCGAGGAACGTACCTCGGGCTACAGCGCCGTGGCCCGCAGCGTGAACTCCTTCTGGCCCGAACGGGTGCAGTCCATCACCGGCGTCCCCGCGGAACTGATCCGTGAAACCGCACGCCGGCTCGCCGAGGGTGCGCGAAAGGGCGGCAGCTACATCCTCACCGGCCGTGGCGTGGAGCAGCATGTGGATGGCACCGATACCGCCACGGCTGCCATCAACCTCAGCCTCCTGCTCGGCCTGCCCGGATCGGCCCGCAGCGGCTACGGCACCCTCACCGGCCAGGGCAACGGCCAGGGCGGCCGGGAGCACGGCCAAAAGGCGGACCAGCTCCCCGGCTACCGCAAGATCACCGATCCCGCCGCCCGCACCCACGTAGCCAAGGTGTGGGGCGTTCCGGAAAACCTGATCCCCGGGCCCGGCCTGCCGGCAGTCCAGCTGCTTCAGTCACTGGGAAAGCCCGACGGCGTCCGCTGCCTTTTTGTCCACGCCTCCAATATCGTGGTGGCCTCCCCCGACGCCAACGCCGTCATCAACGGCCTGCGCAGCCTGGACTTCCTGATGGTCTGCGACTTCTTTATGTCCGAGACTGCGGCCGAGGCAGACCTCATTCTTCCCGTGCTGCAATGGGCGGAGGAGGAAGGCACGCTGACCAACCTCGAAGGCCGTGTCCTCCGCCGCCGCCGCGCCCTCACCCCGCCCGCCGGGGCCCGCAGCGAGCTCTGGATCATGGCACGGCTGGCTGAAGCCCTCGAAGCCCCGTCCACGTACAGCGAAGACCCGGAAACAGTGTTCGAGGAACTCCGGCTCGCTTCAGCCGGCGGACTCGCAGACTACTCCGGCATCGACTACGCCATGCTGGACCGCGGTGAAGCGGCCTACTGGCCCTATCCGTCCGGCAGCAAGGGAACCCCACGGCTATTCCAGGACAAGTTTGCCCACGCCGACGGCAAAGCCGTGATGACCCCGGTGACGCCCCGCCGTCGTCGTACTCCCGCCGGGACCCCCGTTAGGGACGCCCCAGCTCCGGGCGCGAAAACCATGACCCTCATCACCGGCCGCCTCCTGGAGCACTACCAGTCCGGCGCGCAGACCCGCCGGGTGGCTGAACTGCTGGAGGCCCGGCCCGAGGCCAGGCTGCAGCTCCATCCGGCCGCTGCGGCGGCCATGGGCATCACCGAAGGCGTGCTCGTCTCGGTGGCCAATGAGCGCGGCGAGGTTCTGTGCCGGGCTGAGCTCAGCACGGCAATCCGCCCGGATACCGTCTTCCTGCCGTTCCACTTCCCCGAGCTTGAGAGCGCCAACCGCCTCACCGAGGCCGCCACGGACCCCATCTCCGGAATGCCCGAATTCAAGTTCAACAAGGTGTGGGTCCGGCTGGCTGCCACACCCGTTTCAACCAACGTGCTTCAAACGACGGAGGCCTCATGAGCGAGCAAGTTGTCATCGTAGGATTCGGGCCGGTGGCTGCCCGGCTGGTTGATGAACTCCTGCCTGCCGTCCGCAGCGGTTCCCTGAACCTCACCGTGGTGGGCGCGGAAGCGGAAGCCGCGTACAACCGCGTACTGGTTGCCGACCTCGGCGTGGGGCGGACCACCGCTGACGCCCTGGCGCTTTCCGACGCCGACGCCCTGGCTGCAGAGGGCGTGGACGTCCGGCTGGGCGTACGCGTCCGCCGCGTGGACCGTGCCAGGCAACAGGTCCTCCTGTCCGACGGTGCCGTGGCGCACTACGACCGGCTGGTTTTCGCCACCGGTTCGCGTCCGGTGATTCCCAACCTGACCGGCATCAACCCGGATCCCACCTCGCCGGTCCTCCCCGCGGGAGTTACTGCGCTCCGCGACCTCCGTGATGCGGAGGTGCTGCGAAAGGCTGTGGACGGCGGCAAACGGGTGGTGGTCCTGGGCGGCGGCGTGCTCGGGCTGGAGACGGCCCTGGCCGCGGCGGAAGAAGGCGCCACCGTCACGGTGGTCCACAACGGGCCCCACCCGCTGGGCCGGAACATCGACCGCGGCGGCGGCACCGTCCTCGCTGCCAGCCTCAGGCGCTGCGGCGTCCGGATGGCCGGCAACGCGCGCTCCACCGGGGTGGAGCACAACGGGACCGACGGCGGGTTCTCGGCCCTGCTGCTTGACGACGGCTCCGCGATCGACGGCGACCTCCTTGTCATCTCGTGCGGGGTCCGTCCCCGCACGGAACTGGCAGAGGGCTGCGGGCTGTCCACCTCCGCCGGGATCCTGGTGGACCACCGGCTGCGGGCCCACCACGAACCGCACATCTTCGCCATCGGCGACTGCGCCGAAGTCCGTTGCGCCGCTCCGGACTGCGCGCGGTGCCGGAACGCCAAAGGCCCGTCCGGCTTGGTGGGCCCCGGGTGGCGCCAGGCCGAATGGCTCGCCGAGTACCTCACGCTCCTGGCATCCGCTGCTCCAGAGGCAGCAGAGCTGTTGCCGGAATTGCCCGCCGAGCAGGCCGGCGTCATTGTCCTGAAGGCACGCGGCATGAACATGGCTGTGGCCGGCGACAACACTGCTGAACCGTGGGACGAAGAGATCCTCACGGCCGGTGCCGTCAACGGCCGGCCCCGGCTGCAGATTGCCCAGTGGGCGGACCCTGAGCACGGCCGCTACGTGAAGATGACCACCCGCGGCGGCGTCCTGGAGGGCCTCGTCGCCGTGGGCATGCCGCGGACCGCGGCCGAGCTGGTCGGCCTGTTTGAACGCGGCGCGGAACTCCCCGCCGACAGGTCGCTGCTGCTCCGCCTCGACGGGCCGGACCAGCTCCCGGGTGCGGCTGCGGATCCCGGGGGAACCGTCTGCCGGTGTGCGGGCGTCAGCGGGGCCGCCATCGCGGGCGCGGTGGAGGAAGGCTGCTCAACCGTGGCCGAGGTGTCCAAGGCAACCCGGGCCGGCACCGGCTGCGGAGGCTGCCACGAGGACATCAGGGGGCTCATCGAAAAACACTTCTCCCCAGCCGCCCCCTAACCTCGCACGGCCGCACCGGCGGCCGGCAATTGAGCGTGTCGAAGCCGGTGCTCTTACGCAGGGGCCTTTGGAATGATAATCCAGAGCGCGATGTAGACCAATTCGCCGATCCCCACCAGGCCGAAGATCACGAAGCCCAGCCGGACGAGGAATTTCGGGAGCCCGAACCGGGCTGCAAGGGCAGCGCAGACGCCGCCGATGATCTTGCCGCTGCGGGGACGTACAAGTGCCATTGACATGGCCCCGCCCTACCCTTCAGCCCGTGCTTGATCGGCGGCGAGCTCCCCGCCGGCCACTGCCTCGGCGTACTTCGTGAGGTCCGGCCCCGGCTGGAAGTCCACAAACTGGTCCTTCAGCTGCTCGAAAAGGAACTTGTACACCTCGTCCTTGTCCGCGTTGGACAAAGTGGTTGCTGCCTCCCGGACCGCTTCCTGCAGGGCCCTGTCAGCGTCGAGCAGGATCTTCTCCCGGGCCTGCTCATTCCATGTAACGTCCTTCAGTTCCACGAACTTCTCCTTGCGTCGGTGGCTGATGCAGGGACGGCCGGGAAATTCCTGATGAAATTCCCGGCCGGTCCTTTGAGGAGTCTATGCAGTTGCCATGGGAGCGGTCCAGACTCCCGGTGCGGGCAACACCACCTACAGGTGGACGTGCAGGCGGCGTGCCCCCGGTGCGGGCAACACCACCTACAGGTGGACGTGCAGGCGGCGTGCGGCCTCGGAAATAGATCCGGTCAGGGACGGGTACACGGTGAAGGTGCTGGCAACATCGTCCACGTGCAGCTTTTGCTTGACGGCGATGGAGATCGGGAAGATCAGCTCGGAAGCGTTCGGCCCCACCACAACGCCTCCGATCACTGTGCCCGAACCCTTTCGGGCGAAGATCTTCACAAAGCCGTCCTTGTGGTTGCGCATCTTGGCGCGGGCGTTGCTGCGCAGGGAAAGCTTGACCACGTCGCCCTGGTATTTGCCGGAGTCGATCTCCGCCTCGGACACACCAACGTTCGCAATCTCCGGCGAGGTGAAGATGTTGGATGCCACCTGGTGCAGCTTGAGCGGGGTGACGGTGTCGCCCATAAAGTGGGCCACGGCGATGCGTCCCTGCATGGCCGCCACAGAGGCCAGCGGCAACACCCCGGTGCAGTCACCCGCGGCGTAAATGTTGGGCGCCGAGGTCCGGGAAACGCCGTCCACCTTGATGTGGCCGCTCTCGCTGAGCGCCACGCCGGCCTCTTCGAGTCCGATGCCGGCAGTGTTGGGAATGGAGCCCAGGCACAGCAGGCAGTGGCTGCCGGTGACCTTGGAGCCGTCGCTGAGGGTGACCACCACGCCGTCGTCCGTCCGTTCCACGGTTTCCGCGCGGGAGCGGGACAGGACCCGGACGCCGCGGCGCTCGAACACTTCCTCCAGCACTACTGCCGCGTCCACGTCGGAGCCCGGGAGCACCCGGTCGCGGCTGGAAATGAGTGTCACCTTGGAGCCCAGGCCGTTGTACGCGGAGGCAAACTCGGCCCCGGTCACGCCCGAACCCACCACGATCAGGTCCTCGGGCAGCTCATCGAGGTCGTAAATCTGTGTCCAGTTCAGGATCCGGTCGCCGTCCGGGCGGGCGGTGGCAAGCTCACGCGGATGGGCGCCCACCGCAAGGAGGATGGTGTCCGCCTCGACCGTCTCGGTGCCCTCGGCCGTGAGGACCTCGATGGTGTGGTCATCCACGAGCCGGCCGGACCCGGCAAGGATGCGCACGCCCTGCTGGACCAGGCCGTCGTGGATGTCCTTGGACTGGCTGCGGGCCAGGTTAAGGAGGCGGTCATTGATGTGTTTGAGGTCCGCGCGCATCACGGGCACAAAGTCGCCGCCGTCGACGTCGAACTTCACTCCCAGCTCCCCCGCCTCGGCGACGCGGGTCATCAGGTCCGCCGTCGCAATCAGCGTCTTGGACGGGACGACGTCGGTCAGCACGGCTGAGCCGCCCAGCCCCGCCCGTTCGATGATCGTTACCTGCGCTCCGAGCGAGGCGGCCACCATGGCGGCTTCGTATCCGCCGGGACCACCTCCCAGAATTGCGATCCGGGGTGAGCTGAAATCTGGATGCGTAGTCACAATCAACCATTCTCCCGCATCCGCAGCCGGACCACCAAAGAAAACGGTCTCTGGCGGATCCGGCCAAAGGGTGGGCGCGCGCGGAGCGGCAGGATAACTTGTACCAGTGAGTACAACAGACTTCCTGAAGACCGATCCGTTCGCTGCCGCACGCGCCGCCGCCGAGTACATTGCCGAAGAAACAGGCGTGGACAGCCACGACGTCGCCCTCGTGCTTGGTTCCGGCTGGGCCGAGGCAGCCGACCTCATCGGCGAAACCACCGCCACCCTGTCCGCCGAGGAGGTCCCAGGCTTCCACGCTCCCGCTGTTGTTGGGCACGTGGGCACCATCCGCTCGGTGCTCACCAAGGAGGGCAAACGGGCGCTGGTCCTGGGCGCGCGGACCCACTACTACGAGGGCAAGGGCGTCCGTGCCGTCGTGCACGGCATCAGGACGGCGGCAGCTGCGGGCTGCAGCACCCTGGTACTGACCAATGGCTGCGGCGGGCTGAACGAAAACTGGGCCCCCGGGACGCCAGTGCTGATCAGCGATCACATCAATCTCACCGCCGCCTCACCTTTGGAGGGCGCCACGTTCGTTGACCTGACAGATCTCTACTCCGCCAGGATCCGTGGACTGGCCCGCGAAGTTGATGCAACCCTGGAGGAGGGTGTCTACGCCCAGTTCCCCGGCCCGCACTACGAGACGCCTGCCGAGGTGCAGTACGCCAAGCGCATCGGGGCCGACCTGGTGGGAATGTCCACGGCCTTGGAGGCCATTGCCGGACGCCACGCCGGGATGGAAGTCTTCGGTATCTCACTCGTGACCAACCTTGCCGCCGGCATCAGCCCGCAGCCCCTCAGCCACGAGGAAGTCCTTGAGTCAGGACAGGCTGCAGGCCCGCGGATTTCCAAACTCCTTGCCGAAATCATCGCCAAACTCTGAAGCACCAGCACGGTGTCACTTCAGGCCCAATACTGGTCGCTTTTTGGGCGGTACCTGACCCCGCGTTGCACGAAGTGAGGGAGCAATGACGATAGCGTTATGCCCATGACGTCCTCCGATGCCGATTCCCGCCTGCTGACCGAAGCCCGCGAATGGGCTGCCCAGGACCCGGATGCGGAAACCTCGGCTTCCCTCCTGGAACTCGTCCGGCTCGTTGGAGAAGGCGCCCCGGCGGCCCGGCAGGAACTCGAAGACAGCTTCCGCGGGACCCTGCAGTTCGGCACCGCCGGCTTGCGGGCGGCGCTGGGCCCCGGACCCAACCGGATGAACCGGGTGGTGGTGCGCCGGGCCGCCGCCGGCCTGGCGGACTTCCTCATTCAGGCAGTGGGCGAAGCGTCGCCGGGGACCCGGCCGCGCGCCGTCGTCGGCTATGACGCCCGGTACAACTCGGATATCTTCGCTGAAGAAACCGCCGCCATCTTTACCGCGGCCGGAATAGAAACTTTCCTGATGCCGGCGGCGCTGCCCACTCCCCTGCTGGCTTACGCGGTGCGGGCCCTGGAGTGCGACGGCGGCGTGATGGTCACGGCCAGCCACAACCCGCCGCAGGACAACGGCTACAAGGTGTATCTGGGCCGCCATGCCGTCACGGAGAGCGGCAACGGCGCGCAGATCGTGGCGCCTTATGACGAGCAGATCGCGGCCCGGATTAACGCTGTGGGGCCGGTGGAGTCCATTGTTCTCGCCTCCAGCGGCTGGACTGTGCTCGACGGGTCCCTGGCCGCGGGTTACGAGCAGGCAACCGCGGCATTGGTCCTTCCGGAGCGCTTCCCCGCCCGTGACCTGCGCATCGTTCTCACGCCGATGCACGGTGTGGGCGGCGAAACCGCGAAGGCGGTGCTGAAGGCTGCCGGTTTCACCGACGTTACGCTTGTGGCCGAGCAGGCAGAACCGGACCCGGACTTTCCCACCGTCAGTTTCCCGAACCCGGAGGAACCCGGAGCGCTGGACCTGGCGCTGGAAACGGCAGAGCGGCTCGCCGCTGACATCGTAATTGCCAATGATCCCGACGCCGACAGGGCTGCGGTTGCGGCGAAGGATCCCGATACCGGGGCCTGGCGGATGCTCCGCGGAGACGAAGTTGGCGCGCTGCTCGGAGCCCACATCGCGGCGAGGCTGGCCGCAGCTGACGGTGTTGAAGGCGGCCGGGACAGCCACGGTGTGTTCGCGAATTCGATCGTGTCATCACGGCTCCTGGCGCGGATCGCTGCCGCGGCAGGCTACGCGCATGAAGAAACGTTGACAGGATTCAAGTGGATTTCGCGCGTGCCCGGCCTGCTGTACGGCTATGAGGAAGCCCTGGGCTACTGCGTGGCGCCTGATGTTGTGAAGGACAAGGACGGCATCTCCGCGGCGGTGCTGATCGCGGAACTTGCGGCCGCCGCCAAGGCTGACGGGAAGACTGTCTTTGACACCCTGGACGAGCTGTACCTGCAGCACGGCCTGCACGCCAGCGACCAGCTCAGCATCCGGGTGGCGGACCTGGGTCTCCTGGACGCCATGATGAACCGGCTCCGGGTCAGCCCGCCGGAGTCCTTCGGGTCATCCGCGGTGGAGGTTTTCACGGACCTGGCGGAGGGCGGCGGGCAGCTTCCTCCCACCGACGGGCTCCTTTACCTCACAAGGGACCTCACCCGGGTGATCATCCGGCCCAGCGGCACCGAGCCCAAGCTCAAGTGCTACCTCGAAGTGATTCACCACGTAGGTACCGCGGCCGAACTGCCGGAAGCCCGGCTGGCAGCGCGGGCAGCGCTGGATGAGGTGCTGCAGGACGTCAGTGAGGCCCTGGGGCTTTAGCCCGGGCCCCTGCGCTAAAACCTGTTAAAGCTCGATCTCGATGAAACCGTCGGTGATCCGGGTGCTGAACGTTGCAAGGCTCAGGCCCGGGGTACTGAAGCATTCGCCGGTCTCCAGGTCGTAGACCTCTTTGTGCAGCGGTGAAGCGATGGTGGGACGGGCGCCCCGTGATCCTAGGATTCCCCGCGCCATCACATGGGCACCGGTGGCCGGGTCCTCGTGTGCCACCGCGAAAACTTCGTTGGGTCCGGTGCGGAAGAGTGCGATCTGTCGTCCCGCGATGAGGGCTGCTTCGCCCCAGGCGGGTTCCAGGTCATCCACCAGGCAGACGCGGTGCCAGTCGGCGCCGGTTACGGCCTCGTCGATGCCGGCTGCGAGTGCCCCAAGTTCCAGTGTTGCCGTCATGTTGGCCCCTCTCCCTGTGCGTGTAGTCCTTGCGATTGGCTGCCTCTGCGGCCGTGTTCCACGCTAGGCTCCCGGTGTTTCAAGGGGGTGCAGTGAATGTGTCCGGCGCGTAAAAGACACCTCACGCCGCCGGAAACGCGTTCGTGATGCAGAAGTTAAGTTGACGAAACAATTGGGAAACTGAAGCGAAACTGCGTCTCCCTAGTCTGGATGGACAGCTCGACAGAGAAGGCTGCAGGAACACACTGCGGCCCATGCGAAAGGCCCACAGTGACCGAACAGACTTCAAGCACAGAGACTCCGCGCCGCATTGTCGTCGCCGGCGGCGGCCCCGCGGCCCACCGTTTTGCGGACGCCATGCATGCCCGTGGCCTCGATGGCTGGCATGTCACGGTCCTCACTGAGGAAGCCCACCTCCCCTACGACCGCGTCGCACTCAGCAAGGCCCTGACGGAAATGGACTACGACCTCACCCTGGGTGAGGCGAGCATGTGGGACCACGAGGCCATGTCCCTGAAGACCGGCGAGCGCGTCGTCAAAATCCACCACGAAGCCAAGTACGTGGAGACCGCGGCGGGCAACGCCTTCGAATACGACGAACTTGTAGTCGCGACCGGTTCGAATGCCGCCCGCCTGCCGATCCCCGGCGCCGAGCACACCCACGTCTACCGCACGCTGGAAGATGTCTGGGCCATCAACAAGGCCATTGCCGAACTCACCGAAAAGCTCGGCCGCAAGGTCAACGCGGTCACCATCGGTGGCGGCCTTCTCGGGCTCGAGTCGGCGGCCGGCACGGAGCAGCTGGGAGCCAACCCCATCGTCATCGACGGTTCCCAGTGGCTCATGGCCACCCAGCTTGACGAAGGCGCCGGCCAGGCAATGGGCCGGCTCATCAAGGCCAAGGGCTTCGAGGTCCACGGCGGCGTCTTCCCGTCGGAAGTCTTGTCGGACGACGACGGACAGGTCACCGGCGTCCTGATGGCTGACGGCCGCGTCATCGAAGCAGACCTCGTCATTGTCGCCATCGGCGTCCGGCCGCGCGACGAACTGTTCCGGGCGGCCGAAGGCGAGGAGCAGCTGTTCAGCCTCGGCCCGCGCGGCGGCGTGGTCATCAACGACTACTGCGCCACGGAAGTACCCGGCATCTGGGCCATCGGTGAAGTGGCCAACTTCGAAGGCATGTGCCTGGGCCTCGTGGCCCCCGCCAACACCATGGCCGAGATCGTGGCCGACCGCCTCCACGGCGGCGACGCAACCTTCCCCGGCTTTGACACCGCCACGAAGCTGAAGCTCTCCGGGGTGGACGTCGCCAGCTTCGGTGACGCCTTCGCCAAGACGGAGCACGCCCTGGAAATTGTCTACGCCGACCCTGCCCGCGGCGTGTACCAGAAGATCGTCACCACGGACGATGCCAAGACCCTCCTGGGCGGCATCTTCGTGGGCGACGCTTCACCGTACATGTCCCTGCGTCCGCTGCTGGGCCGCGAACTTCCCGCCGAGCCGGGTGCGTTCCTCAGCGCCGCGGGCGGCGGCGAAGCCCCCGAAACTGAACTGCCGGACGACGCCACCCTCTGCTCCTGCAACAACGTCACCGCCGGCAGCATCCGGGACGCCATCAACGGCTGCGGTGCCTGCGAGGGCAACGCCCCCGTCCAGGAACTGGGCGAGCTGAAGGGCTGCACCCGGGCCGGGACGCGGGGCGGATCCTGCGTGCCCATGCTGAAGAAGCTGCTGGAAACCGAGCTGACCAAGTCCGGCGTCGAGGTTTCGAAGGCCCTGTGCGAGCACATCGAGCTTTCCCGCCAGGAACTGTTCGACGCCATCCGCGTCCTGGAACTGACCTCGTTCGAAGAGATCATGGCCAAGTACGGCACCGGCGCGGGCTGCGACATTTGCAAGCCGACCATCGCCAACATCCTGGCCAGCCAGCACAGCGCGTACGTCCTGGACGCCGGCCGCGGCACTCTGCAGGACACGAACGACCGCGCCCTGGCCAACATGCAGAAGGACGGCACCTACTCGGTGGTCCCCCGCATCGCCGGCGGCGAGATCACTCCCAAGAAGCTGGGCGTCATCGCAGCCGTCGCCGAAAAGTACAACCTGTACACCAAGATCACCGGCGGCCAGCGGATCGACATGTTCGGGGCCCGCCTGGAGCAGTTGCCGGAGATCTGGAAGGAACTGGTGGACGCCGGCTTCGAATCCGGCCAGGCCTACGGCAAGAGCCTGCGCACGGTGAAGTCCTGCGTCGGGTCCACCTGGTGCCGCTTCGGCGTCCAGGATTCCGTGGCCATGGCCATCCAGCTGGAACTGCGCTACCGCGGCCTGCGCAGCCCGCACAAGCTGAAGATGGGCGTCTCCGGCTGCGCCCGTGAATGCGCCGAGGCCCGCGGCAAGGACGTCGGAGTGATCGCCACCGCCGACGGCTGGAACCTGTACGTCGGCGGCAACGGCGGCGCCACCCCGGCACACGCCCAGCTGCTCGCCAAGGACCTGGACGATGAGACGCTGATCAAGTACATCGACCGTTACTTCATGTACTACATCCGCACAGCGGACCGCCTGCAGCGCACGGCCCGCTGGCAGGAAGAGCTCGACGGCGGCATCAAGCACGTCGAGGACGTGGTGGTCAAGGACACCCTGGGCATCGCCGCGGACCTTGAAGATGCCATGGCGAAGCACGTGGACACCTATGTCGACGAGTGGGCGGACACCCTCAAGGACCCCGAGCGCCTGCGCCGGTTCCGTTCCTTCGTCAACGCCCCCGACCAGAAGGATGACTCCATCACCTTCGTCCCGGACGAGCGCGGCCAGATGCGCCCGGCTACGCCCGAGGAAAAGGGCAAGGTCCTGATCGGGGCCTCCATTCCCGTCCGGCCCACCACGCCCGACCTGCTGGACAAGAACGAGGTATAGGCATGCAGCTCAGCATTGATCTCACCGGCCGCGAGGTCCTGGTCACCGGCTCTGACCACGCCGCACGCCAGGCGGTCCGCCGCTACGAAGCCGCCGGCGCCGTCGTCTACCGCCTCAGCACCCCCCACGGTGCCGGCCACGATGGCCCGCTGCCCGAACGTCCCTTCCTGGTCGCCGCGGTCGACGACGGCCAGCCGGGCTGGGAGGCCCTGCTGGGCAGGTGCCGGGACACCGGGATTCCGGTCGCCGCCGAGCCGGCGGCCGGACCCGTTGGCCACGTCACCCTCGTGGGTGGCGGCCCCGGAACAGCCGAGTTGCTCACCGTCGGTGCCGTCAACGCCCTCCGTGACGCCGACGTCGTCTTTTATGACCGCCTCGCCCCGTGCCAGGAGCTGGCATCCCTGACCTCGGCCGAACTGGTGGATGTAGGCAAGAAACCCGGGCACCACAAGGTCAGCCAGGGCGACATCGAAAAGCTGATGGTGGAAAGTGCCCTCGCAGGCAACAACGTGGTCCGGCTCAAGGGCGGCGACCCTTATGTCTTTGGCCGCGGCGGCGAGGAAGTCGCTTCCTGCGTTGCCGCCGGGGTGCCCGTACGCGTCATCTCCGGTGTTACGAGTGCCATCTCCGTTCCGGCGGCCGCCGGAATCCCGGTCACGCACCGGGAAGTCAGCCACATGTTCACCGTTGTCTCCGGGCACGCCCCGCTGACCGAAAAGGAGCACGGCCACCTGGCCGGCCTGGGCGGGACCATCGTTGTCCTGATGGGCATCGGTACCCTCCACCAGCTCGCAGCCGGACTCCGCAGGGCCGGGATGCGCGCCGATATGCCCATGGCCGTTGTTGAACGCGGTTACCGGCCCGGGCAGCGCACCACCATCGCGGACCTTGGCACCATCACCACCGCAGCCGCTGGCTGCAGCAACCCGGCTGTGCTGGTCATCGGCGAGGTGGTTCGGGTGGCGGAAGCCAACCGTGGGCACGCTGAGGCCGCCGCCGACCTGGACAGGCTGGCGGCCTCGCTGCTGGGCTCGTGAAAGGATTGACCTCCATGACTGCACTTGCACCGGCCGAAACTCCGCAGGTTGAAGAAGCGCCCGACGCCACAGAAGCTCCGCTGGAGGGTTTCCGCATTGGTGTCACCTCGCACCGGCGCTCGCAGGACCTGATTGAGGCCCTGGAACGCCGCGGCGCGGAGGTGCTGCATGCTCCCGCGCTGAAAATCGCTCCCGTGCAGGAGGACATGCGCCTCATCGAGGACACCAGGGCCATCATCGCGGCCAAGCCGGACCTCTGCATCGCCACTACCGCTTACGGCATGCGCCGGTGGTGCGAGGCCGCTGATTCCTTCGGGATCGGCGACGAGCTGTTGGAAACCCTGGGTGCCTGCCGGATGCTCGTCCGCGGCCCCAAAGCCCGCGGCGCCGTGCGCGCGGCAGGGCTTGCCGACGTCGGTATCAGCAGCGACGAAACCACCGCGACACTGGTAGACATGCTGCTCACCGAGGGCGTCCGGGGCAAGACCGTAGCCGTCCAGCTGCACGGCTACACCGACGTCCGGCAGCTGGAGCGGTTGCGTATGTCCGGTGCCAACGTCCTGACGGTCACGCCCTACCGCTGGGTGAAGCCCGACGGCGAGGACAGGCTTCCCCGGCTCATCGAGGCCGCGTGCAGCGGCAACCTGGACGTCCTGACATTTACCAGCGCCCCGGCCGTGGATGCCATGTGGAGCACAGCCCACGAGATGGGCGTATACAAACAGCTGATCGAAAGCCTGAAGACCAACGTCACCACCGCCGTGGTGGGGCCGGTCACGGCGCAGCCCCTGCTCGACGCCGGGGTGACGCCGCTGGTTCCGGAACGGTTCCGGATGGGCGCGCTCATCCGGCTGGTGTGTGAGCACCTCGCCCTGAACCACGTCCGGCGGCTGGATACCAGGTCCGGCAACATCGAACTGCGTGGGCGCAGCCTGCGGATTGACGGCCAGCCCGTGGAACTGGCCCCCGCCCCGCTGCTGCTGCTCCGGGCACTGCTTGGCGCCGGAGGTGCCGTCCTGTCCCGCGAATCGCTGTCCGAACTGCTGGAACTGCGTGGCTCCGTCCACGCCCTGGACATGACTGTCAGCCGGCTCCGTTCCTCACTGCCGGATGGACGGCTGGTGGAGACGGTGGTTAAACGGGGCTACCGCATCCGGGTCTAGCCTGTACTGCATCCAGCTGTGCGGCCGCGGCGAATGTGTCGGTTGCCGGACGGATGAGAAGCACGTCACAGGTTCTGTTACCGGCCGGTAAACACTGGCGAACACAGGGCCGATAAACGGCAACTGCAGGGAAACACGCCGGAAAAAGCAACGGCCTACGCTGGTTCCATCACGAAGTTCCGGCCGTTTCACGGCCGCCAGCGAAAGGGCCAGCACATGTCCGCTCCGGCACCCTCCACCTCCACTGCTCCCGCCACCCGCATCGTCATCGCAGGAGCTGGTCCGGCCGCACAGGCTCTCGTCCGCCAGCTTGACCGCGCCCGGTTCACCGGCACCATCACTGTGCTGAGCAACCGGGACGACACCCCGGAGGAACTGCTGGAGCTGGCGCTCCTCCCCCAGGTCTCCGTCCGCTTCGGCCAGCCGGCCAGCCACATCGACCCGGAAAACCGGACTGTCGCCACGGCGGACGGCATGGAATTCAGCTACGACCAGCTGGTCATCGCCACCGGATCGGCACCGGTGGCCAGCCCGGTGGAGGGCGCCAGCGGCTGCCTTAGCTACTCCACCATTGATGACGCGGCCCGCATCGGCGAAGCCGTCAGTGAAGTGACGAGGGAACTTGGCAGGCGCCCGCTAGGGATCCTCGTGGGCACAGGTGCTGCTGCCGGCCAGGCTGAAGCAGTGCTTCGGGCCAGGGGCGTACGCCCCATCCGCACTACTGCCCGGCCGGCCGCCGTAATGCCCGGTGCAACAGCGTCAGGTTTCGCGGCGTCCGGTGTGGTCTTCGAGGACGGCAGCAGCATGTACGGCGACCTGGTGGTCCTGGCCGAGGAGCGGGTGTCCCGGGACGGGCTCGCCGCCAGCGCAGGCCTGCGGACTGCGCCCACCGGCGGGATTGTCATTAACCAGGACTTCCGGACGTCCGTCCCCGGCGTCTGGGCCATCGGTGACGCGGCAGCGTTCGACGGCGTCCGCCTGGGCCTGCTGGTTGCTGCCGCTTCCGCGGCGGGTGCCTGCGCCACCCAGCTGCTTACGGCTTCTGCTCCTGCCGCTTTGCCGGCCGCTGCCTGATGGAGGACGGCGCCCGGCCGGGCTTCCCGCGGAGGGCGGCTCCGGCTGTGGCAAGATGGTTCCCGAAACGAGTCATGGGCGTTACAACGCCCGGCCCAAGGGCCCCTGGAGAGGACCATCATGAGCAACGAAGCCACCCCTTCCGTTGAAACTGCAGCCGCAGGTTCCGGCAGCATCGCGTCCTTTATCGACCACACGCTGCTGAAACCCGAAGCTGGAGAGGCTGACGTCCTCAAGGTTTGTGCGGAAGCGGCCGAATACCACTTCAAGTCGGTGTGCGTTAACCCCATTTGGGTGAAAACAGTCAAGAAGGCCCTCAAGGGGACCGGCGTCCTGACCTGTTCCGTGGTGGGCTTCCCGCTGGGTGCCACCCCCACCGACGTCAAGACCTTTGAAGCCCGCGGTGCGGTGCTGGACGGTGCTGACGAGGTGGACATGGTCATCAACATTGCTGCCGCCAGGGCCGGGGACAAGGGTGCCCTGGTTGAGGACATCTCTGCGGTGGCGGAGGCTGTCCACGCCAGCGGCGCGATCCTCAAGGTCATTATCGAAACAGCGCTGCTCGACGACGCCCGGAAGGTTCTTGCCTGCGAGGCCGCGGTGGAGGCCGGGGCTGATTTCGTGAAGACGTCAACAGGCTTCAACGGAGGAGGTGCAACCGCGGAGGACATCGCCCTGATGCGCCGTACTGTGGGCCCCGACCTCGGTGTGAAGGCCTCCGGCGGTGTGCGTTCCCTCGAGGACGCGCAGGCTATGATTGCTGCAGGTGCAACACGTATTGGTGCCAGCTCCGGAATTGCCATCGTCAAGGGTGAACAGGGTTCATCCTCCTACTGACAGCAGCCGGAGTCGCCACAGATTGAGGCCCCCGCGGCCAAGGAGGAATGAATGTCCAGCAAGATCACGGCTTCCAACCAGGGCCCCGCATCTCACGAAGGGTCGCTCCAGACCCCCCAGAATGAGAACAAGCTTGCCACCAGTGTCATTCTCTTTGTGGTATGCATGGCCTTGTTCCTGGGCGCCATCTACTCGCTGTCCTTCCTCACGCTCGACAACCCGTGGCCGATGGCCGTCTGCATCGGGCTCTTCGGCCTGACCTACTGGATCCCGCAGACCATCCTGGGCCGCTCCGACTCAGCCGGCGAGCACTGATCCCAAGTAAGTAGCAGTAACTGTCGTTTTGAACGCTCATAGCGACACTTAGTGCTACCCAGTTGGGCAGCAAGCCAACGAAACCCCCGGGACCTCTGTCCCGGGGGTTTCTGCGTACCTAGAACCACATCCGGGTCCAGGCCTCCGCAGCGGCTGCAACCCTGGGCCATTGGCCTTGGGCTATGGACCACCCTGCCACGCACAGCCCCACCATCGCGTAGGCACTGACCGGGATCAGCAGCAGCCATTCACGCTTTGATCCTGCACGGCCCAGCAACGGCAGGGAAAGCGCGCCGTTGGGACGCCAGACCTGGCGCAGCAGCGGCACCTTGCGCAACGGCTTGGGCGGGCGGATGACGATCGGCCACAGCAGCGGCACGCCTCCGGTGGTAATCAGGTCACCGACGATATGGACCACCACGCCGGTCAGCATCGAGACGGGAAGCCACGTCCACTGGTCCGGCGCGAACCAGGTCACCAGCCCGGCCATCACCAGCCCGAAAATCCAGTTGGTGAGGAACCCGGACCTGGGGAAAAGCTTGAGCGCCTTCGCCGCGATGTTGATCATAAACATGCACAGCAGCCCCGCCCCCACGGACAGCAGTCCCCATTCCGTCTGCAGCTGGAACTGCCCGGCCAGGGTGGCCAGCAGCACAAAGAATGCCGCCCCGAGCACGGAGTGGGTGCCCTGCCGGTGCCCGCCGCTGGCATTCTCAATCCCGACGGCGATTACGTTGGACAGCGGCGGCAGGGAATTCGCCACGGTGCTGTGCCTGTGGTCCCAGTCGCACACCAGGGCCGTTCCCGCCGTCGCCATCCCGCCGATCAGGATTCCGGTGGCGTCCAGCGGGTACCAACCGAGCGTGTACGGCCCTGTTGAGGCAATAGCTACCCACGCCGCGGCTCCCGACGCGGCGTGATGTCCTCCCATCAAGTCCTAACCGCTTACTGCCGGAGCGGCCAGTGGTGCGTCCGAGAAGATGTTCCGGATGACGCCGTTGGCCCATTCGAGGATTTCCGCGTCCTGTAGGTCCCGGCCGCCGATCTTGGCGGTCTTTGGTTTGGGAATCAGCACGGCATCGAGGGCTGGCTTGGACTGGGACCCCGGGTACATCCGGTTCAGGCGCATGACCTTGGACTCCGGAAGGGTGGCTGGCGAGAACTTGATGAAGTTGCCCTGCAGTGCCACGTCCGACAATCCGGCTTCCCGGGCACCGACGCGGAAGCGGGCCACGGACACAAGGTTCTGGGCAGGCAGCGGCGGCTCGCCGTACCGGTCCACGAGCTCGGCCAGGACTTCGTCGATGGCCTCGTTGGTGAGCGCCGACGCGAGTTTGCGGTAGGCCTCCAGGCGCAGCCGCTCCCCCGGCACGTAGTCGTGCGGCAGGTGGGCATTAACCGGGAGTTCGATCTTCATTTCGGCGGCCTTCTCCTCAGCCTCGCCGCGGAAGTCTGCCACCGCCTCGCCCACCAGGCGGATGTAAAGGTCGAAGCCCACGCCCTGGATGTGCCCGGACTGCTCGCCGCCCAGCAGGTTGCCGGCACCGCGGATTTCCAGGTCCTTCATGGCCAGCTGCATGCCCGCGCCGAGCTCGTTGTGCGTGGCGACGGCCTTGAGCCGTTCGAGCGCCACCTCGCCCAGCGGCTTCTCGGAGGGGTACAGGAAGTAGGCGTAGG
Source organism: Pseudarthrobacter sp. R1 (assembly GCF_024494415.1). Taxonomy (NCBI): domain Bacteria; kingdom Bacillati; phylum Actinomycetota; class Actinomycetes; order Micrococcales; family Micrococcaceae; genus Pseudarthrobacter; species Pseudarthrobacter sp. R1. The sequence continues at coordinate 152,376 of NZ_JAMKFI010000005.1, read as the reverse complement.
CGCGTTCGCGGCCGCGCCCCACGCGGCCACGGAGCTGGTGCAGCTGGGACAGTCCATACTTGTCTGCGCCGTCCACGATCAGGGTGTTGGCGTTGGAGATGTCCAGGCCGGTTTCGATGATGGTGGTGCACACCAGCACGTCAAAACGCTTCTCCCAGAAGTCCACGATGATCTGTTCCAGGCGGCTTTCGGACATCTGGCCGTGGGCCACCTCCACCCGCGCTTCCGGCACCAGCTCACGGATCTTGGCCGCGGTGCGTTCAATGGTGGACACCCGGTTGTGGACCAGGAACACCTGGCCTTCGCGCATCAGCTCACGCCGGATGGCGGCGGAGGCCTGCTTGTCCGTGTAAGGCCCCACGTAGGTCAGGACGGGGTGGCGTTCCTCGGGCGGTGTGGCCAGGGTGGACGTTTCCCGGATGCCGGTGAGGGACATCTCCAGCGTGCGGGGGATGGGGGTGGCGCTCATGGCCAGCACGTCCACGTTGGTGCGCATCTTCTTGAGCGCTTCCTTGTGCTCCACACCGAAACGCTGTTCCTCGTCCACAATCACCAGGCCCAGGTCCTTGAATTCAAAGTCCTTGGACAGCAGGCGGTGGGTACCGATGACGACGTCGACCGTCCCGTTCTTGACGCCCTCCGCCGTCTCCTTCGCTTCCTTGCCTGCCTGGAAGCGGGACAAAGGCTTCACGCGCAGGGGGAAGCCCGAGAACCGCTCGGTGAAGGTTTCATAGTGCTGCTGGGCCAGCAGGGTGGTGGGGACGAGCACCGCCACCTGTTTGCCGTCCTGAACCGCCTTGAAGGCGGCGCGCACGGCGATCTCCGTCTTGCCGTAGCCCACGTCGCCGGAAACCAGCCGGTCCATGGGGATCTCACGTTCCATGTCCGCCTTGACCTCGTTGATGGTGGTCAGCTGGTCCGGCGTCTCCACGTAGGGGAAGGCTTCCTCGAGTTCGCGCTGCCATGGGGTGTCCGGCCCAAAGGCGTGTCCGCGCGATGCCATCCGGGCCGAGTACAGCCGGATCAGTTCGCCGGCGATCTCCTTGACGGCTTTCCGGGCCTTGGACTTGGTGCTCGCCCAGTCGGCACCGCCCATCTTGCTCAGCACGGGGGTGTCGCCGCCAACGTACCGCGTCACCTGGTCCAGCTGGTCGGTGGGCACAAACAGCCGGTCTCCCGGCGCGCCGCGCTTGGAAGGGGCGTATTCCAGGACCAGGTACTCGCGCACACCGTCGCCACCGCCGGCGACTTTTCGCTGGATCAACTCGACAAAGCGTCCAATGCCGTGCTGCTCATGCACCACGTGGTCCCCCGCCACCAGCTGCAGCGGATCCACCGCGTTGCGGCGCTTGGACGGCATGCGGCGCATGTCCTTGGTGGATCCGGCCGACGTCCGTCCCAGCAGGTCAGCTTCCGTCAGCAGGCCCAGCTTCAGCCCGTCCAGGACAAAACCGCGTCCGACGGCGGCAGTGGTCACTTCGATGATGCCCGCCTGGGGCTCGTGGTCCAGGCTGTCCACGCGGGCGCACGGGATGTCGTTCTCATGGAACAGCTCCGCCAGCCGCTGCGCGGGCCCGGGACCTTCGGTGGCCACAACAATCCGCCACTGGTCGCGGACGTGGGAGCCGATGAAGTCCATCATCTCCGCCACGTCGCCCTGGTAGCCCCGCGGTTCCCGCGCATGCAGGTTCAGGACGTCGATCTCGGGCAGCAGTTCCTCGTCCTGGGCGAGCGAGGTGATGGACCACCAGGACACTCCGTGCTCCAGGGAGGAGCTGCGCGTTTCGGTCAGCGACCGGAAGCTGGCGGAATGGAGCGCAGCACTTGCCTGCGAGCTCAGGTCCAACGGGGCAGTTCCGCCGTCCGAGGCGGTGGACCAGGCCGCCTCGAGGAATTCCTCATTGGTGGCAGCGAGGTCGTGGGCGCGGGTACGGACCTTCTCCGGCTCGATGATCACCGAAATGGAACCCGCAGGCAGCTGCTCCACGAAAGGAACCATCGAGTCCACCAGCACCGGGGCCAGGGACTCCATGCCCTCCACGGTGATGCCGCCGGCGATCTTTTCCAGCATGTCCGCCGCGGCCGGAAGCTGGGATTTGAGGGTGGCTGCCCGCGACATCACCGAAGGGGTGATGAGGATTTCCCGGCAGGGCGGCGCGTGCAGCTCCGTGGGGTGGTGGAGCCCGGGTGAGGACAGCGAGCGCTGGTCGGCGACGGCGAACCAGCGCATCTGGTCCACTTCGTCACCGAAGAATTCAACCCGGATGGGGTGGTCCTCCGTGGGTGGAAAGACGTCGATGATGCCGCCGCGGACCGCGAACTCCCCACGGTGCGTCACCATGTCCACACGGGCGTATGCGGCGTCTGCCAGGCTCCGCACCACGTCGGTGAAGGGCATCTCCTGGCCTACCTTCAGCGTGACCGGAACCAGCTCACCCAAGCCGGCCACCACGGGCTGGACCACGGCGCGGACCGGCGCCACCACCACACGGAGCGGCCCCGCCGTCGAGGTTTCCGGGTGCGCAAGGCGGCGCAGCACGGAGAGGCGGCGGCCCACGGTGTCCGAGCGCGGGGAGAGCCGTTCGTGCGGGAGTGTTTCCCAGCTGGGGAACTCTGCCACGGCCTCGGCGGGAAGGTAGGCCCGCAGCGCGGCGGCCAGGTCCTCTGCCTCCCGGCCGGTAGCGGTGACGGCCAGCACCACGCCCGGCCCGCCGCCGTCGTGCCCGTTGTCGCCAGCCCCTTCGGCAGCGGCCGCGATGCCGTCAGCCATTTCGGCGAGCAGCACCGGACGGAGCCCTGCCGGTGCGCTGATCTGGTAGTCCTGGCCCCGGACGTCGAAGCCGCGGGCGGCCTCGGCCCGGACGCGGGCAAAGGTCTGGTCCGGGGCGAGGGCGCGGCGCAGTCCGTCCAGCGACGGGCCTGCGCTGGAATGGCCGGCGGTGGACGGGCCGGGAAGGCTCATGGCAGAAGCTCCTGTGGTGTTCAGTGGATCGCAGGCAACGCGAAAACCCGAAATTCGCTTCGAATCCCGGGTAAACCCAGCCTACCCTCCTGCGCTGACATGGCGGGCTGATGGGGCGCGGTTAGGCTGGCAATGGCCAGGAAGGCAGGCAGGGCGGCCGTCCAGGCGCGCTGCGGCTCCGAACAGCTTAAGGACGAAGAGGAGACAGCATGACCGGAACCAGCAATACCCAGCGTTCACCCAAAACTGTCCTGGTTACCGGGTCCACCGGCTACATCGGCGGCCGGCTGGTGCCAAAGCTCCTGGAGGAGGGCCACAGCGTCAAAGTCCTGGTGCGCTCCCCTGACAAAATTGCCGGTGTCCCGTGGCGCGAGAGGGTGGAGCTTGTGGAAAGCAGCCTGGACGACGGCGACGCGTTGCGGGCGGCGCTTTCCGGCGTCGACGTCTTTTACTACCTGGTGCATTCCATGGCTGCCGGGGCAGGCTTCGAAGCCAAGGAACAGGCGATGGCACGGGCGGCGGCGGAGGCCGCAGCCGCCGCGGACGTTGGCCGGATCATCTACCTGGGCGGTCTCCACCCCAAGGGCGTGGACCTGTCCACCCATATGCGCTCCCGCGAGGCCGTGGGCAAAGTGTTCCTGGACTGTCCGGTGGACGCCATCGTGTTCCAGGCGGGAGTGGTGATCGGTTCCGGTTCGGCCTCCTTCGAAATGATCCGCCACCTCTCCGAGACATTGCCGCTGATGCCGGCACCCAGCTGGGTCCGCAACCGGATCGAGGCCATCGCCGTGCGGGACGTGCTGTACTACCTCGTGTCAGCGGCATCTTTGGAGGGACCCATCAACCGCACGTTCGACGTTGGTTGCCGCCAGGTGCTGACGTATGCCGGAATGATGAAGGAGTACGCCGCCGAAGCGGGCTTGCCGTACCGGGTGGTGCTGGCACTGCCTGTCCCTGCGCCGAAGCTTGCCGGGATGTGGGTGGCCCTGACCACTCCCATCCCGCTGTCCATGGCCGTGCCCCTGGTCCAGTCCCTCCAGCACGACGCAGTGTCCAATGAGCACGACATCGACGAGTACATCCCGCGGCCCGACGGCGGCCTCACCGGCTACCGCACCGCCGTCGCCCTGGCCCTTGGCAAGGAACGCGACGGCCAGGTGGAGACCACGTGGGCCAACGCCGGGGTGGCCGCCGATCCCCTGCCCAGCGACCCCGACTGGGCCGGCCACAAGGTATACATCGACGAACGGACCTTCCACGGCGACGTGGATCCCGCCCACGTATGGACGGTCATCGAGGGTATCGGCGGCCGGAACGGCTGGTACTCCCTGCCGCTGGCCTGGCAGGTCCGCGGCTGGCTGGACAAGCTCACGGGCGGCGCCGGACTGCTCCGCGGACGCCGGCACCCCCACACGCTGGCCTCCGGAGAGGTAGTTGACTGGTGGCGGGTGGAGCGGATCGACCACGGAAAGCTGCTGCGGCTCCGCGCGGAGATGCGCGCTCCCGGCAGGGCATGGCTGGAGCTGTCCGTGGAGCCGGACGGGAATGGCAGCCGCTACCGCCAGCGGGCCATCTTCTTCCCCAAGGGCCTCAGCGGGCGGCTGTACTGGCTGGCCGTCCTTCCCTTCCACAGCCTGATCTTTCCGGCCATGGCAAGGAACATCACCGGAGCGGCCCGGAACATGGTGGATGCGGAATGGGCAGCCCGGACCCCGTAGGATGTTTGGAGCCTAATCCGATCCCACGTCCCAGGAGGACCCATGGCCTTGAGCGCAACCACCACCCTTCCGCACTCCGTCCCCAACGTTGCAGCTGTCCTGGTGGATGAAGATTTCCAGCGCCACGTCAGCCAGCTTGTAGGCGGCAGCCTCGAATCCTTCACGGTCGACGGCGACGTTGCCGGGGCGTTCAGCGCCACGTCCGTGCGTACCCTTCCCACCACCCGGCTTCCCGAGTTCGCCCGCAAGTTCGTGGGTGAGCACCTCAAGGTGACGCAGGTGGAAAACTGGGATGCCCCCGCGGCGGACGGTTCCCGCCAAAGCAACATCTCGCTGAAGATCGCCGGAGCCCCCGTAGACGTTACCGCCGTGCAGCGGCTCGTTGCTGCCGACGGCGGCACGCGCGTAGAGCTTGAAGGCGAAGTAAAGTCTTCGGTGCCGTTCCTCGGCGGAAAGATTGCCGACGCCGCAGAACCCATGGTTGCCAAGGCACTGAACCTCCAGGCCAAGCAGGCACAGGCCTGGCTGGAAAGCCACTAGTCCGTGGAGCTGCCCGTCTTCGCCGCGCTGGTCCTGGTCATCGCCGGCCTCTGGTCCCTGGTGGTCTGGCCTCAATTCCTGCGCAGGGTCATGAAGGATTCCCGCGCCCGGGACGCCGCCGGCAAGGCCACGAAGTTCCTCACCGTACACGTGGTGCTGGTCAGCATCTCCATGGTGCTGGGGGCGGCCACCGCCATCATCGGCATCATGGGCCTGTTCAGCTAGGTTCGTTCTTAAAGACGTCCGGCCCTCCTTCCCGCGGGAAGGAGGGCCGGACGTCTTTGAGTCAAAACTGTTGTCAGGCGGCCTGGTTGAGCGCGTCCTCGGCGGCAACCCAGGAGATCATGGCGCACTTGACGCGGGCGGCGTACCGCGCCACTCCCTCAAATGCCGCGGCGTCACCGAGGATTTCGGGATCGGCGGGTATCTTGCCCCGGGACCGGAGGACCTCGCGGAAGTTGTCGATCACCTCGTGCATCTCGGCCACTGTCATTCCCTCGGCCAGGTCCGTGAGGACGGAGGCGGACGCCATGGAAATGGAGCAGCCTGCGCCGTCCCAGGCAATCTGTGCCACTTTGCCGTCGGCTACGGCCAGGCGCAGGGTTACTTCGTCGCCGCAGACGGGGTTCAGCTGGTGTGACTGCCCCGTGGTGGCGCCGTCCGGTGCTTTCGTCCCGGCCAGTCCGCTGCCATGGCGGGCTTTGGAATGGTCAAGGATGATCTGCTGGTACAGGTGGTCAAGGCTCATGTCATACCTTCGATGTGCGTCTGCGTTTGATGTGTTAGGCGCGGAAGTAGGCGCGCACGCCCGCAACGGCATCCAGGAACTGGTCCACGTCGTCGGTGGTGTTGTACAGGTAAGCGCTGGCCCGGGTGGTGGCTGTCAGTCCCAGCCGGCGGTGCAGCGGCTGGGCGCAGTGATGGCCAACACGCACGGCGATTCCCCGCGAATCGAGGAACTGGCCCACATCATGGGCGTGCACTCCTTCGACGTCGAACGCGGCGAGCCCTATCCGGTCCTGCCCGGCAGCAGGGCCCAGGACCCGGATTCCCGGAATGGTCTCCAGCCCGGTGATCATCCGCTGGCCCAGCTCAGCCTCCCAGCGGTGGATCCGGTCCAACCCTGTTTCGGTCAGGTAGTTCGCTGCAGCAGCCAGCGCCACAGCCTGGGAGATCCGCTGGGTTCCGGCCTCAAAGCGCTGGGGCGCGGGGAGGTATTCAGCGCGTTCCATGGTCACCGTGGTGATCATGGAACCACCTGTCAGGAACGGCGGCAGGATGTCCAGGACGTCCTGCCGTCCGTAAAGTACGCCGATTCCCGTGGGGGCGAGCATCTTGTGGCCGGAAAAGACAGCGAAGTCGATGTCCAGATCCTTGACGTCCAAGGGCATATGGGGTGCAGACTGGCAGGCGTCCAGGACCACCAGGGCGCCCGCGTTGCGGCCCAGGGCGGTCAGTTCCCGGACGGGGTTGATGGTGCCCAGGACGTTGGAGGCGTGCGTAAAAGCCAGCACCTTGGTACGCCCACCGACGATGTCCGGGGCGAGGTCCATGCGGAGGCTTCCGGCGTCGTCCACGGGAATGTAGCGCAGGGCCGCCCCGGTACGGAAGGCAAGTTCCTGCCACGGTATGAGGTTCGCGTGGTGCTCCATCTCCGTCACCACGATCTCGTCGCCCGGGTTCAGCGCGAGGTCCTTCAGCCGGGCATCACCCCGCCCTTGTGCGGCCCAGAGGCCGGCATTGGACAGCGCATAACTGAGCAGGTTGAGGCCCTCGGTGGCATTGGAGGTCCAGATAATTTCGGAGTAATCGGCGCCTACGAAGTCGGCCACGGTCTGCCGGGCGTCCTCGAATGCTTCGGTGGCCTCGACCGCAAGATGGTGGGCGCCCCGGTGCACGGCAGCATTGCGCTGCTCATAGAATTCCTGCTCGGCTTCGATGACACTCAGCGGATTCTGCGACGTGGCTCCGGAGTCCAGGTAGATCAGCGGGCGTCCGTTGACCAGCTGGTCCAGGACCGGGAAGTCATTGCGGATGCGCTGCACCTCGGCGTTATCCATGACCGGCAAGGCGCGTTCCAGTGTGGCTGGCGTTGATACTACGGCCAAAACTAACTCCTTGAGATGCCAACGGATGACACTCAATTGTCCCACAGCACGGCTGTGGCGGCCGCCTGGAGGGGCAGCCGCCACAGTCGCTCCGGGCTTCAGCCCGCGGAATGAAGGGCCGGCGACGGCTGGGGGGAGAGTCTCGGTCTCAGAAGACTCTGACGCCGCCGGCCCCGTCCAGCCCGGCCCACAAGGACCGGAAGTTTGTCGGGACGGAGGAGCTTGTTCTGCTGTAAGCAACTTGTGCGGCTTCTTTTGCGCCGTTCCTTTTGCTTCCTTAAGTAAATACTCCGGCGCCAACCCTGCACACGAGTAGGGTGTACTCGAATTCGTCGTCCCCGGACTACCGGGGCACCCCGCGGTACCCGCATTACTGCGGTGGCAGCCGGTCGAAGGGCTGAGCCGGCATGCAGCCTCGCGGCTTGAGTAGGCGGAAGGGGCAGGGGGAAGGTGTTGGGCAGCCCTTATTTGGGGAGGGCTGACTCGAGCTCGTCACGGCTGCGTACACCCAGCTTTACGTACGTCCGGTACAGGTGCCCTTCCACCGTGCGTACAGAGACCATCAGCCGTTGGGCGATTTCCCTGTCAGTAAGGCCCTGCACGGCCAAGCCGACGATGTCCTGCTCGCGGCGGGTGAGGTGGACGGCGGGAGCAGCAGCGATGAAGCGCCCTTCCCTGAACCGCTCCCCCAGTTCGTGGTCGCATTTTTCGCGCAGCGCCACTGCCTGCCTGGACCGCCGGCGTTCTCCGGCCTGCTCCAGGAGGGTACTCGCGCGGGCATAAGCCTCGCGCGCGAGATTCACAAAGCCTGATTCCTCGAGTGAGCTGGCCGTGTCCATCAGGGCATCCCTATCAGCGGCTTCCCAGCCGGTTGCCAGTGCCAGCATCGCCTGGGCGTATCGCCCTTCTATCGCCTGCGCCACCGACTGCACCATTGGAATGACCGATGGGTCACCCAGGTCCCAGCAGATGGACAGGATTTCGAGCAGGGTTCCGGCCCTTGAAGTGGCATCATGCGTGGTGGCCAGGGTATGGAGCGTTGCCAGCCCCTTGCCGTCCCGGGACAGATATTCGGAGGCAGCGGCACCGTATGCTGAAGCCAGCAGCTCGTGGGCGGGCCCTCCGGCCACTGCGTCGGTGAAGTCCTCTTCGAGTCGTTTGGCCTGCGCTGCATCACCCAGCCGTGCTGCCGCGTAGAAGCCCAGCGAAGACCCGAAGCGGAACAGCTGCAGCGGATCGTTCAACCTCAGCGACTCCACGGCCGGCAGCAGCACCTGGTACGCCCGCTCCATCCGGCCTTGCCGCAGAAGCGAGTAGCCGCGAAGCACCTCCAGGCTTCCGTTGAAGGTGGCGGCTCCGCGCGCATGGCCAGCCGCATAATTATCGAGTTCGCGCTCGGCCGACTCCCATTCGCCCATCGCCAGATAATCAATCACCAGCCGGCCCAGCACGAACTCGGTGAAAAAGAACAGGCTGTCCTCCAGCGCAGGCAGCTCCGAGGCAGCCAGGAGGGCGGAATCCAGCCCCTGGCCAGCCCGGCCGGCTGCAGCAAGGGCGTGGGCCAGAAGCGCCTCGCCAAGCGCCCTGACGGCTTCGCTTCCGGCTTCCTCGGAGGCTGTGTTCCGGATCTCCCCGACCTCAGCGGTGAGCGCCCCGGCATCCACAGCCGCGCCCAGCTGCAGGAGGTGCAGGACCTGCAGGAGCCAGTCCTGCCGTTTCTGCTCTCCGTCAACAGGCTGTTGAGTGTTTAGGCCCTCGGCCAATGCGTTCAAGGACTGGCCGGCGGCCTGGTGGGCCGCTGCGCGGAGCAGGAGGACGGCGGGGCCCTCGGCGTCTTCGGAAAGCTGACGCCAGCAGGCATCAAGAAGGTGGGCGGCCTGGCCGTAGGCACCCTCGTTGTAGAGGGCGCGTGCTTGGATGGCCCTGGCCAATGGCACCAGTGCGGGATCCTGGATTTTGGCTGCGATGGAACGGGCGCTGACGTTGCGGAACCGCCTCAGGGCCTCGCGGGCAGCGTCAAGCATTTCGGGGTCCGAGACGCGCAGCCCGCACTCAAAAGCCCACTCTACGGACCTGAGCTTGCCCTCCCCGCGCAGGACCGTGCCGTTCTGGTGGACCCGGATCTTTTCGAGCAGCTGCAGGCTTCGCGACACCGAGAGTGTATTCCGGATGGCGGTGGCGAAGAGGGCATTCCAGATGGACAGTTCAGCCGGCACTCCGGAACTCTCGGTGATCATCTGCTGGTCGAGGAGAGAGCGGACCACCGCGGCCCCGCTGATGTCCTCGATTACCTTCCGGCCCACGGGTCCGGCAAGCGCGATGAGCTTCAGCGCCTCCTGTTCCTCCGGCGCCCGCCGGATGTGGTCCTTGGTCACTACTGCCGTGAGTTGGCCGCCGTCGGCGGGCAACGGACCAAGCAGCATCCAGATGCCGTTCCGCTTGGCCAGGACACCGCTTTCGGCAGCGTCGTGCAGCAGTGCGTCGAGGATGCGGGGATTGCCGCCTGAAGCGATCCACACTGAATCCACTGTGGCCGCCGGCACCGTTCCATCCAGGACGTGGTCGAGTACTTCCTCAATCTGTTCCCTGTTCAGGGGCCGAAGGTCCACCCGCTCGGCAAGGCCGTCGTACCAGAGCTGGTCCAGCGGCTGCGGGAGGCCCGGCCGGGGCCTGGCAGCAGCTACCACAGTTGCCCAACCTGCCGAGATCAGGTCCGCCAGTACCCCGGCAGAGGAGTCGTCCAGGTGGTGGGCATCATCCACCACCAGAAGGACCGGGGCGCCCCTGCCGCCCTTCAGCTTCTCGAAGTACGTCCACATGGAACGCAGAACCGCCACGGGTGAGACCGACTCTTCGGCGCTCAGCTCTCCGGTATACGGCGTCAGTACGCCGAAGGGCACAGTGGCCAAGGCAGAACTGCCATGAATCTGCAGGATGTTGAGCTCTCCGGAAAGCCGCTCCAGGATCGCCTCAGTCAGGGACGTCTTACCGATCCCGGGCCCCGCCATCACAAAAACCGCATGACTGGTCCCGTTCCGGACAATGTTGCAGATGCGTTCCAAAGGCTCGCGCCGGCCGGTGACGGGGCGGTGTGCCGGTTTGTGGCCGTTAGACGAGTCCAGTCAGATCACCCCTGGAAGTTACGCCAAGCTTGGTGAAGACCTGGTACAGGTGGCCTTCCACCGTGCGGACGGACACACCCATTTCCAGGGCGATGTCACGGTTGGACGCCCCGCGGCCGGCCAGCCGTGCGATCTGGCGCTCCCGGGCGGTCAGCAGAGGGCTGCCACTGCTGGGCACGATGGGAAGATTCGCCACAGTGGCAGCCAGGATGTCCAGCCGGGCCTGGGCGGTCCGGGCGGAAATGGTATCTCCGTCCTGCCGGGCGAAGTCCACCGCCAACGCCATGCAACGGGCCTCCACGGTGTCCAGTTCGAGGGTGGCCGCGATTTCCCCTGCTGCGAGAAGGATTTTGGCATCCTTGGTCCGGCTCCCCACCGCCAACAGCCGGGCGACTTCCGCCAGCGGTCCCTGCCGGTGATCCGAGATCTCCTCCAGGAGGCGGAAGTCGGCATCGCTGCCGTTCACGGTGGCTGCCAGCAGGCTGATCCCGGCGTTTGTGTAAAGACCGGCCTCCATGTTCCGCCGGGCGGACTGTTTCAAGCCGGCAGCGGACTCGGAATCGCCCAGCCAGCGCCCCGCAACCAGGGCGCAGAACTCGATGATGCTCTCCGTGGAGAAACTTGACTTGCCCGGTATCCGCTGGAGTTTGGCCAGGAATCTGCGTGCCTGGGCAGCATTGCCCGTCTGCGCGTGGGCCAGTGCCGTGGCTGCGTAGGCACAGCGAAGGGCATTCTGGAGCGGCTGGAGCTCAAGCTGCGCCACCGCCGAAATCAGGGGGTCCAGGGCAGCGCCACCCCGGCCGGAATAAACATAGGCGAGCCCGACGGCCAGTTCAGTGGCCGCGCTCCGGTACGGGAGGCGGTCGTATTCACCGCCGTGGTGTGGACCCAGGAGGTCGATGCAACGCCGCCACTGCCCGGCCGTCAGCAACACCAGGTAGGCCTCCCTGGTGTATTGCTCGCGCAAACCCACCACGTGCGAAGCGTCCGTTATCTGGCCCCCAAGCTGCCGCATCAGGCTCAGCGCATCCATTTCCCGTCCGGTCAGCGCCAACGCCGTCATCAGGATGACGGCGGACTGCATCCGGTGGGCTGTGTCCGGGTTCCGTGCCGGATCTGCAGCGGCCTCCAGCTCGGGAATCATGGCCGCGTAGTCACCGACGAACGCGCGGTATTCGAACTCGCTGAGCGCCACGCGGTGGGCGGCAGCCACTGCCGGGTGGGGCCAGGCTGCGTTGTTAGCCACGGCGTCCAGCCGCTCACGGGCTTCGGCCAGAAGGGCCGGGACGTTGCCTGCCTGGTCCGGAAGCCACAACATCACCTTGGCTTTGGCCGCCACCACCCGTGCGTATTCCTCGACACCGACATCCTCAAGTTCCGGCTGGGAGATATCGTCCAAGGCAGCAAGTGCCTGGATGGGCAGGTCCAGTTGAAGATATGCGGCAGCCTTCTGGCGCTGGGCGGGTACCCACTCCTGGTCTGTCCGCTTCAACATGTCTGCGTAGGTCAAGGCGAAGCGGGGATCAAAGAGCTGGACGGCGGCTTCGGCAGCGGCGAGGGCCAGTGCGGAGCTCAGCTCAGCTTCACACTCGTGTGTCCACGCGGCGAAGGCCATCAGTTCCTCGACGGTCATGTTCGCCGGCTCGGGTTCCGTACCGCCCAAAAGCCCGCTGCGCAGTTCCCGGCGCCGGGCAATGCTTAGCCATGACCGCACGACGTCGCCGATGTATTTTTCACGCAAAGCAACCCAGCGGTGGTCCGAATCATCGATCTCCAGCAGGCCGGCGTCCTCCATGTCCGCCACCACTTCGGCGGGGTAAATGGCAGTGAGCCTGGAGAGTTCCACCCGCCTGGCGCAGGAGAGCATCTCAATGACTTCCCTGGTTTCCGGGGTCTCCCTCGACCAGCGGGACCTGACGATGTCGTCAAGGCTGGCGGCGCCGTCGAGTACCACCTTGTCCCGGAGGGTCCAGACGGAGTCGGACAAAACGAGGTTTCCCGAGAGCCGCTGTTCGGTGACAAGTGCCTTCAACAGCAGGGGGTTGCCGCCCACCATGTGGTGATAGGTGCTGACCAGCGATGCAGACACCCGTTGGCCCAGCAGGGACAACAGAACCTGGCGGGTCTGCAGCTCGTTGAGGTTGTTGAGCCGGACCTCAGTCAGGCGACGGTCGGTGAGCAGCCAGTGGAAGTCGGCGGGAAGGTCACTGATCTTTGGGGCAACGGCGATGATTTTGGCTGTGCCGGTCAGAAGGACGTTCAGGAGCACGCCCGCGCTCATATCGTCAATGCTTCCGGAGGTGTCCAGTGTGATGATGCAGCGCCGGCCGGCGGCGTCGCTCCGGATCAGCGACGTGATCCCACGCAGGATGGCTGTGGGAGATCCCATGTAGGCCTGGGGCAGGCGCGCCAGCAGGAAGGAGAGGCAGCCGTACGGTGTGTTGGCGCCGGCGGGCCCGCTTCGGAGTTGCAGGGACCAGACGTCGGGGCCGAGGTCTGAAACGGCGGCCCGGGCGAGGGAGGACTTTCCTACACCCCGCCCTCCGGTGATAACAACACCCAGCGAGTCTTCGCTGACCAGCGCTGTTCGGACGGCTTCAAGGTTTGCGCCGCGGGCAGGCGCCGACCACTGTTGCGCCCCGGGCGCGCCGGAATTTTCGGTATGCAGCCCAACGTCGTGAGATGTTGCCCCACGCCCCCAGCTAAGTGGCTCGATTGACATGAACTTATCCCCTACGTCCCGCGATAGCGGGATGTAGCCCCATTGCTCCCCCGCCTACGAAAAGACTACCCGTGGCGCAGACAAGGAAACAGGTAGGCGGGGGTTTAAGTTTTTATGTTGCTAGCGCTCGGACTTCGCAGGATGGAATTTCTGCTGCGCGGATGTGAGCCCTTCCCGCAGCAATAGCTCCACCGCGTCAGCGGCTTCGTCCAGCAGGAAAGGCAGTTCCTTGAGCTCGGCAGTGCCAAAATCACGCAGGACGTAGTCCGCAGTGTCCATTCGGCCCGGCGGCCTGCCGACCCCCACCCGGACCCGCAGATAGTCCTTGGTGCCAAGCGCTTTGGAGATGTCCCGCAGCCCGTTGTGGCCGCCTTCTCCCCCGCCGGTCTTGAGTTTCACCGTATTGAAGGGAATATCGATTTCGTCGTGTACCGCCACCACATGGTCCGGCGTGATGCCGTAGAAGCTTGCCAGCGCCGAGACCGGCCCGCCTGAAACATTCATGTAGCTCATGGGTTTCGCCAGCACCACCCGCGGACTGCCGATGCCGAGCCTGCCCTCCACCACTTGGGCCCGGGCTTTGTGCGTCTTGAATCCCGCGCCCACGCGTCCGGCGAGTTCGTCAAGGACCATCTGTCCGACGTTATGCCTGTTGCCCTGGTATTGCGCACCCGGGTTTCCGAGGCCAACGATCAACCAGGTGTCAGTCATGAATCAATCCTAAGCGGAGGTTTGTGGTGAGGACGGCGGGGCAGACACGGCAGTGGCCGGACCCTGGGGATCCGGCCACTGTTGAAACGTGCAGGCTGTTACTCTGCTGCTGCCTCGGAGGAAGCACCAGCGGCTTCTTCGGTGCCTTCCTCGGCGGACTCGGTGGCCTCGGAGATGTTCACCACGAGGGCATCGGCATCGGCGAGGAGGACTGCGCCCTTGGGCAGGACCAGGTCGGACGCGTGGATGTGCTCGCCGGCGGTGCGGCCTTCGATGCTGACCTCGACGGCGGTGGGCAGGTGGGTTGCCTCGGCCTCAAGGGAGATGACGGTGAGTTCCTGGTTGAAGACGTTGCCCGGAGCAAGCTCGCCGACGACGTGGACCGGAATGTCAACGGTCACCTTTTCACCCTGGCGGACGGTGAGGAGGTCGATGTGCTCGATGATCTGCTTGATCGGGTCGCGCTGGACGTCCTTGACCAGGGCCAGGTGGCTCTCGCCGTTGATGTCCAGCGACAGCAGGGCGTTGGCGGTACGGACGGCCAGGGTGGTGGCCTTCGCCGGGAGGGTCACGTGGATGGGCTCTGCGCCATGGCCGTAGATGACGGCCGGGATGAGGTTCGCCATACGGGCGCGGCGGGCGTAGCCCTTGCCGAATTCGGTGCGTACTTCTGCTGCGAGCTTCTGCTCAGACATGGATATCTCCTTGAAAACTAAACGGTGTTCAGCAAGGGCGGAGGTCTGTTGCGACCTTCAACGCCGGGCGGCCGTGGCCGGGCCCATCTTCGAAGGGAGATTCAGACCCAGTCGATAACGGAGACTGCGGTCCGGTTTCCGTGCATACGGTTACCGGCACTCTCCCTCGCCAAGGTATCGCTGAAGAGTCTACCAGCGCCGCCCGTGATTCATGAAAACGGCCCCGCTCCCGGCAGCCGAACGATCGGCCACCGGGCGCAGGGCCCTGTTAACTAAGGGTCAGGCTTTGCCGTCGAACAGGCTGGTGACGGACCCGTCGTCGAAGACTTCCCGGACGGCACGGGCGATCAGCGGAGCGATGGACAGCACGGTCAGCTGCGGGAAGCGCTGTGACGCGGTGAGCGGCAGCGTGTTGGTGACCACCACTTCCCGGGCGCCCGACTCCGAAAGGCGCTGGGCTGCCGGCTCGGAGAAGACAGCGTGCGTGGCGGCGATAATAACGTCCTTGGCGCCGGCGTTCTTGAGCACGTTGACGGCACCGGAAATGGTGCCGCCGGTATCGATCATGTCGTCGATCAGGACGCAGGTGCGTCCTTCGATCTGGCCCACCACTGTCTTCGAAACGGCCTGGTTGGGAACGGTGAGGTCCCGGCTCTTGTGCACGAACGCCAGCGGGGCGCCGCCCAGGCGTTCCGCCCACTGCTCCGCAACCCGGACGCGGCCGGTGTCCGGCGAGACCACGGTGATGTTTTCGGCGTCCACCCTGGTCCGGATGTAGTCCGCCAGCAGCGGGATGGCCATCAGGTGGTCCACCGGGCCGTCAAAGAAGCCCTGGATCTGCGAGGTGTGCAGGTCCACGCTCATGATGCGGTCGGCGCCGGCGGTTTTGTACAGGTCGGCCACCAGGCGGGCCGAGATGGGCTCGCGGCCGCGTCCCTTTTTGTCCTGGCGCGCGTAAGGGTAGAACGGCGACACAACCGTAATGCGCTTGGCGGAGGCACGCTTCAGCGAGTCGATCATGATCAGCTGTTCCATGAGCCAATTGTTCAGCGGTGCGGGGTGTGCCTGGATGACAAAAGCGTCGGTTCCGCGGACACTCTCGCCGGCGCGGACGTAGATCTCACCGTTGGCGAAGTCGTAGGCGTCTACCGGGAGGAGGTCGGTGCCGAGCTCCTTGGCGATCTCCCGGGCCAGTTCGGGGTGGGCGCGGCCTGTAGCGAGCACCAGCTTCTTTTCGCCGCGTGCCGTAATTTCGCTCATTATTGGTTGCCCTCTTCTGTAGATGCCGGGGTACTTGAGGAATCTGTGGTGGCTGCCTGGGCCAGTTCGGCGGAGCGCGTACCAGGGCGGTTGGCCGCCACCCAGCCCTCGGTGTTGCTCTGGGCGGCAACCGTCAGCGCGAGCGCGCCCGCCGGGACGTCCTTGCGGATCACCGCGCCGGCGCCGCTGTAGGCGCCGTCCCCCACGGTGACCGGGGCAACGAATACTGTGTTTGAGCCTGTCCTGACGCCTGAGCCAATGACCGTCCGGTGCTTCTTGTCGCCGTCGTAATTGGCTGTGATATTTCCGCAGCCGATGTTGGTGTCCTCGCCGATTTCGGCGTCGCCGGCATAGCCGAGGTGGGAGAGCTTGGAACCACGGCCGATGGTGACGTTCTTCGTTTCGTAGAACGCGCCGATCTTGCCGCTTTCGCCCAGGACAGTGCCGGGGCGCAGGTAGGTGAAGGGGCCGACGGCGGCGTCCGGGCCGATGATCGCCCCTGATCCGTGCGTCCGGACCACCTTGGCACCTTCACCGATGGTGACGTCCGTGAGAGTGGTGTCGGGGCCGACGACGGCGTCCCTCGCCACCGTGGTGGCGCCGTGCAGTTGGGTGTTGGGCAGGATCCGGACGTCCTCGTCAAGGGTCACGGAAGAGTCGATCCAGGTGGTTGCCGGATCCACAACTGTCACCCCGGCCCGCATCCAGGCCTCGACGATGCGGCGGTTCAACTCCGCGCCCAGGGCGGAGAGCTGCACGCGGTCGTTGGCGCCTTCCACCTGCCATCGGTCAGCGGTGACGACGGCGGCGACGCGGCCGCCCGCCTGCCTTGCCAGTCCGAGGACGTCGGTGAGGTACTTCTCGCCCTGGGAGTTGTCTGTGGTGACATGCGTAAGTGCGTCACGGAGGACGGCAGCGTCAAAGGCGTAGATGCCGGAGTTGACCTCGCCGATGAGCCGCTGGGCGTCGGAGGCGTCCTTGTGTTCAACGATGCCGGTGACGGTACCGTCGTCGCCGCGCAGGATGCGGCCGTAGCCGGTGGCGTCGTCAAGGACTGCCGTGAGGACGGTGACAGCATTGGCTTCGCGTTCGTGCGTGGCCACGAGTTCGGCCAGCAGCTGACCGGAGAGGAGCGGCACGTCGCCGTAGGTCACCACAACGGTTCCGGTGAGGTGCTGTTCGCCGTCCAGGGCCTGGAGGGCGACCTCCACGGCACGTCCGGTGCCGGGAATCTCATCCTGGTCCACGATGACGGCAGCAGGATCGAGCTCTGAGAGGTGGCGGGCCACCAGGTCACGTTCATGGCGGACCACGATGGCGAGCTGGCGGGGATTGATGCTCCGTGCGGCGAGCAGCGCGTGGCCCACCATGGACCGGCCGCCAATCTCATGCAGGATCTTGGGAGTGCGCGATTTCATCCGGGTACCGGCGCCTGCCGCCAGAACGATGACCGCGGCCGGTCCGGTATTCTCGGGGATCACGTACGGGCTCTCCTTGCTAAGTTACGCTGGCGTTTTTCGGTGCTCCCGCGGCCTGAAGCCGTCCCGGCACCGAATGTCATCCTACTGATGGCTCCTCGCACAGCAGTTCCGCCCATAGGATTCGAACCTATACTCCACGGCTCCAAAGGCCGGGGTGCTGCCATTACACCAGAGCGGACCGTGCCGTGGCGCGCGGCCGGGCACAAGTAGTTATTTTGCCACGGGTTCGGGGCGCCGCGCGACATGGGCCGTTCATCCCCCGTCCTTGCCCCGCTTCTCCCCCCTGGTTCGCCCATTGTTCGGCATGGCGGGCGGCTGCAATTCGGCGGGGGCGGGTAGTGCATGATGGAAATGTGAGCAACAACCCTCCGCGGACACGGATGACCGGCCTTCAGCGGCGGAGCCAGCTGATCGACATCGGGCGGGGCCTTTTCGCAGTCCGCGGACTTGACGGCACCACAATTGAGGAGATCGCCGCCTGCGCGGGAGTATCCAAGCCGGTCATCTATGAGCACTTCGGATCCAAGGAAGGCCTGTACACGCAGGTAGTGGACTTCGAGTTCCGGATCCTCCTGGACGCCATCAACGCCGCCCTTACCGCGGAGGCGAAGCCGCGCGTCCTGGTGGAACGGGCCGCCCTGGCGCTGCTCACCTACATCGAGGACCGCACCGAAGGGTTCCGGATCCTGATGCGGGATGCCCCGCCGTCGCAGCCCGAGGGCGCCTTCTCCACCCTGCTCTCCCACGTCACCGCCAAAGTGGAACACATCCTCTCCGACGAGTTCGACCGCCGGGGCTTCAGCGCCCAGGACGGCGCCATGTACGCCCAGATGCTCGTCGGCATGGTCGCGATGACCGGCCAATGGTGGCAGGACAGCCGCCAGCCCGACAAACACACTGTTGCGGCCCACCTGGTAAACCTCGCCTGGAACGGCCTCACCGGCCTCAAGAAGGACCCCGAGCTAAAGTCCGAGGGCTAAGCTTTCTGATCACCTCCGGGACAGGTTAGGTCGCCTCCGGGACGTGCGTGTGGTTGCCTTCGCGACGCAGGGGCCCTTCGCCATCGGCCCGTGGGTACGTTCGCGGCGCAGGAGACCTTCGCCGTCGCTTAGACACGACGCATAGGGGCACCTGCGGTCGCTGGGCGACCTCCGGCGTCCGATGCGCCGCGATGCGCTCCTACGCGAAGGCCCCCCGCGCCACTTGTGCTGAAAGTTGCGTTTCCGCGTTCGGCACCGCGCCGCGGCAGCCGTACACCTTACTTCGGGCGCCCTCCACAAGTACCCCTGCCGAATGTCCCGCGCGGGCTTCCTGCTGTTCCACAACCGGAGGTGAGGCTCGTGGTCGGGAGGTGGTCTATCGGATAGGTGACTTCCGCACGCCGGAGGCGGTCCTTCGGAAAGGAGCGCATCGCGGGACATCGGAGCGCGGAGGTCGCCCAGCGACCGGAGCGGTCCCTATGTCCTGTGTCTAAGCGACGCCGAAGGGCCGGCTCCGGCACCCAACCCGGGCACAGCCGGTCGCAAGAAGCGATTACTCGCCGAGGACCTCGAGGGCCTCAAGCCATTCGAGTTCGAGGGCTTCGCGTTCCCCTGCGAGGTCCTTGAGCTTTTTGTTTTGGTCGGCCAGGGCGTCGAAGTCCGATTGTTCGGTGCTCTTGACCATTTGGTCGTGGAGCTTCTTTTCCTGCTGTTCCAGTTTCCCGAGCTGGCGTTCGATGCGGTTCTTGGCCTTGCGCGCGTCCCGTTTTTCGGCCTCGGACGGTCCTGCGGGAGCCGCCTCAGCAGTGGCTGAACCGCCGCTGGTGACGGGGTTGCCGCCGCCGGTGACCGTGGACCCGGCCAGGGCGGACTCGCGCAGCTCCAGGTACTGGTCCACGCCGCGCGGGAGGGCGCGGATCTTGCCGTCGCCCAGCAGCGCCATCTGATGGTCCGTCACGCGCTCCAGGAGGTAACGGTCGTGGCTCACCACAACGAGTGTCCCCGGCCAGCCGTCCAGGACGTCCTCGACGGCGGCGAGGGTATCGGTGTCGAGGTCGTTGGTGGGCTCGTCGAGCATCAGCACGTTGGGCTCCCCCACCAGCAGGCGCAGCAGCTGGAGACGGCGGCGCTCACCGCCGGAAAGGTCCCGCACGGGAGTCCACTGCTTCTCATTCGTGAAGCCAAGCTGCTCCACCAGCTGGCCCGCCGTGAACTCCTTGCCGCCCACGTTGATGGACCGTTTCTCGCGCTCGATCACTTCGATAACGCGCAGGTCCGAGACGTCGTCGAGCTCTTTGACCTCCTGGGTAAGCACCGCAGTAACCACGGTCTTGCCACGCTTGAGCCTGCCCGACGTGGGCTCGATCTGGCCGTTCAGGAGCTTGAGCAGGGTGGTCTTGCCGGCGCCGTTGACGCCCACCAGGCCCAGCCGCTCACCAGGTGCCAGCCTCAGGGTGATGTTGTCGAAGAGTTTCTGCCCTTCTTCACCCCCAAGGAAGTCCAGCGAAACGTTCTCCAAATCCAGGACGTCCTTGCCCAGGCGCGCAGTCGCCATTTTGCTCAGCGCCATGGAATCCCTGGGCTCGGGCACATCGGCGATGAGCGCGTTCGCCGCTTCAATCCGGAACTTCGGTTTGGCGGTGCGGGCAGGCGCGCCGCGGCGAAGCCAGGCGAGTTCCTTCTTGACCAGCTGCTGGCGCTTGCTTTCCATCACGGTGGCCGAGCGGTCACGCTCGGCGCGGGCCAGCACGTACGCTGCATAGCCGCCGTCGAAAGGATCCACGATGCCATCGTGGACTTCCCAGGTCTTGTTGCAGACCTCGTCGAGGAACCAGCGGTCGTGGGTGACCACCAGGAAAGCGCCCTGGTTCGCACGCCACCGGGTCTTCAGGTGCCGGGAAAGCCAGGCAACGCCCTCGACGTCGAGGTGGTTGGTGGGCTCATCGAGCATGATGACGTCATGGTCCTCGATCAGGAGCTTGGCCAGGGCCACCCGCCGCTTCTGCCCGCCGGACAGGGCGTGGACGTTGGCGTGCCAGTCGACGTCGGACACCAGGCCGCCCATGATCTCGCGGATCTGCGGGTTCCGCGCCCACTCATAATCCGCCTGGTCCCCCACGATAGCGGCGCCCACCGTCAGGTCGCCGTCGAGCACGTCGCTTTGGTCCAGGTAGCCCACGTTGACGTCGCCACGCTTGGTGACACGCCCGGAATCCGGCGTGGACCGCAGGGCCAGCAGTCGCATCAGGGTGGACTTTCCGTCACCGTTCCGGCCCACCATGCCGATCCGGTCGCCCTCTTCGAGTCCGAGGGTGATGCCGTCCAGGACGGTGCGGGTTGCGTAGGAGACCGTCAGGTTCTCGCCGCCAAGAAGGTGTGCCAAAAGGGAACTGCTTTCTGCTGCTGAGTAGGAACTGAAGGTTTTACAGAAGGATGTCGGACATGATGCGGGCCCCCGGAACCGGGCCGTGGACGGCGAGGGCCGTCAGCCCGTAGCGCCGCAGGTTTTCCGCCAGGCCTTCCGCGGCGACAGGATCATCGGCCAGCAGGGCCACCGTGGGACCCGAGCCTGAGACGATGCCTGCGATGGCTCCGTGTGCTTCGCCAATTCCCAGCGTATCGCGCAACGAAGGCGCCAGCTCAATGGAAGCCCGTTGGAGGTCATTGACCAGGACACGGCTGAGGGCTTCGGCGTCCCCGCTGCGGAGGGCGGTGAGAATCTGCGGATCTACCCCTGTTGGTTCGGCAACGTCGATGCCCTCTGCAGCCCGCAGGCGGTCCAGCGTCCTGTACACCTCGGGCGTGGGGAGGCCGTAATCCGCCGTGACCAGGACCCAGTCAGTCTGCGCCTTGGCCAGGGCCGGGGAAAGCTCATCGCCCAGGCCCAGGCCCACGGCTGTCCCGCCGAGCAGCGAGAAAGGAACGTCAGCACCCAATTCGGCCGCAAGGTGCGCCAGTTCCTCCCGGGACAGCCCACTGTTCCACAGTGCGTCACAGGCCAGGAGCGTGGCCGCAGCGTCAGCGGAACCGCCGCCCATGCCGCCCGCCACTGGCACCCGCTTCGTGATTTCCAGATGGACGCCCGTGGCATGCTCGGAAACGTCCGCCATGATGGCTGCCGCCTTGTACGCCAGGTTGTTCTGGTCCAGGGGGATATCGACGTCGTCCAGGTCCAGGGTGCTGTCCGGGCTGAGGGCCACCGTAATCCCGGGGGCTTCGGTGCTGGTGGCCGTTACTTCCTCGTACAGCGATACGGCCAGGTAGACGCTGGCCACGGAATGGTAGCCGTCGGGCCGGAGCGGTCCGACGTCCAGGGAAACGTTGACCTTCCCCGGAGCCTTGGCACGGACAGTCCTGGCGGCAAACCGCCCTGCCGGTGCGTTCATGGCCGGGCCTCACGCGCTTCCGCGATCCTCGCGAAGGCTGCAATGTCGATCACTTCGCCCCTGGCTGTGGGGTCGACGCCGGCAGCCACCAGGCAGCGTTCGGCTTCTGCGGCGCTCCCGGCCCAGCCCGCGAGGGCGGCGCGGAGCGTCTTGCGCCGCTGAGCGAAGGCAGCGTCCACCACGGCGAAGACCTGCTCACGGCCGGCGGTGGTGGCCGGGGGTTCATGACGGACAAAGGACACCAGCCCGGAGTGGATCTTGGGTGCGGGCCAGAACACGTTCATGCCAATCACACCGGCCTTGCGCATCCGGCTGTACCAAGCAGCCTTCACCGACGGCACACCATAGGTTTTGGATCCCGGCCCGGCAGCGAGGCGGTCAGCCACCTCGTCCTGGACCATGACCAGGCCATGCTGGAGGCTGGGGAAATGCTGCAGCAGATGCAGCACAACGGGCACGGCCACGTTGTAGGGCAGATTGGCCACCAGGGCGGTTGGCTGGACCGGAAGTTCCGTGACTTTCATGGCATCGGCCTGCACCAGGTGGAAGCTGCCGGCTGCGGCCGGGCGCCATTCCTTCACCGTGGCTGGAAGCTTTGCGGCCAGCACCGGGTCGATTTCGACTGCCACTACCGAAGCGGCGGCGTCCAGCAGCCCCAGAGTCAACGATCCGAGGCCAGGCCCCACCTCCAGCACGGTTTCGTCCGGGCCAACGCCCGCCGCGGCAACGATCCTGCGAATAGTGTTGCCATCAATCACGAAGTTCTGGCCTAGGGTTTTCGTGGGGCGGATACCGATCTCTTCCGCCAGCCGGCGTATGTCGGAAGCACCAAAAAGCGGTGCGGGCGCGGCGGGGATGGGTTCAGTCACCTAGGTATCCTATCCCGGGCGGCACTTGCTCCCGGCCC
The DNA here is from genome assembly GCF_024494415.1 of Pseudarthrobacter sp. R1. Taxonomy (NCBI): domain Bacteria; kingdom Bacillati; phylum Actinomycetota; class Actinomycetes; order Micrococcales; family Micrococcaceae; genus Pseudarthrobacter; species Pseudarthrobacter sp. R1. Next base: position 129,784 of record NZ_JAMKFI010000005.1, on the reverse strand, counting down.
GTTTAAGTGCTGCGGCCGGGCCCGGAGATCCGGACCCGGCCGCACTTCCCCGCGGGGAGTTGACGTCTTCTTGTGTCAGCTGGTGGCAGCCCAGCCGCAGCCCCATGGCTGCAGGCCCCGCTGTGCGTACACGCGGTTGGCGATGTCGATTTGCTGGGCCTTCGTGGCAAGGCTCGCGTTGGGAGCGTATGCGCCGCCGCCGGCTCCAAGCCAGGTCCTGATGTCGAACTGGAGGCCGCCGTAATAGCCGTTGCCGGTGTTGATAGACCAGTTTCCGGTTGATTCACACTGGGCAATCTTGTCCCACATGGCCTCATTCATCATGGCCGGGGCAGCGGCACCGGTGTTGGCACCGGCAGAGGCAGCAGGGGCTGCCGGGGCAGCTTTGGCTACGGGCTCCGGCTTGGCCTTGGTACCCACCGTGATCTTCTCGGTCACAGGCTGGGCGGTAACGGTTTCGGACACCAGGGTGCGGGACGCTTCGCGGCCGTCAACCAGCACGAGCTTGAAGGTCTTTTCGACCTTCCCTGCGGAGCCTGCCTGGGTGACTTCCTTTTCACCCTTGAACATCTCGGCGCTCTCGATGGTCTCCGACGTGAACGGGACGTCGGCGGTGGTCACTGCAGTCTGGCCGGTGTCCACGCGGGAGACCTTGATGACCATGTTGTTGACAACGTGGGCGTTGGCGGGCTGGGAAGAACGGTCATTGGCACCGAGGGTCAGGCCTGCATCTTCAAGTACCTTGCCCACCGTGGCGGCAGTTGTGGTGGCCGTCTCCACTTTGCCGTCGGCAACAATGCTCACTGACTTGGGAGTGGAAATGGAGACGAAGGACCCTGCAACCGAGAGCTGGGCGTCTGTGGGCACAGAAATCGACGACGCACTTGCGACACCGAGCTCGGTCACCAGTCCGGCAACGTCCTGGGCAGTGGTGTTCACGGTCTTTTCGGCGCCGTCCAGGCTGACCTTGACTTCCTTGGCCATGTTGACGTTGATGACCGTGCCGTTCTGGACAGTGGCATCAACGGACGGGGAAACCCGGTCCGCGGGCTTCAGCTCGACGTTGGCGCTCTTGACTACCTGTCCCACAGTTCCGCCGAAGGTCTGGACGGACGTTACCTTGCCGTCGACGTTCAGCGTGATGGTTTTGTTATTGCCGACGAAGGCTACGAGGCCCACCACCAGCGCGCACAGCACCAGGAGTTGCGTTCCAATCTTGATAAAGCTGAACTTGCCGTCCGTTGTGAAGAACTTGACCACGATTGCCCGTAACTTTAGGTCCTTCCGGGCACGGGGAGAGCGCAATAAAATGCCCGGTACCACCTGAAAAAGGGGTAGTCCGGGCATCTTCGCACCGCCACACTCCGCACAGCAGGCAGGCTGGAATCAGGCCCAGCAGATCCTGCTGCAAATGAAGTGAATTTACCCGGTGGCCTTCCCCGACCCCGGCTAATAGTTTTCCACTGTAACCGTAGCGTTATAAACTGGCCAAGAATTGTGCATACCCGGTATTGCCAGATGCGTTGGCTGGTGGTGTGACGTTAATCCCAGGATCCGTACGCCCGCACCGTGTTTTGACTGATTTGGGCGCCCAGCGCGGCAAGGTCCGTACCTGTCAATTCGGCCATGGCACGCACAGTGTAGGGGACCATGTAGCTGGCGTTCGGACGGCCCCGGTGCGGATGCGGAGTAAGGAAGGGAGCGTCCGTCTCCACCAGGACCAGTTCCGGGTCCGCGACGGCGAGCGCGGCCCGCAGGTTCGCTGCGTTCTTGAAGGTCAATGTGCCGGCGAAGGACATCCACCAGCCTTCCTTGTTACACGTGGCCGCCAGCTCCTCATCACCGGAAAAGCAATGGAAAACCACGCGTTCAGGGGCTCCTTCTTCCTTCAGCACCTGCACAACGTCACTGTGGGCATCCCGGTCGTGAATCTGCAGCGTCAGGTCCAGCCGCTTGGCGATATCTATGTGGCGGCGGAAGGAGTACCGCTGGTGCGCCAGGCCCTCGCCCTCGGTGCGGAAAAAGTCGAGCCCCGTCTCGCCGATGGCCCGGACGCGAGGATGAGCCGCCAGCCGCTCAATCTCCGCCAGAGCCTCTTCCAGTTCACCGCGTTCGGCATAGCGCGGAGCGTCGTTGGGGTGAAGCGCCACAGCTCCGAGCAGCCGGTCGTCCAGGTCCACTGCCTGGACCGTGAACCGCGAGGATTCCAGATCGCAGCCCACCTGGACCGCCCCCTGGACGCCTACCGCCGCGGCGGCGTCAAGCGCTTCTTTGATCCCCACCGGCGCTTTTCCGTCCGGGAAGTCCAGGTGCGTGTGGTTGTCCATAACTGGCACCGGCAAAGGCTCCGGAGCAGGGGGAAATTCCCGTTGCGAAGAACTGCCTGCTTCCGGAGCGCCGCCGTCAGCGGAAGCACGGTAAGCGGCGGGAATCAGCGGATTGCACATCCATCAAGCCTAAACCGCTAAGTTGGCCGCATATTTGTTGGAACTCTCTGTTAGCTGCGGCAGTTGTGTTAGTAGTCTGGTACGAACACATGCGGACGCCCACCGACGGGCGAAGGCAGGGCTCTCTGTCCCGTCCAGGTGAACCCGGGCTGAAAGGTTGCCGATGGAATCCCACCGACGCACTGCCAACGATGTGAGCGCCACGAACCGCAACCTGGCGGGGTTCACGGACCCCGTCAGCCGCCTCAACGGGCACCGGCCCAACGCGATGGACAGTACATCCTTCCACGCCGCGAGCCAGCGGATCCTGGACACCATCAACACGGTGATCGACGGGAAGTCCGATGCCGCGAAGCTGGCATTAACGGTCCTGCTGGCCCAGGGCCACCTGCTCCTGGAAGATGTGCCGGGTGTGGGAAAGACGCTTCTGGCCAAGACACTCGCCCGGACCATCGACTGCACGGTCAACCGGATCCAGTTCACCCCGGACCTGCTGCCCTCCGACGTCACCGGCGTTTCCATCTACAACCAGTCCTCCAGGCTCTTCGAGTTCCGCCCAGGTGCGGTGTTCGCCAATATCGTGATCGGCGACGAGATCAACCGGGCGTCAGCGAAGACCCAGTCAGCCCTGCTCGAGTGTATGGAGGAGCACCAGGTGACGGTGGACGGCAAGTCCTACCGGCTTGACGAGCCGTTCATGGTGGTGGCAACGCAAAACCCGATCGAGATGGAGGGCACGTACCCGCTGCCCGAAGCCCAGCGGGACCGCTTTATGGCACGCATTTCCATGGGCTACCCGGACAAGGACTCCGAGATCGAAATGCTCGAGACCCACCAGGCAACGTCACCCCTTGCCAAGGTAGCGGCAGTGGTAACCACTGCCGACGTGGCAGCCATGATCGCCATGGTGCAGCAGGTCTACGTCTCGCAGGCAGTCAAGGAGTACACCGTGTCCGTGGGCAGGGCCACCCGGGAGAGTCCTCTGCTTCGTCTGGGCGCGAGTCCCCGGTCCATGCTGCAGCTGCTGCGGGCTGCCAAGGCCACGGCGGCCCTGGACGGCCGGGACTTTGTCCTGCCGGACGACGTCGTGGATGTTGCGGAAGCTGTGCTGGCGCACCGGATCATCCTTGACCGGAAGGCCGCCGGAGCCGGCGAAACCCCGCACAGCGTTCTCCGTGCCATCCTGTCCCGGCTGCCCGTCACACACAGGCCGGCCGACGCCGGAAACAAGGCTTCCGCGGCCACGGGCAGAACCACCCGTGTGGCAGGCCTGAGCAGGAACCACTAGGCGGGTTTCCCATGGCGCTGCTGGACAGACTGCCCCGACACCTCTTCACCCAGCGCGGCTGGGGCATGCTGGCTGCAGGGGCCGCAGCACTTGCCGCTGCGCAAGTGATGGGCCGGAGGGACCTGTTAAGCCTGGCAGTACTGCTGTTCGTGCTTCCGCTGGTCTCCCTCGCGGGGATCCGGCTGGTGAAGCCCCGCTTCCAGGTGTACCGCGAATTCAACCCCTCTCCGGTGGAAACATCGGCCTCCACTACCGTCCGGCTCGCGGTAGCGCGGACCGGGGCAGCCAGCGGCAGGGCCACCATGGAGGAAAAGCTGCCTCCCCGGTTCGGTGAGTCGCCCGCCTTCCGGTTTCCGTCCCGCTCCGCCAACGGCGGCACCAGCAGGTACGAGTACCACCTCCACTCCGCCCAGCGCGGCCAGTTCCTGATCGGACCCGTGACTGCCGAATTTACCGACCCGTTCGGACTGTCCCTGCACCGGCAGGCAATAGACGACGGCGACACGCTCACCGTCACGCCCGCCGCCGTTGTGCTTCCCCTGACCGGGCTGGCCGGCGCCCGCGGCAACGACGGCGTCACGGCGACCAGGATCCGGGCAAATCCCAGCGACGACGACGTCATGACCCGCGAATACCGGCATGGAGATCCGATGCGCCGGGTGCACTGGGCCGCTACTGCACGCCACGGCTCCCTGATGGTGCGGCAGGAGGAATCCGTCACCACGCCCGAAGCCACGATCATCCTGGACCACAGATTCACCGCGTTCTCCGGGGGTTCAGGTGTGGTACCCGCAGGAAGCGCAGCCCAGGACGGCTACGCCATGATCAGCAGCGAAACCTTCGAGTGGGCCGTAGTTGCTGCCATGTCGATCAGCGCCCACCTGGCCGAGCGGAACTACGCCCTGCGCCTCCTGGACGCGCGCGGGGAACCTGCGTTCCTGCATTCGCCCTCCGCTCCCGAACCCGAGGTGGAGGAGTACAGCGGGGCATCCGGGCTCCAGTCCATCGCTGAAAGTCTCGCGGCAATTCAACTCACCGGTCCGCATGCCCGCCGCGACTCCGGACGCAAAGGCATCGCCGGTCCCCGGGAATCGCACGGACACCAGGACTCCGGACCGCCACCCTTTGAGGACAACCTGATGGACAAGTTGTCAGCGCACCGCATGCGGGGACCCCTGATTGCTGTCCTGGGCAGGATCTCACCCTTGGATGCTTTGTCCCTCGCCCCGGCCGCCGGCTACGGCACCAACGCCTTTGCCATCATTATCACCGAGCGGCCCGTCGAATTCGAGGACGCACTCGACAAGCTGCGGCAGGGAGGCTGGCGGGCTGCTGCCGTGCCGCCGTCAGTATCCGTGGCAGCCGCCTGGAACCAGTTCGACCAGGACGTCGCCTTGCCGGAAACTCCGGCAACAGAGGTCCGCCGGGGAGCGGAGGTGACAGGATGACCATTGCACCGCCCCGGAATTCGGGAACGGACCGGCAACCCGTGCTGCCCGCAGGGAACTCAGCAGGACGACCCCGCGTTGGCGCCTACCCCTGGATGATGGCAGGCTCAATTGCCGTGGCAGTGGCTGGCGCCGCCCTTTCCCTGAACGGAGTCCTGAGGGGCTGGGGCTGGTACTGGCCCGTTGTCACCACCGTGCTGGTAGTCTGCCTCAGCCTGGCCGCCCTGCGTTCGGCCCGGGCACAGCCCCTGCTGGTGACAGCCGGCGGGTTCCTTGCCCTGGGCGCCATCCTCACCCTGACGTTCTTCCGCGGCTCCAGCATTGCCGGTGTCTTCCCTACCGGAGCCAGCGTCGCCGAGCTGGACCGGTTGATCCGCCGGGCCAGTGAAACAGTTCTGTCCGAAACAGCACCCGTCGCCCCCAACGTGGGGATCGTTATGGTGATCTGCGCCGTCCTGGGCCTGGCTGTCATCCTTGTTGACGCGCTCGCCGTGCCGCTGGGTATGCCTGCCGCCACGGGTGCTGGATTGCTGGCCATCCTCGTGGTACCTGCCATGATCAAGCCGCAGAGCGTCGGCTTTTGGGGGTTCACGGCCGCCGTGGCGGGGTACCTGATGATCCTGGCATGCAGCCAGTGGTTTGTTCCGGATTCCCGGGGCCCTGTCGATTCAGCCCGCAACCCGGGCCAGGTCCGGAGGGCTGCCTTGACGGGGTCCGTGGCGCTGGTTGCCACCATGCTGGTGCCGATGGCGATCCCGGGCTTCGACCAGGGCACGTTCCCGCAGGGCTCACGGCTCAATCCGTGGGGCAACTCCACTGGCCTTAACCCGATGATCACCCTGGGCAACAGCCTGCGCACTCCTGCCGGCACCGGACGGATCACGTATGCCACCAATTCCAAGGCCCCGCTGTACCTGCGGACCGTCACCGTGGACCATTTCGACGGCGACTCCTGGGGCCCGGATGACCGCAACGCGTCCCGGCGCCCCCTTGGCAGCCAGATCGATCCCGGCTACACCGTCCTCGCCGACGAACAGCAGCCTGTAGTCACGGCTATCGACGCCGGAACCTTCACCAGCCCCTATCTGCCGGCACCGTACCCGCCCGAATCAGTGCGGGGCCTGGATGGCCGGTGGACCTGGGATCCCGCCACGTTGAGCATCAAGGGGACGGACACTACCACCCGGCGGCAGGAGTACCTGGTCACTTCCTCCGTTCCAAAGCTGACGGCCGGGCTGCTGGCGCGGTCCTCGTCAGACGTGCAAGGCATCTCCGAGGACTTCACCAGGATTCCCGGCAACGTGCCCGATATCGTTCGGACAACGGCCAGTACGGTGGCAGGTCCCAGCGCCACGCCCTACGAGAAAGCGATGGCCATCCAGAAGTACCTCCGGTCCCCGGAGTTCACCTACTCCCTGCAATCACCTGTGCAGGGCGGATATGACGGAAACGGGCTCTCGGTCCTGGCGGACTTCCTGGAACAGAAGAGCGGCTACTGCATCCATTACGCGTCCGCAATGGCCGTGATGGCCCGGCTGGAGGGAATCCCTAGCCGCATTGCAGTGGGCTTCGCCCCAGGCAGGTTGACCGGCGCCACTGTTTCCGTGGCCGGACAGGGCGCACTGCCCGAATACGAGGTGGATGCGAGGGACGCCCACGCCTGGCCGGAACTGTACTTCCAGGGACTGGGATGGGTGCCTTTTGAGCCAACGCCGTCCCGCGGGGTTGTGCCTGACTACGCTACGGAAGCATCCGCCCCGTCAGCCCCGGGCGCCCTTGAGAACAATGACGACCTTGTCCCGGAGGCCACGCCGGCACCTGCCCCGGCACCCAGCGCCGCTCCCCTGCCCGCCCCGGGTGGAGGCGGGGGCACTGAAGCCGGAATACAGCTCGTGCCGTTGCTTCTGGGCCTGGGCGGTGTCCTGGGGGCCGCGCTTCTCGCCGCGGCGCCGCGCCTGGCCAGGACAGGCCTCCGGGCACGGCGGCTTCGACCGGCAGAACCAGGCACGGCCGCGGTGCTGGCCTGGAGCGAAGTGGTGGACCTGGGAACGGACTATGGCCTGCCGCCGAAGTCCAGTGAGACCCCGCGAGCCTACAGCGCGCGCTTGCGTGAATCCGGGCTGCTGGGGGAACCCCGGGGACTTGACGACGCTGCCCATCAGGCCGCCGCCGCGTTGACCTCAAACTTCGAACGCCGCGAGTATGGGCCTCCGCCGGCAGGCCCCGAAGTCCCTGAAGGCACCGGCCGCACCGATCCGGGGCCACAAGCCGCTGAGCAGGACGTAACCGGCGCCCGGATCGCGGCACTTGAAGCAGCGTTGCGGGCCCATGCCCCCGCCCTGCGGCGACTGCGCGCCTTGTGGGTGCCGCCGTCGGTGATTGGACGGCTGGGACGCCTGCTGACGGCGCCGTTCCGGACTGCCGGAGCAGCGACGGTCCACATGGCGAAAGCCGCCACCCGCTTCTGGTCAGCGCGCTGGCCCGCGCGTTCCTGACTTCCCGGCAGGCGGCGGCTTTGCCGTCGTGAAGGAAGGCCTACACTGCGTACGGGTCAGCGATGCCGATGTACTGCGTGTAGAGGTATTCCTCGATGCCTTCAAGTCCGCCTTCACGCCCGAGGCCGGACTGCTTGACGCCGCCGAAGGGTGCTGCGGCGTTGGAGATAACGCCGGCGTTCAGGCCCAGCATGCCGGTTTCGAGCCGTTCGCCCATCCGGATGCCGCGGTTGAGGTCCTTCGTGAAGACGTAGGCCACCAGCCCGTATTCGGTGTTGTTGGCCAGCCGGACGGCGTCGTCTTCGGTGCTGAAGGTGGTGATCGGGGCCACTGGGCCGAAGATTTCCTCGGCCAGGATCCGGGTGCCCTCGGTAACGCCGGAGAGGATGGTGGGCTGGTAGAAGTAGCCCGGACCCTCCACCCGGCCGCCACCCAGAACCGCCTTGGCACCGGATGCGACGGCGTCCGAGACCAGTTCATGGACCTTGTCCCGGCTCTTGGCGTCGATCAGCGGGCCCACCTTGGACTCGGGCTCGGTGCCGCGGGCTGTGGTCATGTCCTTCATCTTCGCGGCGAACTTTTCCGCGAATTCAGCGGCGATGGATTCGTGGACGATGAAGCGGTTGGCCGCGGTGCAGGCCTCGCCCATGTTCCGCAGCTTCGCGAGCATGGCTCCGGCGACGGCAGCGTCAAGGTCAGCGTCCTCGAAGACCACGAAGGGGGCGTTGCCGCCGAGCTCCATGGAGGTCCGCAGCACAGTTTCGGAAGCGTCCGCCAGCAGGCGGCGGCCCACTTCGGTGGAGCCGGTGAAGGACAGTTTGCGGAGCCGGGAGTCCTTGATCAACGGACCGGTGGTGGCGCCGGCGGTAGAGGTGGGAATGACGTTTAGGACGCCGGCGGGCAGCCCGGCCTCCATCATGACGGCGGCGAACAGTTGGGAAGTCAGCGGTGTAAGGTTCGCGGACTTCAGCACCATGGTGCAGCCCGCGGCCACCGCGGGAGCGATCTTGCGCGTGGCCATGGCCAGCGGGAAGTTCCACGGCGTGATCAGCAGGCAGGGGCCCACCGGCTTCTTGGTGACCAGCAGCCGGGATTTGCCGTCAGGGGACACGGAATAGCGGCCGAAGGCGCGGACGGCTTCCTCCGAGAACCAGCGCAGGAATTCGGCGCCGTAGGTGACTTCGCCCCGGGCTTCCGCGAGCGGCTTGCCCATCTCCATGGTCATGAGCAGCGCGAAGTCCTCAGCCCGCTCCGTCACGAGCTCAAAGGCGCGGCGCAGGATTTCGCCGCGCTCACGCGCGGGAACCTTCGCCCAGGACTCCTGGGCGGCAGCGGCCGCGTCCAGGGCCGCGGCACCATCTTCAGGTCCGGCGTCGGCAATGCTCAACAGCACCTTGCCCGTGGCTGGATCTTCGACGTCGAAGGTCTTGCCCGAAGCGGCAGCCCGCCACTCACCATTGATAAGCAGGCCGGTGGGAACAGAGGCCAAAAGGGCGCTTTCGCGTTCTGCGGAAACGGCCGGCTGTGCAGTGACAGTCACGATGACTCCCTCGTCAGTAGGGTTATTGCAGCCCAGGTCGTCGGCCGGAGTGGCCGCCGTCGTCAAGGCTGATTAGTTGCCAGACTACTGCTGTGCCACCTGCGGGTCTACGCCTTCACGCACTACGGAAAGACGGAAGGGCTGTGCACCTGCACAGCCCTTCCCCGGCCGCCAGCGGCCCGCTTTAGCGGGCGGCGAGCACGGCGGAGTAGAGCTCGCGCTTGCTCACCCGGACGTCTTCCGCCACGGCCGCAACAGCCTCCTTAAGGCGGATCCCCTGGGACACAAGTTCGTTGACCGCGGCCACGTGGTCCTCCGGAGTCCCCGGAGCCTGTTCAGGTGCGCCGGCCAGGACAACGGCGATTTCACCGCGGACTTCGGTGGTCTCCGCCCATTGCAGAAGCTCCCCGAGCGAACCCCGGATGACTTCTTCGTAGGTTTTGGTCAATTCCCGGCATACGGCGACGCGCCGCTCAGCGCCGAAGCGTTCACGCAGCGCCCGCAGCATCACCTCCAGCCGGTGCGGCGCTTCGAAGAACACCATCGTTCGGCGCTCCCTCGCAAGGTCAGCCAGGCGGGATGCCCTTTCGCCTGCCTTTCGGGGCAGGAATCCCTCGAAGCAGAAACGGTCCGTGGGCAGGCCGGACAGCGCCAGCGCCGTCAGGACAGCCGACGGGCCGGGCACCGCAGTGACGGTAAGCCCGCCTGCGACTGCCCCTTCCACCAGCCGGAACCCGGGATCGGACACCGACGGCATCCCTGCGTCGGTGACCATCACCAGGGTCTTGCCTGCCCTCACCTGTTCAAGAAGCTCGGCTGTCTTCGCTGCCTCGTTGTGCTCGTGATAGCTGATCACCCGCCCGGCCACAGTGACGCCCAGGCTTTGCACCAGCCGGTGCAGGCGGCGGGTGTCTTCGGCGGCAACGATGTCGGCTGTGCCCAGCAGCTCCACCAGGCGGGCGGACGCATCACCCGTATTACCGATCGGGGTGGCCGCCAGCACGATCCGGCCTCCAGGAGGCGCTGGTACCGCGGCTGCCTCCGAACCCCGTGACGGCTGTCCTTCGGCTTCCTCCTCGGGGGTGGCGGTGCCGGAAGCGGGAAAGGGGCTGGGGTTAGGGTCCACGCCACCAGCCTACTGCTGCGGGCGCGGCCGGCCGCAAACGGTAGCATGGGGCTCGTGACGCAGACCTCGACGCGGCCGGCCGGGGCCGAACACGCCACATCCCCGGAGTCCGCCAGTTCACCCCCCGGAACTGTTGCCCGGCCGGGAAACCCGCCGGACCGTCCGTGGGTCATCCGGCCGTCACAGGCCTTCACGGCGGAGTCCCTGCGCGCGCGGCTGCTGGGGTCCGTCCACAGCTGGCGGGACTACCCGCCGTCGCTGCGGCTTTGGTTCCTGGTGGTTCCCCTCCTGACTGCGGCAGCCGGCGGCGTCCTGCGGTTTGTCCGGCTTGAGGTGCCGCAAAAGCTTGTCTTTGACGAAACGTATTACGTCAAGGATGCCTACTCGTACCTGATCAGCGGTTATGAGCGCAGCTGGCCGGACAAAGCCAATGATTCCTTTAACGCAGGCAACCCAGCTTTGCTCCTGGATTCTCCTGAGTACGTTGTCCACCCCCCGGTGGGAAAGTGGATGATCGCCGCCGGCATGTGGCTCTTCGGTGCAGACAACTCCTTCGGTTGGCGCTTCGCCGCGGCCCTGACCGGCACCTTGTCCATCCTGCTCCTGGCCCTGATAACGCTCAAACTCTTCCGTTCACTTCCGCTGGCGGCTGCCGCGGGACTCCTCCTGGCCGTGGACGGCCATCACCTGGTGATGTCGCGGACATCGCTGCTGGATATCTTCCTGATGTTCTGGATCCTCGCAGCGTTTGGCGCCTTGCTGATGGACCGGGATGACGGCCGACGTCGGCTGGCCGCACGGCTGGCGAACGCTGCCTCCGCCAACGGGGGACTTCCCACGCCCGCGCAGCTGCTGTCCGGGCCATGGCTGGGGATCCGCTGGTGGCGGATCGCGGCCGGAATCTTCTTGGGGCTCGCCGTCGGGACCAAGTGGTCAGGTTTGTTCTTCCTGGCCGGTTTCGGCATCCTCACCGTCCTGTGGGACCTCAGCGCCCGTCGGGTGGCGGGGATCCGCGGCTGGATCAGCGGCGGCGTGATCAAGGACGGCATCCCGGCGTTCCTGAGCGTGGTCCCGGTCGCCGCGCTGGTTTACGCCGCCACCTGGACCGGCTGGTTCCGCTCAGAGGACGCCTACTTCCGCCGCTGGGCGCTGAGCAATCCGTCAGCGGAGTGGGGCTGGCTGCCGGATTCGATCCGGTCCCTGGCGCACTACCACCTGGAAGCGTACAAGTTCCACCAGGGCCTGGGGTCCGAGCATCCCTATGAGGCGAGCGCCTGGAGTTGGCTGCTGATGGGCAGGCCTACGTCGTTCTTCTATGAATCACCGGAACGCGGCACACCGGGCTGCGACGTGGACAAGTGCACATCCGCCATCCTGTCCGTGGGAAATCCCCTCATCTGGTGGGCGGCAGCCATATCCCTGATAGTGCTCTTGTTCTGGTGGGCGGGGCGCCGGGACTGGCGGGCGGGAGCGGTGCTGGCCGGTGTCGCCGCCGGGTACCTGCCCTGGTTCCTGTACCCGGAACGCACCATGTTCTACTTCTACGCCGTGTCCTTTGAACCGTTCCTGGTGCTGGCCCTCGTCTATTGCCTGGGCCTGGTCCTGGGCAGGACGACGGACCCGCCCTGGCGCCGGCGGTCCGGGCTGTACCTGGTGGCCTTGTTCGTTGCGGCTGCAGTCCTGCTGGCAGCCTTCTTCTATCCTGTCTGGGCCGCCGAAGTCATCCCGTACCAGGAGTGGCGGCTCAGGATGTGGATGCCCTCCTGGATCTAGGGCAGGATGGCAGGAGAGCCCCGACGGAGCCGCTGCCGCGGCATGGCAGCGGAACGGAGACCCCAGTGAGAGAAGCGAGCACCGAACTGCTGGTTGAGCTTGATGCCGCCAGTAACGTCACGGACCTGCTGCTGGAGCAACAGGCCGCCAATCCGGCCCGCGCCCTCTACCGGCGCAAGGGGCCGAACGGCTGGATGGACGTCACGGCGCAAAAATTCCTGCAGGATGTCAGCGCCCTTGCCAAGGGCCTGATCGCCGGCGGACTCGAGCCGGGCGACACGGTTGCCGTTATGTCCGCCACCTCCTACGAATGGACGCTGGTTGATTTCGCCATCTGGTTTGCCGGCGGCGTGACCGTTCCCATTTATGAGACGTCCTCCCCCAGCCAGGTGGAATGGATCCTCCACGACGCCGGAGTGCGGCGTGTCTTCGCCGAGGACCGTGCCAAGGTGCGGCTTGTGACGGATGTCCTTGCCGGTTCCGCGCTGCTCCGGGACCGCCTCGTCAACGTGGTCCGGATGGACTTCGACGGCGAAGCCCCCGATCTCGCGAGCCTGGCCGCCGCCGGCACGGGTGTCACCGATGCGGAGCTGGAACGGCACCGGAGCCGGGCAGGGCTGGATGACGTGGCGTCCCTGGTTTATACCTCCGGAACCACCGGCAACCCCAAAGGCTGCGAAATCACCCACGGCAACTTCGCCCTGGTGGCAAAGAACATCGCCGCGTTCCTCCCGGAACTGCTGCTCCAGGACCAGGCGCGCACCCTGATGTTCCTGCCGCTCGCCCACGTCCTGGCCCGGGCGGTGCAGGTGGTCTGCCTCACCGCCGGCGCTACCCTGGGGCACACCCCGGGGGCCGCCCAGCTCCTGGAGGACCTGGCCACGTTCCGGCCCACGTTCCTGCTGGTGGTTCCGCGGATTTTCGAAAAGGTCCGCGCCACCGCAGCGCACAAGGCAACAGTGGCGGGCAAGGCGCGGCTTTTCGACGCCGCGTCGGCAACAGCCATTGAGTACTCGCAGGAGGAAGACAGGCGCAGCCGGGGCGAGGGCAGCGGTCCCGGTCTGCTCTGCCGGATCCGCCACGGAATCTTCGACAGGCTGCTGTATCCCCGGCTTCGCCAGGCCTTCGGCGGCCAGGTGGGGTACACCGTGTCAGGCGCCAGTGCCCTTGCGCCGGAGGACGCCCATTTCTTCCGTGGTGCCGGGATTCCTGTCCTTGAGGGGTACGGCCTGACTGAGACCACGGCACCGTGCACTGCCAATACGCCTTCTCTCACGCGGGTGGGATCAGTGGGCATCCCCATCCCCGGCACCACTGTCCGGGTAGCCGACGACGGCGAGATCCTGGTCAAGGGCATCGGCGTCTTCCGGGGTTACCACGCCAACCAGGCGGCGAACGCTGAGGCCTTCGTGGACGGCTTCTTCCGCACCGGCGACCTCGGGGAGCTTGACCCCCAGGGCTTCCTGACCATCACAGGGCGGAAAAAGGACCTGCTCGTCACCGCCGGCGGCAAGAACATTGCACCCGGGCCATTGGAGGAAAGGATCCGCGCTCACCAGTTGGTGGCCCACGCCGTGGTGGTGGGCGACCGAAAGCCTTTTGTCTCGGCGCTCGTAAGCCTGGACCCGGAAGGCCTGGACAACTGGCGTTCCGAGCAGGGGCTGCCCGCCCTTGCCATGCAGGATGCCGTCAAGGACGCGCAGGTAGCGGCAGCAATACAGGAGGCGGTGGATCAGGCGAACCAATTGGTGTCCAAAGCAGAGTCCATCCGCAAGTTCACCGTGCTGGATGCCCAGTTCACCGTGGAGTCAGGTCACCTGACGCCTTCCCTCAAGCTGAAGCGTTCCGCCGTCGTGCATGACTACGAAACCGAAATCGCCAGGCTATACGCTTGATCGGTTGACTGATCGGCCGGCTGTCCGGCTACGCCTGGTGGGCTGCCTGCTCTGCGGCCGGTTCATCCTTGGCGAGGCCGCGGCGCCGGCGTGTTGGCCACGTGAGGATCAACGTGACGAGCGCAGTCAACAGCACCAGGCCTGCGATCACCATTCCGGCGTCAATCCAGAACTGGCCGGGGAACAGCCGGATCAGGGTGTCGTCAAGGCTGAATGTCCATGATCCCTCCGCGAAGAAGATCCGGTGGAACTCGGTAAAGAACTGCTGCCAGCCCAGCACGGCCAGGGAACCGAGGCCCAGGATCAGAACGAGCGTGATGATGGAGCCGGCAAAGAGGCCCCTGCGGACTCCCCCGGTGCTTCGCCTGCGCAGGTAGAGGACAGCGATGAGGCTTACCAGGATTAGCAGCACGCCGGCACCAAAGGTGGACAGGATCACCAGCTTGACGTCCGCCATGTGGCTGACTTCGCCGTCCTTGAACAGCTTGTCGCCGCCGCGGTGCACCAGGTCCCCCAGGTAGCGTGGGCCTGCCCAGTTGCTGAGGTAATCAACCGCGTAGGAGCCGTAGGTCATCCTGTCGTCGGTGCTGAACCCGTAGCCGTCCCCGGGAAATCCCGGACGGTTGTACTCCACCCACAGGAACAGCGGGCTGGTCACGGCACGGACAGCAAGGATGAGCAGGATCAGTGGGAAGAAGAGGGCAAGCAGGACCTGCATCACCCGCGGCGCCACCGGTTTGGCATTGGCGGCACTCTCACGCTGGGCGTTGCGGCGCTCCACCTCTTCCTCCGGCGGCCGGACCTGCAGCGCGGAGGTGGGCAGCCGTTCCTTGAACACCGGAGAGCTGTCTTGCCCGGATGCGCGCCCTGAATCCTCCATGGCGGACTCTGCGGCTTTTCGGTCAGCCCGGCTCTCCGGCTGGAGGGCTTGGCGGGCCTCCGGGGCCGGGGCGGCCATGGCAGCGGTTGCGGCGGTCGTGGACGAGCCTCCGGCGCCTGCCTCGGTTGGGCCGCCGTCTGTCGCGGAGGAACCGGCGCCGGCAGTCCCGGCGTGCACCGGCGTCGTGCCTTGCCTGTACCCGGATAGGTCCTCCGGGGCTTCCGCGTCTGAATCACCGGAGCGGTCTGCGGCAGAACTCCCCGTGCCTGAGCCGGCGGGGGTCAACCACGAAAACGCAGGCTCGTCAGAATCCCCTGATGTGTCAAGGACCGGTTCCGGCTGCGGTTCGGCGCGCCTGGCGCGGGCAGGAGTTTCGTCTTTCACATCAGCGTCACTTCCGTTGGGTTTCCGCGCCAGGTTCTTGGTCCGCCGGCACGCTTCATCTGTTGACGAGCCTACCGTCCGGGCTTCCGGCTGTGCGAGGAACCACCCCGCATCGATTACAACGATTCAGGCAGCGATTTCCGAATAGCCTGCGTCTTCCCGGCGGAGGCCGCCGCGTTCCCCTGCCTGGTAGGCGTGCCGTCCGCAGGTGAGGACGTACAGCCAGTAGCCGGCCAGCACCGCCGCCCCGATGCCAATCTTTGCCCAGACCGGCAGCGCGCTGGGTGTGACGAACCCTTCCACCAGCCCGGAGACGAACAGCACCAGGACCAGGCCCAGGGCTACGGTGATCAGGGACCTGCCTTCCTCGGCAACCGCCCGGCCCCGCGTGCGGGGACCCGGCGAGACCATGGCCCAGAAGATCCGGAGGCCGGCGGCGCAGGCGATGAACACCGCAGTGAGTTCCATCAGGCCGTGCGGCAGGATGTAGCTGTAGAAGACATCCGACTTTCCCGCGGCCGCGAAGATGCCGGCGGCTATCCCCACTCCTTGGGCGTTGCTGAACAGGATCATCGGCACCCACACGCCGGTGATCCCCAGGGCTACAGCCTGGGCGCTGATCCAGGCGTTGTTGGTCCAGACCGCGCCGGCGAAGGACGCAGCAGGATTCGCTGAGTAATAGTTGATGAAGTCTTCCTCGACGTACTGGCGGGCCGCCGCTTCGGACGCCACCGCCCGCAGGGCTTCGGGCGAGCTGCTGATCCAAAGTGCGTAGGCCGCGCCGATCAGGACAAAGGCTGCCCCGCAGGCCAAGGTGAGCCAGGTGAGCCGGTAGAAGGCAGCGGGAAGGGCCACCACAAAAAACCGTGCCAGATCCTCCATTACGTTGGACCGCGCACCGGTGAAGCGCGTTCGCGCCTGTGCAAGCGTGGCGGACAGGGAGGCGGACAGTCCGCTTTCCGGGGCCAGCGACCGGATGAGGGAGAGGTGGGCGGAGGTGGACTGGTACAGCGTCAGCAGTTCATCTGCTTCCGGCCCGCTGAGCCTGCCCTTGTAGGCAAGTTCATGCAGCCGCGACCATCTGTCCGCGTTGACGGCGGAGAACGCGTCCATGTCCACGGCACCAGCCTAGCGGCCCGCACTAGACTATGAGCGTCCCGTAAGCCGCGAGGAACAGGAACAGCGTGAGTTCGATCGTCACCGGTGAGGCCGTTGTCCTGGAGTTGCGTCCGGCATCGTTTGCGGCCCGCGCGCTGGGCCTGCTCCTGGACATGGCCTTGAGCATCGTTTTGCTGGTGGTCATCCTGATCGGAATAGCGGCCGCGGGCGAGGACCTGGACGAGGCCGCCCTGCGGGCCTTGATGCTGGCCAGTGTTGTCTTCTGCCTGGTCATCGTTCCGGTGGCGGTGGAAACCCTGAGCCGCGGGCTGTCGCTGGGCAAGCTCGCAGCGGGCCTGCGGGTGGTGCGGGATGACGGCGGCGCCATCCGGTTCCGGCACGCACTCATCCGCGGCCTGACGGGGTTCCTCGAGATCTACCTGACCTTTGGCGGGCTTGCCATTGCCGTGGCCCTGTTCAATAACAGGTCCCGCCGGCTGGGCGACCTGATGGCCGGGACCTACGCAATCCGCAGCCGTGTCCCGGTTGAAGAGGCCACGCCGGTGCTCGTTCCGCCCAGGCTGCGGTCCTGGGCCGGCGCAGCGGATATCGGACGGATTCCGGACGCGACGGCCCGCCGGGCATCCCAGTTCATCCGCCAGGCCGGCCGGATGGCGCCCCTGTCCAGGGCGGGCATGGCCGAGTCAATCGCCACCGAGCTCGCCGCCCATGTTGCCCCGCCCCCGCCGCCCGGGACCAGTCCCGGCGACTACCTTGCCGCCGTCGTGGCTGAGCGGCGGAGCAGGGAGCTCGCCAGGTTGTCGCAGGCACGACGGCGGAGCGCTGAGACGGGTGAGCGGCTGCACCGTCTGCCTTTCGGCAGCTAGGCGCTAATTGTCGTATTCGCTCCACGGGATGTTCCAGTCGCCGAAACCGTCCGTGTCGGCCGCGTAGTCGCCCTCGGTGTTGACGATTTGGACGACGTCGCCGGTGCCCATGTTGTCAAAGACCCAGGCGGCGCCGTCGGGAGCGAACCCGATGCAGCCATGCGAGACGTTCGTGTTGCCAATGAAAGGGAACGCGGACGGCAGGGCCTGGTGGAGGTAGGCGCCGCTGAGCGTAAGCCGGATGGTGTACTCGACGTCCACGTCCCCGTAATAGGCGGGGTCGTCCGGCTTCAGTCCGATGCTCGAGGCCCGGAAGCGGTCATAGCGCTTCTTCTCCATCAGCACGCCGTAGCCCCGGGCGGACGGGAAGCGCTGGTCCCCCATGCTCACCGGAAGCGTCCTGACCACCTGGTCGTTGACACTCAGCGTAAAAGTATGGGCCGCAGCGTCCGCCACCGCCACCTTCTTATCGCCGATGGAAACGTTCACCTTTTTGTTGAAGTTGGCAATCTGGCCGTTGCCCAGGTCTACGCCGAACAGCTTCATGTCCATGGTGATGGTGGAGTTCGCCGCCCAGAAGCTCTCCGCCCGGTACCGCACCATCGTGTCGCTGTACCAGTGGAAGGCGCCCACCTGGCCGGCACTGCTGGTGATGCTGATGGCCTTTTCCACGGCCTCGCGGTTGACCACAGGTTCACTGAAGATGACCTGCAGCGGCTGCCCGACGCCCACCTTCATGCCGTCCAGCGGGTAGATGGCGGCGTCCGCCTCATGGGAACTGGACACGGTACTGAAGGATTGTGTGGTGCTGGTTTCGCGTCCGGCGCCGTCTTTCACCACGTACGTGTAGCTGTAGTCCGTGTTGAACTTCAGGGGGCCGGACGCCGTCCAGCCTGTCCCCGCGGCGTCGATGCTGCCCTCCACCGTCTCGCCCGCGGTGCTGGTGAGCGTCACGCGTTCAATGGTGCCGTTGGCCACCTTCAAGGACACCGGGGCGGCCGGGTTCACCTGCTTGGAACCGTTCGCGGGCGCGGCGTCAAGCTTCACGGGCGCAATGACGGGCGAAGCGATGCCGGGCGATGTCCGGACCGCGGTCCCTGCCTCGGATTCGATGGCTCCGCGGGCGATTCCCGGCGCCACTGCAGCGAAGACGCCGCCCACGGCGGCGAGGAGGCAGACAGCGACCACCACAAGAATCTTTTTGACCCTACCCGGACGGCGGGGTTGGACTTCAGGCTCCATATTTTGATCCTAGGCGCAGAAAGTAACAGCCCGGGTGTTCTCGGCACCCGGGCACTTTACTTCTTAGTAACGATAGTGCTCGGGCTTGTACGGGCCGGCGACGTCCAGATCCAGGTACTCAGCCTGGTCCTTGGTCAGTTCGGTCAACTCCACACCCAGGGCGTCCAGGTGCAGGCGGGCCACCTTTTCGTCCAGGACCTTCGGCAGGACGTAGACCTGGTTTTCGTACTCGCGCTCTCCTTCGGGCTGGTCCTTCTTGGTCCACAGCTCGATCTGGGCGATGGTCTGGTTGGCGAACGAGTTGCTCATCACGAAGGACGGGTGCCCCGTGGCGTTGCCCAGGTTCAGCAGGCGGCCTTCGGAGAGGACAATGATGGACCGCTCGGCGTCAGTCCCCGCTTCGAAAACCCATTCGTGGACCTGCGGCTTGATTTCAACCTTCTTGATGCCGGGGATCCTGGCGAGTCCGGCCATGTCGATCTCGTTGTCGAAGTGGCCGATGTTGCCCACGATCGCCTTGTTCTTCATGCCCGCCATGTGCTCGGCCATGATGACATCCTTGTTGCCGGTGGTGGTGATGAAGATATCGCCTGTGGCCAGGACGGATTCAAGCTTGGCCACCTGGTAGCCGTCCATCGCAGCCTGCAATGCGCAGATGGGGTCGATCTCGGTGACGATGACGCGCGAACCCTGGCCGCGCAGTGCCTCCGCTGCGCCCTTGCCGACGTCGCCGTAGCCGCAGACGACGGCGACCTTGCCGCCCATGAGCACGTCCGTTGCCCGGTTGATGCCGTCCGGCAGTGAGTGCCGGATGCCGTACTTGTTGTCGAACTTGCTCTTGGTGACGGAGTCGTTGACATTGATGGCGGGGAAGAGCAGCTTGCCCTGTTCAGCCAACTGGTACAGGCGGTGCACACCGGTGGTGGTTTCTTCGCTGACGCCCTTGATGGTGGCGGCCGTGCGGGTCCACTTGTGCGGGTCCGCTGCGAGTGAGCGGCGAAGGACGTCAAGGAAGATGCCGTACTCTTCCGAATCGGTGGGGTCGGCGGAGGGGACGTTGCCCACTGCTTCGAATTCGGCGCCCTTGTGCACCAGCATGGTGGCGTCTCCGCCGTCGTCCAGGATCATGTTGGGGCCAAGTTCCGGGTTGGTTTCCGCGCCGGGCCAGGTGAGGATCTGCTCGGCAGTCCACCAGTACTCCTCCAGGGTTTCGCCCTTCCAGGCGAACACGGGCACGCCCTGGGGGTCCTCCACCGTGCCCTTTCCGACCACTACAGCGGCGGCGGCCTCATCCTGCGTGGAGAAGATGTTGCAGGAAGCCCAGCGGACCTCGGCACCCAGTGCCGTGAGGGTTTCGATCAGCACCGCGGTCTGCACCGTCATATGCAGCGATCCTGCGATCCGCGCACCCTTCAGCGGCTGGGTGGGTCCGAACTCCTCGCGGAGGGACATGAGGCCGGGCATTTCGTGCTCTGCCAGGCGGATCTGGTGCCTGCCGGCCTCGGCCAGAGAGATATCGGCAACCTTGTAATCAAAAGCCATGGGTGAATCCTTTACTCTGCCCGGCGGTGGCCGGGTGCTGCTTGCGGCGCCCGGCGCGGGAGCCGCGGCGTGGATGCCTGTGGTGTGGTGCTGTTGGAGGGCTAGGCGGGTGTGCCGGCGGCTGGGTCGTGCTGGTCTAAACCCGCCGCAGCCGCTGCTGCCAGCAGTTCGGGCGGAAGAAGGAGGGGGATGCCGTCCTCGATGGCGTAGCGGGGCTTCACTCCGGATTCGTCCGCAACGGCTGCAACGAGTTCCTCGCCGTCCTGGATCAGGGACGCCCCTGTCACAGGGCAACGCAGGATGGACAGGAGTTCAGGACTGATCTTTGGCATTACTCATGCTCCCTGGCGGGCGCTCTGGCGCCGGTAGCGGACGGAATTGCAGCTTCCAGCCTACCGCCAGATGCCCGTCAGGACGGTTCCCGCAGTACGCGGAGGTGGCCCCTGCGGGTGCCTTCCGCCCCGGCCGGTGCTTCCAGTGCCGAATGGGGGCCGCGTTTGCCGGACGTTGGCTGGGTCTGGGCCGGCAAGGCAGCGGCATCGCGGACCGCATTGGCCAGGGCCAGGAGGTCGTCCGGTCCCGGTTGCTGCGGAGTTGAGGGCATGGCCAGGCGCAGAACCTCCCAGCCCCGCGGGACGGTAAGGGAATCGGCGTGCTGCTCGCACAGATCGTAACAGTGGGGCTCGGCGTAGGTGGCCAGCGGCCCAAGGACCGCGGTGGAATCCGCGTAGACGTACGTCAGGGTAGCTACCGCTGACTGGCGGCACGCAGATCTTGAACACTGACGGATAGCTCCCACGACATCACAGACTACTCCGTGCAGGCTGCAAAACCCTGCATTGTCGCCCCGGGTCGACGCGCCCTCAGGTGGGCGGGCCATGTGTCGCGTAAATCCTCCCCCGGGTTTACAGTCAATGTATGCAGTCATCGAACCATGAATCAGGCTTTACGGTCCGGTTGGCTGAGCCGGATACCCGCACGGACCAGCGCACGGCGTCCCCTGGCAGAAGCTTTATGATGCGCCGCCGAAACCGCCACGGGCGGGGTCTTCGGGGCGAAGTGATGCTCCCCACCCATCCTGGTTACCGCACACGCTCGGACCGCTTTGATGACATGGTGATGGACTCCGCGCAACGGCTTCACGACATCTGGGGCAAGACCCTGGATGGCGTCCGCTTTGGCGTCGATGAGATCCCGCCGGACCTGGAGCAGTTGGCGGCCAATGCAGCCACTCCCCCCATGGGTTCCTACACCCCTGCCACCGGCGAGGACGGGCCGATGATTACCGTCTACCGGCGCGTGGTTGAGCAGGCGTGCGGGAGCGTGGAGGAACTCCAGGACCTGGTCCATGACGTGGTGGTGGAGCATACGGCTGAGATGCTGGGTGTTGCCCCGGAAACCCTCGATCCGGTGTACCGGCGCAGGTACTGAACCCGGCATCAGCAAGTCTTGCCCCGCTGCATCAGCAGGGTCCTGTGACGGAATTGCAGGCTCAGTAACTCAGGGTGACAGGTACCGTTTCCTGGCCCGCCGCCGCCGGCAGGAAGGCCAGGGAGGAGACGTCATTCCTTCCCTCCTGCTGCAACAGCAGGGCCCCGTAGGCGGCGTCGCCCGAAGCCGACACCACATAGCCCACGACGTCGGAATCCTCAACCTTTTCGGGAATGGTGATGGACGCCGTCGTTCCGCCGGCGATATCGGCGGTGGACGGCGCCCGGACCTTACCGTCGGCAGTGATCGCCGAATAGGTGATGGTGGCGCGGTTGTCGAGAGCGCCGAAAACCAGGTGGCGCTGGCCCCCCTGTGGAACGGGGACCACGTGCTGACTGCCCAGCCTGACTCCCGACGCCGCCCACGCGACGTCTGCTGGCTGGGTGTCCTGGAGGCCGCGGGTGACCCGGGCAGCGGCCACGAACGTGACATCCGACGAGGCAACCACGGTGTAATGGCCGGCCGGGACGCCGGTCAGCGGGATTTCCGTGACGGTGCCCGCTTTGGCAGTCATGACTCCGCCATTGGGCAATGCCTTCTGGCCGTCGCGCCCGTAGAGCTTGACCTCCACCACGGCGTCTGAAGGGCCGGGCACGGTGAGCTGCAGGGCGGGACCTGCGTCCTCGTACCCCGATCTTCCGGTGAGCGCCGCTACCTGGCCCGGGTCCTGGATATCAACGCCGGTCATGACCTGCCGGACGGCCGGCGCTGCTCCGGGTGCGATGAAGTCCACGCCGCCAGGGGTCAGGCCCCGGAGGACACTCTGCTGGATCACGGCTGCAACAGGGCCTCCGGCGCTGCGCACGTGCACGGTCAGCTGGGCCTCCCCCGGAGCCAGGCCGGCCAGAACCACAGGCCGCGACGTACCGGGCGCCACCAGAAGTCCCCGGCTGCCGGGTGCCTGGATCTGCCCGCCGGACCCGAACAGCTCCAGGCTGACCGTGGCCGGGGTGGTGGAAGCGTTAGTCAGGACAAGCACTGACGTACGGCCCACAGTGGTACCCGCGCCGGCCAGCCATTGATCGTTGGATGGCTGCAGGCAGTTGGCTGCTGCGGTACCCTGCAGGTCGCCGTCCGTTGCCGTGAACTTCATGGCCGCTGCGGCCGACGCCTTCTGGCTTGCCAGGGCGTCGGCGCTGAGGACGCTCACCTGGTCAACGGAACGGCCCGCCACCACACCTGCGAGAATTTCCTGGGAATTGCCCGCGGCACTGGGCTGGGCCTGCTCCTTGGCGATCTCGACAGTTGTTGTTCCGCGCAGGTCCGACAGCCGGCTGGCCGGCAGCACTCCACCGGCACTGAGTACTGCCCCGGTGACCGAGCTGGCGGCAGTTGCGGACTTGGGGCTGAATTGCGGATCGGTGCCCGCGTCAGTGCCTTCAAGCAGCCGGGCCGGGCCTGGACAGACTCCGACGCTGCTGCCGGCAGGAACTGCCGACACCCCGGCGGGAACGGTACGGCTGGAAACGGGCTGCGGGAGTACGGAGCCGGCTGCCACCACGGCTCCTGCACCGGCGATGATAACGGCGGCGGACGCCAGGCTGGAAAACAACGCATTCCGCCCCTTGGCCGCCGGGCGCTTCGACGGCTCGGTGCTTTCCTTGGTTTCGTCGCCGGCGGCGCCGCTTCCCTCTGGTGCCTCCGCTGACATGGAAGTGTTATGCATTCTGGCGTTCCTTACGCAGCGAGCCTTCGTCCCGGGAAAGACCCGTCCTCTGGCGCCGGGCAGGCATCGGCACCGCGAGCATGACCGTCAGCCCGATGACGATGGCCTGGGCGATCCCGGACCACAGGGCCCACGGGTTTTCGTATCGCACGGTCAGGTGGCCCGCCGAGGCCGGAAGGGTGAAAGCCTGGGACCATCCGGACGTTGTGGCTGTCAGCCTGCGGCCGTCCAGCCACGCACTCCAGCCGGGATCTGACCGTTCCGCCAGCACCACCAACCGGCCCTCCGGCCCCTCCGGAACAGCAGCATCAACGTCGTCGTACCCCGAAGGGACCAGCGCGATGGCGGCGCCACCCGGGTCGACAACCCGCACGCGGTGGGCAACATCCGCTGCTTCGAGCACAGGCTGGTTCAGCGGGGAGATCCGCCACAGCCAGCCGACGTCGGTCTGCCCCACCGCAATAAGCCCGGGTACCGCGTCCATCCTGCTGGCAGTGAGCTGGGCAGCTGTGTCTGCTGCCCGAAGAACCACAAAGCCGGCGCCGAGCTGTTCCAGGTCGCTCCGGGGGTCCACGCCTTGGCCGGCCACCAGCGTTGCCACCACGCGACGGACCGCGGCAGTGACGTCGTCGTCATCGCGCACTGTTTCCGATCCCGGACGGCCGAGGATGTTGCGCGCGGAGGCGATGGCCGAGAGGCTATCGAGCGTTGTTCCCGCGCCGCGCATTAGGGAAGCGTTATACGTGCCGTTCTCACCGGTGCTGATCAAGAGCGTGCGCGTCTGTTCGGGCCCGGTTCCGCGGTCGGTGGCCGTGGCCGGGAGAATGCGAATGCCGGCAGCCTCCACGAGGCGGGGCGTGCCGAGGGCAGCGGAAGCCGGCGGCATTTGGGCCGTCGCAACAGAGGGACGGAGGATGTTCTGCGCAGACCAGGCAGCCATTCCTGCAAGGGGTCCTGCAAGCAGGAGCACCATGCCGAATGCTGTCGCTGACTGCAGGGCCGTCTTGTGTTTCAGGCTGCCGGCCGCCGCCGCGTTTGCCATTCCCAGAAGCCGTTCTGCTCCCAGGAGGCCGGCACCCAGCAGGGCGAACGCTGCTGCAGAAACCGCCGGTCCGGGGAAGGTTGCCACCATGGAGTCGGCATTCATGCCGACAGCCACCTGCCCTGCGAGTCAGCCTCCGGCCAGGGCAACAGTGGCGACAATCCACAGGGACCTGGCAGTACGGGCCCGGTTACCGGGCAGGCATATGCCCGCCACTGCCAGGAGCAGGACGGGGACGGCAAGAAGGAGGGCCAGCAACAGGGCCCAGGGCACGGTGCCGGCCGCAAAATAGGGCAGTCCGGCCAGTCCGCCGTGTGAATCGAATTCAAGCGGCTGGCCAAGCAGCTGCTGCCATAGCGGAGCGGCGTCGAAACCCAGGGGGACGCCGGGATCAGCCAGCAGGGCCCGCGGCCTGTCCAGGGCTGAAAGGCCGAACGGGATGAACAGGGCCGCGGTGGGCAGCAATGCCCACCACACCGTCCGGCCGCGGCGGCCGAGCAGGAGCCCGCAAAGAACGATCACCACTGTGGCCGGTATCAGCAGGGACGGCGCGGACGCGGTAACAACAGCCAGCGCCAGGCCGGCCGCCGCTGCCGACGTCCAGGACGGCATTCCGTTGATCCCTGGTTTGACCGGGGGCCGGTCGGTGAAACGGCGGTCACCGGGAGCCGGCAGCTGGAACCGGCCTTGCCCTACCGCGGAGCCGGTGGCCCGCAGCAGGGCCAGGGCGACCAGTGGAATCATGATGTGCGCAATAAGGGCCCCGGCCCGGCCCTGGTTGAGGGCCACCTGCAGGGCGGGGGCAGCCGCCCAGAAAAGTGCTGCTGCCAGGCGGAGCCGGCGGCGTACTGTCAGTCCGCCTGCCGCAAACCACGCCGTCAGGCCGGACAGCGGCGTGCCGAGCAGCAGCAGCCAGGCCATGGCGGCGTTGGCGTCGCCGCCGCCCAGAACGCCCAGGATCCAAAGGACGTAGCCGAAAGGGTCCCCACGGCCCGAAAGCCCGGCACCCAGCGAGATCCACCAACTGGACGCATGGTGCCAGATGTCGCCCAGGCCGCTTGAAACGGGAATGAGCGCCCCGCCCGACACACCGGGGGCACCGAAGAGTCCGGTCAAACCCAGGAGGGAGGTGACGGACGCAACGATTACGGCGGCCAGGGCACCATTGCCCACCCAGCCACGCTTGCTGGTGGCAAGCGCCGCGAAGTCATCTGATGCGTCTCCGCTGGGCTGGTGCGCCAGAGGGTCCTGCACAAGGTCGTCCACAGGGCTGCCGTCCGAGCCCAGGGCCTCCATCAGGGAGCGTCGATGGCTCCATACCTCACGGCGGGGTGTCTGGAGCTTCCGGATGACGGACCGGCGGATCCGGCGCGTCTTCCTGGCGTTCGCGCTAGCCCTCACCACGGCGCGGGGGCGGCCCAGCGCTGCAAGGGTCGCACCAAGCTGCGTGATACCGTGCGCGGGATCCTTTACGGCGATACTCAACACCAGTTTGAAAATGCTGCCGAGAAGGGCAGCCGCGCCGTGGACGGGCACCATCCACAGCGGCGCGTGCTTCAGCCGCAGGTGGACCTGGGCTTTCCTCGCTGCGGCAGTGTTGCCCAGCGCGTGCGGGCGGTGCGCGACGTGGTACATCCTGGCCGCGGGTACAACCACTACGCGGTGTCCTGCCAGGCGGTTGCGCCAGCAGAAATCGACGTCGTCTCCGCTGCCGGGCAGGGCGGGATCGAAACCGCCGAGTTGTTCCCAGATGTCACGGCGCACCAGCATTCCGGCGGAATTCACGGCAAAGGTATCGGTGCGGCCGTCGTATTGCCCCTGGTCGAGTTCGTCAGCGTCGATCAGGGTCAGCCGCTCCGCCCAGCGGCTGGTTGAAAGGCCGACGTCCACCAGCTTGCGGCCCTCGTGCCAGTCCAACTGCTTGCAGCCGGCAACTGTCACGGACGGTGCCCGTTCGACTGCGAGGAGAAGTTCGGCGAGGGCTTCAGGAGCCGGCGCGGCGTCGTCGTGAAGCAGCCAGATCCACTCTGACCTGCCGTTGCCGTGATCTCCAACCCAGGGGGCGAGTCGGGCAAGGCCGGTGGATACCGCGGCGCCCATTCCACTCTTCCCGCGGTGGGTTACTACATGTGCCCCGCCCAGGGCCTGCTCAAGGAGGACCTTGGAATTGTCGCGGGACCCGGTATCGACGCCGATGGTGTAGTCCGCGCGCCGGGTCTGGTCCGCCAGGGCTGCCAGGGTTCTGGGGAGATAATCACTGCCGTTGTGGGCAACCACAACGGCAGTGACGTGAACATCCTGATGAATTAGATTGCTCGCTTCCTTAGCCGCCGGCGCTCACGCTCGGAAAGGCCTCCCCAGATGCCGAACCGTTCATCGTTGGCCAGGGCGTACTCAAGGCACTGGGACCGCACGTTGCAGGCACCGCAGACCTTTTTGGCGTCGCGGGTGGAGCCACCCTTTTCGGGGAAGAACGCCTCGGGATCGGTTTGGGCGCACAGCGCATCCGTCTGCCAGCCGAGCTCGCCTTCGTCGCCAAAGTCCTGCTGGAAAGGCAGCCCGATCCAAACTGGCTGCGCCGGTCCGGCAGTCAGCTCCATTGGAGGATCGAGCTCGTCCTCGGGGTCCTGCCCGCCGCCCAGGAGTGCTTCATGCGCGGCGAGGAAAGCTGTGGCCTGGTCCTGCAGGAAGTCCTTGTTGTTCGTGTTGAACCGCTCCGCAGCATCAGGATCCGCCGGGTCTACATACCAATCACTGGGCACCCCCCGCGCACGGTATTTGGCCGTTGCCTGACCGGCTACGACGGCATCTTCCTGGATACGCTCTGCTTGCCCCACGGCGACCCTCCTGATGTTGCAGCCTCTGCCTGGATACATGGACACTCGGTTGTGTGCCGGTATTTACGCAGTTGCCTTTAGTTATCTAATTACACGCGTGTAACTAGGGTGAGTCAAGCCGCTGCCCGGATAATAATCACCAGCAGCAACCAATATGGTGCACGCCACGCCCGGTATTTTTTCCCGAACACCACCATTCCGGCCGGCATCAGCGGGTCAGGCGGCGGAAAGCTTCCAAAAAACGCCTGTTGGCGCGGAAAATACCCGGCTGCCGGAAAATTAGCAAGCACGCTTAGCATCAGAAAACGTGATAAATATCACGTCGCTGCCCAGTATTCGGCGGGGCGCAGCCTGCTTTGGTGACCTGCTGTGGTGCCGGTGGCAGGATTGAGGCATGACTACCCCGGCAATCGATCTGATGACCAGCCTTCGATCAGGCAACTCCACTGCTCCACGCCTCACCTGGTACGGCCCGGACTCGGAGCGCGTTGAGCTGTCCGGAAAGGTGCTGGACAACTGGGTGGCCAAAACCAGCAACCTCCTCCAGGACGAACTGGACGCCGAACCCGGCATGCGGCTGGCGCTCGACCTGCCTGCGCACTGGAAGGGCATGGTCTGGGCACTTGCCGCCTGGCAGCTCGGCCTTGAAACGGTCCTGGACGGCGGCACGGCGGACCTGCTGGCCACCACCCGGCCGGAGCCGGCAGCAGGACAGTATGGTGCCGTCGTGGCAGTTGCCCTGCCCGCGCTTGCCATGCGCTGGGACGGCACCCTTCCGGCAGGTTGCCTGGATTATGCAGCGGAAGTGCGCTCCCACGGAGACGTGTTTATGCAGCACGCCGAGGCCGACCCCTCGGCGTGCGCGATTGTGGGGCAGGACGGCCGCCGGCACCTCCACCAGGACCTGCTTGACGGGTTTGCAGTCCCGCACGAAGAGGGCGTGCGGTTGCACATCCCGGGGCGGGACGGGCTGGAGGCAGCGCTGGCCAACGCACTGGGCGCGTGGCGGCGCGGGGGTTCTGTGGTGATAACGCACCCCGATGTTGAGCCCACTGACAAGCTGCTCGCGGCGGAACGCATCCACGGCAACTGAACGGCTGCTTTGCTGCCTGGCCTACTTCTGGGGCTGGGCCGGGTCCTCCGTGAGGGGCCCGGGCTCCGCCACAGCGGCACCATCGCCGGTGTCCCTGCTGCCATGGTGGTGGAGTTCGATGAGCTCGTGGTCGTGTGAGAACTCCGGTTCCTGGTCCAGTTCCTTGTTGAACACCAGGAACCGGTAGGCAAAGAACCTAACCACAGTGGCCACCAGGATGCCCGCTACTCCCGCGAAGAAGAGCATGTTCTTGTCCGTGACGCCCAGGCCATATTTGGCAAGGGCGGTAAAGCCTGTGGAGATGCCGATGCCTATCCCGTTGATGAGGATGAACATCAGGAACTCGCGGAGTACGTTGTCCTGCCGCCGGTGCCGGAAGGTCCAAAGGCGGTTCGCAATCCAGGAGAAGATCGTTGCCACGGACGCGCCGACAAAGCGCGCCTTGGCCTCGCTGTCGGTCATTGGGCCGTGCATGAGGTAATACGTCATACCGTTGTCGATGACGAAAGCCACACCGCCGACGGCGCCGAACTTGGCCACTTCACGCCAAAAGAGCGAGGCGAGCCCCCGGATGCGATCTGCAAGCGTGCTAAACATGACCCTCCATGGCCGTTGAACGATGGGCCACACGGCCAGAGGTCCATTTTAGCCCGTCAAATTCCTGTGGCGGTCCGGCAACCACCCCTAATGCCGTGCCACAGAACGGTCCGGGAGCCCAAAAGACCACCGAAGAAGGCAGGGAACGCGGGATCCGGGCAGGTCTTCGGTAGGCTGGCCCATGTGACTTTTCCAGTAATAGGTGTAGTTGGCGGCGGCCAACTTGCGCGAATGATGGCCCCAGCCGCAACCGCACTCGGCTTCGAACTCCGCGTCCTTGCCGAAGGCGACGACGTTTCAGCCGTCTCGGCAGTGTCCTCCTCACCGGTGGGCGACTACAAGGACCTGCAGACCCTCCTGGAGTTCTCCGAGGGCCTGGACGTCATGACCTTTGACCACGAGCATGTTCCCACGGCGCATCTGCGGGCGCTGCAGGAAGCCGGCGTGAACGTCCAGCCCGGCCCCGATGCCCTGGTCCATGCGCAGGACAAGCTGGTAATGCGCGCCGCCATTGACCGGCTGGAACTTCCCAACCCCGCCTGGGCTTCGGTGGCGGACGTGGCCGCGCTTGTCAGCTTCGGGGAGGAGACCGGATGGCCTGTGGTTTTGAAGACTCCCCGCGGCGGCTACGACGGCAAAGGTGTCCGGATCATTTCCTCCGCGGAGGAGGCTGCCGAAACCACTGAATGGTTTGAGGCCATGAGCCCCCTCCTGGCAGAAGCAAAAGTTGATTTCACCCGTGAGCTTTCCGCCTTGGTTGCCAGGACGCCCGACGGCGAAGCCCGGGCCTGGCCCGTGGTGCACACCATCCAGGTTGACGGGGTCTGCGACGAAGTCATCGCACCTGCCCTGGACATTCCGGTGGAGGTTGCGGCCGCCGCTGAGGATGCAGCCTTGCGGATAGCCCAGGAACTGGGCGTGACAGGGGTCCTCGCGGTGGAACTCTTCGAAACCCCGGGCATCGGGTCAGGGTTCCTCATCAATGAACTTGCCATGCGCCCGCACAACACCGGGCACTGGACACAGGACGGGTCGGTCACCAGCCAGTTCGAACAGCACCTTCGCGCGGTCCTTAACCTCCCGCTGGGTGCCACCGATGTGCTGGGTCCGGTAGTGGTGATGAAGAACTTCCTGGGCGGCGACAACCAGGACCTGTTTTCCGCCTTCCCGCTGGCGCTGGCCAGCGAACCGGCGGCCAAGGTGCACTGCTACGGCAAGTCTGTGCGCCCGGGCCGAAAGATCGGCCACGTTAACCTGGTGGGCTCGTCCACAACAGAGGTTGATTCCGTTCGACGCCGGGCAGGCACCGTAGCGGGCATCCTCCGGGACGGGCGGGTACCCGTCGAAGAACCACCAGCAATTTTTGAGGAGAAAGCATGAGTCCCGAAGCCACGCCCGCCCCCGGTCCCGCCGGCAACCCGCTGGTGGGCCTGGTGATGGGATCGGACTCGGACTGGCCGGTCATGGAAGCGGCGGCTGACGCCCTGGCAGAGTTCGGCATTCCGTTCGAAGCTGACGTTGTGTCCGCCCACCGGATGCCTACCGAAATGATCCGCTACGGCCAGACAGCTCACGAGCGCGGGCTGAGGGTGATTATCGCCGGCGCCGGCGGTGCCGCCCATTTGCCGGGGATGCTGGCCAGCGTCACTCCGCTCCCCGTGATCGGAGTGCCGGTCCCGCTGAAGACCCTGGACGGCATGGACTCCCTGCTCTCCATCGTTCAGATGCCTGCCGGCGTTCCCGTGGCTACGGTTTCCATCGCCGGAGCCCGTAATGCCGGACTCCTGGCGGTCCGAATGCTCGCAGCAGGCACCGATGAGCTTGCGGCATCACTGCGCGCCGACCTCCTCGAATTCGCCGCAGACCTCAATGCCGTGGCCGCCCGCAAGGGAGCCAACCTGCGGCAAAAGGTCAGCGAGGTTTTCGCCGAAGGCAACGGTCCGCTCCGGGGCAGCCGTTAGGAAGGCGGCCATGACCAGCAGCAAGGTCCAGCAGTCCCTTTCCGGCGCAGCGCTCACCGACCCCGTCCGCTACCCGGCCAGTGCTTCCTTTCCGGTCCGGACCAAGCGCGGCTTCGTCCTTGTGCTTCTGACCCTCCTGGTCCCAGGCAGCGCGCAGCTTGTGGCCGGGGACCGTAAACTGGGCCGCGCGGCATTGAGGGTGACGCTCTGTGCCTGGGCAGCCCTGGTGCTTGCGGTGCTCCTGCTGCTGCTCAACCGGACCCTGCTCATCAACATCATCACCAACCCCTTCGCCTCGCTGGCACTGGTGATCCTGCTGGTGGCACTCGCTGCCGGCTGGGCAATCCTGTTTATCAACACCCTGCGGCTCATCCGCCCGGTCCTGCTGGCGCCGCAGGCGCGGCCCGCCGTCGTGATTGCCCTGGTGTTGGCGATGGTCCTTGGCAGCGGGTCCCTTGGTTACGCTGCATACCTGCTCAATGTGGGACGGAACGCGATCGGCAGCATCTTCTCCTCCGGCCCCGCCATCGACCCGGTGGAGGGCCGCTACAACTTCCTGATGATGGGAGGCGACGCCGGTGAGGACCGTACCGGCAGGCGCCCGGACAGCCTGTCCGTCCTCAGCGTGGACGCCGAGACGGGCCAGACCGCGATCATCTCCGTGCCGCGTAACCTGCAGAACGCCCAGTTCAGCGAGGACTCCCCCATGCGCACCGTCTATCCGGACGGCTACAACTGCGGGGATGAGTGCCTGATCAATGCCATCAACACTGAAGTGACCAACGAGTACGCTGACCTTTACCCGGGCGTGGCCGACCCCGGTGCGCAGGCAACCCTTGAAGCCGTCTCCGGAACGCTGGGGATTACTGTCCAGGCGTACGTTTTGGTGGACATGCAAGGCTTCTCCTCCCTCATCGACGCCATGGGCGGCATCAGGATCAAGGCCGGCGGCTGGGTTCCCATGAGCGGCTTCTTCGACGATTACACCCAGACCCACGGTATGCCCCTCGGGTGGATCCCGGCCGGGGAGCAAACGCTCAATGGAGACCAGGCGCTGTGGTACGGACGGTCGCGCGAGTATGTGGACGACTACTCCCGCATCCAGCGCCAGCAATGCGTGCAGCAGGCCATGCTGAAGCAGCTGGATCCCGCCACGCTGCTGGCCAAGTTCGAGGACATCGCCAACGCGGGAACCAAGGTGGTGGAATCCAACGTCTCCTCGTCCCAGTTGGGCAGCTTCGTGGACCTCGCCATCAAGGCGAAAGGCCAGGACGTCAAACGGCTCACCATCGGCCCGCCGGATTTCGATGCCTCCTTCTCCACGGTTCCGGACTTCGACGAGATCCACGCCCGGGTGGACGAATTGCTGGCATCCGCGTCCGCGCAGGGGGCGCAGTCGGCAGGAGTTCCCGACGACGCCATGGTGGTCCCGGCCGCAGGCGCCGGGCCTGTCCAGGCGGCCGGAGCCTCGCCCGCCAGCGTGCTCGCAGGCGGCGCCGCAAAACAGCAGCCCACGCCGTCGGACTTTGTTCCGGTGACCACCACTCCCGACGGCGAGCCGATTACGGAAGAGATGCTGACCCAGCTCAAGCGCGAAGGAAACGAGGAGGCCATCCGGCAGCTCGTGGCCACGAACGGCCAATGCGCGCCGTTGTAGCCGACATCCACATCAGACCTACCTAGGAAACGGACACTGCCTTGTACGAGATTGATAATGTCCTCCGGGACTATGCCTGGGGATCGACGACGGCGATCGCCGCCTTGCTCGGGCGGCCGGAGTCTGGCGGACCGGAAGCAGAGTTGTGGATTGGCGCGCATCCGGACTCACCATCCATGGCCCACGTGCCCGATGACGGGTCCACGGTCACCCTCGATGCCCTGATCGCGGGCGACCCCGAGCATTTCCTCGGCGCGGACTCCGTGGCGCGGTTTGGTCCGCGGTTGCCGTTCCTTGCCAAAATTCTGGCGGCTGCCCAGCCGCTCTCCCTGCAGGTCCACCCAAGCCTGGAGCAGGCGAAGGCGGGCTTCGCACGGGAGAACGCCCAGGGCCTCGCCGCCGACGCCCCCAACCGGAATTACCGGGATGACAACCACAAGCCCGAGATGATTCTTGCCCTGACGCCGTTTGAGGCCCTATGCGGTTTCCGCCCGGCGGGCCAGGCCCGGGAGATCCTCCAGCACGTGGCCGCAGCCTTTGACGCCGTGGAGGGCGAGCCGCCCGCGCTGATCAGCTCACTGCTGGCGGATCTTGAGGACAGCAACGAAGGCGCCGGTTTGCGGAAGGCCTTCGAGCGCCTGATCTCCGGCGGCACGTCCGTGGCTGAGGACACGGCCCTGGTGGTGGCCGCGCTGCTTTCCGGAACCCCGCTGGCTCCCTACGACGCCGAACTTTCAACGGCCATCAGCCTTAATGAGAAGTACCCCGGCGATCCGGGAGTCCTGATCTCGCTGCTGCTGAACCGTATCTCGCTTGAGCCGGGTGAGGCGGTCTACCTGCCGGCCGGGAATGTCCACGCCTATCTGCATGGCCTTGGCGTTGAAGTCATGGCGTCCTCTGACAACGTCCTGCGGGGCGGACTCACCCCAAAGCACATTGATGTCCCCGAACTGCTGCGGACCATCGATTTCCACCCCGTGGCCGTGCCGATGCTTGAGCCCGAGCGGACCGTCATGGACCAGGAACTCTTCCGACCGCCTTTCGAGGAGTTCCAGCTGCAGCGCATTGAACTCACCCCGGAAGCAGGGCCTGTCCCGCTGGCACAGTCCGGCGCGGCAGTGGTGATCGTGGTTGCCGGAAACGTCTACCTGGATTCACCCAAGGGCGACCTCCAGTTGTCCCGGGGCGGGAGCGCTTTCCTGGCTGCCGCCGAGGCGCCCGTCAATGTTCATCCGGTAGCCGGCAGTACCGAACCCGCGCTGGCATTCGCTGTCACTACCGGGTTGCGGGAGGGTCTCGCCCGCGCCTAGCAAAAGGGCGACGACGGCACCATGGCGGGTGCCGTCGTCGCCCTTGTTCCTGGCGCTGTCCTGGCGCTGCCAGCTGTCCTGGCGCTGCCAACTGTCCTGGCGCTGCTAGCTGCCCGGGCGCACCCTCTGGATCAGTGGACGGACCTTCCCGGCAGCAGTCTTCAGGAGCCGGCGTGCGGTTTGGAGTCCGCGGCGTGCCAGGGGCATGGCCTGCGCATATGCCGGGTACAGCGGGGAGAGCGGCTTCTCCCAGGTTCCCAGGAGCATGTTCTCGTGCTTCGCGAACTGCTTTTTGAAGTCGGAGATGCCGTCGTTGAGGAGGCCGTTAAAGTCGTAACGTCCGCAGCCGTCCTCGCGCATCGCCTGCAGGGCCGCCCATTTCACACCGTAATTGACGCGCTGCTTCTGCCCTTCCGCGGAGACACCGCCGTACAGCTCGAAAGCGGTGGAACCGCTCTTGGCGAGCCAGACGAACGCCAGCAACTGCTCGCCGTCGAAGGCCCCGATTATGGGTGAGCCGTCCCCCATGTTCCGGAAGATGTCCCGGTAGTACTGGTCCTCGTGGATCCCGAACCCGGCGCGTTCGGCCGTCTCGTGGTAGATCGCGAGCACCTGCTCAAGTTCGGCGTCATTCTTCACCTTGCGGAACTCGACGTCGCTGCGCATCGACTTGCGGATGTTCGCACGGGTGGACTTGGACATGTCAGCCATGAGTTCGTCATCGGACCTGCTGAGGTCAAGGATCAGCGTGCGCGGGATCAGTACCGTATTGGTGGATGAACGGAACCCTGCATCTTTCACCGCGGCCGCGTACGGCGAGTCCTGGTCCCAGTCCGGTTCAATGCTGAGGGCCACTCCGCGGTGGCGGGCGGCGGCGTGCCCGGCAAGGCTGTCGAGGACGGCCTGGGTATTCTCCGGCGCACACATGGGCCCGCGGGGAATGTAGACCAGTGCGCGGAAGGGCAGCGGCAGCCGCCGGATCAGCAGCTGGGCGCAGCCGATGGTGTTGTCGCCATCGTTCAGCAGCACCCGGTCTACGGACCAGCCGTGCATGGCCTTGGTCTCACCCCAGCCCCAGAGCTGTTGCGGGTGCCCCTGGAACCGGTCGACGTATTCGTCCCAAAGGGCGCGGTCAGTACAGGGCACAACAGCTGGAATCATGGCTTAAACCCTATACCAACGCATTAACGCCAAAGCCCCGGAATGCGCTGGGCGCTTTCCGGGGCTTCGTTTGGCGTGGGCGGCTATGGATCAGCTCTTGCGGGCGTAGCCTTCCCACTTGCTGGCCTGGTGTTCGCCGTCAACAAAGCGGATGGTGCCGGACTTGGAACGCATCACGATGGACTGGGTCAGGACCTTGTCCTTGGAGTAGCGGACGCCCTTGAGCAGGTCGCCGTCGGTGATGCCGGTGGCAGCGAAGTAGCAGTTGTCGCTGGAGACGAGGTCGTTGGTGGAGAGGACCCGTTCCAGATCGTGGCCGGCGTCGATGGCCTTCTGCTTCTCTTCGTCGCTGGTGGGCCACAGCCGGCCCTGGATGACGCCGCCCAGCGACTTGATGGCACAAGCCGCCACGATGCCCTCGGGGGTGCCGCCGATGCCCATCAGGGCGTCCACGCCAGTGCCCGAGCGGGCCGCTGCGATGGCGCCGGCAACGTCACCGTCCATGATGAACTTGGTGCGGGCGCCGGCCTCGCGGATTTCCTCCACCAGCGGGCGGTGGCGGTCGCGGTCGAGGATCATAACGTTGAGCTGGTTGACCTTGACGCCCTTGGCCTTGGCGATCAGGTGCAGGTTCTGCTTCACGGGGAGGCGGAGGTCCACCATGTCCGCGGCTTCAGGACCGGTGACCAGCTTCTCCATGTAGAACACGGCGGAGGGGTCGAACATCGATCCGCGCTCGGCCACAGCCAGGACGGCCAGGGCATTGTTGATGCCCAGTGCGGTGAGCCTGGTTCCATCGATGGGGTCCACTGCCACATCGCATTCCGGACCGGTGCCATCTCCCACGCGTTCGCCGTTGAAGAGCATGGGGGCTTCGTCTTTTTCGCCTTCGCCGATGACCACTACGCCGTTGAAGTGGACGGTCTGAAGGAAGGAGCGCATGGCGTCAACCGCAGCGCCGTCGGCCGTGTTCTTGTCGCCGAAGCCTACCCAGTGTCCGCCGGCGATTGCTGCCGCTTCGGTAACGCGGACCAGCTCGAGGGCAAGGTTGCGGTCCGGCTCATCGTTGCCCACCGCCAGGGAGGGGGAGATCGTGGAGTACTTCTGGGTCATGGACGCTGGTGACACGTGAACCTCTTCTTCGAGTGGCGATCATTGAACCCGCCCAGCCGGAACAGCCGCGCGGTGATTCCTCTGATATCGATCATAGTCGCGGCACCGGGTTCCGGCTGCGGGATGACGCGGCCGCGCAATGTAGTCCGGGGGTAGTTGCCGGAGCGGCAGCGGCCCCGGCGGACCGAGTGTGAGTTGCGGACCGGCATGGGCGACTATAGAGGGGTGAATGAAATGCAGGAAAAGACCAGTCCCTCCCCCGAACCAGCAGGATCCGGAAGCAACAGCGGATCCAGCGCGGCCGGAGGGCAGGGCCCGGTCAAGCCTGTCATTCCGGCGGCGGCAGCCAAGCGGGCCAACGCCTCAGTGATCGGCATGATCATTGCCCTGGTGCTGAGCATCGCCGCGTTCCTGCCCATCATCCTGATGAACCCCTCCCCGAAGAGCGACGGCTACCGACCCAATATAGACGTCAGCGCCGCGGCCCGGAATGCAACGGACGTGGCAGGATTCACGCCGGTAGCGCCGGACACCGGCAACTCCTTCCGGCCCAACTACGCCAGATGGGAAGGGGGCACGGGAAGCGGCGTGCCTGCATGGGAGGTCGGCTACATAACGCCGAAGGAGTCCTTCATTGGACTGGTCCAGACCCGTACGGCCAACCCCACCTGGCTGCTTCAGCAAACGAACAATGCCCCTGTTACCGGCTCCCGCAACGCAGGCGGCCGGGAATGGGAGCTCCGCGATACTGGCAAGGGTGAGAAATCAATGGTGCTGGAATACCGCGGCACCACGGTCATCCTCACCGGCGCCGCCCCGCTGGACGAGTTCGGCACCCTGGCAGACGCCGTCGTGAAGTCCCTGGACAGCAATCCTGCCGTCACAGTTTCACCTGCGGCCACCACCGCCCCCTAAAGTAAGCAAGGTGACTACCTATCTGACTCCTGCCCTTGCCTGGCGCCGGATGCGCGAAGGAAATGAACGCTTCGTCGCCGGCCAGTCCTCCCACCCGAACCAGGACTCCTCGCGCCGGTCCTCGCTTGTGGAGAACCAGCACCCGTTCGCCGTGATTTTCGGCTGCTCGGACTCCCGGCTCGCCGCCGAGATCATTTTCGACGTCGGACTGGGTGACGTTTTTGTGGTCCGTACGGCTGGGCAGGTTATTGACGACGCCGTCCTCGGCTCGCTGGAGTACAGCGTGGGTGTGCTCGGCGTACCGCTGATCGCCATCCTGGGACACGACAGCTGCGGTGCCGTCAGCGCCACCAAGGCCGCGGTTGACACCGGCGAGATGCCCCCGGGCTTCATTCGCGACCTGGTGGAGCGCATCACGCCGTCGGTCCTCACCTCCATGCGCCAGGACAAGCATGAGGTCAACGACATGGTGGTAGAGCACGTCAAGCAGACATCCAAACGGTTGGTGGACAGCTCACGTGTGATTTCGGACGCAATTGAAAGCGGTCGCACCGCGGTCATCGGCCTCTCGTACAGCTTGGCGGAGGGGCGCGCCAACGTTGTTTCCGGGATCGGTGAGCTGTAGGGCGGGGGTAAAAACCCGCCCGTAGCATGCTCTTCACGGTTTTCGATGGGGTGCCGGATCGCCCTAAGCTAGCCCCATGACTTCCACTGAAGAGTTCCGCATTGAACATGACACGATGGGCGAAGTCCGCGTCCCCGTGAACGCACTGTACCGCGCGCAGACGCAGCGGGCAGTGGAGAATTTCCCTATTTCCGGCAAGACTCTGGAACGTGCCCACATTGAAGCGCTGGCCCGGGTCAAGAAGGCTGCCGCCCAGGCCAACGCTGAACTGGGTGTGCTCGACGGCGAGCTTGCCAAGGCCATCGCAGACGCCGCTGATGCGGTGGCCACCGGAAAGTACGACGGTGATTTCCCCATCGACGTCTTCCAGACCGGCTCCGGCACGTCCTCGAACATGAACACGAACGAGGTCATCGCCGAGCTTGCCACCCGTGCCCTGAAGGCCGCCGGCAGCGAGAAGGTGGTCCACCCGAACGACCACGTCAACGCCTCGCAGTCCTCCAACGACGTCTTCCCGACGTCCGTGCACGTAGCAGCGACGTCCGCCCTGATCAACGACCTCATTCCTGCCCTCGGCTACCTGGCCGAGTCACTGGAGCGCAAGGCCGTGGAGTTCAAGGACGTCGTGAAGTCCGGCCGCACCCACCTCATGGATGCCACACCCGTGACGCTTGGCCAGGAGTTCGGCGGCTACGCGGCACAGGTGCGCTACGGCATTGAGCGCATTAACGCTTCCCTCCCCCGCGTCGCCGAGGTTCCCCTGGGCGGCACGGCCGTGGGCACCGGCATCAACACCCCGGCCGGCTTCCCGGAGCGGGTCATCGAACTGCTGGCGACGGACACCGGACTGCCCCTGACTGAGGCCCGCGACCACTTCGAGGCCCAGGCCAACCGTGACGGCCTCATCGAGGCGTCCAGCCAGCTGCGCAACATCGCGATCTCGTTCATGAAGATCAACAACGATCTCCGCTGGATGGGCTCGGGCCCCAACACCGGCCTCGGCGAAATCGCCATTCCGGACCTGCAGCCGGGCTCTTCGATCATGCCCGGCAAGGTCAACCCGGTCATCTGCGAGGCATCCATCATGGTGGCCGCCCAGGTCATCGGCAACGACACCGCCATCGCGTGGTCCGGCACCAACGGCGCCTTCGAGCTGAACGTTGGCATCCCGGTCATGGCCTCCAACCTGCTCGAGTCCATCCGCCTGCTGGCCAACACCAGCCGCGTGATGGCGGACAAGATGATCGACGGCATCACCGCCAACGTGGAGCGCGCCCGCTTCCTCGCCGAAGCCTCCCCGTCCATCGTGACGCCGCTGAACAAGTACATCGGCTACGAGAACGCGGCCAAGATCGCCAAGACGGCCGTGGCCGAAGGCCTCACCGTCCGCCAGGCCACAGAGAAGCTCGGCTTCGTGGGTGACGGCGAAGGCAAGGTCTCCGAAGCCGACCTTGAGAAGGCCCTGGACGTGACCACCATGACCGCCCCTGCCCACAAGGCCTAAGCCCCAGCGCCACCTGCCTGCGGCGGCCCCGCTTACGACGACGGCCGGTACTTTTCACACGAAAGGTACCGGCCGTCGTCGTACTGCTTTCCCCTCCAATTAGCCTCTAGGTCAGCTAAAGTTGCACCAATAGGGGATGAGTGCAAAACTTTACTTTGTGAATGAAAGTGCAGTTATTGTAGGCGGCCTCCGTGAACGGAAGCGCGCCGCTACACGTGCAGCCATCACTGCCGCGGCACGGGCACTGACGGGCGAACGGGGACTTAATGGCTACACGGTGGAGGAAGTGTGCGGGCGCGCCGGCATCTCCCGCCGCACGTTCTTCAACTACTTTCCCACTAAGGAAGATGCGATCATCGGCCACGCGGACGATGACATCCCCGCCGACGTCATCGCGGAATTCATCGAAGGCGGCGCCTCGTCCCCTCCCGGCGAGATCTCCCCCACCCTGTTCCAGGACCTGGTGCGGCTCTCCCTGCAACTTTCCGAGGACATGGCCGGCTCCGAGGAGGAAACCCGGCAGCTGATCGCCGTGGTTAAGAAGGAACCCCAGCTGATCCTCAGGATCATCGGAATCACCGAACAGCGCGAAGCCCAGTTCGCCCGGGACGTCGCCCGCCGTGAAGGCGTAGCCGCCGACCATCCCGTGGTGCAGATGGCTGTGGTGCTGCTGGGCACCATCGCCCGCAAGAGCAGCATGGCCTACTTCTCCGACGGCAACACCCGGCCCTACCGGGATCTGCTGATGGAGAACATCACGGCCGCCAGCACACTCTTCTCCCAGCCCCTCGGGCACCCTGAAATCCCCGCCGCAGAAGGACAACCATGAGTATCGCCGTCAGTAAGAGGACAACAGCAGCGGGTCCCCTGTTGCTCACCCAAAAACGTATCTGGATCATCTTCTCGGCGCTTATCGCCGGCATGCTGCTCTCGAGCCTGGACCAGACCATCGTCTCCACCGCGATGCCTACCATCGTGGGCAAACTGGGCGGCGTGGAACACCAGGCCTGGATCACCACCGCGTACCTGCTCGCCACCACAATCGTGATGCCGATTTACGGCAAGTTCGGTGACGTCCTCGGCCGGCGGAACCTGTTTCTTGTAGCCATCGCGTTGTTCACGCTCGCCTCGGTGGGCTGTGCCCTTGCCACGGATTTCTGGGGCTTCGTGATCTTCCGGGCCGTCCAGGGCCTGGGCGGCGGCGGCCTGATGATCCTCTCGCAGGCGATCATTGCCGACATCGTGCCGGCCAAGGACCGCGGCAAGTACATGGGGCCGCTGGGCGCCATCTTCGGCCTTTCCGCCGTGGCTCATTGCCGACATCGTGCCGGCCAAGGACCGCGGCAAGTACATGGGGCCGCTGGGCGCCATCTTCGGCCTTTCCGCCGTGGCCGGCCCCCTGCTGGGTGGATTCTTCGTGGACCACCTGACGTGGGAATGGGCTTTTTACATCAACATCCCCATCGGCATCGCAGCCTTCGCCATCGCCTGGTTCACACTGACACTGCCGAACAAGAAGGCTGAAAAGCGGATCGACATCCTGGGTGTTGTGCTGCTGTCCGCAGCCACCACCTGCCTCATCTTCTTCACCGACTTTGGCGGCAAGAAGGACGAGGGCTGGGATTCCCCCCTCACCTGGGCCTTTGGTGCGGGCATGGTCCTGTCCGCCGCAGCC
Source organism: Pseudarthrobacter sp. R1 (assembly GCF_024494415.1). NCBI lineage: Bacteria > Bacillati > Actinomycetota > Actinomycetes > Micrococcales > Micrococcaceae > Pseudarthrobacter > Pseudarthrobacter sp. R1. Next base: position 89,092 of record NZ_JAMKFI010000005.1, on the reverse strand, counting down.
TTCGTTATGGTGGAGCGCCGGGCCGAGGATCCCATCATCCCGCTGAGCCTGTTCCGCAACCGGATCTTCGTCAACGCCACGGCCATCGGCTTCACCCTTGGCCTGGGCATGTTCTCCGCGATTGCTTTCGTCCCCACGTTCCTGCAGATGTCCTCCGGCATCATTGCCGACATCGTGCCGGCCAAGGACCGCGGCAAGTACATGGGGCCGCTGGGCGCCATCTTCGGCCTTTCCGCCGTGGCCGGCCCCCTGCTGGGTGGATTCTTCGTGGACCACCTGACGTGGGAGTGGGCTTTTTACATCAACATCCCCATCGGCATCGCAGCTTTCGCCATCGCCTGGTTCACATTGACACTGCCGAACAAGAAGGCTGAAAAGCGGATCGACATCCTGGGTGTGGTGCTGCTGTCCGCAGCCACCACCTGCCTCATCTTCTTCACCGACTTTGGCGGAAAGAAGGACGAGGGCTGGGACTCCCCCCTCACCTGGGCCTTTGGTGCCGGCATGGTCCTGTCCGCCGCAGCCTTCGTTGTGGTGGAGCGCCGGGCCGAAGATCCGATCATCCCGCTGAGCCTGTTCCGCAACCGGATCTTCGTCAACGCCACGGCCATCGGCTTCACCCTTGGCCTGGGCATGTTCTCCGCGATTGCTTTCGTCCCCACGTTCCTGCAGATGTCCTCCGGCACCAGTACGCCCATCTGGGTCATCTGCGTCCAGCTGTTCATCTTCGGAGCCGGCCTGGGCCTGATCATGCAGGTAGTGGTCCTAGTGGTGCAGAACTCCGTCCCCGCGGACCAGATCGGCACCGCCACGAGCACCAACAACTACTTCCGTGAAGTGGGCGCCGCCATGGGTGTTGCAGTTTTCGGCGCGATTTTCACCAACCGCCTCTCCGAGTCCCTCACCAGCGCCTTCACCGGTGCAGGCGCGTCGGCGGACCAGGCTGCCCAATCCACCAGTACCCTGGACCCGCAGGCGCTGAGCCAGCTTCCGGACCAGCTGCGTGATGCAATCGTCAACGCCTACGCCGAGTCGCTCGCCCCGGTCTTCTGGTACCTGATCCCGTTCATCGCGGTTGCCTTGATCCTGGCCGTCACGCTGAAGCAAATCCCCTTGTCGGACACTGCCGGAATGGTGGCCCGCGGCGAAGCCGTGGGCGGCGAGGAGGCCGAACGCCTTGCCGCCGGTCTGCCGGTGTCAGCGTCGGAGGGAAAGCCGGCGGCCGCTGGGCTGCCGGACAATGCCAAAGACGACGACGGCGAGCTGGTCTCCCAGCGCAACTGACCGCCGTCGTACCGCCAGCCTGCATGCCGCCGGCTGAAAGCCAGCAGGGGCGCCGCAATCTTTGGGGGTTGCGGCGCCCCCGCGCTGTCCCGAGGCGGATTCCTGAGTGTCAACGGTCAGGGTTCGAAGTGGGCGGCGTCGGCCGGAGCGAGGGCGCGGTGGATGCTGGTGAGGTGCCCGGGCATCAGCTCAGGGAGCTCATTGACGCCGAACCAGCCGACCGCCAGGGATTCGTCGTCATTCACGCGGGCAGTCCCGGAGACGTAGCGGCAGCGGAACACCACGTCCAGGAACTCGCACACATCGCCGTTGGGGTAAGTGAACGGGCCTACAGCCCCCACAGACACAAGCCGCTCCGGTTCCGCCACGACAGCCGTTTCCTCAAAGATCTCCCGCACCAGGCCTCGCGCTGGCTCCTCTCCCGGCTCCAGCATTCCGCTGACCAGCGCCCACTGTTTGTTGTCGGCCCTCTGGGCGAGCAGGACACGTCCCGAATCATCGATCACTACGCCCCGGACGCCGGGAACCCAAAGCGGATCGTTGCCGATTTTCTTGCGGAGTTTCAGGATGTAGTCAGGCGCAGGCATCCCGCCAGCCTACCGAACTGACAGGCCGCTGTACCGGCACGGAGGTAAGTTCAGGGCCACGTGGCAGGTTGGGTCATGCCGGCAGCAGCATGGCCGCAGCGGCACCGGCGAGCATAAACGGACCGAACGGGATGGACGATTTCAGCGTCCCCCTGCGTGCAGCCAGAAGGGCGATTGACCAGAGCCCGCCGAGGAGGAACGCCAGGAAAGTACCTGCAAACAGGTGCCCCCAGCCGAGATAACCGAGGTACATCCCCAGGACCCCAGCGAGTTTCACATCCCCGAAACCCATGCCGGGCGGATACGCGAACCGCAGTATGAAGTAAAAGAGCCACAGGATCGCGGCTCCGGCCACAACCCGGAGCGCCGGTACAGCCATGAGTCCCGCCAGGGAACCTGCAGTGCCATGGCCTGCGCCGGCCCCGGCTCCGGCAAAGGCCGCTGCCGCGAGGAGCAGGACACCGGCCACGGCGTAGGAGGGGAAGACGATCCGATTGGGCAGGAGGTGATGCCGGACGTCAATCACCGTGAGCCGGACGGCCATAACCGCGAAGTAGGCGCAGGCAGCGAGCACCAGCCAGAAGGCCAGCGGGGTGTCCTGCCATAGTTCGCCCAGTCGTTGGATCACCCTCGGATGCTACTGGATTTCCGCCCGCCGCCGCACCGCCCACGCGTAAACTGTGGATATGGCGACGTGGGACTCCCGGCACCGGATGGATCCGGCCAGCACTTCAGCCGCCGCGCACCCTGCCCTGTTCCGGAACCTTTGCACGTCCTCGCCCTGGAAATGGCAGTCCCTGCGCTTTGAGTATTGGGATGAGCCCTTCGCGGATGCGCCTAGCCCGACGGCGTCCCTGGTGCGGGCGTGGCTTCGGCGGCCAGGCGCACTCCGTCTTGAAACCGCGGACGGACTTGTCCTGCACAGCACCACAGGAATCAACGATTCCCGGGACGGCCTCTATGTCAGTGCCACCCGGAAGTCCTGGCTTTTGCCACCGCACCTGGTGACGCCCGTTTACGACGACCATGGCCTGGTGCGCAGGCGGCCGGAAGCAGCCTACGGCGAGCCAGGATTCGGCAACGGGCGGTTCTCCGCGGCCTTGGATCCCGTGGAAGTGGCCGGGAACGCCCCTGTGCCTCTGGAGTTTCCCGGCAGCAATGCGGTGGAAATACAGGAAGTCCAGCAGCAGGAGCACGAAGGACGCCCTGTCCTTGAAGCAGTTGTGGTCCCTACAGCCGCATACCATCCCGCCCATCCGGCAGCGCCGCTGTGCCTTCCCGGCAGATCCCGGATCCGGGTGGACCTGGGCACTGGTGTGTGCGTGGCGAGTCAGTCCCTGGAGCCCGGGAGGGAGGGATACGGTCACTGGCTGCGCATCCTCGCGGTGGACGAGTACATGCTGGACGACCTCTTCCTGGCCCAGTCAATGAATCTCACCGACGTCCGGCAGCACATCCCCTGGGAGGTCCCTGCCTGACTGTTACAAGCCGCAGCAGGTCGCATCGGCTAGGCTTCGCTGATGACATCACTGAGCGACGTTTGGCCACTTTTCGGCCTGAGGCTGGCCACACCACGGCTGGAACTCCGCCCCATCCAGGACCAGGAAATTCCTGCGGCCGTTGCAGCAGCGCAGAGCGGCATCCACGAGGCAGGCAGGAGCCCGTTCAGCACTCCGTGGACAGAGCTTCCGGCAGATGAACTGGCGCCCAACATGGCCCGCTGGTACTGGCGCTGCCGGGCCGAATGCTCCCCCGAATCCTGGACCCTGCTCCTGGGCATCTGGCACGAGGGCGCCTTCATCGGCTGCCAGGACGTCGGCGCCAAGGACTTCGCCGCACTCAAAACCGTCACCACAGGCTCCTGGCTTAAGCAGTCAATGCAGGGCCGCGGCCTGGGCAAGGAGATGCGCGCCGCCGTCGCCCTCTATTCCTTTGACTGGTTGGGCGCCGAAGTAGCAGAGTCCGAAGCAGCGACGTGGAACGAAGCCTCCCTCGGCGTCTCCCGCTCCCTCGGCTACGAACTGAACGGCACCACCAGGAAAGCCTGGGGCACCAAGGTCGAAACAGTCCAGCACGTCCGCCTCACCCCGGAGACCTTCAAACGCCCCGACTGGGAACTCCAAGTTAGCGGCCATGAACCTGCAGCTGCGTTCCTGAAGGTCACCTGAGCTCCTTGCTGTGGCTGGGTTCGCCATGCCACCGTCCTTCTCCGTCGCTTAGGTTCGCCGCAGCTGGGTTCGTCCGCCCCCAGCGCTTCGCCGTCGCTTAGACACCTCCCGCCGCGCTGCTACGGTCGCTGGGCGACCTAAGCAACGCTCTGGTCGGCGATGCGCTCCTACGCGAAGCACTGGGACCGGACGTGTGCCGAGGCGTCCGGCTTGTAGGTGGTCGGGAAGTGCGAGATTTCCAGCTGGTGTGGCCTCGGTCCTTCTCGGCGATGCCCTGGGACCAGACGCGTGCCAAGGCCCACGTCAGTGCGGGCGCGCACACGTCGGGTTACGGTCCTTCGCGTAGGAGCGCATCGCGGCGCATCGGGCGCCGGAGGTCGCTCAGCGACCGCAGGTGCCCCTATGTGGCGTGTCTAAGCGACGGCGAAGGGCCGTTGCCCGGCGGAACCCAGCAACGGCCCCTCGTCTACGTGACTTAGCCTTCGAGCAGTTCCGTGACCAGGGCTGCTATTGGCGAGCGTTCTGAGCGGGTCAGGGTGATGTGGCCGAAGAGGGGGTGTCCTTTCAGGGTTTCGACGACGGCGGCGATTCCGTCGTGGCGTCCGACGCGGAGGTTGTCGCGCTGGGCGACGTCGTGGGTCAGGACGATCTTCGAGTTCTGGCCGATGCGGCTCATGACGGTCAGCAGGACGTTCTTTTCGAGTGACTGGGCCTCGTCAACGATCACGAAGGCGTCGTGGAGGGAGCGCCCGCGGATGTGGGTGAGGGGCATAACCTCGAGCATGCCGCGGTCCATGACCTCCTCCACCACTTCCTGACTGACCAGCGCCCCGAGGGTGTCGAAAACCGCCTGCGCCCAGGGGTTCATCTTTTCGGACTCGGAGCCGGGCAGGTAGCCAAGTTCCTGGCCGCCCACGGCGTACAGGGGCCGGAAAACGATCACCTTACGGTGCTCCCGGCGCTCGAGAACCGCTTCCAGGCCGGCGCACAAGGCCAGGGCAGACTTGCCGGTGCCTGCCCGGCCTCCGATGGAGACGATGCCGACGGCGGGATCCATCAGCATGTCGATGGCGAGCCGCTGCTCCGCGGACCGTCCGTGCAGTCCGAATACGTCGCGGTCGCCCTTCACCAGGCGGACCTGCTTGTCCGGGCCTACCCGGCCGAGCGCGGAGCCGCGGTTTGACAGCAGGACCAGGCCGGTGTTGACGGGCAGTTCCGCTGCCGCCGGAATAAACACGGGTTCGTGGCCGTAGAGCGTGGAAATCTCCTGCTCGCCGGCCTCCACCTCGGCCACGCCGGTCCAGCCGGAGTCCTTCACCAACTCGTTGCGGTATTCGTCGGCGGTAAGCCCCATGGCTGAAGCCTTGACCCGCATGGGCAGGTCCTTGGACACCACGGTGACGTCCCTGCCTTCGTTTGCGAGGTTCTTTGCCACCGCGAGAATACGGCTGTCATTGTCGCCGCTGCGGAACCCCAGCGGCAGCACCTCGGCGGAGATGTGGTTCAGTTCCACCATGAGGGTGCCGCCGTCGTCGCCGATGGGGATCGGCTGGCTCAAGCCGCCGTGTTTGACCCGAAGATCGTCAAGGAGCCGGAGCGCCTTCCGCGCAAAGTAGCCAAGTTCAGGGTCGTGCCGCTTGGCCTCAAGCTCGGTAATGACCACCACCGGCACGATCACCTCATGCTCAGCAAAGCGCAGCAGCGCGCGCGGGTCGGACAGCAGGACGGAGGTGTCGATCACGAAGGTGTGGATGTTGGCTTCCCTTCCGGAAACAGCAAAACCGGCCGCAGCATCTTTCGCTGCGCCGGTTTCTGACGTGGCTCGCATGGCGCGAGAGGTAGCTTTCCCGCCCTGGCCGAAAAGGACCTCGGGCAGTTGTTCAGAAGTAGCCACATCGACTCCAGCCCCGGGCGCATGCCCGGATTTGTTAGTGGTGAGGCGGCTCGGCCAAGAGGCCGGGTCCGGCCTCCCATACACCCGGTGCGATGTCTCGCTCCATGTACTGGCCTCCCCGATCAGCCGGCGGTTTTGCCTGCTGATGGATATAACGTAAATCCATCGGAAGTAATTTCCGCAACCATTACGCGGCGATTCCTGTTGCAGCCGTGTGAACTGTCGGTGAACCCGGAATGTCAGGTGCCGAAGCGGCGCTGCCGGCCTGCATAGTCCCGGAGGGCGCGCAGGAAGTCCACTTTGCGGAATGCCGGCCACAGCGCCTCGCAGAAGTAGAACTCGCTGTAGGCGCTCTGCCACATCAGGAACCCGGAGAGCCGTTGTTCGCCGGACGTGCGGATCACCAGGTCCGGATCCGGCTGCCCCCGGGTGTAGAGGAACCGGGAGATATCGTCCACGCACAGGTCGTCGGCGAGCTTGCCAATATCGGCGCCCCTGGCGACGGCGTCGTGCAGCAGTTCCCGCACGGCGTCAACGATTTCCCGGCGTCCGCCGTACCCCACCGCCACGTTGACATGGATCTTTTCCCGGACCGGGGTGCGTGCCGTGAGCTTGTTCAGCCGCTCGGCAAGATAGTCCGGCAGCAGCTCAGGTGCACCCATGGCGTGCACTGATATGTTCGCGTCGTCGTCAAGCCGGTCCAGGGTGTTGGCGATGATGCCCATGAGGAGGTCCAGTTCTTCGCTGGACCGGTTCATGTTGTCGGTGGACAGCATGTATAGCGTGACCACCTTGACCCCAAGTTCCTGGCACCAGCCAAGGAATTCGTGGACCTTGTCTGCGCCTGCCTGATGGCCTTGGCTGGTGGGCGCGTTGAACTGTTTGGCCCAGCGCCGGTTGCCGTCAACCATCACACCAATGTGCCGGGGGATGCGGTCGCGCGCGAGGTCCTTGAGCAGCCGGCGCTCGTAAAAGCCATAGAGGAACCCGGGCAACTCCACGCGGCCTCTCACCTGACTTCCTTGCTGTACGTTCGGCTTGCACATCCTAGGCTACCGTCCGGCGCGGACGGGGACGGTCTTCTGCGCGCCGCCCTGCACCAATCCCTTGTTACTCATGGGTAACTCACCGGCCCGTAAGTTATTCTGGAGCCATGAACAGCGACACCCCGGACGGTCCCCGGACGCCGCAGCCCAAGGACATTGCAGGCGCGGGAGCCAGCCCGGATACGAACGCCGGCACCTCCCCCATGGACGACGCAGCCGTGCGCCTGGCCGAGCTCCTGATGATCAAGCCGAAGTGGCGCGGCTGGATCCACACCGTGACGGCTCCACTGGCACTCGCGGCGGGGATTGTCCTCGTCCTCCTGGCTCCGACCGTTGACCGCAAGATCACGTCGGCCATCTACGCGGCCACTGGAGTGCTGCTGTTCGGGGTCAGCGCCGTGTACCACCGAGGCAACTGGTCCCCGCGGGTAAAAATGACGCTCAAGCGGCTGGACCATACCAACATCATGCTGGTGATCGCAGGCAGCTACACGCCGCTCGCCTGGACCCTGCTGGAACGGGCCCAGGCCATCCTTCTGCTATGGGTAATCTGGTCGGGTGCAATTCTTGGCGTGTTGTTCCGGCTGCTTTGGACCCAGGCACCCCGCTGGCTGTATGTTCCGATCTACATCGCCCTCGGCTGCGGCGCGCTGTTCTATCTTCCGCAGTTTTTCCAGGCCAGCGCGCCCGCCGCCGTCCTCATCTGCGTGGGCGGCGTGCTGTACATCACCGGCGCGGTCTTTTACGCCCTGAAAAAGCCCAACATCAGCTACCACCACTTTGGCTTCCACGAACTCTTCCATGCCTTGACCGTGGTGGCCTTCGCTACGCATTTCACAGCCATAGCCCTGGCAGTGCTCAGCTAACGCTGCCACGGGCTGCCCGGTACCTGCCAGCCGGCACCACGGGCCGGATAAGGCCTCCGCCGCTTTCAATGTCGGCGGCAGTGGCCGCGGCGAGGCGCTCCTCCTCCACCAGGGCCGTGGCTACCACGAAGAAAGCCGTCATGATGAAGCCCATGAGGCCCGGCGCCCGCCCGGCCCTCGGAGAGGCCCCCACGCAAGGAGGGCGGGGGCAGGGGGCGAGGGGGTTGGCAGCCAGGATGAGGAGCAGACGATGCACCTTCTACGGCACGGGTGTCAGCAGGCAGCACATCGGCGCCCGGATCCGGGCGCATCCTCTACACGGCATAGCAATGCCTGCCGCCCTATCTTAGCCCCGCGAACAGGTCCTTCTCCGGGAGCTCGGACGGCACCCGGGACTGGATGAGTGAGTAATCTTCCCAGGGCCACGCCCGGCGCTGCATTTCCGGGGATACGGCAAAGAAGAACCCCAGCGGATCCACCTGCGTACGGTGTGCCCGCAGGGCGTCGTCGCGCACTTCGAAAAAGTCTCCGCAGTCCACCTGCGTGGTGGTGAGATGGGAGGCAGGCGGCGGAGTGTGGCCTTCGGCGTCGGACTCCAGCCATGCCGCGAGCCGCTCGGCGTAAGGGGACTGGAGGCCCGCCTCCTCAAGGGCGAAATGCAGCGCACGGAATCGTTCCGGACTGAAGGCGCGGTCGTAGTACAGCTTGCCCGGTTCCCAGGGTTCGCCAGCGTCCGGATAACGGGCAGGGTCACCGGCCGCGTCAAAAGCCTCAACGGCAACCCTGTGCGCCATGATGTGGTCCGGGTGCGGATAGCCGCCGTTCTCGTCATAGCTGAGGATGACGTGGGGCTTGAAGGAGCGCACCAGCCGGACCAGCGGGGCGGCCGCATGGTGCAGCGGCAGGGTGGCGAAGGACCCGGCCGGCAGGGGCGGAAGCGGATCACCTTCGGGCAGGCCCGAATCCACAAAGCCCAGCCACCGCTGCTTGATCCCCAGGATCCGGGCTGCCCGTTCCATCTCCAGGCGCCTGGCACCCGCCATGTCCCGCTTGGGATGGGGCTCGCCTTCCACAGCAGGGTTCTGGATGTCCCCCCGCGAGCCGTCCGTGCAGGTGGCCACCATCACCTCCACCCCCGACGCTGCGTACATGGCCATTGTGGCCGCACCCTTGCTGGACTCGTCGTCGGGGTGGGCATGGACGGCGAGCAGCCGGAGCGGTGCGTGGGAGTTACTGGACGCTGTCATCGAAGGACGGCTCCTTATTCTTCATTGCGGCTTGTGGCTGCTGAACGGTTGCTGAACGGGCGGGGACTGCAAGGCCTGCTATGCCACCGGCCGGGAAAGCTCCGCCGGAAGGGGCACTAAACTGGTCTGGTGACTTCCCCGGACCAGCCGGCCCATTCCGAGCCCGCGAACACTAGCCTAGCCAATCGTTATGGTGCTAAAAAGCGCCGGTTCTCCCCTGCCGCCAAGCGCACGATAGGGGGCGCCGCCCTGGCCGCAGGGATCGGCTTTATGGCCTGGGTTTCCACGTCGAATGCCCTCACTGAGGTGAGCTTCAAGGACATCGGCTATGTCACCACGGACGCCACGCTTGCTGAGGTGGACTTCCAGGTGACCCGGCAACCTGGAACCTCGGTGCAGTGCGCCATCAAGGCGCTGGATTCCAAATACGCCGTGGTGGGGTGGAAAGTTGTGGACATTCCGCCTTCGGAGGCAAATGGTACGGCCGACGGCGGGCGAACGGTTTCGCAGCGGGTCCCGGTCAGGACCGAGTCACAGTCCGTATCCGGCGTGGTGGACAGCTGCTGGATTTCCGGCGGCTCCGGGCAGAAGATGTGATGCGCGCCGCTTCCTTGTTGGGTTAAATCCACAGGATTGACTACAATGGAGCAATACCTTTACCCCGCTGAGCTGGTTACTGTTCCACAAGTGGCCACCGTGGCGGGGTCTTTTGCATGTAGGACCATTAGAGGAGAAGTCCGTGTCTACCACCAACAGCGCAGCTGCAGCCTGGCTTACCCAGGAAGCTTTTGACCGCCTGAAGGCAGAGCTGGACCACCTTTCCGGCGCTGGCCGGGCGGAGATCGTCCAGAAAATTGAATCAGCCCGGCAAGAGGGTGACCTCAAGGAAAACGGCGGCTACCATGCGGCCAAGGAGGAGCAGGGCAAGATCGAGGCCCGCATCCGCCAGCTGACGGCCCTGCTTCGGGACGCCCACGTTGGCGAGTCTCCGGCAGATGACGGAATCGTGGAACCCGGCATGATCGTCGTCGCCAGGATTGCCGGTGACGAAGAGACCTTCCTGCTCGGTTCCCGCGAGATCGCAGGCGATTCCGATCTTGACGTCTTCAGCGAGAAGTCTCCGCTGGGTGCCGCCATCCTTGGGCACAAGGAAGGCGACACGTTGAGCTACACGGCGCCCAACGGCAAGGACATCAAAGTGGAAATCCTTTCCGCCAAGCCGTACGCGGCATAGGCGCAGGCCTTTAAGAAACGCTGGCCGTCCGGAAGGGCGGCCAGCGTTTCACTTTAATGGGGAAGGCTCCGGGCGGAGGTCAGGACCTGGTGTCTGCTGCATCTTTGCGGGGCCGCAGGAGCAGCGCGGCCACCACTCCCCCGGCTGCGCCGCCGAGATGTGCCTGCCAGGAGACGAAGCCCGAAACCAGCGGGAGGACGCCCAGCAGGATGCTGCCGTAGCCCATAAACAGCACAACGGCCAGCAGGATCTGCCGCCAGCTGCGGTTGAAAAAGCCCCGGACCAGCAGGAAAGAGAACAGTCCGAAGACCAGGCCGGAAGCGCCCACGGTGATGCCGCCATTCCCGATCAGCCAGACTGTCAGCCCTGATCCGAGCCAGCTGAAGGCCAACGCCGTCAGGAAGACCCGGAGTCCGGAGAGGAAGACCAGGAAGCCGAAAATTATCAGCGGCAGGCTGTTGGACAGCAGGTGGTTCAGGTTGGCGTGCAGGAGCGGGAAGGTGAAGATGTCCAGCAGCCCGTCGGCGCTTCTGGGCCGCAGGCCGAATGTGCGGTTCAATGAACGCAGCATCAGCGCGTTGAACAGTTCTATGGCGAACAGGAGGGCAACAAAGCCGCCCAGCACCAGCAGTCCGCCTTTTGCCCGGGCGGCAATGGTCCGCCGCTCCCAGCCTCCGCTTCCCGTCAGTCCGGCCATGGCGCGTCCTAGTGCACCACTATGGGCTGGAAACCCTCGGCGCGGAGCGCGCTCAGGACCTGCTCGCAGTGCTCGTGGCCCTTGGTTTCCAGGTTGACGGTGATGGAGACGTCGCCCATGCTGATTGACCCGCCCACCCGGGTATGGTCCAGCCCGGTGACGTTTGCGTCGTTCTCGGCGATGATCCGGGCGATGGTGGCAAGCGAACCCGGCCTGTCGTCCAGCATCATGCGGACGGTCATGTAACGCCCGGCTGCGGAGAGGCCCCGCTGGATGACTTTAAGCATCAGCATGGGGTCGATGTTGCCGCCCGAGAGGACCACGGCCGTGGTGCCCGGGTTCTCGATCTTGCCGTCCATGAGTGCGGCCACACCTACAGCGCCGGCAGGCTCCACCACCATCTTCGCGCGCTCCAGGAGGAAAATCAGCGCACGTGCCAGAGAGTCTTCGCTGACCGTTACGACGTCGTCCACCAGTTCACGGATGATGCTGAAGGGAAGCTGCCCCGGGCGGCCGACGGCAATGCCGTCGGCCATGGTGGACACCTTTTTCAACGGAACGAGTGCATCGGCAGCAAGTGAGGGCGGATACGCAGCAGCGTTCTCCGCCTGCACGCCGATGATACGGATCTCCCGGCCCAGTTCCCTGGCCCGGGCTTTGATGGCGACGGCGACACCCGCCAGGAGTCCCCCGCCGCCCACGCCCATCAGCACGGTGTCAACGTTGGGTACCTGCTCCAGGATTTCGAGTCCCAGCGTGCCTTGGCCTGCGACGACATCCACGTTGTCGAACGGGTGGACGAAGACAGTTCCGGTTTCGTTGCTGTACCGCTGGGCTTCGGCGAGCGCTTCGTCGACATTGTGCCCGTGCAGGATAACTTCTGCCCCGTGGCTGCGGGTGGCAGCCAGTTTCGGCAGGGCTACTCCCAGGGGCATGTAGATGCGGGCTTTGATCCCGAGGCTCTTGGCTGCCACGGCCACACCCTGGGCGTGGTTGCCTGCGGACGCGGCCACCACGCCGCGCTTTTTCTCTTCCGGGGACAGCCGCGCCATCCGCACGTAGGCGCCGCGGACCTTGAACGATCCTGCCCGCTGGAGGTTTTCGCATTTGAAGTAGACGTCCCCGCCGACGAGGGCACCCAGCGCCCGTGATGATTCCACCGGGGTCCGCGCAATAATCCCGTCGAGCAGCTTCTGCGCCTCCAGGACATCGTCCAGCGTGACGGGAAGGGTTTCAAGGATGTTCACGGACTAATCTCCTCTGGATTTCGGCCCCGGCGCCGCGTCGTTGGAACGGGCGCCAGGTTGTTCTGCGTCGGTGCTGGCTGCGGCGTCCTTGCCGCCTTTGAGGGCGTCCGGCGGGTCGACACGCGTAATGGTGTTGTCCGGGCCGGCGCCGGCAGCCACCGAGCCTGCAGGTGATGCCAACACCTGTTCATGTTCCCACGTTCTGGCGGCGATGTAGCGAACGGCCGAATTTGCGACGGCGAGAATGGGCACCGAGAACAGCGCTCCCGGAATTCCGGCCAGGTAGGAACCGGCCGCTACCGAGAGGATCACTGCCACCGGATGCAGGGCTACCGCCTTGCCCATCACGAGTGGCTGAAGGATGTGGCTTTCCAGCTGCTGGACTAGCAGCACGATTCCGAGCATAACAAGGGCGTTGATGGGGCCGTTGGCTACCAGCGCGAGCAGTACTGCGATGGCACCGGTCACCAGGGCGCCAACGATCGGGATAAACGAACCTATAAACACCAGCACACTCAGGGGCAGCGCCAGCGGGACGCCGATAATCGCCGCACCCAGGCCGATGCCCACAGCATCCACGAAGGCCACAAACATCTGGATACGGGCATAGCTGACCATCGAAGCCCAGCCCTTGCGCCCGGCCCCGAACGTCGCCGCCCGCGCCTTCCGTGGCAGCAGCCGGACGAGGAACGCCCAGATCCGGTCACCCTCGAGCAGGAAAAAGATGAGGACGAAGAGCGCAAGGACCAATCCCGCAGCGAAATGTCCTGCGCTGCTGCCAAAGGACAGTGCCCCGCTGAGGATATTGCTGGTGTTGTCCTGCAGCGCCGTACTGGCCTCCTGCAGGTACTTATCGATCTGGTCGGCCGTCAGGTGGAGGGGCCCCTCGGACAACCAGTTCTGGATCTGCCGGATACCGGTCAGCGCTTCGGACCAGAGTTCCCCGAAGCCCGCGACCAGTTGCCTGCCCACCAGCGCCAGCGATCCGCCGATCAGGCCCAGGAAGCCCACCACCGTGATGGCCACAGCAGCGCCACCCGGGACCCGGCGGCGTTTCAGCCAGCCCACCACAGGGCTCAGCAGGCCGGCCAGGAGGGCGGCGACCATTACCGGGATGATGAGGAAACTGATTCCCCGCAGCAGCCATACCAGGGCGCCGCCCACAAGGAGGATGAGTCCCAGGCGCCAGGCCCATGATGCGGCGATGCGCACTCCGTAGGGAATGTCCTTGTCCAGTTCACGGTCCGTCAGGACGCGCAGCGGCGGCGTCCCGCTTGCCGGTGCAGCGGATGGTTGCCGTACGGGAAGTTGAGGGTCGGGCGAAACGGGATCCTCGGCTGGCGTCATAGCCTAATAATTCCCCAGCCACGGCCTAATGGGAAACTGCTAGCCGGCGGCACCGGAACTGTAGTCGATACCCCACGACATCGTGAAGGATTCCCCCGGCTGCAGCCAGCGGAGGCCGTCGCCGGAGTTGAACGCATTGGCGGGACCGGTCATGGGTTCAACAGCCACCGCGCGGCTGCGGCCCGGGTACAGGGTACTGACATAGACGTGGACGTACTGGCAGGATTCGTCCTGCCAGAGGCTCACCTGCCGGCCGTCCGGAGCCGCCAGAGTGTGCCGTGCCTTCCCCCCTTCGAACTGCAGGCCGGTCAGGGCGACGTCCACGTTCAGCGGGGCAACATGCAGACCCGCCCGGAAGTCGGTGTCACCCTCGACGGGTGCGCTGCCGCGCGGAATGAGGCGCTCGTCTGCCAGCAACTGGGTGTCAGCGGACACGGTCAACACCAGTTCCTCAACTGCGGTGTCCCCCAGCCGCAGATACGGGTGGGCACCCAGGACGAACGGCGCCGCCTTTTTGGAATCGTTGGCCAGCGTCTGGCGGACAACAAGGCCGAGGTCTTCGGTGAGGAGGTACTGCACCCGGTGGCGCGCCAGGAAGGGGTAACCGTGCTGGGGAAAAATGGTGGCCTCGAGCGTAACGGAATGTTCGGACTCATCAACCAGCGCGTAGGAGGCGTTGCGGAGGAGTCCGTGGCTTGCGTTGTTGCGTGCCACCTCGGTGATGGCCAGCTGCTGCTTCTTGCCGTCCAGGAACCAGGTGCCGTCTTCAACGCGATTGGCCCACGGCGCAAGCGTGATCCCTGACCCGCCGGGCGGGATCTCATCGTCGCCGTACGTTTCCGTCAGCTGGACGCCGGACCTGCTGAACAAGCGGAGTCCGGCGGCCAGTTCGGTGACCACTGCCAAGGCGTCTCCCCGGCGGAGTTCGTACTGCCGGCCGGTGGCATACGCCCGGTAGCCTGAAGCGACGCTGGTTTCGAGGGGTGAATCGGAAGTCATGAGCAATACCGTACAGCGCGGCCCGGCTGCATGCATTCAAGACTTGTTGCATTTTGTTAGTTTCTATTCCTTTTTGGGCGAACCGTGGCACAATGGTGTTAAGTTGCAGCGATACCAACAGGACGGGTTTCATGACGGGAATTACCAGCACCAGGCTCTCCGATGGCAGGGAGCTGATCTATTTTGACGACGCCCATGCCTCCAAAGCGCGGACCGCTGACACAACCACTGACCACCGTGCCCTGCCTCCCAGGGGCGAGCCGGGTGAGGTCCGCTTCGATGCCCTCACCGATGAATGGGTGGCGGTAGCAGCCCACCGCCAAAGCCGCACCCACCTCCCGCCCGCAGACCAATGCCCGATCTGCCCCACCACGGCCAGCAATCCATCGGAGATACCGGCTGACGACTACGACGTCGTGGTGTTCGAAAACCGCTTCCCGTCCCTCGGTCCCGCTCTCGGCACCGTGCCCGCGGAAGCGGCCTGGGGAACAACGGGCCCGGCTTACGGCCGCTGCGAAGTGGTGGCGTTCACCCCGGCACACACCGGGTCCTTCAGCGGTCTGAGTGAAGCCCGCTCCCGCACAGTGATTGAGGCATGGGCGCAGCGCACCGCTGCCCTGAGTGCCCTGCCGGGAATCAAACAGGTTTTCCCTTTCGAAAACCGTGGCGCGGATATCGGCGTCACTCTCCACCATCCCCACGGCCAGATCTATGCCTACCCCTACGTGACCCCGCGCGCCGGCGTCCTCGGCGCCGCTGCCCGGAAGTTCTTCGACGCGGCGGACGGCCGTGAAACTCTCACCGGCTCACTGCTGCGCTCTGAACGCGAGGACGGCAGCCGGATGGTCATGGAAGGCGAAAACTTCAGCGCCTACGTCCCGTTTGCGGCGCGCTGGCCGCTCGAGATCCACCTGGTTCCGCACCGCCAGGTTCCGGACCTGGCGGCGCTGAGCGGGGAGGAAAAGGATGAACTGGCGCACGTCTACCTTGATCTGCTCAAGCGGCTGGATGCCCTCTACCCCACACCCACGCCGTACATCTCCGCATGGCACCAGGCCCCGCTGGACGCACTGCTGCGTCCCGCAAGCTATCTCCACCTCCAGCTGACGTCGCCGCGGCGTGCCGCCGACAAGCTCAAGTTCCTCGCGGGGTCGGAGGCAGCCATGGGAGCCTTTATCAATGACACCACCCCGGAAAGCGTGGCGGAGCGCCTGCGCAATGTCACCGTTCCAGCTTCAACACCCTCCCCGGCTGCCTTTCGGGCAGCCCTGCCCGAAGGAGCCCCCGCTTGAGTGCCGCATCTGACCCGCTGACCGCACCGGAAAGCACTGCTGTCGAAGACCTCGCCGCCCGGTTTACCCGGGAGTTCGGCGGGGTCGCGGCGGGAGTCTGGCAGGCGCCGGGGCGGGTGAACCTTATCGGGGAGCACACGGACTACAACGAGGGTTTTGTCCTGCCTTTCGCCATCGACCGGACAGCCCGCGTGGCGGTAGCCGTCCGCCCTGACAACACCGTGCGGCTCTTGTCCACCTACGGCGACCAGGGCGTGGTCACCACGTCGCTGGATTCCCTGCAGCCTGGTTCGGCCAAGGGCTGGACCAAATATCCGCTGGGCGTTATGTGGGCGCTCCGGCAGCGGGGCATCGGTGTTCCGGGCGTTGACCTGCTGCTGGACTCGAACGTCCCGCTGGGCGCTGGGCTTTCCTCCTCCCACGCCATCGAGTGCGCCGTCATCTCCGCCTTGAACGAACTGACCGGCGCAGGGCTGGAAGCCGAGGACATGGTCCTCGCCACACAGCAGGCCGAAAACGACTTCGTGGGTGCGCCCACGGGAATCATGGACCAGTCCGCCTCGCTGCGGGGGTCAAAGGGCCACGCCGTGTTCCTGGACTGCAGGGACCAGCATGTCAGCCTGGTTCCGTTTGAGACGGAACCGGCAGACCTGGTGATGCTGGTCATTGACACCAAGGTGTCCCATTCGCATGCCGACGGCGGCTACGCTTCGCGCCGGGCATCCTGCGAGCTGGGGGCTGAGGTTTTGGGAGTGAAGGCACTGCGTGACGTGCAGGTGGCCGACCTCGAGGAGGCAGCCGGGCTGCTGGACGAAGTGACGTTCCGCCGGGTGCGCCACGTGGTCACCGAGAATGACCGCGTCCTCCAGACTGTGGACCTCCTCGCGGGCCAGGGGCCGGCGGCGATCGGCCCCCTCCTGGACGCGAGCCACGCCTCCATGCGCGATGACTTTGAAATCTCCTGCCCCGAACTGGACTTGGCCGTGGAGGCTTCGCGCGCGAATGGAGCCATTGGTGCCCGGATGACCGGCGGCGGGTTTGGCGGCGCCGCCATTGCTCTCACTCCGGTCGGCGCGGAGCAAAAGGTGCGCGACGCCGTCGTCCAGGCTTTCGCCGGTGCCGGCTTCACCGCACCTGACATCTTCACGGTGACGCCGGCGGCGGGCGCCATACGGATCGCCTAGGTCCGACACAACGGCTGAGGGCCCCACCGGAAGGTGGGGCCCTCAGCTTTTGCGGCTTTACCGCAGGAGGCGTCCGACGGCGGGACGCCGCTTTTGCGGTTAGTCGTCCCCGCGCAGGATGGCGAGCAGGCGGATGATTTCCACGTACAGCCACACGAGGGTGACGGTGAGGCCGAAGGCCGCCGTCCACGAGAAGCGCTGCGGAGCGCCGCTGCGGACGCCCGCTTCGATGCTGGTGAAGTCCATGATCAGCGAGAAGGCTGCGAGGCCAATGGCAAGCAGGCCGATGAAAACACCCAGCGGAATGCCGAAGATTTCGATCTCGGTGCGCAGGCCGAAAGGCGACTGGACCGCGCCGGTCCACATCATCACCATGTTGATCAGTGCAAAGACCGCGTAGCCGATGACAGCAATCATAAAGAACCGCATGGCCTTGGGCGTGGCGCGGACCTTGCCGCTCTTGAACAGAACGAGGGTCACGGCGAACACGGACAGGGTGCCGATCACTGCCTGCAGGCCAACGCCCGGGAACTGCGCGTCGAGGATACGGGTCAGGCCGCCGAGGAAGAGGCCTTCCAGTCCGGCGTAAGCGAGGATGAGGGCCGGTGAAGGCTGCTTTTTGAAAGTGTTGACCAGTGCCAGGACGAAGCCGCCCAGTGCGCCCACGATCATTAAAAGCGAAGCAAGGCCCATGCTGACGAACATGGTGACGGCGGCACCGGCAACCACGACGCCAAGGCAGGCCGCCGTCTTGACGATGACGGCGTCGAACGTCATCCGGCCGGTGTCAGCCGGACCCGCCGCAGGCTGGTTGTACATCTGCTGCAGCTGCGCGTCGGTCATGGGCTGCTGCCCGTAGCCCTGCTGGCCGTAGGGCGCCTGGCCGTAAGGAGCCTGGCCATACGGCTGCTGGCCATAAGGAGCCTGGCCATAGGGAGCCTGCGGGACAGGCGGTGCCTGGGTGGCTCCACGGAAGCTTTTTCCGTTGAAGATCGGGTTGCCGCCAAGTGCCATTGCGGGATTCCTCCATTGATGGGATGTGTTTGTGAACCTTATGGTTTACGCTACCAATTTTCACGTCGCGGCACCGCTAAAAGTTCCCTGCTGCCGCGGGTGCAACCCAACCGTGACGTGCCGAAACCGCACTGAGGGTGGGCGACCAGAGCTCACTGGCCGGTCGGGACGTCCGGGAAGC
The DNA here is from genome assembly GCF_024494415.1 of Pseudarthrobacter sp. R1. NCBI lineage: Bacteria > Bacillati > Actinomycetota > Actinomycetes > Micrococcales > Micrococcaceae > Pseudarthrobacter > Pseudarthrobacter sp. R1. Next base: position 70,805 of record NZ_JAMKFI010000005.1, on the reverse strand, counting down.
ACCGTGGCTCAACAAAGGTTTCCTCCTGCTCTCCCACGGTTTCGGGCCCACGGTACACCGCAGTTGTTACCTGATCGCTATGCTGACGCCTCCAATCAGGGCATTTATAGGTTCTTCCGCGCTGTAGCATAAGCCAAGCAGGGTGACGGAACTCACATGCGTGGCGGGTGCAGGGCGTTATGGCATCATCCCAGCCCTGCATCCGTTCGCAGCGGCTGCAATGGCGCAGCCGAGACCGCCCCCAAGTGGAGGTTTTCAATTTGAGAAGTACATCCCAAGGCCTGCCGGCCGGAGGACGCCGCGGGTTGCTAAGACTTTTGGGAGCCATCAGCGCCTCCATCCTGGCAATCCTCCTCGTGGCGGCCCCGGCATCCCAGGCCACTTCCCCCTCACCGACACCATCCCCGTCGAACCAAACCTTCCAGAACAACATCAGCGGATTTCTCCGTGACGATACCCGTGCACCGCTGGCGGACGTGACCATCACCGCCAAGAGCGGCGACTTCACCGGTACCACCAAGTCGTCCGCCAACGGGTCCTGGAGCATTGGGGTGCCCGAGCAGGGGACCTACACGGTGGAGCTGGACGAATCGACCCTGCCTGAGGGCATTACCCTGGCCGAGGGCCAGGAGAATCCCCGTGACGTCACGTTCAGCCAGACGTCCAATCTGTCGGTCATCTTCGCCTTCGGCAAAGGCATCGTGGTCCAGGAGCAGGACTTCGGACAAAACCTGCTCAACCGGCTCGTGGCCGGATTGAGTTTTGGGCTGCTGCTGGCGCTGGCGTCCGTAGGCCTCTCGCTCATCTTCGGTACCACAGGACTGACCAACTTCGCCCACGGCGAGATGGTCACCCTCGGTGCGGTACTGGTGTTTGCCTTCAATGCGATCGGCCTTCCGTTCTGGCTGGCCATCATCCTCTCCCTGCTGGGCGGCGGGTTGTTCGGCTACGTCCAGGACAGGGGGCTGTGGCGGCCCCTGCGTCGCCGCGGCACCAGCTTGGTGCCAATGATGATCGTCAGTATCGGCCTTGCCCTTGCCGTGCGGTATGTCATCCAGTTCTTCTTCGGCGGGGCCACCCAACAGCTGCCGTTCGCCCAAAGCCCTGAGATTCAGCTCGGCCCGGTATCCATATCACCCAACAACCTCTGGTCCCTGGGCATCAGCGCGGTGGTCATCGCCCTCATCGGCATCGTGCTGCTGAAAACCAGGCTGGGCAAAGCCACCCGCGCGGTGGCGGACAACCCCGCCCTCGCTGCGGCGTCGGGAATCGACGTCGACGGCGTGGTCCGGCTGGTCTGGATCACCGGCGGCATGCTGGCCTCGCTCGGCGGCATCCTGTGGGCCTATTACCGTCCAGGCGTCACGTTCGACATGGGCTCCGCCATCCTGCTGCTGATCTTTGCCGGCGTAACCCTCGGCGGGCTCGGCACCGTTTTCGGCGCCCTGATCGGTTCAATCATCGTCGGCATCTTTGTGGAGCTGACCACCGTGTTCGGCCTCGCTGCCGACCTCAAATATGTGGGAGCCCTGTTCATCATGATCGTTGTCCTCTTGTTCCGGCCGCAGGGAATCCTGGGCCGACGCGAGCGCGTGGGTTAGGAGACAGCCATGGACTTTGGATTCATTCTTGCCAGTGCCGCCACTGAGATTTTCAGCCCGACGACGGCCGCCTACGCCCTGGCCGCACTCGGCCTCGCGGTACATTTCGGGTACTCAGGGCTGCTCAACTTCGGCCAGGCGGGCTTTATGGCCGTAGGTGCCTATGGCTTCGCGATCTCCACCCTCAGCTTCGGCGTCCCGTTCTTCGTTGGGCTGCTGATTGCCGTCATTGCCTCGGCCATTTTTGCGCTGCTGCTTGGCATCCCCACCCTGAGGCTCCGTGCCGACTACCTGGCCATCGTCACCATTGCGGCGGCCGAAATCGTGCGGTACATCGTCACCACCAACCAGCTCACTTCGGTCACCGGATCGGCCAACGGCCTGGCGGCCTTCGAGGGCGGGTTCTACTCCATGAACCCGTTCCCTGAAGGCTCCTACTTCGGCATGAACAACCGTGACTTCTTTATCCGCGTGGTGGGATGGGCGCTGGTGGTCATCTGCTGCACGCTCGTGTGGCTGTTGATGCGCAGCCCTTGGGGCCGGGTGCTCAAAGGCATCCGCGAAGACGAGAACGCCGTACGCTCGCTGGGCAAGAACGTCTACGCCTACAAGATGCAGGCCCTTATCATCGGCGGCGTGCTGGGCGCCCTCGCCGGCATGGTCTTCACGCTTCCCCGCGGAGCGGTACAACCGGCAAACTACGGAACGGAACTTACGTTCTTCCTCTATACCTGCCTCCTGCTTGGTGGCATGGCCACGGTCCTCGGACCGGTCATCGGCGCCATGATCTTCTGGGTGGTTTTGTCCTTGACCCAGGGGATCCTCTATGGCCTGATCGAATCAGGTGCCGTTACGTGGCTTAACACGGTCCAGGCCGGGCAGCTGCGCTACATCCTGGTTGGTGTCGCCCTCATGCTGCTGATGATCTTCAGGCCGCAGGGCGTCTTCGGAAACAAGAAGGAGCTGGCGTTCGCATGAGCAAGCACAGTGAAGAAATCACCACCCCACGGGCCGGGGAACCGGACTACATGACAGACACCCGTCCCATAGCTGCCGGCGAAACCGCTCCCGGGTGCAAGAAGCGGGACCCTATCGTCGTGGCCGAAAACGTCACCCGGAGCTTCGGCGGCATCAATGCGGTGGACGTTGAGTACCTCGAGATCCCCCGCCATAAGATCACTGCACTCATTGGCCCCAACGGAGCCGGCAAAACCACCCTCTTCAACCTGCTGACGGGTTTTGATACGCCCAACAGCGGCAAATGGCAGTTCGAAGGCCAGAGCCTGGCCGGGGTGTCCCCGTACAAGGTGGCGCGGATGGGAATGGTGCGCACGTTCCAGCTCACCAAGGTCATGGGCAAGCTCACCGTGATGGAGAACATGCGCCTCGGCGCGGCAAACCAGCCCGGTGAAAGCCTCGCCAAGGCCCTGTTCAAGGGAATCTGGGGCGGCAGGGAAAAGCAAATTACTGCCGAAGCGGATGTCCTGCTGGAGAAGTTCAAGCTCGACGCCAAAAAGGACGACTACGCGGCTTCCCTTTCCGGCGGGCAGCGCAAGCTCCTGGAGATGGCACGCTCCCTCATGGTCCGGCCCAAGCTTGTGATGCTTGATGAGCCCATGGCAGGCGTTAATCCCGCGCTGACGCAGTCCCTGCTGGACCACATCAAGAACCTCAAAGCCGAAGGCATGACGGTCCTCTTCGTCGAACACGACATGCACATGGTCCGGCACATCGCCGACTGGGTGGTGGTCATGGCTGAAGGAAAGGTGGTTGCCGAAGGTCCTCCCGGGGAGGTCATGAAGAACCCCGCAGTCATCGACGCCTACCTGGGCGCCCACCACGACGTTGACCTTGGAGACTCCGAGGGCATCAAGGAGCTGGCAGCGGAACTCGTGGCTGATGAGGAATCCATCGTTGGAACAGAAAATGCGGGCATCATCGCGGTGGACGTAGTGGCCGCAGAGGGCGGCGAACCTGCCCGCAGCGACGACGGCGGGCCACAGCGCGAACAACCCCGCGGCCGCCACGGAAGCACGGAGACCGGCAGCGCAGAGAAGGATGGCCAATGAGCAGCACCAGCACGGCACCCGCCGCACAGCCAGTCAGCGACAGCGACTCGGTGGTTAAGGTCACCGATCTTGTGGCCGGTTACCTTCCCGGGGTCAATATCCTGAACGGCTGCAGCATCGAGGCCCGCAAAGGTGAACTGATCGGCATCATCGGGCCCAACGGAGCCGGCAAGTCCACACTGCTGAAAGCGATGTTCGGCCTCGTCAAGGTTCATTCCGGAACAGTAATTGTGCGTGGGCAGGACATCACCGGGCTGAAAGCGAACAAACTCGTGTCCCGGGGCGTAGGTTTCGTTCCGCAAACCAACAACGTGTTCGCCACCCTCACCATCGAGGAAAACCTGCAGATGGGAATGTTCCAGCGGCCCAAGGACTTCGCGGAGCGGTTCGACTTCGTCACCGGCCTGTTTCCTGAACTCGGCAAGCGCCGCGCCCAGCGCGCCGGCTCCCTCTCAGGCGGCGAGCGCCAGATGGTGGCCATGGGCAGGGCACTGATGATGGATCCGGCGGTGCTGCTGCTCGACGAACCGTCCGCGGGCCTTTCCCCCGTCAAGCAAGACGAAACCTTCCTGCGTGTGCACGAGATCAACCGCGCCGGCGTCTCGGTGATCATGGTGGAACAGAACGCCCGGCGGTGCCTCCAGATCTGCGACCGCGGCTACGTCCTGGACCAGGGCAGGGATGCCTACACCGGCACGGGACGCGAACTCATGAAGGACCCCAAGGTCATTCAGCTGTATCTGGGCACGCTGGCCGATACGGTCGAGTAACAACAAAAGGCCACATACAAAGAGCCCCTGTCCGGCTGGACAGGGGCTCTTTGGTGTATCAGGAGTAGTGATTACAGCTTGCCGAACTCTGACTGGAGGGGTTTGAGCTTGTTGTCGTTGGTGTACTCGTAGATGCCGATGTAGGCCTCGGTCGGGTCACCGGCGTCGGAGAACGTCACGGGGCCGGACTGGCCGTCGTAATCGATGTCCTTGCCCTCGCGCAGCAGGGTGACGCAGGAGGGGAAGCTGGTGCACTTCTCCCCGGCCTCCGAGACTCCCTTGAGCTGCTTGGCGATTTCAGGGCCGCTGGTGCTTCCGGCAGCTTCAGCCGCCAGCGCGATCAGGTTCACGGCATCGTAGGATTCACCACCGTAGGTGAAGTCCTTCAGCGCCGGGTCCACTTCAAGAAGCTTCTTGGTGAAGGATTCGTTGGCAAACGTTCCCGGGAAGGTGCCGTGGGCTCCGAGCATGGTGCCTGCCTGGAAGTCCTTGCTGTAATCCGAGGTGTTGCCGTCCACCAGGAACATCTGGGTGGGCTTTACGCCCTTGCCGGTCATCAGCGGAACGATGCTCTTGGCCTGGTCGAAAGTGATCAGGGCGATGGCATCGGGCTTGGCTGCGATGACCTTGTCCACCTGGCTGCTGAACTGGGTATCGCCCTCATTGAACAGCTCCTCGGCGACGACCTTGCCACCGGCCGATTCGAAGGCTGCCTTGATGTTGGTCGCGAGCCCCGTGCCGTAGGCGTCATTCAGGACGATCATGCCGACCGTCTGGGCGCCACAGGTGGCCATGTAGTTGCCCAGGACCTTGCCCTGGAGAACGTCCGACGGCGCTGTGCGCCAGTACAGGTCCTTGTCATCCCACGTGGTGAAGTCCGGTGAGGTGTTGGCGGGAGAGAACTGGAGCACGTTGGCGCCCGTGATCTGGTTGATGACCGTCTTGGAGACGCCGGAGGAGGCTGCACCGATGATGGCGTTGACGCCCTGGCCGAGCAAAGCTGCTGTGGACTGGGTTGCGATGTCCGTCTTGGTGTCACCGGAGTCGCGGTGTACCACTTCAACGGGCTTACCGAGGACGCCGCCGGCGTCGTTGACTTCCTTGACACCGAGGTTAACGCCCGCGATTTCCGGCGGGCCGAGGTACGCCAGCGAACCCGTGGTGGGCAGGAGGGAGCCGAGCTTCAGCGCAGTCTCGGTTGTGCCCTTGGACGGTGGGACCGCGCCGCCCGCGCCAGTGGGCTGGGCGGTGCTTCCACCGGTGGAGCCGGGGGCAGGGCAGGCAATTCCTGCCGCCGAACCGGTGGCGGTTTCGGACGCCGTGGGTGTGGACGAACCGCCGCAAGCCGTTGCCATAAAGGCGACGCCGATGCCAAGCACTGTCAGCTTGGCAACGCGGGTTCCCGCCTGGGGGAATAAAGTCATTTACGAGCTCCTCGATCTAAAGGTGCGAACGGCCTTTGACACGAAAAATCAGGTGTTCCTGATTTAGCTTCAAGCTAGTGCATATCCAGGGCGAAGATAAGTGACTGAGGTCACATCCTTATAACAGTCGTTGCATATGTGGAATTAAATGCGGGAAGCCGCCCGCGCAGCGGACGGCTTCCTCTGTCACCCGGCGCTCTGCGCCAGGTTCTGCCAAGTACCCCAGGTGGGACTCGAACCCACAACACGCGGATTTTAAGTCCGCTGCCTCTGCCAATTGGGCTACTGGGGCAACGGCTCAATGGCATCCCGTCAGAGGCGCGTGAACGGTTCGGCATACCGGAAGGTCCCCCGGACCCCGCCATGCCACAGCGCGAGCGGCAGAAGCTGGAAATAATCACCCCACGCCTCCTCCGGCGGGAGCACACCCATGGTGGCGGCCGGGACGAAACCGAAACGGGAGTAGTAGTCGGGGCTGCCCAGCAGAGCGATGCCGATCTCCCCCGCAGCGTTCGCCCTCTCGATGCTCTCCTTCATCAGGGCAGTGCCGATGCCCTGCCTTTGGAGCCGCGGCGTGACTCCAAGAGGGCCCAGGCCCAAGAGTTCCTGGTCCCCCGCCCACCCGCGGGTGCTGATCACGTGCCCCACCACCTGGCCGTCAAGCACCGCAACGACGCTGAGCCCGGGGAGGTACTCCTCGGCGTCAAAGAGCTCCCGGAGCACGTTGACTTCAACCGGTTCCCCGTCCGCCGGGAGCCCGGTGGCCGGGGAGATGGCGAAGGCGTCCGCTGTCAGGGCGAGGATCGCGTCCCGGTCGGCTGGAGTCTCGTCGCGCAGCACCAGCCCGGGCGGGGGCAGCTGCCCATGATCCTGAACCTGCCCCCGCCCGGAGAGTTCAGCCAGCACCCCAAGGGCGCGTCCGGCGTCGGCCACCGGCACGAGCAGGTGGTCGTGATGGAACCCGGCCAGGACGTTGCAGCTGATTCTCGCATCCGTGAGGGCCTTGCTCACGGCGGCAGTCAATCCGACGGCTTCCAGTGCCGAGTGGATCTGCAACGTGATCCACGCGGCGACGAAGTCGTAGGACAGCCCTTCCTTGTCCGCCTCGGCACGGGGCAGGACCACAGTAAGGCCCTCTGCTTCCCTGACCGCCGCTTCGATTCCGGGCGCCAGCGGCCGTCCATGCGGCCACAGGACGTAAACGTATTCGCCCGGCCGCCGCACCGGGTGCATCCCTGCCAGCAGGGCCTGAAGGTTCATCTCGCCAGTCATGCTGCCCAGTCTAGAAGGCGCGGCAGCGGGCTGCCCGGTAAGCAGCCGCTATCAGGCTGCCGGGCAAACGCAAACGGCGGCCATCCCCGGAAGGGGACAGCCGCCGTCGTGCATTAAAGCCGGGCCGGTCTATTTGGCGTTGGCCGTAACCGATTCCTTGGAGTCCACCGCAGTGGAACCGGAGCCGCCGGCCACCGGGGCAGGGGCGCCGGGCGCGGCGGCAGCGGGCGCGGCGGCCGGCTTCGGAGCCGGGGTAGCTGCGGCCACGAAAGCACCGCGCGGGTTGTCCAGGTCCATCAGCTGCGTGGTGTCGCGGCCTGCGAAGAAGCTGATGATCCAGTTGAAGATCACCCGGAACTTGCGCTCGAACGTGGGCATGGCCATGCCGTGGTAGCCGCGGTGCGCGAGCCAGGCGAGTCCGCCCTTGAGCCCGATGCTGCCCACAAGATTGATGTTGGCAACGCCCTTCCACTCACCGAAGCCGGCAACAGCGCCCAGGTTCTTGTGCTTGTAGTCCTTCAGCGGCTTGTCCCAGCGGGAGGCCCAAAGGTTCTTGGCGAGGCGCTTCGCCTGGCGGAGCGCGTGCTGGGCGTTGGGGACGCAGGTACCGTCCGGGAGGCCCTTGCCGGTGAGGTCGGGAACGGCGGCGACGTCCCCTGCTGCCCAGGCGTTGTCGATGATGCCTTCATCGCCGGCAACCCGGAGGTCCGGCAGGACGCGGACGCGGCCGCGCGGTTCGAGCGGGAAGTCGGTGGACCGGACCATGGGGTTGGCCTGCACGCCGGCGGTCCACACGAGGGTGTCCGTTTCGAACTCCTGCGCGGGGGTCTTGTCCGGGAGGTTAATGAGCTTGAGGCTGCCCTCAGCGTTGTCCAGGGACGTGTTGAGGAGTACCTCGATGCCGCGGCTGCGGAGGTGCTCCACAACCCATTCCGCCTGCTTGGCGGTAACTTCGGGCATGATCCGGCCCATGGCTTCAACCAGGACGAAGCGGACTTCCTCCTGCTTGATGCGCGGGTTGTTCCGAACGGCGGCACGGGCAAGGTCCTCCATCTCGGTGATGCACTCGATGCCGGCAAACCCGCCGCCCACCACAACAAAGGTGAGGGCCTTGGCTCGGGCTGCGGGGTCGGTCATCGTGGAGGCAACTTCGATGCGCTCCAGGACCTTGTTGCGGAGGGCAACAGCTTCCTCGATGGTCTTCAGGCCGATGCCCTTGTCCGCGAGGCCCTTGATGGGGAACGTGCGGGTGATGGCACCTGCCGCCATCACAACGTCGAAGTAGGGAACCTCGAAGTGCGCACCGCCGTCGGCGGGAGCCACCACAGCCGTGCGGTTGGCGTGGTCGATCGAGGTCACGCGGCCCTGGATCAGTTCGGTCTGCTTGAGGTGCTGGCGGTGGGAGACCACAGCGTGGCGCGCCTCGATGTTGCCGCCGGCCACCTCGGGCAGGAACGGCTGGTAGGTCATGTAGGGCAGTGGATCCACGAGGGTGACGATGCCACCGGCATTCGCGATCTTCTTCTGCAGTTTGAGTGCTACGTACAGGCCGACGTACCCGCCGCCGACGACGAGTACCCTGGGACGGTCCTGGAGCTCTGGGGTGGTTGCCATAGTTTAAGGATACAGCAGTTTGTGAAAATCTTCACTAACTGCCGGACAGGCTTCCCGCCTCAGGTTTCCGGCTGGATTCGACGCTGTCCATCACGCCGGTGTCAGGCTCTTCCGCCACCGCTCCCGGGCTCCTCGCCGCCCGCCGGAGTTGAACGACGGCTGCCGCGATGATCGCCACGAACAAGAGGCTGAAACCGATCACGACGGCGGCGCCGAGGGCAGTGTCCCGCTGCGACGGCGGCTTGGCCGCGGGCACGGTGGCCTCCGGCAGGGTAGGCACGGCGCTGGGGACTTCCGAGGTAGGCAGCGGGGCGGGGGTGGCGAGGTTACCCCGCCGGTGAACGCGGATCCATTCCGCAATGGAGCCAAGCGGGTTGGCGCCTGCCTCCGGAACGTTGCCCTTCAAAGCCGCCTCGGCATCGAGCACACCGAAGCCGTACAGGGGGTCCTTGCCGGGTGCTCCGGCGTCCTTTGCAGTCGTAACAATCCTGTTGATGACCTGCTTTGCGGACATCTCCGGCCACTTGGACCGGATCAGCGCCGCAACGCCGGAGACAATGGGCGTCGCACCCGAGGTGCCTGCCCATTCCGCATAGCTGCCGCCGGGAAGACCGCCCAGCAGGTTTTCAGCGGGCGCCGCAACCCCGATGCTGATTCCCTGGGAGGATGCGTCAACGCTGGCTGCGCCCTTGCGGTCCACGCCGGCGACGGTGAGGACGCCGGGAATGGTGGCAGGAGCGCCCACCTGCGTGTTGCCACCCACCCGGTTGCCAGCCGCTGCCACGATCACGACGTCTTTTTGCTCTGCGTAGAGAAAGGCGGCGTCCCAGCTTTGCGGCCACTCCGTCGTGGTGCTGCCCAGGGAAATGTTGATGACCTTTGCACCGTTGTCCACCGCCCAGCGGACAGCCTCGGGAATCTGGTCCTGGTCGCTTTTACCCGAGGGATTCGCTGAGCCCAGCCAGGTGGAAACCGCAAGGATCTGGGCCTCCGGGGCCACGCCTATGATTCCGTCGGGGGGAACAGCTGCGGGGCCGGGTGTTGGACTGGCAGTGGCGTCCGCGGGCTGATGGCCCCGTCCGGCAAGCATGGTGGCCACGAGGGTGCCGTGTTCAGTCTTGGAGCCCACACCTTTTTGGCCGTTGGGCTGCCCCGAACCGGAGGCGTCGTAGCCGCCGGCAACTGCTCCCTTAAGGTCGGGATGCTGGGCGTCCACGCCGCTGTCGATGACGGCAACTTTCACGCCGGCGCCCTTGGAAACCTCCCAGGCCTTGGTGATGCCGGACTCGCCCAGCCAGTACTGCTTGTCGCGCCATTCATCCGCGTGGGCTGCCGGGGCGGTGAGAAGACCGGTGACAAGGCAGCCGCCGGCCAGGACCAGCGCGAGCAGTGCTGCGCCGGCCCGTTCAAGCGGTTGCATTCCAGTGGTGTGTTTCTGCATGGGCCGTCAGCCGATGCTCAGGGCAATGCCGTCGAGAATGTCGTGTTCGCTGGCGGTGGCTGTTGCAATGCGCCCGCCGGTCAACCCGGCCAGCCGCTCAAGGATGCGCCGCCAGACCAGTCCGCCTGCACCGATGACGTCCACCCGGCCCGGATGCATGTAGGGCAGCGCAGCCCGGGCTGAACGCGTCATGGTGAGGAGATCGGTGCCGGCAGCACGGACCGTGTCCAGGGGAAGTTCCCTGCCGTGGATCGCGTTGGGCGAATATTCCGTCAGCCGAAGGGCGTGGGCAGTGATGGTGGTGATGGAGCCGGCAACGCCGACGACGGCGGTGGCGCGTTCCAGCGGAACGTCCTGTCCGGCGCGGGCGATGGCGGCGTACACATCAGCTTCCGCGGCGGCTATCTGTTCGGGGCTGGGCGGGTCCTGGCGCAGATGCCGTTCGGTCAGCCGCACACAGCCGATATCCACTGATTTTGCTGCTGTCACGCCGGCTGCCGTGCCCAGGACGAATTCGGTACTTCCGCCGCCCAGGTCAACTACCAGCACCTCCTGGCCGTCCAGGATGGGCAGGACGCTGCTGGCGCCGGCAAAGGACAGCGCGGCTTCCTCGTCACCGGAAATCACCTCAGGTTCCACGCCCAGGAGCTCCCGGATGCCGTCCACGAAGACGTCCCTGTTCCGCGCGTCACGGCTGGCAGAGGTGGCAACGAAACGTACCTTGCCGGCACCGTGCTGCTGGATCAGGCGGGCGTAGTCGGCGGCCGCCGCGAAGGTGCGCTCGAGCGCTTCGGGAGCCAGTTCGCCGGTGGCATCCACTCCTTGGCCCAGCCGCACCACACGCATCTCGCGCACCACGTCCTTGAGGCTGGTGGTCCCGTTGCTGCGTTCGATGTCGGCGATGAGGAGGCGGATGGAGTTGGTGCCGCAGTCAATGGCGGCGACGCGGGTCATTGCCCGGCCTCTGCAGTGCCGGAGGCCTTCCGAACGGGCGCGGGACGGCCTACGATGTCCGGCAACCCCTGCGGTCCGTGGCGGCTGAGGTCCCGGGACGGGGCTTCACCGGTAGTGTCCCATGCGCCTTCGCAGTAACACGCGTCGGCGGTCCACCACTCGCTGATGGCGGAGATGGTCTGGTCCCCCAGCGGATTGACTCCCGGACCGGCCGCGAGTGAGTGCCCCACCAGGACGTGGAGGCATTTGACGCGGGTGGGCATGCCGCCGGCGGAGATCCCATCGATTTCGGGGACGGCTCCGATCCCGGACCGTTCACCGATGTCCGAGCGTGCCTTCAGGTACGCGTTGTGGGCAGAGCGGTAGGCGGCCGCCAGTACGTCATCGCCGGCCAGTTGCTCGTTCATCACGTTCATAACGCCCGCGGCTTCGAGCCGGGAAACTGCAGAGGTAATGACCGGATGCGTCAGGTAGAAGGTGGTGGGGAACGGGGTTCCGTTGCCGAGGCGGGGAGCGGTGGCGGCCACCAGCGGGTTGCCGCAGACGCAGCGCGCAGGAATCTCCACGACGTCCCTGACCGGCCGTCCCAGCTGGCGGCTCAGTACTTCCAGGTCTTGCGGTGATGGTTGGCGGGATTCATCCCGGGCGGCTGCCGTGTTGGGTTCCACTGTCGCGGGCCGTCCTTCCTTTTGCGGTTCAGTCTGTGGCCGCGCGCGTGATGGACTCCCACAGGGAATCCACCCACGGCAGATCGGCGGGGTCTTGTGCTGCTGCACCGGTTTGGCTACTGCTTTCCCCGGCCGGCACATCGCTGCCGAAGACCCAGTAGCCGGTTTCGCCCGGCATAACCATGTTAATGCGGTCGCGGGCCTGCTGTTTCACGTAGTTGGGGTCCTGCCACCGGGAAACCTGCTGCCGGAGGCTGTTGCCTTCGGCCTCGCGGGCGGCAATGTCAGCGTTCAGGGCCGCTATTTCAGCCCTTTTGTCGAAGAATATCTTCACCGTGGGAGCCAGCATGATGGTGATGGCAATCATGACCACCGCCAGCGCGAGCATCCGTCCGGAAAACGCCTTGGCCGGAACGGGCTGCTGGTCTTCGGGCGTTTCGGCGCCGGCCGCCGGTGCGGCGCCTTGGGAATTGCTCCCCTTTCCTGCGCCGGCAGGCGAGGTAGCGCCGTGTGGCCCCGGGGCCTTCCTGGAGCCGGGCGAGTGGGCACCCGCTGCGTTGCCGGCCGTCGGTGCGGCAGCTTTCCGGCCGGCCCCGTTGGTGCCGGGCTTCTCTTTGGCGGAACGGAAATCCGCCCGGATGACAGCTGCTTCGTGGTCCGTTTCCTGGTTTGACCGCGGTGTGCCCGATCGGGAAGAGGCGACCTTTGGAACTTTGGGACGGCGGGTAGCCATGACACTCCTGAAACACGCAGCCTGCCTGGGCCGCCGCTAGCTGGGCTGAAACTATGTTGCCGAAACAACAACAGTGGCTATGGTCTTTCAACCATAGCCACCGCCTCGTTGTTTATGCGGCTACTAGCCCTTGAAACGCGGGAACGCGCTGCGGCCTGCGTAGCGTGCGGCATCGTCGAGTTCCTCTTCGATGCGCAGCAGCTGGTTGTACTTGGCAACGCGCTCGGAGCGGGCCGGTGCGCCGGTCTTGATCTGGCCGGCGTTGGTGGCCACCGAGATGTCGGCGATGGTGGTGTCCTCGGTTTCGCCGGAGCGGTGCGAGGTGATGGTGGTGTAGCCGGCACGCTGGGCCAGGCTCACTGCGTCAAGCGTTTCGGTGAGGGAACCGATCTGGTTGACCTTGACCAGCAGCGAGTTGGCGGTCTTGGTGTCAATGCCGCGCTGCAGGATGGCGGGGTTGGTGACGAAGAGGTCATCGCCCACCAGCTGCACCTTGTCGCCGATGGAGTCGGTGAGGGTCTTCCAGCCGTCCCAGTCGTTTTCGTCCAGCGGGTCCTCGATGGAGACCAGCGGGTAGTCAGCGACGAGTTCGGTGTAGTAAGCGCTCATCTCGGCGGAGGTCAGCGACTTGCCTTCGAACTGGTAGGCGCCGTCGGTGAAGAACTCGGAGGAGGCGACGTCCAGGGCCGGCGCGATGTCCTTGCCCGGGGTGTAGCCGGCGTTCTTGATGGCTTCCTGGATCAGGTCCAGCGCTGCACGGTTGGACGGCAGGTTCGGGGCGAAGCCGCCTTCGTCGCCGAGGCCGGTTGCGAGGCCCTTTTCCTTCAGCACGGACTTGAGGGCGTGGTAAACCTCAACGCCCCAGCGCAGGCCCTCGGAGAAGGTCTCCGCACCCAGCGGGACAACCATGAATTCCTGGATGTCGACATCGGAATCAGCGTGCGAGCCGCCGTTGAGGATGTTCATCAGCGGAACCGGCAGGACGTGGGCGTTCGGACCGCCCAGGTACTTGTACAGGGGCAGATCTGCCGAGGCGGCAGCTGCGTTCGCAACGGCCAGGGAAACGCCCAGGATGGCGTTGGCGCCCAGCTTGCCCTTGTTCGGCGTGCCGTCCAGGTCCAGCATTGCCTGGTCGATGCTGCGCTGGTCCGTGGCGTCGAACCCGGTCAGGGCCGGGGCGATCTGGTCGATGATGGCGTCAACAGCCTTCTGGACACCCTTGCCGAGGTAACGGCCCTTGTCGCCGTCACGCAGCTCAACGGCCTCGTGCTCGCCGGTGGAAGCACCGGACGGCACTGCAGCGCGGCCGATCTGGCCGTCGGAGAGCAGTACTTCAACTTCTACTGTGGGATTGCCGCGGGAATCGAGGATCTCGCGGGCGTGGATGGCATCGATAAGCGCCATGAATTTGCTCCTTATGGGCGATTAACGGGGGGATCTTGCAGAAAGACTCGACGTACTCGTCACGGACCAGCGTAGTCGAGAGTGGTCCGGGTTACGGAAACCTATCCAGCCCCCGGACGTCATGATATTGCGGTTATCTCTGGTGGTGCTGCTCGGGGACACGCTGCTGGTAGGTCCGGACCGCGCCGCGCAGGGCACGCTCAGCGTCCAATCCGCTGGCCCGGGCGGAATGCACGACGGCGAGCAGCAGCTCGCCGAGTTCTTCTTCGGACGTGAAGGGGCCAACGTTTGCCGGCGGTTGAAGTTGCGGAAACCCCGCCCTGGCCGCGCGGTCAACGGATTTTTGGGCCCGGGCCAGCGCCGGGAGGGCCAGCGGGATCCCTTCAAACGGATCCCGCCGCTCCGGCCGCTCGGCGCGCTTGACGGCGTCCCACTTCTGGACGATCTTATCAATGGTGGCCGGAAAGTTATCCTGCAGGGAGCCGTCCGGGCGGAACACATGGGGGTTCCGGCGGACCATCTTGGCACTGAGCCCGCGCGCGACGTCGTCGAACGTGAAGGCGCCGCGCTCCTCGGCAAGCCGGGCGTGCAGCACCACCTGGAGCAGGACGTCGCCCAGCTCGCCCTGGAGTTCGGCGTCGGCGGCCTCAGCCGTGGTGCCGCCAGAGGTTCCGGCCTCAATCGTTTCGGCAACCTCAAAGGCCTCTTCGAGGAGGTACTCCACCAGCGACGCGTGGGTGAGCGCCCCCATCCACGGGCAGTGTTCCCGGAGGGAAGCGACTATCCCCAGCAGCTCCCCCACCGGGGAGCTGCTCGTGGAGCTGCTGGGGAACTCCCCCAGCGGGGAGCTGCTCGGGGAGCTGCTGGGGAGCTCCCCCACCGGGGAGCTGCCGGCGTCCGGCTCGTTAGCCAAGGTTCGCGTAAGCGTCGTTGATGTACTCCACCAGGGCTTCCTTCTCCTCCAACGGCAGGAAGGATGCCTCGGCGGCGTTCAGGGTCAGCTCCAGCAGGTCGTCGAGATCGTAGTCGAAGGTTTCCACCAGGAGGTCGAACTCGTCCGTCAGGGTGACCCCGCTCATCAGGCGGTTGTCGGTGTTGATGGTGACGTTGAAGCCGAGCTGGTACAGCATGTCCAGCGGGTGGCTTTCGATGCCGTCGCCGAACCCCGCGATCGCACCGGTCTGGAGATTGGAGGACGGGCAGATTTCCAGGGCAATACCTCGGTCGCGGACCCAGCTGGAGAGGTCGCCGAGGGTCACCAGTCCGATGGTGTCCTCGGTCTCGTCATCGTCGTCGAACTCCACCATGATGTCCTCGGCGATCCTGACGCCGTGTCCCAGCCGGAGCGCCCGGCCATCCACCAGGGCTGACTGGATGCTCTCCAGGCCGGCGGCCTCGCCCGCGTGCACGGTGGCCGGGAAGTTGTTCTGCGCCAGGTAGGTGAAGGCCTCCCTGAAGCGGGAGGGCAGGAACCCGTCTTCGGCTCCGGCGATGTCAAAGCCAACAGCGCCTTTGTTGCGATGCCGGACTGCGAGTTCAGCGATCTCCTGGCCGCGGTCGGCGTGGCGCATGGCCGTGATGAGCTGGCCCACCTGGATTTCCCGTCCGGTCTCCCCCACGGCCTCGACGCCCGCCTCAAGGCCTTCCTGCACCGCTTCCACGGCTTCATCCAGTGTGAGGCCGTTCTGCAGATGCTGCTCGGGGGCCCACCGTACTTCGCCGTACACCACGCCGTCGTCGGCGAGGTCCTCGACGAATTCCTTCGCGACGCGGAAGAGGCCTTCGGCGGTCTGCATCACGGCGACGGTGTGGTCGAACGTCTCAAGGTAGCGGACCAGGGAGCCGGAGTCCGCCGACTCGCGGAACCACTGGCCCAGCGCCACCGGATCGGTGGACGGAAGGGTGTGGCCAACTGCCTCGGCCAGTTCGATGATGGTGGCCGGACGGAGTCCTCCGTCCAGGTGGTCATGAAGTGAAACCTTCGGGAGGTTCTTCAGGTCAAAATCGATGGCAGGGGCAGCGTCAACAATAGGCTCAGTCACGTTCCCACCTTAGGGTGGGCAGGGGTTCAATGCCAGCGGCTACATGGCGGCAGGCTTCCCGTCCGCGGCCGCGGGTGTCAGGAGGGCGTTGCCTCCGGTTTGGCTGTCCCGTGTCCCGTCCGGGCCGGCGTCGAGCCACTCATCCACGTCCTGGGCGTCGTTGCGGGCAAGGTGCTTGTGCCACCACCGGAGCAGGTGGTCGATGAGGATGCCGAGCACAATCGCGAACACCACCGCTATGCCCGCACTGAGCAGGGGGTTGTCGTGCAGCCACGGGAAGGAACTGGCCAGCAGTCCGATGCCGATGGAATAGCCTACCCACGTGATGCAGGCGAAGGCGTCCAGCAGGAAGAAGCGGCGGTGGGCGAAGCCGGTGCTTCCAGCCACGTAGTTCACGGCCACCCGGCCCCAGGGGATGTAGCGGGCAGTGAAGATCAGCACCGCTCCGCGCTTCTCGAGTTCATAGCGGGCCCAGCCGAAGGCCTTCTGGACCTTGGGCCGGCGCATCCATTTCCACCGGTTCAGGCCAATCCGGCGTCCGAGCATAAAAGCCATGTTGTCCCCGGCGATGGCACCGACCAGGGCGGTGATGCCCAGGATCCAGAGATTGGGTTCCCCACTGTGCCGGGAGAACGCCGCAAGGGCCACGATGAGGGTTTCGCTGGGGACCACCATGGCGAAGCCGTCCACAAAGAAGAACAGCAGCAGTACCGGGTAGATCCACCACTGGCCCGCTGCATGGAGCACAGCCTCATTAATAAACTCCACGCGGTCTTGCTCCTATGCAAAATGGCACAGCCAAAAGTGACGCAGCCAAAGCGGAAATCGTTCCTAAGTGTCCCACGGCCGCGGCGCAACACGCTACGCCACTGCCTGCCCGAACAACGGTTGAACTACGCTTCCGGTTCCTTCATCTGCTCCACCATGGGCGCCTTTCGCCGGACCCGGTTGATAACGAGGTCCACCACGATCCCCAGCGCCACTGCGCAGATGATGGCGATGGCGGCGCCCAGGAGGTGGTTGTCTTCAAACCACTGGCCGAAGAACAGCCCGATTCCCACCGAGTAGGCCGCCCACAGGGTGGCCGAGAGGACCGTCAGCCCCACGAAGCGCAGGTGCGGATAATGCGTGACCCCGGCTGTGAGGTTCACAGCTACCCGTCCGATCGGGACGAACCGCGCCACGAGAATGAGCGAGGCCGGGCGCTTGCGCAGCTCCCGGCCTGCCCACCGGAAGGCGCTTTGCATCCGCGGGCCCCGCATCCACGACCACCTGTTGGTTCCTACCCTGCGGCCGATCAGGTACGCAATGTTGTCGCCGGTGAAGGCGCCAAGGGCAGCCACCAGCATCAGGAGCCAGGGGTTGGGTACATCCGCGGTGGCAGCCACTGCGGAGAGGCCCACCACCACTGATTCACTCGGTACGGGCGGAAAGAAGCCGTCAATGATGCAGCAGGCCAAAACAAGGAACAGCACCCAGGGCTGTCCGGCTGCCGCGAGGATGAAGTCATTGATGGCCTGCATGGGTCCCTATGCTATGCGGTCAATGATCAGGCGCTGGGCCGGCCGCGATCCCTCGGGGGCGATGACTGCTGCGTTCTCGAGCGCTTCCTTTGCCCTGGCAAACCGTTCCGGAGTGTCCGTGAGGAGGGTCATCAGGGGCTCTCCCGCCCGGACTACGGCACCGGGCTTGGCATGCATCCGGACTCCCGCGCCTGCCTGGACGATATCTTCCTTCCGTGCCCGCCCTGCGCCGAGCCGCCAGGCTGCCACCCCCACGGCAAGGGCGTCGAGTTCCACCAGCACTCCATCGGCCGGGGCGTAGACCACCTCGGATTCCCGGGCCACCGGCAGCTTGGCCCGCGGGTCGCCGCCCTGCGCCTCGATCATCCGGTTCCAGACGTCCATGGCACGGCCGTCTTTCAAGGCGGCGGCGGGATCGGCGTCGTGCACTCCTGCAGCGGCAAGCATTTCCTCGGCGAGCCGGACCGTCAACTCCACCACATCATCAGGGCCGCCGCCCGCCAGCACCTCGACGGATTCCTCCACCTCGATAGCATTGCCGGCAGTCAGGCCCAGGGGCGTGCTCATGTTGGTGAGGAGAGCCACGGTGTTGACCCCGGCATCCTTACCAAGCGCCACCATGGTCTCCGCCAGCTCGCGCGCCTTGGCCTCATCCTTCATAAAGGCACCGCTGCCCACCTTGACGTCCAGGACCAGTGAGCCTGTGCCCTCGGCAATCTTCTTGCTCATGATGGACGAGGCAATCAGCGGGATGGCCTCAACGGTGCCCGTAACGTCCCGGAGTGCATAGAGCTTCTTGTCTGCAGGAGCCAGGCCTGCGCCGGCTGCGCAGATGACGGCGCCCACGTCCTGGAGCTGGGCCAGCATCTCCTCGTTGGTGAGTGAGGCCCGCCAGCCGGGGATGGCCTCCAGCTTGTCCAGCGTGCCGCCGGTGTGGCCCAGTCCCCGGCCGGAGAGCTGGGGAACGGCGACGCCGAACACGGCTACCAATGGCGCCAGCGGCAGGGTGATCTTGTCCCCCACGCCTCCGGTGGAGTGCTTGTCCGAGGTGTACTTCAGCCCGCCGTCCGGACGGCGCAGGCTGGAGAAGTCCATCCGCTCGCCGGAAGCGATCATTGCGGCCGTCCACCGGGCAATTTCGCTGCGCGTCATGCCATTGAGCAGGATGGCCATGTTGAGGGCGGCCATCTGCTCGTCCGCGATGACTCCCCGCGTGTAGGCGTCAATGGTCCAGTCGATCTGTTCCGGGCTCAGGGTGCCCTTGTCCCGCTTAGTGCGGATGATATCGACGGCGTCGAACGCTTCGGCCACGTTGATCGCTGCGCGGGTGTCTGTCATCGCGTTCCCTCCAGGTGTTCGGGACCAAAGGCGTCTGGCAGCACCTGGTCCATGGTCTTGATGCCTTGGGTGGTCATAAGCTCCATGCCGGAGGCACGGAATTCATACAGCAACTGGCGGCAGCGCCCGCAGGGCATCAGGATGTTGCCGGCGCCGTCCACACAGTAGAACGCGCGGAGCAGGCCGCCGCCGGTCATGTGCAGGTTCCCCACCAGCGCGCATTCGGCGCAGAGGGTCAGGCCCTAGCTTGCGTTCTCCACGTTGCAACCACTGACGATCCGGCCGTCCTCGGTGAGGGCCGCCGCCCCCACCGGAAACTTGGAGTACGGCACGTAAGCCTTTCGCATGGCTTCGACGGCGGCCGCCTCCAGTGCTGGCCAGTCCACGTGCCCTTCGCCGGCCACGCCGTCAACCCTTGACATACGGGATGCCGCTGGCTGCCGGCCCTCGTGACCTGCCCACCAGCCCGGCCACGGCCAGAACCGTCACCAGGTAGGGCAGCATGGCCATGAACTGGCTGGGCACAGGGGTGCCGATGATGGTCACGATGCTCTGCAGGTTGTCAGCGAACCCGAACAGCAGGGCGGCAAAGAAAGCACCGATCGGATTCCACCGGCCAAAGATCAGGGCAGCCAACGCGATGAAGCCGCGGCCGCCGGAGATCTCTTTGGTGAAGCTGTCGATCGCCACCAGGGTGAAGAACGATCCGCCGATGCCGGCTACTGCCCCGCCGAGGGTGACGTTCCAGAACCGGGTGGCATTGACGTTGATGCCCAGGGTGTCGGCCGCCTGCGGGTGTTCACCGACAGCGCGTACACGCAGCCCCCAACGGGTTTTGAAGAGGCCTACCCAAACCACCAGGACCGCTACGTACATCAGGTATCCCACCAACGACTGGCGGAAAAGGATGGGCCCGATGATTGGGATGCTGGACAGGACGGGAATCTCGATGATGTCCAGCCCGGGAGGCGAATTGAACTGCGCCTTGTTGGCCTGCATCACCGTGCTGAACAGGAAGCCGGTGACGCCGGAGACCAGGACGTTCAGCACCACGCCCACGATGATCTGGTTCACGAGGTATTTGATGCTGAACAGGGCCAGGACCATGGAAACAACTGCACCGGCCACAGCGGCGGCCAGCAGCCCGATGAACGGGTTTTGCGTCATGCTGGCAACGATGGCGGCGGTGAATGCGCCGCCGAGGAGCTGGCCCTCGATGGCGATGTTGACCACGCCCACCCGCTCACACAGGACGCCGGAGAGTGAACCGAACACCAGCGGGACGGCAAGGGTGACCGACCCGGCGATGAGCCCGGCCAAGGAGATGCTCGGGGTGCGGGCACCGCCTACCACCCATATGAGGAAGGCGGCCACGAACAGGACGATAAAGGTAACTGTCAGCCAGCCCGGGGCGGGCCGGTCCTCGGTTTTGAGGTACACCGCGTAGGCTGCGAGGCCCAAGAGGAGGACGGACAACACGATGCCCCCGGCGAACGCGTTCACCGCCAGGGCGGGCAGTTGGAAAAAGTCCTCGCCGGTGGAGATACCGAAACTGGCGGTCTGGTTGGGTGCCATCAGACCGAAGAAGACCAGTGCAATCAGTCCGAAGGCCGTGAGCAGGACCGGCGTGCGCCAGGTCACCGGCTTCGCTGAGACGGCTGCGGTGCCGGTGCCTACCGGGGTGTTACCCGGCTGCGGCTTTCCCGGGAGGGGCGACGATACTTTTGTGCTCATGCTGCACCTCCGGTTGTGGCTGCCTGGCGGGACTTGGCCGCGCGGGCAGGCTTCTTGCGGCGGGGGTTCAGGCCGAAGACGGCCCGCACCAGCGGCGGAGCCGCAATGAAGAGGACGATCAGGGACTGGACCACCAAAACGATATCGATGGGAGTTCCGGTCTGGATCTGCATCTGGACGGCTCCGGCGCGGAAGGCGCCGAACAGAAGGCCGGCAGCGAAGGTACCCCACGGCGTCGAACGTCCCAGCAGGGCGACGGTGATCGCGTCGAATCCATAGGTGGCAGCCACGCCGTCGGTAAGGACTCTCTCCGTGCCCGCTACCTGGGCGACGCCGGACATGCCGGCGAGTCCGCCCGCAATGGCCATCACCAGGATAGTGGAGCGGGAAACGTTGATGCCCGCAGTCTGTGCTGCCTTGGGGTTGGCACCCACGGCACGGAACTCGAAGCCCACCGTGGAGCGGTTCAGGAGCCACCACACCAGCACGGTGGCTGCAATGGCCAGGAGGAAGCCCAGGTGGAGCCGGTACTGGGTGCCGAAAATCTGGGGGTAGACGGCGGTGGGACCAAGGATGGGCGAAATGGGGTTCGTCTCCCCCGGCCGCTGGAAGGCCGGGGTGTTCAACAGGTACCGCAGGAAGTACAGCGCGATGTAGTTGAACATGATGGTCAGGATGACTTCGTGGGCCCCCGTCCGGGCTTTAAGCAGCCCCACAAGTCCGCCCCAGAAAGCGCCGCCGATGATGCCGGCCACCAGGACCAGCAGCAGGTGCAGCCCCAGCGGCAGGTGCATTGCGAAGCCAACCCAGGCGGCAAGGATGCCGGCCACAATGATCTGTCCCTGTGCACCGATGTTGAAGAGTCCGGCGCGGAAGGCCAATGCTACGCCGAGGCCGGCCGTGATAAGCGGCGTGGCGATGGTGAGGGTTTCCATGAACGGTGCGAACTGGGCCGCGACGCTGTTGCCCCGGGGGTTGAAGACCGAACCCTGGAACAGCGCCACGTAAGAGCGCGTTGCGGCGTTCCAGACTGCTGACAGGAAATCAGAGGGACGGGCAAAGAGGTAGGTGGACGTGGTGGCCACCTGTTTGTCCGTGCTGGCAATGAGGAGGCCGCCGATGACGAGCGCCAGCAGCACGGCCAGGACCGAGACCATGCCGCTCCCGGTAAAGATTTTGCGGAGCAGCGTGTCCGGGCCGCCCGGAAGCTGCCCGCTTTGCGCGGCGGCCGGAACGGCGGAGGGTTCCATGGCGCCGCCGGCAGTATCAACGGATACGACGGCGGCCGTCTCCTCTGCGGCGGGCATTGCCTCGTGCGCTTTGCCGCTGTGTTCGCCGGCCGCGTGTTTGGGGGGATGCTTCTCAGACATGGTCGCCTCCTTCGGCGTCGGAAGTGGAGGCCGTGGCAGCGGAGGGCGCCTGCCCCGTCGGATGGCCGTGTTCCTCGGGCGGGATGCCCGCCATCATGAGGCCCAGGACGTCGCGGCTGGTGCCGGCCGGAACGATGCCCACCAGCTTGCCTTTATAGAGCACCGCGATCCGGTCGGCCAGTTCCATGACCTCGTCCAGCTCGGTGGAAATGATCATCACGGGGGTGCCCTGGTCCCGCTCCGCGACGATCCGGCGGTGCAGGAACTCGATGGACCCCACGTCCACGCCGCGGGTGGGCTGGGAGGCGATGAACAGCCGCAGCGGGCGGGAGAGCTCGCGCGCCATCACCACTTTCTGCTGGTTGCCGCCGGACAGCGTACCTGCCGCGGCTGCGGCTGATGGCGTCCGCACGTCGAATTCGCCGATGCGGGCCTTGGCGTTCTCGAGGATTTTCGCGGGGCTCATGCTGATGCCCTTCGCGAAGGGAGGCTTGTCATAGAGGTCCAGGACCAGGTTCTCGGCCACGGAGAACGTGCCCACCAGCCCGTCCACCTTGCGGTCTTCCGGCACGAATCCGACGCCGGCGTGCAGGACTTCCTTGACGGACCGGCCCAGGAGTTCCTTGCCGTCCAGCGTGATGGAGCCGGAGACCCGGTCCTGGAGGCCAAGGATAGCTTCGGTGAGCTCCGTCTGGCCGTTGCCCTGGACTCCGGCTACTGCCAGGATCTCGCCGCGGGCAATTTCGAAGCTGAGTCCGTCCACCACGTGCTGGCCGTTGGGAGCGATGACTGTGAGGTCCCGGACTTCGAAGGTTTTTTCCTTCGGCTGGGCGGGTGCTTTGTCCAGGTTCAGGCTGACGGCGCGCCCCACCATCATGGAGGCGAGTTCGGCAGTGGGGGCAGCGGGGTCCGCCGTGCCCACCACCTTTCCGCGCCTGATCACGGTGATGGTGTCCGAGACTTCCTTTACTTCCCGCAGCTTGTGCGAAATAAACACGATGGACGTGCCGCTGGCCTTGAGCTGGCGCATGATGTCCAGCAGTTCGTCAGTCTCCTGGGGCGTCAGGACGGCAGTGGGCTCGTCCAGGATCAGGACCTTGGCGTTGCGGACCAGTGCCTTGATGATTTCGACGCGCTGCTGGACGCCCACCGGCAGGTCCTCCACCAGGGCGTCCGGATCGACGTCGAAGCCGTATTGATCGGAGATTTCCTTGATCCGGCGGCGCGTCTCTTCCAGGTTGAGGAAGCCGGCGGCCTTGGTGGGTTCTGCGCCCAGCGCCACGTTCTCGGCCACCGTAAAGACGGGGACCAGCATGAAGTGCTGGTGCACCATTCCGATCCCGGCGGCCATCGCATCGCCGGGTCCGCGGAAGGACACTACTTTGTCATCAACGAGGATTTCGCCCTCGGACGGCTCGTACAGGCCGTACAGCACATTCATCAGGGTGGATTTTCCGGCCCCGTTTTCGCCCAGGAGGCAGTGTATTTGTCCGGGCTCAACCACCACGTCGATATGGTCGTTGGCGAGCAGGGTCCCGAAGCGTTTGGTGATCCCTCTGAGTTCAAGTTTCAAAACTCTGACCAATCTCGAAGCGTCCAGTGATCGACCGGACGGGATATGTGGCTGCGGCACCAGCCTAGTAGGCGCAGTCGTGGGATGAGCGGGCGGTAACCCGAAAGAGGAAGGCAACAGCAAAAGCGCCACCGCCTGGCCAGTCATTGACCAACCGGCGGTGGCGCTTCAAGCAGGGTCAGGCCTTGGGGCTGGCGGCGGACTCCACCTTCAGCTTGCCGTCCACGATGTCCTTCTTGATCTGCTCAAGCTCGGTCTTCAGGTCAGCAGGAACCTGGGATTCGAGGTCGTGGAACGGAGCCAGCTGGACACCTTCGTTGGCCAGCGTTCCCACGTACGGGGTGTTGCTGAACTTGCCGTTTTCGTCGTCCTTCACCACGGCTTCCACGGCCTCACCCATCGTCTTCATGACAGAGGACAGCATGATGTCCTTGTAGTCCGGGGCGGTGAGGTAGCCGTCGGAGTCAACCCAGATCAGCTTGACGTCCTTGCCGGCGGCCTTGGCTTCCTTCAGGGCAGCACCGGCGCCCTTGCCGACGGGCCCGGCGACCGGCATCACGATGTCGGCGCCCTGGTCCAGGAAGTTCTGGGTCAGCTGCTTGCCCACGTCCTGCTTCTCGAAGTCGCCGGTGAAGCTGCCGTCCTGCGCCTCCTTGTTCCAGCCAAGGAGCTTAACGTCCTTGCCCTTCTGCTCGTTGTAGTACTTCACGCCGTCGGCATAGCCGTCCATAAAGATGGTCACGGTGGGAATCTTGATGCCGCCGAAGGTGGCCACTGTGCCGGTCTTGGTGGTTCCGGCGGCAAGGTAGCCCGCGAGGAACGCTGCCTGTGCGGTGTCGTAGATGATCGGCTTGACGTTGTCGATGGGTGTTTCGTAGCCGAAGTCAACGATGGCGAAGTGGCTGTCCGGGTTGGCCAGCGCCTGTGCTTTGGTGGCGTCGCCCAGCAGGAAGCCAACAGTGACGGTGAGGTCGCAGCCCGCGGTGACCATGGCGCGCAGGTTGGGCTCGAAGTCGTTGTTGGTCTTGGACTCCACCTGGTTCACCTTGATGCCCAGATCGGCTTCAGCCTTTACCAGTCCCTCATAGGAGGATTGGTTGAAGGACTGGTCGTCGAATCCGCCGGAGTCGGAAACGATGCAGCCGGTGTAGTCGGTGGCTCCGGCGGACGAGGTGCTTCCGGCTTCCGGGGCTGCGCCGCAGGCGGTTAACAGAAGGGCCGAAGCACTGACGGTAGCCAGGCCGGCCATTGAACCGCGCTGAAATTGTGCACGCAGTGATGACTTCAATTTTCCTCCAGGATGAAGAGAGTGGCGCTACGGCTCGAATTCAATGAGTGTCCGTTTCTACACTGAAATTCTGTTTTCACTGAGGTCCGCAGCACTGCGCCTGAGCGCACTGATGGCAACTACCTTAGTGGCCTGCGCCACGTCCAATAGCACAGCTGGACCCGCTCGCGGAGATCGTTGACAAGTTGTTACCAACCAGTAGGGGTACCGCTCCGTGACGCGGCACCCCTACCTGGTCCGGCTGCTGTTACTAAGGCTGGAGGCGGACCAGCATCTTGCCGGTGTTGGCTCCGTCCAGCAGATCCATAAAGGCCTGCGGGGCGTTCTCGAGCCCATCGACGATGGTCTCGTCATAGCGGACGGTGCCGTCAGCCAGCCAGCCGGCCATTGTGGCGGCGAACTCGGCCGCGTGCTGCCGCTGGCCGCCCACCAGGAAGCCCCGGAGGGTGAGCTGTTTTCCAATGGCCAGCATCAGGTTGTGCGGTGCCGGCGTCGGCTCGGTGGAGTTGTACTGCGCGATGGCCCCGCACATGGCCACCCGCCCTCCGACGTTGAGGGTGGCCAGGGCTGCCTCGAGGTGCTCGCCGCCCACATTGTCGAAATAGACGTCGATGCCGTCCGGACCGGCAGCCTTCTTCAGCTGGTCGCGCACGGGACCGTCGTGGTAGTCGAACGCCGCGTCAAAGCCGAGCTCAAGGAGCCGGGCAACCTTCGCGGGCGAGCCCGCCGAGCCGATCACGCGGGAGGCGCCCCTGGCCTTGGCAATCTGGCCTACCAGGGAACCCACGGCACCTGCCGCGCCCGAAACGAAGACGGCGTCGCCGGGCACGAACTCAGCCACCTTCAGCAGTCCGGCGTATGCCGTCAGGCCGGTCATGCCCAGCGCACCCAGGAAAGCCGAAGCGGGGGCAAGATCGGTCCGCGCAGGCGTGACGGCGGCCGCGTCCACCACCGAGTATTCCCGCCAGCCGAGGGAATGCACGACGACGTCCCCCTCCTTGTGGGCTGCGGAACGGGACGCGATTACCTCCCCCACCGCACCGCCGTCGAGCGCATTGTCCAGGGCAAACGGGGCGGAGTACGACTTCACGTCATTCATCCGTCCGCGCATGTAGGGGTCCACGGACATGTAAAGGTTCCGGACCAGGATCTGGCCGTCGCCAAGTTCAGGCAGCGCCGACTCGGCAAGCCGGAAATTTTCCGGCGACGGCCGCCCCACCGGGCGGGAGGCCAGCTGGATTTCGCGGGTGGTGGCGGGAAGGGTTCGGAGGCTCATGCGGCGAACTCCATGATCTTGATGTCCACAGTGATGTTTCCGCGCGTCGCGTTGGAGTACGGGCAGATCTCGTGGGCCTTGGCCACGAGCGTCTCGGCGGTGGCCAGGTCCAGTGCGGGCAGCGCTATTTCCAGTTCTGCGGCAAGGCCGAAACCTGAGTTGTCCAGCTGGCCGAGGTGGACCTTGGCAGCCACGGCCGAGTCTGTCAGGTCGGCACGCTCTTTGCGGCCAACGAGACGGAGCGCGGAGTGGAAGCAGGCCGCGTAGCCGGCGGCAAAGAGCTGCTCCGGGTTGGTTCCCTGGCCGTTTCCGCCCAGCTCCACCGGGCTGGACAGGGTCACGTCCAGCTTGCCGTCGTTGGTCCGCGCATTGCCGTCGCGTCCTTCGCCCGAGGCCAGTGCCTCGGCAGTGTAAAGAGGTTTCACGGGGATATATCCGTCCTGTAGGTGGATTGGAAAATTGCGGACTGATGCCGTCAGTGGGCGTTATGCAGGGCGGCCGTCAGCCGCGCCAGGGTGTTGTGCAGCTGGTCGAGCTCCTCGGCGGTAAGCCCTGCAGCCTCGGCCAGCCGCTTCGGCAGGGCGCCGGCCTTGCTGCTCAGTTCCCGACCGGCGGCCGTCAGGTGGATGGCGACGCGGCGCTCGTCCTCGCCGGACCGGCGGCGCTCCACCACGCCCAGGGACTCCAGGCGCTTCAGCAGGGGTGACAGCGTGCCGGAATCCAGGCCGAGCTCATCTCCCAGCTCCTTCACCCCGCGCGGCTCGTCCTCCCAGAGCACCAGCATCACCAGGTACTGGGGATAGGTCAGGCCGAGTTCTTCAAGGACCGGCCGGTAGACAGCAGTTGCGGCACGGGAGGCCGAATAGAGGGCAAAGCACACCTGGCGGTTCAGCCGTGGAGCATCAGTCATGTAATAACTGTAGGACGCAATTCAATTGCACACAACTTAACTTCAGGAACTCGACCGGGGGCTCATATGCAGTGAAGCGCGGCGTCAGTGAAGCACGACGGCGTCCGCGCACCTTTGGATTACAGGTCGCGGATGGTGCGCAACGCCGCAGCGGTGAGGACCCGGATGCCAAGGCCCAGGGCCCGTTCGTCCAGGATGTAGTCGCCGCGGTGGAGGTCGTATTCCTCGCCGCCCGGCGTTTTGGTGCCGAGCCGCATCATGGCGCCCGGCAGCTCGGCGAGGAACCAGGCGAAGTCCTCCCCGCCCATGGACTGCGGAGTCAGCACCACGGCGCTTTCGCCGATTTCGGCACGGGCAGATGCTTCGATGATGGCTGTTTCGTGCTCGGAGTTCACCACTGGCGGCACTCCCCTGGTGTGCTCGAGGCGGACGTCAACGCCGTAGGGGGCTGCCACCTGGTGCACCACCTCGTCCAGCAGTTCACCGGCGGCGTGCCACGCCTCGCGGTCCAGGCAGCGCATGGTCCCGGCCATGTAACCGGTGCCGGGAATGGCGTTAGGGGCGGAGCCGGCCGAGATCTGGCCCCACACCACAGAAACACCGCTCCGGACGTCCACGCGGCGGGACAGTACGGCCGGAACGTTGACGGCGATTTGCGCCAATGCGAACACAAGGTCCTCGGTCAGGTGCGGGCGGGACGTGTGGCCGCCGCGGCCGGAGAGTTCAATCCGGATGGTGTCGGAGGCCGAGGTGATGGCACCGATGCGCGTGCCGATCTTGCCCACTTCGATGCGCGGATCACAATGCAGGGCCAGGATCCGGGGAACCCCGTCCAGGACCCCCTGTTCAATACACGAGTGCGCGCCGCCCGGCATGGTTTCCTCGGCGGGCTGGAAAATGATGCGGACGGTGGCGCCGAGCGGCTCCTCCTGGTGCATCCGGTGCAGTACCAGGGCGATGCCCAGCATGGTGGTGGTATGCACGTCGTGGCCGCAGGCGTGCGTCACACCGTGATTTTTTGAGGCAAAGGGCAAACCCGTTTCCTCGATGATGGGCAGGGCATCGATATCGCCGCGAAGGGCAGTGGCGATGGGGCCCTCCCCCACATCCACGGTAAGCCCGGTGCCCTCAAGGCGGCGCGGGCTGAGGCCTGCAGCTTCCAGCCTGTCAGCCAGCTTGTCGGTGGTGCGGAATTCCTTGAAGGACAGTTCCGGATGCGCGTGCAGGTCACGGCGGAAATCGATCAGTTCCGGCAGGAGCGGCTCAAGCCATGGAGCTACCAGGGCGGTGGGCTCGGCTTCCGTAGTGTAATTGCGCACTGCTTCACTCTAGCGAGGGTGGCTGGAATCCGGGCCATCGCGGTCCCCGCGTTACATCCGGGGACCGCGATGCCTCAGAGCGCGATGCCTCAGAGAACGTCGGTATCCCCGCTGGCCTTCAACGCGTCGACCGCTGCCTTAACCCGCTGCGAGTTAGCCATGGTGGTGACCAGCAGCGCATCGGGGGTGTCCACGATGACAACGTCCTGGATTCCGATCAGCGCAATGACGCGCTTGGTGTCCGTGACCACCACGCCGCTGGAGTTCTCGGTGAAGACGCGCGCGCCCTCCCCCAGCACCGTGACGTCGTCCACTTCCCTGGCACTGTTGAGCCGGCCCACGGAAGCGAAGTCGCCGACGTCGTCCCAGCGGAAGGAGCCGGGCACGACGGCGACGTCCCCGGCTTCGGCCGCAGGTTCGGCAACGGCGTAATCGATGGCGATCTTGGGCAGCGTGGGCCATACCCGTGCCGTTACCTCGCCGCGGGCGGGGGTGTCCCAGGCGCGCGCGATTTCCTGCAGGCCCTGGAACAGCGCGGGCTGGTTGGCTTCAAGGTGCTTGAGCAGCAGTGCGACGGGTGCCACGAACATGCCCGCGTTCCAGACGTAGTTGCCGCTGTCCACGTACTGCTGGGCAACTTCTTCGTTCGGCTTTTCAACGAACTCCACCACATCCTGGGCGCTGGGGGCGCCTTCGATGTGCAGGTCCTGCCCCGAGCGGATGTAGCCGAACCCGGTAGACGGGTGGGTGGGCTTAATGCCGATGGTCACAATCTTGCCGGCGGCGGCTGTGTGGATCGCCTCGCGGACAGCTTTCTGGAAAAGGCGGTCGGGGCTGATCACCTGGTCGGCGGCGAAGGAACCCATGATGGTGTCCGGATCGCGTTCGTGGAGGATGGCGGCGGCAAGGCCAATCGCCGCGGCGGAGTCCTTGGGCTCGGACTCCAGGACAAGGTCCGAATCCTGAAGTTCGGGAAGCTGCCGGCACACCGCTTCACGGTGGGCCTTGCCGGTGACCACCAACATGCGGCTTCCGGCAAGCGGGTGCAGCCGGTCGTAGGTGGCGCGCAGCAAGGTGCTGCCCGAACCGGTGAGATCGTGCAGGAACTTGGGAGCTGCGGCTCGCGACAGGGGCCATAGGCGGGTCCCCACTCCGCCTGCCGGGATCACCGCGATAAAGCGGTCAAGGGGTGAAGCCGGGCTTGTCACTTTGTCTGTACTCATCACGGCCTACTTTAGCCGACCCGGTGCCGGGGAGCCCTTCCGCCCCCTTGGGCGCAGCTTAGGACTCTTTCCGGGCTCCGCGCCGCAACAAAGTCAGCCGGGCTGGCAGGAGATTGTGGCGTTTGTCTCATTAATCGACGGAATCCTTGCCACTGCTGGGCACCAAGGAGTTCCTAAATTGAATAAGCTGTTAGCTGAGCCTAGATTTAGGCCTGAGCTACGAGTGCTCTCGCAGCAGGCGTTCCCCCCGCGTGGATCTCATGCCAGCGCCGCTGTGTTGCAGGGAGGTTTATCAGTGCCGACAAAACCAGCTGGCACCTTGTACCGCGGCCGTGAAGGCATGTGGTCCTGGGTAGGACACCGTATTACCGGTGTAGTGATCTTTTTCTTCTTGTTGGTCCATGTCCTGGACACCTCCTTGGTACGGGTGTCCCCGGAGGCCTACACCGCGGTGATCGGTGCATACAAGAACCCCCTGATGGCCCTGGGTGAGACCGGACTTGTTGCCGCCATCGTTTTCCACGCCTTCAACGGCCTGCGCATCATTGCGGTGGACTTCTGGAAGAAGGGCGCGAAGTACCAGCGCCAGATGCTCTGGGCCGTCCTGGGCCTCTGGGTGGTCACCATGGTCGGTTTCTCCATCCGCCACCTTTCCCTCGCCTTCGGAGGTCACTAAACCATGGCTGTAACTATTGAGAGCCCCCGCAGCGGACGGATTGCGCCCCAGTACCGCCGTACCGGCGGAAGCCGGGGCAACTTCGAAATGATTGCCTGGCTGTTCATGCGGCTCTCCGGCGTGGTGCTGGTGGTCCTCATCTTCGGCCACCTTTTTGTGAACCTCCTGGTGGGCGACGGCATTCGCGCCATCGACTTCGGCTTCGTGGCAGGCAAGTGGGCCGACCCGTTCTGGCAGTTCTGGGACCTCACCATGCTGTGGCTGGCCATGCTGCACGGGACCAACGGCGTACGCACCATCATCAACGACTACGCCGAAAAGGATTCAACCCGCCGCTGGCTGAAGACGGTCCTGTACTCGGCCACCGTCGTCATCATCGTCCTGGGCACCCTGGTGATCTTCACCTTCGATCCGTGCCCCGTGGTGGACGGCGTTCCCCTGCCTGGCGGATTTTGCCCTGCCTAGCACCGGCAGCATCCCGGGCCCGCGGGTACAACCGCGGGCCTTGTTTTGCGGAGCGGGCAACGCCCGCCCGTTGTTTTATTGCGAATTTTGAGAGAAAGAGCGTCTGGTATGCAGGTCCATAAGTACGACGTCGTCATCGTCGGTGCCGGTGGCGCTGGCATGCGCGCCGCGATCGAGTCCGGTCAACGCGCCCGCACAGCAGTACTGACCAAGCTCTACCCCACCCGCTCGCACACTGGTGCGGCGCAGGGTGGCATGTGTGCAGCCCTTGCCAACGTCGAGGAAGACAACTGGGAATGGCACACGTTCGACACCGTCAAGGGCGGCGACTACCTGGTTGACCAGGACGCGGCAGAGGTCATGGCCAAAGAGGCCATCGACGCCGTGCTGGACCTGGAGAAGATGGGCCTGCCGTTCAACCGCACGCCGGAAGGACGGATTGACCAGCGCCGGTTCGGCGGCCACACCCGCGACCACGGCAAGGCTCCCGTCCGCCGTGCATGCTACGCCGCTGACCGCACCGGCCACATGATCCTGCAGACCCTGTACCAAAACTGCGTCAAGCACAACGTTGAGTTCTACAACGAGTACTACGTGCTGGACCTGCTGACGGTGGAAGAGGATGCGGTCCGCGAGGACGGCACCCCGTACAAGCAGAAGCGCGTTGCCGGCGTGGTCTCCTACGACCTCGCATCAGGCGAGCTCCACGTATTCCAAGCCAAGTCGGTAGTGTTTGCCTCCGGCGGCGCCGGCAAGGTCTTCAAGACCACCTCCAACGCCCACACACTCACCGGTGACGGCATGGGCATCGCGTTCCGCCGCGGCATCCCCCTGGAAGACATGGAGTTCTTCCAGTTCCACCCTACCGGCCTGGCCGGCCTGGGCATCCTCCTTTCCGAGGCCGCCCGCGGCGAAGGCGCCATTCTGCGCAACTCCGAGGGTGAGCGGTTCATGGAGCGCTACGCCCCCACCATCAAGGACCTGGCGCCCCGTGACATCGTGGCCCGCTCCATGGCCAACGAGGTCCGCGAAGGCCGCGGCTGCGGCCCGAACAAGGACTACGTCCTCCTGGACCTCACGCACCTGGAGCCCGCGCACATCGATGCCAAGCTCCCGGACATCACCGAATTCGCCCGTACCTACCTCGGCGTTGAGCCCTACACGGAGCCCGTCCCGGTGTTCCCGACCGCGCACTACGCCATGGGCGGCATCCCCACCAACATCACTACCGAAGTCCTGCAGGACAACGACACCGTGGTCCCCGGCCTGTACGCAGCCGGCGAGGTTGCGTGCGTCTCCGTGCATGGTTCCAACCGGTTGGGCACCAACTCGCTGCTTGACATCAACGTGTTCGGCAAGCGTGCCGGTATCGCTGCGGCAGAGTACGCCAGGACGGCTGACTTTGTGGAGCTGCCGGAGAACCCCATCGCGTACACCACCGAACTGCTGGACATTGCCCGCAACGGCACCGGTGATGAAAAGGTGGCCGTAATCCGCAAGGAACTGCAGGACACCATGGACGCCAACATGCAGGTGTTCCGCACCGCAGAGACCCTGAACCAGGTGCTGCGCGATATCGCGTCCTTCGAGGAGCGCTACAAGCGCATCAACGTCCAGGACAAGGGCAAGCGCTTCAACCTTGACCTGCTCGAGGCCGTTGAGCTGGGCTTCCTGCTGGAACTGGCCAAGGTGATGACTGTGGCAGCCCTGCACCGTGAGGAATCCCGCGGCGGACACTTCCGCGAGGACTTCCCGGAACGCAACGACGAGAAATTTATGAAGCACTCCATGGCGTACAAGGACCACCACGCCCCGGCGGACGGATCGGCGGAATCAATCGCCGGCATCCGCCTTGCCACCAAGCCGGTCGTCTTTACCCGCTACGAGCCGATGGTGAGGAAGTACTAAGATGACCGCTGAAATCGCTGAGCCAGCCTCAAAGATTGAACTGCCTGCCGGCGTCGGCGGGGGCGGCGAAATCCCCACGTTCGATGTGCACCTGCGCGTGCGCCGGTACAACCCGGAAGTTTCCGAGGACGCCACGTGGGATGACTTCCACCTCACCATGTACGGCACCGACCGTGTCCTCGACGCCCTGCACAAGGTCAAGTGGGAAACGGACGGCAGCCTCTCGTTCCGCCGCTCCTGCGCCCACGGCGTCTGCGGGTCCGATGCCATGCGCATCAACGGCCGCAACCGCCTCGCCTGCAAGACGCTCCTGAAGGACCTGGACACCTCCAAGCCCATCACCGTTGAGCCCATCAAGGGTTTGCCGGTGGAGAAGGACCTCATCGTGGACATGGAGCCGTTCTTCCAGTCCTACCGCGAGGTTATGCCGTTCCTTATCAACAAGGGTCACGAGCCCACCCGGGAACGCCTTCAGTCCGCCGAGGACCGTGAGCGCTTCGATGACACCACCAAGTGCATCCTCTGCGCCGCCTGCACCTCATCCTGCCCGGTGTTCTGGACGGACGGCCAGTATTTCGGTCCGGCTGCAATCGTCAACGCGCACCGTTTCATCTTTGATTCGCGCGATGACGCAGGCGACATGCGCCTGGAGATCCTCAACGACAAGGAAGGCGTGTGGCGCTGCCGCACCACCTTCAACTGCTCCGAAGCATGCCCCCGTGGCATCCAGGTCACCCAGGCCATCCAAGAGGTCAAGCAGGCCATCCTCTCCCGCAAGATCTGACTTAGGATTTAGCGGACGACGGCGCTGTCCCCCACGCAAGGGGGGGGGACAGCGCCGTCGTCGTTTACCAGCTAAGCACCGCCAGTTGCGCTATCAGATCCAGGCCCCAAAACTCCGGTTTGGGGACCACAACTGATGGGGCATCCGCAACGAAAGAAAGGGGACGCTGTGTCCCGCTCCGAAAAAGTCTCCTTTGCAGGTTCCACCGGCGAGCTGCTCTCCGGCATCATCGACATCCCGGAGGGCCCGATAAAAGGTTGGGGCGTCTTCTCCCACGGATTCACGCTTGGAAAGGACGCGCCCTCCGCCTCGCGGATGTGCAAGGCGCTGGCGGACAGCGGCGTGGGCATGCTCCGGTTCGACAACCTGGGCCTGGGCGGCTCTGCCGGTGAGTGGTCCGCGGGTTCCTTCAGCCACAAGGTGGCGGACACGGTGAAGGCGGCGGAGTTTATGCGCAGCGAGGGAAAGCAGATTTCCCTGCTGGTGGGCCATTCCTTCGGCGGCGCCGCGGTGCTGGCTGCGGCGCGCGAGATCCCAGAGCTCGACGCCGTTGCTACCGTTGGGGCGCCCTTCTCGCCCAAGCACGTGGCGCATGTCTTCGACGCTGCGCTGGACAAGATCCTGAGCGAAGGCTCCGCTGAGGTGGACCTCGGCGGGAAACGGGTGGAGATCCGCAAGCATTTTGTTGAGGACCTCGAGAACGCCGACCTGACGGACTGCATCAAGCAACTGCACAAGCCTCTCATGGTGCTGCACTCCCCAACGGACAACACCGTGGGAATCGAGAACGCCAGCACCATCTTCCAGACGGCCCGGCATCCCCGGAACTTCGTGTCGCTCGAAGGCAGCGACCACCTCCTGACCGGAAAGGGCCAGGCGGCGCGGGCGGCCCGGATCATCGCTGCCTGGGCCGACCAGTACCTCGACGCCGGGAACCCTTCCTGACGCCGCCGGCCACCGCTGCCGGCGCCGTTCTGCCATTGTGGCTTCTCTTACTTGCCGATGGCAGCTTTGCTTTCGCTGATCCACTGCAAAGTCCATCTTGCCGATCTGGTCAATGTACTCGGCCTCCACCTTGCCCTGCGGCGTCAGCAGATCCTGGATCGCGGTACGCATTTCTGAGTTGCTGGGCACACCGCGGTCGCTCTGGATGATCTTGGCGGCAGACTCGTTGTTCACCAGGAAGTCCACCAGCTTTGCCGCAGCTTTGGTGTGCTGGCTGCGTGCGGAGAAGGTGTAAAACTGCGAGGACTGGAGCCAAATTCCGGGAGTGGGCGTCTCGCCGGGGAGCTGAAGTCGGCAAGCTGCTCATGCTGCGTGGTCAAGCTTCGGCGATCGCGGCTACGCCATGGGAATTGCGCGCAGCCACCTGGCCCACCCCGTCTACGTCACCGACGGACCCTACTTGTTCAGGCTCAGCAGCGTTGGATGGTGGGCTCTTCCTGACTCTGCACCAGCCGAACACGAGCCCCCACGAAAGGGCTTCCTTTTATGCCCTCCGGGAACTCGAGGACACAGTGGTTTTCGCATCGGCGCCGGGATTGAGCGGCCCCTGAACCGCCCAAGGCTTGACAGGGGCTTGAGCCGCCACAAGGATTGGACGCGTCCAGAAAACGTTTTCTTACGTCGCTTCCTTCAGGAGGGCGTGCATAGTGCACAGCCAAACCACCGCTACTCCCCCGGTTCTCCCTTCCCCCGGCGCCGTCACAGGCGGCATGATCAAGAGGGAAGAACTCGTCCGGCGGCACAATGTCCGCCAGCTGGCCTTTGACCCGGCAAGCCCCGCGTCGGTGGGCAACGGCGAGTTCGCTTTCACCATGGACCTGACCGGGCTTCAATCGCTGCCGGACGCCTACCCGGTGGGCTCAAGGGACGAACTGCCGCCCGGAACGCTCCTTGGCACGCAGGCCCAATGGGGGTGGCATTCGACCCTCCCGGCGCAACGGTATGACCTGGCGGACTCCACGGTCCTCTACGACTCGCCGCGCGGGCCGGTGCCGTATGTGGACATGGTAGGCGACATCGTCAACGACCGTGAAACAGGTACCTCCCTTGGTGAAACATGGCTGCGTGCCAACCCGCACCGCCTGGATCTGGGACGCATCGGCTTCAGGCTGGCAGAGGCCGGAACAGAACGTGCGCTCACCGAAGCTGATATCACCGACACCGAACAAACGCTCGACCTGTGGACCGGGGTGGTAACCAGCCGCTTCACACTTGCCGGTCACCCGGTCACCGTCACCACGGCATGCCATCCCCACCGCGACGAGCTCAGCCTTCGCGTGGAGTCGCCCGCTCTCCTTGAGGGTTTAGTGATCGGCATCGATTTCCCCTACGGCTCGGAGGCGTGGCACGATGCGGCCGATTGGAACAGCCCGAACGCCCACACCACCCGCCTCGGCGAACCCACAGGGTCCCAACAGCATGCCGGCTCCACCTGCTGGACCGCCAGCCGCGAGTTGGACAACTCCCGCTACCAGGTGCTAATCACAGGAGGCCTGCTCAAGGTGGAACAGACCGGGCAGCACCACCTCCGGATAACGCCCGACAACGGCGTCCTGGACCGTCTGGACGTCCTTGACTGCAGTATTGCGTTCATCTCGGCCGGCGACGGCGATTGCCTCCCGCGAGGCGACAGGGAGGTGACCCTGCCCGCAGCAAAGCCGGGCAATGCCGCATCTGGCCGGGCCGCCGTCGGCCTTCCACAGGGCAACAGCCTTGAGGCCGGCAGCAGCGTGATCGCCGCCTCGGCGGCGTATTGGCCTCTGTTCTGGACCTCGGGCGGAGCAATCGAGCTTGATGCGACGGACGATCCGCGGGCCAAAGAACTGGAACGCCGGATCGTTCTCTCGCAGTACTTGACCGCGGTCAACTGTTCGGGCTCCATGCCCCCGCAGGAAACGGGGCTCGTGTGCAATTCGTGGCGTGGCCGCTTCCACCTCGAAATGCACTGGTGGCACGCCGCACACTTTGCACTCTGGAACCGTGTGGACCTCCTGCTGCCGTCGTTGCGGTGGTACTCCACAGTATTGGAGACCTCGCGGGAGACTGCCAGGACGCAGGGTTTCGACGGCGTGCGCTGGCCAAAGCAGGTAGGCCCGGACGGGAGGGAAAGCCCCAGTCCCATCGGAACCTTCCTGATCTGGCAGCAGCCGCACCCCATCTACCTGGCTGAACTCGTATACCGCTCCAATCCCAGCCGGGAGGTGCTCGAGGAGTTTGCGGAGATCGTCTTCGAGTCGGCTGCCTTTATGGCCAGCTTCGCGCATCCCACAGAGCGCGGCTTTGAGCTGGGTCCGCCCCTGATTCCCGCGCAGGAGAGCTATGGCTCCATCCGGGCATCCGTCACCAATCCCACCTTCGAGTTGGCGTATTGGCAGTGGGCCCTTCGGACTGCCGCCAGGTGGCGGGAACGGCTGGGGCTCGAACCTGTCGGAGCCTGGCGCACGGTGGCCGATGGCCTGGTAAAGCCACGCGTGACCGATGGCGTTTACGCAGCCATCGACGTGGAACCGTTCACCATCAGGACGGACCACCCCTCGATGCTCTGCGCCCTCGGCGTCGTGCCGAAGACAGACCTGATCGACGAGGACATCATGCGGGCAACACTCGCCGATGTCCGTGCCGACTGGGACTGGGGCAGTACCTGGGGCTGGGACTACCCCGTTATGGCCATGACTGCCGCCCGCCTCGAGGACCCGGAGGCGGCTGTCAACGCGCTCCTGCTCGACGCCGGGAAGAACACGGTGCTGCCCAACGGACATAACCGCCAAACAGACTCCCTGCCGCTGTACCTGCCCGGTAACGGCGGCGTGCTCGCCGCCGCCGCACTGATGGCGGCGGGGTGGGACAACGGACCGGACCGGAACGCCCCGGGCTTCCCACCCGACTGGACAGTGAGGTGGGAAGGACTGGTGGCAGCACCGTAGCGTCCAGCGGGCGCGGGCTACCGCTGCCTGGGGCGGCCAATACCGCGACGCCGGCCAGTAGCCGGAACGGCGCTGTCATTCTGGACCGGGGCCTTGCCCGGCTGGACAGGCACCTTGCCCGGCTGGACCTGGCGGGCTCCCCACATGCCCTTCTCGTGCCCGGATGAATCGTGCTTAAGGTCTGCCTCGCGGACCGCTGCCCATCCTGCCGAGACGAGGTAGACCTGGCTGACCAGGTTGAACCAGATCAGCAGGCCGATGATGATGGCAAAGGGGGCCAGGATGGGGTTGCGGCCGGCCCCGGCCAGCAGCTCGGTGCTGAAGATCTGCAGGACAGTGGTGCCCACCGCCGCCAGGATGGTGCCTTCGAGCAGCGCCCGGCGGGACAGCTTCAGGCTGCCTGCCAGTCTGAACATGATGATTGCTGTTACCCAGCTCAGCACCAGTGGCACGGCAATCTTGATCGATGTGGTCAGCGGACCCGCCAGGGCGGCGTCGAGCCGCAGGAACTCTGAAACCCACCCCGCAGCTGTGCCAAAGATCAGGGAAGCGCCGGCGCTGATGACCAGGGCTACTCCCAGCAGAAGCAGGGTGCCGGCGTCGCGCAGCTTCAAAAGGATGGGGTTCACCACCAGCGGGGGCAGCACCATAACGCCGCGCAGCCCGTCCCGAAGCCCGGCAATCCAACCCAGCGACGTGACGACCGTAACCACCGCGCCAACCAGCGCTGTCAGACCGAGCCCGTCCGGGTTGAGCAGGTCCTGCGGATCGACGAGCCCTTCACCGCCGTTCAGCTTCAGGAGTCCGGGCGCGCTCTGGGCCACGCTGCCGATGATGGTGTCCAGGAGTGCCGGCTGTCCGCGCAGCACCAGCCCGGCGATGGAGAAACCTGTAGTCAGCAGGCCGGTAATCGAGAAGAACATGTTGAAGCCGATGCCGGCGCTCATCAGCGGACCGTGCTGGAGTGTGTAATGCCGGAAGGCACGCATGGGGCGGAAGGCATTCAGGCGGGCGAGAAGCCACTGGAACGTGGCCATCAGGGTGGCGAACGGGCCGCCGCCGGCCCTGCGCGCCTTGCCCAGCTCCATCCGCTTTTGGATGACGGCGAGCTTCAGGCGGGCCTGCTCAGTGGGAAGTGGCTGTTGTTCCGCTTGCTTCGGCTGCTGTATCCGCGGCGGTGTCCGCGAGTCGGGCGCCGGCGTCGTTGTCAGTTTCGGTCCCAAAGTCCAGCTCTTCCCGTAGCTGCCAGATGCCGTCAGCATCGTGCTCGTAAAGTCCCATGCTAACCACGGGGAAGGTGGCCCTGTAGTTTTTCAGCACCGTTTCGGCTTCATCGAGGCTTTCCGGGGCCACATCGTGGGCGATGGTGACATGCGGGTGGTATGCGAAAGGCAGCTCCCGCTGAAGGGGACCCTGCTGGAGCTTTTCGTGCAGGTCCACGCAGTCCGTGAAGCCGTCCTCCACATTGATGAACACCACGGGGGAAACCGGACGGAATGTCCCGGTTCCGGCGATGGTGACCATAAACGGCCTCTGGCGGCGCGCCACTTCCCGCACATGCTCCCTGGTGGCTTCCCAGTCCCGGGTCGGGGTGGTGGTCACCAGCGTGATATGGGCCGGAACCACATCAGCGAGCGGGTCGCCGAACGAAGCCCGCCACCGCTGCAGCTCGTCAGCGACATCCGGCGGAAATCCCAGGATGACGCCCACGCTGACGTTTTCCGCACGGGGCGCACCGGCATCCTCTCTGCCGGTGGCCACCGCTGGGTCGCCTTGGGGGTTACCGGACATTCCCGCCACCTGAGTGGAGCGGGAGCCTTCCCTTGCGGTGACTTTGCTGGATGGCATGGCGCTAGCGGACTCCAGCGAGGGAGAAGGACGGCAGGAAGCCCATGCGCTCGTAAACGTGGCCGAGGGTTACCGACGCGATTTCGCGGGCACGCTCCGCACCCTGCGCGAGCAGCCGGTCCAGTTCCGCGGGGTCATCCATCAACTCGTTGGTGCGGTCGCGCAGCGGCGTGACGAACTCCACCACCACCTCCGCAAGGTCCACCTTCAGGTGGCCATACATCTTGCCCTGGTACTCGGCTTCGAGTTCTGCAACCGATTTTCCGGTCAGGGACGAGTAGATGGTCAGCAGGTTCGAAACGCCGGGCTTTTCCTCGGAGTCGAACCGGATTTCGGTGCCGGCATCGGTCACTGCGGACTTGATGCGCTTGGCTGCGATCTTGGGATCCTCCAGCAGCTGGATGGCCCCGTTGGGCGACTCGCCGGTCTTGGACATCTTGGCGCTGGGGTTCTGGAGATCGTAGATCTTGGCGCGTTCCTTGACGATGGTGGCCTCCGGAACGGTGAACGTGGGGCCGAACCTCGTGTTGAAGCGCTGGGCCAGGTTCCGCGTCAGCTCCAGGTGCTGGCGCTGGTCCTCCCCCACCGGCACAAGGTCGGTCTGGTACAGCAGGATGTCCGCGGCCATGAG
This sequence comes from Pseudarthrobacter sp. R1, assembly GCF_024494415.1. Lineage (NCBI taxonomy): Bacteria > Bacillati > Actinomycetota > Actinomycetes > Micrococcales > Micrococcaceae > Pseudarthrobacter > Pseudarthrobacter sp. R1. The sequence continues at coordinate 31,018 of NZ_JAMKFI010000005.1, read as the reverse complement.
CGTGGGGTAGGCGAAGAGCCCTAGGGTGGCGGCGTCGGCGCCGGACTTCTGGGTCTTGTCCTTGAACTGGGTCATGCGGGATGCCTCACCGAATCCGGTGATGCAGTTCAAGGCCCAGGCCAGCTGCGCGTGCTCCGGCACGTGGGACTGGACGAAGAAGATGCTCTTGTCCGGGTCGATGCCGGCGGCGATGTACTGGGCGGCCACGATGCGGGTGCGCCTGGCCAGCTCAGTGGGATCAAAGTCCACGGTGATGGCGTGCAGGTCCGGGATGAAGAAGACGGCGTCGTACTCCGCCTGCATGTCCACCCAGTTGCGGACGGCGCCGATGTAGTTGCCCAGATGCAGGGAGTCGGCGGTGGGCTTGGCGCCGGAGAGGATGCGCTTCTTGGTTGCCGGGGAAGTCTGGCTAGTCATTGGGGAGGAAACCTTCGGGGCTCAGAGCTGGTAGTCCACTACCAGCGGGGCATGGTCGGAGAAGCGGGTGTCCCACGAGGCCGCCCGGTCCACAACCGCCGAGATGGCGGCTGAAGCCAGTGCCGGGGTGGCCAGGTGGTAGTCGATGCGCCAACCGGTGTCGTTGTCGAACGCCTTCCCGCGCTGGGACCACCACGTATACGGTCCGTCAACCTCGCCCGACAGGTTGCGGTGGACATCCTGCCAGCCAATGTCCTCACCGAAGAACCGGTCGAAGTAGGCACGTTCCTCCGGCAGGTGGCCCGCCTTCTTAACGTTGCCCTTCGAGTTCCGGATGTCCAGTGGCGTGTGGGCCACGTTGAGGTCGCCCACCACCAGGGCATGGTCGCTGTGTTTGGTCAGTTCCGGGAGGCGGGTGCTCATGGCATCCAGGAACCGGAACTTGTCCTCCTGCTTGGGCGTGCCCACCTCACCGGAGTGGACGTAGGCGCTTGCCACGGTGAGCTGGACCGGGTGGCCGGCAGCATCGGCAAACCGGAAATCAGCCTCAACCCAGCGGCCGGCGGTGGCGAAGTAATCGTCGCCGATGCCGTTCCGGGTTGCCAGGGGTTCTTCGCGTGAAGCAATCGCGACTCCGGCGCGGCCCTTGGCTTCAGCCTCGGCGTGCAGGATGTGCCAGCCTTCGCCCAGCAGCTGCCGGACGATGGCATCGGGGGCGCGGACTTCCTGCAGGCAGAGGATGTCCACTTCGCGCGGTTCAAGCCACGCCGCCATGCCGTTTTTGTAGGCGGCCCGAAGGCCGTTGACATTAACGGATGCGATGCGAAGGTGGTCCTTCTTCAATGCCGAGATCACCCGCTCCACTCTAGTCGATGATGGTTCCGGTGACCGGCTCTCCGCTGCCGCCGGAGGACTTGATCATGTCCCTGGCATTCGTGGCTGTGATCTCGATGGTTTCCAGTGCCCGGTTGATCGTGTCCTGGTTTGCTGCAGCGCCCTTGGCGCGTTCCTCCTCCACCACGCGGATCTGCACCTGGACAATTTTGAAGGAGTGGTCCAGTTTGAGGTCCCGCACTTCGTCCGCCTGGCTGCGCTCTGCAACCACACGGGTGCCGCCCTGGTCGGCGGAGGCGTAGGGGCCGCGCCCCGCAGCCGTGGTGAAGGCATTCTGGGCTTCAGTCAGCTTGGCTCCCGCCTTCCTGGCTGCCTTCTGGATGCTGAAGACAACAAAGCAGGCGAGGGCGAGCCAGAAGGCGGCGATGACGGCAACAACCCAGCCCACGACGTCGTTCTGGTTGGCCGCGAAGATGACGGCCACAACGAACGCGGTGACGAGGACCATCAGTCCCGGCCCGCTGATGCGGAACATGGAGAATCCGCCCCTGGCGGGTTTGGAGGATGACCTGGAGCTGCCCAAAGATTGCATGCACCCATTCTCTCAAACGCCGGAGTATGCTCCCGCCGCCTTCCACCCCGGGCGAACAGGGGCTACTTCAGGAAGAGCTGCCGCAGCCGCACGGTGGTGAGCAGCATTCCCAGCGCCGTCATCACCAGGTAGTAGCCGATGTGGATCGGGGTGGCCGCCGTGAACGTGCCCACGCTGATCTGGCGCAGCAGTTCCACCCCGTGCCACAGCGGCATGGCCTGGATGAGCCACTGAATGGCCTGCGGGTACACGCTGAGCGGGTAGAACGTGGCGCTGAACAGGAACATGGGCAGCATGATGAAGTTGATCCAGTCCATCTGCTGGAAGGTCTTCAGGAAGCTCGTAATCCCCATCCCGATGCTCGCGAACCCGAAGGCGATCAGCACCGAAGCCGGGATCATCAGCAACGCCCAGGGCGTGGTGATCAACCCCATAACACCCATCACTGCCGTGAACCCCATGGCGTAGAGCAGTCCGCGCAGGAGGGCGAGGAAGATCTCCCCCAAGGCAACGTCCAGCGGCCCCAGCGACGTGTACAGCATGCCCTGGTATAGCTTCGCGAAGTTCATTTTGAAAAACACGTTCCAGGTGGAGTCGTAAACGGCCCCGTTCATCGCGGAGACAGCCAGCAGTGCGGGGGCGATGTAGGCGGCGTAACTGATCTCCCCGCCACCCGGATCCTGCACCGAACCCACAATCGCGCCGAGCCCCACTCCCATGGAGATCAGGAACAGGACCGGTTCGAAGAACCCGGAGAGCATCACCAGCCAGTTGGTGCTCTTCGTGGCGAGCAGCCCACGGGAAATCACGGCCCTGGCGTTGCGCGAATACAGCGGCCCGAAGCTCCTGTTGCGGGCCGCGTCCGTCGCGCTTGTCGGGGGCAGCAGAGCGCTCATCGGCCCATCCTTGCGGCGAACTGTTTCCGGGTCAGGACCCAGCCCAGCACGGCCAGGCCCGCCAGCACCACAATATGCAGGACGGTCAACAGCGGAGGTTCCCGGTACCCGTAGCTGAAGACCCGGCCCAGTTCCGTACCGTGCCAGATGGGTGAGATCCACCCGATCCAGCGCACCGCCAGCGGGAGGCTGTCCAGGGGAAAGAACGTTCCGGAGAACAGGAACAGCGGCATCACGATAAACCGCATTACCAGGGCGAACTGGCCCTTGTCCTCAGTGAGGGATGCGGAGTACGCCATCAGTGGCAGGCCAAAGGCGAGCCCCGCGAGCGTGGCCACCAGGATGGTCACCCAGCCCCAGCCGTCCGGCGCCGCACCAAAAAGTGCAACAGCCGCAAAATAGACGGCGGACTGCAGCAGGAAGCGCAGGGTCACCGCCATGATGTGGCCGGCAGCGATCTGCTGGGGCGTCAGCGGCGAGGCGTGGGGCCCGTAGTAAGTCCGGCGCCACTTGAAGCCGTCCATCACGGGGAAGGTGAATTCGTTCGCGGCGGTCATGACTGCCGCTGAGACCAGCAGCGCCGGCGCCACGAACGTCACGTAGCCCACTCCCCCGAAGGCTCCAGCGCCCTGCGAGTCAACCAGGGTTGCCAGGCCCACGCCCATGGCAAACAGGTAGGCCACCGGGTGGCCCACGCTGTACATGATGATGGACCAGCTGTAGCCCTTCATGACCCGGAGCACCTGCTCGGCGTAGTAGAAGGCACCCCAGCGCCTCGCCTTGGCGGCCGCTACTTCGGGGCTGTGCGCCCGTGCAGGCGCCTCCGCCACGTCCGCCTTCCCCGCGAGGCCCGCGTCCGGGCTCAACCCCGCCTTCTCACTCAACGAGGCTCCTGCCGGTCAGCCGGAGGAACACATCTTCCAGCGAGGACCTCCGTACCAGCGAGGTCAGCGGCCGCAAGCCGCGGGACGCTACCTGCTCAAGGGCCGCCTCGCCGTCGTGCGCGTAAATCAGCACCCGGTCCGGGAGGACCTCCAGGCGCTCCCCGATGCCCTCCAGTTCAGCGGCGATGGTGGTATTCCGTTCGGAGCCGAAGCGCAGCTCGACCACCTCCCGCGTGGAATGCTCGCGGGTCAGCTGCGCCGGGGACCCCTCGGCCATGATCCGGCCCTTGTCCACCACGATGAGCCGGTCGCACAACTGCTCGGCCTCGTCCATATAGTGCGTGGTCAGGATCAGTGTGACGCCCTGCTCCTTGAGCCGGAAAAGTCGGTCCCAGAGGATGTGCCGCGCCTGCGGGTCCAGCCCGGTGGTGGGTTCGTCCAGCAGCAGGATCCGCGGTTCGTTGATCAGCGAACGTGCGATGGTCAGCCGCCGCTTCATGCCGCCGGACAGTGCATCCACCTTGGACTTTGCCTTGTCCGTCAGCTGGGCGAACTCCAGCAGTTCGTCAGCCTTTGGCCTCAGGTAGCTCATGGGCAGGCCGAAGTACCGGCCGTACACCAGGAGGTTGTCGCGGACCCGCAGTTCCTCGTCCAGGTTGTCCTGCTGCGGCACCACCCCAAGGTGTGCCCGCACCTCCGGCCCGTGCGAGTCCGGGTCCAGGCCCATGATGTGCAGGTCCCCGGAAGTGCGGCGGGTGACTCCGCCGATCATCTTCATGGTGGTGGATTTGCCGGCACCGTTGGGCCCGAGCAGGCCGAAGGATTCTCCGGCGGGGACGCTGAAGGAGATGCCGTCCACGGCGGTAACGTCGCCGTAGGTCTTGGTCAGGTTTTCTGCCGTGATGACGATCCGGCGGGGTTCGGTGTGGGGCTCTTCGGCGGGCTGGACGGCGCCGGCAGCGGCGCCGGAGGACACGGTGGCTTTGTTATGCACCCTCCGCAGACTAGTAGAGCTGACCGGCAGGTGGAAGGGGACTTTCAGTTCAGTGCTTAAAGTCCGACGGCGGCCCGCCCCTCGTGTGCAAGGGGCGGGCCGCCGTCGGGCCTGAAGAAAGAAACTACCGGGCGATTCCCGCCTGGCGTTCAGCGGCTTCGACAACATTGGTCATCAGCAGCGCCACGGTCATGGGACCCACACCCCCGGGGTTCGGCGAGATCCAGCCGGCTACCTCGGCAGCGGCGGGTTCAATGTCGCCGTGGACCTTGCTCTTGCCCGTCTCGGGGTCGGTCTCGCGGGTGACGCCGACGTCGAGCAGGGCAGCGCCCGGCTTCACATCCGCAGCCTTGACGATGTGCTTGGCACCCGCCGCACCCACAATGACGTCCGCCTGCCGCAACAGGTCCGAAAGGTTCTCGGTGCCGGTGTGCGTCAGGGTCACGGTGGCGTTCACGGCCCGCCGGGTGAGCAGCAGCCCGATGGAGCGGCCGATCGTCACGCCGCGGCCCACCACCACAACATGCTTGCCGGCGAGGCTGTAACCGTTGCGCTCCAGGAGCTCGATGACGCCGCGGGGCGTGCACGGCAGCGGTGAGGTGATCTCGCCGCTGACGTTGAGCACCAGCCGGCCAAGGTTGGTGGGGTGCAGGCCGTCGGCATCCTTGGCGGGGTCGATGCGCTCAAGGATGGCATCGGTGTCCAGGTGCTTGGGCAGGGGCAGCTGCACGATGTAGCCGTGGCAGGCGGGGTCCGCATTGAGTTCGTCAATGAGGGCCTCCACCTGGGCCTGGGTGGCATCCGCCGGGAGCTCGCGCTGGATCGAGTTCATCCCGATCTCCACAGACTGCTTGTGCTTCATGGACACATAGAGCTGCGAGGCAGGATCCGCACCGACCAGCACGGTGGCAATGCCGGGAGTGACGCCCTGGGATTTCAGTGCCGCGACCCGCTCGGTGAGCTCGGACTTGATGGCCGCAGCGGCCGCCCTGCCGTCGAGGATCTTCGCGGTCTGCCTGGTTTCAGTCATGGATCACCACTGCTCGTGCTGCGGGTACAGCGGGAAGTCGGCGGCGAGCTTGTCCACGCGGGCCTGCAGGGCCTCGACGTCTGCGCTGTTGCCGGCCTTCAGCGCGGTGGCGATGATCTCTGCCACCTCGGTGAACTCGGCGGCGCCGAAGCCGCGGGTGGCCAGGGCCGGGGTGCCGATGCGCAGGCCGGAGGTGACCATCGGCGGGCGGGGGTCGAACGGAACAGCATTGCGGTTGACCGTAATGCCCACGGAGTGCAGGAGGTCTTCGGCCTGCTGGCCGTCCAGCTGGGAGTTGCGCAGGTCAACGAGGACCAGGTGCACGTCGGTGCCGCCGGTGAGGACGGAGACGCCGGCTTCGGCGACGTCGGCCTGGTTGAGGCGGTCGGCGATGATCTTCGCACCTTCGAGGACGCGCTCCTGGCGCTCCTTAAATTCCTCGGTGCCGGCGATCTTGAAGGCCACCGCCTTGGCTGCGATGACGTGCATCAGCGGCCCGCCCTGCTGGCCCGGGAAGACGTTGGAGTTCAGCTTCTTGGCCCACTCCTGCTTCGCCAGGATTACACCCGAGCGCGGACCGGCGAGGGTCTTGTGCACGGTGGAGGTGACGACGTCGGAGTACGGCACCGGGCTCGGGTGCAGTCCGGCGGCAACCAGGCCGGCGAAGTGCGCCATGTCGGTCCAGAGCAGCGCGCCGACCTCATCGGCGATGGAGCGGAAGGCAGCGAAGTCCAGGTGGCGCGGGTAGGCGGACCAGCCGGCAATGATCACCTGGGGCTTCTCGGCGATGGCCTGCTCCCGGAGCTTGTCCATGTCCACGCGGAAGTTGTCTTCCTCCACCTGGTAGGCAGCCACGTTGTAGAGCTTGCCCGAGAAGTTCAGCTTCATGCCGTGCGTCAGGTGGCCGCCGTGGGCCAGGGACAGGCCGAGGATCTTGTCGCCCGGAGTGATCATTGCGGACAGCGCGGCTGCGTTGGCCTGGGCACCGGAGTGCGGCTGGACGTTGGCGTACTCGGCGCCGAAGAGGGCCTTGACCCGGTCAATGGCCAGCTGCTCTGCGACGTCAACGTATTCGCAGCCACCGTAGTAGCGGCGGCCCGGGTAGCCCTCGGCGTACTTGTTGGTCAGGACGGAGCCCTGGGCTTCCATCACGGCGCGGGGGGCAAAGTTTTCGGAGGCAATCATCTCCAGGGTGCCGCGCTGGCGGCCGAGTTCCTGGTCCAGGACTGCTGCGATTTCGGGGTCGAGCTCAGCCAGCGGCTGATTGCTGACGGCGGTTGTTGAGGTGGCTGTAGTAGTCACGAAGAACTCCTGGCTAGGGATACGGGCACTGCTTAGGTCAGGCTACCGGCTGGCGCACTTTCACACACTTGATGACAGGGCGTGAAAGCGCAGGCTGATGGCGCTGCAGTACTGACGCAGGTGCAGCCCCAATTCCGGCAAGACATGACCCTCGGCCCAGGCGTACGATCCGTGGTCTTCGTGATTGCCGCTCCCTGGTGGTTAGCCACCCAACGCCAGTTGCGACGCTCCCAGCCTACCAAATCGGCAGCGCCCTGCGCGGGTAGGCTTGTAGGCGTGAGTGAAGAGCAGCTGAACCAAGCGTACGTAGTAACCCTGTCCTGCCCGGACCGCCCGGGAATCGTCCATGCGGTGGCCGGCGCCCTGCTGGTAGCGGGATGCAATATTACGGATTCGCAGCAGTACGGAAGCCCGGCCACCGGCAACTTCTTTATGCGGGTAGAGGTGACGACGCCGGCTGCCGCGTCGGAGCTCCGGGCAGCTTTGGAGCCCGTAACAGCGGCATTCGGCATGCAGTGGAGCCTCAACGGCGTGGGGCAGAAGGTACGGACCCTGGTGATGGCCAGCACCTCCGCCCACTGCCTTAACGATCTGCTGTTCCAGCAGCGGTCCGGAACGCTGCCCATCGAGATCCCCGCCATTGTGTCCAACCACCAGGACCTCGCGGGGCTGGCCGAGTTCTACGGAATTCCGTTCCACCACATCCCCGTCACGAAGGACACCAAGGCGCAGGCGGAAGACAAGCTGCGGGCCATCATGGCCGAGCACGATATCGAACTGACGGTCCTGGCCCGCTACATGCAGATCCTTTCCGACGAGCTCTGCACCGAGCTCACCGGCAAGGCCATCAACATCCACCACTCGTTCCTGCCGTCCTTCAAGGGCGCCAAGCCGTACCACCAAGCCCATGCCCGCGGTGTGAAGCTGATCGGTGCCACTGCCCATTATGTGACGGCGGCACTGGATGAGGGCCCCATCATTGAGCAGGAAGTCATCCGGGTGGATCATGCCCGGACGCCGGAGCAGTTCGTCCAGATGGGCCGGGACGTGGAAGGCCGCACCCTGGTCCAGGCGGTGCAGTGGCACGCGGAGCACCGGGTCCTGCTGGACGGCAACAGGACTGTCGTCTTCAACTGACCGTGTTGAACTGACCGGGCTGAGCGTCGGGGAGGCGCGATGGAAGCGGGGGCGGAGGACGGCGAGCGCCGCCTTGCCGATTTCTACAACCGGCGGGCCGCTTCCGGCGCCGACCATCCGCCGTCGCTCCATCGTGTGGAGCAGCGCCGCCGCTTCATCGCCCTGCTGAAGTCCGAAGGGCGGCACTCCGTCCTGGAGATTGGAGCCGGAACCGGCCTGGACGGGTTGCAGTTCGTGCAGGCGGGCATCCATTACACGGGCGTGGACCTCGCGGAGGGGCAGGTCCGGCGTGCCCGTGCCAGGCGTCTGGATGTATCGGTTGCGAGCGCCCGGAGCCTGCCGTTCCCGGACGGCTCGTTCCCGGCGATGTGGTGCATGAGTACTTTGCTGCACATTCCCGCCAGGGACCTGGACGCGGTCCTGGCAGAGCTGGTGCGGGTGTGCGCGCCGGGCGCGCTGATCGCCGTCGGCCTGTGGTCCGGAAACGATGAAGCGGAACTGAACCCGGAGGACGACGTCGTGCCCCGCTTTTTCTGCAGGCGCACCGACGCAACGGTCCGGGAAGTCTTTGGGCGCCACGGAACCATCGAAGACTTTGCCACCTGGCCCGAAGGTACCGGCACCGAGTCCGGACCCGGCGGCGGCTACTGGACGCAGCACTACCAGTTCCTGGTCCTCCGCACCCCCTGATGTCCTAGGCTTGGCCCATGGCTCCTCTTTATCCCTTCGCCGGGAACACCCCTGCCGTCCATGAATCCGCGTTTATTGCACCCACGGCCTCGATCATTGGCAACGCCACCCTGGCCGAGGACTCCAGCGCCTTCTACGGTGTCTCCGTCCGTGCCGACACCGCCGCCATCTCGGTGGGCGCGGGCAGCAACCTGCAGGACAACGTGGTGCTGCACGCGGACCCCGGCTTTCCCTGCACGGTGGGCGAACGGGTCAGCGTGGGGCACGCCGCCGTCGTGCATGGCTGCACTGTCGAGGACGACTGCCTGGTCGGCATGGGCGCCACCATCCTCAACGGAGCCGTGATCGGCGCCGGTTCGCTCGTGGCTGCCGGGGCCGTCGTCCTGGAGGGTACCGTTGTCCCGCCCCGCTCACTGGTGGCAGGCGTCCCAGGCAAGGTCCGCCGCGAGCTTACCGGTGAGGAGTACGACGGCGTCCGGGCCAACGCGTCCCGCTACATCGAGCTGGCCCGGGCGCACCGGGAGCTCCACACTTAGTCCAACGAGATGGGTCCGAATTCCTCGAGCAGGTCACCCGGTCCGGGGTTGCCCGGGGCCGAGGCGCCGCCCAGGTGGTTGACCACGCCCCACACGGCGTTCAGCCCGGTGGTGACGGCGCCTTCTGCCCAGCCGGCGGTAAAGGAGACGTCGTCACCGGCCAGGAAGATGCCGCGCTGGGATTCCGGCAGGGCATCCTGCTTGAAGTGGGTGAACAGCCGCTGCTGGTAGCGGTAGTGCCCCGGCAGGTTCGCCTTGAAGGCACCCATGAAGTTGGGGTCGGCCTCCCAGGAGACGGTGATGGGCTGGCCCACGATGTGGCCGGCGATGTCCACCCCGGGGTAGATCTGCTCGAGCGAATGCAGCATCAGTTCCACGCGCTCGTCCGCGTCCAGCGCCAGCCATTTCAGTGCGTCGTCGTTCCAGGTGTAGGAGAGCAGGATGACGGCGGGCTGGTCCGGCCCGTTGTCCAGCAGGTACGTGGCGCGGTTGAGCCGGTCCGTGAGCGTCATCGAGAGGACCTCATTGCCGGTGTCCGGATCAATGTCCTTCCAGAAGGGCCGGTCCACCATCACAAACGTCTTGGAGGACTGCATGTAGTGCGAGCGCTCGATGGCCGTCCACAGTTCGGCCGGGAACAGCGCCTCCTCGGTGTGGATCCGGGTGGACAGCAGCCAGGACTGGCAGGTGGTGACCACGGCGGGGTAGCTGGCTTCGCGCCCCCAGCGTTCGCGGATGCGCAGGTTTCCGTCCGGATCGCGGCTGATCCTGCCCACCGCGCCCCGCGGCGAACCGGCGTGCAGTGACGACAGTGAGGTTCCTTCCGGCCAGTGGGCCATGCCCGACGGCGCGTGCTGCCAGAGTGCCTCGGGCAGCCGCTGGGCTCCCCCGCTGATGAGCCGGTGCTGGTCATCTGCATCGGTGTAGACCACGCGGAGGATCTCGAGGATGGAGTTGGGGAAGTCGGTGTCCCAGCCGCCGGTGCCGAAGCCCACCTGGCCGAAGGCTTCCCGGTGGGCGAACCCGGCCTTCTTGAACGACTCGCTGGCCGCGATGAAGCCGTAGAAGGTTTGCTCGTCCATCAGTGGCAGCAGTTCGTTCCACAGCTCCTTGATCCGGCCGGTGTCCCGGGATCGGATTGCGGCCTGCATCTCAACGAACGCGGCGCCGTCGTTAACGGCTGCCTTCCAGGCGTCCGCCACTTCGCGGAAGAACGGCGGAAGGTCGCCTGGTTTTTCCGCGTAGTGTTTCTGGCCGGCCAGCTCAATCACGGTGCTGGAGGTGGCCGGGGACAGCGGGTTGGGGAATTCCTGGGTTTCGAGGCCCAGCAGGTCCACGTAGTGGTAGAACGCCTTGCCGGATTCCGGGAAGCGCATCCCACCGAGGTCCGCCACCACGCCGGGCGCCGCGGGGAACGAGGCGGTGCGCAGGCGGCCGCCGATCCGGTCGGCCTCGTAAACCACGGGCCGCAGCCCCAGCTTCATCAGCTCATAGGCGGTGACCAGGCCGGAAAGGCCTGCTCCGATGACGGCAACTTCCGTCCCCAGCAGTTCGGGCGGCACAGTTCCCAGGCCGTCCGGGTGGGCCAGGTAGTGGTCGTAGCTGAACGGGAAGTCCGGGTTCAGCATGGTGATGGGATCCGCAGCGGCACCGCCGGGCGCTGCAGCGGAGGTGGCCGAGGTGCTGGACGGATCTGAGGCCGGCAGTTCGGTGGCGATGGTCATGGAAGTTGTGCCTTCGTCGGTTAGGAGGTGTGCTGGGGTGAGAGTTGTGGTCCGGACAGCTCGCGGTATTCCTCGTTGGTGAGGGCGGCCACCCGTGAGTTCCGGCGTCCGTAGCCGAAGTAGGCGGCCACGCCCACGAGCATCCAGAGGGCGAAGACCACCCAGGTGTCAGCCCCGAGGTTGGCCATGAGGTAGGCGCACATTGCCGCGCCGAGGATGGGCGTGAGCGGGAAGAGGGGCACACGGAAGGTCCGCTCCAGCTCCGGCCGGGTGCGGCGGAGGTAGATGACGGCGACGTTCACCAGCGCGAACGCAAACAGGGTGCCGATGCTGGTGGCGTCGGCGAGCGCACCCAACGGAACCAGCCCTGCAGTCAGCGCGACGGCGATCCCTACCAGGAGCGTCCCGGCCACCGGGGTGCCGGTACGGCGGGAAACGCGGCCGAAGACCTTGGGGATGAGTCCGTCACGGGACATCGAGAGCAGGATCCGGGTCTGCCCGTAGAGGACCGTCAGGACGATGCTGGCGATGGCCAGGACGGCGCCCACCGCGAAGACAAGGGCGATCCAGGGCTGGCCGGTGGTTTCCTCAAGGATTTTGACCAGGGCGGCCTCGGTTCCGTCGAACCAGCCCCACGGCCTGGCGCCGATGGCGGCGACCGCCACCAGGACGTAGATGGTGGTGACAATCAGCATGGACAACATGATGGCCTTGGGCAGGTCGCGCTTCGGGTCCCGCGCTTCCTCACCCGCCGTGGAGGCGGCATCGAAGCCGATGTAGGAGAAGAAGACGCGGGAGGCGGCGGCCGAGACGCCTGCGGCGCCCATGGGCAGCAGGGGTTCAAAGTTGCCCGCATTGAAGGCGGTGAAGGCCACGGCGCAGAAGAACAGCAGGATGCCCACCTTCACCACCACGATGGAGGTGTTGATCCAGGCGCTCTCCTTGGCACCGCGCACCAGCAGGATGGTTGCAAGCACCACGATGACCATGGCCGGGACATTGACCACGCCGCCGTCGCCGGGCGGTTGGGACACTGCATCGGGGAGGACGGAGCCGAAAACGGCAAGCGTTTCATTGACGTATTGTCCGGCACCTACAGCCACTGCGGCCACGGATACTGCGTACTCCAGCACCAGGCACCAGCCGCAGATCCAGGCCATCCCCTCGCCCATGGTGGCGTACGTGTAGGAATAGCTGGAGCCGGCGACGGGCACTAATCCGGCCATCTCCGCGTAGGACACCGCGGACAGCAGCGCTGCCAGGCCGGCGATCGCGAACGAAATCCAAATGGCGGGCCCGGCGAGCGGAACGGATTCACCCAGGATGACCAGGATGCCTGTGCCGAGGGTTGCCCCTACGGAGATCATGGTCAGCTGCAGGACACCGAAACTGCGGACCAGGCGGGGACCACCGTTGTTGGTTTCTGCCTCGTTGACCATCTGGGAGATGGGCTTGCGGCGCAGCAGCTGGGCTCCCAGGGCGGGACGGGCCGTTGTTCCGGTCGCGCCGTCCGGGGCCTGGCCGGAGAGTGTAGGCACAGTCATCGTTGACGTCCGTTCGTGTCGTTGGCTGGTTGAACTGGTTTTCCCCTCACCCACAGTAGGCGTGTGAGCCGCATCTCAAGGAGGTGCAAAGTGACCTATAGTGTTCACCCATGAGACGTAATGCACCAGCTATCGACAGCCCCGACCAGCTGGACGCGGTCACGCTGGGGCAGTTCCTCGCGGCACTGCCCGCGGAAGTAAGGATGGTGCACGACGCCGGGAATGGCCAGGTGCCCCTGCGCTGGGTGGAGCCGAGCGAGCTGGAAGACCCCACCCCCTATCTGCTGGACGGGGAGTTTGTCCTTACCGCCGGCCTGCCGTTCCGTGACGGCGGCTACGATGACGCCGGCACGGACGGGAGCCACAGCGTCCCCCGGGTTCAGGAATATGTCCGCCGGCTGGTTGATGCAGGAGTGGCTGCCCTGGGCTTTGGCCTGCAGCCTTATTACGACGCCGTTCCGAACCACGTGGTTGCGGCCTGCCGGCAGTACGGGCTCACTTTGGTGGAGGTGCCCGCCACCGTGCCGTTTGCCGCCCTGGGCCTGGAATTCTCCAAGCTGCTTGAGTCCGGCAATGCACAGGTGTTCCGGCAGCTGGCGGAAACCAACCGCCACCTCATGCGCGCAGTGCTTTCGGCCCGGCCGGAACACGAGCTGCTGGCGGCACTGATCCAGCGCGTTCCGGTGTGGGCCGTCCTCTTTGGCGCCGACGGCCGCGTCCGCGCCCGAGCGGGCGCCGCCGTCGACACCGCCCAGCTTCAGCCCCTCCTCAAGAAACTCCTCACCGGGAGCGGCCCCCGCGTGGAAACGGAAACTTTTGACGCCCCGGGCCCGGCGCTGGTGTTCGGCCACCCGCTCCGCAGCACCAAGGACGCTACGCTGGGCAGCCTGGTGCTGGGCGCGGACAAGGCACTGACCCCCGCCCAGAACAGTGTGGTCTCATCAGTTGTGGGGCTTCTTGAACTCCTGGTCCGCCAACGCACCAGCGGATCCCTGGCACCCAGCCAGCTGGCCACCGCCCTGCTCCTGCGCCCCGAGAGCCTGGCCGCCGGCAACACCCGGCAACTGAACGTGCTGAAGGACCTGCTGGCACAAAGCGTCGCGGGAACCCGGTCCGGCCCGGTCCGGGTGGTCCAGGGCCTCCGGTGGGCCGGTGCCCCCGCCGCGGAGGACGGGCCGGTGCGGGAGCTGCTGCAGTGGCGCCGGATTTTCGACAGCAAAATGGTGGAACTGACCGATTACGGATTCGCCGCAGTCACCAGGCTGAAGGTGGATGACCAGTTGATGGCCGAGGTGGAGCAGCTGGGCTGGCGCCTGGTGGTGGGTGAGCCCACTGAACTGTCCGGCCTGCCGGAAACCTACCGGCGGGCCACCTCGCTCCGGGCCCGCGTGCTGGCCACGGGGAAAAGCGCGCGGGTGGAAGAGGTGACCTGGTCAGTGACCGGCCTGCTGGGCAATGAGGCCGGGACCATTCTTGCGGGAAAGCTTTTGGCACCCGTCCTGGAACTGGAGCCCGAACGCCGTGATGTCCAGCTCCGCGTCCTCCGTGCCTGGCTGGCCGCGAATGGAAGCTGGGACGCCACGGCCAAGGATTTGGGCCTGCACCGGAACAGCGTGCGGCGCCAGGTAAATGCCATCGCGGAACTGTTGGAGCTGGACCTGGGCCAGGCCCAGTCCAGGGCGGAGCTTTGGATTGCGCTGCAGTATGCGGACGGCCCGGTAGCAGAAAACCCTTAGCCGCCCCAGGAGCGGTAGAGATCAGGCCGGCGTTCGTTGAGGTACGGCACGTCTCCGCGCGCCCTGGTTGCGGCGCCTTCGTCCAGTTCCGCGAAAAGGAGCTGCGGTTCCTCGCCTGCCGCGGCCAGCAACCTGCCGTCCGGCCCGGCGATGACGCTGCCGCCGAGGAACCTGCAGCCCTCCTCCACGCCCGAGTGATTGGCGTAGGCAATGGACAGCTGGCTTTCCAGCGCGCGCGCCCGCAGCAACACCTGCGGGACGTCGTCATACCCGTGCGCGAGCGCAGTTGGCACCAGGAGCAGTTCGGCTCCGGCCACAGCGGCTGCCCGGACTGCTTCGGGGAATTCAACGTCGTAGCAAATCACCATGGAGGTGCGGACACCATTGAAATCCACGACGGCGGGAGGCTGGGCCGCCGGGCTGAAGGCAGCACGTTCGTCGGGGCCAAAAAGGTGCACCTTTGCGTAGCTGAGCAAAGTATCGCCGCCGGCGTCAAGAAGCGTGGCACTGATGTGCCACTCCCCTTGACCGGTGAGCTGGGGAAGGCTGTACACCAGGCCTATGTTGTGGCGGCGTGCCATGGTGGCCAGCTTCGCGTGCAGCCCGGGCAGGGAGTCGGGATCCAGCTCTGCGCGGACCCGGCGGGGTGCATAACCCACGGGAAAGAGTTCTGGCGTCACCAGGACTGCAGCGCCGGCAGCAGCAGCGGCCTCTGCCGCTGCGTCAATGGCGGCACAGTTGGCATCCATATCCATCACAACGGCGTTCGCCTGCAGGAGTGCCAGCAACACAGCGGCCACCTTCCATCGTCGGAACTGGCCCTCGAAGGAAGGCCTTAGTTCAGACTAGCGACGGCCCGTGCTGGACAAGCGGGGTCTTTTGCACCTCCGTCGCGGCCTAAGCGGGCACAATATCCTGTTTGCTTCCAGGTCTTTTGCAGGCCCCATTGCGTTAACTTCTTGACTACAAGAGTTGGAATGAGGCAATCTTCTAAGCATGCCCGCAACTTCGCGCTCAACGAGGAGCAAACCTAAAAATCCCGGCTCGCAATCCGCGCTCAGGCAACTGAACCAGCAACGGATCATCGAGTCGCTGATGGGCGGGCCCTCCACGCAGGCAGAACTGGCGCGGCAGACCGGTCTCTCCACCGCAACAGTCTCCAACATCGTCAAGATCATGCTTGATTCAGGCCTGGCATCCACGGAGCCGATCACCAGTTCCGGCCGGCGGGCGCTCAACGTCAGGCTCAACAGCAATGGCGCGGTGGCAGTGGGGATTGACTTTGGCCGCCGGCATCTGCGGGTGGTCCTGGCCTCGCTGAGCTATCACGTCATTGCCGAGGAATCCGTCACGCTGCCGCTGGGCCACCAGGCCGAGGAGGGCATCCAGGCGGCAGTGGTCCTGCTCGAGAAGCTCCTGGACGAAAACGGGATTGCGCGCAGCGCAGTGGTGGGCGCCGGCGTCGGAATTCCAGGACCGATCGACCGGCGCACCGGCACCGTGGCCCAGGGAGCCATCCTCCCCGAATGGGTGGGCATCAGCATCCTCCAGCACATGGAGGAACGGCTCAAAATCCCCGTCTTCGTTGACAACGACGCCAACCTGGGCGCCTGGTCCGAGGTGACATGGGGGCAGCACACCGGGGTCAGCAACCTGCTGTTCATCAAGATCGGGTCCGGCATTGGGGCGGGCCTGATCCTCAATGGGGCACCCTATTACGGCAACGTGGGGATCACGGGTGAAATCGGCCATGCCACCATCCACGAACAGGGACTCGTGTGCCGCTGCGGCAACCGCGGCTGCCTGGAGACGATCGCTTCCACCACCACCATGATCGAACTCCTCAGCCGTGGCGAGGACCGTCCGCTCACCCCTGCGGACATCGTGCGCAAGGCCCTGGCCCGCGACTCGGCAACTCTTCGGGTGCTGGACGACGCGGGGCTCGCCGTCGGCCGCGCGCTCGGTAACGTCGCCAACCTGATCAACCCTGAGGTGATCGTCGTCGGGGGGCCTCTGGCGGGCCTCGGCAACCTCCTCCTGGACCCGATCAAGAGGGGCCTGGTAAGGCACGCCGTCCCCGTCATAGGGGAAACGACAGAATTGGCGATGTCCTCCCTGGGTGACCGCGCCGAGGCCCTGGGAGCGGCAGCGTTGGTGTTCCAACACGCCGGGATCCGGAAGACCTAGACCGTTTCGTTACCTGCCATATGCGTTAAAGACTTGACGACAACCGGCGTGATCCAGTTTACTTTTTCATCAGACGGCCCTGCGCTTTGCCGGCCGGACAAAGAAGTCATTGCATTGGAGGGTTAGGGCAACATGACGTCCCAGACCACGCAAAACGAGCCGATCATCCTCGAGATGCGGTCCATTACGAAGGAATTCCCCGGCGTTAAAGCGTTGGATAACGTGAGCCTGCGGGTGAAGGCCGGTGAGATCCACGCCATCTGTGGCGAGAACGGTGCCGGCAAGTCCACCCTGATGAAGGTCCTCTCGGGCGTCTACCCCTATGGGAGCTACGACGGCGACATCGTCTACCAGGGCCAGGTCCAGCAGTTCCGGGACATCCGTGCCAGCGAACACGCGGGCATCGTGATCATCCACCAGGAACTCGCGCTGATCCCGGAGCTCTCCATCATGGAGAACATCTTCCTCGGCAACGAGCCCACCAAGCGCGGCGTCATCGACTGGGCCGAAGCCCGGCTGCGTTCCCTGGACCTGCTGGCCCGCGTGGGCCTGCGCGAGGACCCGGATACGCCGATCAAGGAAATCGGCGTCGGCAAGCAGCAGCTCGTGGAAATCGCCAAGGCACTGAACAAATCCGTGAAGATCCTCATTTTGGACGAGCCAACGGCGGCACTGAACGAGTCCGATTCACAGCACCTGCTGGACCTGATGCTCGGCCTGAAGGCGAAGGGCATTACAAGCATCATCATTTCGCACAAGCTCAATGAGATTGAACAGATCGCCGATTCCATCACCATCATCCGTGACGGCAAATCCATCGAGACGTTGAATGTAAAGGCCGACGGCGTCGACGAGGACCGCATCATCAAGGGCATGGTGGGCCGCACGCTGGAATCCCGCTTCCCGGAGCACACTCCGAAAATCGGCGAAGTGTTCTTCGAGGTCAAGGACTGGAACGTTGCCCACCCCAACGTCCAGGACCGGCTGGTATGCAAGAACTCCAGCTTCTTCGTCCGCCGGGGCGAGATCGTGGGCTTCGCCGGGCTCATGGGAGCAGGACGCACCGAATTGGCCCGGTCCGTGTTCGGACGCTCCTACGGCCGGTTCGTCAGCGGCCAGATCTATAAGGACGGGAAAGAGATCACCCTTAAATCCGTCCGCCAGGCCATTGACGCCGGGCTCGGCTACGTCACCGAGGACCGGAAATCCCTGGGACTGAACCTGCTGGACGACATCAAGACCACTACGGTGGCGGCCAACCTGCGGAAGATCAGCCGTAATTCCGTTGTGGACCCGAACCAGGAATTCACGGTGGCTGAGCAGTACCGCAAATCGCTGCGGACCAAGACCCCGTCAGTGGAGGAAGGCGTAGCCAAGCTCTCCGGCGGCAACCAGCAAAAGGTGGTCCTCGCGAAATGGATGTTCACGGACCCTGACCTGCTGATCCTGGACGAACCGACCCGCGGCATTGACGTGGGCGCCAAGTACGAGATCTACGGCATCATCCAGCAGCTCGCCAACCAGGGCAAGGGAGTCATCGTCATCTCCTCGGAGCTCCCCGAGCTCCTGGGCCTTTCCGACCGTATCTACACCATCTTCGAAGGCGCCATCACCGGTGTCCTGAATAAAGACGAGGCCAGCCAGGAGAGCCTGATGAAACTGATGACCTCCGCCCGCAAAGCCGAAGCCGCCTGACCCTCTGGATTATCCAGACCTTCCGGACACAAGGACTGACACCATGAACGCCCTCAAGAAGCTGTTTGGCGGCAACACCCGCCAATTCGGCATGATCTTCGCCCTGGTAGCACTGATCATCTTCTTCCAGATCGCCACCGACGGCCGGACCCTCACTCCCGGCAACGTCATTAACCTCTTCAACGGCAACTCCTACATCCTGATCCTGGCCATCGGCATGGTCCTGGTCATCATTGCCGGCCACATCGACCTCTCGGTAGGTTCCGTGGCAGCATTCGTCGGCGTCACCGTTGCCCTGGCAATCCGCGACTGGGGGATCCCCTGGTACGCCGGTGTGCTCCTGGGCCTGGCGCTCGGCGCGGTGATTGGCGCCTGGCAGGGCTGGTGGACAGCATATGTGGGAATACCGGCGTTCATCGTCACCCTGGCCGGCATGCTCCTGTTCCGTGGCTTCAACCAGTTCGTCGGCAAGTCCAACACCATCCCGGTCCCCAGCGACTTCCAGTACCTGGGCGCCGGTTACCTCCCCGAAGTGGGACCCGACACCGGATTCAACAACCTGACCCTGGTGCTGGGCATCGCCGCAGTTGCGTTCGTGGTGTGGAGCGAGCTCCGCTCCCGTGCCCGCGCCAAAGCCCTCGGCGCCGAAGTCCCGGAAATGTGGGTGACTGCCCTGAAGCTGGTCCTGATCGGCGGCGCCATCCTTTACGCCACCTACCTGTTCGCCACCGGCCGGCCGGGCACCTCCTTCCCCATCCCCGGCCTGATCCTGGCTGTACTGGTCCTGGTCTACGGCTTCGTCTCCTCACGCACCATCCTCGGCCGGCATGTCTACGCCGTCGGCGGCAACCGGCACGCAGCCGAGCTGTCCGGCGTCCAATCCAAGAAGGTCAACTTCCTGGTCATGATGAACATGTCCATCCTGGCCGGCCTGGCCGGCATGATCTTCGTGGGCCGGTCCACCGCCTCAGGCCCGTTCGACGGCGTCGGCTGGGAACTTGATGCGATCGCAGCAGTCTTCATCGGCGGCGCTGCGGTCACAGGCGGCGTGGGTACCGTCGTCGGGTCCATCATTGGAGGCCTGGTGATGGCTGTGCTGAACAACGGCCTGCAGCTCCTGGGCATCGGCGCCGACCTCACCCAGATCATCAAGGGCCTGGTGCTCCTGATCGCGGTCGCCTTCGACGTCTACAACAAGAGCCAGGGCAAAAAGTCGATCATCAGCCTGCTGATGAGGAACGTCGGGGGCGGCCGCGCCGGCGGCGGACCCAGCAACCCGCTCCAGCCCGACGAGACCACCTCCACCAAGGAAGCGATCGCCAGGGAAGCCTGAGCCTTGCAGCCTGAATCGCGTTACACCACCACAAAGAAAGAGAACCAACAATGAGAATGTTTGGTAAAGCAGGAAAGGCCGCAGCGGTAGCTGCCATCGCAGCGCTGACGCTGACGGGCTGCGGCCGCTCCGAGCCCAGCACGGGCGGCGGAACCGAAGGCGCCGGTGGGTTCGAGCAGGACGCCTCCATCGCCGTTGCACTTCCGCAGAAGACCAGTGAAAACTGGGTCCTCGCCGAAAAGCTGTTCAACGACGGCCTCAGCGAGGCCGGATTCAAGCCTGATGTCCAGTTCGCGAATGCCGGTGTTTCCGAGCAGCAGAACCAAATCAGCGCCATGATCACCAAGAATCCCAAAGTCCTCATCGTCGGGGCTGTCGACGGCACCCAGCTGGGCACCCAGCTGAAGCAGGCCAAGGATGCCGGCGCCACCATCATCGCGTACGACCGCCTGCTGCTGAACACCGAAAACGTGGACTACTACGTGGCTTACGACAACTTTAAGGTGGGCGAGCTCCAGGGCCAGGCACTGCTGGAAGGCCTGAAGGCCAAGAAGCCGAACGGCCCCTACAACATCGAACTGTTCGCCGGCTCCCCCGACGATGCCAACGCCAAGGTCTTCTTTGATGGCGCAATGAGCGTCCTGAAGCCGAAGATCGATGACGGCACCCTCAAGGTCCTCTCCGGCCAGACCAGCTTCGAACAGGCCGTAACCCAGGCGTGGAAGGGCGAGAACGCCCAGCGCCGTGCCGACACCCTGATCAGTGGCAGCTACACCACCGAACCCCTGGACGGCGTCCTGTCACCGAACGATCTCCTGGCCCGCTCAATTCTGACGTCCGTGAAGGCCGCCGGCAAGCCGACCCCCGTGATCACAGGCCAGGACTCCGAGGTGGAGTCGGTCAAGTCGATCCTGGCAGGCGAGCAGTACTCCACCATCAACAAGGACACCCGGAAGCTCGTTGAGCACGCCATCACCATGGCGAAGGACCTCCAGGCCGGCAAGGAACTGGAAATCAACGACAAGGATTCCTACAAGAACGGCGTGAAGACCGTCCCGGCCTACCTGCTGGAACCGGTCATCGTGACCTCTGCCAACGTGAAGACGGCCTACGTGGACGATCCGGTACTCGGACCGATCACCAAGTAAGCACTCTGATCACTGGAGAAGCCCGGTCCCCATTTCGGGGGCCGGGCTTTTCCGTGCCCTGGCCCGGCGGCCCCCCGTCCTACCCATTTCCAACGCTCCATCACATGCTGTCCCCTCTCCACGGACGCCCCATCACTTTTCGTCCCGCTTCGGCCGCCGACCCTCCATCACTTCCTGCCGGTAATATCCGAAGCACCCGCGCATTGCAGTGAGAGGATGGGCACCATGAGTGCGCCTATCGCCAAGCCGTGGTTGTCCAGCCAGTCCGATCAGGATCCCCGTTCCGCTACAGGAACTCCCCTTCGCTGGGGTGTCATCGCCACTGGCGGAATTGCCCGCTCGGTGTCCCAGGACCTGGCGCTGCTCGCCGATGCAGAACTGTATGCCGTCAGCTCCCGGGGGCAGGACACAGCCGATGCCTTTGCCGTCGCATACGACTTTGCCAAAGCCTACGGGGACGACGGCGGCGTCCGCGGCTACGAGCGACTGCTCGCCGACGATGCGGTGGACGTGGTGTACGTGGCAACGCCGCATGCGCAGCATTATGAAGTTGTGCTGGCGGCGCTCAATGCCGGCAAACACGTCCTGTGCGAAAAGGCGTTCACCGTCAACGCCAGGGAAGCCGCCGAGCTCATCGAGGTTGCCCGGTCCCGGAAGCTCTTCCTGATGGAGGCAGTCTGGAGCCGGTTCCTGCCGGCAATGCAGCGGGCTTTCGAAATCGCCACCTCAGGCGAAATCGGGGACATCCACTGGGTGACTGCCGACCTCGGCTTCCCTGCCCCCTACTCACCCGCTGCCAGGCTCTGGGCCAGGCAGGACGGTGGCGGCGCGCTTCTCGATCTTTCGGTTTACCCCCTGCTCTGGGCGCTGGGAACCCTCGGGTTTCCCCAGACAGTAAGTGCCACAGGACATGTAAATGACGACGGCGTTGACGCCCAGAATGCGATGACCCTCGGCTACAACCACGGAGCGCAGGTGCAGCTCACGTCGTCGCTGCTCGCATATGGCCCGCGCACGGCCACCGTCGCCGGCAGCAAGGGTTTCCTGCAGAGCATCGGATCCATCAACAACCCGCGGGAACTGGTCATTGGAACAGGATGGGACGAACGCCGGGTCGAATCCTTTGACGTCGTGGGACGTGGATACACATACGAGCTGCGCGAGGTGACGCGCTGCGTTCAGCAGGGGCTCACGGAGAGCCCCGTGATGCCGCTGGAGGACACGTTGAACACCATGCGCCTCTTTGACGGAGTGCGGGCGCAGCTGGGCGTCAGCTACCCCAATGATGAGCGGCAAACGACAAAGGTGACACAGCCGTAAACTGCGGCAAAAGAACGTCAACGCCGTGACAACGCTCCTGGCTGCTGTCACGGGACGGAAGATAAGCAGCGGCATTTAGTCGAATTGTTGGGTGAATTTCCTAGACTTTCTGCAACATTCGGTCTTACCCTGTAGGCATCCGTCGATTTCAACGGTACTGGGGGTGGTACGCATGGCTAAGGCTCGTTCTCCGTGGCGTGCCCTGCGTCCTGTGCTCCTGGCCGGCGCGGTGACCCTTACGTGGCTGACGTTTTCATCTCCAGCGGCTTCGGCAGATGCGCTTTCTGATACCACGTCCCTGTTGGGCGGCGTCACGAGTTCGGTGTCGTCGGTAACAGAAAAACTTGCCGTGCCTGCACCCGCCGCCCCATCTACACCTCCGGCTGCTGCATCCTCTACAGGGCTGCTTCAACCAGTAGTGGGCCAACTGTCGGGGCTAGCGGACCATATCGTCTCGGCGGTACCGGTTGTGAACCAGGTGGTTCCCACTGGTACCGTTACGGCTGTCTCCGCTCCTATCGCTGGAGTTGCGGACGGGGCCACTGCGGGCCTTGTTGACGTTGTCGTTCCACCCGTTGCCGCGGCTGTTCCTGTTCTTGAACCCGTTCTGGAGCCCGTCTCTGACCTGGCGACAGGTAACGCTCCCCTACCCGTAGCGGTTCCTGAACTGCCCGTCGTTCCGGTCGATGCTGACACCTCCGGTGGCGCCACGGTCGTCACAGATGACCCCGCTGCTGCCGGGAATTTGGGCGCAGCTACCGAAAGCCCAACACCTTCCGGCGTGCCCGTTGTTGACGCTGTGAAAGGACCCGGTCTCGCCGTCTCCCCTGTCGGTACCGTTGCCCTTACGGGTATCGCGCCGGTTCTTTGGGTTGCAGACGCAGCATCTGGCGTTGAGGCAGAGCAGCAGGACATTGCGGACCCTTCGCCCGTCCATGCCCAGGCTCCTGCCGCTCCCGGTTCGGGGGCGGGAAGTGGGGCCTCCACATCCGGCTCCTCGGGTTCCGCGGCATGGTTGAGCACCTTCACGTTTGACCTTCCTTTTGCCGGTGCCGTCCGCGCTGGCGAGACCTCTGAGAACGTCCCTGCGCCGGTGTCTTACGACCCCGGCTCCTCTCCTGACTAGTTGAGACCCGTCTGCCCATGTCGGGCAGAACGCGGCATTACGGGTTGCTGACAGCGCCCTTACCTCAACTTTTCAGGAGACATCATCATGAGTTCCAACCTTCGCAGGGGGATGCTCGGCACCCTCTTTGCCGGTGGGCTACTGGCCTTCGGCTGCACCGCGGCGAACGCCGCGGACACCACCAGCGGATCGGATCTTTCCGCATCTGCCCTCATCTCGGCGGAGACGTCCGCTGACACGGCGTCGTTGGGCCTGCTGGGTGGCCCAACGCCGTCAGAGTCAACGGGCGTCGCCGCCGTAGTCGACCTCGACCTCGGTCTCGGTAGTGCCGGCACCGACGCAACTACGCCGACCACGACCGATCTCGCGGTCGCAGCAGATGTCGTGGTCGACCTCGGGAACGCAACCGGCCAAACCAGCAGCCCCGACCTCACCGCGGCAGCCGTCGTAGACCTAGGTCTCGGCAACGCCGCTACAGCCGGAACCGCACCAACCACGACCGATCTCGCGGTCGCAGCAGATGTCGTGGTCGACCTCGGGAACGCAACCGGCCAAACCAGCAGCCCCGACCTCGGCGCGGCAGCCGTCGTAGACCTAGGTCTCGGCAACGCCGCTACAGCCGGAACCGCACCAACCACGACCGATCTCGCGGTCACAGCAGATGTCGTGGTCGACCTCGGGAACGCAACCGGCCAAACCAGCAGCCCCGACCTCGGCGCGGCAGCCGTCGTAGACCTAGGTCTCGGCAACGCCGCTACAGCCGGAACCGCACCAAGCACGACGGATCTCGCAGTCGCAGCAGACGCTGCAGTCGACCTGGGGGCAGTCGCAGGGGACGGCACCACGGGCGTACCCAACGCCGCTGTGGATGCAATCGTGGATGTCAGCCTCGGCGGAACCAACGGAACCAACGGCACCACCAGCGGACTCAACGCCGCCGTAGACGCAGCAGTCAACCTTGGGACCGTCACAGGCACGGACCTCACCACCGGCGTACCCAACGCCGCTGTGGATGCAGTCGTGGATGCCAATCTTGGCGGCACCAGCGGAACCGGCACCAACGCCGCTCTCGTGGACGCCCTCGTCGACGTCAACCTCGGCGGCACCAGCGGAACCGGCACCAACGGCGCTCTCGTGGATGCCCTCGTCGAGGTCAACCTCGGCGGCACCAACGCCGTTCTCGTGGACGCCCTGGTTGACGCCGCCGTCGGCATCAACCTCGGCGGCACCAACGGAACCGACACCACCAGCGGACTCGACGCCGCCGTAGACGCAGGAATCGGTATTGGAACAGGCACTACCGGTAGCACGGGTGGACTGGCTGCAGTCGTTGACTTGGGGCTGGACCTTGGCCTCGGGCTGGGCAGTGACGGCAATGGCACGGAAAACCCAGGCACGGGCACGCCGGGCACGGAGAACCCGGGAACCGGGACTCCCGGTGACGGAAACACCGGAGGCACCGGCACCCTTGACCCCGGGACCAATGCTCCAGGCACGAACACACCCGGCACCGACAATGGCACCGACAGTGGCACCGGAAACGGCACTACCGGTTCGAACAACGGTTCTGACACCGGCACGGCAGGCACCGGCGGCTTGTCCGCGGCCCCGGCAGGTTCCACCGCAGTCGGCGGCGCCATCTCCGTGGACACCACTCCTCGCAGCACCCCTGCGCAGGGTGGCGCCGCCGAGGGTGCCAACGCCTTGGCCAAGACGGGCGTGGACGTTTCCCTGGTCCCGCTGGCCCTGCTGCTTCTGGTGGCAGGAATCCTCCTGATGCTCCGCAAGCGCAGGGTGTCCTAGGACAACTAAGGCTTGCTGACGGTGCCTGCACCATGCGCCTGAAGCGGCAGCAGCAAGCAGGCTGAGCGGAAGGAGGACCCGCAAAAGACAAAACGCAACCACACGAATCAACGCAAACATGTCATCAGCACACATGTCCTTGTGGCCGGTGGTCCGGCGGCGAAATAGTTACACGGTTCGCCGCCGGACCGTCGGCGTGTCACAGAACGGAAGCCGAGGCCAATCGTCCGTTTACCCCACCGCCCGTATAATTTGTTGTACGACAGTGCCGCAGCGCACCGGGAGGAACGGGTTATGGTGGCGGAATCGCCTAGCTCCATCAAGAATGAAGTGGTTGGCGGACGTTATCGGTTGGGTGAGGTTATTGGCCGCGGTGGAATGTCGTCCGTTTACTGTGCCCGGGATGAAAATCTGGGCCGCGACGTTGCCCTGAAGCTCTTTGCCCCGCAGGCACCGGACGCCGACGAGTTGAAGCGGCAGGAAGCAGAGATCCAGCTTCTGGCGACGCTGAACCACCCGGGATTGGTGACCCTGTTCGACGCCGGTATCGATACCCGCGTCCCCGACGAGCCGAGGCCTTTCCTCACCATGGAACTCGTGGACGGCCAGGACCTGCGCACCAGGATCCGGCACAGCCGAGTCCCGCTGGAGGAACTCGCAGTCATCGGTGCAGGCATCGCCGACGCGCTGGCGTATGTCCACGGTCTTGGGATCATCCACCGCGACATCAAACCTGCCAATATCCTGCTGGTACAGATCCGCCCCGGGGAGCCACTGCGTCCGAAGCTCACGGACTTCGGCATTGCCCGGATTGCGGACTCCACACGGCTAACCGCCACGGGAACAATGGTGGGCACTGCCGCTTACCTCAGCCCTGAGCAGGCCCTGGGCCAGCCCCTCTCCCCCGCGACCGACATCTACTCCCTCGGCCTTGTGCTGCTCGAATGCATCAAGGGCACGATTGAATATCCTGGCGGCGCAGTTGAATCTGCCGTGGCCCGCCTCCACCGCGCTCCCGAGATTCCAGAAGACCTGCCGCCTGAATGGGCTGACCTGATTCGTTCCATGACGGCCATCGAACCGCTGGAGCGTCCCGCCGCCGCGGACATCGAAACCGCCCTCAGGCAAGCCTTGGTTTCGCCGGCATCAACCCCGGGAGAACTCGCCCCCGAGACCACGAGGGTTCTGCCGGCAATGCCGTTCCACCCGCCCTCCATCACTGCTGAGGAATCGGTGGATGAACTGCGTGAGGCGGCAGGACCAGTGGGTGATGCTTCACCGGTTGCCCCTGGGCAAGGGACTAAGGGCAAACAGCCCCGAAAGGAGCGCCCCACAGAGTCCCGGCGCAGGCGCCTGTGGCTGGCAGTGCTTCTCGCGGCGGTGCTGATAGCTGCCGCCACAGCGGCCGTGTTGGCGAGCCTGTCCGCCCAGTCCACGCCCGACGTCGTGCCCTACCCCACGGTGACCGGCATCCTTGGTGACCACCTCGAGGAACTTCAAAAGAGCGTGGAGCCATGAGGACCGTGAGGCACACCCCGGGTGGCGGTCAGAAGCGGGTGGTGATCTGGACGGCGGCCGTGCTTACGGTCGGGCTGCTGGCTGGCTGCTCTCCCAGCGACCCAGGCCTGCAGCCCGCCACTGCGCGTCAGCTCCAGGCGCGGGTCCTGGAAGTGAGCGAGGCTTCCTCGAGGAATGATCCCGCCACAGCCATGAAAGCCCTCGAAGGTTTTGAGGCGGAGCTGGCCGCGGCACAGGGCAAGGGTCAGGTTTCCGAGGAGCGGCGCCAGACCATCACCACCATCGCAGCGGCCGTCCGCGCCGACTTGGAACAAGCTATCGCGGCGGCGGCGAAGGCAGCCGAAGACGCGAAAACCACGGCGGAACAAGCGCCCGCCGAGACGGCGGCACCATCCACCGGGACGCCGTCACCGGCTCCGGCCCCCGTGTCCGCCTCCGCTCCGGCCACCGCGTCTGCCTCCGCATCTGAGTCCGGAAATGATGACGATAAGAGGGACAACGAGGGCAAAGGGAAAGGCAAAGACTGAACGCCGGCCATCAACGCACGACGACGTCGCTTAAGCAGCGAGCGACGCCGTCGTTCCAGCCCCAACAGCAAGGAGGCGGCGCCCCAGGAATAAACCCGGGGCGCCGCCTCCTTCGCGTTGCCGGGCCAGCTGCCGCCGCAGCCCTAACCTAGCTCAGGGTGGCGAGAACCTTGTTCAGCGTCGCGGACGGGCGCATCACGGCGGAAGCCTTGGCGTCGTCCGGGTTGTAGTAGCCCCCGATGTCCACCGGCGAGCCCTGGACCTCGGCCAGCTCGCCCACGATCGTTTCCTCCTTCGAGGAGAGCTCCCCGGCGATGGAACTGAACGAGGCGGCCAGCTCGGCGTCGTCCGTCTGCTTGGCCAGTTCCTCTGCCCAGTAGCGGGCCAGGAAGTAGTGGCTGCCACGGTTGTCCAGCTCACCGGCACGGCGGCTGGGCGACTTGTTTTCCAGCAGGAAGGTGCCGGTGGCCCGGTCCAGGGTATCGGCGAGGACCTGGGCGCGGGCGTTGCCCGTGGTGGTGGCCAGGTGCTCGAAGCTGACGGCCAGGGCCAGGAACTCACCCAGGCTGTCCCAGCGCAGGTGGTTTTCCTTGAGCAGCTGCTGGACGTGCTTCGGGGCGGATCCGCCGGCGCCGGTCTCGAACAGTCCGCCGCCGTTCATCAGCGGAACAACCGAAAGCATCTTGGCGCTGGTGCCCAGCTCCAGGATGGGGAACAGGTCAGTGAGGTAGTCGCGGAGCACGTTGCCGGAAACCGAGATGGTGTCCTCGCCCTTGCGGATACGGTCCAGGGTAAAGGCGATGGCCTTCACGGGGGACATGATCCGGATGTCCAGGCCCTCGGTGTCGTGGTCCTTCAGGTACTCGTTGACCTTGGCGATGAGGTTGGCGTCGTGGGCGCGTTCCTCGTCCAGCCAGAACACGGCGGGTGTCTGGGACGCCCGGGCGCGGGTCACGGCCAGCTTGACCCAGTCGCGGATGGGCAGGTCCTTGGTCTGGCAGGCACGCCAGATGTCACCCTCGGAGACCTGGTGTTCGATCAGGACGTTGCCGGAACCGTCCACGATCTGAACGGTGCCGGCTTCCTGGAGTTCGAAGGTCTTGTCGTGGCTGCCGTATTCCTCGGCGGCCTGCGCCATCAGGCCCACGTTCGGCACGGTTCCCATGGTGGTGGGGTCGTAGGCGCCGTTGGCGCGGCAGTCATCAATGACCACCTGGTAGATGCCGGCGTAGGAGCTGTCGGGCAGCACAGCCAGGGTGTCAGCTTCCTTGCCGTCCGGACCCCACATGTGGCCGGAGCTGCGGATCATGGCGGGCATGGACGCGTCCACGATGACGTCGCTGGGAACGTTCAGGGTGGTAATGCCCTTGTCCGAGTCCACCATGGCCAGGGCAGGGCCCTCTTCGAGGCCCTTCTTGATGAGGTTCTGCACGCCTTCGCGCACGTCTTCCGGCAGGTCTTCGAGGCTGCTCAGGATGGCGGCGAGACCGTTGTTGGGGCTGATGCCGGCGGCGGCGAGCTGCTTGCCGTAAGTCTCGAAAAGCTCCGAGAAGTAGGCCTTGACCACGTGGCCGAAGATGATGGGGTCCGAAACCTTCATCATGGTGGCCTTGAGGTGGGCCGAGAACAGAACGCCTTCTTCCTTGGCGCGGGCAACCTGTGCCTTCAGGAACTCGTCCAGGGCTGCCGCGCGCATCACGGTGCCGTCGATGACTTCGCCGGCCAGCACGGGGAAGGCCTTCTTCAGGACCTTCACGGAGCCGTCCTCGCGGACCAGCTGGATGGCGATGGTGCCCTCTGACTCGATGACAACCGACTTCTCGTTGGAGCGGAAGTCGTCCTTGCCCATGGTGGCCACATTGGTCTTGGAGTCCGCGGTCCAGGCGCCCATGGAGTGCGGGTTCTGGCGTGCGTAGTTCTTCACGGACAGGGGTGCGCGGCGGTCCGAGTTGCCTTCACGCAGGACCGGGTTCACGGCGGAGCCCTTGATTTTGTCGTAGCGGGAGCGGACAGCCGTCTCCTCGTCCGAGGAAGGGTTGTCCGGGTAGTCCGGCAGCGCGTAGCCCTGGCCCTGCAGCTCCGCGATGGCTGCCTTCAGCTGCGGGATGGAGGCGCTGATGTTGGGCAGCTTGATGATGTTGGCTTCCGGCGTCTTCGCCAGTTCACCGAGTTCAGCGAGGGCATCACCGATCTGCTGCTCGGGGGTCAGGTAGTCACCGAAAACGGCGATGATGCGGCCGGCGAGCGAAATGTCGCGGGTCTCCACCTCCACACCTGCTGTCGAGGCGAACGCCTCGATGATCGGCAGGAACGAATAGGTAGCCAGCATCGGCGCTTCGTCGGTGTGGGTGTAGATAATCTTGGACATGCGCGGGCGTCTCCCTGTGGGTCGGCTTGGTTGTGAAAATTCGGTCTATTTCACCATCTACAACTTACCCGAGGACGCCGGTTTGAACCCTACTGAGGCGTCAGGATTACCCTGCCGGCTGGCAGGACTACAGCGATGGAGAACGGCCGACGACGTCACGCGCGCGGGAGCCCTGCCGCGGCGGTTCTTTCGGTTCCGGCCAGTGACTAAAGGCGGCGGCAAGCCGTACACGATAGGTCACTAGTATTTACATACTTGTCATGTGACGATAAATTCGCTAAGTCACTCCTGGCCCGTACTGGGGGCCGCACTCCGTTCAGACAGGACAACAATGACACGCACCAGGTCTCTGGCTACCGGCTTCCTGAGCCTCTCAGCCGCCGCCGCTTTGGCACTAAGCACCGCCGGCGGGGCCGCCGCTGCACCGGCCGATTCCGAGGACAAAAAGTACCCGTCTGTAGTCAGTGAAGTCCTGGACGCCGCCGGTGTGGCCGACTACTGGACGTCCGAGCGCATGCGCAGTGCCATTCCCGGGGACGTTTTGGCGGGCAAGGCTCTAGAGAGGGGCAACCGCGCGAGCGCGCTGCTTGTGGAAAAGGGCAAGAAGAGTGAGGCCAAGGCCACCAAGGGCAAGCCGATCATCGCCCAAAGCGAAGCCCCCGTCAAGCACGTCGGCAAGGTCTTCTTCACGCTCGGCAACACCAACTACGTCTGCTCGGGCAACGCCGTCGCCTCCGGCAACAAAAGCACAGTGGCCACAGCCGGGCACTGCCTCAACGAGGGACCCGGCGAATTCGCCACCAACTTCGTTTTCGTGCCAGCGTACGAAAACGGCACCGCCCCCTACGGACAGTGGACCGCCACGTCATTGCACGCACCCACCCAGTGGAGCTCCAAGGGTGACATGGCCTATGACACCGGCTTCGCCGTGGTGGGCCCCAATAAAAGCGGCCAGACCCTGACCGACGTCGTTGGCGGATCCGGAGTGCTCTTCAACCAGCCGTACGGCCTGAACTACAAGGCGTTTGGCTACCCCGCCGCATCACCGTTCAACGGCGAGACCCTCAAGAGCTGCACCGGAACTGCCGGCAGCGACAAGCGCAATCCGCACTTTGGTTCGCAGGGTATTCCGTGCGATATGACAGGCGGATCCTCTGGTGGCCCCTGGTTCATCCAGACGAGCACGGATACCGGTGCCACCGGATACCAGAACTCAATCAACAGCTACGGCTATAACAACGGCTCAGCTGTCATGTATGGCCCCTATTGGGGATCCGTCATCAAGGAGGCCTACGACTTTGCGTCAACACGCTGAGGAAACCCCAGCCGGCGGGGATTCCGTCAGCCACAGCGATGTCACTCAGTCCCGCGAGGAGATCCTCGAGTACTGGACACAGCAGCGGATGGCGGAAGCCAGGCCCCGGGAGCTCCGGCTTCCGCAGGAGGGTCCGGAAACCGGCACCACTGAGCAGGACTAACGAAGGCTGCAGATAACGACGGCGCCTGTCCCCCTAAGCAGGGGACAGGCGCCGTCGTTCATTTTACTGGGGCCACGCCGGCAGGGTTCCCTGGCCGAGCTTGCGAGGTTAGGGAGCCGGTTTGGGCCCACGCCGGCAGGGTTCCCTGGCCGAGCTTGCGAGGTTAGGGAGCCGGTTTGGGCCCACGCCGGCAGGGTTC
>NZ_JAMKFI010000044.1:0-1084 GCF_024494415.1 Pseudarthrobacter sp. R1 | reverse complement strand
CCCACGGATAAGGGTGCAAACGCCGGGCTGAAGGTCGCGTCCCTGGTGGCTGGGATGGTCGCAGGCGCGGACTCGATCGATGACATGGCCCTGCTGCGCCACGGCGGAATGAAGCGGGTCTTCAACGCCTGCTACGCGCCCTCGACGCTGGGTTCGTTCCTGCGGTCCTTCACGTTCGGGCATGTGCGCCAGCTGGACGCGGTCGCCTCCCGTTTCCTGGCCAACCTGGGGGCCCGGGCCCCGCTTCTGGGTAATCCCGGGAAGGAGGACTTCGTGTTCGTTGATGTCGATGACACGATCATCGAGGTCCACGGCTACGCGAAGCAGGGCTCGAGCTACGGCTACTCCGGGGTCCGGGGCATGAACGCCCTGCTGGCCACGGTCTCCACCAAGGAAACCGCCCCGATAATCGCCGCCCAACGGCTGCGCAAGGGCGCGGCGAACTCGGCGCGGGGAGCGAAGCGTTTGATTACCGATGCTCTGTCCATGCTCAAGCGTCTGCAGAGCGGCAGGGCGGTGCTGTGCCGGTTTGATTCGGCGTTCTACGGCCATGCCGCGGTTTCCGCGGCACTGTCCGGCGGGGCAGCCGTGTCGGTGACCGTGCGGATGGACCCGGCCGTCAAGGCCGCCATCGCCCGGATCCCGGAGACCGCGTGGAAAACCATCGAATACACCGACGCGGTCTTCGACGAGACCACCAACACCTGGGTCTCGAAGGCCGAGGTCGCCGAGACCGTGTTCACCGCGTTCAGCTCCCGCAAGAAAGCCGAGCAGATCACCGGCCGCCTGGTCGTGCGCCGGATCCCGGAACTGAACCGGAAGGCCAGCGATGGACAACCCACCCTGTTTGAGACCCACCGGCACCACGCGTTCTTCACCACCATGGACGCCGAACTCCTGGGCACCGTCGCAGCCGACAAAATCCACCGGAAACACGCCATCATCGAGCAGGTCAATGCCGATCTGAAGGACAGCGCACTGGCCCATCTGCCTTCAGGTGCTTTCGCGGCGAACTCAGCATGGCTGGTCGCCGCGGTCATGGCCTACAACCTCACCCGCACCGCCGGGATCCTCGCCGCCGGAC
>NZ_JAMKFI010000043.1:0-875 GCF_024494415.1 Pseudarthrobacter sp. R1 | reverse complement strand
CTTTGCCTGCCTTGGTGGCGGACTGCTTGGCTTCGGCCTTGGCGAGCTCGAGTTCCTGGCGCATCAGGGTGGACAGATCCCGGGTCACATCACCCAGCAACTCACCCAACGACGCGTTGTCCGCCTTCACGTGCGCCTCACTCGGCGGCGGCTCCGGAATAGAACTACTCATCAGAGCCCGCCTGACTGCCCGCCGGCACGGCGGTCACGGGCGAGGGGATCATCATCCAGCGGATCAGCGGCAAGCCGGGGGTCACCCAGAGGGTCCTCAGTTGTCCGGGTTCCGGACCAAGGCTCCTCTTCCACCAGCTGCGGGCTGTCCAGGGGGCTGGCGGGACGTGCTGCGTCCGGGTAGCTGGTACCCGGCGCGCCGCCGTCGTAACCCGCTGTGGTGGTGGCCGGACCGGGGAGCTGGACCGGGGGAGGCGGGACTGTTCCGCCGGCAGGGGTGTACCCCTCGGTGTACTGGTCGCCGTAGGGGCTGGAGTACTGGCCGGAAAGTCCTGCAGTGCCGGCATTGCCGGACGTGGCTGCAGTTCCGGTGGTGCCTGCGGTGAGGCCGCGGGTCAGGCGGCCTGCGAGGACGCCGGCACCGGCGGCAAGCAGGAGGAAGGTGCCGGGCTTGTTGCGGGCGAACCTCTGGACCTCGCCCAGCAAGTCGCCTGGCTGCTTGTTCTCAAGCCAGGAAGCCACCGACTCGCTGCGCTGCGCAGCCTGCCGGATCAGGTCGCTGGCCATACCCTGCTGCTCCGGGGCGTCAGCCATGCTCTGCAGCTGGCTGGAAATGGTGCGGATGCCTTCGGCCGCCTTCTGCTGCTGGGTGCCGGCCTGGCTGGAAAGCCCTGATTTTGCCTGGGACAGCAGGTCCTGCGCGC
>NZ_JAMKFI010000042.1:0-878 GCF_024494415.1 Pseudarthrobacter sp. R1 | reverse complement strand
CTCCCGTTTCCTGGCCAACCTGGGGGCCCGGGCCCCGCTTCTGGGTAATCCCGGGAAGGAGGACTTCGTGTTCGTTGATGTCGATGACACGATCATCGAGGTCCACGGCTACGCGAAGCAGGGCTCGGGCTACGGCTACTCCGGGGTCCGGGGCATGAACGCCCTGCTGGCCACGGTCTCCACCAAGGAAACCGCCCCGGTAATCGCCGCCCAACGGCTGCGCAAGGGCGCGGCGAACTCCGCCCGCGGAGCGAAGCGTTTGATTACCGATGCCCTGACCACGCTCAAGCGTCTGCAGAGCGGCAGGGCGGTGCTGTGCCGGTTTGATTCGGCGTTCTACGGCCATGCAGCGGTTTCCGTGGCACTGGCCGGCGGGACAGCCGTGTCGGTGACCGTGCGGATGGACCCGGCCGTCAAGCGCGCCATCGCCCGGATCCCGGAGACCGCGTGGAAAACCATCGAATACACCGACGCGGCCTTCGACGAGACCACCAACACCTGGGTCTCGAAAGCCGAGGTCGCCGAGACCGTGTTCACCGCGTTCAGCTCCCGCAAGAAAGCCGAGCAGATCACCGGCCGCCTGGTCGTGCGCCGGATCCCGGAACTGAACCGGAAAGCCAGCGACGGACAACCCACCCTGTTTGAGACCCACCGGCACCACGCGTTCTTCACCACCATGGACGCCGAACTCCTGGACACCGTCGCAGCCGACAAAATCCACCGGAAACACGCCATCATCGAACAGGTCAACGCCGATCTGAAGGACAGCGCACTGGCCCATCTGCCTTCAGGTGCTTTCGCGGCGAACTCAGCATGGCTGGTCGCCGCGGTCATGGCCTACAACCTCACCCGCACCGCCGGGATCCTCGCCGCCGGAC
>NZ_JAMKFI010000041.1:0-1431 GCF_024494415.1 Pseudarthrobacter sp. R1 | reverse complement strand
TGAGGCCTTGCCCTGCCCAGTACTCGGTTGGCAGGGCCCTGTGGAGGATGGGCGACTTCGCGACCCGCCAGTAGGCTCGGCTGCTGTTGCCCCATTGATAGGCCAGATCCGGCCTGATCCCGAGCTTGCGCAGATTCGCCACGCGGGTGCGCGGTTTCTTCCATTCCTTCCACCGGATTTGGCGCATCCTGCGCCTGAACCACTCATCAAGGGCGGCGAACTTCTTCGGTGTCTGTGACAGCCGGAAGTAGCCCATCCATCCCCGGATGTAGCGGTTCAGTTGTTGGATGCGGTCGGTCATGGAGATACTCCATTTGCGCGAGGTCAGTGCCCTGATGCGGTCCTTCATGCGTTTGAACGCCTTCGGAGCGATCCGGACCTTCACCCCGCCCTTGACGAAGTAGAACCCGAAACCCAGCAATGTAGCTACGCTTGCCGGATTGATCGTGGATTTCTCCCGGTTGACCCTCAATTTCAGGTCCTTTTCCAGAACTTTCGTGCTCTGTTCCAGCACCCGTTCCGCGGCTCTCTTGGACTTCACAAAGACCCTGATGTCATCGGCATACCGCACGAAGCGGTGACCGCGAGCCCAGAACTCCTGATCAAAATCGTCCAGCATGATGTTCGACAGCAACGGCGACAAGGGCGACCCCTGCGGGGTTCCCTCCAGCGTCGGTTGCCGCACCCCATCAGCCATAATTCCCGCTTCAAGATAGCGCCGAATCAGCTTCAAAAGCCGCTTGTCTTTCACTTTCCGCGCAACCCTGGCCATCAGCACGTCGTGGTTCACCCGGTCAAAGAACGCATCCAGGTCAACCTCAACCACCCACCGATACCCCTGTGAAATCACCGTCCTGGCGACGTTCACAGCATCATGGGCGCTTCTGCCCGGCCGGAACCCATAGGAGACCGGCACGAACCCCGGATCAAAGACCGGAGACAGGACTTGCGAAACTGCCTGCTGGATCAAACGATCCAGCACAGACGGCACTCCAAGCATCCGCTCCCCGCCGTCAGATTTGGGAATCATCACCCGACGAACCGGCAGCGGAGCATAAGTACCCGCATCCAGCGCCTCCCGCGTTTCTGTCCAATGCCTCAAGCACCACGCACGGAGTTCCTCCGTGCGCAGCCCGTCAGCACCGGCAGCACCCCGGTTACGCTCAACACGTTTCAACGCGATCATCAGATTGCGCCGGGAGAATACTTCCTCCCACAAATCTGATGCATCCCTGATGTTCTCCCCGATACCCGCCGGGTCCTCACTACGCACAGAAAGGGGCCATCCCGGATTCACCGTTCGATCCTTCACTCTCTGTCCCACCACTCCCGTGGGTTGGCTGCGATTCTTGTGGAACACACGAGAAGCACCGCTTCAAACCATCAATTCCCAGCGTTCAGCCCTTCCCGGCAACCATGAAGATTCCCGCC
>NZ_JAMKFI010000040.1:0-1403 GCF_024494415.1 Pseudarthrobacter sp. R1 | reverse complement strand
GTGACCCTTCTATAGTTCGTCAAGCCGTGGAGGGGTCCGTCTTTGTCGCGTTGAGGGTTCGGTAGATCTGGCGGGCGAGGTAGCGTTTGATGCACCGCCGGATTTCCCTTTTGGTCCGTCCTTCGGCTTGTCGTTTCTCGACGTAGGCAGTGGTTTTGGTATCAAAGGCCATTCTGCTGACCGCGACTCTGTGCAGGGCTTTGTTCAGGGTTCTGTCGCCGCCGCGGTTGAGTCGGTGCCGGACGGTGTTGCCTGAGGAAGCCGGGATTGGGTTGACGCCGGCCAGGGAAGCGAAGGCCGCCTCGGAGCGTACGCGGCCCTGGTGCGACCAGGCGGTGAGGCAGATGGCGGCCGTGACGGGGCCGAAGCCGTTTTCCTGGAGCAGCGGTGCGGCTTCGCTGATTTGGACCAGTTCGGTGATCTGGTCGTTGTTGGTTTTGATGTCGGCGTCGAGCTTCCTGATGTGCTGGGCGAGCCGGATAGCTTCGGTGCGGGCAACGGACAGCGCCAGGTGTTCTTCACGGGCCCGCCACCGGGCGACCTCGGCGATCTGGGTGCCGGTGATGGCTTTGCGGGCGTCCAGGCCAAGGTCGTTCACACGGGCCAGCGCGGTGAGCGCGTTCACGGCCCGGGTCCGGTCGGTGGTCATGGACTCACGGGCGCAGATCAGGATCCGCAGGGCTGCGCGGACGCCTTCGTTGAGCCGTGGCCTGCGCAGTTGCTGCACGTTCAGGGGCAGTACGGCCGCGGCGATCCGGTGGGCGTCCAGCAGATCGGACTTGCCTACCCCGCGATGGGCGCGGGCATCCATCCGTGCGGCTTCAGCGACAGGGTAGCCGGCCGCGCCCACGGCACCGGCCAGCAGGGCGCCGTAGGACGCGGCACCCTCGATCACCCACAAGATGGCCAGATCGGCGCCGGTAAGGCGGGCCACCCAGGCAATGGCCCGGTTGATACCAGCACCGGTCGTGGGGAAATCCCGGGTCTGAAGCAGTTGCCCGGTTGCGGTATCGATGATCGCGTAGACATGTTTTTTCGCGTGGGTATCGACTCCCACGACAAACGGGTAGGAATGAGCAACGATAGACATAGCGGTTCTGGCACTTCCTCTATTCGCGGATACGGTCAGGGCCGCACGCGGCCGGTACCAGCCCGGGTAGAGGTCACTTCGGAACAGCACTGTGACGAGCCACGCCCCCCAAAAGGGGCGGGCAACCTTCTGATCAAGTCACCAAAGTGGGCCGGGAAGGTACCGGCCGGCCCACCCCGCAGACGGACAAGTCACTTACAGGACACCCCAATCGGGGGCCAATCGTTCTGTGAGTCACGACCACAGCGCGGAACGGCCAGTACCAACTCTGCCAGCCAGTCCCGGACCAGCCACCCCAATCCTCACAGTCGTT
>NZ_JAMKFI010000039.1:0-1463 GCF_024494415.1 Pseudarthrobacter sp. R1 | reverse complement strand
GGAGCAGCCATGACTGTTGGTCCGCGGGGTATTAGCCGTGATGAGATTCGGGAATTGGTGCATGAGTATTACGTGCAGCCGTACGGGACGAGGAAGGAATGGCTTGCCTCTCAGCCAGTGACGGAGTGGACGTTCCGGCGGTGGCGGAAGATGATTCAGGAGGGTGATCTCGACCGGAATCTGATTCCACGAGAGCATGGGAATATGGCCCGCACGAATGGCGAGTGGTCCGCGTTTGAGAAAGCGCGCGCCAAGGCGATCGCTGAACACCAGTCCGAAGTCGAACAGCTCAAGGGCCGTATCCGTGAACTTGAAGGCACGAATACAGCTTTGGGAAAAGCTATCGGGCTCTTGCACGAGTTGAGCGTGCCAGAGCCCGATACGGCCCAGACGAAAGATCCGAAAGGTTCATCGAAGCCGAGAACGTCCTCGTCCGGGAGCTGACAAAGCTCACCGGCTCGCAGCGTCAGGCCCTCGAGTTCGCCGGCGTATCACGCTCGACCTGGCACTACCGGCAGAATCCCCGCGAACGCATGCAGGACCCGCTCGGACAGTCCGAGCGCGCTTACCAGTCCCGGATCAGCACCAATGACCGTGACCGGATCACCGAATACATTCTGGCTGGCTGGGCCGACCAGGTCTCCGTTGACCATTCCTACGCGGCGGCGTGGGACGCGGGGGTGATGCTCGCTTCCCGCCGCACATGGTGGCGGGTCGCGGCCCAGATCGAGGATCAGATGCTGCGTCCCACCATTCCTACCAGGAGCGGGAACAAACGGCCCCCACGGGAGAAACCCGTGGTGATGGCCACCGGCCCGGGCCAGGTCTGGTCCTGGGACATCACCGATTTGTATTCGCCCTGGCGGGGAAAGGCGTTCAAAGCCTATTCAGTCCTTGATATCTATTCCCGCCACATGGTTGCCTGGCGGGTCGAGGAACGAGAAGCCGATCATCTCGCCGTGGAGATGTTCGAAACCGCTATCGCCCAACACGGCGCCCCGCGCATAGTTCACGCCGACTCCGGGCCGGCGATGCGATCAAACCTGCTCCGCGACACTCTCACCAGCCACGGCGTCGAGCTCTCCCATAACCGGCCCTACGTCTCGAACGACAACCCCTTCTCCGAATCCGGGTTCCGGACCATGAAGTACCGGCCCGGCTACCCCCGCGTGTTCAAAGAAGTCGAGACCGCCAGGGCCTACCTTGCCGACTACGTGCCCTGGTACAACACCCAACACAAACACTCAGGCATCGCACTCTTCTCACCCTCCCAGGTCCATGACGGCTCCTGGAAGGAACTCTGGAAAACACGCGACCAGGCACTACAGCGCTACTACGACAAAAACCCCGCACGCTT
This sequence comes from Pseudarthrobacter sp. R1, assembly GCF_024494415.1. Classification (NCBI taxonomy): domain Bacteria; kingdom Bacillati; phylum Actinomycetota; class Actinomycetes; order Micrococcales; family Micrococcaceae; genus Pseudarthrobacter; species Pseudarthrobacter sp. R1. The sequence continues at coordinate 106 of NZ_JAMKFI010000039.1, read as the reverse complement.
CCACCAGCGCCCCAGCACACCAACCCCCGCCAGCCACGCCGGCATCAACCTACCGGCAACAACAAAACAACCAACCCAATGACTCCACACAGCTTGACAGTCTGCG
>NZ_JAMKFI010000038.1:0-1668 GCF_024494415.1 Pseudarthrobacter sp. R1 | reverse complement strand
AGCCTTGATCCACCGATGATGGCTGCTGCGCCGACGGCGGTTTAAACACGAAATGCCCGTCTTTTCAGGGAAAATTGGACTTGCGACAGAACAATTTTGCTGAAGAAGAGGAGCATCCCGCAGGTGCAAGTTTCCCATAAACGGTCCGCGGTGTCAGTTTCCTTTGACGAGCCGAATCTCGTCTCGACTGCAGGGCTGCTGCCGGTGATGACGCTGGCCCGGGACACCGGGCTCCACGAGCTGGCCAATGACTGGTTGTCCGTGCCCACGGATAAGGGCGCGAACGCCGGGCTGAAAGTCGCTTCCCTGGTCGCCGGAATGGTCGCCGGCGCCGACTCGATCGATGACATGGCACTGCTCCGCCACGGCGGAATGAGCCGGCTCTTCACCACTTGCTACGCGCCCTCGACGCTGGGTTCGTTCCTGCGGGCTTTCACGTTCGGGCACGTACGCCAACTGGATGCGGTCGCCTCCCGCTTCCTGGGAAACCTGGGGGCCAGGGCCCCGCTTCTGGGCGATCCCGGGAAGGAGGACTTCGTGTTCGTCGATGTCGACGACACGATCATCGAGGTCCACGGCTACGCCAAACAGGGCTCCGGCTACGGATACTCCGGAGTGCGCGGGCTGAATGCCCTGCTGGCCACGGTCTCCACCAAGGACACCGCCCCGGTAATCGCCGCCCAGCGGCTGCGCAAAGGAGCAGCGAACTCGGCCCGCGGAGCCAAACGCCTGATCACCGATACCCTCTCCACCCTCAAACGTCTGCAGACCGGCGGCCGGGTACTCTGCCGTTTCGATTCGGCCTTCTACGGCCATGCCGCGGTTACCGCGGCCCAGGCAGGCGGGGCAGAGGTTTCGGTGACCGTCCGGATGGACCCGGCCGTCAAACGCGCGATCGCCACAATCCCCGAAACTGCATGGACGACGATCGAATACACCGACGCGGTCTTCGACGAGACCATCAACACCTGGGTATCGAAGGCCGAAGTCGCCGAAACCGGGTTCACCGCTTTCACCTCCCGCAAAAAGGACGAGCAGATCACCGGCCGGCTGGTCGTGCGCCGGATCCCGGAACTGAACAGGAAAGCCGGCGACGGACAGGAAACCCTGTTTGAAACCCACCGGCACCACGCGTTCTTCACCACCGTGAACACCGAACGCCTGGACACCGTCGCAGCCGACAAGATCCACCGCAAACACGCCATCATCGAACAGGTCAACGCCGATCTCAAAGACAGCGCGCTGGCCCACCTGCCCTCAGGTGTTTTCGCCGCGAACTCGGCCTGGTTCATCGCCGCGGTCATGGCCTATAACCTCACCCGCGCCGCCGGAATCCTCGCGGCCGGCCCCTTCGAAAAGGCACGAACCGGCACGATCCGCCGCAAACTCATCCACGTCCCCGCCCGGATAGCTTCCAGCGCACGGAAAATACGCCTCCATCTGCCCCAAGCCTGGCCCTGGCAAACACCATGGCAGACCCTGTTCGACCACCTCTATCCGCCGACGCAACGCGCCTGAACCCCGAGAACACAGCCACACGGCGCAACCAGGACCACCAGTGGAACACCAAAGGCAGCAAGGCCGGGCACCCCAGCACGCCCTCAGCCCGCAAACCACCAAAAACCGCATCCAGCGGGACCAGCGCAAGCGGATCGGTGGATCAAGGCT
>NZ_JAMKFI010000037.1:0-1913 GCF_024494415.1 Pseudarthrobacter sp. R1 | reverse complement strand
CCAGTACGCCCATCTGGGTCATCTGCGTCCAGCTGTTCATCTTCGGAGCCGGCCTGGGCCTGATCATGCAGGTAGTGGTCCTAGTGGTGCAGAACTCCGTCCCCGCGGACCAGATCGGCACCGCCACCAGCACCAACAACTACTTCCGCGAGGTGGGCGCCGCCATGGGCGTTGCAGTCTTCGGTGCCATTTTCACCAACCGCCTCTCCGAGTCCCTCACCAGCGCCTTCACCGGTGCAGGCGCGTCGGCAGACCAGGCTGCCCAGTCCACCAGTACCCTGGACCCGCACGCGCTCAGCCAGCTCCCGCAGCAGTTGCGTGATGCCGTGGTGAGCGCCTACGCAGACTCCCTTGCCCCGGTCTTCTGGTACCTCCTCCCCTTCATCGCCGTTGCCCTGCTGCTGGCCATCACCCTTAAGCAGATTCCGCTCTCGGACACGGCCGGAATGGTGGCCCGCGGCGAAGCCGTGGGCGGCGAAGAGGCCGAACGCCTTGCCGCGGGGCTCCCGCGCACGCCGGCTGGCCGCGTTGACGAAGCTCCCGGCGGGGACAGCGTGAAGGCCGGCGACGGGGAGTTGCTTTCCCAGAACCGCTAACCGAAGTGGTCGCACTTGACTTGGGCCGCGCTAGTTGGCAAAGACCATAGGGACGCCGCAATCTTTGAGGGTTGCGGCGTCCCTGTGGTTTCAAGCGTATGGGCGGGAACAGGGAAGCCGGTTCTGAACGGGCTGGACCTCCGAGGTACCCGTTTCCAGCCTTGGAGCAACGAGAGTTTCAAGGAAAATTGGTCCGAGTTCCGGGAGCGGTTCACTGTGGCGTGCCTCTTGCTGGGTCCCGGAAAGCAACAAGCAACAATGTGCACACCGTTGTTAGCCTTGCGGCCGGGAGGCGCGGAGCCCATTTGTGAGGATCTTCGTGACAATGAGGTACCCGTTGCCCGGGCGCCTTGGGCAGGTCGCGGCCGTACTGCGCAAAAAGGTGTCAGCGGCGAAGGTATACGGCTGAGGCGAGCTGCGCCTCCCCGGCCGCTGGTCCCACCAGTAGGCCCTTGAATAGGGTGGAATTGAGGTAGGGCCTCAAGTGCTCCCAGGAGCTATCAGCCGCGAAGACAGCTTTTGGCGGTGCTGCTCCCTGTGCCGTAGGACCGGGTTCTTGGAGTACTTATTTCCTGGCCTAGCTACTGCGTTTGGCGCAATTTAGGGTTGTGGGTATCTTTCTGCACTACCTAGGCCAGGGGCCAAAGCGCGAGGTGATTGTACTGATTTGGTTTTCTTGCTTCGGACGCGATTCTGACTAGTGCGGCATTTCCGCCACTCCTTCTCCGATGTGCATGACGTGGCCGGGCCGGTGAGGGCTCGCGGCAGCCTGTAAATGAAAGCGGGCTCCTCCCGTTCACTCGGGGAGGAGCCCGCTTTGTCCTACCTACGGCGCACATAGTCCTGGCGTCCTACTAAAAACTCCCGGAGCAGCCTACCTGAACGGGTCAGGACGCAATCTAACTACCGTTTATAGGCCGCCGGCGAGCTTGTAGTAGGCGGCGTTCCAGTTCAGGTCTTTCTTGAACTGCCGGATGGTGGTGTCCTCGTCGATGGTGAGCAGTTCGGTTTTGGCGATTTCCGCGAAGTCCTCGAAGACATCCATTCCCACCTGCGTGGACAGTACAGTGTGGTGGGCTGCGCCCGCGGTGAGCCAGGCTGCCGCGGAGGTGGCAAAGTCAGGCTTGGGCTGCCACAGGGCGCGGGCCACGGGAAGGTTGGGCAGGGGCTGGTCCAGGGGAACCACGTCCACGGCGTTCGCCACCAGGCGGAACCTGTCCCGCATGTCGGACAGGGCGACGACGACCCCCGGGGAGGCATCGGCGTCGAACACCAGGCGCACGGGGTCTTCCTTGCCGCCGATGCCCAGCGGATGGA
>NZ_JAMKFI010000004.1:189577-262241 GCF_024494415.1 Pseudarthrobacter sp. R1 | reverse complement strand
TGTGCACGATGCGGGCCAGGGAGTTGTTCTCCGCGGTGCTGGTGACTTCGACTTCCAGCGGCCCGGTGCCGTTGATGGCCCCGGCGTAGACATCGCTGCCGGGACCGGCCTCAACGGGCACGGATTCACCGGTCAGGGCAGAGGTGTCCAGCGAGGTGCGGCCGGTGATAATCCGGCCGTCGGTGGCCAGCCGTTCACCCGGGCGGACAACCATCCGGTCCCCGGGAACGAGCTCGGCCGGGTCAACGGTGACCTCCGCCCCGCCGCGCAGGACTGTCGCTTCGGCCGGGACCAGGTCCAGCAGGGCACGCAGGCCGCGCCGGGTTTTGGCCAGCGAGTATTCCTCCAACCCCTCGGAGATTGAGTAGAGGAAGGCGAGCATCGCCGCTTCCTCGTACTCGCCCAGCGCGACGGCGCCGACGGCGGCGATCGTCATCAGGGTCCCGACGCCGATCTTGCCCTTGGCCAGGCGCCGCAGGGTGGAGGGAACAAAAGTCCATGCAGCGACCAGCAGCGCCCCGATTTCCAGGACCAGGCGCAGCCACTCCGGGCCCCCGGTCAGGGACAGGATCCAGGCGGTCAGGAGCAGCACACCCGCGATTGCGGCGGCCCGGATCTCGTTTATCTGCCAGAAGCCGACCGCTTCCTCGGCCTCTTCCGCCGCGGTTTCGGGCTTGTCGTCGCTGCAGCCGCAGGCGTCGCTCATCGGGCGTTCTCCTTCGTCAGTTCCACGTTTGTCAGTTCGGCGCCGGTGCTTCCGGTGCCATAGTTTGGGCACAGGCTGACCGCGTTGCCGGTCGCGGCAAGCAGGACCTCGGCCTGGGCAAGCATGTCCATCAATTCCGGACGGGACAGCGAGTAATAGACGCTGCGGCCCTGCGCGCGGCCCTCGACCAGGCCACAATCGCGCAGGCATGCCACGTGCGCGGACACGGTGGACTGGGCAAGGCCCAACTCCCCGGCCAAGTCCCCCACCCGGATTTCTCCGGCGGCCATCCGCTTCACGATGCTCAGCCGCGTCGGGTCGCTCAGGGAATGGAACAAAGCCGCCGCGGGATCCAGCTGGCCGCAGTCATCGGCCGTGCCCCCAGGTTGTATCGTCATACGGCGATTATAGCGTAAAGCAGTGATGTTATCGACGAAAAGCTGTTACTGCAGGTCTTCGGCTTGTCCTTCCTGGGCTGCGCCCGGGCCAGGTTCCCTTACCCCAGCTTCAACGACAACGACGGCGGGATCCTGCTGGCCCTGGCAGACCACGTCCCGCCGCGCGCCGTCCCCACAACCCTCGTGCTGGACAAACACGGCAAAGTCGCTGCCCGGGTTCTTGGCCTTGCAGAGAAGGGCACCCTCAAAGCTCTCATTAGCAGTGCGCTCAGCGAATCCTGAAAAGATGGGGCAGGGCCCCGGGCCAACGGGTCATGCAAGTGACGCGATCAGGGGCAGGGCTTTGTCGCGCTGACCTACCCGGTTCTCAAGCCCTGGCCTAGACTCAGGAAACACCGCCGTTTCCGGGAGAACGGGAGATCCGAGTGACTGCACAATTGCCCGACAGCTCGCTGGCCCTGCTGCGTGAGGGATACACCTTCATCTCTGCCCGCTGCGACGAGGCCGGCACCGACCTGTTCCAGACCCGCCTGATGCTTCGGCCCGTCGTCTGCATGAGGGGCGCGGCGGCGGCGGAATTTTTCTACGACGGCGGACGGTTCAGCCGCGCCGGTGCCCTGCCGCGTTCAGCCAAGCATTTGCTGCAGGATGCGCAAAGCGTCCAGACCCTTGAAGGGGCCGATCATTACCGCCGCAAGCACCTGTTCCTGGAACTGGGCAGCCGGGACTCCGCCGGGCACCTCGCGGACGCTTTTGACGCTCAATGGCACGACCCGAACCACGGCCTGCCGGTAGGGCGGCGGTTCGATCTGCACACCGAGGTCCGCCGGCTCCTCACGGCGGCCGCCTGCAGCTGGGCCGGCCTTCCCACCGACGCACCCACCATCGGCAGACGCAGCAGGGAACTTGGGCTGATGATCGACCAGGCCGGCTCTTTCGGGCCGGTGAACTGGTACGCCCGCTGGCGCCGCCGCTCCACAGAAAAGTGGGCCACGAACGCCATCCTGGCTACCCGCTTGTCCGCGCCGGACCGGGCGCCGGCGACCCCGGTGGAAGCTATCTCCTTCCACCGCGACAACACCGGCAAGGAACTGCCCCCAGATATAGCAGCGGTGGAACTGCTGAACCTGCTCCGCCCGGTCGTGGCCGTCAGCAACTTCATTGTCTTCGCCGCCCTCGCCCTCACACAGCACCCGGACTGGAAAGACAGACTCAGTAACGGTGATGATCACGACCTGCACTGCTTCGCCCAGGAAGTGCGCCGTTACTACCCCTTCTTCCCCTTCGTCAGCGGCACCGCCACCGGAGAACTCGAATGGTCCGGGCACGCCTTCAAGCCCGGGGACTGGGTCCTCCTTGACCTGTACGGCACCAACCACGATCCACGAACCTGGGCGAACCCGGAAAGCTTCAACCCAGAACGCTTCCGCAGCTGGCAACCCAACCCCCACACCCTGATCCCACAAGGAGCAGGCGACAAAGAAACAGGCCACCGGTGCCCAGGAGAAGACATCACAGTGGAACTGATCAAACGGGCCATCCGCGCCCTCGCAGCCGCACCCGACCTGCAGGTACCCGCACAGAACCTCAGCTTCAGCCTTTCCAGCCTGCCCGCCCTCCCCAAGAGTGGCTTCATCATCGACCCTGCACCTCCCCGACGACGCTAAACGGCAACAGCAAGGGAATCTGAACCAGCTGGCACGGATAAGGGACTGCGCGGCTGGCTCGTAAACGGGCTGCCCGGCGCCTCTGCCAAATGCCGCATGGGCGATCGAGTCGAGCTAGCAGATGGCTGATGAACCCCCTGGAGACCCCTCAGGCGCTCACGCTATGCAACGGCCGCCGTCGGCGAGGCCGGTGGCTAAGAAACACCCTCCACATCGCGGCTACCCCTTGCGGTTCGCTTTCCCCTGCGACTATTTTGAAACGAATCAGAAAACGGTTTCTCCTCTGCTCCCTAGTGGGCCGCGATGGCCGGCGGTCCAGGCACGAAACCGAAACAGCGGAAATAAGCCCAACAGAATTGGACACGATGATTGAAAATACGCTGGTCAGGTGGATCGACGGCGACGCCCCGGCACAAATCAGCAGCGGCACCACCTGGGGTATGCCGTTTCCACGCGGAAAAGTAGCGGAGGCTGCGGAACTCCGCGTCCGTGATGCGGACGGCAATCCCACCCCAAGCCAGGCCTGGCCACTTGCCACCTGGCCTGACGGTTCGCTCAAATGGGCGGGGTTGGCGATCCCTGCCACCGACGTTTCCTCCGAGGCGTACGAAGTAACGGCCGACGGCGGGTCCTCACCCGCCCAAGCCGGCCTCCCGGCGTCGGACGTCCCCAGCGTCACCGTCACCGAAACGGCGGAAGCGTTCACGGTGGACACGGGCGCGCTGCAGATGGTGATCAACCGCAGCGGTTCCCACCTTTTCAGCAGCCTTACCCGCGGCGGAACCGAAGTGGCCCGGGATGCCCGCCTGGTCAGCCTCCTGCAGGACAGCATTCCTGAGGAGGCCGGCACTGCCAGCCGGGAAGCCTTCACCGGCATGGTCACCGTCGTCGTGCTTGAACAAGCTGGTCCCGTTCGTGCGGTGGTCCGGCTGGAAGGACACCACAGCCCCGACACGGCCGGCAGCGGCAGGCGCAGCTGGCTGCCGTTCGTGGTGCGGTTCTATTTCTACGCCAACGCCCGCAGTGTGCGGATGGTGCATTCGTTTATTTGGGATGGCGACGCCGAGCAGGACTTCCTGGCCGGGCTGGGCGTTCGGTTCGCAGTACCGTTGGAGGCCGAGCTCCATGACCGGCACGTCCGGATCGCCGGGGCCGACGGCGGATTCCTGGTTGAAGGCGTGCGCGGACTGACCGGCCTGCGCCGGGACCCGGGCGAGGAGGTCCGCCGTTCACAGGTGGAAGGCCGGCCCACTCCGCCGCTGGCGGAATGGAACCCGGAGGTTTCGGAGCGGCTGCACCTGATTCCCGCGTGGAATGACTACACGCTCACGCAGCTCAGCGCAGACGGCTTCGAACTCCGCAAGCGCACCGGCGCCGGCCACGCCTGGGTGGGGATCTCCGGCGGAACCAGGTCGGCCGGTTTCTGCTCGCTGAGCGATACCCGCGGCGGTTTCGGCGTGGGCATCAAGGATTTCTGGCAGTCCCACCCGGGCCAGCTGGACATCCGCGGTGCAGCCACCGGCGAGGCGTCCATGACCGCCTGGCTGTACTCCCCCGAGGCACAGCCCATGGACCTCCGCTTCTACCACGACGGCCTCGGCCAGGACACCTTCGAGGAACAGCTCGAGGGGCTCGAAATCACGTATGAGGACTACGAGCCGGGCTTCGGCAACGCCACCGGGATAGCCCGCACACATGAGTTAACTCTCTTCGCCTACGAGGGAACGCCCGCAACGGAAAGCCTGGCTGCGGATGCTCACGCCGCCTCAACCCCGGCCCTGCTGCAGGCCACCCCCGAGTACCTGCACTCCGTGGGCGTCTTCGGCGATTGGGACCCCGTGGACCGCAGCACCCCCGCCCGGGCCGAACTCGAGGACCACCTGGACTTCCTCTTCGACTTCTATGCCGGGCAAGTGGAGCAGCGCCGCTGGTACGGCTTCTGGAACTACGGCGACGTCATGCACACCTACGATCACGACCGGCACGTATGGCGTTACGACGTGGGCGGCTACGCCTGGGACAACTCAGAGCTCTCCCCCGACCTGTGGCTCTGGTATTCGTACCTGCGCTCCGGAAGGGCGGACATCTTCCGGTTCGCGGAGGCCATGACCCGGCACACCGGCGAGGTGGACGTGTACCACCTGGGGCCGTGGAAGGGCCTCGGCTCGCGCCACAACGTCCAGCACTGGGGCTGCAGCGCCAAGCAGCTGCGCATCAGCACGCCCGCCTACCGCCGCTTCTACTACTACCTCACCGCGGACGAACGCACCGGGGACCTCCTCACCGAACTGGTGGACAGCGACCAGAACTTCCTGGGCCTGGACCCGGTCCGCAAGGTTCGGCCCGACGCTGACACCTACCGTCCCAACCGGAACGCACTTGGCGTGGGGCTGGGCACGGACTGGGGCTCACTCGCCGCCACCTGGCTCACGGACTGGGAACGCACCGGCAACCCGCGCTCCCGCGACCGCCTCCTGGGCACCATGGCGGACATCGGCGCCCTCAAGTACGGCTTCCTCACCGGCGAGGCCCTGTACGACCTGGACAAGGGACGGTTCGATACCGGCCGGGAACTCATCCAGGTCTCACACCTCAGCGCAGTCTTCGGCCTGGTGGAGATCTGCAGCGAGCTGGTGGACCTGGTCCCTGATCCCGAGTTCGAGCGGGCCTGGCTGCAGTACTGCCGGCTCTTCCTGGCCACGAAAGAGGAGCAGGTGGAGTCCGTGGGCCAGCCGCTGGCCGGGATTTACCTCACCCAGGCACACAGCCGCCTCACGGCGTACGCCGCGGCCCGGCTGAACGACCCGGAACTGGCGGCCCGGGCCTGGGCGAGCTTCGCTGAAGGCGGGGAGCACCTGAACCACGAATCGGCCTTCACGCTGCGGAAGATCGAGCCGCCGCAGGTGCTGCTGCCCGTGGACGAGGCACCCACTGTCTCCACCAATGACGCCTCCCAGTTCGGCCTGGCGGTCATCCAGAACCTGGCACTGATCGGCAACCACCTGCACTAAACCACCGGGTTCCGATCACGACGGCGGCACCCCGGCGGGCGAATTCCACTTGACGCCAGGTGCCGCCGTCGTCCGTCCCCTCCCCATGGTGGTTGGGGGCTTCCGGCGGGACTATCGTAAAGCTACTGATGACCTCAGTTTTCTCATCAGATTCGGTTCAGTCAAAGGAGACATGATGAGCACGAAAGTGGAGAAACGGATCGTGGTGGATGTGCCGGTCAGCACGGCCTATAACCAGTGGACGCAGTTCGAGGATTTTCCGCACTTCATGAGCGGCGTGGACAGCGTGACCCAGCTGAGTGATGACCGGCTGAGGTGGGTTGCCCACATCGCCGGCGTCCACCGGACGTGGGAAGCCAAAATCCTCGAGCAGGTCCCGGACCGCAAAGTGGCCTGGGCGTCCACCGAGGGTGCCACGAACTCCGGCACGATCGAATTCCGGGACCTCGGACACAACAGGACCGAACTGGCACTGACGCTCGAGTACCAGCCCGCAGGCGTGGTGGAGAAGGTGGGCAACCTGCTCCACGTCGTGGGCCGCCAGGCCGAGCACGACCTGAAAAAGTTCAAGGAATTCATCGAACACGCGGGCCACGCCACCGGGGCCTGGCGGGAGTCCATTCCGGGGACGGCCACCGGAGCAGCGGCAACAACCACGGCGACAGCAGGGACAGCCGAGGCAACCGCAGAGGCTACCGGAGAGCCGCGGCCCTACAACCGGTTTGAGCACCCGTTCGACCAGACCGGCGGCCTGGTGGACTTCGAGGGCGAGTCGGACGAGACAGCCGAAGGCGAGAACTACAGCTCCACTGCACGGCGGAATCGCCATAACGGGGAGGGAATCCCGCCCTACGGCAACCTTTTCGGGCAGCCCTGACCAGCCCTTCTGCACCACGGACCCTACGCGCCCGTTGCCGCCGTCGTTGTTCCTTGCTCTGGAAACCAGCCACCCGAAAAGGTATGTTGGTAAGCATGCTGATGATTTTTACCGATTCATCAGCTTCCGGTAACACAGCGAAGGAGACGTTATGAGCACGAAGGTGGAAAAACGCATTCTGGTGAACGTACCGGTAAGCACCGCTTACAACCAGTGGACCCAGTTCGAGGAGTTCCCGCACTTCATGGGCGGCGTCAAAAGCGTCACGCAGCTCAGTGACGACCGGCTGGAATGGGTGGCCGAGATCGGCGGCGTCCGCAGGCAGTGGGAAGCCAAGATCCTGGAGCAGATCCCCGACCGCAAAGTGGCCTGGGCCGCTACGGAAGGCGCCACGAATGCCGGCGCAATCGAGTTCGAGGACATCGGCGGCGGCCAGACCTCCCTGCAGCTGACGCTTGAGTACGAGCCCGAAGGCATTATTGAGAAGGTTGGCGACAAGCTCAACGTCGTAGAGCGCCAGGCAGAGGCAGACCTGCAGCGGTTCAAGGAATTCATCGAGGATGAGGGCTACGCCAGCGGAGCGTGGCGCGGCAGCGTCAGCTCAGGGGCACCTGCAGGCACGCCCGGGGTCGAGGACGCGGCAGGATCGCGCGGCGACTCAGGCAAGGCGGGCATCTCCGGCAAGGTAGCCGCAGGCCTGGGTGTGGCCGCGGCAGCCGGTGCAGCAGCAGCCATGGCCGCCGGCGGCAACAAGGACACCACTGCGGCTGCCGATGAAACAGTAACGCCAGTGGTTCCCGGCGAGCCGGTCACCGTTACGCCCATTCCGGTGGACACAACGACAGACACTACAAGCACCGGCACCACAACGGGCACGACGGCGGCAGCCGGCTCCACCGGTTCCGTCGCCGACCTGGGCGATGACAGGATCGGCCACGCCTTCGATCAGACGAACGGCCTGGTGGACACCACCGGCGAGTCCGACGGGACCGCCGAAGGCGAGAACCTCAGCGCAGGGGAACGCCGCGACGACGACCGCGGGCCCGGCGACGGCCTGCCGCCCGTCCCCGGAATCGGCCAGCGCGGCTAGCCGGGGCTAACCGATGCTGGAAACTGACTGAGGCTTTCCGCTGAGGCAGGGCCCGGCGTCGGACATTCCGCACTAACGAAAGCGCCGCCTACCTCCTCTCGGAGGCGGGCGGCGCTTCGCTGTTCTGGTGCTACTGGTCCGTGCCGGCGTACTTCACGGACGGCGCGGCCGGGGTTTCCATACCCTCACCAATGAAGAAGCTCGGGTGCGGCGGCTGGTTGTACGCGACGCTTTCGCGTGCCACGCCCGTCCGGTACATCGGGTCATGCATGAGGGTGCGGAGCCGGACCTCGGTGGGCGAGGTGCTGGTGTAGATCCGCAGCTCGGTGCTGTCCGACGACGGGAAGGCGAGTTCCTCGCGCCAGTCACCCAGGAGGTCCGCCTGGAGCGACGGGTTGCCCTTGGTGCCGTTGTTGGTCCTGGCGCCGGCAGCCGTCAGCAGGCGGTCGCTGGTCTCGGTTTCCCAGTTCCACTTGGAAATGGTGGGCACACCCACCTGCGTTGCGGCATCGAAGTCGTGGTCCACGGTCTCGCGGAGCAGGTCACCGTCCCACCAGGCCATGAAGTTGGCAGCCGGGATCTTGTTGGCAATCAGCTCGCCCTTGGCCGAACGAAGCTGGCCTACCGGGGAGTTCCACGCAGCGTCCCCGCCAACAGCCCAACCCTCAGCACCGGCGTAGCGGGGATCAATGTCCCCGGCGGCGCCGCGGCCGGTGTCCCGGGTGGCGGGAATGCTCCAAAGGATCTCGCCGGTAGCGGCGTCACGGAAGGTGGCGCCACGGTTGCCGCTCTGGCTCATGCTCTCGTGAACGGCAAAGGTTTCCAGGCCCGGGCGGGACGGATCCAGGTCGCTGGTGTGGATGGCGTCGCCGTGGCCCAGCTTCGTGTTGTACAGCGGCTTTCCGTCGTCGTCGATGGTCATGGAGCCGAAGACGAACTCGTCCTTGCCGTCCTGGTCCACGTCCGCAACAGAGAGGTTGTGGTTGCCCTGACCCTTGTATTCGGGGCCGGCGGTGTCCGAGTCGAACGTCCAGCGCTTCACCAGCTTGCCGTCCACCAGGTCATAGGTGACCAGGACTGTGCGGGTGTAGTAGCCGCGGCTGAACATCATGGACGGCCGCTCGCCGTCAAGGTACGCGACGCCCGCCAGGAAACGGTCCACACGGTTGCCGTAGCCGTCACCCCAGGAGCTGACGTTGCCGCGCGGAGGATCGTAAGGCACGGTGTCCATGATGGTGCCGGTGGCGCCGTTGAACACCGTAAGGAACTCCGGCCCGGACAGCACGTAGCCACCGCTGTTGCGGTAGTCCGCGGCGGGGTCGCCGATCACGGTTCCGGCCCCGTCCTTGGTGCCGTCCGCCGTCTTCATGGATACTTCAGCCTTGCCGTCGCCGTCGAAGTCGTAGGCGAGCACCTGCGTGTAGTGCGCACCGGCACGGATGTTGCGGCCCAGGTCGATGCGCCACAGCTTGGTGCCGTCCATCTTGTAGGCGTCAACATACACGTTGCCCGTGTAGCCGGACTTCGAGTTGTCCTGCGCGTTGGAGGGGTTCCAGAGCTGGACGATCTCGTAACTGCCGTCGCCGTCCAGGTCAGCCGTGGTGGCGTCGTTGGCCGTGTAGGTGTAGGGCTTTCCGTCCTTGCCGACGCCGTCGGCCGGCTTGTCCAGCTTAATGGCGAGGTAGTTCTGGGCCAGCGGGGTGAACTCGGTGCTGAGCTTGTCCTGCCCGTTTCCGTTGCCCACGGTCTTGATGACGTACTTCGAGTCTGCGGTTCCGGCCGGGTCGACGTAGGTGGTGGTGTTCCGGATGGGCTCATCGGTGAGCTGGACGCCGTCGCGGATCACGTGGAAGCCGACGCTGTCCTTGTCCAGGCCCAGCATGCGCCAGCCCAGGGTGACGCCCTGGTCCGTCAGTACAGCCACAGGTGCCCGGTCCAGGTTCTCCACCTGGCGCTGGAGCCCTGCCTTGCCGGACTGCCCGGGTGCGGTACTGGGGTTTGCCTGGGCCAGGGGCACGCCTGTGAACGCCAGCGCGGCGGCCGTGAGCGAGGCTGCCGCCGCCAGCGGAGCAGCTTTCCAGGCGCGGCCGGCCCGGGACGGACGGGAACATTGTGAAGGATAGAGCAAGAGAACATCTCCTTTGATGCGGCGGCAGCTGAGACTGCCGCACGACAGTTTGGAACGTTTCACTGATCGTCAGCCGGGGCCCCATTAGGGAAAGTGGGGCTTGGCTGGCGACGCGCGGAAAACGCTTTCTGCCCTACTGGTTTATCAGTGCCGGAGGGGGCGGGTCAAGGATTTTTGCGTTGCTTAGTGGGAGAATTTGTTCCATTGCGTTTCGTTATGAGTACCGGAGGTGCGGAAATATCTGCGGCCACAGCGGAGTTGGGCCGGACATGACAACAATCGGAATCATTGGTGCAGGACACATTGGAAGCCAGATCGCGCGGAAGGCGGTGGAGCTGGGCTACGACATAGTCATCAGCAACTCCCGAGGCCCGGAAACCCTGTCCGGGCTGGCCGCGGAACTAGGCCCCAAGGCACGGGCAGCCACAGCGGCAGAAGCAGCAGCGGCCGGCGATTTCGCCGTGGTCACTGTTCCCCTCAAGAACTACAAGGACATTCCCGCGGAGCCGCTGGCCGGCAAGATCGTCATCGACACCAACAACTACTACTGGGAACGCGACGGCCATATCCCGGCCCTGGACAACGGGGAAGCCATCACCTCCGGGCTGCTGCAGGAGCACCTGCCGGAATCGAAGGTGGCCAAGGGCTTCAACCACATTGGGGCTGGCCAAATCACCACGGACGGGACGCCGGTGGGCACGGAGAACCGGCGCGCGCTCGCAACCGCCAGCGATTACCCGGAAGCGGCCGAGCTGGTCACCCGCCTCTATGACGAATTCGGCTTCGATGCGGTGAACGTCGGGCTGCTGGAGGAGAGCTGGCGAGTGGAGCGCGACCGGCCGGCGTATGGGGTGCGGCAGAACGCACAGGAACTGAAGGACAACCTCGCCAAGGCGCCGCGGACCATCTAGGGCCCCTGTCCATCCCGGATATACAAAACTGGCTGGCAGCAGACGGCTCCAAGGGCGACGTTAGCTGCCAGCCAATCTTTGGCCCGCTAGTCCCACGCAGGAACCAGCACCACTTCATGCGGGCTGGCAGGGCGCATGAACTGCGCATTGACGGCGGCGAGGGTATCGCCAAACCTGGCAACCGTCGTCGGGATGTCAAAGTGCTTGCTCGTGATGACGTCCTCAACTTCGAAAGAGGACAGGTCGTCGCAGAGCTCCAGCCGGCTGATCTGGTTGGCCCTGTTCTGGACCGCCCATACGGTATCGCCCTTCACCAGGATCCCGTCCACGAACTTCAGGTCCGGTCCTTCAATCCTGCTGCTTTTGCCGGTGTCCCGGTCAACGGCATAGAGGGCTTGGTTCTGCGTGTGGGCGACAATGAGTACGTCGTCGTCTTCTGCTGCAGCTGCAATGCCGTTAAATCCGAACTGGTTAGGTTGCAATGGTTCCCCTGCCTCGCCGCCTACCTTCAGTGTCTCCACATCGTCCGCTTTGCCCAGCTTGCCCTCACGGCTAACCGGAATGAAGTAGAGCTCTGGCGCAGCCGAATTGGTGAACCAGGCGCCGTCCGGGGTGAGGGTTACGTCATTGATGAACCCGGGGGACAGATCATATTCCTTGACGGCGTCGCCCGTTTCGGTGTTGTAGACGTATGCCTTCCCCTTGGACCCACCGGCCACAAACAGCAGGTCGTTCCGGACGTCCGCCTTCATTCCGACGGCCATCCTGCCCTCCGGCGCGTCAATGAAACGCTTGGCCTTTCCTTCACGGATGTCGCCACGGAAGATATCGCCGGTCATCAGTTCTCCGGCGTAAAAAGTTGTTTCCTTTCCTGCCGCAATGCCCTCGGCTGATTTGGCGCCCTGGAGAACTATGACATCGTCCCCGGAAGGCGGTGATGCCGTGGCCGGCATTGCCGTGGGTAACAGCAGTGCCAAAAGAGCGATGAATCCGGCTGCGGTTCGGCGCTGTACGGTTCGGCGCAGTGCTGTTCGGCGCATGATGCTTCCTTGCATTGGGCTGATGCGCGGGGCCCAATCTGCGGCAGCTCCGCACGATGGTGATGCCAGTTTAAGCACCTGCCGGAAGGCCCGCCAGAGCCTGATGCCCCCTTCATAGTCCCGGCCGCAGGCAGGGTAGACCAGCACCGTGTCCCGGATTCTGCTTACAATCAAAACCTCAATCAACTACTGAGGGACCCATGAAGAAACTCACCACAGCCCTGTTCGCTGCCGGACTCGTTCTTTCCGCCACAGCCTGCACCGCTTCGAACCAGCTCTCCACCGCGGAAACCTGCGAGCGGATCCAGAGCGTTGTATCCAACCCCGCGAACAACGCCGGCAAGACGGGCATGAACCGGCTGGCCAACCAGATCCGTCCCATCCATGCCGTTGCCTCCGATGACCTCAAGCCCGCACTTCAGTCGATCCTTGAGTACACGGACGAGCAGGCAAAGGAAACACCGGACGAGGCCAAGCTTTCCGAGCTCCAGGCCGGCTACGAGCAGGCTGGCAGCACCTACAGCCAGTTCTGCAGCTAAGCCCTACTCTTTGGCCGGGCCCGGCTGCCCTTCCTGGAAGGTGGCCGGGTCCGTATTCGCACCGCACAAAACCACCGCAACGCGCTCCCCTGGCTTCGGCATGTAAGCCCCCGCGGTGAGGGCAGCGTAGGCGGCGGCAGCTCCGTGTTCCACCATGATGCGATAGTCGTTCCACAGCAGCGAACGTGCGGCGACGATGTCGGCGTCGGATACCAGGACGCTGACGACGCCGGCGCGGACCGCGACGGAGAAGCCGATGTCCCCGATGCGTCGGGCTCCCAGGGAATCAGCAGCGATGCCGGATACCGCCACGTCAACAGGTTCCCCGGCGGCAAGTGCCGCGTGGAGCGTCGGCGCGTTTTCCGGTTCGACGCCCACGACCTTGGCGTGGCCTTCCACGGCCGCGGCGATTCCAGCCATTAGTCCGCCGCCGCCCACAGCCACCAGCACGGTGTCCACCCCGGCTATCTGCTCCAGCAGCTCCGTCCCCACGGTTCCGGCGCCGGCCGCGATTTCGGGCTGGTCATAGGCGTGGCAGTAAACAGCACCCGTTTCCTGGGCGTGGGCCACAGCCGCCTGGTAGGCCACGGCGTATTCGGCTCCGCCCTGGATTACCGCGGCTCCGATCGCTTCGAGCTTCCGCACCTTCACGGCCGGAGCGGCAGCCGGGACAAACACGGTTGCGGGCACTCCCAGTTGGGCTGCCGCGTATGCGTTGGCCAGTCCGGCGTTGCCTCCGGAGGCCACCACCACTCCGACGTCAGACTTCAGCTCACCGCGCTCTTTGCTCGCAAAAAGGCGGTTCAGCGCGCCGCGGGCCTTGAAAGTGCCGGTGTGCTGCAGAAATTCGCACTTGAACCACACATCGCCGGGGAACGCGCCCGGGTCGGCCTGCAGGACAGGCGTCAGTCGGGTGAGTCCTGCTGTCCGCTGTGCCGCGTCATCCACATCGGCGCGGGTAATCACCTCAGACTTCGTCGTCCCAGCTTCCCGGCTCGGCCAGGGCTTCCTCGGGTTTGTGCTCCTGCGGCGGTTCGCCGCTTCCTGAGTACGAGGCCGGAACAGTACCGGCAGCGTGCCCCTGCTGCTCTTCGCGGATATTGCTGGCACCGGGCAGCTCCGGGTGCTGGCCGCTCTGCGGAGCCTGCGTCACCTGCGCGGCCTCGTCGGGGTCACCCGGACCACGAAGGTCGGCGGTGTTCGGGGGTTCCTCATTCGAAGTGGTCATGATCCTGCCTTTCACCTACCGCCCGCGAGCCGGCGCGTCAGCGTTTGTCGCGGTCGTTGAATTCTTCGTCCAGTTCGTAGTGGCGGAACTCGGTTTCGGGGTTCGGTTCGCCGTCAACCACCACTTCGTGATCCAGCTGGCGTTGGACTTGGCTGTCCAGTACCTGCAATTCGTGGTCCGGAACTGTTTCCAGATCCGCCGGGAACTGGTCTTCCGGAGTGAGGTGCAGCTTATCGCTCATTGAGTCCGCCATGTCTTCATGCTGGGTATTGGTTGGTTCAGTGTACGGTGCTGACCCCTCAGCCCGTCCCGCTTTCTGCAAACCAGCTCCCAGCACAGACGGGCGGGCAGGACCATCCATGTCCTGCCCGCCCTGCCACTTGTTACCAGAACCAGCCCTAAGGCGTGGCCGTCGGCGAAGCGGAGGACGTCTCGGCCTCTTCAGTCTCGGTCTCTGTTGCCTCAGGTGACGCCGAACCGCTCGGTGACGACGTGCTGGCGGAACCGGAGGTGCTGGTGGACGTCGGGCTGGAAGTTGCGCTGCCGCCGTCGGCCTTCTGGAGCACCTCGTTGATCAGGTCCTCGAGTTCCTTCTGGTCAGGATCGCCGAGGTTGGCACCGCTCTTGGTGGCGACCACCAGCAGCCTGCCCTCGGCGGCGGATACCTGCATCAGCTTCTGCTGGTTCTCCCCGCTGCGGGTGCTCAGCGTGCCGAAGGTCTTTTCGGCATCCGTGTCAGCCTGGAGCTCCTCGCTGGTGACCTCGTAGGTCTGCCCCAGCGCCGTGACGGAGAACGTGGCGCACTGGTCCATCTTGCCGCTGATCTCGTCCAAGACCTCGACGGCGTCAGGCCCCTCGCTGCCCGACTGCGCAGACACGGTGCGGGGCTGGTCGCCTTCTGACAGCGCGACGGCGATCTCACCGCTTTCGACTGTGTCCAGCAGCCCTGCGGTGGCGATGTCCTTGCAGTCTTCAGGATCAACAGTCGCCGTGCTCAAGAGCAGGTTGGCGATGTTGCCGCCCTGGTCCACCTGCTCCTTGGAGTACAGCTTGAGTTCGTTGCCGTCCTCATCCTTCATGCCCGAGATCAGCTCGCGCAGCTCGTCTTCCGAGTAGACCTTTGCTTCTGCCGTTGCCGAGGCACTCGCCGTTTCGGTGGCCGTGGGGCTCGCAGAACCACCACCGCCTCCTGTGCAACCCGCGAGGGCAATCATCGCTGCTGTCATCAATCCAAGCGCAGGTACTTTTCGCATCAGGTACAACCCCTTGTGAGATAGGAAGCATGCTTAGTGTTATTAACACTAAAGGGTTTTCGCTGATGCAGGAAATACCGGCGCGGCAACTTTCAGCCCACGCAACCCAGTGCATCCTGGGCAAGCAGGCTGTGGAATAATCCGAAGCAGTGGTCCTTACCGGACCGCTCCACGGATTGGAGGGGCCTGACGTGCCAGCCACAGTAGCACAAGGGGGCAGCGCTCCGGCGGCGAGCGCGGCCATCAACAATTCCCAGGTCCCCAAGCATGAGCAGCTGCGCCTGATCATCCTCAGGCTGGCCAAGGAGGAACTGGAGCCCGGCGCCCGGCTTCCCAGCGAGCGGACCCTGATGGACTCCTATGGCGTTAGCCGGATTACAGTGCGCGCCGCCATCGGGCGGCTGGTCAACGAGGGCCACCTGGTCCGCGTCCCCGCGAAGGGCACTTTCGTTGCCGATTCCCCCGTGCAGTCCACCCTGCACCTGGCCTCATTCACCCAGGAAATGGAGGCGATGGGGCACGTGCCCAGCACCGTTGTGCTGGTAGCGGAGGCCGCTGCCGCCCCCGATGACACCGCCGACGCCCTAAGCCTGGCTCCGGGATCCGAGGCCATCCACCTCAAGCGGCTCCGGCTGGCGGACGGCCGGCCGGTCAGCGTGGATGACGCCTGGTATAACCCCGAACACGTCCGGGGGCTGCTGGACATCGACCTGACGGGATCGGTTTACAAGGCACTTGCGGCGCAGCTGGGCCACCAGATTGACCGGGCGCGGCAGAGCGTCCGGTCCGAGGGCGCCCCGGCGGACGTCGGGGCGCTCCTCGGCACCGGAACGGGTGCGCCGGTGTTGGCGTTCGACCGCGTTTCCTATTCAGGGCTGCTGGCCATCGAGCATTCGCGCTCCTGGTACCGCTCGGACCGCTACTCCCTCAACATGGAGGTCCGGCTCTAGGAACCGGCCCGGCCTTCGCGCTAGTCGAGCGAGAAGAGGCTGGCCCCGGCGGCTACAGTGCCGGATGCGACCAACGTTGCGGTGTCGGGTTTCGTGTCAAGGACGACGACGGGACTCACCATCGAGTACCCCGCCGCCAGGGCGGCGGTGGGGTCCACGCGCATAACGGGAGCGCCAGCATCAATAGTGTCCCCTTGCGCAATGAGCAGCTTGAAGCCTTCGCCCTTGAGCTTGACCGTGTCAATGCCCACGTGGGTCAGGACACCCCGCCCGGACGACTCCACCACAACAAACGCATGCGGCAGGAGCTTGATCACCTTTCCCGCCACCGGGGATACGACGTCGAACATCTCGCCCGAAGGCGGTTCGACGGCGGCGCCGGACCCCACCATCTGACCCGCGAACACGGGGTCCGGAACCTCCGCGAGGGGAAGCACCCTGCCGCTAATGGGCGAATGGACAACCAGGGACTGCGCCACTAGAGGAGGTCCTCGATGTCCTCGGCCAGGTTGTCAGCCTCGGGCCCCACAATGACCTGGACGGCAGTCCCAGCAGCCAGGACGCCGTGGGCTCCGGCGGCTTTGAGGGTGGCTTCGTTGACGAGCGAGCCGTCTTTGACCTCCGTGCGAAGGCGGGTGATGCAGGCTTCGATTTCGACGATGTTGCCGGCTCCGCCGAGGCCTTCAATGATCTTTTCTGCTTTGGACATGGCTGCCCTTTCTGACGGTGCCCGCTCGGAGCACTGACTCATCACCGGGGCCGGCGGCCCAAGTGCGACCAATTATGGCGTCCATCGCCCGGACTTTTGAATAGCCCGGCAGCTTATCCACTGCCTTGACAGGCACTCGTGGGATGGATCACACTGAACTGGTCATAACCAGACAGTACCGGCTCACCCCATCACTCCACAAGCCCCACCGACCCCGCAGAGGTGCAACCATGTCAACATCTGATACCGCCGCCCTGGCTCCGGAGAAGAAGCCAAACAGGGTTTTCGCGACCCTGCAGCGCCTTGGCCGCTGCCTCATGCTCCCCATCGCCGTCCTGCCCGCGGCAGGCATCCTCCTGCGCATCGGCCAGGCCGATCTGCTGGGAGCCATCCCCGGCTTCGAAGGGGGCGCGGCGGTCATCTCGGCGGCAGGCAACGCCGTCTTCACCTGGCTCCCGCTGATCTTTGCGGTGGGTATTGCCATCGGCTGGGCCAAGAAAGCTGATGGATCCACCGCGTTGGCGGCGGTGGTGGGCTACATGGTGATTGACGGCGTCTTCAAGGCGATGTCCCCGCTGGTACTTGTGGGACAGGTGGATCCGGCGGGCAAGCCGGCCATGATCAACTACGGCGTCCTCGCCGGCATTGTGGTGGGCCTGTTTTCCGCAATGCTCTGGCAGCGGTTCTACCGCACCAAGCTTCCTGACTTCCTGGGCTTCTTCAGCGGCCGGCGCCTGGTGCCAATCCTGACCTCCGTCGCCAGCCTGGTGGCCGGCGTCGCCCTGGCCTTTGTCTACCCGTTCTTCAATGCAGGCCTTTCAGCCGTAGGTGAGGCCGTGGCAGGCAATGCCGTTGCCGGCGGCGGAGTCTACGGCTTTGCCAACCGCATGCTCATCCCTGCAGGGCTGCACCACATCCTGAACTCCGCCGTCTGGTTCCTGATCGGCGACTACACCGACGCCTCCGGCCAACTGGTCCGCGGCGACCTCAACCGGTTCTTTGCCGGCGACCCCAGCGCGGGCATCTTCATGACCGGGTTCTTCCCCATCATGATGTTCGGCCTTCCGGCTGCCGCCTTGGCCATCTGGCGCCACGCCAAGCCTTCGCAGAAGAAGATTGTGGGCGGCATCATGCTCTCCACCGCCCTCACGGCATTCCTGACCGGCATCACGGAACCGCTCGAGTACTCCTTTATGTTCGTTGCCTTCCCGCTCTACATCGTCCATGCTGCCCTGACCGGAACCTCCATGGCCCTGGTCAACGCGCTGGACATCCACCACGGGTTCACGTTCTCCGCCGGGCTGATCGACTTCATCCTCAACTTCGGCAAGTCGGAGAACGGCTGGCTCCTAATCCCCATCGGCCTGGGCTACGCGGTGATCTACTACTTCCTCTTCTCCATCGTCATCAAGCGCTGGAACCTGCGGACGCCCGGCCGGGAGGACGACGAGGTCACCGTGGAGACTGACGCGGCCAAGTAAGCCGCAGGCCAGCCGCCACCCAAAAGCCACAGCAACCGAAAGCACTGAACATCATGGAAATCGTCATCCTTCCCGCTCCCGCAGATGTGGCCCGCACTGCCGCAGACGCCATCGAACAGCAGGTCCGCAGCGGCCCGTCCGTCCTTGGCCTGGCCACGGGCTCAACACCGCTCGGCACCTACCAGGAACTCATTGCGCGGCACCGAAACGGCGGATTGAGTTTTGCCGGGGCGCAGGCCTTCCTCCTGGACGAGTACGTGGGCCTGCCCAGCACGCATCCCCAGTCCTACCATGCGGTGATCCGGGAGGAGTTCGTGGACAGTGTGGACTTCCCCGCGGGCGCTGTCCACGGCCTGGACGGTGTAGCGGAGGATCTCGAAGCCGAGGCAGGCCGGTACGAGGCCGCGATTGCGGCAGCAGGCGGGGTGGACATCCAGATTTTGGGCATCGGAACGGACGGGCACGTGGGTTTCAACGAGCCGATGTCCTCGCTGGGCTCGCGGACCCGGATCAAGACACTGACCCAGCAGACACGGCAGGACAACGCCCGCTTCTTCGAGGATCCGGCGGATGTTCCGGACCATGTGCTGACCCAGGGGCTGGGCACCATCCGCGAAGCCCGGCACCTTCTGCTGCTGGCCATGGGCGAGGCCAAGGCAGAGGCGATCGCGGCGGCCGTGGAAGGTCCGGTGGCGGCGGTGTGCCCTGCCTCCGCGCTCCAGCTCCACCCGCACGTCACCGTCCTGCTGGACGAGGCTGCGGCGTCCAGGCTGGCCCACCGCGAGTACTACCAGGACACGTTCGGGCGGAAACCTGCCTGGCAGGGACTTTGAGCGCGGCCCCGGGCACGCCCCGGACGCCGCAGCTCGAGCTGGCGGTGGAGAGTGCCGAGGGCGTGCGGTTAGCAGCATCGGTGGGCGCCGCGAGGGTGGAACTTTGCGCGGCCCTCACCGAAACTGACGGGATCACCCCGAGCATCGGAACCGTGGAGCAGGCGTGTGGGGTGGGTCTTCCGGTCCATGTGCTGGTCCGCCCCCGCCCGGGCAGCTTCGCCTACAACGCCGAGGAGCTTGAGGTGCTGGAGCGCGACGTCGTTGCGGCGCTGGCTGCCGGGGCCGCCGGCGTCGTGGTGGGCATGTTGGCGGACGACGGCGGACCCGACGTTGCAGCGCTTCGTCGGGTTTCAGACGTGGCACGCAACCACAGTCCAGCTGCGGAGGTGACGTTCCACCGGGCGTTCGACGCGGCTCTCGCCGCAGGCGTGGACCCTGCCGATGCACTTGCCCGGCTGCACGATGGCGGAGTCAGCCGTGTGCTGACCAGCGGCGGAAGCGCCGACTGCACGGCGGGACTGCCGATGCTGGCCCGGCTGGTGGAGCTGGGACGGGACCACGCGCCGTCGTTACAGATCATGGCTGGAGGGGGCGTCCGGCTGGAACTGATGTCCGCGCTGGTCCGCAGCGGAGTCCATGCCGTTCACACTTCGGCGCGGAACTACGACCATTCCACCGGGACCAGGGCGAATGCCGCTGATCCCTTACTCGCTGCCAGTATGGCAGCAGCGCTTGCAGCAGGAGGCTGACCACTTATGGGCGAGGAACTGATACTTCGGGGCCGGATTGTGTCCGGGAGCATGGACATCGAGGACGGCCTGGTAGCGGTGGACGGCGGGCACATCACCTACGCCGGACCGGCGTCGGGCTTCCGTGGGGAGGCTGCAGGGGACGTGGGTGCGCCCGACGGGAATGCCGCCGACGGGAGTGCCGCCGGAAAGGGTGCGGGCCACATCCTGATGCCGGGCCTGGTGGACCTGCACTGCCATGGCGCCCACGGGTCGGATTTTTCGGAAGGTTCCGTGGAGGGCGCCCGTGCTGCTGCCCGCTACCTGCATGGGCGGGGCACCACTACGCTGCTGGCCAGCCTGGTGACGGCAGCGCCCGCAGACCTGCTTCGTAGCCTCAAGGCGCTGCGGACGGTAACGGAGGAAGGGCTGGTCGCGGGGTCACACCTGGAGGGCCCCTTCCTCTCACCGGGGCAGTGCGGGGCGCATGACCCCTCGCTGCTGCTGGAACCTGATGCGGGGCTGATGGCCGAACTGCTCGAGGCGGCGGGCCCTTCCCTGGCTTCCATGACGCTGGCCCCGGAACTGCCGGGCGCCGGGGAACTGGCGGACCTGCTTTCTGGCCGCGGCGTCATTCCGTCCCTGGGGCACACCGCCGCAGATCACCCGGCCGCCGCCTCGTTTTTGGAGCGGGCTGCCGCAGGGCTTTCTTTGGCGCCCGCGCTTGCCGCAGCACCGGAGCCTTCCGTGGAGCCAGACCCTTCCGTGGAGCCAAGCCCGGAAACGGCACGCGGGGGCCGGCGCCCAACCGTCACGCACCTCTTCAACGCGATGCCCAGCCTGCACCACCGCTCCCCCGGCCCCGTCTCCGCGTGCCTCAGCGCCGCCCGCGCCGGGAACGCCGTCGTCGAACTCATTGCCGACGGCGTCCACCTGGCTCCCGATACAGTGAAGACGGTGTTCGAGCTGGTGGGAGCAAACAACATCGCGCTGGTTACCGACTCCATGGCTGCCACCGGCCTGCAGGACGGCCACTACAAGCTGGGTACGCTGACGGCAACAGTTGAGGGAGGCGTAGCGCGGGTAAACGGCACGGGCGCCATCGCCGGCGGCACGGCCACGCTCCTGGACGTTGTCCGCACCGCCGTGGCAGCCGGCGTTGCGTTAAGGGACGCCATCACATCAGCCAGTGCGGTGCCGGCGGCGGTCCTGGGATTGTCGCTGCAGGCGGGTGACCTGCGGGCAGGGATGCCAGCCGACATCGTGGTGGTCAACACCGAACTGCAGCTGGCAGGAGTCCTGCGCCGGGGCGAGTGGGTCACGGGGCTGCAGTCCTCCGTCTAGCCGCAGGCACGGTTCGGAATGTTGGAAATTTTGTCTGACTGCCCCGTTTGGCGGCTATGCACTCCTCAAAAGTCAGTGCCTGCGTAGATGACGCTGGGGTGCGGACAGGGGCAAGCGGCCGCGAGACAACCGCGGACGGACTGTTTACCGACGCGCCCACTGCACTGGTCACCCCATCAGCCGCACGCACTCAAAATGTCAGTGCCTTCGTGGATGATGTTCATATGGGACACGGCGTGGATGGGACAGCAGCAATGGAGGGCATTCAGGCCTCTGTTGATGTCCTCGATGCGCTGTTCCTTGAGGATGCGTCCTTGGAGGATGCAGCGGCAGCCGCTGCCGGGGTTGACGTGCTGCAGCGCAAGTACGAGCTCCGTTTGGACCGGTTGGCGGCCGTGGCGCGGCTGGAAGCACAGCTCGCTGCGCTCAAGGCCCGGGACGCAGCCCAGGCCGTCGACATCCAACACGCGATGACCCCGCCCGAGGCGCCCGTGCACGAGCGGACCTATGCCGAGATGTCAGCGGTGGAGGAAATCGCTGCCGTCCTGGCTATCAGCGCCCCGGCCGCCGGGGCGCTCGTCACCCAATCCCGTCAGCTCTGCTCCCTGCCGCTGGCACCGGCCCTGGACGCCCTCTCCGTCGGGACCATCTCCTGGCAGCACGCCAAGATCATCGCCGACGAAACCGACAGCCTGGGCCCCGCCGGCGCCGCGAACCTGGTCGCCCATTTCCTGGACCCGGACGCCCCCAACCCTGCCCGCGGAGCCGCCGCCGGCACACTGGTCCCCTCCCGGTTCCGGACCAAAGTCCGCAACTGGCGCGAACGCCACCACCCCGAATCCCTCGAAAAACGCCACACCAAAAGCGTCGCCGACCGGAGAGTAGAGCACAGCCCAGACCGCGACGGCATGACCTGGATCTCCGCCTGCCTCCCCGCCCACCAGGGCTTAGCCATCTGGAACAGGATCACCGCCCTCGCCCGCGGCGCCCAAAGACCGGACGAACCCCGCACCCTTACCCAACTCCGGACCGACATCCTCGCCCACCTGCTCCTCAGCGCAGCACCGGCCCTCAACCCCGCCCCGGAAACCAGCGAACACACCAACAAAAACGGCTCCGCCGACGGTCCCGACAACGCCATCGGCCTGGCATCCCTGGCCGCAACAAACACCAGCACCAACACCAAGACCAGCACCAACACCAACACCGGCACCGGCACAGGCACCAAGACCGGCACCGGCACACACGATCCCGCGGGCCCTGCCGACGACAAGGGGTACGCCGGTCACGGGCGGTACGCCGACATCGCCACAGTCCCGGTCCCGAACGCCCAGGTCCTGGTCACCGTCCCGGTGTTCGCACTGCTGGGCCTCACCGACGAACCCGCGACACTGGACGGCTACGGACCCATCCCCGCCTCGATGGCACGGCAACTCCTCGCCGACGGCGCCACCTCCTTCCACCGGGTCCTGGTGGATCCGAGGGACGGGGCACCACTGGAAATCGGACGGACCGGCTACCGTCTCACCAAAGCCATGAAGCAGGCACTACAGCTGCGGGACGGAAAATGCACTTTCCCCGGCTGCAACAACAACACCCCGGACAACCACACCGACCACCTCCACGCCTGGCACCACGGCGGAACCACCGGAATCACCAACCTGGCCCAACTCTGCCCAAAACACCACCGCCTCAAACACCACGGCACCTGGACACCCACAACAGCAACCCAACCACACCGACCACCTCCACGCCTGGCACCACGGCGGAACCACCGGAATCACCAACCTGGCCCAACTCTGCCCAAAACACCACCGCCTCAAACACCACGGCACCTGGACACCCACAACAGCAACCCAAAACGAACCACCCGGCTGGATCTCGCCCACCGGGAGACACTACAAAGCTGAACACCCCGACTGGGAACCACCAGTATGGCCACCCGGATTCCGGCAGGCTGAAAAGAGCTACTTTGAGGCGGTTCTTGTGGATTACGTAGTTAGCTAAGGGCTCTCTCGCGCTGGTGGGTGCGGGCTTATGGCGGCTGTGTCCGTTTCACGCCCAAGCAGCCCGGTTCAGCCGCACGAAGAAACTCAGTCAGCGCCGGGAAGGTTCACTTCCACCAGCCCGCCCGTGACGCGGGTTTCAAACCGCGGCTGCCTGGCAGTGGCCGGCCCTGCCTGCACCTCGCCGGACCGCAGTGAGAAGGTGCTGCCGTGCCACGGGCAGACCACGCACGGGTCGCCGTCGTCATTATTGTTGGCGCCCTTTAGCTTGCCCTCATGAAGGGGACCCGAGAGGTGGCTGCAGACGTCGGACAGCACGTTGACCGTCTGCGCCTCCCTGAAAACGAGCAACGGCAGTCCGGCCACCACCCGCTTGTGGAGCTTGCCCTGCGGCAGGTCCTCCAACGGGGCGAGGGCCTGCCACCCGCTGGGGAAGCGGTGGGGAATGTCCTCGCTGTGGTTCACACCGGCCGCCTGGCGGTAGCTGAGATGACCGCCCAGGAAGCCGCCAAAACTGACCACTCCCAAGCCCGTGTAGGCGAGCACCTTGCCTGCGCCCTGCTGGCCATTTGCCCGCGCCACCAGCGAAGCGCCGTAGAGACTAACGGCGGTAATGTTGGCTGCCGCATGGACCAGGCCCACCCGCTGCTGCTGGCTGTGCAGCTGCGACCAGTCCATAAAACCTGCCACCGCGGAAGGCACGGCAGAGGCAGTTCCGACGCCGACCAGCACCATTGCTGCCCGGTCATTGCCCGGCAGCGCATCGAGAACGGCAGCTGAAATCCACGAACCCAAGGGAACCTGAACAGCGAGTGGATGAACCGGGTGGCCGATGGGCACTCCGTGCAGGATGTCGCGGGCCCACTGCGGACGGATCGTGCGTTTTACTACTTTCCGGACCTTCTTGGCCACGGGATCGAGCCACTTGGCATCTTCCAGCCGGGCAACAAGTTCAAGTGCAGGCAGCGGTTTCATGTGAGTCCCTTACCCCGTTCGTCAAAGTCCAGTCGATTCTCCAGATCCAGCCGATTGTCAAGGTCCAGCCGATGCCCGAGAGCCTAGCTGCTGGCGCACGCGAGGGACAGGGGTGCGCGGCAGCAGCGCCACGCGATGGGCGCGGTTCAGCGCAGCGGCGACCCCAGCACGGTGAATTGGTGGCCGCCCATCTCAGCGGAGAGCAAGGGCATCGCCTCGGCGATGGCTGCCCGCACACCGTCCAGCTGAAGGGAGGACCGGTGCGCTTCCGGTGACTCCCAGAGTTCGGACACAAACACCGTGTCCGGCGCCTCGTCATTGACGCCCACCTCGTACAGCAGGCAGCCTGCCTCCTTCAGCCCGGCCATGGGCCGGAGCAGGATTGACACAACGGCGTCGCGCTGGCCGGGATTGGTTCCGAGACTTCCCACATTCGCAAAGGTCATGGAGACAGTGTGCAGCATAGGGCCGACAAGAAACGGGAAACTATCGCGCCGTCGTCGTACGTCCGCCCGCTCCCGGCTGATGTCACACCGCTGTGGTTGGATGGAGTTCTCTTATCGGGGATGGAGGCGGACATGGAAGTCTGGACGGGGAGCCCCTATCCGCTGGGCGCCACCTATGACGGCAGCGGCACGAACTTCGCGGTGTTCAGCGAGGCGGCGAGCGCCGTCCATCTGTGCCTCTTCGACGACGACGACGCGGAGCATCGGATCAGCCTGGAGGCCGTGGATGCCTTCGTCTGGCACTGCTACCTCCCGCATGTCCTGCCGGGCCAGCTGTACGGCTACCGGATGGAGGGCACCTATGATCCCGCCCGCGGCCTCCGCTTCAACCCGCACAAGCTCCTGCTCGACCCCTACGCCAAGGCAACCACCGGCGATATCACTTGGGGCCAGCCGATGTTCTCCTATAACTTCGGCGACCCCACAACCTTCAACACGGAAGACTCCGCCCCCAACACGATGAGGTCCGTGGTGATCAGCCCGTTCTTCGACTGGCAGCACGACCGCCCGCCGCGGATCCCCTACAGCGACAGCCTGATCTACGAAGCCCATGTGAAGGGCCTGACCATGAGCCATCCGGAGGTGCCGGAGCGGGAACGCGGCACTTACGCCGGCATCGCCCACCCCGCCGTCATCGAACACCTGAAGAAACTTGGCGTGACGGCGATCGAACTGATGCCTGTTCACCAGTTCGTCCAGGACAGCACGCTGAAGGACAAAGGCCTCAGCAACTACTGGGGCTACAACACCATCGGCTTCTTCGCCCCGCACGAGAGCTACAGTTCCAGCACCAGGCCGGGGCAGCAGGTGCAGGAATTCAAGGCGATGGTCCGCTCCCTGCACGCCGCCGGCATCGAGGTGATCCTCGACGTCGTTTACAACCACACCGCCGAAGGAAACCACCTGGGACCCACACTGTCCTTCAAGGGCATCGACAACCAGGCGTATTACCGGCTGGTTGACCATGAGAAGCAGCATTACCTGGACTACACGGGCACGGGCAACACCATCAATGTCAGGCACCCACACGCCCTGCAGCTGATGATGGATTCGCTGCGGTACTGGGTGCTGGAGATGCATGTGGACGGGTTTCGCTTTGACCTCGCCTCTGCCCTGGCGCGCGAGTTCTACGAGGTGGACCGGCTGTCGAGTTTCTTCGACCTCGTCCAGCAGGATCCCGTGGTGTCCCAGGTGAAGCTCATCGCCGAGCCATGGGATGTGGGCCCGGGCGGGTACCAGGTAGGCAACTTTCCGCCCCTTTGGACAGAATGGAACGGCAAATACCGCGACGCCGTCCGCGACTTTTGGCGCGGCGCACCGGCCACACTGGGTGAGTTCGCCTCCCGTCTGGCAGGTTCCTCCGACCTTTACGAAAGCTCGGGACGCCGGCCCGTGGCATCCATCAACTTCGTCACAGCCCACGACGGTTTCACTATGCGCGACCTGGTCTCCTACAACTCCAAGCACAACGAAGCTAACGGCGAAAATAACAACGACGGCGAGTCCCACAACCGCTCGTGGAACTGCGGGGTGGAAGGACCCACCGCGGACAGCGGCATCCTCGCGCTGCGGGCGCGCCAGCAGCGAAACTTCCTGGCGACGCTCCTCCTTTCCCAGGGCGTTCCCATGGTGCTGCACGGCGACGAACTGGGACGCAGCCAACTGGGGAACAACAACGCCTACTGCCAGGACTCGCCGCTCTCGTGGATCAACTGGGAGGAAGCGGACCAGCCCTTGGTGGAGTTTCTTGCCGCCGTCTCCAGGCTGCGCCGGGAGCACCCCACCTTCCGCCGCAACAGATTTTTCCAGGGCCGCCCCGTCCTGCGTGGCCTCGGCCAGCCACTGCCGGACATCGTCTGGCTCGACAAGGATGCTTCTGCCATGGTTCCCGGCGACTGGGACAACCCCCTCGCGAGGGCCCTGGGTGTGTTCTACAACGGCGCGGCGGTGGGCAAGGACCACCGCGGCCGCATGATCCGTGACCACAATTTCCTGCTGTACTGCAATTCAGGCGACGATCCGGTGGTTTTCACGCTGCCCAGCGCGGAATACTCGCCCAGCTGGGAGCAGCTCATCGACACAGCCGGTGAACACGCGGACACGGGCCTCCTCCACGCCAATGAGACCGTGGAACTGGTAGGAAAGTCCCTGCTGGTGCTTCGGGCCTACACCACCCCGCCGGAGAAACCCGACCACTCCGTCTCCGCTTCCTTAGCGCTGCTTACAACACCGGAACAGCGGGAGTCACCCAAGACGGAGGTCACTGGGCGCGGATAAATCCAGGGCGGCTCCGCCATCTGGGCGACCTGGACGAGATGGCCTTGCCGGCCCGGCAGATCCTGGCCGCCACCCTTGGCCGGACGGCGGAGCAGGTCCGACCGTATTGCTTGCGCTGACGATTGCCTTGGGCAAAACAGGCGCCCTGGAAGCACTGCGCAGGAGGCGCCAGGCCGGTACCACGGCCTGACCGTTGGAACGCCTGTCCTGGCCAAAAGCAGTCAGATCAGCGCGTGCATCCCGTGGCTTCTCGGCCGGCCGAACGAGGCGGCGCCCAGGAATTCGACGGCGACGAAGGGCTCATCCCCCACCACCCATTCGTCGTGGCCGGGAGGAAGCGCATACGTGTCGTTCGCGTGGATCATGGACCGCCCACCCTCGGCCGTTTCAATTTGCAGTTGCCCTGAGATGCAGTAGCCGAGGTGGTGGTGCTCGCAAAAAGTTGTCAGCTCGGCCGGCTTGGCGGATTCCGACCAGCGCCAGCCCGGCGCGAGGATCAGCCGCGCCACCGAGTAATCATCCACGGTCACAAGATCGAACTCCGCCTTGTCAGGGCAGCGCTTCCTGTCAGGAACATCAAACGACTTAACTGCTAGAGCTCTGATGAAATTTGCGGTCATTCGGACACAGCCTATGAATGGAGGTGGACGTCCGGCGACGAGCCGGACGATCTGTTCGGATACCGGCGAGCGGTTAAGAATGTCGAGACCAAGTAGCTGCGTGCGCCTTGCCCCCGGCGCACACCCGTTCACCAGAGCGTGCTGGCGTATCTATAACCGTAGCCCTGCGGCACCTGAAGTCAATGGTCAGCAGGTGCTGTGCGGCTGTGGGCCTAACGGCCTCAAGTTCTTTGGGGCACGGCCGGCGTGCCACGAGTGCCCAGCGAACCGCCAGTGCACTCCTTTCGTTTCAGTCCCCTTGACTCCCCCGCCCCTCCTTCCCTACACTTTTCATAAAGCAGAATCTAAATTCCACAAAGCGGAAACGGCGGCCAGGCCGGTAAGCAAGGGAAGATAGATCAAAGCCCCTCCTTGGAAGGACCTACGATGACGTACACAGTGAACTGCTCCATCCTCCTCACGGAACTGCCCCTGCTCGAGCGCCCCGCCGCAGCCAAGGCAGCAGGCTTTGACGCTGTCGAGTTCTGGTGGCCCTTCGAAAGCTCCGTCCCTTCCGACGCACAGGTCGCCGGATTCGAGAACGCCATCAAGGATGCCGGCGTCCAGCTCACCGGCCTGAACTTCAACGCCGGCAACATGCCCGGCGGCGACCGCGGCCTGGTGTCTTGGAAGGGACGCTGCTCCGAGTTCAAGGACAACATCGACGTTGTTGCGGGCATCGGTGAGCGCCTTGGCTGCAAGGCCTTCAACGCCCTTTACGGCAACCGGCAGGACGAATTCACCCCCGAGGAGCAGGACGAACTGGCTGTCAAGAACCTCGCCGCAGCTGCAGATGGCGTCGCCAGGATTGGCGGAACCGTCCTCCTCGAACCGGTCAGCGGCGCACCCAAGTACCCGCTCCTCACGGCTGACGACGCACTCAAGGTCATCGCCCGCGTGAACGCGGAGGCCGGCGTCGGCAACATCAAGCTCCTCGCCGACTTCTACCACCTGTCCGTCAACGGCGACGACGTCGAATCCGTCATCGAAAATCACGCCAAGGACTTCGGCCACATCCAGATTGCCGACAACCCCGGCCGCGGTGCCCCCGGCACCGGCACCCTCCCGCTGGGCGAGTGGATCGCTCGCAGCCGCGAACTCGGCTACGAAGGCTACATCGGCCTCGAGTACAAGGAACCGCAGGAAACCGCCTTCAGCTGGGCCATCCGCCAGCGCATCAGCCAGTAATCTTCACCCCGCCCAACTGAGTAGCGCCAACTGTCGTTTTGAAGCCTCATAACGACAGATAGCGCTACCTAGTTGGGTCCGGCTTCCCCAATCACCACTCAGACTTCCAGAAAGAGAACCATCATGAGCAACGTTGCAGTTATCGGCCTCGGAATCATGGGCCTGCCCATGGCCATCAACCTGGTCAAGGCCGGCCACAGCGTCACCGGCTTCAACCGCAGCCAGGACAAAATCGACAAGCTCGTCTCCGAAGGCGGCAAGGGCGCCACCAGCATCGCGGACGCCGTCAAGGATGCCGACGTCGTCATCACCATGGTCCCGGACTCCCCCGATGTTGAGGGCGTCGTCAGCGGCAAGGACGGCATCTTCGCCAATGCGAAGAAGGGCACCTTGTGGATCGACGCCTCGAGCATCCGCCCGGACGTCGCCAAGCGGCTCGCCGATGAAGCCCGCGAAGCCGGCATCCGCCCCTTGGATGCCCCGGTCTCCGGCGGCGAACAGGGCGCCATCGACGCCGTCCTCTCGATCATGGTCGGCGGCGACAAGGAAGACTTCGACGCCGCCTCGGACGTCCTGAACGCCGTCGGCAAAACCATCGTCCACGTCGGCCCCTCCGGCTCCGGCCAGACCGTCAAGGCAGCCAACCAGCTGATCGTCGCCGTCAACATGGAGGTCCTCGGCGAGGCCATCGCCTTCCTCGAGGCCTACGGCGTGGACACCGACGCCGCCCTCAAGGTCCTCGGCGGCGGCCTGGCCGGCTCCAAGGTCCTGGACCAGAAGGGCCAGAAGATGCTGGACCGCAACTTCGACCCCGGCTTCCGCCTCGCCCTGCACCACAAGGACCTGGGCATCGTCACCTCCGCCGCCCGCGAAGCCAACGTCGCCGTCCCCCTCGGCGCCGTCGTCGCACAGCTTGTCGCCGCCACCGTCAACCAGGGCGACGGCGGCCTGGACCACTCGGGACTCTTCAAGCAGGTCCTCCAGCTCAGCGGCCGCGAGTAACCCCGGCCGCCAGCCACCCAGCACACAAAGTTTTTGTCCAGATACGCAGGCTTTCACGTCCTCTAAGTCTGCATATCTGGACAAAACTCCCTTCAGCACACCCAAAAACAGACTTTCCCCCGAACAGACTTAAGTAGGAGCACACCATGAGCAAGATGCGTACCGTTGATGCAGCGGTGGCCATCCTGGAAAAGGAAGGCGCCATCGAGGCGTTCGGCCTGCCAGGCGCCGCGATCAACCCCTTTTATTCCGCAATGCGGGCCCACGGCGGCATCCGCCACACCCTCGCCCGCCACGTTGAAGGCGCCAGCCACATGGCCGACGGTTTCAGCCGCGCCAAGGACGGCAACATCGGCATCTGCATCGGCACCTCCGGCCCGGCCGGCACCGACATGATCACCGGCCTCTACGCCGCCTGGGCCGATTCCATCCCGATGCTCTGCATCACCGGCCAGGCCCCGGTTGCCAAGCTGCACAAGGAAGACTTCCAGGCCGTGGACATCGAGTCCATCGCCAAGCCCGTCACCAAGATGGCCATGACCATCCTGGAGCCCGGCCAGGTTCCCGGCGCCTTCCAGAAGGCCTTCCAGCTGATGCGTTCCGGCCGCCCCGGCCCCGTCCTGCTGGACCTGCCCATCGACGTACAGCTGGCCGAGATCGAATTCGACATCGATACCTACGAGCCCCTGCCCGTCGAAAAGCCCAAGGCCTCCCGCAAGCAGCTGGAAAAGGCCCTGGACATGCTCACCGTCTCCCAGCACCCGCTGATCGTGGCCGGCGGCGGCATCATCAACGCCGGCGCCTCCGCGCAGCTGGTGGAACTGGCAGAGACCCTGAACATCCCGGTCATCCCCACCCTGATGGGCTGGGGCACCATCCCGGACGACCACCAGCTCATGGCCGGCATGGTGGGCCTGCAGACCTCGCACCGCTACGGCAACGAGAACTACCTGCAGAGCGACTTCGTGATCGGCATCGGCAACCGCTGGGCCAACCGCCACACCGGCGGCCTGGAGACCTACACGGCAGGCCGGAAGTTCGTGCACATCGACATCGAACCCACGCAGATCGGCCGCGTGTTCTCGCCGGACCTGGGCATCGCGTCCGACGCCGGTGCGGCGCTGGCCGGGCTGGTTGAGCTCGCCAAGGAGCGCAAGGCAGCAGGGTCCCTGCCGGACTACAGCGCCTGGGTTGCCGAATGCCAGGAGCGCAAGGCCTCTCTGCACCGCAAGACGCACTTCGAGAACATCCCCATCAAACCCCAGCGCGTGTACGAGGAGATGAACAAGGCCTTCGGCCGCGACACCATTTACGTGTCCACCATTGGCCTGTCCCAGATCGCCGGCGCGCAGATGCTGCACGTGTTCGGCCCGCGCAAGTGGATCAACGCCGGCCAGGCAGGTCCCCTGGGCTGGACCGCTCCGGCGGCCCTCGGCGTCGTTCGCGGCAAGCCGGACGAGACTGTTGTTGCCCTCTCCGGTGACTACGACTTCCAGTTCATGATCGAGGAACTGGCCGTGGGCGCGCAGTTCAACCTCCCGTACATCCACGTTGTGGTGAACAACTCCTACCTGGGCCTGATCCGCCAGTCGCAGCGCGGCTTCAACATGGAGCAGAACGTGTCCCTGGCGTTTGACAACATCAACTCGCCGGAAACCAATGGCTACGGCGTGGACCACCTGAAAGTGGCCGAGGGCCTGGGCTGCAAGGCCGTTCGGGTGGAGGACCCCAATGACCTCGCCGCCGCGTTCGACAAGGCCAAGGCACTGATGGGTGAATTCCAGGTTCCCGTGGTGGTGGAAGTGATCCTGGAAAAGATCACCAACATCTCCATGGGCGTGGAAATCAACGCCGTGAACGAGTTCGAGGAACTGGCCGAGACCGCTGCCGACGCCCCCACCGCCATCCTGGCATTGCAGGGCTAAACATGCGCATCATCATTGCCCCGGACAAGTTCAAGGGATCCCTGTCCACGACGGAGGTCTGCAGCCACCTGGAAAAGGGGCTGCAGCGCGGGGCGGGCGGCAACCTTGACGTGGTCCGGATTCCAGTAGCCGACGGCGGTGAGGGCACCCTCGACGCCGCCGTCGGCTCCGGCTTCATCCGCCGCAGCGCGGTGGTTACCGGACCAACCGGCGAACCGGTAACGGCCGAATTCGCTGTCCGGGGCAATGAAGCGGTCATCGAAATGGCGGCGGCCTCGGGTTTGGCCCTGCTCCCCGCCGGCGCACTGGTAAACGGACGGCCAGGCTCGACGGCGGCCGCCACCGCCACCAGCCTGGGCACCGGACAGCTGATCACCGCCGCCCTTGACGCAGGCTGCAACCGCATCGTCCTGGGCGTGGGCGGCAGTGCCAACACCGACGGCGGTGCAGGCGTCCTGCAGGGGCTCGGCGCCAGGTTCCTTGATGCCAAGGGCATCGATATTCCGCCCGGGGGTGCCGCCTTGGCCAGCCTGGACCGGATCGACTTCAGCGGGTTTGAACCCCGGCTGAAGGACACACGCTTTGTGCTGGCGTCCGACGTCGACAATCCCCTGCTCGGCGCCCAAGGCGCCGCGGCGATTTTCGGCCCGCAAAAGGGCGCCACACAACAGGACGTCGACATGCTCGACGCCGCCCTGGCCAGGTTTGTCGAAGTCCTGGCCAGGGAAATCGGTCCCGACGGCCCTAATAACAGGGCCATCAAGGCAGCGGAAGCCCCGGGCGCCGGAGCGGCAGGAGGCGTTGGCTACGCCGCCATCGCCGTACTCGCCGCAACCCGCCGCCCGGGCATCGACGTCGTCCTGGAATTCACAGATTTGAAGCAGAGGCTGGCCGGCGCCGACCTGGTGATCACCGGCGAAGGCAGCCTGGACGAACAGAGCCTGCTGGGCAAGACGCCCATGGGTGTTGCCCGGGCAGCCGCAGCCCAGGGTGTCCCGGTGATCGCGGTATGCGGCCGGACCACGCTTGGACCGGGCCAGGCAACCGCTGCCGGATTCGAGGACGTTTACGCTTTGACCGAGCTTGAAAGCAATGTAGACAGGTGCATAGCAGAGGCAGCGCAGCTTCTGGAGCAGCTGGGCACCCAGATCAGCGGAAGGCTGGCGGCGAACACGCTGTCCCGTCCCGCAACCACCAAGGAGGACCTCCATGTCTGAAGAACGTTTTGACCTGGTCATCCGCGGCCAGCGCATCCTCACCACCGCCGGCCTGGCACCCCGCGAAGTGGGCGTCCGCGGCGGAAAAATCGTGGCCCTCGAACCGCTGGGCAACGGCCTGGCCGGCGCCGAGGTCATTGAACTCGCCGACGACGAAACCCTGATCCCCGGGCTGGTGGACACCCACGTCCATGTCAACGAGCCCGGCCGCACCGAGTGGGAAGGGTTCGCCTCCGCCACCCGTGCTGCCGCTGCCGGCGGGGTGACCACCATCATCGACATGCCGCTGAACTCCGTCCCGCCCACCACCACGGTGGAGAACCTCAAGCTGAAGCGCGAGGTGGCCGAGGACCAGGCGTTCGTTGATGTTGGGTTCTGGGGCGGTGCGATCCCCGGCAACAAGGGTGACCTGCGGGCCCTGCACGACGAAGGCGTCTTCGGTTTCAAGTGCTTCCTGCTGCACTCCGGTGTGGACGAGTTCCCGCACCTGGACGCGGATGAGATGGAGGAGGACATGGCCGAGCTGAAGTCCTTCGATTCCCTCATGATCGTCCACGCGGAGGACTCCCATGCCATCGACCGCGCGCCGCATCCCGGCGGCGACCACTATCAAACCTTCCTGGCCTCCCGCCCCCGCGGCGCCGAGAACAAGGCCATCGCCGAGGTCATCGAGCGGGCCCGCTGGACCGGTGCCCGTGCGCACATCCTGCACCTCTCGTCGTCGGACGCCCTGCCCATGATTGCGTCCGCCAAGCGCGACGGCGTGAAGCTGACCGTGGAGACGTGCCCTCACTACCTGACGCTGATGGCCGAGGAAATCCCCGACGGCGCCACCGCCTACAAGTGCTGCCCGCCCATCCGCGAGGCCTCCAACCGGGAGCTGCTGTGGCAGGGCCTGCAGGACGGCACCATCGACTGCATCGTCTCGGACCATTCCCCCTCCACCCTCGATCTGAAGGATCTGGAGAACGGTGACTTCGCCGTCGCCTGGGGCGGCGTCTCGTCGCTGCAGCTGGGCCTGTCCCTGATCTGGACCGAGGCACGGCACCGCGGCATTCCGCTGGAGCAGGTGGTGTCCTGGATGGGTGAGAAGCCGGCAGCGCTGGCCCGGCTCTCCAAAAAGGGCCAGCTGGCCCTGGGATACGACGCCGACTTCGCCGTGTTCGCCCCGGACGAGGCGTTCGTGGTGGACGTGTCCAAGCTCAAGCACAAGAACCCCATCACCCCCTACGACGGCAAAGCCCTCTCAGGAGTGGTCCGCAAGACGTTCCTGCGCGGCGCCGTGGTGGACGGCCAAACCCCCACGGGCAAGCTGATCCGCCGCGGCGGAGTCTAGGGACGCGCCATGGCAGTGGAAGCCCACCATCCGCGGACGGTGGCACGGCCGATGTTAGCCGTCCGGGGTGCTGCCGCGCCGGCGGCGGCTGCCCGGGGCCTCGCCGTGTGG
Source organism: Pseudarthrobacter sp. R1 (assembly GCF_024494415.1). Classification (NCBI taxonomy): domain Bacteria; kingdom Bacillati; phylum Actinomycetota; class Actinomycetes; order Micrococcales; family Micrococcaceae; genus Pseudarthrobacter; species Pseudarthrobacter sp. R1. The sequence continues at coordinate 228,146 of NZ_JAMKFI010000004.1, read as the reverse complement.
GTGGTTCCCGGGGAAGGCACCAGCCCGGAACTCCTCGCCCGCGCCGCCGAACTGGTCCTTGCCCGGGCCCTCGAAACTGCTCCGGAGGCGGAAGTCCATTGGCCTGCCGCCGGAGCTCCCACGTCCGGGGTCTCCGCCACGGCGGAAGGAGCCGCAGACGACTCCTCTCAGCCTCCCTCCGCGGCGGAGAACCCCGGCGGTCCAGGCCAGGCACACAGCGATGACGACGGCGGCACCCGGCTGCCGCCGTCGGCCGGTCCCGTCAGCCGGGTTGCCGTGGACCTGGCTGCCGACGCCGTGCTGCTGGACGGCCGCCCCGTGCCGCTGACCGGCGTCGAGTTCAAGGTGCTCCGGTACCTGGTGACCCACCTGTCGCGCACTGTGGGCAGGGAGGAACTCCAGCAGTTCCTGGACTCGTTCGAAACCCCCGGCGCCTCGGCCCGGTCCATCGACGTGTACGTGGGCCGGATCCGGCGGAAACTCGGAAATGCACGCCATGCCGTGGCCACTGTCCGGGGCGGCGGGTACCGGTTTGTGCCGGGGCAGCGCGCAACCGTCCGCGGCCCGGCGGAATACTGCATATGACGCCGGAGTTGTATGACTGAGCGGGAAGCCGCTTCACTTGATGTTTTGCCAGTAACTGACAAAGTCTTCCAAAGGAACGCCATGAGCCAGACCCTGACCACCAAGCTTCAGCCCGGAACCCAGGCCCCTGATTTCACCCTTCAGGACGCCCAGGGCCGCGAGACTGCCTTGGCCGACTACCGTGGCAAGAACGTCATCGTGTACTTCTACCCCAAGGCCGCCACCCCCGGCTGCACCACCGAGGCCTGCGACTTCCGCGACAGCCTGGCCTCCCTGCAGGGCAAAGGCTACGAGGTCATCGGCATCTCCCCCGATGCACCGGAGGCCCTCGCAGGCTTCACCGGCGACTTCTCCCTGACATTCCCGCTGCTGTCCGACCAGGACCACGCAGTCGCCCTGGCCTACGGCGCCTGGGGCGAGAAGCTGGTCAACGGCGAAATCACCGAGGGCATCGTCCGCTCAACCGTGGTGCTGGATCCCGAAGGCAAAGTCACGCTGGCCCAGTACCAGGTCAAGGCCGACGGTCACGTTGCTGCGCTGAAGGAAGCCCTGGGAATCGAGCTCTCCCCCGGACGCTCTCTCACTTAACGCGCGTTTTCGCGGGACGCTCTCGCACTTAACGCGCATTTTCACGGGACGCTCTCGCACCTAACGCGCCTTTTCCCGGGACGCTCTCGCACTTATGGACCAGTCCATACGGCGGGAGCGTCCCGGCGTTAAGGGCACAATCGCGGCGGCAAGCCATCCTGCTGCTTTGGCGCCCTACGCGTCCGTGTCCGCCGTAGCCTTAGCCTCTGCGGCCGCCTGCTGATATTCGGCCGACACCCGCCGGTACACGGGGGTCAGGAAAGCCAGCAGCGCGGCGATGACCATAATGATCCCTGCGATAAGGAACACCAGGGCAATGCCGCGGGAGGTGCCCTCGCCCAGCAGCGGGGTCAGCTGGGCCGCGCCGTCTGCCGACCGTGCGTAGGGAATGATCCAGAACTGGGCGATCGGCGCAATCAGGAAGGACGTGATAGGCGCCGCCGCAGACTCAAACGCCATGGCGAAACCGAACACCCGGCCCTGCCGTGGCAGCGGAACCACCTGCTGGATCACCGTCTGCTCGGCGGCCTCCACAACGGGGACCAGCGTCAGGTACAGCCAGATTCCGACGACGTACAGCCATGCCCACTCCCGGAGGGTGAACACGGCGCCGAGGACTCCCATGACGACCACCGCAAGGAGCAGGGTGCGCAACGGGTTGGCCCCGAGGCCAAACTTGCCGATCAGCGCCCCGCCGATCAGGAATCCGCTGGAGCCTACAGCCAGAAAAACGCCCCAGAGTTCCACAGGGAACATCTCCAGGCCGTAGGGGTCCATGAGCGCCATGTAGACGCCGCCGATGAAGTTGTTGAACGTGGAGAACAGGATCAGGGCGAACAGGCCGGAAATGGCCAGCACCGCTGCGTAGGCGCCGCGAAGGTCGAACCCGCCGTGCGCATCGGTGGCCGCGACCTGCGTCTCCTCAGGCATGCGGAGGGTGAGCAGGTGTGCGAAGGCGAGCGCCGTGAGCATGAGGGCGACCACGATGGTCCACCCCATGCCCAGCAGCCCCACCGACAGCCCTGACAGCACGGAAGTGATGAGGAACATCAGCCCCTGCACCATCCCCACCAGGCCGTTGGCGTTGGCCCGCCGGTCCGGCTCGATCAGGATGGTGACAGTGGTGGACAGCGCGATGTTGCGCAGGTTCTCCACCACCGCCCCGATCAGGATGACCAGGGTGAACACCCAGAACCAGGGCTGGGCCAGGTCCAGCAGCGACGACGCGGGCGTCAGGAGGAACATCACCCCGGACAGCACAAACATCACCAGGGTGAAGGCGGCGGCGAAGCGCATCACGGCCAGCTTGCGGTAGCGGTCCACGAAGGTGCCGAAGCTGATGCTGGAAAGGGCAATCAGCAGCATGTATGCGCCGCCCACCACCCCGGTGGCGATTACGTTGCGCGTTTCCAGGTACACCCAGAACGTCAGTGCGAACCACAGGTAACTGGTGGTGATGTTGGCGAGAGCGGTGTTCACCAGGATCCCGGTGAAGGTGCGGGACCTTTCTGCCGGGCTGCGCACGGAGGTGTCGACGGCGTCCGGGTCCGCCAGGTGCGGGGCTTCCCCGTCCTCACCAGGAGTGGAGGCCAGGGCCACGTCCTCGCCAAGCCCTGCCCCGCCGTCGGAAGCCGCAGCAGCCCTGCCCCGGGCCGGTTCCTGCTCGGTCATGCGTCCCAGTGTAGTGAGGACTGACCGGAGCCGACAGGGTGGAAACTAAGCTCGTAAGGGAGGGCATTCAGCTCCGCGGGCCACGAAAGGACGAACCATGGCGGACGATCCGATGGAAGAAGCATTCTCCGCAGTGGGTGCAGAGCAGTCCCGGTCCGGGGTTGACCACCGCCTGGTGCTGCTGTTGACCCGGCTGTTCGCGGCCGATGACGCCACCATCGAGCTCACCGTTGTAGTTGACGGCACTGTCATCTCCGGGTCCGTCGTCTCGGAGCAGGCATGGGTGCAGCGGCAGAATGACCAAATCCGCATCGGCAGCCCTGCCATCGCTGACGCTTTCGAGGCCCTGGAGCCGAGAGTGGGGTTGACGAGGCAGGACCGGTACATCCACTTCCTTGAGCCTGTACTGCTGTCAGGGGGAGTCCACGTGCGTATGCCAGCAACCAGGGTGGACCTCCGCAAAGTCGCGGCGTGGAGCATCGGACGTGTTGCTGTGGATTAAGAGCCTCCGTTGCCCCGTCCGGGGTCCGGTGACAGGATGGCCGCATGGCGATCGAGGTCCGTCCGGCCACCGAGTTCGAGGACGTCAGGACGATGGTGGGGCCCAAGCGGCCCGACGCCAACGTCTGCTGGTGCCTGAGCTACCGGATCCCGTCCAAACAGAACCAGGCCTTGCACGGGACGGAGCGCGGGGACCTGATGAAAGAGCTGGTGGCCCAGGATCCCCCGCCGGGGGTTTTGGCGTACGACGGCGGCGAGGTAGTTGGGTGGGCAGCGGTCCACCCCCGTGCCGACACCAGTTTCGCCGGCAACCGGAAGATCCCGCACGTGGACGATCTGGAGGTGTGGTCGGTGTGGTGCATCCGGGTACGGCCGGGCCATCGGGGCAAGGGCATTTCCCACCACCTGCTGAAGGGTGCGGTCGAACTGGCGCGCAGCCATGGGGCAGCAGCCGTGGAGGGCTACCCAGTGGATAACGGAGGGCGGAAAGTCGACCTCACCATGGCCTACGTGGGCACCCGAAAGCTTTTCGAGGACGCCGGCTTCACGAAGGCCGCGGACACCGAATCAGTCCTCAACGGCTTCCCGCGGGTGTTGATGCGGCTGGACCTGACAGGTTGATGGTCCTGGATCAGCGTGTCAGGGCTTTTTCCACCATTTGCCGGGCCAGTCCTCGTCGATGGCCCACAATGCCAGAAGCAGCGCGTCGACTGTCATAAGTCCCGCGATGAGGTACGCCCAACCTGTCCACCAACCCATAACAATTTCCTGACCCGGTAACCCCCAGCCACTCGATTGCTCCCAAGTGTGGCACCTAAACCGCCGCTGCGGAACGCCCCAAATCCACACTCTTGAAAAGTGCCTCCAGCCTGTTGTGCGCCTCCGTTTCCAGCTTGAGGCGGCGCGTCAGCTTCTCCACCTGCACGGACATCTCCGCGCCGACAGGAAGCCGGTCACCCGGCCAGCTGGATGCCTCCCTCGATTCGGCCAGCGCCTGGGCCAGGGCATTGGCGGCGGCACGCACTTTCCGTGAGTGGAAGTAGACACGCAGCAGCGCCCTGCCCTTGTCCACAGCTGCCTGCAACAGGTCGCCGGGCACCGGTTCCCCTTCTGATGTCAGGGGTTTCGGTTCTGAGCCAGCCGGCACTGCTGGGGCCGGTTCAACAGCGGCCCCGCCCGCCGTCGTCTGGTTTTTCTTGTTGATGTATCCCATGGCTGCTCCGCCTTCCTGCAAGCCGTGCAGCCTCCGGACGGATCGTCTGTGACCCTCGTATTGGAAGAAGCTGCTCCCTGTCTTCGAGTGTCCCGGGCCTTCCTCAACGTCCAGGCAAGCGGGTCCCAAGATTTACGCAAGATCTCCCCGGCCGGCCCGCCCCGCGCCGCCGTCGCCGCCGGCGCCGCCGTAGCCGCCGTCGTGAGCAAGGAAACAACCGCGAATCCATCCCTGTGAAGCGCTGTGACACGGCCGCTGGCGGTTTGTAGGGTAGAAGTAGAGTTATGGTCTCTCCCTCCGAAATCCGTCGTGCCGTTGTTATTGAGGACGACCCGGACATCCGCGGCCTGCTGGTCCGCGTCCTGGTTAAGCAGGGCTTCGACGTCACCGAGGCCGACGCCGGCCTGCCCGGTGTGGAGGAAGTCCGCCGCCGCAAGCCAGATCTGGTCACTTTGGACCTGAACCTGCCGGACATCGACGGCCTGGAAGTCTGCAAGATGCTCCGCGAATTTTCGGATGCCTTCATCGTGATGCTCACGGCCCGCGCCGACGAACTGGACAAGCTGACCGGCCTGGACAACGGAGCCGATGAATACATCAGCAAGCCGTTCAGCCCCCGGGAACTGCAGTCCAGGATCAACGCGCTCTTCCGCCGCAGGCCATCCGCCGCCGCGGACTCCGCCGCCCGCGATGACCTGGAGCGCGCCACGGAGGTCCAGCAAAGCCTCCTTCCCAAGGAGGACATCCGCGTGGAGGGCTACGACGTGGCCGGCATGTTCCGCCCGTCCCGCAACGTGGGCGGCGACTTCTATGACTGGTACCAGACGCAGGACGGACTCCACCTGACCTTCGCCGACGCCATGGGCAAGGGCATGGGTGCCGCGCTCATCGCAGCAACGGTGCGCGCCGTCATGCGCTCCACCGGTCACCGGCAGGACCTGGACGGGGCATTCGCCACCGCCAGCAAGGCCATCGCCACGGACCTGGACTCCTCCAACTCCTTTGTCACCTTGTTCCACGCGAGGCTGGACGCGGCGTCCGGAACGGTCAGCTATGTCGACGCCGGGCACGGGCTTGCGCTGCACGTCCGGTCCGGCGGCACGGGTCACCGCCTCCCTTCCGGCGGCCCGCCGGTGGGCGCCTGGGAAGGGAGTTCCTGGCCGCAGTCATCACTGGAGCTCGCCCCGGGAGATTCGCTGGTGGTGGTCAGTGACGGCGTGCTGGACGTCTTCGGCTCCGTGGAGGACTTCACCGAAGCCGTGGGCCGTGCCGCCCAAAGTGGGGATTCTGCGCAGGGAGCCAGCGCCGCGATCCTGGCACTCGCCCCGGCCGAGACAGCGGAGGATGACGTCACGGTGGTTGTGGTCCGCCGGCTGCCGGAAGATGCAACCGCATGACCCGCTTCTGGACCCGCCTGGTGGTGGTCCTGACGGTCATCACCGGCGTCAACTACATTGCCTGGCGCTGGGCTGCCTCCCTCAACTGGGACGCGTGGTGGATCGCCGTGCCGCTGGTGGTCGCCGAAACCTACAGCCTGATCGATGTGATGCTCTTCGGCATGACGGTTTGGAAGCTGAAAATCCGCAAGGGCGCGCCGCCGCCCCCGCATGACGCCACCGTGGACGTCTTCATCACCACCTACAACGAAGACCTGGACATGGTGATGACCACAGCACTGGCCGCCCAGAAGATCCGGCATCCGCACAACACCTGGATCCTCGACGACGGCGCACGGCCCGAGCTGAAGGCCCTCGCCGAGCAGCACGGCCTGGGCTATGTCACCCGCAGCGAGGACTGGACCTCGAACGTCCCCCGGCACGCCAAGGCCGGCAACCTGAACAACGCCCTGATGCAAACGCACGGCGAGTTCCTCCTGATCCTGGACGCGGACCAGATCCCCGAGCCGGACATCCTCGAAAAAACGCTCGGCTACTTCAACAACCGCCGGGTGGCGCTGGTCCAGACACCGCAGTACTTCAGCAACGTGCCCGCCGATGACCCCCTCGGGAGCCAGGCACCGCTTTTCTACGGCCCCATCCAGCAGGGCAAGGACGGCTGGAACGCCGCCTTCTTCTGCGGCTCCAACGCCATCCTGCGCCGCGAGGCCTTGATGCAGCTGGGCCTGGTGGGCTACGTGAAGGAAACCCAGAAGAGCATCCGACGGGCGCTGGCCGCCTCCCGTTCCGCCATCAAGCAGGCCCGGAAGTCTGCGGACGTGGAGACGCCGCTGGTGGTCCAGGTGCTCGACGAGGTGGAGGCAGCCACGCGGGAGGCGCAGCACGAACTGGACGCCGGCCAGCCGCTCAGCGAAATCACCTACCGCGTCCGCAGGCGCGTGGACGCGGCCGTGCAGACCCTGGTGATGGCCGACGTCGAAGCCCTCCAGGCCGACCTCGAAGAAATCGCCGCCATGGAACTGGCCCATGTGGGCGAGTCCGGCGTTCCGGTGGTGGCCGACGACGCCGTGCAGCGCATGTCCGCCCGCGACTGGTCACCTCTCGGAGTCCTGGAATCCGTGCAGGCCGTCCTGGACGCGCTCTCGGTGGAACGCAACGACGAAGCCCAGCCCGTGATGCCGCTGGCCACCATCTCCGTCACCGAGGACATGGCCACGGCCATGCGCATGCACGCCATGGGCTGGGAGAGCGTCTACCACCACGAGGTCCTGGCGTACGGCCTGGCACCGGAGGACCTCAAGACCATGCTCACCCAGCGCCTCCGCTGGGCCCAGGGCACCATCCAGGTGCTGCTCCGCGAAAATCCGCTCGTCCAGAAGGGCCTGAAGCTGGGCCAGCGGCTGATGTACTTCGCCACCATGTGGACCTACCTCAGCGGCTACACGGCGGTCATCTACTTCGCCGCCCCCATCATCTACCTGCTGCTGGGCATCCTGCCGGTTACGAGCCTGAGCTGGGACTTCTTCATCCGGTTCATCCCGTTCATGGTGGTCAACCAGCTGTTGTTCGCCGTCGCCGGCCGGGGCATTCCCACCTGGCGCGGCCAGCAGTACAGCCTCGCCCTGTTCCCCACCTGGATCAAGGCGTGCTCGACGGCGGCCCGCAACGTCTGGTTCGGCCGTCCCCTCGGGTTTGCCGTCACCCCCAAGGCCCGCCAGAGCGGCGGACCCGGCTGGAGCCTGATCCAGCCACAGATCGTGGTGTCCGTGCTGCTGGCCGTGGCTGCCGTCGTCGGAATCATTCGGCTGGCGAACGGCCTTGCCGAACCGCTGGGCACCCTGGTGAACGTCGCCTGGGTCATCTTCGACCTGGTGGTCATGAGCATCCTGGTCCGCGCAGTGCTTTATAAGGGTTATGAACCGGCCGCAGAGCCGGCTGTTACAGAGAGGAATGCCGATGGAGTTTAGCTATGAGGTCAAGGACTCGTATGCGGAGGTCAAGGCGGAGGGGCGGCTGAACATGGTCTCTGCGCCCAAGCTCCGCGAGTTTGTTACCGGCGTCATCGCCGATGGATCCAACCGGATTGTGGTGAACCTGGAGAACACGGCCTTTATGGACTCCTCCGGCCTCGGCGCGCTCATCGGCTGCCTCAAGGCGGCACGGCAGGCAGGCGGGGACCTGCGGATCGCAGCGGTTCAGCCGCAGGTGAAAATGGTCCTGCAGCTGACCAGCATGGACAAGGTCCTCACTGCCTACGGATCAGCCGAAGAGGCGTTCAGCAATGACTGAGGTCCTGGCATCCCGCAGCTTCCGCGGGCTGGCCGCCGGGGACGCGATTGAGTCCGTCCACAATGATCTCGACAGCCTGTGGCTAGACGTCCCCTTCGTGCAGGACATGGACCAGATGACGTTCACGACGGCGGTGATCGAGTCGGCGTCGAACATTGTCCAGCATGCGGAGCCGGCCGGGCAGGAGCCGGTGGAGCTGGGCGTGGACATCGAAGTGCGGCCGACGCTGCTGCAGGCGCGGGTCAGTGCCTATCACGCCAAGCCACCGTTCGGCCCGATGGAACCGGCCAGGCCGGGCGAGGAGGCCGAGTCCGGCCGGGGGCTGGCGCTGATCCAGGCCCTGGTCACCACGGTCACTTTCGAGCGGCAGGACGGCACGAACACCTGGGTCCTGTCGCGGACCTCGCAGCAGGACTAGAACCCTCAGCGAGGGTGGGGCGGTGGTGGTGCTAGTTCGGGAACGTCACCGAAACGGTGGTCCCGCCGCCCGGAGTGTCACTGATGGTGAGCTCTCCACCGTGCGCCTGCGCGATCCGGCGGCACGTGGCCAGGCCCAGCCCTGTCCCGGGACCGTCGCCGGGGCGGTTCAGCCGCACCAAAGGCTCTACCGCCCGGGGGCGGTCGGCGGGGAGGATGCCCTTGCCGTTGTCGGCGACGTGGACGGTGAGTCCGCGGGGGCAGCTTGTGGCGGTGACAGCCACACGAAGGTCCCGCTGGGAGTCCCGGTAGTTCAGGGAGTTGGCGAGCAGGTTCTGCACCATGGTGCGCAGTTGCGACCGGTCGGCATACAGCTGGGCATCCTCGCACAGGATGCCGCTGCCCAGGCCGAGGCTCACACCGAGGTCCTGGGCCGCCTCTGCCGTCACAGCCAGAAGTGACACCCGTTCGCGGTTCAGCTGCCCGTTTGCCCGGGAGTAGTCCAGTACATCCTGCAGAGTGCCCAGCATCCGCTGCCCGCCGCTGCCGATGAGCTGCAGGTACTCCTTAACCGGATGGTCCTGGGGAATTTCGGGATCATCCTCGGCCAGCTCCACATAACCAAGGATGGTGGTGAGCGGAGCACGGAGGTCGTGGCTGACGCGGCCGGCAAACTCGGCCAGCATCTCATTGCTGCGCTCCAGCTCGGCCAGGGCCTCATTGAGCTGCAGGGTGCGGTGCTGCAGCTCGAGAAGCTCCACTACCTGCTGCGCCAGCACCTCCAGTACATCAATCTGCTCGCGCCTGGGAAGTTCGGCGCCCTCGGAGAACACGCACAACGAGCCGAGCACCAGCCCGCTGGCGGTCCTTAACGGCACGGAGGCGTAGAAGCGGACGTCGGCTATCTCCCCTGTCACGAACGGGTTTGCGGCAAACCGGGGGTCCTGCGAGGCATCCCGCACCACTGTGGTTCCTGGTTCAAGGAATACGCTGGCGCACATGGAGTCTTCGCGTGAGCACATGCCGGCATCGGTCCCGGAGGCGGCGATCTGCAGCTGATGGCTGGACGTGATGATGTTGACAACGCTGTAGGGCACCCCGCAGAGCGAGGCGGCCAGGCGCACCAGGTTGTTGAGGGCACCACGGGCCTGTTCGTCAACCAGTTCCGGAATCTGTCCCGCAGCGTCCGGGAGCAGCCCATAATCCCGCAGCTCAAGGTCCCGCGGATCCTGATCGGTCAGCATTTGCATAGCTGTCGCGTCCATATTCTTCTTGAGCCCCCAGCATTATCGTCGAGCCGAAAGCTCTTCCGCGATGATACCCGTCCGGCCAGACGCCTGCGGTAGTCTCTTGACACCACCCCCACGCTCAACTTCAATATTACGTATGCTGAAATAACAGTTCCATGATGCGGAAGCCTCAAGCTGGCGTTGCCGATGCTTGGGTGCCGAAGTCCGGCCTCCGCATAGCCGTCACCATGGATGCCAGCATTTGTCACCGAGGAACCAGCCAGCATGAAGCTTGCCGAATTCAATATCGCGGACCCTGCAAGGGCTGCGGAAACCCTCAGGCCCTGCATCGACGTCCAGCGCTGGGTGGACGCAGTTGCCGCCGCCCGGCCCTTCCCCACCAAGGAGGCCCTGCTCGCTTTCGCTTCCGTTGCCGCCAACCCCTTTACATCCGAAGAGGTTGAGTCCGCCATGGCGCATCACCCGCGGATCGGCGAACGGCCGACGGCGGCCACCACCGAAGCGTCCATGTCCCGTTCCGAGCAGGCAGGGGTAGATCCGGCGGACACCGCGCTGGCAGAGGCTTTGGCCCAGGGAAACAGGGAGTACGAGGAAAAGTTTGGCCGTGTCTTCCTGATCCGCGCCGCCGGCCGCACGGCCCCGGAAATCCTGCAGTCCCTGAAGGAGCGGCTGGAAAACCCCCCGGCCGAAGAAGACACCATCGTGGCCCAGCAGCTGCGCGAGATCGCCGTACTGCGGCTTGAAGGACTGATTACCGAATGAGCGTCTCCCACGTCACCACGCATATCCTCGACACAGGCGCCGGGCGCCCGGCGGCAGGGGTCGCCGTCGTGCTGTACAAAAACGACGGCGGCAGCTGGCAGGAACTGGCCGGCTCCACGACCGACGCCGATGGCCGCGCGAAGGATCTGGGCCCGGAGCGGCTGGAACCCGGACACTACAAGCTCAACTTCGCCACCGGGAGCTACTACGCCGGCCTGCAGACCGCCACGTTCTTCCCGGAGGTTGACCTGGTGTTCGAAGTCACAGGCCCCGAGCATTACCACGTCCCCCTCCTGCTGAGCCCGTTCGCATACTCCACCTACCGCGGCAGCTGACCCACCCCGTTGCCCTATCACTAATGGTCCCCAGTCCGCGGTTTTGGCAACCGTAAGTGATAGGTCAACGGCGGAAATGTAGGCTTGATGCATGCCTTCTGAACAACCCTCCGCCGAGCGCCGCGAAATCACCGTCCGCCGTGCGCCCAAGTACGTCCCGTTCCTGATTCTGGGCGCACTGGTGGGTATCGCCGCTGCGGCAGTAGTGGCCTACGGCCTGCCGGAAACGCCCAGCTTCGACGCCGGCTCGGTCTTCGGATTCTTCCTGGTGCTGTTCGCGGCCGCCGGCGCGGTCCTGGGTGCCGTAGTAGCGCTCATCCTGGACCGGCGAAGCGTCAAGCGGCAGCAGCGGGCCGTCGTGGAGTCCGTCCCGGACTCTGAACCGGATACGGATCCGCAGCCCTAGCCCCGGTCATAAACGGGCGGCCGGAAAAGTCCTACCCCATGTCGTGAGATAATCGACCAGTGGCACGCGGCGATGGAAAACTTTCCCATGATCTTCTCCCTGGCGAAAAAGGCCCGCAGGACGCCTGTGGCGTTTTCGGAGTCTGGGCACCAGGTGAAGAAGTAGCAAAACTAACCTATTACGGGCTGTATGCACTGCAGCACCGCGGTCAGGAGTCCGCTGGTATAGCCACCAGCGACGGCAACCGGATCAACGTCTACAAGGACATGGGACTCGTTTCCCAGGTCTTCGACGAGACCACCCTGAACACCCTCACCGGGCACCTGGCAGTGGGCCACTGCCGCTACTCCACCACCGGAGCCAGCCACTGGGCCAACGCCCAGCCCACCCTCGGCGCCACCAGCACCGGGACCGTGGCCCTGGCGCACAACGGCAACCTCACGAACACCGCCGAGCTCAACGCCATGATCCAGGAACGCAACGGCGGCCAGCTCACCGGCGAGATGAAGCAGGGCAACACCTCGGACACCGCCCTGGTCACCGCCCTCCTGGAGGGCGAGCCGGGCAAGTCCCTCGAAGAGACTGCCATCGAACTGCTGCCCAAGATCAGGGGCGGCTTCTGCTTCGTCTTTATGGACGAAGGCACCCTCTACGCGGCCCGCGACACCTTCGGCATCCGCCCGCTGGTCCTGGGCCGGCTGGAACGCGGCTGGGTGGTCGCGTCCGAGCAGTCCGCACTTGCCACCGTAGGCGCCAGCTTCATCCGCGAGATCGAGCCCGGCGAGTTCATCGCCATCGACGAGCAGGGCGTGCGCTCCCAGCGTTTTGCGGAGCCGACGCCGGCGGGTTGCGTTTTCGAGTACGTCTACCTTGCCCGTCCGGATGCCGCCATCGCAGGCCGCTCCGTGTACGAGTCCCGGGTGGAAATGGGCCGCCAGCTGGCCCGTGAAAACACGCAGGTAGCGGACATCGTGATTCCCGTTCCGGAATCCGGCACCCCTGCCGCCGTGGGCTACGCCGAGGAATCCGGCATCCCGTTCGCCCACGGGTTCGTCAAGAATTCCTATGTTGGACGTACCTTCATCCAGCCTTCGCAGACGCTGCGCCAGCTGGGTATCCGGCTCAAGCTCAACGCCCTCGAGTCCGTGATCCGCGGCAAGCGCGTGGTGGTGGTGGACGATTCCATCGTCCGCGGCAACACGCAGCGCGCCATCGTCCGGATGCTCCGCGAAGCCGGTGCCGCCGCAGTCCACGTCAAGATCTCCTCCCCGCCGGTGCAGTGGCCCTGCTTCTACGGCATCGACTTCGCCTCCCGCGCCGAGCTCATTGCGAATGGTGCAACCATCGAGGAGATCTCGCAGGCCATCGGCGCAGACTCGCTGGCCTACATCTCTGAAGACGGGATGATCGGCGCCACCCGGCAGCCCCGGGAGCGCCTCTGCACAGCGTGCTTCACGGGCAAATACCCCATCGAGCTTCCGGGCTCGGACAAGCTGGGCAAGAACCTGCTGGAACGCACGGACCTAGGTGGCCTGAAGCCCTCGCCGTCCGCCCTTCCGGGCCAGACTGCCGCCCTTGCCGTGGACCCTGCAGTGGATCCGGCGGAAAAGTCCGGCGCCACGGGCTGTGATCCGGGACCGGACTCGGAGTTTGAGAACCTGCTGACCGAAGCCGACCTTGTGCCAGAGATTCATCACGCAGTCACCACCCCCGACGCTGACAAGAAAGAGTCCGTATGACTTCCGCTGCCCCCGCCTCCGGCAACACCGCCGGGAACACTGCCGGCATCACCTACGCCTCCGCGGGCGTCGATGTTGAAGCCGGCGACCGCGCCGTCGAGCTGATGAAGGGTGCCATCAAGGCCACCCACAACTCCTCGGTGATCGGCGGGGTGGGCGGCTTCGCCGGCCTCTACGACGTCTCTAAGCTCCTCACTTACAAGAAGCCGCTGCTGGCAACTTCCACCGACGGCGTAGGCACCAAGGTGGCCATTGCCCAGGCCATGGACATCCATGACACCATCGGGTTCGACCTGGTGGGCATGGTGGTGGACGACATCGTCGTGGTAGGCGCGGAACCCCTCTTCATGACGGACTACATCGCCTGCGGCAAGGTGGTGCCCGAGCGCATCGCCGACATCGTCCGCGGCATCGCAGCAGCCTGCTCCGTGGCCGGCACCGCGCTGGTGGGCGGCGAAACCGCCGAGCACCCCGGCCTGCTGGGTGAGCACGAGTACGACGTCGCCGGCGCAGCCACCGGCGTCATCGAGGCCGACCACCTCCTCGGTCCGGACCGCGTCCGCGCCGGTGATGTCGTGATCGGCATGGCGTCCTCGGGCCTGCACTCCAACGGCTACTCCCTGGTGCGCCGCGTGATCAACCACGCCGGCTGGGCGCTGGACCGCCAGGTTTCCGAGCTGGGCCGCACCCTGGGTGAGGAACTCCTGGAGCCCACGCGCGTCTACGCGGCGGACTGCCTGGACCTTGCCCGCACCTTCCCCGTCACCGGTGAATCTGCGGTCCACGGCTTCAGCCACGTGACCGGTGGCGGCCTGGCCGCCAACCTGGCGCGCGTGCTCCCCCAGGGCCTGGTGGCCACGGTTGACCGCTCCACCTGGGAGCTGCCGGCCATCTTCAAGCTGGTGTCCGAACTGGGCAACGTGCCGCTGGCGGACCTGGAGCGCACCCTGAACCTGGGCGTGGGCATGGTGGCCATCGTTTCCGCCGACGTTGCTGACGCAGCCGTTTCCCGCCTGAACGACCGCGGACTGCCGTCATGGATCATGGGCACCGTCACCCAGGACTCGGATTCAATCCTGAAGTCCGGCCCGGATTACGTACAGGGCGCCAAGGGCGTGGACGGCGGCGCGGTGCGCCTGGTCAACGCCTACGCCTAGGACTGTACGGAATGCCGGCGGGTGCCTCGAGCACCCGCCGGCTTTTTTGTGCCAGGATCCCAAAATCCGCCATCACCTCCTGCAAAACATCAGGCAACCCTCCATCACCTCCTGCACAACGGCGCCGGGGCGGCAAAGCTCGGGAGGTTGGGAAAGCCGGCTGCCTCCCGCACCGCGACGGCACCGGAAACCGCAGAAATGACCTTGCTCGGGACGCCCCATCACCTCCTGCAACGTAAGCCCAGACGCACCATCAGCTCCCGCAACTTCAGCCCGGACGCCCCATCAGGTACTGGGCGGGGTTCGACGGCGGTCCTGCCGCGGGCAGTCTGGGGGCAGCGGTTTGATGCAGAACGTGATGGGGCGTTCGGTGATTTGGGGCAGAACGTGATGGGGCGTTCAGCGATGTGATGAAGAAGGTGATGGGGCGTTGTCGCGGAGCCCGTAACTTGGGCCACGGACAGCAAAAACCCGCTGCCTGCACCGTGATTCCGGTTCAGGCAGCGGGCTCAATAACTGAGTCAGCACCGATGATCCACTGAATCATGGGTGCCAAAAAAGAAGCGCTGCACTAAAAGCTGGAAACCGCAGAACTGCCTGCTGCATCCGTTCGTGCTGCGGCGTCACAGGGCTGCCCGGTTACGGCAACAGCACCTTGCGACAACTAGCCGATCCGACGGGTGTCTACCTCGTCGTCGTCTTCTTCCAAATCATCCGCGTACTTATCCACATAAGCCGAATAGTCCGGTTCAACCGGCTCATTCGCGTAATGGCTCGTGGCACGACTACCTGGACCCGTCAGCTCACGCTGAAGTGCCGAGTAGTCAGTGTTCGGGGAGTAGTACTTGATATCCCGAGCCTGCTTGGTAGCTTTTGCCTTTTGACGGCCGCGCCCCATGGCGTGACCCCCTTTTGTACTTGGACCGGAGGTGGTCACCTTGGCGTAGGTGAGGCCCCGGAATGTTTGGTCAATTTGTCGTACACCTAGATTACATGCTTTCTGCTGGCCCTGCTTGCCAGCTGCAGCGCCCTGCGGCCACGCCGGGTACTATCCCTGCCCTTCCAAGGCCAGAATACGGCTTTTTTCTTCGGTAGAGTCGACTCAGCAGCTACTGACAATGGCCGGGAATCCGGCTGCCCACGGGGAGAAAACGGCAGGAGGAGGCGCCCAGTGAACCATAGTGACGTTCCGCCCAAACCGGCTTCGCCGCCCACCGCCGGCCTGCCCACGGTTCCTGCGGCAGAGTACGGAGTTCCAGCAGCCAAACCGCCGGCAAGCAACAAGGACCAGGAGCGGGACCTGGGCGAGGCGTTCGAGCAGGACCACGCCGTTATCCCTGACGGACCCGAAGCCGGCCGCGGCAGCGTCAGCCAGCAGACCCTGTGGAAGGCGTTCTTCGTCGTCGTCCTCTTAGCCGTCATCGGCTCACTGGTCTGGCTTGGCATGTGGCTGAACAGCAACGGGAACCAGGAAGCCTCCGCAGGCTCGGTTCCCGGGATCCTCGAAACCGCTGTCACGCCCCCTGCTACCCCACTGCCGCTCCCCCGCGAGGCGGAACCTGCCGCCTACGCCTTGGGTGACTGCTTCAAGGACTTTGACCCGGAGGCGCTCAAAACCACCGTCGTGCCGTGTGACACCGGCCATTCCGCACAGCTGGTTGCCGTGTTCCACTACCCGGAGGGCGAGGACTACCCGGGCGCGGAAGCACTCAAGGCCAAAGCCCTGGAAGCATGCCAGGCGGCAAAGCT
This sequence comes from Pseudarthrobacter sp. R1, assembly GCF_024494415.1. NCBI lineage: Bacteria > Bacillati > Actinomycetota > Actinomycetes > Micrococcales > Micrococcaceae > Pseudarthrobacter > Pseudarthrobacter sp. R1. The sequence goes on along the minus strand of NZ_JAMKFI010000004.1, from coordinate 212,087 downwards.
GGGCCCGGCCACCAACCAGTACACGCTGACCTTTGAGCGCAGCTTCCCCAGCTCCACAAGTTGGGGCGCCGGGGACCGCAGACTGCACTGCTACGTCACTTCCCCCGGCGGCAACAACGTTAACGCGAGCGTGCTGCCCTAGACGCTTGGGTCACTGGGGCAGCACGCTTGTGACCAACCTTCGGTCCTAGTCCTTCCGGCGGACCACCAGCCCCGTTCCAGGAACAGCGCCGCCGTTGGGCCCGGACAGAGCCTCCAGCCCTTCGATGGTGAGTTCATCCACATCGGTGGCCGTGTCCACCAGCACGGTGTCCCCGTCAGCGATCTCGCCGGACAGGATGGCTTTGGCCAGGCGGTCGCCAATCTCGCGCTGGACCAGCCGGCGAAGAGGCCGGGCACCGTAGGCCGAATCGAAGCCGGACATGGCGAGCCAGGCACGGGCACCGTCGGTGACGTCGAGGGTCAGCCGGCGCTCGTGCAGTCTCCGGCCGAGTTCGGCCACCTGCAGTTCAACGATGCGGGCGAGCTCTTCCACTGACAGCGGATCGAACAGCACCACTTCATCCAGCCGGTTCAGGAACTCCGGCTTGAAGGAGGCGTTGACGGTGGTCATCACGGCGTTCCGCTTGGCTTCGGCATCCAGCGAGGGGTCCACCAGGAACTGGCTGCCCAGGTTGGACGTCAGCACCAGGATCGCGTTGCGGAAGTCCACGGTGCGGCCCTGGCCGTCGGTGAGCCGGCCGTCGTCGAGCACCTGCAGGAGGATGTCGAAGACCTCGGGATGGGCCTTCTCCACCTCGTCCAGCAGGATCACGGAGTAGGGGCGGCGGCGGACGGCTTCGGTGAGCTGGCCGCCCTCCTCGTAGCCCACGTATCCGGGAGGCGCACCCACGAGCCGCGCGACGGAATGCTTCTCGCCGTACTCGGACATGTCGATCCGTACCATGGCGCGTTCGTCGCCGAACAGGAAGTCCGCCAAGGCTTTGGCGAGCTCCGTCTTACCGACGCCCGTGGGGCCCAGGAACAGGAACGAACCCGTAGGGCGGTTGGGATCGCTGATGCCGGCGCGGGCGCGGCGGACAGCGTCGGAGACCGCGGTGACAGCCTTCTTTTGGCCGATCAGGCGCTTCCCGAGCTCCTCCTCCATGTGCAGCAGCTTCTGGCTTTCGCCCTGCAGCATGCGGCCGGCAGGAATGCCGGTCCAGGCGGAGATAACCTCGGCGATATCGTCGGCCGTCACCTGTTCGGCCACCATCTGCGCGGACTTGTCCGTGACGGCGGCTTCGGCCTCCGCGGCAGCGTTGAGCTCGCGCTCCAAGGCAGGGATCTCGCCGTATTGGATGCGCGACGTCGTCTCCAGGTCGCCTTCACGGTAGGCCTTGTCAGCGGCGCTGCGCAGTTCGTCCAGTTTCGCCTTGAGGTCACCCACCCGGTTGAGGCCGGCCTTTTCAGCCTCCCAGCGGGCGTTCAGGGCGGCGAGTTCCTCTTCCCTGTCAGCCTTGTCCGCACGGAGGGCGGCGAGGCGCTCCACGGACGCGGCGTCAGTCTCGCCTTCCAGGGCCAGCTCCTCCATGGTGAGCCGGTCCACGGCGCGGCGGAGCTGGTCAATCTCCTCCGGAGCGGAGTCGATTTCCATGCGCAGCCGGGACGCGGCCTCATCCACGAGGTCAATGGCCTTGTCCGGCAGCTGGCGGCCAGAGATGTAGCGGTTTGAAAGCGTCGCAGCAGCCACCAAGGCAGAGTCGGCAATAGCCACCTTGTGGTGCGCCTCGTAGCGTTCCTTCAGGCCGCGGAGGATGCCGATGGTGTCCTCCACACTGGGCTCCCCCACGTACACCTGCTGGAAACGGCGCTCCAGGGCAGGGTCCTTCTCGATGTTCTCGCGGTACTCATCCAGGGTGGTGGCGCCGATGAGCCGCAGCTCGCCGCGGGCCAGCATGGGCTTGAGCATGTTCCCGGCGTCCATGGAGGACTCGCCGGTGGCACCCGCACCCACCACCGTGTGGATTTCGTCAATGAAGGTGACGATCTGGCCTTCGGAGTTCTTGATCTCCTCCAGCACAGCCTTGAGGCGTTCCTCGAACTCACCGCGGTACTTGGCGCCGGCCACCATCGAGGCAAGATCCAGTGCGATTAAGGTCTTGCCGCGCAGGCTTTCCGGCACGTCCCCTGCCACGATGCGCTGGGCCAGGCCCTCCACCACGGCGGTCTTGCCGACGCCCGGCTCACCAATGATCACGGGGTTGTTCTTGGTGCGGCGGCTCAGGACCTGGACGATCCGGCGGATCTCCGTATCGCGGCCAATTACCGGGTCCAGCTTGCCCGACCGGGCCATGGCGGTGAGGTCCGTGCCGAACTTTTCCAGGGACTGGAAGGTGTTCTCCGGGTCCGGGCTGGTGACTTTCCGGTCGCCGCGGACACCGGGCAGGGCGGCAAGCAGGGCCTCGTGGGAGGCGCCGGCGTCGCGCAACAACCGGGCCGCCGCGTCGCTTCCGGCCGAGAGCCCCAGCAGGAGCACTTCGGTGGACACAAAAGTATCGCCCAGCCGGTCGGCTTCCTCCTTGGCATTCTGGATGGCCTGAAGCGCAGGCCGGGACAGCTGGGCCTGCTGGCTGGAAGCGCCGGAGGTGGCCGGCAGCGCTTTGATGGCACTGCTCGCCTGGACGCTTACGGCGTCCGGGTCCGCGCCGGTGGCTCGGAGCAGCGCCACGGCGACGCCTTCACGCTGGTCCATCAGCGCCTTGAGCAGGTGGGCCGGCTCCACCTGCGGATTGCCGGCCGTGGAGGCGTTCATGGCTGCAGCCGAAAGAGCCTCCTGGCTCTTGGTGGTGAATTTGACGTCCAAAGAGAGCTCCTTTCAGGGTCTTTTGTTTGGGTTGAGTCTACTACGCTCAACTTTGGTGGGGGTACTTTTTATTTCCTGTTTGCCCACAGCGAAAGGAGGCAGTGCAGCGAAGCAGGACGGAGGACTCGACCGGCCGCCCCGTTTCCAAGGCTGCCAATCCGCCCTAGGATCGCCTTGTGACCGGGGAGCACTGTGCCGCCGGCGCACGGCAGACGGGACATGCAGTGAAGAAGTTTGTTGTTCTCTACATCGCAGCGCAATCGGCCCAGGCCCAAATGGCCGAAAGCTCGCCGGAGGCAGCCCAGGAGGGCATGAAGGCCTGGATGGAATGGGCTGAGCGGGCAGGTGACGGGATCGTGGACATGGGGAACCCGTTGGGCGCCGGGAAGGAAATCACGGCAACCGGCACGGCAGACAGCAGCACCGGCGTGGCCGGTTACGGCATCCTCCAGGCCGAGGACCTCGCCGGCGCCCAGGAGCTGCTGGACGGCCACCCGCACCTCATGATGCCCGGCGCGAGTATCCAGGTTTACGAATCCCTGGACCTGCCGGGGATGTAGGCGCGGCCGGTCAGGCCGGGTAGATTGCCACGGCCGTGGCTTTGACGACGAAATGCACGGGCAGGCCGGGGACCAGGCCCAGGTCTGCCGAAGCGGCGGGAGTGATGTCCGCCGCCAGGCTTCCCGCCCGCACCCGGATGAGGTCGCCGTGCGGCTCAAGGTCCGTGATGGTCACCTCGAAATAGTTGCGGGGACTGCCGTGGGCATCGTCCAGGAACACGGAAACGGCCGACGGCGGGAACACGGCCACCGCTGCCAGGTCACCCTCGCCGGCCGGGCCCGGTTCCTCCGCGTGGCCGGCCACGGTCCGGCCGTCCGAAGTCCTGAGCCCGTCACGGGTGAGGGTTCCAGGAATCAGGTTCAGTCCCGCCAGCCCGGCCGCAAAGGTGCTGCGGGGCCGCTCGAGTACCTCCCGGGTGGGGCCTTCCTCTGAGATCCGGCCCCCTTCCAGGATGACTACCCGGTCCGCCAGCATCAGCGCGTCCAGGACGTCGTGGGTGATGATGATGGCCGGCCTGTCTGCGAGGACCCGTTTCAGCAGGCGGCGGAGCAGCGGCGCGGAATGGATGTCCAGCGCTGCCATGGGTTCGTCCAGGAGGAGAAGACCCGGATCAGCGGCCAGCGCCCTGGCCACCGCGACGCGCTGGGCCTGGCCGCCGGAGAGCTCGGCAGGGCGGCGGTCTTGGAGCTCCTGCGCTTCCACCTCGGCCAGCCAGCTGACTGCGTCGGCCCTCGCCTGGCGCTTCGCCATCCCGGCGCTCCGCGGACCGAAGGCTACGTTCTCCAGGGCGTTGAGGTGGGGGAACAGCAGGGGTTCCTGGGCAAGCAGTGCTGTACCCCGGTGATGCGGCGGCGTCCATCTGCTCCTGCCGGGCGAAAGGTCGAACAGCATCCGCCCGTTGAGCTCGGCCCGGCCGCTGTCCGGCCGCAGCAGTCCCGCGATCACGGCCAGCAGCGTGGACTTGCCCGCCCCGTTCGGCCCCATCACCGCTACCGTTTCGCGCGGACCGACCGTCAGGGCCACGTCGAACCCCCGCCCGGCCACAGCTGCCTCAAATGCGAACGTCACGCGGCGTTCCTCACCGGGGCGGCCGCCGCCGTCGTCGTCCGCTGCGACACCCAGCCGGCACGCCCGCCGGGCCGCCGGTACGCGAGCGCCACCACGGCCACCGCCACGGCCACCAGCACCAGGGAGAGGGCGACGGCGGCATCGGGGTCCGTTTCACGCTGCAGGTAGATTTCCAGCGGCAGCGTCCGGGTCACCCCCTGGAGGCTGCCCGCGAACGTGAGGGTGGCGCCGAACTCGCCCAGGCTCCGGGCAAAGGAGAGCACGGCCCCCGAGGCCAGCCCGGGCAGCACCAGCGGCAGCGTCACGCGGCGGAAGACCCGTCCCGGCGAGGCGCCGAGCGTTGCGGCGACAGCTTCGTACCGTTCGCCGCCGGTCCGCAGTGCCCCCTCCAGGCTCACTACTAAAAACGGCAACGCCACGAATGTCTGCGCCAGGACAACTGCGGTGGTGGAGAAGGCAATCTGGAGGCCGAGGACTTCCAAAGTGCTGCCCAGGAGGCCTTGGCGGCCGAACGTATAAAGGAGCGCGATGCCGCCCACCACGGGCGGCAGGACGAGCGGGAGCAGCACCAGCGAACGCAGCAGGCCCTGAAGTGGGAACCTCCCCCGGGCCAGAACGAGGGCCAGCGGTACACCGAGGAGGATGCACAGGGCGGTGCTGGCAGCGGAAGTCCGGAGGCTCAGGCCCAGGGCCGACACAGCGGACTCGGAGGTGACCAGCGGCAGGAAGTTGGCCCAGTTGACCCTCGCGACCATGGCGATCAGCGGCAGGACGACCACCAGGGCGGCCAGGACCGCCACGGCATGGATCCAACGCGGAACGCCGCTGTAAGCCTGGCGGCTCACGTCGAGCCCGGTCCGAAACCGGCGTCTGCTAACACTTGCTGCCCTTCAGGGCTGGCGACCAGTTCGAGGAAGGCGCGTGCATCTGCGCTGTTCCTGCTGTTGGACAGGACGGCGGCGGGGTAGCTGTTGACGGCACCTGCTGCTTCCGGAAAGGCAACGCCCTCCACCCTGCCTGCTGCGGACTTGAGGTCGGTGATGTAGACCAGCCCGGCGTCGGCTTCCGCGGAGACGACTTTGCCCAGCACGTCCGTCACGGAGTTTTCCTCGCTGACCGGGTTCAGGTCTGTTCCGGTCTGCTGTTCGATGGCGGCCACGGCGGCACCGCAGGGAACCTGCCGGGCACATTGCACCAGACGGGTTCCAGGTTTGGCGAGGTCCGCGAAAGAACGGATTCCAGCCGGATTTCCGGGCGGGACGGCGATGGCGAGCGTGTTGGTGGCGAAAATCTGCGGTTCGCCGTCCACCAGCCCGGCCTCCTGCAGTTTTTCCATGTTCCTGGTGTCTGCGGAGGCGAAGACGTCCGCCGGCGCGCCCTGATTGATCTGGGTGGCCAAGTCTGCCGACCCGGCGAAGTTGAGGGTGACGGTGGTGCCGGGGTGCCGGGCTTCAAACATCTTTGCCAGCTCCGTGAAGCTGGTTTTGAGGGATGCGGCAGCGAAGACGGTCAGGGTCCGGCCGCTACCATTGCCTGCGGCCTCGCCCTTGCCACTGCACGCTGCGAGCGCCGCGGCCATCAGCACCGCCAGCAGCAGGGCCGTGAGCTTACGGATCCTGTTCACAGCGCCTTGCCCTGGGGCGTTTCGATGATCACTGTGGTGGCTTTGACCACGGCGGTGGCCACGGAGCCGGGCTCCAGCCCCAGCTCCGTAACTGCCTCGCTGCTCATGAGCGACACCACCCGGAACGGCCCGCACTGCAGCTCCACCTGGGCCATCACCTTGTCCGCCGTGATGCCGGTAACCAGGCCCACGAACCTGTTGCGCGCGGAACTGCCGGTACGGTGCGGATCGTCCGGAAGCTGCGCGAGTTTCCGGGCGTGCCGGGCAAGTTCCAGCCCGTCCACAGCGAGCCGGCCGCCCTCGTCCTTCACGGGAGTGAGCGATCCGTTGTCCAGCCAGCGCCGCACAGTGTCGTCGCTGACACCTAGGAAGCGGGCAGCCTCAGCAACGCGAATAATGGTCATAGGGTCAGTGTAAGGCGCAGATACGGTAAAACCGCCCCGATTTGTGCCGCATCCTCGTATATTGCCTGGACGTTTCCCGCGGCTTGTTTGGCGCGTTCCTGCTGAGCGCGCCTGCACCCGCCCCAACTAGACTTCCTCCATGGCCATCTACATCGACCCGCCGCTCTGGCCTGCCCACGGGACCCACTTCTCGCATCTGGTGTCTGACGCGTCGCTGGCGGAACTGCACGAGTTCGCCGCCGCGGCCGGCATTCCGGAGCGGGCCTTCGACGGCGACCATTACGACGTTGCCGAGCGCCGCTTCGATGAGCTGGTTGTGGCGGGGGCCATTCCCGTGGAGGCCCGGATCCTGGTCCGCAAGCTGATCGGCAGCGGCCTGCGGATCCCTGCCCGGCAACGGAACAAGTCGCTCAAGGTTCCGCTGTTCAACCGCTGGGACGCCATCATGCCCGGCCACGACGCGCTGTTCCTGGACCTCCTGGACCGCTGGAGCGAGCCGCACCGCCGGTACCACGGCTGCACCCACCTGCTGTCGGTACTGGAGGCGCTCGACCTGCTCACCGATCCCGTTGACCCGCCACGCACGGTGCTGCTGGCCGCATGGTTCCACGACGCCATCTATCGGGGCGTGGCGGGGCAGGACGAAGAAGACTCGGCCCGCCTCGCGGAGGACCGTTTGGCGGCTGCCTGCCTTTCCGAGCCGGAGGTTGCGGAGGTGGCCCGGCTGGTGCGGCTGACATCGGACCATCGGCCCGGGCCGGGGGACGACGACGGCGCCCTCCTTTGCGATGCCGACCTTTCCGTCCTGGGCGGCGAACCTGACGAGTATGCGAGGTACGTGGCCGACGTCCGCCAGGATTATGCGCACATTGGCGACGCTGACTTCGCAGCCGGGCGCGCCGCCGTCGTACGCCACCTGCTGGAACTTGACCCGCTGTTCCACACTGGCCGGGCGCAGGAGCTGTGGCTGGACGCCGCCCACCGGAACCTGAAAGGCGAACTGGCGTGAACGCACCCACTTCAAACCCCCGCCACACGCTGACGGCAAGTGCCGCCCACCGGCAACTGCCGTACACAGTGCGGCTGGAATGGGGGCTCGACGGCGCCAGGACAGTAACGTCCGGGGCGGACCTCGCCGTGGTGGTGGACGTCCTGTCCTTCAGCACCTGCGTCAGCGTCGCCCTGGACCGGGGAGCCGTCGTTTTTCCGTTTCCCTGGAAGGACACCGGCGCGGAGGATTTCGCCGCCCGCCACGGCGCCCAACTCGCTGGGCCCCGCAACGGCGGCGGGCTGAGCCTCTCCCCCGCGAGTCTCCGGGCTGCGGGGTCCTTGGAACGGGTGGTCCTGCCGTCGCCGAACGGTTCCGCTCTATGCCATGAACTGGCGGGCGAGGTCCCGCTGGTGGCTGCGGTATCGCTCCGCAATGCGGCGGCAACAGCCGATTGGGTGATGGCCACCTTCGATGAAGGTGCCGTGATCGCGGTGATCGCCGCCGGCGAACACTGGCCGGACGGCACCCTCCGCCCTGCTGCGGAGGACCAGATCGGTGCAGGCGCATTTGTGGCGGGCCTGGTGGCTGCCGGAAAGGGCGGCTACGAGGCCGAAGACGGCAGGCACGGTTACTCACCGGAAGCCGTGGCGGCGATGGCGGTGTTCGAGGCGGCGGAACCGCGGCTCCGCGAAATGCTGCACGGGTGTTCAAGCGGCCGCGAGCTGGCGGGTGCCGGCTATGCCGACGACGTGGATATCGCCGCGGAATTGGATGACAGCGGCGCCGTGGCCCTCCTGGTAAACGGGGCATTCAGCCCCCGCTAAAGGATACGGTGCCCTGTTGGTCCGGCCGGACCAAGGGAATAGTTTCCGCCAGCCGGACCTTTACGGTTCCCGTTGCGGGATGCAACACTGCTCGGATGACCCTGCGCATCCAGTCCCTTTGCATCGATTCGACCGATCCGAAAGTGCCCGCGGACTTCTGGGAGAAAGCGCTGGGGTGGCGCCGGACCTACGAGGCGGACGACGAGATTGTGCTCGAGCCGCCGGCCGGCAGCCCCGAGGACGGGGTATCCCCGGATCTGCTCTTCCTCAAGGTGCCCGAGCGCAAGGAGGTCAAGAACAGGCTTCACCTGGACCTGAGGACCGCGACGCAGAGGTGGCAAGGCTCGAAGGCCTTGGTGCCAACGCGTTTCCGTCGGCCAGGGCCCGGAGGTCACCTGGGTGGTAATGGCTGATCCGGACGGCAATGAGTTCTGCGTCCTGCGGGCGCTGCGGCCGGATGAGCTGACGGAGTAGAGGCCCGTCAGCTCATCCGGCCGGGCCCGGGCTGCTTTCGGCAGTGAGGCGGGGAGCCGGGTTACCGGTAGGCCGTGACGAACGGCGCGCTGGTGGGCACAATCTGCTTGCCCAGCGGCATCAGGGACACCGGGATGAGCTTCAGGTTCGCGATGGCCAGCGGGATGCCGATGATGGTGACGGCCATGGCAAAGGCAGTGACCACGTGGCCGATGGCAATCCAGATACCCGCCACCAGCAGCCAGATCACATTGCCCAGCAGCGGGAACACCCCGGTGCCGCCGGGCTTGTCCACCACGGTGCGTCCGAACGGCCACAGCGTGTACGCCGCAATCCTGAAGGAGGCGATGCCCCACGGGATGGTGATGATCAGCAGGCAGCAGATTATGCCGGCCAGGAAATAGCCCAGCGCAAGCCAGAATCCCCCGAAAACCAGCCAGATGATGTTGAGCAGTGTCTTCATTCATCCATTGTGCCCCGGGGGCTCTGGCAAAAGGATGGGGGTTTGCCCTGACCGGCCCCTTAACCCGGCTGCTAGGCCGGGGCAGCAGCACCCTTCGCTGCCTGCACAAAGGCACGCACCTTAGCCAGGTCCTTCACGCCCCGGGATGCCTCCACGCCGGAGGAGACATCGACGCCCCAGGCGTGGGCTGCCGTAGAGGCGGTACCGACGTTGGCGGGGTCGAGCCCGCCGGCGAGCAGCCAATGCCGTCCTTGAAGAACCGGCAGGGCGGCCACGGAAGCATAGTCCCACGCCTCCCCGGAGCCCGGCACGGCGGCGTCGATCAGCAAAAGATCCTCGCCCCAGTCTTCGAACTCCTCCGGGGCGGCATCCATGGTGACTGCCCTGATCAGCTTCATGCCGGCGTCGTGCACGGTAGCGACGTCCTCGCGGGTGCGCGGGCCGTGCAGCTGGATCCATTCCAGCCCGGCAACGCGGGCGATCGCCACGGCGTCGGCCACCGGTTCGTGGCGGAATACTCCGATGGGCGAGACTCCCTCGGGGACCTCCGCCAGCAACGAGGACGCCTGGGACGGCGAGACAACGCGGGGGCTGGCGGTGAGGACGAAACCCACGGCATCCGCCCCGGCACTTACCGCTTCACGAACGGATTCGGGCGTACTGAGACCACACACTTTTACAAACATTCCCGGCTCCTTGAGGCTGTTTTTGTGTTATCCCCCCGGAGGAGAGTAGCAGGAAGGCTGGCCGCGGGATGTACGCGGGGGAATTAGGCTGGGCAGATGGAGATCATCCGCTTTGCAGACCTAAAGCCCGAACCCTGGCGGAACGGCGGCGGAGTGACGCGCCAGCTGGCCAGCCAGCCCGGCGCAGCTTCCACGCGGGACGGGGCCTGGGACTGGCGGGTCAGCATCGCAGACGTCAGCAAGGCCGGTGACTTCTCCGCGTTCCCGGGGATGGAGCGGGTGCTGACGGTGGTCGAGGGAGAGCTCCTGCTGCTGTCCGTGGACGGCGCCGAACATCCCCTCGAGAAGTACCGGCCGTTCCGGTTTCCGGGCGGGGCCAGCACGCATGCTTCCCTTCCGACCGGCGACATCCGGGACCTCAACGTCATCACGCGGGCAGGCCGCTTCAAGGGCTTTACGTCCATCATCGAGCTCTCGAAAAAGCGAGCCAAGCCCATCTTCGAAGGGCAACTGGGGATCCTGCTCCAGGGCCAGGCCACGGCAGCCGAAGGAACCGAGGAACCCGAGGCCCTGGCGCGGTACGACGCCGTGGTGGGCTCCGACGTCGACACCCCTGACGTCCTGGGCCGCGGTTTCCTGGCCGTCGTCTCGATCGACCCGGTGGAGGATGAGTCGGTGGAGGATGAGCCCGGCTCGGAATAGGCCAGCCTCGCCTTTGGGTAGCAGAGCCTTTCCACACTGGTGGCTCCCCGCAGCCGTCCCTAGACTCGGGCTATGACCACTTCAACATTCAATGCGCTCCTGTCCACCCAGATCGCCAACGAATTCACGGCATCGCAGCAGTACATTGCCGTGGCCACCTGGTTCGCCAACCAGGACCTCCCCCAGCTGGCCAGGTACTTCTACCGCCAGTCTGTGGAGGAACGGAACCACGCCATGATGATGGTGCAGTACATGCTGGACCGGGACATCGCCTTCACCATTCCCGGCGTCCCCGCAGTCCGCAACGACTTCACCTCGGTCACCGAGCCGCTGGCCCTGGCTCTGCAGCAGGAAAAGGAAGTCACCCGCAACATCGAGGACCTGTTCCGGGCCGCCCGCGGCGAAAACGATGCACTGGGCGAGCAGTTTATGCTCTGGTTCCTGAAGGAGCAGGTGGAGGAAGTCGCGTCCATGACCACGCTGCTGAACATCGCCGAGCGTGCGGACAACCTGTTCGACATCGAGAACTTCATTGCCCGCGAAACGGTCGGCGACGGCGGCCGCGACTCCTCCGCCCCGGAAGCTGCCGGCGGCGCGCTCTAACCCCTCCCTGCCCCAAGTAGGTAGCGCGAAGTGTCGTTTTGACGCTTCATAACGACACTTCGCGCTACCCAGTTGGGCTGGCGGGACAGTGGTGAGGTTCCGCACCATCGGTGGCCACCCGGCGTCGGGCGTTGCTACGCTGGAAAGGTAGGCTCCGCAAACGGGCCTCCGGACGACGGTTCAGTACCCGGCACGCGACAAGACTGGCCAAAGGATCTGTCATGCCGTGGTTAATCCTCATTCTTTCCGGTGCCCTTGAAGCCGTGTGGGCCGCAGCCCTGCACCGCACCTTCCAGGCTTCCGGCCGGCGCCGCATCGCCCCCGCCGCCCTCTTTCTGGTCTCCGTGGCCGCCAGTACCGGCGGCCTGGCCATCGCCATGCAATCGATTTCCACCGGGACGGCCTACGCCGTGTGGGTGGGCGTTGGTGTGGTGCTGACCTCCGCCTACGCCATCGTCACCAAGGTGGAACGCCCGACGGCGGCACGCCTCCTCCTGCTGTCCGGCATCGCGGTGTGCGTGGTAGGCCTGAAGGTGGTGGCGTAATGCTGCGGCGCTCGATTCCTTGGCTGGTGCTTCTTGCCTCGGCCGTTCTCGAAGCGGTGTGGGCCACCGCTCTCGGTTTGTCCGACGGCTTTACCGAGCCCGTTCCCACCCTGGTCTTCGCGGTGACGGCGACGTTGAGCATGCTGGGCCTGGGCATGGCCATCCGGACTATTCCCCTGGGCACCGCCTATGCCGTGTGGGTGGGAATTGGTGCGGCGCTGACGGTGGGTTGGGCCATGGCAACCGGCGTCGAGGCCTTCAGCGTGGTGAAAGTGATGTTCATCGCCGGGATCGTAGGCTGTGCGGCTGGCCTCAAGGTGCTGCCCGGCGGGGCCGACGCCTCCGAGCCGGAAACTGCCTCCCCAGCCCGCCGCTGAATGTCCCCATGATTCAGGCAGGCCGACGGCGTGGCCCCCGGGATCGCCGTCGGCTGTGGCCTTCCTGGAACAAAAGGTGGGGAGATTCAGTGGGCGGTCTAGGCTTTTGCCATGGACTCCCCCGAGATCACCCAGGCGATGGCAGCCCTCCGGGCAAGGCTCGTCCCGGGAACGCGGACCGTGCTGGGCATCGCAGGGGCGCCAGGCTCCGGCAAGTCCACCTTCGCCGAGTGGATCCGGCAGCAGTTCGAGCCCGGGCAGGCCGTGGTGGTGCCCATGGACGGCTTCCACCTCGGCAACGCCATCATCGACGGCACCCCGTTGCGGGAGCGCAAGGGAGCCATGGACACGTTCGACGCCGGCGGTTACCTTTCGCTGCTGCGCCGCCTGGTGCGCCGGGATGAGCCCGTGGTTTACGCCCCGGAGTTCCGGCGCACCCTGGATGAACCCGTAGCAGCCTCCATCGCGATCCCGGCCGACGTCCCGCTGGTGATCACCGAGGGCAACTACCTGCTGATGGAGCAGGAACCCTGGAAGGACATCAGGGCCCAGCTGGACGAGGTGTGGTTTGTGGACACGCCCCCTGAGCTGCGCCTGGCGCGCCTCGTGGAACGGCACGTCTCGTTCGGCATGGAACCCGCTGCCGCCGACGCTTGGGCAACCGGCCCGGACGAAGCGAACGCGGTGCTGATCCAAGCGACCCGCCCAGCTGCCGACCGGGTCATTCCCTGGCAGTAGGACCGGCGGAATGCAGCCACCGGGAGCGGGGTTCTTGGCTTGGACGGACGTGATCGACCTCTACTACATGCACCGCCGTGACCTCCGCGTTCCGATTGTGGAAACCGTGGAGGCCATGGCGGAGCTTGTGCAGCAGGGCAAGGTCAAGCACCTGGGGCTGTCGGAGGTGACGGCCCAGGAGCTGCTCGGCCTGCCCGTCGTCCCTATCCCCGGCACCCGCAAAACTCACCGGATCGACGAAACCTGGGTGCCTTGGCCCTGAAGCTGACCCCGGCGCAACTGGACGCACTGGCCGAAGCTTCGGACGCCGTCGTCGGTTCCCGCTCGGCGGATCCCAACTGGGTGTCGCAGGGCCGCGAGTAACCGGCGCCGGAAAAGTGTGTCCCTAGACTGAAGCCTATGGACTCACTTCTGTACGACCTGCCGGCACTGACCATCAGGCGGATCTCCGTCAGCGAGATGGACAACAACGTGTACCTGCTGACCGCCAAAGCCAGCGGCGAGCAGGTGCTGATCGACGCCGCGGATGACCTGCCGGCCATCCAGCAGCTGCTGCAGGATGCGGCTGCCGATACATCCGCTGCGCCCAGGCTTGTCCTGATCGCCACCACGCACCAGCACTGGGACCACGTGCGGGCGTTGAAGGAACTGGTGGCGGCCACGGGCGCGCCCACTGCTGCAGGAAAGGACGACGCCGACGCGTTGCCAATCGCGGTGGACCGGCACCTTCAGCACGGGGATACCGTGGCCGTGGACGGCTTCGAGCTGACGGCCGTCCACCTGCGCGGGCACACCCCGGGATCGATCGCGTTTGTGTACGAGGACCCGGAAGGCCCCACGCACATCTTTTCCGGCGACTCGCTGTTCCCCGGCGGGGTGGGCAACACGCAGAACGATCCGGAGCGGTTCGCCCGGCTTCTCACCGACGTCAGCGAGCGGCTGTTCGGGACTTACCCGGACGCCGCCGTCGTGCATCCGGGCCACGGCAAGCCGACCACCCTGGGTGCCGAGCGGCCGCACCTAGAGGAGTGGCGCGCCCGCGGCTGGTGAGGAACGCGGTGGTCGAAACCCGACAGGCTCAACCACCGGAGGTTTAGCGTGGGCCCACGCCGGCAGGGTTCCCTGGCCGAGCTTGCGAGGCGAGGGTGCCGGTGGGGATTAGCGGCTGCGGCGCTCGTTAGACGCCGGAGCCGAAGCACGGCGCGGGCCGCTGCGGGCGGGACGGCCGGAACCGCCGCCGTTGCCTGAACCGTAGGATCCGCCGGAGGTTCCGCCGGTGTTCGAGGACCAGACGGCCTTGTTGCCGCCGCTGGCTGCACCTGCACCTGCGGCGCGTGAACCGCCACTGGTCCGGGCACCTGCACCGGCTGCGGCGCGCTGGCCCGTTGCCGGACGGCCGCTGCGCTGTCCGCCGGAAGCAGCCGGACGGCCTGAGGAAGCCGGACGCCCTGTGCCCCCACGGGGAGCGTCGCTGCGGGTTACGCGTGAATCAGTGCGTCCGTCCGAACCGCGGCCAGCCGCTGCACGGCCACCTGCTGCGGGGACGTCGTTGCGGTGGGTCGAAGCTGCAGTGCCGCGGCCACGGGCGTTGCGTCGGGCGGCTGCTGCTGCGACGGCGCGGTCCTCGTTCTGCTCGGCAACGCGGTCAAACGCTGCGCGGGCTTCGGTGCGGCCCTCGAACGCTGCTGCCCGACGCTCGGCACGCGGAACATCGGTACGTGTGGGCTCGGCGGAAACCCGGCCGCGTCCACCACGGCCGCCACGGCCGCCGGCAGTGGGTGCAGCCTGGCGGCGGGCCCGCTTGCGCTCGGCGTTGGCTCCCGTTGAGGTGCCGCCGCCCTGCTGTGCGGCCTTCTTGGCCAGCAGCGCTGCGCGGGTGCGCGGATCGATCTTCTCAGCCATATCGCCCACGAGCTCGGCAACGATGGGCGAGCTCGCGGTGACGCGCTCGAAGTTAACCTCGACGCCGGCGGCCTTCATCAGCTTCTTCACGTCGGTCTGCTGCTCGGGGAGGGTCAGCGTGACCACAGTGCCGTCGGAACCGGCACGGGCGGTGCGGCCTGAACGGTGCAGGTAGGCCTTGTGCTCGGTGGGCGGGTCAACGTGGATCACCAGTTCGACGTCGTCCACGTGCACGCCGCGGGCTGCGACGTCGGTGGCCACCAGGACGCGAACGTCGCCGGAGGAGAACTCGGCGAGGTTACGGTCGCGGGCGTTCTGTGAGAGGTTGCCGTGCAGGTCGACGGCGGGGATCCCGGCGTCGGTGAGGGTCTTGGCCAGCTTGCGGGCGTGGTGCTTGGTCCGCATAAAGAGGACGCGGCGGCCGGCACCGGAGGCGAGCTCCACGATCAGCTGCTTCTTGACGGTCTGGTCGTTGACCACCAGGACGTGGTGCTCCATGGTGGTCACTGCTGCCTGGGGATCGTCCACGGAGTGCGTGAGCGGGTTGGACAGGTAGCGCTGGACAATCTTGTCCACCCCGTTGTCCAGGGTTGCGGAGAAGAGCAGGCGCTGGCCCTGGCTGGGGGTCATGTCCATGAGCTTCTTCACCACGGGCAGGAAGCCGAGGTCGGCCATGTGGTCGGCCTCGTCCAGGACGGTGATTTCCACGGCCTCGAGGGTGAGGATGCGCTGGCGGATCAGGTCCTCCAGGCGGCCGGGGCAGGCGATGACGATGTCGACGCCGGCACGCAGGGCCTTTTCCTGGCGGGCCTGGGAGATGCCGCCGTAAATCACGGTGGTGTTCAGGCCGGCGGCCTTGGCCAGCGGCTCGATGGTGGCGTTGATCTGGGTGGCCAGCTCGCGGGTCGGTGCCAGGACCAGTCCCATGGGGCGGCCGGGCTTGCGGAAGTGCTTGGCTTCACGCTCGGCAAGGCGTGCCACCAGGGGGATGGCGAAGGCGATGGTCTTACCGGAGCCGGTGCGGCCGCGGCCCAGGACGTCGCGTCCTGCCAGTGTGTCAGGGAGGGTCTTGACCTGGATGGGGAACGGCTCGGTGATTCCCTGGGCGCTGAGGGTGTCGGCAAGGGCTTTGGGCGTGCCGAGGGCAGCAAAAGTAGTCAAAGTTCAAAGGTCTTTCAGGCGGTATCCGTACGGATATCGGCCCCCGACGCCGGTTGGCCCAGGGGGTTCGCCGAAGAAAAGTCAGGTGATCAACCAGCCTGCTGCCGCTTATGCAAAGCGACGGCCGGGACCAAATGGAACGCGTTCATCGACGCAGGATGTGCCTCTCACATGAAAAAAGCCCCGTCCCCTAAATGAAGGGATACATGGGCATCACTGCACATCAAGTTCCACCAGTCTAGCATCCTCCGCACACCCCGCTTCTCCACCCCTGCCCTGTCCCCTCCCAACTAGGTCGCGCTAAGTGTCGTTCTCGGCCTCCAAAACGGCACTTAGCGCTAGTCACTTGGGCGTTGCGAACGCAGCCTGTGCGGGGCAGGGTTGAGGCATGAGCGAACACACGGCCCACCAGCATGGACATGAGCCAACGCATGACGGCGGCCCCGGCCTTTCCGGGGACAGCGAGGGCCAGGGGATCCGGGACGCGGCTTCCCTGTGGGACGAGCGGTACCGCAGCAAACCCCAGATCTGGAGCGGCAAGCCAAACCCCCAACTGGTCCGGGAAGCGGGCGGGCTGCGGCCTGGACATGCGCTGGACCTTGGCTGCGGCGAAGGTGCTGACGCCATCTGGCTCGCCCAACACGGCTGGACCGTCACCGCCGTCGACGTTTCAGCCGTGGCGCTGGAACGTGCGCACGGGCACGAGAAAGCCGCGCTGGCGCGCGAGAGCGTGCATGCAGCCGAAGGCGCCATCGCCAGCCGCATTCACTGGCAGCAGGCCGACCTCGCGGAATGGCGGCCCGGGGAAACGTACGATCTCGTGACCTCACAGTTCCTCCACTCCCAGGAACTCGCCTGGCAGGGCCCCCTTTGCACGGCCGCCGCGGCAGTCAAGCCAGGGGGAACCCTGCTGGTGGTGGGGCACCATCCGCACCGGCTGCCGCCCTGGGGCGGGGCGCACACCCACGACGGGATGTTCTACACCGGGGAGCAACTGGTCCAGGAGCTGGGGCTTGACGGGCCCGAATGGCAGCTGGAAGTGCAGACCAGCCGGGAGCGGCCGGTCACGGGGCCGGACGGCCAGCACGCCACCAT
The DNA here is from genome assembly GCF_024494415.1 of Pseudarthrobacter sp. R1. Taxonomy (NCBI): domain Bacteria; kingdom Bacillati; phylum Actinomycetota; class Actinomycetes; order Micrococcales; family Micrococcaceae; genus Pseudarthrobacter; species Pseudarthrobacter sp. R1. Next base: position 195,024 of record NZ_JAMKFI010000004.1, on the reverse strand, counting down.
CGCCGACGTGGTGGTGCGCGCCAGCCGGCTCCCCTGACTGGACAAGAACTCAAAGGGTTTTGGCGGCGACCCGAGGCGCGATGGCGGCCGCGGCTACCGCGACCACGGCGGCGAGGCCAAAGACGCCCGCGAAGGATTCCGTCGTCGTAAAGGCCGCGAAAACGATGCCGGTGGTGGCCAGTGCGAGCGCGCCGCCCAGGGAGTCGGAGATGGACATGGCCGAGCTGTTGAAGCCCTCGTTGTCCTTCGTGGACAGCGCCAGGGTCATCACGCTCAGCCGCGGATAGAGCAGGCCCATGCCGCCGCCGGCAAAGATCCACCCCGCGATCGCGACGGCGGCCGGCCAGTGCAGCGCGGTGGTGGCCAGGGCAAGGACCACAGCGCCCAGAACCATCAACGAACCGATGCGGACGGCGCGGCGGTGGGACAACCGCGCACCGAGCCGCGCCTGGACTGCCGACGCACCCGCCCAGGCCAACGCTCCACCCGTAAGGGTGAGCCCGGCAAAGGTGGGCGAAAAGGCATACTGCTCAATCAGCAGGTACGGCAAATAGACTTCGGCGCCGAAGAATGCGGCAGAGGCAAGCCCGCGGACCAGGATCACGCTTGGCAGGCCGCGCCAGGCGATAAGCGTGCGCGGCGGCACCAGCGGCCGCACGGCCACCAGGGCAACCACGACGGCGGCCACCGCCAGCAGTACCGGCGCGGCGGGGAAACCGGGAAGCGTGACCTCCCGCGACAGGTTGAGCCCCAGTACGGCAAGGGCCGCCAGAGTGGCCCAGGCCAGGCGGCCGAGGGCCCACGGGGCGGGTGGTTGCCCTGACAGGGCTGCCTGTTCCTTGGCGGACGTCATCCCGCGCAGCACCGGCACGATCATCACCAGCGCCGGAATGACCAGGCCCACCACACCCAGGAACACCCAGTGCCAGCTCAACACCTGCGCCACAATTCCGGCTGCGAAGGGCCCCACCAGGGACGGGATCACCCAGGCCGCGGAGAAGGCAGCGAAAATCTTGGGGTGCAGCAACCCCGGATAGATACGGGCCACCAACACGTACAACGCAACGGTCAGGGCACCGCCGCCCAACCCCTGCACCAGCCGGCCCGCCACCAGCAGCGGCATGGAGACGGCGGTGCCCGCGATCAGCAGCCCCGCCACGAACAGCGCTACCGACGCATACAGGGGAACGGTGGGTCCCCTGCGGTCGGACCAGTTTCCTGCAGCTACCATGCCGATCACGCCTGTTGCCAGCGGGCCGGCAAACGCCAGCGCGTAGAGGCCCGCACCATTCAGCTCGCGGCTGACCACGGGCATGATGGTGGTCACCGCAAGGGATTCGAACGCCGCCAGGAACACCAGCGCGCAGGCACCGACGGTCACCCACAGGTATGGCCGCTGCAGTATGCCGGCGTGGGGATCTGCGGCTGAAAGGGTTGTCTCGCGCACGCTTCTGGCCCGATTCGTTGCTTGTCTTTCGGGCCAGCATAGCGGCCGGCAGCGACAGGGCTTGCGCTTCCTGCAGGCTCACCCGGCGCTGGCCACCGCCGCGGGGACGATGACCCGTCCCGTGGCCGTGGAATCCTGGTTCAGCATCCAGCCCACCCGTTTGACGGTACTGAGCATCACCACGCTTTCCACCAGTTCAATCCCGGGGATCCGCTGCTGCAGGGCGAGTTCCGCGTTCATCACATCAGCGAGCGACTGCAGCCACATAATGATCACGAAGTTGGTGCGGCCAGTGGTGGAGGCGCTAAGGCGGACGTTGCGGAGGCCCCGAAGCTCGACGGCGGCCGCCTCATGCCTGCCTGCCGGTACGTTGGCGAACCACTGGCACGTTACGGGGTAGCCGGAAAACTTTTGCGCAACTTCACAGCGGAAGGAGAGCACCCTGCTCGCGAGGACGCGGTTCAGCTGGCGCTGCACTGTGGCAGGATGCCTGTCCAAGGCCCGGGCGACGTCGGCCGCCGTCGCCCGCCCGTCCCTTGCCAGGAAGGGCAGCAGCGCCAGGTGGCTTTCGGGCAAAGGTTCGACGACGGACTCCGGTGGCGCAGATCCTGCCGCTTCCGGCCCGGCCTTGACCTGCAGCGCAGCAACCTGCGCCCGGTCCAGTACGTTGAGGCGCCAGGCGTAACCGCCGGAGTGCAGCCTGGTGCATAGCGACGTCTGGTACTTCAGCAGGCCATCGATGTCCTTGAGGCGGGAGGCCACCGCAGTGGTGAACTCCTCAAGGGACGGGGTCAGGACTGTCAGCATCAGGTCCCGGTTGCTGGCCGCTTCCTCGATGGTGACGATCTCCGGTACGGCAGCCAGGGCTTCCGTCACCTCTTCTCGGCGGTGCATCTCGCAGTCGACGTCCACGAAGGCCAGGCACATCTGCTTCGGATCGCCCATCAGGTGGGCCGTCACCCATGCGGCACCCGACCGGCGTACCCGTTCCCACCGCGCCGCCAAGGTGGTGGCGTGCACGCCCAGGATTTCGCCTGCATCCGCCCAGCTCACCCGGGGCGCGATCTCAAGCGCGTTGATGAGGGCGAGGTCCTCCTCGGTCAGTTCCATGGTGTCCATTCTTCCGCACGGCTGCATAAATCGAGGAGCAGGAGTATTACGCTTGCATTTTTCCAGCAGTTCCCGCACTTGTGAAGCAGGTCACGCCAGACTGGAAGCAGTCCATCTTTTGGAGGAGCAGAAATGACCATCACATCCGCGGCCAGGGAACTCCAGCCGGAACTGACCCGGTTCCGCCACGCCATGCATCAGGAGCCGGAGATCGGCCTCGACCTGCCACGGACGCAGGAAAAGGTCCTTCAGGCGCTGGACGGACTCCCCTACGAAATCACCCTGGGCAAGGATACGACGTCGGTCACGGCCGTGCTCCGCGGCACCGGCGGCGCCCCGGGCGCGGGGGCCGGGCAGGGACAGAAAACCGGGCAGGGAGAGGAGGCCGCGCCGGCCGTCCTGCTTCGCGCCGACATGGACGCCCTGCCGGTCCAGGAAAAGACCGGTGTGGACTACACCTCCCGCCTGGACGGCGCCATGCACGCCTGCGGCCACGACCTCCATACCGCGATGCTCACGGGTGCCGCTACCCTCCTGGCCGAGAACCGGCACAACCTGGCCGGGGACGTGGTCCTGATGTTCCAGCCCGGCGAGGAAGGGTTTGACGGCGCCAGCTACATGATCCGCGAGGGTGTGTTGGACGCGCCGGGCCGCCGGGTGGACGCCGCGTACGGCATGCACGTGTTTTCCGCCCTGGAACCGCACGGCACCTTCACCACGAAGCCAGGAGTGATGCTCAGCGCCTCCGACGGCCTGGTGGTCACCGTGCTCGGTGCAGGCGGCCATGGTTCGGCCCCGCACGCGGCCAAGGATCCGGTGACTGCGGCCGCCGAGATGGTCACCGCGCTGCAGGTGATGATCACCCGCCAGTTCAACATGTTCGATCCGGTGGTCCTCTCCGTCGGCGTCCTCCACGCCGGCACCAAGCGGAACGTCATCCCGGAAACCGCGCGGATCGAAGCCACCATCCGGACTTTCTCCGAGGCTTCCCGGGAGAAGCTGATGGACTCCATTCCCCGCCTCCTGCAGGGGATCGCGTCCGCTCACGGCCTCGAGGTCGACGTCGACTACCAGCAGGAGTACCCCCTCACCATCACGGACGAGGACGAGACCCATACGGCCGAGAACGTCATCACGGAGCTGTTCGGTGATTCCCGGCTGTCACGCTGGGCCACTCCCCTCAGCGGTTCGGAGGACTTTTCCAGGGTGCTGGCGGAAGTGCCCGGCACGTTCATCGGGCTCAGCGCCGTTCCCCGCGGCGTGGACCATGCCGCCTCCCCGTTCAACCACTCACCGTACGCAACGTTCGACGACGGCGTCCTGGCGGACGGTGCCGCCCTCTACGCGGAACTCGCTACGCAGCGCCTCGCCGCGCTCTCGCAATCCCGCACCAACAACTCCTGATCCACCCTTCCAGGAAGAGAACTGAAATGACCACTGTCGTGAACCCGCAGCGCAGCGCGCGCGCTGCAATGCGGAAAACCATTGTTGGTACCGGGATCGGCAACGCCGTTGAGTGGTACGACTGGGCGATCTATGCAACCTTCACCCCCTTCATAGCCAGCCAGCTGTTCAGCAAGGCGGACCCGGCGTCGGCCGTCCTGTCCACGCTGGCGATCTTCGCCGTCGGCTTCGTTGCCCGGCCCTTCGGCGGATTCCTGTTCGGCTGGATCGGTGACCGGGTGGGCCGCAAGACGTCCATGACCCTGGCCGTCGGCCTGGCCTCGCTGGGCAGTCTGATGATCGGCATCGCGCCGACGTTCGCAAGCATCGGCGCGTGGGCTTCCCTGATGCTGCTGGTGGCCCGGCTGGTCCAGGGCCTGGCGCACGGCGGTGAGCTGCCGTCGTCGCAAACGTACCTCTCGGAGATGGCGCCGAAGGAAAAGCGCGGGTTCTGGGCCACCCTGATCTACACATCAGGCACGGTGGGCATCCTGTTCGGCACGCTCCTGGGCGCCGTGCTGAACATGGTGCTCAGCACGGAAGCCATGAACGCCTGGGGCTGGCGCATCCCCTTCCTGATCGGGGCGGCGCTGGGGCTGTACGCACTGATCATGCGGTCCCGGCTGCACGAGACCGAAGCCTTCGAAAGCGAGTCCGTGCGCGAAAAGCGGGCCCCGATCTGGCCGCAGATTGTCCGCCACCGCAAGCAGGCCATGCAGGTCATCGGCCTGACCGTGGGCCTCACGGTGATCTACTACATCTGGGGTGTGGTGGCGCCGAGCTACGCCACCACCGCACTGAAGATCGACCGCGGCGAGGCCCTGTGGGCCGGCGTCATCGGCAACATTGTGTTCATCGCGGCGCTGCCCTTCTGGGGCAAACTCTCGGACCGCATTGGCCGCAAGAAGGTGCTGTGGTCCGGTGCCATTGGCTCTGCCGTGATGCACTTCCCCATGACTTGGCTGCTGAAGGACTCTGCGTGGCAGCTGGCGGTTGGCATGTCCGTGATGCTGATCTTCATCGCCGCGAGCGCCGCGATTGTGCCGGCCGTGTATGCCGAACTCTTCCCCACCAGCATCCGCACCGTGGGCGTGGGTGTTCCGTACTCCATCTGCGTAGCGCTCTTCGGCGGCACCGCCCCCTACCTGCAGCAGTGGCTGGGCACCACCCTGCAGCTGCCCGATCTGTTCAACGTCTACGCCGTGCTGCTGCTGGTGGTCAGCGCCTTGTTCGTCTTCACCATCCCAGAGACCAAGGGCAAGGACCTCACGCACTAGCTCCCCCAAGTAAGTAGCAGTAAGTGTCGTTATGAACGCTCATAACGACTGTGAGGATTGGGGTGGCTGGTCCGGGACTGGCTGGCAGAGTTGGTACTGGCCGTTCCGCGCTGTGGTCGTGACTCACAGAACGATTGGCCCCCGATTGGGGTGTCCTGTAAGTGACTTGT
>NZ_JAMKFI010000004.1:10970-189477 GCF_024494415.1 Pseudarthrobacter sp. R1 | reverse complement strand
GGGAAATCCGGCGGTGCATCAAACGCTACCTCGCCCGCCAGATCTACCGAACCCTCAACGCGACAAAGACGGACCCCTCCACGGCTTGACGAACTATAGAAGGGTCACTTAGCGCTACCCAGTTGGGTCCCCGACGAAGCGGTTCCGTCCGGCCCGGTAGCCGAACACCGCCGCGAGCAGCCCCACGGCCAGGAAGAGGACGCCGGCGGCTGTGAAGGACCCGGTGGCCTGGTGCAGTTGGCCCACCATCAGGGTCCCCGTTGAACCGAGGCCGTATCCCACGCCCTGCATCATCCCGGACAGGTGCGCTGCTGTGTGCCCGTCCCGGGTGCGCAGCATGATCATGGTCAGCGCCACCGCGGTGAGGCTCCCCTGGCCCAGCCCCAGCAGTCCTGCCCATACCCAGATCAACTCGAGTGGCCCGAAGATGCTCAGCGCGAAGCCGCCGCCGGTCATCAGGGCCACCACGGTGTTGATGGCGCGCTGGTCCCGGAACCTCGCCGCAAGCGCCGGGGCGAAGAGCGAGCCGAGCATTTGCAGCACGATGCACGCCGACACGATCAGCCCAGCCGTTGCCCCGTCCACTCCCCGTTCCCGCAGGATGGGTGCCAGCCAAGCGAAAACGCTGAAGGACATCATCGCCTGGAGCACCATAAAAATGGTGACCTGCCAGGCGACCGCCGAGCGCCAGACGTTCACCCCCTCCTTCACCGCCTGGTGGCGGACGGGGCGCTGCCGTACCGCCAGCGGCAGGAACAGGAAAAGAACGACGGCGGCGGGCAGCGCCCAGAGCCACAGAGCCAGGGTCCACTCCCCCGTCGCCGCGTAGACGGGGTAGGTAAAGCCGGCTCCCAAAGCGGCCGAGGCGCAGATGGCTGTGGTGTAGAGCCCGCCCATGAGGCCCAGGCGGTGCGGGAAGTCCCGCTTGACCAGCCCGGGCAGCAGCACGTTGCACAGGGCGATGGCGGCACCGCAGGCGGCTGTCCCGGCAAGGAGGGCGGGCAGGTGCACTGGTCCCGGCAGATCCCCGGCTGGAGGCAACGGCAGCGCGGCCGGGCGCAGCAGAAGCCCCGCCGTCAGCACCGCCATGGCGCCGAGGAGCACGCGCTCGGCGCCATACCGGCGGGCCAGCACCGGGGCCAGGGGCGCAAACACGCCCAGCAGCGTCACGGGGACAGTGGTCAGCACAACAACCGCCCACCCCGGCAGCGCGGCCTGCGACGTCACCTCGGGAAGCACCGCCGAGAAACTGGAGAAAACCGTTCTCAGATTTAAACCGATCAGGACCAGGCACAAGCCCAGGTAGACCAGGCCCCTCCGGCTTCCCACCCGGGTGGGTTCCGCCGCCGGCAACTCATCAATCTCGGCGTCCACCAGGTTGTCGGGTTTCATCGGCGGCTTGGCGGGCCGGCCCTTTTTTACCGCAGCACTCGTCGCTTCCGTCACCTGCCCATTCTTGCAGGAGGGCTGAGGTCCGAGTTATCCACATACGGCGGTGGACGCCTGCTGCCGCCGCAGGTCTGAGCCATAGCTTTGGAAGCATGAACAGCGCCCCACCGCCCGGCTCCGGAGGAGACTAATGGGCACTCCGCCGCCAGATGAGCCTCAATCGGCAAGTGAGCCAACCCAACCCGAGGCACCCGCGGCAGCGGAAGTCCGGGAGGCCCGTTACGAGCGCAAGGCAACTGCCAGCGTTTTATTGGCAGTCCTTGCCCTTGTCAGCATGATTGTGACTGCTCCGCTGGCGATGTTTGCCATGCTTGCCACTTATCCTTCCACCGGGCCGTCCCCGATGCCCTGGGTGGCGCCTTTGGTCTTCTTCAGCCTTCCCCTCCTGTTTGCTCTGCCCTCCCTGGTGTTGGCAATTTCCGTCCTCCGGAACGCCCCGGACACTTCGCCAGACCGGTCGTCGGCGGCACTCGCCCTATGCCTCGCGGGATTGGTCTTCGTCTTGGCCTTGGGGCCCGCACTGGATCAATTGGGGAATCAATAATGAGGGCTGTCCGGCCGCCGGTATTCTGGAAGGGATGAGTGAATCCCCAGAAACCCCCCAGCCGCAGCATGTCCCGCGGCCGGTGACGCCCGGAACCCAAGCCTCCTACGGCACGTACGGCGGCCGGCCCGTCAGCTTTGTTCGCCGCGGCACACGTCTGCAGGGACGCCGGCAGGCAGCCTGGGAACTCCATGCCGAGCGGTGGGCCGTGAACGTCCCCCGGCACGTAGCCAACACGTCGGTCCACCCGGACTACACCTTCGACGCGGAGGCGGAATTCGGCCGCAAAGCACCCCTCATCGTCGAGATCGGCTCTGGCCTCGGCGACGCCATCTGCCACGCCGCTGAACAGAACCCGGACACCGACTTCCTCGCTGTGGAGGTCTACACTCCCGGGCTGGCCAACACCATCATCAAGATCAACAGCCGGGGACTGAGCAATGTCCGGGTTGTCGAGGCCAACGCGCCCGAGGTGCTGGCCACCATGCTCCCAGAGGGTTCCGTAAGCGAATTGTGGGTCTTCTTTCCCGATCCCTGGCACAAATCCCGCCACCACAAACGGCGCCTCATCCAACCCAAATTCGCGGACCTTGCTGCCCGTGCCCTGAAGAAGGGCGGGCTGTGGCGCATTGCCACTGACTGGTCCAACTACGCGGTCCATGTCCGCGATGTCCTGGCGGACTCGAAGGACTTTGAGAACCTGCACACAGGCGAGCGCCGCGGACCGGAAAGTCCGCTGACCCAGGTGTGGCAGTCCGGCGTGGAATCAGTGGTGGGCGGAGCCCCCGTCCGTGAAGGCCGTGCCCCGGTCAGCACGGAACACACCGGCCCCAACGAAGGTGTGGACGAAACGGGCGGCTGGGCCCCCAGGTTCGAGGGAAGGATCCGGACCAGCTTTGAAGGCAAGGCCCACGAGGCCGGGCGGCTCATTTTTGATCTCTGCTACCGCCGCCGTTAGTTCCAGCGAGGGCACACCCGGCCGCCAACCCCGGGCATCATCAGCCCACGCTGATGGAGGCAACAATCTCCCTGAGCATACTGAGCCTCCGCTCCACGTCAGGGCCGGCGTAGGGCCAAATGACTACCAGGCCGATGAACCGCCCGCGTTCCCACACGCCCACGGTCGCCGCCACTTTCCCCGCCCCCTCGGCGTCGTCGTAGCCCACTACCACCGCGTAGGCGGACTTGCCGGGCAGGTTCAACCCGCCTTCGGTGAGAAGGGCGCCTCCCTTCTCCTCCAGATAGAAACCGGACATCAGGTGCGCCCAGCCGTTGGCCTGCGCAGCGCCCTGCACGGAGGTGTCGTCCTTGATGACGGTGACAAGGACCCCACCCAGCAATCCGTACTGTTCAGTGTTGGGGCCGGCCGTGGAATCTTCCAGGACCTGGGTGTGCTCAGGGAAGTCGGCTGTGAACCCCAGCGCGGATTCGATGTGGACTGACATTCTCTTGCTCCTTCAGCGGGTGTGTCGTAGCTGGGCTGGGTGCGGGGGGCCGGATGTTGGCCGGCACGATTACAGCCGCTCGAGCCTGGCGTCGTTGGGGACTTTGTAGTACGTGGAGACATTCGTGGTGGCCTGGCTCTCGGTTTTGACCTCCACCTCGCCTACTTTCACGTCAACCCCGGCCTCGTTGGACGCAGTCACCACATTGTTGACCTGGACAGTGGCAGAACCGGCTTCGTACAGCCTGGCGGCATCGCGTGCTGCGCCGAATTCGTTTCCGAGCGCGACATGCCGCAGGTAGCTATCGATCAGCGGCTTGTTCTCCGCTGAGTAATCCACATCGATCTTGACAGTACCCTGGGTTCCCGCGGTCACTGTGGACTCGAGCTTGGCGGCCTTCACGTCCGTACCCGCCGTGACTCCCTGCGCCACGGTTCCATCCATGGACACTGACACGGATTCGATGTTGCTGTGTTTGTCCATGTTTACCTGCAGTCCGCCCTTGCCGGAAGCCTCGAAAACGCGGCCGTCCAGGTTGAGCTTGCCTTGGGCTGAAACTTCGCCGCTGGCTGTTGAGGTGCCGTCGGTCAGGTTCCGCTCGTAGGCCAGGTCCAGCCTGGCCGAACCTGATGCGGCTCCGGTTTCCCCCTCGGCCTCCAGCGACAGCGTTCCCTTGGCCTTGTCCGTCTGCCCGGTGGAGCCGTTGTCACCGGCAGCTTCGTTGATGGTTTCCAGGACGTAACCGGGCGGATTGCCGGCCACATCCTTGATCTCACCCACGCTGTCCGGCGGCAGCTCCCGGTACATCTGCTCGCGGACTGCCATGGCTTCTTCCACGCTTTCGAAGGTGTATTCGCGGGACACCTGCCCGTTAAGGGTCACACCGGCGGTTCCGGTGGTGTCGTTGACGCCCAACCCCATGTTTCCGTACACCTTCACCGTCGCGGTGCCATCGGCATTCTCCACAACTTCGGTGCCCACTTCGGCACCGCCGTGGACCCAGGCCACCCGGGCCTCGATCGATGCCTTGCCTGTTTCGGAGTAGACGGGGATGTCTGCCCTGGCCAGGCTCTGGAGATGTTCCTTGGCCTGCTCCTGCGCGGATGTTGGGATGCCGCCGTCCATCCGCATGAGGTCCTCAGCGAACGGACCGTCGCCGCCTTCGCCCTCGATCAGGTATTTCCGGTCCGCTGCAGAGAGGCCGTCCCACCACGTGGCCTGTTCCTCCGGGCTGGCGTCCAGCATCCGCTCCAGGCCGGCTTCCAGCTCCCGGCGGTGCCCGGCCGCGGCCGCGGCGGCAGCGGCCTGTTCCTTCAGCCAGTCCTGCGCCTGTCCGGCAAACGATTTAGCCCGGTCCCAGACGCCGGTGCCGGCACCGGCCGATGAGGACGACGAGGAGGATTTCTCCTGCTCCTCCGCGTGCTGCAGCAGGATCCTGGAGTTCTCACGCAGGCTGGACACAACCTTCTCCAGCCCGGGGCGGTGGCTTCCGCTCCACTCCTGACGGAAACGTTCGCCGTCCGTGCCCTTCCAGGGAGCCGCCTGGATCTGGCTATGCAGCGAACTCGCCCGGCTGCCCAACAACAATGCAGCCTGGTCAGCCGCCTTCGCCAGAGCCCGCAACTGGCTGACATCAGCGCCGTAAAAAGTCATGGTTCGTCCCCCGGAGAAGTTCGCGCCGATGTTCGGTCGCTGACCATATAGTTCCACGCCGGGGAGAACTTCGGCGATGGGCATCCCTCCCCATCCCACAGCGGCATTGGACACCTCATTGCTGAAGCCGCACAATCCGCCACCTAATCCACATAGTGCTGAGGGGTCACTGGCCCGGACCATCAGCGCGTGGCACGATTGCCCTTACGCGGGGGTACGCACCATCCGCGCCTCCGCGCCTGTACAAAGGGAACAGCCATCAAAAAAGAATTGCGACAGGCCGCAGATGCGGCAGAGAACGTCACCAACTCCCACACCCTGGAGATGTTGGCGAGGGCGGGGTTTGCGGCGAGCGGCATCCTGCATCTCTTAGTAGGTGCTATCGCGATCCGGCTGGCCATGGGCGGTACGGGCAACGCCGACTTCAGCGGTGCCGTGGCCGAACTCGCCACCCAGCCTGCCGGACCTTTCCTGTTGTGGGCGAGCTTCGCCGCCTGCGCTGCCCTTGCACTGTGGCAGACCAGCGATGCCATCTTCGACTACAACCAGTTGCCCACAAAGGAAAAGGCCGGAAAGAAGGCAAAGGCAGCGGCGCAGGCAGTGGTTTTCGCCGGACTTGCCCTGACAGTGATGTCCTTCGCCATGGGAACCGGTTCGGGCGGGGACAACCAGCAGGCCGCAAGCGACCTTACCGCTTCCGTCATGAAGGCACCGGGCGGCGTAGCGCTGTTGGTCCTGCTGGGCGTGGGCATTGCCGTAACCGGCGTGGTGTACGGCATCCGCGGCCTTCGGAAATCGTTCGAAAAGCAGCTGGCAATGCCCTCGTCCCCCACCGCACGGACCGCGGTCACCGTGCTGGGCATAACAGGATACGTGGCGAAGGGCATTGTGCTGTTGCTGACCGGGCTGCTCATCGCCATAGCCACGCTGCAGGCGCACCCTGAGGAGTCCACCGGCCTGGATGGAGGGCTTCGGGCGCTCCGCGACCAGCCGTTCGGGGTGTACCTCCTGGCGGCTGTGGGCGCCGGGCTCATCTGCTACGGCGCCTACATGATCGTCCGGGCACGCCTCGCGAAGATGACCCGATAGCCGGCGGCCCCGGCTGATGAAGGCGCCAGTGTGGCTGGGGTTGGAGCGCCCGGGTATGTGGCGGACCCTAAGGCACGGTAATGACCGCGACGGCCTGCTGGGCACCGTCCCGCAGTTCCACACTCGAAATGCTGGCCAGCTGGATGGGTGTTGCGCCGGTGACCCTGACCCTGCCGCTCGGCGTGGCCGTCCAAGCGCACGCGCGGTCCTCGCCGCCGGCCCGGTCCCGGACCCACAGCGACAATGTCCCGTCGGAGGGGAGGCTGCTGCCGTTCACCGCCAACTCGGTTCCCCAGGTCTTCCGGGCCAGGTCGATGCTGAACTGCAGGCCATCTCCGGACTGCACAGAGTAGCTCGCGTCCGGTTGCGCCGGCCGGTTCAGGACCGGCCCCACCCCCAGGCCCACGGCGAGGCATGCTGCGGCGACCGCCCCCACCAGGGCCGCCCACCGCCGTCGTACCTTCCGACGGCGGCGCGACAGTTCCGAAAGGAGGGGCACCGGGGCCCCGGCTGCCCGGGCGGGTGGCGCGCCCGGTCCTGCCGGCACCACGGTGAGCGCAACGGCGTCCGGCACCGGGAGGGCGTCCAGTAACGCAGGCACTTTCTCCAGCCGGCCGAGCTCGTCCCGGCATCTCGCGCAACCCTGAAGGTGCGCCGCAAAAATCTTCAGGTCCTCGGCGTCCAGCCCGCCCAACAGGTAAGCTCCCAGCAAGTGGTGCTGCTCGGAAGCGCTCACCGTTCCACCCCCATTTCGTCCAGGATGGTCCGCAACGCCCGCACTGCGTAGTACGCACGGGACTTCACCGTTCCGGTCGGGACGTTCAACTGCACCGCTGCCTCATTCACGGTGAAACGGCGGTAGTGCAACGCCACCAGCACGTCCCGGTGTTCAGAGCTGAGGCGGAGCAGCGCTTCCTCGATCAGCACCCTGTTCAGCAGCTCGTCCACGCGTTCCACTGCCTCGGCAGAATTGGCAAGGCCATCGTCCAGAGTTTCGGCCGGGCGGCGCTGCGCCCGCCGGTAATTGTCGATCATGATGTTCCTGGCCGTCCGGAAAAGATAGCTGCGAAGGCTCCCGGTGACCTCCGGGGCGTGCTGCCAGACACGGAGCACGGTTTCCTGGACCACGTCCTCAGCCAACTGCGGGTCGCGGGAGGCGCTGAGCACAAATCGGCGTAGGGCCTGGCCGTGCTCACGGTAGATGGACTCAACAACGTCCTCGTCCAGCGGCATATCGGGACCTCCCGGCCTTCAACATGGTTCGCCACCGTGTGCTTCCGGCTGATACGACGTCTGCAGCCGGAATTTGGTTCAGTTGAACTATTCTTCACCCGGAGGCGTCTTAGTCGTTAGCGTCCGGCATCGACGCCGGGCACGAATCAAGGAGCAGACCTATGAAAAAGCAACTGGGAACAGGCCTCACCATGCTCGCCCTGACGGCGGCCCTCGCGGGGTGCGGCGGCGGCAGTACCACCCCTGCAGCCACCAGCCCGGCTGTCACGGCGGGCTCACCGAACGCCTCTGCAACGGCCCCCGCTGCCTCTGTTTCTCCGCCCTCCGCAACGTCCACAGCTACGGCCGCCGGTGTGGACCTCAAGATTGCGTCTTCCAGCCTGGGCGACATTGTGGTCGATGGCAAGGGGATGAGCGTCTACTACTACACCAAGGATGTCAAAGACTCCGGTACCAGCACCTGCACCGGGGGATGCCTGACCGCGTGGCCGCCGCTCCTCACCACTTCGGACGAGCCCAAAGTCGAAGGGGTAACCGGGACCGTGGGCACCATCACTACACCGGAAGGAGCCAAGCAGGTGACCCTGAACGGCCTGCCGTTGTACTACTTCGCCAAGGACACCAAGGCCGGTGACATCCTCGGCCAGGGCGTCAACGACGTCTGGTACCTGGCCGATCCGGCCGGCGAAATGATCAAAACCGCGACCAAATAATGACCCTGCGGGGGCGGTGAGCCGGGTGCCGGTTCGTCACGGGAGCGGAACTGCCGGCAGCGTGGCGGGCAGTGGAACCTGCGGCGGCACCCGCACTTCCGGCGACCCGCCCAGCCCGTTGGCAATGTGCTCGGGTACAGCCCCGGGCAGGGTCTCTAAAGCGGGGACTTCCCCGGGTTTTCCCGGGGAAGTTGGCTGGCTTGCAGCGGTCTCCGGTGCAACTGGACCGTCCGACGGCGGGGCGGTCGGTTGAGTCGCAGCAGCGGGGTCCGCCGGTATCGATGTTGGGCCGGCTGGTGCAGTGCCGGCAGGTGCGGTGCCGGCAGGTCCGGTACCGGCCGGGGACTCTGGCACAGGCACCGCGGGCTGATCGGCCTGGTGGCCTGCAGGTGCTCCGCCGGAACCGGTGATGAAGGAAGTGACCGCCTGGTTGAGCTGGGTGAACGACTCCCGGATGGACTGGTCTGATGCCGCGGCCACTGCGCCGCCGGCGCTCAGGGACACCGCCACGGACAGGGCCGTCAGTGTGGTCCGGCGCTTGGCCCTGCGGCGGGCAGCGAGTTCGTCAGCGGGGGCTGCAGCAATCGCGGCTTCGGCGACTTCCGGGTCAGCACCAAGCCCTGCGTTGGCTCCGGCCATCATGGCCAGCAGCTCGGCAGAAGGCTCCGGCGCATCAGAGGCCAGGGCCTGAAGCTCGAGAAGGACGGGGCGGAGCTGGGTGTCGCCGTCCAGGTCTGCCTCCAACAGCAGCTGGTCGACGGACCCGCCGCGGGATCCTGCGGTGTCACTCATGGTTTGCCTGGTTTCTTTTGAGCGTCTGTGCCTTGAGATTTTGAAGGGCCCGGCGCTGGAGCTGCTTGATCGCCCCTTCGCTCTTGCCCATGATGCCGGCCACCTGTTCTATGGACAGGTCAGCCACCACGCGAAGGGCCAGCACTTCCTGGTGTTCGTCGCTGAGCCCGTCCAGCAGGGCGGCAGCCGCGCCGTTCAGCTCCACCGCACAGTGTTCTGCGGAGGGGGTGCTCCGGTTGTCCTCCAGCGGGTCGTAAGGAGTCAGCTGAGGCCTGCGTTCCAGCCGCCGGTAGTGGTCCACCATGCGGGCGTGGGCAATGGAGAAGATGAGAGACTTGGCCCCCTGCAGCCCGCCGGTGAGGCCGCTGATCTGCGGGAAGAATGCCAGGAACACGTCCTGGGTTACCGCTTCGGGATCGTCCACGCCGCGTGCCCTGAGGTATCCGAGCACCGGCCCCGCGAAGGACCGGTAGGCAACGCCGAACACCGCAGCCGGGTCGGTTCCGGCTGCGTCGTCGAATATGTCGATCTCTTCTTGGGCCAAAGTGTCTAGCACCGGCGGCTCCTCCATCCCGGAGCAAGGCAATGCCCATCCCGGTTTTACGGTGCGGTCTGCGGGTCCTGCGCTTACTTTCCCGCTGCCTTTCGGCAGGTTATTCCGGGCTTCATTCCGGACCGGCCTCCCCAAGGGCCGTCAGTGTTTCCTGAAAGGGCAGTTCCCGAAATCGAGGACTGCCGTACTGCGGGAAACGGACCGTGGGCCGCTTCCCGCAGTACACACTAGCCAACGCCGCTTAGCGGACCGAAACTGACGGCGCGTCCACAGCTGCGCTGCCGCCGTCGACGGAGGCAGCAGGAACCTCGGGAACTGCAGGCACGGCCGGAACTGCCGGCTCGCCGTCGACACCCGGAACAGCCGGAACAGCCGGGATCGCCGGAACAGCCGGAACCTCGGGACGCTCAATCTCAACAGCGGCGGAACCACCGGCTGCGGCGCCTGCCCCTGCGGCAGCGTCAGCCTGCGCTGCGACGTCGGTGCAGAAGCTTTCGATGTTCGCTTCACCCTGCGCTGCGATGGCCAGCGAGGAGAAGCCTTCGGAAGAGGCGTTCAGGCCACCGTTGGTGAAAGCAGTGCAGAGGCCAAGGGCTGCGGCGCCGGCTGCGTCAACTGCCGTGCCGGCTGCGGCGGACACGGAAGCCTGGGCTGCGACGTTATCACTGGAAACCGCGACATCTCCTGCGGTTTCCGCTTCTGCGTCAGCGGAAGCGTTGGCAGTGGCGTCGGCGGCGGCGGCAGTGGTTGCCTGCGCGTTAGAGGCGGCTTCTGCCGCCAGCTGCGGAGCCGGGGCGCCGAAGAGATTGTGGGCGGTCTGCTGTGCTTCGGCCGGAAGGACGCCGGAAACGGCAGCGGCGCCGGTTCCGCCGACGGCAATGGTGCCGGCTGCCAGTACTCCGGCGGCGACTTTGCTGGTGGCGAGAACGGTGAACAACGACATAAGACACTCCAAAACCTAGACAACATATTCGATTCAGGTCCGCCGGGCGGACCCATCACCTCCTACATCGCGGGGGCAGGCGGAAAGGTTACGGGCGTCCGGAATCTTTTTCTCCGGCTGTGTCAGACTCGCGGCAGCGGCCGGCGGCAGCAGTCGGTGGGCAGCAGCCGGCGAGGTTTAGGGACGGCGCTACGATCGATGCATGCCTACGATCCCGGAGTCCCAGAAGAAGGCCAGCACCTGGCAGTCGATGGTGGACAGCAACAAAGCACTCCTTCTGCGGAAGACCGGCCAAGACACCGCGTACTGGGTTGGGAAGGCCCGCGCCGCCGGTATCCGGAACGACGGCGAACTCCGCACCTGGATGCGCGACAGCTTTGGGGTGACCGGGTACGCCCAGTATGCGGTGTCCTGGGAGATGTTCGGCTATCCGGAATTTATGTTGCGTGACGCCGATGAACTGATTGACGGGCAGTATGCCAACCACCCGCACCTGCGGCCCATCGCGGACGCCCTCCTGGCATGGGCGTCCGCGACGGACGGGGTGGAGATCCAGATGCGGAAGGGTTACGTGTCCCTCCACAGTGCTCGGCGGAAGTTTGCGCAGGTCACGCGGACCACCACCACTGCCGTTGACGTAACCCTCCGGCTCGACGCCCCTGAGGAGGGCCGGATCGAGACTGTGAAGACCCGGGCCGATGACCCTTTCACCCGCAGGGTGCGCCTTACCTCAGCGGACCAGGTGGACGATGAACTTGTGGATATCCTGGCCGTGGCCCTCGAGCGGAACAGCTGACAGGGCAGAACAGCTGACCGTGCGGAACAGCTGACCGTGCAGAACAGCTAAGCAGGATGCAGAACAGCTAAGGGGGCTGCCCTGCGCCTGCTTAGTACCCCGCTGGCCAGCCCAGCACGAGCTACGGGACCACGACGGCGGACACGCCACCGTCCACAACCGTCACTTCGAAGACGGTGGTGGACCCGCCCGGTGACGGCACGGTGACCCGGTGTGTCCCGTCCTGGGCTGCGAAGGCCTGGAACCGCATGTCCTGGGCCCAGTCGTAGTCCGGCCGGTCGGACACCGTACCGATGGGCAGCAGCGCGTTTTCCCGCACCCAGGTTGCCGCTTCCATGACCGAGTACTCCTTGCGGTGCCACCGGGGGCCTGCCAGCTGCTCGCCGGTTTCCAGATGGGTCCAGGTCCCTTCGGGCAGGTAGAAGGACACCGTGCCGGAGCGGTCCATCACGGGTGCCACCAGAAGGTCGGGGCCCAGCATGTACTGCCGGTCAAGATGTGCGCAGCCCGGGTCCTCCGGGAATTCCATAAACAGCGGCCGCATCAGGGGAATGCCCTCTGCATACGCTTCTTCGGCCGCCATCTGCAGGTAAGGCATCAGCCGCATTTTCTGCTCGGTGAAGTGCCGAAGGACATCCACCGACTCTTCGTCCACGAGCCACGGGACGCGGTAGGAGTTGGAGCCGTGCAGCCGTGAGTGCGAGGACAGCAGCCCGAACGCGATCCAGCGCTTGAAGATTTCCGGTTCAGGCGTGCCCTCGAAACCGCCGATGTCATGGCTCCAGAAGGAGAATCCCGACGCCGCCAGCGACAATCCGCCGCGCAGCGATTCAGCCATCGCCGCGAAGGTTGACTCGCAGTCTCCGCCCCAGTGCACCGGCATGGTTTGGCCGCCTGCTGTGGCTGAGCGGGCAAAGACCACCGCTTCGCCCTCACCCAGCTCCTTCGAAAGCAGGTCAAAGACCGTCCTGTTGTACAGCTGCGCGTAGTAGTTGTGCATCCTGGCCGGATTGGAGCCGTCATGCCACACCACATCGGTGGGGATGCGCTCGCCGAAATCGGTCTTGAATGAATCAACGCCCTGGCCCAGCAGGCCGCGGAGTTTGTCCTGGTACCAGAGCACGGCGTCGGGGTTGGTGAAGTCCACAAGTCCCATCCCTGCCTGCCACATGTCCCATTGCCAGACAGAACCGTCCGGACGCTTAACCAGGAAGCCGCGTTCCAGGCCTTCCCGGAACAGGTGCGAGCGCTGGGCGATGTACGGGTTGATCCAGACGCAGACCTTGAGCCCGCGGTCGTGCAGGCGGGCGAGCATGCCCTCCGGGTCCGGGAACGTTGCGGGGTCCCACACGAAATCGCTCCAATGGAAGGACCGCATCCAGTGGCAGTCGAAGTGGAAGACGGAGAGCGGCAGGTTCCGCTCTTCCATGCCGTCGATGAAGGAGTTGACGGTCTTCTCGTCGTAGTCCGTGGTGAACGATGTGGACAGCCAGAGCCCATAGGACCACGCCGGGATCCGGGCGGGCCGGCCGGTCAGCTCCGTGTACCGGCGGATGATCTCCTTGGGTGTGGGCCCGTGGATGATGAAGTACTGCAGCTTCTGGCCTTCCACGCTGAACTGCGTACGGGAAACCACTTCCGAGCCCACCTCGAAGGAAACCTTCTCCGGGTGGTTGACGAACACGCCGTACCCGTCATTCGTGAGGAAGAACGGAACGTTCTTGTACGCGAGGTCGCTGGAGGTGCCGCCGTCCTCGTTCCAGATGTCCACGGCCTGGCCGTTCTTCACGAAGGCGCCGAAGCGCTCGCCCAGGCCGTAGACGTTGGTGCCCACCCCGAGGCTGAGCTGTTCGTGCACAAAGGTCCGCCCGCCGTCGTCCGTGATGACGCCGACGCTGCGGGGAGTGGAGCTGGTCAGCAGCCTGCCGTTCCCGAGGAAGTCGACTCCCCAGTCGCCGGACGTGCTGATCCGTGCCGTCAGCCCTCCGGACGTGATGCTTGCGGTGCGGCCGCCGTCCTGGCTGAACTCCGCGGCGGATCCTGCCCGGTTCACGTCAAAATGCGGACCGTTGTCCAGGCCGCCCTGGAAGTGTTCGATGGTTACCCCAATGACGTCCGGCATCGGGGCGTCGAAGGTGACCGTCAGCTGGGGAAGGTTAAGTGCGTCGCCGCGGGAGGTGATGCGTTTGGTGGGCGCGTAGACGGTCATCGTCCCGCCGTCCACCACTACCTCCGATACGTCGCGGGGGTGCAGCGCGGAAAAGCCTTTGCGGTACAGCCAGTATCCGTCGGTGAATTTCATGGGATCTCAGTTTCCATTCTCAATATGGTCAAAGTTGTTCTTGAGGACCAGGGCGCCGTACGGCTCCAGGGTTATGTCGGGTCCGTGGCTGTCCCCGGTGAGCAAGTCCACCGACTGCTCTTTGAGGCGTACCGTCCGCGGTTCCGGGCCGTGGTTCAGCAGGAAGTGGTAACCGCCGCGGGTGGCGAGTTCGACGTCGTCGGGCAGCTCCCCGGCGACGGGCACAGTCAGTCCCGCCTCCGCCACCGCGGCGCCAACAATGTTTCCCAGCGCTGCAGCGGGCAGGTCGCAGCCGATGTACCAGGCGGTCCCTTGGCCGTGGCTGTTGCGGACTGCTGCCGGCTTCCCGGCAAGCGGGCCGGATGCGAAGGTGGCCACCACGGCAGCGCTGGAGCTGTGGAGGCGCAGGTCCTCCGACCAGACGGCGGCTTCGAGGTTGTCCAGCATTCCTGCGTTGGCCGCCGCGCCCAGAGGACCGGGCTGCCCAAATTCAAGTCCCACGCTGCCCGCCAGCGGGCGCCATTCTTCCCCTGTCACCCCGAGCATGCCGGCCAGCACTGCAGGGAACCGTCCCTGGCGGAGGTGTCCGTTGCTGTCGGCCAATCCGCTGAAGGGACCCACCACTGCAGTTCCTCCCCCGTGCACCCAGCCGGTCAGTGCCGCGGCATGTTCCTCGGTGAGGAGGAAGAGGCTGGGGACAAGCACCAGGTCGAAGCGGTCCAGGGCGGCAGCGGGATGCACCACTTCCACCGACAATCCGCGCCTCAGCAACGGCCGGTAGTAGGCCTGCAACTGGTCGAGCACGCCCAGCCTGTCGCTGGGGCAGTCCGGGGACTCGGCAGCCCACCAGCTGTCCCAGTCGAACAACACGGCAATGCGGGAGGGTGAGGGTGTGCCGGCGAGGAGCCGGAGATTCTGAAGCTCGGACCCGAGAGCCGAGACTTCGCGGAACACGCGGGTGTCCTCCCCCGCCAGGGGTACCACTGCGGAATGGAAGCGCTCGGCGCCGAAGGCGGACTGGCGGAACTGGAAGAAACAGATTCCGTCCGAGCCGCGGGCCAGCGCAGACAGGGAGTCCACCCGCAGCGCGCCGGGTTCCTTGGCGCTGTTGTGCGGGCGCCAGTTCACGGCCGACGCCGCTGATTCCATCAGCAGCCAGGGCCGGCCCGCGGCCAGTCCGCGGCAGAGATCGTGGGTGAGCGCGCCCAGTTCCCAGGTTTGAGGTTGGGCCGGGTCGGTGTACCAATTGTTGCCGATCAGGTCCGTCTCGCCGGCGAAGCTGAAGTAGTCCGCCCCGCGGAAGAAGCCCATGAGGTTTGTGGTGACCGGGACGTCGGGAGAGTGCCGGCGGATGATATCCCGCTCGGCGGTGAAGAGCTTGAGCAGCGAATCCGAGGTGAAACGCTTGAAGTCCAGGACCTGGGTGGGGTTGTGCAGGTAGGGCGCTGTGCGGGGCGGCAGGATCTCCTCCCAGCTGCTGTACCCCTGGCTCCAGAAAGTTGTGCCCCAGGCGGAATTGAGGTTGTCCAGGGAACCATAGCGGCGCAGCAGCCAGCCCCGGAAGGCTCCGGCCGTTTCGTCGTCGTAGCTGACCTGCCCGAGCTCGTTGCCCACGTGCCACATCACGACGGCGGGATGCTTGCCGTAGCGCTCCGCCAGCGCGGCCGTAACCTGCAGCGCAGCGCTGCGGTACACCGCTGACGACGGCGAGAACTGGTTGCGTGAGCCGTACCAGAGGGTAGTTCCCGAGGCATCGGTGGGGAGCGTACTGGGGAAGCGGTGTCCCAGCCATGGCGGCGGCGATGCGGTGGGCGTTGCAAGGCAAACATTGATGTTGCCTTCGTGCAGGAGCGCCAGGATCCGGTCCAGCCAGCCAAAGTCCCACCTGCCTTCGGATGGCTGCAGCCTTGCCCAGCTGAACACGCCCAGGGTGACGAGGTTAATCCCCGCTTGTTGCATCAGGCGGATGTCTTCCGGCCAGCTTTCTTCCGGCCATTGCTCGGGGTTGTAGTCGGCGCCGAACAGCAACCCTGACTGCTGGGTCACGGAGTTCAGCCCGTGGCTGCGAAGATGCATCGAATTCCTTGGTTAAATGGGGGTATGGGTAATCGAAAGGCTTCAACTGCGGCGACGATCAGCGATGTAGCCAAAGAAGCCGGAGTTTCAACAAGTACGGTGTCCTACGTGATGAGCGGGAACCGTCCCATATCGAAAGAAACCCGCGATATCGTCGAAGCGGCAATGCGCCGCCTGAAGTACAGCCCGCGGTCCAGTGCCCGCGCGCTGGCCTCCAGCCGGTCCAATGTGCTGGGCCTTGTGGTGCCGCTCCGCGCTGACGTGAATGTCGGAGTGGTGATGCAGTTCGTCACGGCCGTGGTAACCACTGCCCGTTCCTTCAACCAGGACGTCCTGCTGCTGACCCAGGACGACGCCGGCAGCATAGAGCGGGTGACGTCCCAGTCCATGGTGGATGGCCTGCTCATGATGGACATCGAAGCCCGCGATCCCCGCATTCCGGTGCTTGCCAGGCTGCAGAAACCGGCGGTGCTGATCGGCATGCCGGATGATGCGCGCGGCCTTAGTTGCGTGGACTTTGATTTTGCCGGGGCGTCCCGCACTGCCGTGCGCCACCTGGCCGAGTTGGGGCACCGGGGCATTGCGTTCATCGGGTCTCCGCCGGCCTCGCTGCGCCGCCACGCTACCTATGCCGACCGCGCCCTGCGTGGATTCGAGGAGGCCTGCCGCGCGCTGGAGGTTCACCATGTAGCCGTAGCGTGCGAGGCCAACTCGCCAGACCTGGCAAGGGCCCTGGACAAGGTCTTCGCCGGCCCCGGGCCCATCACTGCTCTTCTGGTGCACAACGAGGGGTTGCTGCCGATCCTGCGTGAGAACCTGGCCGTCCACGGCTTTTCCGTCCCCGGGGACATCTCCGTGGCGGTGATTGCGCCGGCAGATGTGGCAAAGGCTGCCGTCCGCCCCTGGACCTTTGTGCCCATCCCCGCGATGGACATCGGCCGTGCTGCGGTGGAGATGGTGATGGACCGGCTGAGCCTGGAAAAACCGGCCGAACTCCGGCTTATCGGCCCCACCCTGACGGCTGGCGAAACCACCGCCGCGGTTCGATGACATGAGCTGAAGGGCCGGCGCAGACTGGCCCCTCATCCCTTGACCGCCCCGATCATCACGCCCTTGGTGAAGTGCTTTTGCACAAAGGGGTACACGATCAGGATGGGTACCATGGCCAGCACGATGACGGCCATCTGCAGGGCCGGGCCCGCAGCGGCGCCCGTGCCGACGTCCACCTGGCCCGGAACCGAGACGCCCTGGAGCACGTAGGACCGGAGCACCACCTGCAGCGGGTTCATGGCGCTGTCGTTGATGTAGAGGACGGCGTTGAAGAAGGCGTTCCAGTAGCCAACGCTGTAGAACAGTGCGATCACGGCGGTTACGGCCTTGGA
This sequence comes from Pseudarthrobacter sp. R1, assembly GCF_024494415.1. NCBI lineage: Bacteria > Bacillati > Actinomycetota > Actinomycetes > Micrococcales > Micrococcaceae > Pseudarthrobacter > Pseudarthrobacter sp. R1. The sequence goes on along the minus strand of NZ_JAMKFI010000004.1, from coordinate 172,507 downwards.
CATGGGCAGCACAATCTGGGTCAGGGTGCGCCATTCACTGGCACCGTCGATCCTTGCGCTGTCCAGGATTCCCCTGTCGATCCCCATAAAGAAGCCGCGCAGGATGATGATGTTAAACACCGAGATGCAGCTGGGCAGGATCAGCGCCCAATACGTATTGATCAGCCCCAGCCCCGAGACCAGCAGGTAGGAGGGAATGATCCCCGCGCTGAAAAACATGGTGATCAGCAGCGTGAACAGGATGGGGGTGTGCGCAAAGGACCCCGGCCGTGACAACCCGTAGGCGCAAAGGATGGAAACCACCATGCTCAGGGCGGTTCCGGTTGCAGTGACTCCCACACTGACCAGCACCGCGCGGGTGACCACACCTCCACTGAGGATCTGCTGGTACGCGGCGAAAGAAATTTCTCCCGGGGCCAGGACCAGTCCCCCGGCCTGGGTGATGGTGGCCTGGGAGGAGATGCTCGTCAGGACGATTGTGTACAGCGGCCCCAGGACAGCCAGGACGACGACGGCCAGGACAATAAACTTCCCTGCCTTCGCCGCTGCTCCGGGTTCTTCGTCCCAGACGGGGCGTTCTGGTTTCAGGCGCGGCGGCTTGGATTGTTTGGAGGGTTTGGAGGTGGAGGGCACGGCCTTGCTGGTAATTGTGCTCATTTGGAATAGACACCGCTCTCACCGAAGATATGGGCAACTTTGTTGGCTGTCAGGATCAGGGCCAGGCTCACCAGGCCTTTGATGAGGCCGGCCGCAGCGGCGTAGCTCCAGTCGCCGTTTTGGACGCCGGTGTAGTACACAAAGGTGTCCAGGACCTCGGAGGCTTCCGCCCCTACGGCATCCCGCTGGAGGATCATCTGCTCGAAACCGACGGTCAGGGAATCCCCCAGCCGCAGGATCAGCAGCAGCACGATGACGCTGCGCAGGCCGGGCAGGGTGACGTGCCACATGCGCTTCCAGCGGCCCGCTCCGTCCACCGCCGCCGCTTCGTACTGGGCGGGATCGATGGCGCTCAGGGCAGCGAGGAAGACGATGATGCCCCAGCCTGCGTCCTTCCAGACTGCCTGCGAGGTGAGCAGGAACAGGAAGGTGTCCGGGTTGGTCATGATGTCCATCCCTTGCCAGCCGTTGGCCCGCAACGACTGGTTGAGCAGTCCGGCGCCGCCGAAGATCTGCTGGAACACGGACACCACCAGCACCCAGGAAAAGAAGTGCGGGAGGTACACCACGGCCTGTACTGCCGCCCTCAACCGGGGATTCACCAGGGAGTTCAACAGCATGGCCAGGGCGATGGGGACCGGAAAGAAGAACACCAGCTGGAACGCTGTGATCACCAGGGTGTTCTTCACGGCATGCCAGAAGTCGGCGTCCGCCAGCACCCTGGCGAAGTTGTCCGTGCCCACCCACGGGCTGTCAGGGATGCCGACGTAGGGCGAGTAATCCTGGAACGCCACCACATTGCCCAGCATGGGGAGATAGGCGAAAACGCCCAGCAGGATGACCGCAGGCAATGCCATCAATACAAGGGAGCGGTCCCGCTTGAAACGCAACCGAAGGTTTCCCTTTGCCCGTGGCGGCACGGCGGCGGCAGCTCCAACAGCCCGCCTGCCACCACGGGAGCTACGCCCCGCCGTCGTACCTGGCGGCAGGGCCTCATCGGTACGTGTCCCAGACCCATCCTGTAATGGCGCGGAAGCCTTCTGCTCTATTCCGGTGATCATGCGTGCCACGTCCTAGGCCAGGAACCCGGCGTAGAAGTCCCGGAGTTCGTCTCCGCCCTTGCTCTTCCAGGACGCGAGCTCGCTGTCCAGGTCCTTCAGGCTCTTGCGTCCGCGGATGATGTCCTTGGCCAGGTCATCGAACGGTTTGGACAGGGAGCCGAACTTGGCCGGCTCCTGGATCTGCATGCCGAAGAACACGTCCTCCACTACGTTCGGGGCCTGCCGCGCTTCCCAATCGGACTGGGACTTAACCAGCCCGGGGTACTGGACCATCGAGTTGACGATGGGAGGGCTGACGAGGAACGCGTAGGTGCTGGTGACCTCCTCGGTCCCCTTGGCGGTGGCCTTCGGAATGCCCTGGGCATCACGGGTGAAGTGCACTCCTTCAACGCCGTTGTTGATCAGCACGTTCTCCTCTGTGCCAAACGGGGCGGCCATGAAGTTGGCCAATGCCAGCATTTCCTCCACCTTCTTCGGGTCTGCCTTCTTGATGAAACTGAAGATGGCGGCAGGCTGGGCGCGGAAGAGGGTGGGCTTGCCGCCGTCGGGAGCGAAGTAGTCCATGGGCTGCATATTGAACTTCGGGTTGGAGGGCAGGACCCGGGCCAGGGCCTCATGCCAGGAGCCCATTCCGTCAGACGCCATGAGGGAGGCGCCGGACTCGAAGCGCTGCTTGGACTGCTGGGAGTTGCCCGCCACGGCGTCGGGGTGGACGGAACCGTCGGCGAACAGCTTCGCGGTCCACTCAAGGGCGGCCCGGTATTCGTCCGTTTCGACTTTGTTCTGGAGCTTGCCGTCCACCATCTTCCACTTGGGCACCACGCCGTGCATGATCTGGGCGCCGTTCCAGACGTCTTCGGATCCCCAGCGGTTCTTGGACTCGTCCGTCAGCTCCTTGGCGAGCTTGCGGTATTCGTCGGCGGACTTCGGCGGTTCCACTCCGAGTTCCTTGAAGAGGTCCGCCCGGTAGAAGATGGCGTCCGAGATCAACGCGCCGGGATACGGGAGACCGTAGAGGCCCCCTTCGAAGCAGCCCATCTTCCAGGCGGCAGTAGGGATGTTTGCCAGGTTGGGGTACTTGTTGACCTTGTCCCCGGCGATGAACTCCGAAAGATCCTGGAACACACCCGCGGCGGCCTGCCCAAAGCGCGGGGGGAGGTTCCAGCTGGGGATAACCATCCAGTCCGGCACGTCCTTGGGCGAGGCCAGCACTGTCTGGACCTTGTCCGCGTAGGCGTTGCCGTCATTGGCCTGGAAGTTGATGGTGGCGCCCAGCTTTTCGTTGACAGCCTGGTAGTAGCTGTTCTGCGGCAGCGCTGGCGGAACAGCCCACCAGGCCGGCGTCATGGCCGTGTAGGTTCCGCCGCTTCCCGGTGTGCTGGCGACCGACTTGACCAGGGAGGAAGGGATGCTGGTGAAACCGGGGGTGGAGCCGTTGATCGGGGGGATATCGGGCTTCACCAGCTCGAGCGGCTTGTAGGCAGGAACCAGCTTGGCCACCGCTGCCGCCAGTCCTCCCGAGTTGGTGGCCTGTGGGGCTGCAGTACCTGACGAACAAGCAGTCAGCGCCGCCGGGGCCGCGGCCAGGAACACTGCGCCACTGAGGATTCCAAGGAAGGACCGGCGGTTCACTGCTGCGGATGATGCTTCATCCAGCAGTCCGGCGGCGGCTTTACGGGGTTTGCCCCTCCCGGGGCCTACGTGGGAACTGAGCATGACAGCACTCCTTCGTGTTAAGTCAATGACGGGGGATTCAACAGATTCATCGAATCGGTTCGACTTCGATTAGCGTAGGGCACGCCCAGTAAATCCCGCAAGGCCGAAATGTGTTGCGCCTCACATCCCTGAGTGCAACACTGGGTCTCGCCTGCTTTGTATAAGCGATTCGATAATTCAGCCGATTGGACTCCAGTGCCGCATTCCGCTCAGCCTGCCATGCTCAACGTTGATGCCTTAGGGCCCGGCCAGGAGCAGGACACTGGCCTGCCCGCCCGGATCCTGGCCAGCTTGTCCCTGGAGCAGAAGGTGGCCATGCTGCACCAGCACGCGCCCGCTGTCCCGGAGCTGGGACTGGCGTCTTTCCATACCGGTGCAGAGGCTGCGCACGGAGTTGCGTGGCTGGGCCCGGCCACGGTCTTTCCCCAGCCGGTAGGCATGGCGGCCACGTGGGATGCTGACCTGATCGAACGGCTCGGCGAGGCCACGGGCCGAGAGCTTCGCGGCAAGAAGGCGGAAGATTCCTCCGTGGGCCTGAACGTGTGGGCGCCGGTGGTGAATCCGCTCCGGCATCCGTTGTGGGGGCGAAACGAGGAAGGCTTTTCCGAGGACCCGCACCTGACGGCGGAGCTGGCCGGCGCCTATTGCCGCGGGTTGAGAGGCAAGGACCCGCACACGTGGCTGACGGTTCCCACGCTCAAGCACTTCCTCGGTTACAACAATGAGTTCGACAGGAACGTCACCTCCAGCAACCTCAGCCCGCGGGTGCTTCATGAATATGAGCTCCCCGCTTACCGCTCCCCCATTGAAGAGGGGGTGGCCGGGGCGGTGATGCTGTCCTACAACCTGGTCAACGGCAGGCCGGCCCACGTTTCGGACCTGGTGCAGTCACAGCTGCGGCAATGGCGGAACGGGGACTCCGTGGCCATCGTCACGGACGCCGGCGCCCCCGGTTCCCTCTTCCGTGCCGAGAAGTATTTCGACGGCGGCCCGGCAGCTTACGCAGCCGCGCTGCAGGCAGGGGTGGACAGCTTCACGGACGACGGCGATAACCCGGCCCCGTCCATCGCCTACCTTACCGAGGCGCTTGGGCAGGGGCTGATCAGCGAGTCTGACGTGGACCGGGCCGTCCTGCGGCTCCTCACCCTCAGGGCCAGGACTGGTGAATTTGCGCACCACCCCTACGCCTCGATCGGGCCGGAAGAAATCGGCGCGGCCGCGCACGTTCAGCTGGCACGGGAAGCGGCGGCAAAGTCCGTGGTGCTGCTGCGCAATGATGCCGGCGCCGGCATCCTGCCGCTGGGCGACGCCCCCGGCACCATCGCCGTCATCGGAAGCCTCGGATCGCGCGTCCTCAGTGACTGGTACAGCGGAACCCTGCAGGACGCCGTCAGCATCGCTGAAGGACTCACCCGCCGCTACGGCGGGACGGACGGGGCCGGCGTCGTTGCTGAAGAAGGTGCCGACGTCGTTGCCCTGCGAAGCGTCAGGACGGGCGGGTACCTGGGTGGCGGCCCGGGCGAGGTCCTCACCGCTGCCGCCACCGCACCCGGCCTGGCGGAATCGTTTACCTTGAAGGACTGGGGAGCCGGCGAGGTAACCCTTCAGTCGATGCTGACCGGCAAGTTCGTGACGGACACGGGCGACGGTTACCTTCGGGCGGAGGCAGGCCGGGTTGGCGGCTGGGTGGTGCAGGAGACCTTCCGGCTGGACCGCGCTGCTGACGGCACGGCCGCGCTGCAGCACGTCGGGACCGGAAAGTGGCTTCGGATTGAGTCAGGGACGGCCAGCGCCGCCCTGGTTCCGGACGCCGCCACGGCTGAACGGTTTGTGCTCCGGACACTCAAGTCCGGACACGAGGCCGCCCGGCAAGCCGCCGCCGAAGCGCATACCGCCGTGGTGGTTGTTGGCAATGATCCCCACCTCGGCGGCAGGGAAACGCTGGACCGCAGCACGCTGGAACTGCCGCTGGCCGAGCAGGAACTCGTCCGTGTTGTGCGTGAGGCGAACCCGCGGACAGTACTCCTGATGGTGTCCTCCTACCCCTACGCCCTGGGCGCGTTGGCTGACACTCCCGCCATCGTCTGGAGCAGCCATGGCGGGCAGGAACTGGGCGGCGGTGTGGCCGATGTCCTGAGTGGCGACGCCGAACCGACCGGGCGCCTGGCGCAGACCTGGTTTGCCCGGGATGCAGACCTGCCGGACATCCTGGACTACGACATCATCACCTCACGCTCCACCTACCTGTACAGCCGTGCCGAGCCCCTGTTCCCGCTGGGCCACGGCCTGACGTACGGCGATGTGCGGTACGGGTCCGTTGCCCTCCGCGAGATGCTTGGTGGAGGAACCACCGGCACAGACCTGGCCGAAGTAACGGTGGAATTGCGCAACGAGGGTAGCCGGCCGGCTTTCGAGCTGGTGCAGGTCTACGCATCCGCCCCCGGCCACCTTTTAGAATTCCCGCGCCGCCTGCTGGTGGGCCATCAGCGGGTGGAGGTGCCGGCCGGCGGAACAGCAACGGCCACAATCGGTGTTCCCCTGGACCGCCTGGCAACCTACAGCGCGGTGGAGGAGCGGATGCTGGTGGAGCCCGGCGCCTACCAGCTGCTGGTGGGTTCCTCGGCAGAGAACCTTCCCCTGGCAGTGCCGCTGTCAGTGCCCGGAACACCGGGCCGCGGCCGTAGCGCCGGCCGTTGGTTCCGTTCGGAAAACTTCGACTCCTGCGGGAACGTTGCCTTGGTTCCCGAGACCCGGCTGGCGGGCACTGCCGTTACCCCTGCGAACGCCGCCCGGCCCGCCTGGGTGACCTACCGCTTCTGGGGTGCAGCGGAGCCGCTACGGGAGAACGTTGTGCTGGCCGACGTCGTGTCCTGCAGCCCGGCCACACCGGGCGCCGGCTGCGTGCTCCGGGTCCAGGTGCCGGGCCCCGCCGACACCTGGAACACCATCGGCACCGCCCGTGTTTCGCCCGGTTTCAGCGGCGAGCTTCCGGTCCCGCTGTCTTCCGGTGCTTCACCGTTCGATGAAGCGCGTACCTTCCGATTGGTATTGGAAGGCGCCGTCACGGTCAGCCGGCTACAGCTGCGATAGCACCTTTACGCACCGACCATCTCGGCGTCGGTTTCCGCAAAGTCCGCTTCCTCGAACTCCACGGCTGCGACGATTTCCTGCGTGTCGGGGTTGATCATAAAGGCCTCATCGTCCTCCTCGACCATCAGGAAGTCGCCGTGGTCGGTGGAGAAGTGCCAGGCCAGGGTCTTTTCGCCGCCATGGACATAGTTGGGGTCGCCCATGGTGATCTTGACCAGCTCATACCCTGCGATGCTGCAGAGCTCGCGGATGATGATCTCGAAGTCCGGGGCGTCTTCCAAGGCCTCGGCGTCAGCCTGCGCCTGGCGCTCCGGCAGGTCCGGGATCTGCGCCACAAGCCGCTCAATGTGAGCGCCGACTTCCTCGTCGTCCAGCACCAGGAGATCGGCCTGGCCCCGCAGCCAGGCGGCATTGAGGGACGTGATGTTCTCCCGCTCGAGCAGCTCCTCAAACTCGCCGTCGAGCTCCTCCATCCGGAGGACGCCGTCGGGCGTTTCCCCTGACCCATCCAGCCCGCCGTCGAGGTAGTGCTCTTCATCTTCCTCGGACAGGTCGTCGTAAACGGCCACCGCACGGTTGAACAGGTCAAGGTGGGCGGCGGCACCCATCCCTGCCATGCCCTCGCGGATCAGCGTGTCCGTCTCGGCCCGGTCGACGGCGGTGAAGACGTACTGCGCGAAGCCGCCCTCCAGCGCCTGCGTGAGGTAAAAGTCCACGTAGTAGCCGCGGACGGCTACGGGTGACATCTCTTCGGTGCGGAGCAGGGCGGTGTGCATGGCGTCCACGATGCTGACGTTGGCCTCCACGACGTCCTCGTCGCTGGATTCGATGCTGCTGCTGGTCAGGACGACGGGCTGCTGGCTGTTAATCATGGCAATCCTCACGGCTGTTAGCGGGTGGTGCTCGTACGCTTTTCACGCTACGTGCGCCGTTCCTTCACAGCGCTGAGGGGGAAGTGAACGTCCGGCGAAGTTTGTGGGGCGGGTATGTTCGGAAAGAGAGTCACTGGGCATCAGCCGGGGATGCCACCCCTGTTGGGCCGCGCGCCGACAGATCCCCGCCTCACCAGGGTTGCGGAAAATTCAGGTATGGCAACCGGCGCCTTCCTGCCCTGGATCTGGCGAATGAGGGCTTCGGCGGCTGCCACGCCCATCTCATAGACGGGCTGGGCAATGACCGTCAGAGGAGGGGTAGTGAGGCGGGTCCAGGCAAAGTCGTCATACATCAGGAACGAGACATCGTCCGGGATCGAGAGCCCCAGGTCCTGGATTGCCTCCACCACGCTGAGTCCGATAAGCCCGTCAGACGCAATGATCGCGGTGGCAGGATCAGGCTGCTGGAGCAGTTCCCGGGTGATCTTCTTGATGGACTCCGGACCGCCGGCGTTGAGGCGCACCAGGTCCTCGGGTTGGGGAAGCCCCGCTTCTTCAAAGGCGCGCTTCATGCCGTCCCGGCGATCGGAAATTTGCGAGGATTCCAAGGGCAATCCGGCGAAGTAGGGCTCATCCGTTCGGATAGTGGAAATGAAGGCAATCCGGCTGTGCCCTTCCTGGATGAGGTAGCGGGTGGATTCATGGGAGATCGCTTCCATCTCCACCGCCACCGTGTCCACCTCCAGCCCCGGTGCCTTGCGGTCCAGGAGCACCAAGGGCCGCCCGGACTTGTGAACGCCTTCCAGGTGCCTGGTATCAACCGACGACGCCGGAGCAATGATCAGACCGTCGACGCGCTTGTCCAGCAGAACCTTCACGGCGTCGACTTCGGCCGCGGTGTCCTCATCGGTGTTGACCAGGATGACGTTAAAGCCGCTTCTCTTGGCGGTGTCGGTGATGCCCCTGGTGGCGAGGCCAAAGTGGGGATTTTCGATATCGCCCACCACCACGCCGATGGTGTTGGATTTTCCGGTGTTCATGCTCCGCGCAAGCTCGTTGGGCCGGTAGTTCAGCTCTTCCGCCGCGGCCAGCACGCGCTCCCTCACATCGTCACTGACAGCACCGTAGTTGCCCAGGGCACGTGCCGCCTGGGCTTTGGATACCTGGGCGGCCTTGGCGACGTCTGCGACTGTTATGTCGCGCCGCCGTGAAGCGTCATTACTCATGTCGGCCTTTCTTACCGGGCGCTTGACGCCCTTTTGTGGCTTGGGTTACATTCTTATCAATCGGTGTGAGTCCGGTCTCAATCGTATGGACTGAGACCGGACTCAGCAAGAGGCACCGGCAAAGCACCATCACCACGGCGGATCTTGATCCTCCATCTCCCGCTTCTCTCGATTGGAAAACTCGCTGTGTTTACTCGAAAGACTTTCCGCCCCGCAACGCTCGTTGCCGCTGCCGTCGCCGCGGTCGTGGCGCTGTCCGGCTGCGGAGCCTCCACTCCTGCTTCATCCTCGTCCGCAGACAACCCGTACGGCCTGATTGAGCCCGGCTCCATCCGTGTCGCCAGCCTGGGCGACTCCAAGCCGTACACCTTCACGGACGCCCAGGGTAAGTTCACGGGATTCGACGTCGAACTCTTTACGGACGTAGCCCGCCGGGCCGGTGTAGACAACGTGGTCTTCACCGGACAGGACTTCTCCGGCCTGCTTGCCGCCGTAGCCAACGGGCAGTTCGACGCCGGTGTCGCCGCCATCGGCATCACGGACAAGCGCAAGGAAACCGTTGATTTCTCCGACGGTTACCTGGCCGGATACCTGACCATCATCACCACCAAGACGTCCGGCATCAGCGATCCGGAAGGTCTCTCCGGCAAGCGCCTGGGCGTTGTTCAGGGCACGCTGCAGGAAGCTTACGCTGTCAAGAACTTCACCTCCGCAAACCTGGTGCGCTTCCCCGACAACAACACTGCAGTCTCGGCCGTCAACAGCGGTGCGGTCGACGCACACTTCCTGGACTACGAGGCCGCCAAGTCATACCAGGAACAGTTCGGGCTGGTGAGCGCTGCGGACATCCCGTCCTTCGACGCTCCGGCCGGCTTCGCCATCGCCAAGGGCAAGACCGAGTTCAAGGAGGCCCTGAACAAGGGCCTGGCCGAAGCCATGGAGGACGGCACCTGGAAGAAGCTCTACGAAAAGTGGTTCCCGGGCTCCCCAATGCCCGAGCAGTACCTTCCCAAGGCTGAACAAACCTCCAGCCCGGCACCCAGCAAGTAACCCTCCCAAGGTTCCGGGGGCGGCCGCCACCGGATCACCGCCGGCAGCGCCGCCCCCGTTCCACCAGCTAACAACGTCTGAGAGCAACCATGGACTGGCTCAACACCATCATCCGCACGTTCTTCGACTTCGGTGCAATGGCCGAAGTCCTGCCCCAGCTTCTGGCTGTGGGCCTCCTGAACACCCTCATCATCTCCGTCGCGGCAACTATTATCGGCGTCGTGCTCGGCATGATCGTCGCCGTTATGGGGATCTCTCCGTCCCGCTGGCTGCGTATCCCGGCCCGCATCTACACGGACCTGTTTCGGGGCCTGCCTGCCATCCTGACCATCCTGCTGATTGGCCAGGGGTTCGCCCGGCTGAGCCAGTCCATCTTCGGCCCCTCGCCCTACCCGTTGGGCATCATTGCCTTGAGCCTGATCGCCAGTGCCTACATCGGCGAGATCTTCCGCGCCGGCATCCAAAGCGTGGACAAGGGCCAGGGCGAGGCCTGCCGCGCCCTCGGGATGAGCTACGGCAAATCCATGGCTCTCGTGGTCATTCCCCAAGGCATCCGCCGCGTACTGCCGGCACTCGTGAACCAGTTCATCGCCATCGTCAAGGATTCCTCGCTCGTCTACTTCCTCGGACTGCTGGTCAGCGAGCGTGAACTCTTCCGCGTTGGCCAGGACGCCGCGGTCCTCTCCGGAAACCTCTCCCCGCTGGTGATGGCTGGCATCTTCTACCTCATCATCACCGTGCCGCTCACGCACTTGGTGAACTACTTCGACAGCCGCTTCCGGACAGGAAAGCGCCGGCCCACGGCTCCGTCCAGCGGCCTGAACGAAGTCAAGGAACTCGACGCGGCCTCGCCGCTCACTACCGGGAGCAACACATGATCACCAGCACCAGCGCCAACCCCACAGCTGACATCCAGACCTTTCACGGATCCAGCCTGGAACTGCAGAACCTGACCATGGCGTACGGGGACATCGAGGTCCTCCGCAACGTCAGCCTCACGGTGGCGCCGGGCACCACCACCTGCATCATCGGGCCCTCCGGTTCGGGCAAGTCCACCCTGCTTCGAGGCGTGAACCGCCTGCATGAGCCCAAAAGCGGCGACGTGCTCCTGGCGGGCGAGAGCGCCCTGAAGGTCAACCCCGACATTCTGCGCAGCCGGATCGGGATGGTGTTCCAGCATTTCAACCTCTTTCCGGACCACACTGCCCTGGAGAATGTGGCCCTCGCCCTCTGGAGCGTCAAGAAAATGTCCAAGGCAGAGGCACGGGAGCGCGCAAGCCGCCGCCTGGCAGAAGTGGGCCTCGCCGAACGCGCCGACCACCGGCCCCGGGACCTTTCGGGCGGACAGCAGCAGCGCGTCGCCATCGCCCGCGCTCTCGCCATGGAACCGGAGGTCATGCTCTTTGACGAGGCCACCAGCGCCCTGGACCCCGAACTCGTCAAGGGCGTCCTGACCCTCATGGCATCCCTTGCCAAGCGGGGCATGACCATGGTGGTGGTGACGCACGAAATGGGCTTCGCCCGGAAAGTCGCCGACCAGGTCGTTTTTATGGATGAAGGCGAAGTGGTTGAAGCAGGCACGCCGGCGGACATCTTCGACAACCCCAAGAGTGAACGCCTCCAGCGCTTCCTCTCGGAGGTCCTGTGATGGCAGCAGGGAGCGCGCCCATCCGTACCGCCGTCGTCGGTTTTGGGATTTCCGGACGTGTCTTCCATGCACCCCTGATCGAGGCGGACCCTTCGTATTCACTCGATGTGATAGTTACCGCCCACCCGGAACGTGCCGCCGCAGCGGCGGCCCGCTACCCGAACGCGCGGGTTGTCCCCACGGCCGAGGCCCTGTTCGCGCTCGCCGCGGACCTTGACCTGGTGGTACTGGGAACGCCTCCGGCCACCCATTTCGGGATGGCTTCGACGGCGATCGCCCACAAGCTCCATGTTGTGGTGGACAAGCCGTTCGTCACCACGTCAGCCCACGGCGAGGAGCTTTCGGCCGCCGCGGCCGAGGCCGGCGTGCATCTGACGGTCTTCCAGAACCGCCGGTGGGACGCTGATTTCCTCACTCTCAAGAAGCTCCGGGATGCGGGTGCGTTGGGCGAGGTCCGGACCTTCGAATCACGGTTCGAGTGGTGGCGCCCTGAAGGTTTCGGGAATTGGCGCGACTCTGCCACCACGGCGGAGGGCGGCGGCATCCTCCACGACCTGGGCGCCCACCTCATTGACCAGGCCATCCAGCTCTTTGGGCCGGTGGCACGCAGCTACGGCGAAACAGCCGGGCAGAGCGGAGAGCAGTCAGCACCGGAACAGGAAGCCTTTGTGTCCCTGCTGCATGATTCGGGCGTGCGCTCCCGGCTCTGGATGAACGGTGCAGCCGCACTGACGGGCCCCAGGTTCCATGTGCTCGGCTCGTCCGCCGGCTACACAAAGTGGGGACTGGACGGCCAGGAACCCGCGCTCGACGCCGGTGTCCTCCCCGGCGACCCCGCCTACGGAGTGGAACCCCAGGACTCTTGGGGGGTCCTGGGAGTGGATGGTGCAACCAGCGCCGTTCCCGCCGAGCGTGGTGCCTATCCCCAGTTCTACCGGCTCCTCGCCGATACCCTCCTGCGCGGCGCACCGGTCCCGGTTGACCCGGCAGACGCCGTCGAAGTCTTGAAAGTCATTGAAGAAGTCCATGCCCTCGCCTGACGCACCCCGTCACGGCACATTGTTGTACACAGGAAAGCGAGTCCCCATGTCCTCCACCAGCCCCAGCAGGAAAGTTGCCGTCATCGGCGGCGGAATCCTTGGTGTTTCCACTGCCGTTAACCTCCTGCGCGCAGGCGCTTCGGTAGTCCTCCTGACCGAAAGCGGCTTGACCAGCGAGGCCTCAGGCCGGTCGCTCTCGTGGCTGAATTCCGCGGGCGAACGCTCCACGCCCTACCACCAGCTGCGCATGGCAGGAGTGGACAGGTACCGCACACTGTTCGCCTCGGACCCCTCCCGCGAGTGGCTCCAGTTCGGCGGCGGCCTGATGTGGAACCCGGCAGGCCAGGCTGGCGCCACGGCTGCCCGCCACCAGTATGAGCTGGACAAGGGCTACGATTCCAAGCTGCTGGAACCGGCGGAGATCGCATCGATGGCTCCCGGCGTGGACGCCTCGGCCGTTCCCGAGAACGCGATTTTCAACCCCGGTGAAGGCTGGGTGAGCCTGCCGGATCTGGTGGAATTCCTGATGGCAGAGTTCCACGAACTCGGCGGTGAACTGGTCCTCAACGCAGGAAAAGCGTCAGTGGTGGTTGAAGGCGGGCGCGCTGTGGGCGTTCAGGCCGCTTCGGGTGCTGCGCATGATGCCGACGCCGTCCTGGTGGCTTGCGGCGCTGCGACCCCTTCAGTGGTGGCCCCCCTGGGAGTGGACATTCCCAACGGCTCACCGGTATCGATGCTGGTCATCACGAAGCCCACTGACCACGGCCTGGCGCCCGTGCTGAACACGCCGCGGGCCGCTGTCCGGCCGAACCCCGGAAACACCCTTGCCCTTGACCACGACTGGTACGAGGAGAGCATCACCGAACACGCCGACGGGACCTTCAGCATCCCTGATGACGTGGTGCAGGAACTCGCCGACGAGGCTTCCAAGCTCATCGCAGGCAACCCGGAGCTCAAGCCGGCGTCGTGGAAGATCGGCTACAAACCCATTCCGGGTGACGGCGAGCCTGTCTTCGGCGAACTCGAGAAAGTCCCCGGCTGCTTTGTCGCGTTCACCCACTCGGGGGCAACCCTCGGGCTGATTGCCGGAGAGCTCCTGGCAGGCGAAATCCTCACCGGAGCGCGGCACCCGATGCTTGAGACTTTCCGGCCGGAGCGGTTCTCCTAGTCCCGCAACTGCTGCCTGCGCGAAGTTCGTGAAGCACTGGCCGTGGCATGCTGCTGTTCTGTACAGCGGCACGCCACGGCCTTTGCTGTTCCACCCTGTTGTTTGTCCGGCCATGCCTTCCGCCCGCAAAGAAACGGCGGCACGCCCTCCCCCTCGGGCGAACTAAGATGGATCAAATAACCAACCACCGGCCCCGGCCCCGCCGTGGCCTGCTGAAAGTAGCGCGCACCATGCCATCCCAACCGGACGAGAGTGCGGCACTGGCAATACAGCCCCCCGCCATTAACGACCGTTCCCTGGCGGCCGGGCTCGCTTATGCCATGGGAAGCCGCGTCTCCGGTATTTCGTTCGACGCCGCCACCGGGCTCATGCTGGGCAAGGTCCGCGGCGGCGCGGACCTGCCCTATTCCACCACTGCCAAGCTGGTCCGCAAGGGGGGCGGCTGGAGCTGCACCGTGGGCGTGTGCAGCTGCCCGGTCCGGAAGGACTGCAAGCACGTCGCGGCACTGCTCTTCGCGGCGGAGGACAACCCGGCCACCCGCGTCCAGCTGCTTTCACCGGCCACCGCCACCCAGGTTTCGCGTGAACCATCCGCCGCCGTTTCTGACTGGGAACGCGCCCTCAGCCCGCTCATCTCACAGCCCGGCGCCGCACCGTCCAGCAACGGCGTCCCCCTGGCCCTCCAGTTCGAGATCGAGGAACCGGCACCCCACTTCTCCTACACAGGCCGCCGGGATCCGCTCCGGAGTGTCCGCCAGCTCAAGGCGCGCCCGGTGATCATGGGGGCCAAGGGCAAATGGATCCGTGGGGACGTCTCCTGGAACACGCTCAGCTACCTGAATTTCCGCCGTGAGTGCCATGAATCGCATGTGGAGTGGATGCAGGAGTTCCTGGCCGCCCACTCCGCATCGGCCAGCCGCATGCACAACTCCTCCGGCCTCTGGCTGGGGCTGAACACCTACTCCGGAAAAAACCTGTGGAGCCTGCTGGCCGATGCCAGGAAGATCGGACTGGCGCTGGTCCACTCGCGCGGCACGGAGCCGGTGCGGCTCGCGGAGTCCCCCGCCGCCGTCGGGCTCAACCTGGGACGGTACGGCACTGATGCTGACAGGGACGGTACCGACGGCGGGCTGGAGCTTGCGCCCACCGTCACCGTTGAGGGTGTTGAGGTGGATCCGGCGTCGATTGGAACCATCGGCCGGCCGGCGCATGGAATTTTTGTCATCACGGGAGAGGCTGCTCTGCCTGGCGTCCCGGACCCTGACGGCATCATCACGCTGGCGCCACTGGAAGGCGGCCTGAGCGAGGAACTGCTGTCGTTCGTGACGGCGGGCAGCACCCTCCACATCCCGGCCAAGGACGAGTCTCGCTTCCTCACCGGCTTCTACCCCAAGCTGAAGCAGACGGCCCGGGTCACTGCCCGCGACGAGTCCGTTGAGCTGCCCACCCTGGCTGTCCCCACACTCTCCCTGCTGGCGAACTACGGTGCTGACCACCGGGTGCGCCTGCACTGGGAATGGCACTACAAAACGGGCAACCTGGTCACGGCCCAACCACTGTGGCGGCACCCCGGTGACCATGGCTACCGCGACGACACCGCCGAGGCCCGGATCCTTGAAGGCATCGGCCAGCCGTGGGACGTGGTGCCCGCCCTGGGGGAATCCGCCACCGGCGGCTGGGGCACTCCCCGGCTCGCGGCGTCCGTGGAGCTGAAGGGCCTGGACACGCTCGCGTTCACTGAGGAAGTGCTGCCCCGCCTGCGCCAGGCCCCCGACGTCGACGTGGACACCGTGGGCGACATCGCCGACTACCGTGAGGCTGAGGAAGCGCCGGTGGTTTCCATCTCCACCAAAGCCACGGAACAGCGCGACTGGTTCGACCTCGGCATCCAGATCACTCTTGAGGGCCAGCCGGTTTCATTCGCCGCGGTGTTCTCCGCACTGGCCGCGGGACAAACCAAGATGTTGCTGCCCAGCGGCGCCTACTTCTCCCTGGACCTGCCCGAACTGCACCAGCTGCGGGCCCTGATCGAAGAGGCCCGCTCCCTGCAGGACAACAAGGACGCGCCCCTGCAAATCAGCCGGTTCCAGGCAGGACTGTGGGACGAGCTGGCCCAGCTCGGGATTGTTGACGAACAGGCGGCGGCCTGGCGCTCGGCGGTGGGCGGCCTGCTCGAGGGCGGCGTGGACGGCCTGCCGCTGCCCGCCACCCTGAACGCGGAGCTGCGCCCCTACCAGCTGGAGGGCTTCAACTGGCTCACGTTTCTGTACCGGCACAGCCTGGGCGGGATCCTTGCGGACGACATGGGCCTCGGCAAGACCGTACAGGCCCTCGCCCTGATGTGCGCGGCGAAGGAACTGGCCCTGGCCAGTGCTGGAAGCAGCAACGCGTCCGACGACGGCGCCGGCCGCGCGGGTGATAACTCCGCCGAGGGCGTCGCAGCAGCAAGCCAGCCCGACGCCGTCGCTCCCTTCTTGGTGGTTGCCCCCACCAGCGTGGTGGGCAACTGGGCACTGGAAGCAGCGCGCTTCGCGCCCGGGTTGAAGGTCCAGGCGGTCGGTGAGACGTTCGGAAAGAGCGGGCAGGACGTGGCTGCGGCACTGGCCGGGGCCGACATCGTGATCACCTCCTACGCCCTGTTCCGCATCGACTACGACGCGTACGCCTCACGTGAATGGTCCGGCCTGGTGCTGGATGAGGCCCAGTTCGTGAAGAACCACCAGTCCAAGGCGTACCAGTGCGCCCGCAAACTGCCGGCGGCCTTCAAGCTCGCCATCACCGGCACCCCGCTGGAAAACAACCTCATGGAGTTCTGGGCGCTTACCTCGATCGTCGCCCCGGGCCTGTTTTCCAGTCCCAAGCGTTTCGCCGAGTACTACCAGAAGCCGGTGGAGAAAAACGGCGACAAGGGGCAACTGGACAAGCTCCGCCGTCGGGTCCGCCCGCTGATGATGCGGCGCACCAAGGACCAAGTCATCAAGGACTTGCCGCCGAAGCAGGAGCAGATCCTGGAAGTGGTGCTGAACCCGCGCCACCAAAAGGTGTACCAGACCCACCTGCAGCGCGAACGGCAGAAGATCCTGGGGCTGATCGAGGACGTCAACAAGAACCGCTTCACCATCTTCCAGTCGCTGACCCTGCTGCGGCAGCTCAGCCTTGACGCCTCGCTGGTGGATCCCGCGCTTTCGTCAGTCCGCTCAAGCAAGCTGGACGTGCTGTTTGAACAGCTTGAGGACCTGGTCGCGGAAGGCCACCGGGCCCTGATCTTCAGCCAGTTCACCGGGTTCCTGGGCAAGGTCCGGGAGCGGCTGGACGAGGAGAAGATCGAGTACTGCTACCTCGACGGCGGCACCCGCAACCGTGCCGACGTGGTCAGCGAGTTCAAGAACGGCACGGCACCGGTATTCCTGATTTCGCTGAAGGCCGGCGGGTTTGGGTTGAACCTTACCGAGGCCGACTATGTGTTCCTGCTGGATCCCTGGTGGAACCCCGCTTCCGAGGCGCAGGCGGTGGACCGCACCCACCGGATTGGGCAGGCCCGGAACGTGATGGTCTACCGGCTCGTGGCCAAGGACACCATCGAGGAAAAGGTCATGGCGCTCAAGGCCCGAAAGTCGCAGTTGTTCGCCGACGTGATGGAAGGCGACGCCCTGGCCGGCGGCGCCATCACGGCCGAAGACCTTGCAGGGCTGTTCCAGGAGTAGGGCAAGGTCTTTCAGACACGTGCGCTTCATCCGCATATGCTGGACAGCAAACGAAAACTACAACGTTGGAGAAGCGCGTGTCGCAACAGCAAGTAAACGCCCTCAAGCCCCTGCGCCCGGATGCCTTCACCAGTCCCTACCGCGACCCCGTCTGGGACGGGCCCACGGACCCCATCCTGGTTCCGGACCAACTCACCGGCGAGTGGGTGCTGTTCTACACCCAGCGGCGTGCCACGGTGCCGGGGCTGACCGGAGTCGAGTGGGTTCACGGCACAGCCATCGGCGTTGCGAGGTCCTCCGACGGCGGACGGAGCTGGAGATACCAAGGCACCGTGGGCGGCCTGGTGCCTCCGGAAACGGAACAGCCGGCTACTCTCTGGGCTCCCGACGTCGTAAGAATTGGCGAACGTTGGATCATGTACCTGACCGTGCTCGGCGGGGTACGGACTGACTGGACCGGCACCGCGTCCATCGTCCAGTTTGCCAGCCACGACCTCGTGACGTGGGAGTACCTCGGCGCAGTCGATCTGGATTCCCCGCGGGTCATCGATGCCGCCGTGGCACTCTGCGGGGATGGCCGCTACCGCCTCTGGTACAAGGACGAAGCCCACGGCTCCAACACGTACAGCGCGGTCAGCGACACACCTCAGGACCCGTCGTCGTGGGTTCTTGAAGGACTCACCATTCCCGGCCGCCCGCATGAAGGGCCCAAGGTCTTCCAGCTCGAGGGGACCTACTGGATGATCGTTGATGAATGGCGGGGCCAGGCGGTCTACCGTTCTGAGAACGCCGCCGGCGGCTGGGTCCGGCAGGAACACCTGGGCGGGCTCATCCTGACGCAACCGGAGCACGTGGGCGGCAGGCCCGTCGTCGGACGCCATGCTGATGTGGTGCTGCTTCCAGCCGGGGAGGACGGCAGGGAACGCGCCCTGCTGGTCTACTTCACCCACCCGCATTGGGGCGGCGAAGACATCGACACCATGGCACCCGACCCCAAGACCCGCCTCAGCCACGTCCGGGCGGCGCTCTTGGAAGTCCGTGGCGGCAACCTGGTCTGCGACGAGCCCTGATCATCGAACAGCCCTCCCGCGCGGGAAGCAAGACAAAGGGCCAAACCCTGGAACTATAAGCCGGCTGCTGCCGGCACCGGTCCAAGGTTTGGCCCTCTGCCTGACGCGTACTTCGGGCACCCCCGCCCGGACTTCTCAAATACCCGTCAGGTCCGCTGCGGCGAGCCGAGCTCCACCGGATCTTCGTCCGTCAGGTACGCCAGTTCGGAGTGGGCGGCGAGGTCAATGCCGCGCATTTCGTCCTCGGGATGGATGCGCAGGCCAATAGTCTTGTCCAGGATCTTCGCCAGGATCCAGGTGATGCCAAAGGAGTAAGCCAGCACCGTGACCGTTGCGAGGGCCTGGACACCGAGGAGTTCGACGCCGCCGCCATAGAACAGTCCGTTGACGGCGTTGGGTGCGGCGTCGGTAGCAAACAGGCCGATGAGCAGCGTGCCGAGGATGCCGCCCACCAGGTGGACGCCTACGACGTCGAGCGAATCGTCATAGCCCAGGCGGAACTTCAGCTCGATGGCCAGCGAGCAGACGGCCCCGGCGATTGCACCGATGGCCACCGCGCCGAGGGGGCTCACGGCGCCACAGGCGGGAGTGATGGCAACCAGTGCGGAGATCAGGCCGGACGCTGCACCCATGCTGGTGGCTGCGCCGCGGCGGAGGCGCTCCACGAGTGCCCAGGCAAGAAGGCCTGCCGAAGCTGCAACAGCTGTGTTAAGGAAAACCACCGACGCCGACTGGCCGGCGGAAAGTGCGGAGCCGGCGTTGAACCCGAACCAGCCCACCCACAGCAGTCCGGCGCCGATGAGCACCAGCGGACGGCTGTGCGGCTTCGCGTGTTCCACCTTGGGCCAGCCTGAGCTTTTGCCCAGGACGAGTGCCAGAGCCAGGGCAGCTGCGCCGGCGTTCATGTGCACAGCGGTTCCGCCGGCGAAGTCGATGGCCTTGATGCCGCTGGCGATCCAGCCGCCGGTGACACTGCCATCAGCGGAGGAGAAGGCGAACACCCAGTGTGCGATGGGGAAATAGACAATGGTGGCCCAGATGCCGGCGAACAGCATCCACGCGCCGAACTTCATCCGCCCGGCTGCGGCTCCGGCAACCAGGGCTGTGGTGACGCAGGCGAAGAACAGCTGGAACGCGGCGAACAGGACCACCGGGATGGAAGCACCCTCGTCCGCCGGGAGCAGCTGCGCCATACCCGGAAATTCCGTGACGTCTCCGATGAGCCCCAGGCCGGCTACCGAATTTCCGAAGGCCATCGAGTATCCGAAGAGCGCCCAGAGGACGGCCACCAGGCTGGCCCCGCCGAAGCACATCATCATCATGTTAAGAATGCGGCGCGACCCCACCATGCCCCCATAAAACAGGGCCAAGGCGGGGATCATCATGCAGACCAGCGCGGAACTGGCCAGAATCCAAGCGACATTTCCCGAATCCATGGGAAACCCCTTTCGTGATGCGAGGAGAGAACGCCAAATCGCCCGTTGGAGCCACTCCGGAGGAGGGACGCGGAGTCAGTACCACGTTCATCGGAGGGCAGCTATTGCCGTCTGGTTCCAACTGTATGGCGGCCGTTTCGGGGTGGGTTTCCGGTGTGTTAAATGATGGTTTCAGTCATTGACGCGCGAGTTTCAGGCGTCACGCTGAGCGCAGACTCCCCCCGGGCATGCGGGAGCAAGGGCCGGAAGAGCTACTTGGCAGAGACGGCCAGGAACTTGATGGGCAGGTCGAGCAGCTCCAGCGGACCGTGCGGGCCCTCACCGTCCAGCAGCAGCGAATCCCCCGGCTCCATGGCGTACTCGTAGGCGCCGTGGCCGTACACCATCTTCCCGGAAAGCATGTAGATGAATTCCGTTCCCGGGTGCTGGAACAGGGGAAAAACATCGGAGGCGTCGGTAAGTGTCACCAGGGTGGGTTCGAGCGCGTCCGTCCGGCCCTTGAGCGTACCCAGGACCCGGTATTCGTGGCCGTGCTGGGTGCCGCTTCGGACGGTCAGGCTCCCCTGGCCGCTTTTGGTGAAGGTGGCGTCCCGGTCTGTGTCAGCGCCACGGAACAACGCGGTCACGGGAATCTTCAGGCCGTCCGCCAGCCGCTGCAGCGTGGTCAGCGAACAGGAGGTGGTGGCCGTTTCGATCCTTGAGATCATGGCCTTGGACAGGCCCGTGCGGGCAGCAAGCTCCGCCGAGGACAGACCATTGGCGGTGCGGTAATGCCGGACCTGCCTGGCAATGACCTGCTCCAATTTCCCCGGGGCGGCTGCGTCGTCCGGGGACCCACCGGCGCCGGTTCCGACTCCCGAGGGCTTCCCGACGGCGGCACCCGCCTCGGCAGCATCGGCGGCGGTGTCCGCCGCGTCGGTTCCGTCCGGGGCGTGATTGGTCATAGGAGCCATCATAGGTGCGCCCCGCCGGGCCGCCTCCGGCCGTCCGGCTCGTGCAGCGTCGGCGCCGTAGCCAAGGTTCCGGCGCCTGCCTACAGTTTTGGTAGGACATGGGAGTGAAAGGAAGACCGGTGCGGACCGTAACTTATGGTGCAGCATGCAGCCTTGACGGATTCATCGCCGGTAGCGATGGCGCCCTCGACTGGCTCCATTTCAGCCGTGACGTCGAGGAAGTGATGGGCGCGTACTGGTCCACCGTGGACGCCGTGCTGATGGGCCGGAAGACTTGGGAATTCGCGGCGACCCAAGGCATGGGTGGGGAGTCAGGCGGCGACTCAGGCCAGGGCAAACCGTCGGCAAGTAACGACGACAGCGGCATCCCGGCTGTTGCCACCTACCTCTTTTCACGCACGCTGACGGAACCCCAGCCCGGAGTGGAACTCGTCTCTTCCGACGCGGCCGGCTTCGTCAAGCATCTCAAGGATCAGCCGGGCAAGGGCATCTGCCTGATGGGCGGCGGGGAACTTGCGGGCTCGCTCTTCGAGGCTGGCCTGATAGATGAGATCAGCCTCAATGTGCATCCCGTGCTGCTTGGTTCAGGCGTCCCGTTTTTCCAGCAAACGCGCCGCATTGCCCTCGAACTGGCAGAGGCACGCACCATCGCCGGCGGCTGTGTCCTGATGACGTACCGGGTGCGGAACTAAAGCAAAGAATTCGCCCGCCCTATCCGACCACACACGCCTCACCCAGCAGCCCTGCCAGTGAGTCCGCGAGCGCGACGGCGCCCGCCTCCGCGTCCCAGTCCTCCACCAGCTCCTCGGGCGAGTGCGAGACGCCCGTGGGGTTGCGGACAAACAGCATCGCGGTGGGGATCTGCGAGCTGAGGACTCCGGCGTCGTGCCCTGCCCCGGTGTCCAGGACAGGAGCATCCGGCAGCAGGGCCTGAAGCCGGTCCCGCAGACCGCCGTCGAAATGCACCGTGGGGCTCAGCGACTCGGTGGTCAGGCTGGCCGTGCACCCCTCTTCGGCTGCCATCAGCTCGGCGTTCAGCCCGATGGCTTCCACCAGCGCGGCAGTGACGGAGTCGTTCGGGTGCCGGACGTCAATCCACAAGTCCACCCGGGAGGCGATCACGTTGGTCCCCCCGGGTACCGGCTGCAGCCGGCCCACGGTGGCCCTGGCGTCACGGTACTTCCGGGCTGTGTCGCGGATGCTGACCATGATTTTGCCCGCGGCGATCATCGGGTCCCTGCGGCCGGCCATAAGGGTTGTCCCTGCATGGTTTCCCTGCCCGGAGATGGTCAATTTCCACCGGCCGTGACCCAGGATCGATGACCCGATGGCCACCGGCTGGTGCAGGTCGATCAGTCCCCGGCCCTGCTCAACGTGCAGTTCCACGAAGAGACCGAGCTGCTGGAGGGTTGTGTAGTCCGCACCGATCAGCCGGGGATCCTGGCCGTTGGCTGACGCGATGTCGGCATACGTGTTGCCGTCCGCGTCTTTCAGCCGGCGCGCCTTGTCGGGGGCAAGCTCCCCGGTAAGTAGGCGGGATCCAAGGCAAGCGACACCGAACCGCGAGCCTTCCTCTTCGGGGAAGACGGCAATCGCCAGGGGCCGCCGCGGCCGGAACCGGCGGGCTTTCAAAATGTCGACGGCGACCAGGGCCGATGCTACTCCCAGCGGCCCGTCGTACTCACCGCCGCCAGGGACGGAATCGAGGTGGCTTCCGGTAACCACGGCGTCCTTCCGGGTACCAGCGGTGGTGTCCCACCAGGCCCAGATAATCCCGTTGTGGTCAGTATCGACGTCCAGCCCCCGCCGTCCGGCCTGCTCTACAAACCAGTTGCGCAGTTCGGTTTCCGCGCCAGAGAACACCGGGCGTGAGTAGCCTCCACGGTTCCTGTCCCGTCCGACGTCGGAAATGTCCCTAAGGAGGCTGCTCACCGAGGTAGTGGTAGGCGCCGTGGCGGAGGGGACAGCAGGGGTTTCCTGGAGCGGCAGGGTGGCGGGAGGCAGCGAAGCGGTCACGAAGTTCCTTAGGTGGTTTTGGTGCGCGGAGGGTGCGTGTTCAGCGGCCGCCGGCAGGCACCGTCGCAGAACGGAAGCGATCCGGGACGCTGCCGGTGCCGGTGCCGGTAACCAGGCCTGCAGCCCACTGCCCGATGAGCGGCGCGAACTTGGCGCCGTGCCCCGAGCAGGGCGACAGGACGGTGAGGTTGTCGATGCGGTCGATGAGAAAGTCCTCATGGGGAGTGTTGGTGAACAGGCACGTCGTCTCGGCGTAGGGTTCCGGGTCAAGGCCAGGCAGGTAGCGCTGCACGTAGTCCACCACCCGACGGCGGTTGGCCGGGTCCACTTCTCCGGTCTGCTTCGCCGCGGAAGGGATGAACTTGCCGCCGTTGTACTCCGCTACCTTCTGGCCCGCAAAGCCTGCGTCCCGTCCGCCGGGAAGCCCGTAGGCCTGGATGTCGGCAGCTTTATGAATGAAGGTGGGCCACTGGCCCGCGCTTTCAGGATCCCGGTACCGGAAGTGGAACGCCTGCTCCTGCCGGACGGTAATCTCCGGAAGCCCGGCCACGAAGCCCGACGGAAGGGACAGCTGCCCCAGCAGCCCGGGCAGCCAGCCACCGGCGCTGATGACCACGTTTCCGGCGTCGAACGTTTGCCCTGTGGAGGAGAACAGGCGGTAGCCTGCGCCTTGGCGTTCAATACTGCGCAGGGTCCAGCCGGTCAGCACCTCTGCGCCGTTGCGGACGGCCAGCGCAACCATGGCATTTACGGCGGTTTCGGCGTCGATGACACCGGCGCCGGGGTGCCAGAGAACCTCTGTGTCGAAGGCGAGCTGCGGCCAGCGTGCCCGGGCCTCGGAGGCGGACAGGAGTTCGTGCTCTATGCCTTCGCCGGAAAGCACGGATGCCAGAAGCCGCGGATTGCGTTCGGGGCCGTAGTCCACGGCACCAGCAGGGCTGATGAGTGCGGTGTCGGTGTCCTGGGCGAGCCCGTCCCACAGCGCCTTGGATTCCAGGACCGCCCGCGTATAGAAGGGGTCCGGGTAGGCGTAGCGGAAGATCCGCGCCGACCCGTGGGAGCTGCCGTCGTGGCTGGCCGGGACGTTGCGCTCCAGGATGGTGACCTGGTGACCGCGGGCCGCGAGCTGCCAGGCGGTGGCGGCGCCGGCCAGGCCCGCGCCCACCACCACATAGTCGGAGGAGTCAGCCATGGGCATGCCTAGCCTGCACCGGGGATCCACGAGGTGCCGGCCAACGGCACGCGTGCCATGGCTGACGCTTCGATGGTGAGCGCCACCAGGTCCTCGGGTTCCAGGTTGTGCAGGTGCGACTTTCCGCAGGCCCGGGCAATGGTCTGGGCCTCCATCGTCAGGACGCGGAGGTAGTTCGCCAGGCGCTTACCGGCCGCCACCGGGTCCAGCCGGGAAGCGAGCTCCGGGTCCTGGGTGGTGATGCCGGCGGGGTCGCGGCCGTCCTGGAAATCGTCATAGAACCCGGCGGCGGAGCCAAGCGCGGAGTATTCGGCGGCGTAGCGGGGATCATTGTCGCCCAGGGCGATCAGCGCCGCCGTGCCGACGGCGACGGCGTCAGCACCCAGGGCCATTGCCTTGGCGACGTCGGCCCCGGTGCGGATGCCGCCGGAAACAATGAGCTGGACCTTCCGGTGCACGCCGAGTTCCTGCAGCGCCTGGACGGCCTGCGGGATGGCGGCGAGGGTGGGGATACCGACGTTTTCGATGAACACCTGCTGCGTGGCAGCGGTCCCGCCCTGCATGCCGTCCACCACCACCACGTCCGCGCCGGACTTCACCGCGAGTGCCGTGTCATAGTACGGGCGGGAGGCGCCGATCTTCACGTAAATGGGGGTCTTCCAGTCGGTGATTTCCCGCAGTTCGCCGATCTTGATTTCGAGGTCGTCCGGGCCGGTCCAGTCCGGGTGTCGGCTCGCCGAGCGCTGGTCGATACCCACCGGAAGAGTGCGCATTCCGGCCACGCGTTCGGTGATCTTTTGGCCCAGGAGCATCCCGCCGCCGCCGGGCTTGGCACCCTGGCCCAGCACGATTTCGATGGCGTCGGCCTTGCGCAGGTCGTCCGGGTTCATGCCGTAACGCGACGGCAGGTACTGGTACACGAGGTGCTTGGACTGGCCGCGCTCCTCAGGCGTCATGCCGCCGTCGCCCGTTGTGGTGGAAGTGCCTACCTCCGAAGCGCCGCGGCCCAGCGCCTCCTTGGCGTTGGCGGACAGTGCGCCGAAGCTCATGCCGGCGATGGTCACCGGGGTCTGCAGGTGCAGCGGCTTGCTGGCGTGCCGGTCGCCGAGGACCACGTCGGTATCGCACTTTTCGCGGTAGCCCTCCAGCGGGTAACGGGACATGGAGGCGCCTAGGAAGAGCAGGTCGTCAAAGTGCGGGACTTTGCGCTTGGCGCCCCAGCCGCGGATGTCGTAGACGCCGGTGGCGGCGGCGCGCTGGATATCGGCGATGGCGGCGCGGTCGAACGTGGCGGATTCGCGCAGGCCCAATTCGGCGATGTTTTGCGGTTGGGCGTTGTAAGTGGACGCTGCAGCAGGAGCAGGAACGGAGGTGATGGTCATGGTGGGCTCCTAGTACTGCGTCGAGTTGTCGACGTGGAAGTGGTAGAGGTTCCGGGCTGAGCCGTAGCGCTTGAAGTCGGCAGGGTTGTCGGTGCGGCCGGCGGCGGCCAGCAGCTCCGCGAGTTCGGCCAGGTGTTCTTCCTTCAGCGGCTTTTCGACGCAGTCCGCACCGAGCGAGGCGACGGTGCCCTTGACGTAGATCCGGGCCTCGTAGATGGAGTCGCCGAGTGCGTCGCCGGCGTCACCGCAGACCACCAGCCGGCCGGCCTGCGCCATAAACGCGGACATGTGGCCGATGTTGCCGCCCACCACGATGTCCACGCCCTTCATGGAGATACCGCAGCGGGCCCCGGCGTTGCCGTCGATGACCACCAGGCCGCCGTGGCCGGTGGCCGCGGCTGATTGGGAGGCATCTCCCGTGACGTGGACCCTGCCGGACATAATGTTCTCCGCCAGTCCGACGCCGGCATTGCCGTTGATGGTCACGTCGCCTTTTTGGTGCATCCCGGCTGCGTAGTAGCCGGCGTGGCCTTCGATGGTCACCTGGATGTCCGCATCGATGCCGACGGCCAGGCTGTGCTTGCCGCCGGGGTTGGTGACGGTCCATGATTGACCGTCTGCGGCGTTATGGATGGTTTGGTTGAGTTCACGAACCGGGCTGGCGGCGAGGTCGAGGACTGTTGGGTCCGCGGCAGCGGCTGCGGTGCCGGCTGTCGGGGAAAACGTTTCGGGGGCTGTCAGAGTGACCATGTGTAGACCTTTCCGGGTTCCGGTTCGAAGATGCGGGCGTTGTTGATGCCGGGCAGGCCGGCCAGGGCACGGTATTCGGAGGCCATGGCCACGTAGTCGTCCGTTTCGGCGATGATGGCCGGCTTGCAGGCGATGGGGTCCCGGACCACGGCCATGCTGTCCGCGGTGGTGACCACCAGGGTGTAGAAGCCGTCTAGGACCTTGCCCAGGTTCACCAGTGCTTCCTCGAGGGTGTCGCCCTGCTTCAGCCGGGAAGCGACATAGCGGGCGCCCACTTCGGTGTCGTTTTCGGAATCGAACACCACGCCTTCGCGCAAGAGGCCCCGCCGCACAGTGGCGTGGTTGGAGAACGAGCCGTTATGGACCAGGCAGAGGTCATCTGCCACGGAGAAGGGGTGTGAGCCGCCGGCGGTGACTGCGGATTCGGTGGCCATCCGGGTGTGGGACAGCCCCTGGCTTCCGGCCATTGCCTCGAGGCCGTGCTCGGCGGCGATCTCCATCGGATGGCCCACGCTCTTCATCACGGCCACATGCTCGCCGCGGCCAATGATGGTGGCGGCCGGGAGGGTTTCGGTGACGGCCTTCACCAGCAGGTCAGTCCCGACGGCGGCGCTCACCAGGGTGGTATCGCCCACCACCTGAACTGCTGCGGCGGAGTCAGCTGGAAGCATTGCCGAGACCCCTGCGGTGATCGCCGCCGGCGTCATGCCCTGGTCCCTGCCCAAAAGGCTAAGCGTCGAAGTTCCTTCCTTGACCAGGCCTGGGGTGTTGTAAACGGCGAGGCCGGCCGAGTCCGGTCCGCGGTCCACGATCTGGCAAAGCATCGAGGACAGCAGGCTGCCCATCCGGGGGTGCAGCGAGGGGTTGCGCAACTGCAGCGCGGCGATTCCGCACATGGTGGTCCTTTGCTTGGTATGAGGGTTGGGGGTAGTGGCCAGAGAGAAGCTGGGTTAGATCGACGTCAAATACGTGCGGATTTCCCAGTCGCTGACCTGGTTGTGCCAGCTCAGGAATTCCTCCTCCTTGGCATCCGCGTAGTACTTGCCGATTTCCGCATCCCCGCTGAGGCTGGCCAGGATCACGGGGTCCTTCCGAAGCGCTTCCACTGCATGGAGCAGGGTGGCCGGAAGCAAGTGGGCATCCGGCTTGGACTCCCCCGGACCCGACGGCAGCCCGGGGTCTAGCGATTTCTCCACACCGTCAAGCCCTGCAGCGACGGCAGTGGCGATGGCCAGGTACGGGTTTGCAGAACCATCGCCGGAGCGCAGCTCGATCCGCTTGTTGTCAGGCACCCGGATCATGTGGGTGCGGTCGTTCCCGCCGAAGGAAGCCTTCCGCGGAGACCACGTGGCACCGGATGAACTGGTAGTGGCGCCGGTCCGCTTGTAGGAGTTAACGGTAGGTGCCAGGAACGCCTGCAGGGCAGGGGCGTGGTCGAGGATGCCCGCAATGAATGCATAGGCGAGCCCTGACAGCCCAAGGCCCCCGCCGCCGTCGTCCGCCTTGTTCCCGTCAGCCGGGAACAGCGCCTCGGCGCCGGACCACAGGGACAGGTGGAAGTGCAGGCCGGTGCCTGTGCGGTCCGTGAAGGGCTTTGGCATAAAGGTGGCGGTCATGCCGCGCTGTTCGGCCAGGATGTTCAGGATGTAGCGGAGGGTGACAACGCGGTCCGCCGTGGTGAGCGCATCCGCGTAGTTGAAGTTCTGCTCAAACTGGCCGGCGGCGTCCTCGTGGTCGTTGGCGTAGTTGCCCCAGCCCAGGCCGTTCATGGCATCGGAAATGGAGGTGAGGTGCTCATACATGCGGGTCACACCGCGGGCGTCGTAGCAGGGCCGGGGTGAATCGTCCCGGTCATCGGCGGTACTCAACGTCCCGTCGTCGTTCTTCTTCACCAGGAAGTACTCCACTTCCGCCCCCACCTTGGCCTGCATCCCCATGCTCCCGAGGCGGGCCAGGGTGTTTTTCAGGATCACCCGCGGGGCGTAGGGCCAGGGCTTGCCGTCGACGTGCGGGTCGCAGTGGATGATGGCCAGCCCCTCCTTGATGAAGGGAACCGGCGTGAAGGAGGCAAGGTCCGGCACCGCGATCAGGTCCGAATCCTGCGGCTTCTGTCCCATCAGGCCAGCGGCATAACCGGCGAAGCCCATGGCACCGCTTTCCAGCTCGTCCGCGGCCTCCACCGGGACCAGCTTCGCGCACGGCTTCCCGGTCATATCCACAAATGTGGCCAGGAGGAAGCGGACGTCGTGGGCTTTTGCAATGTCCCGCAGGGTAATCGTGGGGCTTTCGGGCCGGGGAACGGTTTGCTGATTTTGGGCCTCTGCCTGGGCGGTTACAGCAGGGGTTGCGACACTCGTCATCGGAACGTTCCTGTTCGGTCAGTGTTAGCTACTAGTAAACCTTGTTGCATCAGAGTAGCCAAATGCACGTTTCGGGCGTCGTGCCGGCATGTTAATTGGAGGTTTCACAATTGCTGGAAAACATAGGTGACCAGCTGTGACCGAGCCCGATCAAGCCTGTTCGGATTGCTTGTAACAGCACAACGCCGCCCATAGTCTCGCTTGACCGGCTGCCCGGGATCACGACCGAGGGATTTCACGGCATCGCACCCGATCAACGGCCGGACCAGCAACCCCTGACATACGAGGTACAACAATGACGTTTTCCGTCCGAAGATCACGCAGGCCGGTGGCCGCTTTGGCAGCCGCGGCAACAGCAGCGGCCGGGCTCGCCCTGCTGCCGCCCGCGCCGGCCGCAGCAGCCGAAGCCACCTCAGTGACCATTACGCCCAACCCGGCCAGCCGCAGCGAAGCCTTCCAGGGCTGGGGCACCAGCCTCGTCTGGTTCGCCAACGCGACGGCGGGCTACTCCCCCGAGTTGCGCGAGGAGCTCTACCAAAAGGTGTTCGGCGAGGACGGACTCAACCTCAACATTGCCCGCTACAACGTAGGCGGCGGCAACGCATCCGACGTCGCGGACTACCTCAACGACGGCAGCGCCGTGGAGGGCTGGTGGAAGCCGGTCACAGAACCTCCGGCAGGAACCGCCGCCTCCAACCTCTACAACCCTGACGGCTCGGTGGACCCCGCCCAGTCCAACAAGCTGGCGTTCCTGGAACAGTGGAACCCACATGACCCCGCCTCGTACAACCCGGAGGCAGACCAGAACCAGCGCTGGTGGGTGGAACGCCTTGCGGCGGACCAGCAGATCACCCACTGGGAAGCTTTCAGCAACTCCCCGCCCTGGTTCATGACCAGGAGTGGCTACGTATCCGGCCAGGTCAACACCAAAAAGGGCGAAAACCTGCTGCCCGAAGCAGAAGCCAAGTTCGCCGCGTACATGAAGCACGCCGTCGAACTCCTCGAACAGGGCAGCGGCATCACCGTGGACACCATCGATCCGTTCAACGAACCAAACTCCGGATACTGGGGCACCGACATCAACGCTGCCACCGGCAAGCCGCCCACCACGTACACCCAGAAGCAGGAGGGTGCCCTGATCTATCCGGCGGCCCAGGACCGCGTCACCAGGCTCCTCGCCGCCGAACTGGCGAAGGACAGCACCACCACGGACGCCGTCATTTCCGCGATGGACGAGACTGACCCGAACAAGTTCATGACCAACTGGAACGGCTACAGCCAACAGGCCAAGGACGCCGTCTCCCAGCTGAACGTCCACACGTACGGCACCAACGACCGCCGGCGCGTCCGCGACCTCGCGAGCTCCACGGACAAGCCCCTTTGGATGAGCGAAGTGGGCGGCTTCTGGACCGGAAATCCCGCGCTTGGCGACTCCACCAGCGGCTGGGACCGCTCCAACATCACCAATGGCCTGGGCATCGCCGGCCGCATGGTCAACGACCTCCGCGAACTCGAACCGGACGCCTGGGTGTTCTGGCAGCCGGTGGAGGACACCTACAAGCAGGAAAAGGCCGACAAGGGCTGGGGCTCCATTTACGTGGACTTCGACTGCAACTACCAGGGTCGCGAAGGGTTCTCCAACCGGCGGCTGAATGACGGTGCTTCCCCGGATCAGGCTAAATGCCGGGTCCTGACCAACCAGAAATACAACACCACCCGGAACTTCACCCACTACATCCGCCCCGGCGACTTCCTCATCCAGAATGACAACGCCAAGACGGCGAGCGCCCTGGACGCAGACGGGAACGGCGCTACCCTGGTGCACTTCAATGACACCCCGACGGCGGAGAAGGTCACCATCGACCTCAGCCGGTTCGGCAGCATCGCCTCTGGTGCCACCGTCACACCCGTGGTCACCACCAAGTCGCCCCTGGATGACATCGAGAAGAACGCCCTCGTGAAGGGCAACCCGGTGGCAGTCGATGTCACGGCAAAGTCCGCGACGCTTGACGTTCCTGCCGCGTCAGTGGTGACGTTCGTCGTCGACGGCGTCAGTGGAGTTTCGGCCGACGCCGCACCGGTCCGGGACGGCCGCAGCTACCACCTCGGCGGTGAGGCCAGCGGCAAGTA
Organism: Pseudarthrobacter sp. R1; assembly: GCF_024494415.1. NCBI lineage: Bacteria > Bacillati > Actinomycetota > Actinomycetes > Micrococcales > Micrococcaceae > Pseudarthrobacter > Pseudarthrobacter sp. R1. The sequence continues at coordinate 141,986 of NZ_JAMKFI010000004.1, read as the reverse complement.
CCTGACGGCGCGTGCCGACGGAACGGCGTCGATCGAGGAACTGGGCCTGGACGCTGCAGGCGTTACGCCGCAGGTCTGGACCTTCAACGCCGTGAACAGCGACGACGAGTTCGCCAATGACCGCCGCTGGGTGGTCACCAACAAGGACGGGCGCGTGCTGACGGGCAATGGCGGTGTCCTCAACGGCAGCCAATCCGGCGCCGCTACCCTGTCAGCGATGTCCCTTGAACAGGCGAAGGCGAACCCGGATTCGCAATGGATCGTCACCACCGAAAACGGCAAGCAGTGGTCCCTGGTGAACGCTGCGTCGGCGATTGCCCTTCAGGTTTCGGGCAACCAGACCGCCGCCGGAACCGGGGTCTCCCTCGGCTCTTCCACCGGCACCACGGCCACCGCCACTGCAAGCCCGCACCAGGCATGGGGATTCACCGACCTCGCGGACCTTGTGCTGCTCGGAACGGAACCCATCCAACTGAGCACGCCCATCGGCGTCGCGCCTGCCCTCCCCACCACCGTGACCCCACTGTATGAGGCGGGTGCAGGTAAGCCGCTGGCGGTGACATGGGAGAACGTGGACCCGGCCGTTTGGCAGAAGGAAGGCAAAGTAACTGTCCGGGGTTACGGTACGGATCCGTACGGGCAGGCCTTCGATGATGCGGAACTCACCGTAACCGTGGGCAAGTACGTGGCAACTGATCCGGCGTCAGTGACCGTCGGTGTGGGTTCCACGCTGGCTGAGGTGCAGGCGGCTGCCCCGACCAGCGTCCCCGGGCAGATCGGCGACGGTCCTGCCCGGAACCCGTTGGATGTGGTGTGGGACTGGGCTTCGCTCGATGTGTCGGCATTGCAGGCGGCCCGGACGCTGGCCGTTCCGGGCAAGGCGGGTGAGCTTGACGCCACGCTGACCGTTCTGGTGGTGGACCGTGTTGCGAGCAGCAACATCTGCAAGGACGACCCCACTACGGCTGTGGCTGCCAGCTACACCGAAGGCTCGTACATCGCCAGGAACACCTGCGACGCCAACGCCTCCACCCGCTGGTCCAACTGGGTGAGCGGCGGCCGCAACAGCGACAGCCTGAGCTACGCCTTCAGCCGCGACTACACCGTGGATTCGGTAACAGTGGTTTCCGCCGAGAGGGCTGCCCAGAGCCTCAAGGTCCAGTACCAGGACGCTTCCGGCGCTTGGCAGGACACGTCGGCCGGCTCCATCACGGGACTTTCGACGGCGGCACCCGTCACCGTCCGTTTTGACCCGGTCATTACACGCGGCATCCGGGTTACATTCGTCACCACGGGCTCGTACACAAAGGTCTCCGAAGTTGCCATCGCCGGGAGCCGGTTGGGTGAAGCAGGCCTTGCGGACCTCGGCAGGCTGCTCGTGGACCAGGCTTCGGTGGTCGGCTTTACCCCCGGAAGCACGGACTACCGGGTGCTGACCGCATCGGCCGCTCCCGCCGTCGTCGGCCTTCCCCTGGACACAAACGCGAAGGTGGCCGTGCAGCAGGCAACAACTGAAAGCCCGACGGCGGTAGTCACCGTCACGGCGCCGGACGGCACCACGAAGGAGTACCGCCTCGCCTTCTCCACCGGCAAGGACGCATGCAAGAACGACGGCTGGACGACGAGCCCGTCACCAACGTTCAAGAACCTGGGGGAATGCGTTAGCTACTTCGCTTCACACTAGCCGCTGAGGCAATTGCCTTGACCCTTTCGGGGCGAAACGCAGGGACGGCCGTTGCAGCACCCGCACAAGGTGGTGCAACGGCCGTTTGCGTTGCCCTTCGAAGCCGCAGTTCCACGTCCCGTAAGTGGCAGGCGGCTATGCTGTTGAAAACCCGCCGCAGCAACTGAAAACCCAGCGCAGCAACGCACAGCACGGACACGGCAGCTTCGAATCCTTCCCCCGCCTCCAAGAGATAAGGAAGATCAGTGGACAACCACCAGTCGCCAGGACAGCGCTCCGCTCCCCCGGGGAACGAGCCCGTAGAGGACCTGAGGGTGGGCGTCGTCGGCATTGGCTGGGCCGGCCAGCAGCACCTCAAGGCCTACGATTCGCTGGCCGGTGTCCGCATCGTGTCCCTGGCAGGGATGGAGCAGGACCTCCGCGACTCCCTGCAGGCTGAATACTCCATTCCCAATGCCTTCGCGGAGTGGGAAGAGATGCTGGAGCATGGCGGCCTGGACGCGGTAAGCGTGGCAGTGCCTACCTTCCTGCACGCACCCATCGCCGTGGCCGCCCTGGAACGCGGAATACACGTGCTGAGCGAGAAGCCGATCGCGCGCAACGCCGCCGAAGGCCAGTCCATGGTGGACGCGGCCCGCAAGGCAGGACGCGTCCTGGACGTCGCCTTCAACCACCGCCGCCGCGGCGACATCCAGGCCCTGAAGGGTGTGATCGACGACGGCGGGCTGGGCCGGCCGTACTACGCCAAGGCATCCTGGCTGCGCCGCTCCGGCATCCCCACGCTGGGCAGCTGGTTTACCAATCCTGAGCTTGCAGGGGGCGGACCGCTGGCAGACATCGGCGTCCACGCGCTGGATTACGCACTGCATCTTCTCGGCGAGCCCAAAGTGGTGGCCGTTTCCGCCGCCACCCACTCGGAGCTGGGCCCGCAGGGGCGGGGTGGCGGCAGCGAGTACTCAGCACTGGCCTCCAGCCACGCGTTTGAGGTGGAAGATTTCGCGTCCGCATTCCTCCGGCTCGAAGGCGGCGGGACCCTGCTGATCGAGGCAAGCTGGGCCACCTACCGGGAAACGGACGACCTCCTGGACTTCACGGTCTACGGGACGGACGGCGGCGCCGAACTGAAGGTACAGGGCGCACCATTTCCACCCGTGGGCCAGCTTCGGGTATTCACCGAAAAGGACGGCGAGAGCGCCGATTACGTGCCGCCGGTGTTGCCGGGCCGCGCGCATGACGGAGTTGTGGAAGATTTCGTGGCGGCGGTGCGAGGGGGCAAGGATGTCTGGGGTGAGCACGATGGAGCCCTGGCGCTTTACCGGGCACAAATCATCGACGCGTGCTACCAGTCCGCGCGGGAGCAAAAGGAGGTTCGTCTCTAATGAACGGCAAACTGAAGATCCGGGTCTGGAACGAGGGCGTCCACGAAGCCATCAACGAGCCGTCCCACATCGGGGAGATCTACCCTGACGGCATCCACGGCGCCATCGCCGCGGGGCTCCGCTCCTACTATCCCGAGGCAGAGATCACGACGGCGGTCCTGGCCACCGATGACGAACACGGCCTTGACGAGGAGGTCCTTGCCGAGACGGACGTCCTGCTCTGGTGGGGACACATGGCCCATCACGAGGTGAGCGATGCCGTCGTCGAACGCGTCCACCGCCACGTCCTCGGCGGGATGGGGCTGATCGTCCTCCACTCGGGGCACTTCGCAAAGGTCTTCACCAGGCTGCTGGGCACCAGCTGCTCCCTCGCGTGGCGGAACGACGGCGAGCGCGAGCTGGTGTGGACCGTGAAGCCGTCGCACCCCATTGCCGAAGGCGTGGACAGCCCCATCGTTATCCCCGAGCAGGAGATGTACGGGGAACTGTTCGACATCCCGGACCCGGACGACCTGATCTTCATCAGCTCCTTCGCGGGCGGTGAGGTATTCCGTTCCGGCGTCACCTTCACCCGGGGCAAGGGCCGCATCTTCTACTTCAGCCCGGGCGACCAGGAATACCCGGTGTACCACCACCCGCAGATCCAGCGGGTGCTGGCCAACGGGGTGCGCTGGGCCGCGCAGCCGGAGCTGCACCGCGCGATTCCGGAAGTGACCAACCCTGCCCGGGAGTGGTTCGCGCAAACCTAAGAGTTTTTGTCCAGATATGCGGACTTCGAGGCCAGCCTTTAAGTCGTCTTATCTGGACAAAAACTCCAGTGCGTCGGCGAGGCTAATGACGGTGCCGCCGGCGAATTCAAATCCTTCCCCTGGGAGATGGCGGATGGTGCCGGCTTCCGCACTTCCCGTGCTGGAAAGGATGACGACGGCGGCATAGTCGCCGTCGATGGCCGCGCCGGAGGTGCCCATCCAGGGAATGGTGAGCTGCTCCCCCATGGGGTGCGGCCCGTCCCGGCGCCAGATTCCGAGGTCAGTCAAGGGCACCCCGAAGCCGGGCACGGGGCGGACCTCGCTGACCATTCCGGATGCCGCGTCCACCGGCCAGCCGCCGATCCGCAGTCTTCCTTCTACAGCCAACTCCGTGCCCCGCACCCGGAGCAGCCGCAGCTCAACAGCACCGCGCGTCATGGAAACAACCGTCACCTCCGGCCCCGGGGTCGCTGTCCCCTTGGCGCCGCTGCCGTGGTCGGGGCCGGCGTCGGGATCAAAGGCTATCCAGTTCAAAGTGCCTCGGGAGATCCCGACTGACACCCCGTCCACGTCCTGCTGACCGAGGTACTCAAAGCCCGTCCGGTGGGTGAGCTTGCCGTCGCCGTCCACCAGGACGACGGCGTTGTCCAGGGATTCCGGCTCCAGGTCCGGGAAAGTGGCGGTGGAGTAGCCGAGCCGGGCGTAGAGGGGCGAGTCAGCCACCGCAACGCCGGCGTTGGCATGGTCCGTACCGTGGTTCCGGATGCGGACCACGCCGTCGGCGACAGTCCCGTCCACCTGCCAGCCTGGAGCGGCCAGCAACCGGCGCGTATCGCTGACTTCCACCGGCAGCTGCTCCTCCACCGCGGTCCAGGCGGGATGGTCTGCCGGCAGGGCCAGGCCCATCATGCCTTTTGCCGCCCAGTAGGGTGAGCCGGCGCCGGAATAGGACTGCTTCATCCCGGGGAACTCGCCGTGGAAACCGATGGAGAGCAGGCCGTCATCGGTGATGGCCCCGCGCTTGACGAAGTAGTCCAGGATGCCGGACGCCGCCCGCCGGCTGACGCCCGGGCTCAACCGGGTGTTACCCAGCAGCTGGCCGGACCAGAATGGTGCCGAAGCGGCGAAGCGGTAGATGAGGCTGCGGCCCTGGATGAGCGGGGCGCCGTTGGCCCCCACCAGGTGCACGGCGTCGTCCAGGAAGTCCGCGAGCCGGTCGCCGTCGAGCTTTGCCCGCGCCTTGACCCGTGGATCCTCCGGTGCCATGAGCTGCAGCAGCTGCGGATAGACCTGGAAGGCCCAGCCCACGTAGTGGTCGTAGGCGCGTTCGGGCCCGTCGGCGAACCAGCCGTGGTCCCGGTACAGGGAGTCGTGAACGGCCAGGCCTGCGTCGATGTCCTCATCCGAGTACCTGCCGCCCACGGAGGCCAGGAAGGTTTCGACAACAATCTGGAACCAGACCCAGTTAATGGGCGGGTACTCCTCGCCGATCACCGTTTCGAACCACGCGACCAATTGCTCCTGGACCCGCTGCGGAAGTTTGTTCCACAGGAGGCCCCGGGTCAGGGCGAGGCCAACCGCCACGGATGCCGCCTCCACTTTCGCCTGGCCGAGCTCTCCCGGGGTGGGCCACCGGTCCGGATTGGCCGGATTGGTTCCGGCGTCCAGCCCCTGCGCGTACCAGTCAGCAATCCAGCCGGTGCCCGCCGGGTCGCCCTTGATCCGGAAGGATGCCAGCAGGAAGGTCCGGGCGAAGGCTTCCAGCGAATCGCTTCGCGGTCCGTAGGCGCTGTTGGCCCCGGGAAGGTGCAGGTTGGCGTGATCATCACTGGCGTAGCGGTGGGCCGAGCGCAGGAGGTAGTCCGCGTAAGCGCACCAGTGTTCTCGGGTGAGTCCGGTGTACGGCGAAAGCGTTCGGTCCAGGGCAGGCAGGGCCAGGGACACGGGAGGAGTTGTGGCGGGCATGGAGTCCTCAGGGTTCGGTGACAGCGGCATCAGAGGGTCAGCGGCATCAGGCGGCAGCGGGTCTTGGCGGCAACGTCAGCCAGGAGATGGCTCGGCGCAGCAGTTCCCCGTGTTCGGCGGATTCGTAGGAGGCGGCGTCGTGGCCCAGGGCATCGTAGAAGGTCCGGCCGGCAGGTTCTGAGCCGGGTACCGGACGTTCGAATGACCAGACCACCGGGTGCTCCACCCCTTCGTGGGTGTGTGTGGCATGGATGCTGATGCCCGGAGCGGTCCGCAACCAGGAATACCGCTCATCGAGCAGTTTGAAGTCCGGAATCCCTGCCACGAGGGGGCTGGAGTCCGGCACCATGTGAATGGCTGCGGGCCCGTATTCGGGATGCATGGACTGTCCCCGCACCCAGCGTCCGCCCAGTCCGGCCTCCCACTCGGGCAGGTCCACGAAGCTGGTGGCGCTGACATGGCTGGCGAGCAGGGGACGCGGTGATTTGAGCCAGCTGGACAACCCCGCCGCGGCATCCGGGGTACCGGGGGATGGCAGCCCATCACGCGGCAGGCCGACATTGACCACCAGGAGATCCGGCAGGTCCGCCGCGTCAGCACGGGCAAGTCCCGCCAAGGCGGCGTCCACGTCAGCGGGGATGTCGACGTCGTATCCCGCCTCCCGGAGGAACCCCGCCAACGCCGTGGACGTCTCAGCGAACGGGTGCCACGGGTCGGCGTAGCGCCCAGCGCCGCTCAACAGCAACGCTTTCGGACGTGCGGCCCTTTCAAGCGAGGGAGATTCCGGGACCGGTCCCGCCGTCACAGGGACTCCTGCAGCACGCCGGAGCCGGAGACGCGCGGGGCACCGACGGACGATTCACGCAGGATCAGCTCCGGATTCAGCTCGATCCGGTGGACCGGGCGCATCCGCCCCTCGGCCAGACGGGCTGCCATCAGCTGCACAGCCACCTTTCCCACGTACTGCTTGGGCGGGCGGACGGCAGAGATCGCGGGCTCGGCAAGGTAGGCCACTTCGTCGTCGTACCCCACGATTGCCATGTCCCCCGGGACTTGCCGCCCCCTGTCCACGCAATGCTGCACAAACGCCACCGCCTGGGTGTCTGAATGAACCAGCATGGCCGTGGTTCCGGTCTTTTCGCACAGCTCGAGAACGTGGTCGAAGTGCCGGGCGCGTTCCCCGTTCTCCTGCTTGGCCGAATCCTCGTGCACCGAGCCCTCAAGCGGAATCTTCAGGGCAGCGAGGGCCTGCCGCCAGCCCCGCACCACATGCGGGCTGGTGGGGCTGGACGAATCGGTGAGGCAGCCGATCCTCCGGTGCCCCTCCTGCCACAGGTGTCGGACGGCCATTCCGGCGCCGAAGGCATGGTCCGTGGCCACCCATTCCAGCCGGTGCGCGGGGATTTCTATGGGCGACCTGCGTTCGGCGAGCACCACCGGGATGGGGAGCGCGTTGAGCCAGCGCAGCAGCTCCTGGCCCTGCTCGCCGGTCATGTCCGGCGCCACGATCAGACCGTCCACGTTCTGGTTGTCCAGCAGAGCCTGGACCTGGCGGCGGTTGTCCGCGGCATCGTAGGCAGATCCCCGCACCAGGATCCGGAGGTTCTGTTCCTCCGCTTCGGCCCGCGCGCCGCTGATGACCTGCGGCCAGTAGTAGTCAAGGGAGGGCACCACCATGCCGATTGCGTAGCTGTGCGACTGCGGCCGGCCCGCGGCCGCTGCGCGGTCCAGCCTGCTGGGCAGCGTTGCGCCACCATGGACCCGGGACACCAGCCCTTCGTCCGCCAGGAGGTTGACGTCGCGCCGGATGGTCAGCTCGCTGACTCCAAGTTTCACGGCGATATCCCGGACGGTGACGGCGCCATGGGCCCGGAGTTCCTCCATCAGCCGTTCCCTGCGCTGGAGCGAGAAGAGCGCCCTTCCTGCTGCTTCGTGCGGTTGGTCAGGGCTCATGGTGTTGCCTCCACGGTGAGGGTGAATGCGCCTGCGGCGCTTGGATGTTCAGGGAATCCTTGGGAAGGCAGCCGGAAACGCAGGCGCGTCAGCTTTGCACCCCAGATGTCCGCGAGGAGGGGATCGTCAAGCAACCACTCGTCAACGAGGACGACGGCGGCACCCGGCTCCCAGTGCAGGAGGGCTCCGCGGGTGGTCCCGGCGGCGGGAATCCCGGCCGGAAGAACGGTGGCTTTCCCCTGCCCGACGCTCACGGTACCGGCGGCAAGGTAGGTGATGTCGACGTCGGCCGGTCCACTGCCCGGCGGGGCACCGCCCAGGTCCCAGCGGTCCTCCACCACGACCTTCCGGGCCTTACGGTCAAGCGATGACGTTCGGACCCACTGGTCCGGGCGCAGCCCGTAGGCCGCCCCCAGGGCCAGCTGGAGCGTGGGGTCCGCCGGCTTCGGCGTCCGCAGCACTGCGGCAGCGAACTCTTTTCCGGTGCCCTGTTCCAGGCCAAACGGTGCCGGAACGCTGTGCCACGCGCTCTGCATGGCCCGGATGTCGTAGCGGTCAGGGCCGAACGTCTTCGCCGTATAGGTGGGCTGGCCGGCGTCAACCAGCAGTGGAACGCCGTCCACCGCCACCACCACCGAACCCACGTCCCGATGGTTGTGGTGTTCGCCGTTGTGTCCGCCCTTTGCCGCCAGCAACAGGCCTTCCGCACTGCCTGCGCTCTCCCGGGCCACCATGATCTGCACGGAGGGGAGGTACGTGAAGGGAACCAGTGGTGGGGTGGCCCTTTCCGCCGAGGCCAGGAGCGAGTGCAGGACTCTTCCAAGACCCGACGCCGGCTCGGGGTACGGGGACACCATGGCAGCCGCATGCCGGGCGGCGTCCTGGTCCCCAAGGCGTACAGCCCAGCGGTGCAGCATGTCCCACGGCAGGGCCCGGGCTGCCTGGGCGGGGCCGTCGGCGACGTTCAGGTACCAGTTCGTTCCGACGTGCATCCGGTGCGGGAAGGCAACCAGCTCACGGATCACCGGAAGGTCCGCATTGAGTCCACCACCGGTGGCTTCTTCCAGCAGCGCGAGTCCCTCCAGCGCCCGGCCGGCCCCGTTCCACCAGTAGGCGAAGCCTTCGTCAACAGCGCCGTCAGGGGGCAGGGAGGCGAGGAAGCGGTCCAGCCCTTCAATGCACCCTTCGACTGTTCGAACCTGTTCGGATGGATCATCCACCAGGAAGATGGCGGCCGCGAGAAGGTTGGTATGGATCCAGGGATTCCAGTTGTGGACGTCGCCGTTCAGCCCCAGCCAATGCCAGTCGAGGCGATCCAGGAAGGGCCGGATGACCCGTTCGGCGGTTTCTTCCCTGATGCGGCGGCGCAGGCCAGGGGCCCTCTCCTCCAGGCGATCCCCCAGGACGTGGTCCAGCCAGGCCAGCTGCGCCGCGACCTCCCCGGCCCCCAGATCCAGATAGGGCCGGGAGATTCTGGGCACCACCTCGCCGGAGCGGGAAAATACGTCATCATGCGCAGCCCAGCTCCACGAGCTTTGCTCGCACAGCAGGTACGCGCCGTCGATCACCTCGTCTAGCCAGCCTTCCTTCTCGACGGCCCCTTCGGCCGCCGCAGCGGGAAGCAATGACATCACCACGGCACGGGTGAGGCGCTGCTGGCGTGCCGCTACCAGCCCTTCGTAGGCCGTACGGTTCCCGTCCCGGAAATAGCGGGCGTAATGCGAGACGAGGGGCTGTGGCCACGCCGTACCTTTCTCCCTGGCGGCCTGCCGGCCCAGCGCTTCCAGCGGCGCGGCGGGCACCCCTTCCCACGCGGCTTCCCCCGCCGGCCGGACCCGTACGCGCTGACGCGCTTGGGCCAGCAGGCCTGCCAGTTCCGGGCCGGCAGCCTTGCTGCCCCAGGTGGAGGCCAGGGGTGGTTCCAGGGTGCCCGCAGGCACAGCGTGAAGGGCCATGGCTTCTTTCATTTGTTCGAGTATGAACGTTTTCGAACGAGTAGGAACATGTTGGATGAACTGTCTTGTTTATGAGTATGTACGGAATGTTAGATGTGATGCAAGACATGTCCGACCGGAACGGGTCACACCCAGAATGCGAAAGGAGGGTCCCTGATGTCACGAAAGCCCAAGGCACTGCTGGTCATGAATAGCGGAACCTTTGCCGATCAATTTGATTGCACCCGGCTGGAACGGCTGGAAAAAGTGGTTGACCTCGGGGCCAACCCCTGGACCGATTCACTCGATGGTGCGGAGCTCACGGAGCGGCTTTCCGGCGTCGAAATCCTCTTGACCAGCTGGGGCGTTCCCCGGCTCGACGCCGAACGCCTGGAACGGATGCCCAAGCTTCGGGCAGTGTTCCACTGCGCCGGCACGGTCCGCAGCTTCGTGAGTGAGGAACTGTGGGAGCGCGGGATCCTGGTGACCAACGGTGCGGACGCAAACGCCATCCCGGTGGCAGAGTTCACCTTCGCCTCCATCGTCCTGGCAGGGAAGAAGGCCCACGTACTGTCCAATGACGCACGTACGTACCGCGAGGACTGGAGCTACAGTACCCGGCGCGGGGAGCTGGGAAACATCGGACGGGTCATCGGAGTGATCGGCTTCTCCCGCATTGGACGCCGGGTGGTGCAGCTGGTGCAGCAACTGCAGGATGTGACCTGCCTGGTCAGCGATCCGCACGCGGATCCCCGGGCCGTGGCAGCCGCTGGTGGGCGCCTCGTTCCGTTGCAGGAGCTGCTGCCAGCCTCTGACGTTGTGACAGTCCACGCCCCCGCCCTGCCTGAAACGCGGCACATGATCGGCGCCCCTGAATTGCGGGCAATGAAGGACCACGCCACCCTTATCAACACAGCCCGGGGTTCACTGGTGGACACCAAAGCCCTGGCAGACGAGTGCCTCACCGGACGCATCACGGCCTTGCTGGATGTCACCGAACCCGAGCCCCTGCCCGCGGATTCCGTGCTGTACGACCTCCCCAACGTGATCATCACTCCGCACATCGCCGGTTCGCTGGGAACGGAAACCCGGAGGATGTCCGACGCCGCTTTGGACGACCTGGAACGGTACCTCACCGGCCGGGAGCTCCTCGCCCAAGTGCTCCACGAAGACCTCTCGCTCAGCGCCTGACCACAGTACAACCACCGCCATTACGGCAAACTTGAAACCCTACAAAGGAGAACGCAATGAAGCGCACAACCCTCGCCGCCATCGCCCTGGCCGTGACCGCCGGGCTTGGCCTGACCGGTTGCGCGGGTGCCGCAGGCCCTGCCGAGCCTCAAAGCCAGGACGGCAAGACCCGCCTGACGGTTTCCGTCTGGAACTATGAAGGCACACCGGAATTCAAGGCCCTGTTTGACAGTTACGAGGCCGCCAATCCCAGCATCGACATCGAGCCAGTAGACATCCTCGCTGATGACTACCCGCAGAAGGTCACCACCATGCTCGCCGGCGGCGACACCACCGACGTCCTGACCATGAAGAATGTCATCGATTACGCCCGGTACGCCAACAACGGCCAGCTGCAGGAAATCAACAGCGTGGTGGACACCGTTGGCAAGGACAACCTTGCAGGCATTGACGCCTTCGACATTGACGGCAAGTACTTCGCCGCCCCCTACCGGCAGGACTTCTGGCTGCTGTACTACAACAAGGACCTCTTTAAGGCCGCCGGAATCGAAGACCCCAAGGATCTGACCTGGGAGAAGTACACGGAGATCGCCAAGAAGCTCAGCTCAGAAGCGGGCGGCAAGAAGGTGTACGGCACCTACCACCACATCTGGCGCTCCACGGTTCAGGCCATCGCAGCCGCCCAGAACAGCGCAGACCAAAACAGCGGCGACTACAACTTCATGCAGGACCAGTACAACACCACCCTGGACCTGCAGAAGAGCGGCGCCACCCTGGACTTCGGAACGGCCAAGAGCCAGAAGACCAGCTACCGCACCATGTTCGAAACCGGCCAGGCGGCCATGATGCCCATGGGCACGTGGTACATCGCCGGCATCCTGCAGGCCAAGAAGGACGGCAAGTCCAACGTCAACTGGGGCTTGGCTCCGCTGCCGCAGAAGGAAGCGGAGGGCAAGGTCACCACCTTCGGCTCCCCCACGGCCTTCGCAGTCAACAAGAACGCCGCCCACTCCGAGGAAGCCAGGAAGTTCATCGAATGGGCAGCCGGTGAGGAAGGCGCCAAGGCCATCTCCAAGATCGGGGTTGTACCTGCGCTGCAGAACGATGCCATCACCGCCGAGTACTTCAAGCTGGACGGCATGCCCACGGACGAGCTGTCCAAGAAGGCCTTCACCCCGGACGAGACCGCCCTGGAAATGCCCGTCAGCGACAAGTCCGCCGCAACGGACAAGGTCCTGAACCAGGAGCACGACCTGATCATGGTCGGCGAGCGCTCTGTCACGGACGGCGTCAATGAAATGGGCAAGCGCGTCAAGAGCGAGGTCCTGGGCAAGTAAGCCAGGCAGCAGCCTTTCCCCGGGCCGGCGTCCCCAGCGGGCGGCGCCGGCCCGGAACCCAGAACTTTCCGATCCTGAATTGGAGGAACGCCCCGGTTTCCGGGAGCGGGTCATCATGACTACTGAGACACTCGAGCCGGCCGCCGCCCCGGCATCGCCCCGGCACAGCAGGGGCAACCGCAAGCAGGCGCGGCGCAATACCTTGATCGGCTGGACTTTCATCCTGCCGAACTTCCTGGGCTTCCTGGCCTTCACGCTTATCCCCGTTATCGCAGCCTTCGCCCTTTCCTTCATGGAATGGACCTCGTTCACGGCGCCGCGCTGGGTAGGGCTTGAGAACTTCCAGCGGATGTTCCAAAGTGACACCTTCTGGGTGGCCCTGCGCAACACCGTGGCCTACGCGGTGGGCCACGTCCCCCTCACCATGGCACTCGCCCTACTCCTGGCCATGCTCCTCAACCGCAAACTCAAGGGCATCGGCTTCTTCCGGGTGGCCATCTTCTTCCCTTACATCACCTCCCTGGTGGCCGTCGCCGTCGTCTGGAACATGCTGTTCAGCCCCGACAGCGGCCCCATCAACCAGTTCCTGAACTCGATCGGCATCGCCGAGACCCCCGGCTGGACCTCCAGCTCCGACTGGGCCATGCCCGCCGTCATCATCACCAGCGTCTGGCGGGACATGGGCTACTACATGGTGCTGTACCTGGCCGGCCTGCAGGCCATCCCTTCCGAACTCTATGAGGCGGCCGAGGTGGACGGCGCCAGCGCCTGGCAGCGCTTCTGGAACGTGACCATCCCGTCCCTGCGGCCCACAACCTTCTTTGTGGTGGTGATGCTGACAGTTTCCAGCTTCAAGGTCTTCGACCTCATTGTGGTCATGACCAACGGCGGGCCGGGCCGCTCCACAACGGTGCTGTCCCAGCTCATTTACCAGGAGGGCATCGGCGAAGGGAAGTTCGGCTACTCGTCCGCCATCTCGCTGGTGCTGTTCCTCATCGTCCTGACGGTCACCGTCCTGCAGTTCAAGATCCAACAGCGGAGGGAACGCTGATGACCAACATGGCCGAAGACCTCAAGGCCGAGGCACCGTTCGCCGGAACCGGCCTGACATCCGCTCCGGAAGACCGCCGTCGTTCACAGCGCAAACGCTCCACGCGCGAACGCAAGGCCCGCACCACCGACGTGGTGATCTACGCCGTGCTGGCCGTGCTGGTGGTGGCGCTGATGGTGCCGTTCATCTGGATGATCTCCTCCTCGCTGAAGGAGAACAACCAGGTCCTCACTGTTCCCATCCAGTGGATTCCCACCGCGTTCGTGTGGAGCAACTACAGCGACATCTGGACCCGGATTCCGATGATGGGGTACCTGCAGAACTCGCTGTACCTGGCTGTCATCATCACCTGCCTGCAGGTCCTGACCGGGTCGCTGGCGGCCTACGGCTTCTCGAAGGTCCGCTTTCCGGGCCGCGACGTCCTCTTTTTGGCCTACATCGGCACCATTGCCGTGCCGTGGCAGGCGTACATGGTGCCGCAGTACATCATGATGCAGAACCTGGGCCTGACCAACAGCTTCAACGCCCTGATCCTGCTCCAGGCGTTCGGCGCCTTCGGTGTCTTCCTGATGCGCCAGTACTACATGACCATTCCTGATGAACTGTGCGAGGCTGCCCGCATCGACGGTCTGAGCGAGTACGGCATCTGGGCGCGGGTCATCCTGCCGCTGTCCAAACCGGCCCTGGCCAGCCTGGCGCTCCTGACGTTCGTGAACACCTGGAACGACTACATGGGTCCGTTCATTTACCTCACCAGCAACCGGCTCTGGACCGTCCAACTGGGGCTTCGCTCCTTCGTGGGCCAGTTCGACGCCGAATACGCCATGATCATGACCGGCTCCGTGATCTCCGTAATCCCCATCCTCCTCATCTTCCTGGTGGGACAGCGCTACTTCATCCAGGGCATCGCGACGAGCGGCATGAAGGGATGACCACCGTGGCACAGCATCCGCCGCCGCGGCGCGGCCTGGCGGGCCGTATCCCCAGCCCGGGATTCGAAACGTTCGGCGGCATCTTCGGCTTCATCTACACGTTCCTCGCCGGGAACGTCCTGCTGGCCCTGGCCAACGCTCCGCTGGTCCTCTGCCTGGCCCTGGTGGCCGATCCCATCGCGGCCTGGCCGTTCTTCCTGGCACTCTCGGTGACAGTGCCGCCGTCGCTCGCGGGCCTGTTCGCCGCCTTCCAGGCATTGAATGACGACGGCACTGCGGTCAAGCCGGTCGCCTCCTTCCTGCGGGGCTACCGGCGCGGCTTCCGGAGGGTCGCCCCGCTGGGGCTTGCCGCCGTCGCGGTGCTGCTGTTCCTCGGCGTGGACCTCGCGATTGTCCAGTCGCTGCCCGCCGGGGCGGTGCTGGTTCCCGTCTTCGTGGTGGCGGCGGCCGTCGTGGTGAGTGTGGCGATTCTGTCCATTGCCGGGGCCGTGCTGCTCCCCGACGCAGGGCTCAAGAGCCTGCTCAAGGCGTCGCTCTACCTGTGCGTCCAGCGCTGGTACCTCAGCCTTGCCATGCTGGTGCTGCTCGGCATCATCGCCTCGGCTGCGCTGCTGCAGCCGGTCCTGGGCGTGGCGCTCGCGCCGGCGCCCCTGCTGTTTGTGGTCTGGAGCAACGCCGTTTACGCCTTCCACGCCGTGCTGCGCGGGGGTTCCGTAAGGTAGCTTCGGGGGTATCAGCGAACGATGTGCAGGAGTGGCTGCGGTGCCAATAAGTGTTGACCATAACGAGCCACGCCCGGGATCCAGGGATGCCGCAGCCATCCCCCAGGAGGTTGATACGCCGGAAATCCTGGTGGACGTCGATGCCCTGGACCGGAACATCACCAGGATGGCCCAAGCCGTCCAGGCAAAAGGGCTGGCCCTGCGCCCCCACGCGAAGACCCACAAGATCCCCGAGATTGCCGCCCGTCAGCTGGCCGCTGGTGCTGCCGGCCTGACAGTGGCAACCATCGGCGAAGCGGAGGTGTTTGCGGCGCGGGGCGTGGACAACATCTTCATTGCCTACCCACTGTGGATTTCGTCCCGGAAAGCCGAACGCCTCCGGCGGCTGGCCGCAACGGCAGTAATCTCAGTAGGCGTGGACTCAGCGTCCGGCGCGGCAATGCTTGGCGAGGGCCTGGGCGAGGCCGCCGGGGACGTGGCAGTGCTGGTGGAAATAGATAGCGGCCACCACCGCAGCGGTGTCCGGCCGGAAGCGGCGGCAACGGTGGCCAAGGCAGCCTCCGACGCCGGTTTGCAGGTGGCAGGCGTGTTCACCTTCCCGGGCCACAGCTACGCTCCGGGGATGCCCGCCGATGCGGCGGCGCAGGAGCAGGCAGCATTGAACCAGGCGGCAGAAGTCCTTGCGGCAGCAGGGTTCGAGGCGAAGGTCCGAAGCGGCGGATCGACCCCAACGGCACTGCTCACCGAGGGTTCCGCTGCCACCGAAGTGCGGCCCGGAGTCTACGTGTTTGGTGACGCCCAGCAATTCGAGCTGGGCCGCTGCGCCCTTGAAGACATTTCCCTCACGGTTGCAACCACTGTGGTCAGCCATCACACCATTGCGCCGGGCACCCCTGCACGCTTTATCCTTGACGCCGGCAGCAAGATCCTGGGCAGCGACCGCCCGGCCTGGGCAACTGGTTTTGGCCGGCTGATCGACCACCTGGAGGCCCGGGTCGTCGCCCTCTCGGAGCACCAGGCCACGGTGGAATGGCACGACGGCGGCGCGCCGCCACCCATCGGCACCCGGCTGCGGGTCATCCCCAACCACGTATGCCTGGCCATCAACCTCGTGGACGAGGTTGCCGTTGTAAGGCAGGGACAACTTGTGGACCGGTGGAGCGTGGCAGCCCGGGGTAAGAACAGATAGCCGCCCAACGGCGGAACCTTTCGTGCCGGCTAGATCAACCCCTGCGCGAGCATGGCGTCTGCCACCTTCACGAATCCGCCGATGTTGGCACCCAGGACGTAATCGCCGGGGGCACCATACTCTTCCGCTGTGGCGGCGCAGACGTCGTGGATACCCACCATGATCTCGGTGAGGCGCTGCTCCGTGTGCTCGAAGGACCAGGAATCGCGGCTGGCGTTCTGCTGCATCTCCAACGCGGAGGTGGCCACCCCGCCGGCGTTGGCTGCCTTGCCGGGACCGAAGAGCACGCCGGCCTGCTGGAAAACGGACACTGCATCGGGAGTGCTGGGCATGTTGGCCCCTTCACCCACTGCGAGCACACCGCCGCCGACCAGGGCGGCGGCAGCAGCGCCGTCGAGCTCGTTCTGGGTTGCGCATGGCAGGGCTACCGTGGCGCCCACATCCCAGACCGAACCGCCCTCGAAGTACTTGGCGCCGGGCAAGCGGTTTGCGTATTCCTTGAGCCGCCCGCGCTGCACTTCCTTGATCTCGCGCAGCAACGAAACGTCGATCCCGCCCTCGTCAACGATGTAGCCGCTGGAGTCCGAGCACGCCACCACCGTGGCGCCCAGGTCCTGTGCTTTGGCGATGGCGTGGATGGCCACATTCCCGGACCCCGAAACCACAACCCGCTGCCCGTCGAAGGACAGCCCCCGGGTTTTGAGCATTTCGTTGGTGAAGATGACCGTCCCGAAGCCGGTTGCCTCCGGCCGGACCAGTGATCCGCCCCAGGAAATGCCCTTGCCGGTGAGCACACCGGATTCATAGCGGTTGGTGATGCGTTTGTACTGGCCGAACAGGTAGCCGATTTCGCGCCCGCCCACCCCGATGTCACCCGCCGGGACATCGGTGTACTCCCCGATGTGGCGGTAGAGCTCGGTCATGAAGGACTGGCAGAACCGCATGACTTCGGCATCGCTGCGGCCGCGGGGGTCAAAGTCGGAGCCGCCCTTTCCGCCGCCGATGGGCATGCCGGTCAAGGCGTTCTTGAAGATCTGCTCGAAACCGAGGAATTTCACGATGCCAAGGTTGACCGAAGGGTGGAACCGCAACCCGCCCTTGTAGGGACCCAGCGCTGAGTTGAATTCAACCCGGAAGCCGCGGTTGATCTGTACCCGGCCCTCGTCGTCCGTCCAGGGGACCCGGAAGATAATCTGCCGCTCGGGTTCACAGAGCCGGCCCAGGATGGCTGCTTCGAGGAACTCGGGGTGGCGGTCGTGGACCGGGCCGAGGCTTTCGAAGACTTCAGTGATGGCCTGGTGGAATTCCGCCTCGCCAGGGCTCCGGGCCAGGACAGTCTCCTTCACGGCCTCGAGTCGTGCATCCATGAATTCTTCCTTACGTGGCCGGGCAAGGGGCGGCGCACGCGGAGGCGGCACTGTCCCAAAGGTTTACGTTTCAACTTATCCGATTGCGACCGTTGACCGTTAGGCGAGCGGCGCCATTACCTCTATTGTCCGTATTGTGACATACAAATTCCACTTCACGAGAACTTCTGCTGGTCCGCCCCGGCGCGGGGTGCGCTGATGCCCTACCTATGCCTCCTCCTTTCCGGCGCTGCGCTGCTGGTCAACGGCCTGGCCACACTGGGGCGCCTGCCCCGCCGGGATGCAGCCGTCCTCAGTCTGGTGGTGGGGTCCGTCCAGCTGTCCCTCGCCGTCGGTTACCTCATTGGGGCGGACGGCAGTGCAGATGCGCTGAAGAGTGCAGCCGGCATGGTCCTCTTTGGATTGACGTACGCGTATGCCGGGCTGGACGTAATACTGGGCCTCGGCTCGAAGGGGCTTGGCTGGTTCTGCGGCATGGTGGCCTCTGTCGGCATGCTCCTGGCGGCGGCATGGTTGCGCGACGATCCGCTGCTGGCCGTCCTGTGGCTCGGCTGGTCCGCGCTGTGGGCGCTGTTCTTCGTATCGATGGCCCTGGGCCTGGCACAGGTGGACGTGTTCACCGGCTGGGCGCTTGTTCTGGCCAGCCAGGCCACGGCCACTGTCCCGGCCGTCCTGGGCATCGCCGGATGGTGGCCACGCAGCCTCAATGCTGCTGCCGGCGCAGCGGTTTTGCTGACGGGACTGTTCCTTGCTGCGGGCGTCCTGGCCAGGCGCACGCAGGCCCGGCACACACAGGCACAGGGTATCCAAGCGGAGCACCTGCAGGCCCGGCACGGAACATCCGCTCCGCGGTAAACGGCGTCACCGTCGGCCGCACCCGGCCAGCGCAGCATGGGATACTCCGATAACAAGTGCCTGCCGGATCAGCCGGCCGGCAGTCGGAAGGGGTCCGTTGATGCAGGAATTCGTCGGTGTGGACGAGATGGTTCGGCAGCACGCCGTCGAAGCTATGGCCAAGGCCGGCATCGAAGCAGGTACCAACTTTGAGGAGCGGTTCCACCGGCATTTCCCTGACCTGCACCACCTTTTCCATTCGTTGTACGGGTCCCGCAGCGATTGGGCCGATCAGCTCACGGCCCTGGTCTTGCAGATCGCCCGCTCCTGGCAGGAACGCCCGGCCGAGCTGAAGGTTCTCGACGCCGAGCGGGAGGCCAACAGCGGCTGGTTCCTCTCCAATGACATGCTTGGCGGGGTCTGCTACGTGGACCGGTACGCGGAAAGCCTGGAAGGAATCCGCGCCCGCATCCCGTACTTCAAGGAGCTGGGCCTCACGTACCTGCACCTCATGCCGCTGTTCCTGGCACCGGAACCGCACTCCGACGGCGGTTACGCCGTCTCCAGCTACCGCGACGTGAACCCGAAGCTGGGCACCATGGAACAGCTCCGGGACCTCGCCGCCGAGCTGAGGGCCAACGGCATCAGCGTGGTGGTGGACTTCATTTTCAACCACACCTCCGACGAACACGAGTGGGCCCGGCGGGCCGCTGCGGGCGATCCGGAGTACAGCGACTACTACTGGATCTTCCCGGACCGCACCATGCCGGACGCCTTCGAGCAGAACGTGCGCGAAATCTTCCCCGAGAACCACCCGGGGTCCTTCATCCAGATGGAGGACGGCCGCTGGGTCTGGGCCACGTTCCACACCTACCAATGGGACCTGAACTACTCCAACCCGGACGTCTTCCGGGCAATGGCCGGCGAGATGCTGTTCCTGGCGAACCAGGGCGTGGAGATTCTGCGCATGGACGCCGTGGCCTTTATCTGGAAACAGCTTGGCACACCCTGCGAGAACCTTCCCGAAGCCCACACTTTGCTCCAGGCCTTCAACGCGGTGTGCCGGCTGGCGGCGCCGTCGCTGCTGTTCAAGTCCGAGGCAATCGTGCATCCGGACGAGGTGGCCCGCTACATTGACCCGGGCGAGTGCCAGATCTCCTACAACCCGCTGCAGATGGCCCTGATCTGGGAGTCCCTTGCCACCCGCGATGTCTCACTCCTGGCCCAGGCACTGAAGCGCCGGCACAACATCCCGGAAGGCACGTCCTGGGTGAATTACGTGCGCAGCCACGACGACATCGGCTGGACGTTCGCGGATGAGGACGCAGCCGAACTGGCGATTAACGGCTTTGACCACCGCCGCTTCCTGAACTCCTTCTACGTCAACCGCTTCCCCGGCAGCTTCGCCCGCGGAGTTCCCTTCCAGGACAACCCCAAGACAGGCGACTGCAGGATCTCAGGCACGACGGCGTCACTGTGCGGGATGGAGGTTGACCCCGCTGAGGCGGTGGAGCGGATCCTGCTGGCCCACTCGGTTGCCTTCAGCACCGGCGGGATTCCCCTGCTGTACCTGGGTGACGAGGTGGCCCAGGTCAACGACTACGGATATGACCGGGAGGCAGGCCATGAGCATGACAGCCGCTGGGTCCACCGGCCCCGCTACCCTGAAGAGCAGTACGAACGCCGCCTCGACCCGTCCACCCCGGAAGGTGCTGTGTTCGCCGGGATGGAGCGGATGATCAAGGTCCGGGCCCGCACCCCTGAGCTGGCCGGAACCCACCTCATCGACTTTGCTACCAACAACCGCGGGGTCCTGGCATACCAGCGGCCGGGGCAACACACCCGGATCCTGGCACTGGCCAACTTCAGCGACCAGCCCCAGTCCCTGCCCGCCGAAACCTTTTCCGGCTACTCAAGCGCCGCCGTCGACCTCCTCTCCGAAGCCGTGCTGCAGCTCGACGACGGCGTCACGCTCCTGCCGCGCCAGTACGTTTGGCTGCGCGTCACCCCCGCGTAATCCCAACTAAGTAGCGCGAAGTGTCGTTATGACCGCTCAAAGCCACACTTGGCGCTACCCAGTTGGGCGGGCGGGGGCGCGGCGTGAAACCATACGGATCATGGCCTCCAAGATTGCGTACCAGGGTGAACCCGGCGCCAACTCCAATATCGCGTGCCAGCAGATGTTCCCGGAGATGGAGAGCGTGCCCTGCGCGAGCTTTGAGGATGCGTTTGAACTCGTGTCCAGCGGCGAGGCGGACCTGGCCATGATTCCCATCGAGAATTCGATCGCCGGCCGGGTGGCGGACATCCACATCCTGCTGCCGCAGTCCAACCTGCAGATCGTGGGCGAGTTTTTCCTGCCGATCCACTTCGACCTCCTGGGCATCCCGGGCAGCACCATCGAGGCCGCCACCGAGGTGCACAGCCACATCCACGCCCTCGGCCAGTGCCGGAAGCTGATCCGCGAGCACGGCCTCAAGCCCGTGATCGCCGGCGACACGGCGGGGTCGGCCCGCGAAGTCAGTGAGTGGAACGATCCCCGGAAACTCTCCCTCGCTCCCCCGCTGGCCGCGCAGATTTACGGCCTCGAGGTGCTGGCCTCGCGGGTGGAGGACGATCCTTCCAACACCACCCGCTTTGTGGTCCTGGCCCGGGAAACGGCGCTGCCGGCCCGGGACGAGCTGCCCGGACCGGCCGTCACCAGCTTTGTGTTCCGTGTCCGCAACGTCCCCTCCGCCCTGTATAAGGCGCTGGGCGGGTTTGCGACGAACGGCGTGAACATGACGCGCCTGGAAAGCTACATGGTGGGCAACGAATTCGCGGCCACCATGTTTATGGCCGACGTCGAAGGCCACCCCGAGGACCTGCCGCTGAAGCTGGCCCTCGAGGAACTGGACTTCTTCACCACCGAAGTGCGGGTCCTCGGCGTCTACCCAGCAGCCGAGTACCGGACTGCTCAGACCGTCAGCGGCTGATCCAAAGACTGGCGCGGCTTCAGCAGGGCAGAGAAGAACCGGCCCAGTTCGGCCGTTGCGGTGAGCGGCAGGACGTTCGCCACGTACTGGTCCGGGCGCACCACCACCACAACGCCGCCCCGGTCCAGGCCGCGGAGTTCAAAGATGTCTGCGGTGGGATCTGTGGCGTACACCTTCTCGTAGTCGGTCAGCTTGAACGGGCCAACCCGCGGCTTGAACACGGCCGGAACGGCACCTATGTCCACGGCCGAGTGCGGCTGCTGGTAAATCACCTTCACGTCGAACCAGGCGTCAGGATCAGCGTCCGACGGCGTCGCGGCCAGGGGCGAGTCCGGCGAGTTTGACATCCACTCGGCGAAGTCCGCCACACCTGACGGTTCACCGGCGTTTGCTGCGTCGGCAAAGACATAGATGCGCCACCGGCCATCGGCCGTGGCGTGGTGGCCAAGATGCACGGGGTTGGTATCGCCCACCCGCACCACGGGTGCCGACTTGAAGCGTTTGCCCACGGGAAAACCGGTTGCAAGCTCCTGGTATCTCGCCGGGGCCACGAGCATGGACGGGGCGTACTCGGTCATAAACCCGGCCGGGAACTCGGCGGTGCGCACGTAGAAGTCCTCGAGGTCCGAGGGGTGCTCGAACTCCTCGGGCTTCTTGGCCATCATGGCGGACCATTCCTTGTCGAAGTCGATGAGGTTCTTTGCCACCACCTGGCGCTCGGCTGAGTACGTCGCCAGTAGACTCTCCGGGCTGCGCCCCTCGAGCACGTGCCCCAGCTTCCAGGCGATGTTGAAGCCGTCCTGCATGGAGACGTTCATGCCCTGGCCTGCCTTGGCGCTGTGGGTGTGGCAGGCGTCGCCGGTGATAAACACCCGGGGGGTCCGGGTGCCGCGCTCCTCCGGCAGGACGTCGTCGAACCTGTCCGTCAGGCGGTGCCCCACCTCGTAGACGCTGTGCCACGCTACATTGCGCACGTCCAAGGTGTAGGGATGGAGGATCTCGTTGGCCTTGTGGATGATCTGCTCGATGCTGGTGTTCCGCACGGCGTGGTGGGTGGCCGGATCCACCACGCCCAGGTCCACATACATCCGGAACAGGTGTCCGCCTTCGCGCGGAATCAGCAGGATGCTGCCTTTTTCACCCTGGATGGCGCACTTGGTGCGGATGTCGGGGAAGTCCGTGGCCGCAAGGGTATCCATCACGCCCCACGCATGGTTGGCCTGGTCCCCGGCAAGGCGGCAGCCGATCGCTTCGCGCACCTTGCTCCGCGCGCCGTCGGCCCCCACCACGTACTTAGCCCGGACAATGCGCTCTTGCCCCTCGCTGGGACCGGCCGTGTGGAGCAGCGTTACGGTGACGGGGTGCTCCCCCTCCCCCACCTCGAGGCCTCGGAACTCGTAGCCATAGTCGGGCTTCAGCCGGGTAGGCGAGTTGGCCGCAAACTCGGCGAAGTAGTCCAGCACGCGGGCCTGGTTCACGATCAGGTGCGGGAATTCGCTGATGCCGGTGGGGTCATCCGGCGTGCGGGCCGTCCTGATGATGCGGGTGCGGTCCGCAGGGTCCGGCTTCCAGAAGGCCATTTCGGTGATCCGGTACGCCTCCGCGATGATCCGCTCGGCGAAGCCAAAAGCCTGGAAAGTCTCGACGCTTCGGGCCTGGATACCGTCGGCCTGGCCAATCGCAAGGCGTCCGGGACGGCGCTCGATGAGGCGCGTGGTGACGCTCGGGAACATGGAGAGCTGCGCTGCGGCCAGCATGCCCGCGGGTCCTGTGCCGACGATCAGCACGTCCACTTCGTCAGGGAGTTCGGCAGGGCGGTCAATGCCGACGCCGGCTGCGGGTTTGACCCGCGGGTCGCCGGATACATAACCGTGGTGGTGAAACTGCACGGGATTCCTCACTTCATTGTGTGACGGCTGGGCCAGAAAGATGCTGTTCGATAATAGAACTTGAGTTTCCATATGAGAAAACAGTGCCCTCGGAGCAACACTGTACGCCTCCTGTGACATGGACGACAAGGGACCTGCAAACCGTGGCCCTCAGGGGGTTGACGGAATCCCCTGAGATGGCGATAGTGATCGTATACGATTTCATACTTCCAAGGAGATGCTTTGGAGCAGGTCAACGGTGACACCCTGGCAGCCGCACGCAAGGTCATTGCGGTGCACATCAACTACCCCAGCCGTGCCGCGCAGCGGGGCCGCACCCCGGTCCAGCCGTCCTACTTCCTGAAGCCCTCGTCGTCGCTCTCCCTGAGCGGCGGCACTGTGGAACGCCCCGCGGGCTGTGAACTTCTTGGCTACGAAGGTGAGATCGCGCTCGTCATCGGCAAGGCCGCCCGGCGGGTCGGGATCGACGACGCATGGAGCCATGTTGCCGGCGTGACCGCCACCAATGACCTGGGCGTGTACGACCTGCGCTGGGCGGATAAGGGGTCCAATCTCCGGTCAAAGGGCGGTGACGGGTTCACGCCGGTGGGCCCGGCACTGATCCCGGCAGACGCCGTCGACCCCGCCGGCCTGCGGATTCGCGCCTGGCACAACGGCGAACTGGTCCAGGACGACACCACGGAGGACCTGCTGTTCCCCTTCGCCCGGCTGGTGGCCGATCTGTCCCAGCTGCTCACCCTCGAGGAGGGGGACATCATCCTCACCGGCACCCCCGCCGGCGCTTCCGTGGCCAAACCGGGTGATGTCCTGGAGGTGGAGGTCTCAGCCGGGGATCTCACCTCGGGCCGTTTGGTCACCCGGGTGGAGGAAGGCACGACGCCGTTCGCAGACTTTGGTGCCGCGCCCAAGGTTGATGACCTGCAGCGGGAGGAGGCATGGGGTTCACGCGAAGCCGCCGGCCTCCCGGCCGTCGACGAGGCTGAGGCGGGGGCCGCCGTCGCGTCTTCCCTCTCCCCCGAGCTGAAAGCAAAGCTGGAGAGCGTGGCCACAGCCACGCTGTCCTCCCAGCTGCGCAAGCGCGGCCTTAATAACGTCAGCATCGACGGTTTGCAGTCCACCCGCCCGGACCGCCGCGTCGTCGGCCTGGCCCGGACCCTGCGGTACGTCCCCAACCGCGAGGACCTCTTCAAGACCCACGGCGGCGGCTTCAACGCCCAAAAGCAGGCTATCGACTCGGTCAACGACGGCGAAATTTTGGTCATGGAAGCCCGCGGCGAGAAGGGTACCGGCACCGTGGGCGACATCCTCGCCCTGCGCGCCCAGGTCCGCGGTGCCGCGGCGATCATCACCGATGGCGGCGTCCGCGACTACACCGCCGTGGCAGGCCTGGACATGCCCACCTACTTCGCCAACCCGCACCCCGCCGTGCTGGGCCGGCGCCACATCCCGTGGGACACGGACATCACCATCGCCTGCGGCGGCGCCACCGTCCAGCCCGGCGACATCATCGTGGCCGACTCCGACGGCATCCTGGTCATCCCGCCTGCCATCGCCGAAGAACTTGTGGACGACTGCATCGCCCAGGAAAAGGAAGAAACCTTCATCTTCGCAATGGTCAAGCAGGGCAACAGCGTGGACGGCCTCTACCCCATGAACGCGGAGTGGCAGGCCCGGTACGAGGAATGGAAAGCGGGCCAGGCAGATGGCTGAAACATTGCTGAGTGCCGGCAGCAAGTCCGAGCAGGCGTACCAGGCGGTTAAGGCGCGTATCGTGGAGGGCACCTACACACCCGGGTACCGCCTGGTCCTGGGCAGCATTGCCAAGGACCTCGGCTTCAGTGTGGTTCCGGTCCGGGAGGCGATCCGCCGCCTGGAGGCCGAGGGCCTGGTGAAGTTCGAACGCAACGTGGGTGCCACGGTGGCCGGGATTGATCCCACCGAATACCTCTACACCATGCAGACCCTGAGCATCGTGGAAGGTGCCGCCACGGCGTTGTCGGCCCCCCTTATCGACGCGGTGGCGGTCGCCCGCGCCCGCGCCATCAACGAGGAAATGCGCGAATGCCTTGACCACTTCGACCCCGTCCGCTTCACCCGGCTCAACCAGGACTTCCACAGTGTCCTGTTCGAGCACTGCCCCAACCCCCACATCCTGGACCTGGTGCACCGCGGCTGGAACCGGCTGGCCTCGCTCCGGTCCTCCACGTTCCGCTTTGTCCCCGGCCGCGCCCACGAATCGGTGGACGAGCACGAAGCACTCCTGAAACTGATCGAATCCGGCGCAGACGCCGAAACCATTGAAAAGGCGGCAAGGCTCCACCGTTCCGCCACCCTCGACGCCTACCTCGCCCAAGCCAAGCACTAGTAAGGACTTCAACGATGACGACCTCTGCAGAAACCGCCAAGCACTACGTGCCGCAGGACCTTCCCACCCACATCCAGCACTACATCAACGGCCAGTTCGTTGACTCCGTTGGCGGAAAGACGTTCGATGTGCTGGACCCGGTGTCCAACCGGAACTACGCCACCGCGGCCGCAGGCCAGAAAGAGGACATCGACCTCGCCGTGGCCGCCGCCCGCGAAGCCTTCGTCAACGGCCCGTGGCCGAAGATGAAGCCCCGCGAACGCGCCCGCATCCTGAACAAGATCGCGGACGCCGTCGAGGCCCAGGAATCCCGGCTCGCCGAGCTGGAAACCTTCGACACCGGCCTGCCGATCACCCAGGCCAAGGGCCAGGCCTTGCGCGCGGCGGAGAACTTCCGCTTCTTCGCGGACCTGATCGTGGCCCAGTTCGACGACGCCATGAAGGTCCCCGGCTCGCAGATCAATTACGTGAACCGCAAGCCGATCGGCGTCGCAGGCCTGATCACCCCCTGGAACACCCCGTTTATGCTGGAGTCCTGGAAGCTCGCCCCGGCCCTGGCCACCGGCAACACCGTGGTCCTCAAGCCCGCCGAGTTCACCCCGCTGTCCGCGTCATTGTGGGCCACCATCTTTAAGGACGCGGGCCTGCCTGACGGTGTCTTCAACCTCGTCAATGGCCTCGGCGAGGAAGCCGGCGACGCCCTCGTCAAGCACCCGGACGTCCCGCTGATCTCCTTCACCGGCGAGACCACCACCGGCCAGACGATCTTCCGCAATGCGGCTGAGAATCTCAAGGGCCTGTCCATGGAGCTCGGCGGCAAGTCCCCCTGCGTGGTGTTCGCCGACGCCGACCTTGACGCCGCGATCGATTCGGCTCTGTTCGGGGTGTTCTCCCTCAACGGCGAACGCTGCACCGCCGGCTCCCGCATCCTGGTCGAACGCGCCATCTACGAAGAGTTCTGCGAAAAGTACGCGGCCCGCGCAAGGAACATCGTGGTGGGCGACCCGCACGACCCCAAGACCCAGGTGGGCGCCCTGGTCCACCCGGAGCACTACGAAAAGGTTGCCACCTACGTGGAGATCGGCAAGTCCGAAGGCCGGCTGCTGGCCGGCGGCGGCCGCCCCGACCACCTGCCCGAAGGCAACTACATCGCACCCACCGTCTTCGCCGACGTCGCCCCCGACGCCCGGATCTTCCAGGAGGAGATCTTCGGACCTGTCGTCGCCATCACCCCGTTCGAAGACGACGACGAAGCCCTCGCCTTGGCCAACAACACCCGGTACGGCCTGGCCGCCTACATCTGGACCCAGAACCTGACCCGGGCGCACAACTTCTCCCAAAACGTCGAAGCCGGGATGGTGTGGCTGAACAGCCACAACGTCCGTGACCTGCGCACCCCGTTCGGCGGTGTCAAAGCATCCGGCCTGGGCCACGAGGGCGGCTACCGCTCCATCGACTTCTACACCGACCAGCAGGCCGTCCACATCACCCTTGGTACCGTCCACACCCCGAAGTTCGGTGCATAAGACACAGTTCGGCAGCATCGAAACATCAGCCGCCAACGAAGGCTAAGCTCCGGCACCCAGCCCGGCCAGCCGCCGTCGTACTTCCCCCAACACCTTTCAACGAAGAGAGAAGAACATGAGCAACTTCGTCCCCACCCCCTCAGTTCCGGCACCGGACATCGTCCGCTGCGCCTACATGGACATCGTGGTCACCGACCTCGCCAAATCGCGCGAGTTCTACGTGGACGTCCTCGGACTGCACGTCACCGAGGAAGATGAGAACGCAATCTACCTGCGCACCCTGGAGGAGTTCATCCACCACAACCTGGTGCTCCGCAAGGGCCCCATCGCCGCCGTCGCGGCCTTCGCCTACCGGGTGAAGTCCCCCGCCGAAGTGGACGCCGCCGAGGCCTACTACCGCGAGCTGGGCTGCCGGGTGGAGCGGCGCAAGGACGGCTTCACCAAGGGCGTGGGCGATTCCGTCCGGGTCGAGGACCCGCTGGGCTTCCCGTACGAGTTCTTCTACGACGTGGAGCACGTCGAACGCCTCACCCAGCGCTACGACCTCTACTCCGCCGGCGAACTGGTCCGGCTGGACCACTTCAACCAGGTCACCCCTGACGTGCCCCGCGGCCGTGCCTACCTTGAAGACCTCGGCTTCCGCGTCTCCGAAGACATCAAGGATTCCGACGGCGTCACCTACGCCGCGTGGATGCACCGCAAGCAGACCGTCCACGACACCGCCCTGACCGGCGGAGACGGCCCGCGCATGCACCACGTCGCGTTCGCCACCCACGAAAAGCACAACATCATCCAGATCTGCGACAAGATGGGCGCCCTGCGCATCAGCGACCGGATCGAACGCGGCCCCGGCCGGCACGGCGTGTCCAACGCCTTCTACCTCTATATCCTGGACCCGGACGGCCACCGCATCGAGATCTACACCCAGGACTACTACACCGGCGATCCCGACAACCCCACCATCACCTGGGACGTCCACGACAACCAGCGCCGCGACTGGTGGGGCAACCCCGTGGTTCCGTCCTGGTACACCGAAGCCTCCCTGGTCCTGGACCTGGACGGCAACCCCCAACCCGTCATCGAACGCGAGGAAAAGTCCGAAATGGCCGTCACCGTCGGCGCCGACGGATTCTCCTACACCCGGCCCAGCGAAGCAGCCGGGGCTGAGGGCTTCAAGCTCGGGGCGCAGCTGTAGCCATGCTGGATGCCAAGACAATTGAGGCCATCGCCGACGAGCTGCTGGAAGCAGGCCGCACCCGCACCCCGGTTCCCCGCTTGACGGCCCGTTACCCCGGGATGACGGTGGAGGACTCCTATGCGGTGCAGCAGTTGTGGCGGCGCCGGAACGAGGAAGCCGGCCGGACCCTGGTGGGGCGCAAGATCGGCCTCACGTCCAAGGCCATGCAGGACGCCACCGGCATCACCGAACCGGACTACGGCGCCATCTTCGATGACATGGTGCTCGAAACGGGATGCTCCGTGGAGTGGGACCAGTACACCCACCCGCGCGTGGAGGTGGAACTCGCGTACGTGTTGAAGGACGGGCTCAAGGGTCCCGGCGTCACCATCTTCGACGTCCTGAAGGCCACCGAGTATGTGGTTCCGGCCCTCGAGATCCTGGACTCCCGCATCGAGATGGAGGGCAGGACCATCGTGGACACCATCTCCGACAACGCCGCGATGGGTGCCATGGTGATCGGCGGCCGCCCGGTGAAACCCGACGCCGTGGACCTGCGCTGGGTCTCCGCGATTCTGTACAAAAACCAGACCGTGGAGGAAACCGGCGTCGCGGCCGGCGTGCTGGACCACCCGGCCAACGGGGTGCACTGGCTGGCGAACAAGATCGCCGCCCACGGCGATTCCCTGAAAGCCGGGGACATCATCCTCGCGGGCTCGTTCACCCGCCCCCTGTGGGTGTACAAGGGCGATACTGTTCACGCCGACTACGGACCCCTGGGGAGTGTCACATGCCGCTTCGAATAAACGACACCTTCCGCGACGCGCTCCACAATCAAAAGGGTAAAGCAGGCCGGCCGCTCGCCGGGATGTGGGTGTGCTCGGGCAGCTCGCTGATAGCCGAACTCTGCGCCGGGTCCGGCCTGGACTGGCTGCTGGTGGATGCCGAGCACAGCCCCAACGGTCTCGAATCCATCCTCGCCCAGCTCCAGGCCATCCACGGCTACCCGGTCCACACCCTGGTCCGCCCGCCGGTGAACGACACCGTAGTGATCAAGCAGTACCTCGACCTCGGTGTGCAGAACCTGCTCATCCCCATGGTCAACTCCGTGGCCGAGGCAGAGGCCGCGGTTGCGGCTACCCGCTACCCGCCCCAGGGTGTCCGCGGCGTCGGCTCGGCGCTGGCCCGCGCAGCCCGGTGGAACCGGGTGCCGGACTACCTGGCCCGGGCCGATGACACCATCAGCGTTACAGTCCAGATCGAATCGACGGCGGCCGTCGAGGCAGTCGAGGACATCCTGAAGGTCGACGGCGTCGACGCCATCTTCGTCGGGCCTTCGGACCTCGCCGCGTCCATGGGCCTGCTGGGACAGCAGGAACACCCCGAGGTGCGCGCCGCCGTCGAACACTGCCTCACCGTCGCGAAAGCGGGCGGCAAGCCCGCCGGCGTCAACGCCTTCAACCCCGACACCGCCCGCCACTACCTGGACAATGGTGCCAACTTCATCCTCGTGGGCGCCGACGTCGCCCTCCTCGCCCGGGGCTCCGAAGCCCTCGCGAAGCAGTACATCCAGAAACCAGACGGCGACACCCCCGCCAGCTACTGACCGTGGTTGGGAGCCGCAACCGGCCTACCCCATGGCTGAGGCGGCGGCGGTCCGTCCGGCGAACTGTCGGCGTGCCCAGCGGGCCAGCTTCTTGCCCTTGCCCTTCCACCAGTTGTCCTCGTCCTTGTCGTGGTGCAGGCGGAAGATGATGGCCATGAGCACGAACATGCCCATCACCACGTCGATCCAGGACGCCAGCACCAAGGCGATCAGGACTGTCAGGCCGTTGGCGATGATGGACGGGACGGCAAGGGTCCGGAAGACGGTGCTCGCCACAAATCGCCGGTGCGACCGCGGTACGGACAGCGCGCGCACCATGTCGAAGCAGACGCACACCACCACGACGGTTTGTCCCAGTGCCAACAGGATCTGGCCGGGAAGCGAGCCGCTGAAGGAGGCGACCGCTTCCATTCCCGGGCTCACCGGTGGTTCCCGTGGCGTGGACGGCAGAAGGCGGGCGTCGGCCCATGAGTACCAAACATCAAAACCCCCAGAAACTTGGAACCACTGCTGCTGATCCAGCAGTGGTTCCATTCAAGTTTCCGGGGGCTGTACCGTCACGAGTAGTGGGTACTCATATTTTCCGGATACGTGGTGGTTCCGGTTCTCAGATGAGCATTGCCTTGCGAACGTCAGCCGCGGATCCGGCACCGCCGGCCCCTGAGGACGAGACCCTTCCGGCGGAGAGGACGTAGTAGCTGTCCGCGGCCTGCAGGGCAAAGCCAATGTGCTGCTCCACCAGGAGGATGCTCATTCCGTTCCGCTGGGAAAGCTTGATGATGGTCGCTTCTATCTCGGCCACGACGTTTGGCTGGATGCCTTCGGTGGGTTCGTCGAGGATCAGCAGGCGCGGGTCCGTGATGAGTGCCCGCGCGATGGCCAGCTGCTGCCGCTGCCCGCCGGAGAGCAGCCCGGCCCGCCGCGCCAATAATGGCCGGAGCGCCGGAAACATATCCAGCGCCTCCGCCACGCGCCCGGCGCCGTTCCTGCGCCCGTCCGCCACCAGCTGCAGGTTTTCCAGGACGGAGAGCTGCGCGAACGACTGCTGGCCCTGCGGCACATACGCCATTCCACGGTCCACCCGCCGGTGCGGGCGGAGTGCGGCGATGTCCTCCCCGTCCAGGCTGATGCGTCCCGCGGTGGGTTTGAGAAGCCCGACGACGGCGCGCAGCAGCGTTGTTTTGCCGGCGCCGTTGTGCCCCAGGACAGAGACAACGGCGCCGTCCGGGACGGTCAGGCTTACCCCGGAGATTACCTGTGTGCGGCCGTAGCCGGTCTGCAGTTTTTCAATTTCAAGCATCGGTGGCCTCCGCTTCCGAGGACCCCAGGTAGACGTCCTGTACTTTCTTGTCCGCCTGCACCTGCGCCACGCTTCCCTCACTGAGGACCTTGCCCGCAGCCAGGACAGTGACCGACGTTGCGAACTCACGGACGAAGTCCATGTCGTGTTCAATCACCAGGGTGATGCGGCTGGCTGCGATCCGGCGCAGCAGCTCCCCGGTTTCCGCGCGCTCGTCCTGGCTCATCCCGGCGATTGGCTCGTCCAAAAGGAGGACTTCCGAGTTCTGGACCAGGAGCATGCCGATCTCCAGCCATTGCTTTTGTCCGTGGGCAAGGATCCCCGCCTTTTTCCCGGCCGCGCCCTCCAGTCCAATGATCTCCAGCGCCTCTTCCACCGCCGTGTCCACGGCCTTGCGGCGCCGCAGCATTCGAAGCGGGCCGCGGCCGGCACCGGCAGCGATGTCGAGGTTTTGGAGGACGGAGAGATTCTCGAAGACGCTGGCAGTCTGGAACGTACGCCCCACGCCCAGCCGGGCGACCTGATGCACTTTGCGTCCGAGGATTTCCGTGCCGGTGTGGTTCACCGATCCCGTGGCTGGTACCAGGCCGGTGATCGCATCGATCACGGTGGTCTTGCCGGCGCCGTTGGGGCCGATCAGGAACCGCAGGTCGCCCTGGACCACATCCAGGTTGACGTTGTCCACGGCGAGGAATCCGTCAAAGGAGACCGACAGGTCCCGGACTTCAAGGTATTTCGGCCGGCCGTGGCGCAGCCCTCCGGCCCGCGGCTCACCGTCGGGGAGCAGGGTGGGCGTGGTCATCTGCGGGCCTCCTCAGGCATGGTGGCGTGCTGTTCTGGTTCCGGCGATGCGGCCAGGGATGCTGGCGCGGGGGTTGCCGGCACTGCCGGCGCTGATGCTGTTGTTCGGAGTCTGCGCCGCCTGCCCAACAGCGCCGGCAAGGAGGCCAGCCCGCCCGGCATGAACCCGATGACCAGGACAAACAACAGGCCCTGGAAGTACACCCAGAAGGAGGGGAAAGTGGAGGACAGGGCGGATTGGGCGGCGGCAACGCCCACAGCGCCGAGGACCGGCCCCAGGAGGGTGGCACGGCCGCCGATTGCAACGCCGATGAGGAAGGCGATGGAAGGGATTACGCCCACATCCGCCGGTGAGATAATTCCGACGAGCGGGACGAACAATGCACCTGCAATGCCTGCCAGGACAGCGGCAACCACGTAGGTGACAGTTTTGATGGTGGCCGGATCGTAGCCCAGGAAGCGGACCCGTTCCTCCTGGTCCCGGACCGCAACCAGCAGCTCCCCAAACCGGCTGTGCATCAGCTGCCGGGCAAGGGCTATGGACAGCAGGAGGACCACCGCCGCGATCAGGTACAGCATCACCTTGTTGTTCGGGTCCTTCAGGTCGAAACCGAAAAATGACCGGAACCCGCTGAGTCCGTTTGAACCACCGGTGGTGGCCTGCTGGCCGATCAGGAACACTGCGAACGCAGCCGCCAGCGCCTGGCTAAGAATTGCGAAATACGCGCCCTTGACACGGCGTTTGAAGACCGCCAGGCCAAGGACAAGCGCCACCAGCCCCGGTATCAGCACCACCGCCAGCAGCGTCACGGGGGGGCTCCGAAACGGTTCCCACCAGCCGGGCACCTCGCCGCTGCCGTAAAGCGACATAAAGTCCGGCACCCCGGAGCCGCCGAAAAGCGACGCGTCCGCCAGCTTCATATGCATCGCCATGATGTAGGCGCCAAGCCCGAAAAACACTCCCTGGCCCAGGGTCAGCATGCCGCCGCGTCCCCAGGCCAGGCCGATGCCGACTGCCACGATCGCGAAGCAGAGGAACTTCCCCAGCAGGCCCAGGCTGAAGACCGGAAGCACCGCGGGCGCAACTCCCAGCAGCAGGACTGCCCCGAGGGCGAATCCGGCCGCAGTACCCAACCGTCCGCGCAACAGCCCCCTCATGCCAGGCTCCTTGTCTTGAGGCTGAAGATGCCCTGCGGCCGAAGCTGGAGGAACACCACGATCACTATCAGGATGAGGACCTTGCCGATACTTGCTGTGGTCGAGTATTCAAAGACAGACTGCAGCACGCCCAGTGCGAACGCCGCGATGACAGCTCCCTTGATCTGGCCAATGCCACCAGCCACTACCACCAGGAAGGCATCCACAATGTAGTTGGTCCCGAGGTAGGGGCTGGTGGAACCTATGAGGGTGACGGCCACACCGGCTACTCCGGCCAGGCCGGAACCGATGAAGAACGTCAACTGGTCGCTGCGCCGGGTTGAGACGCCGCTGGTTTCTGCGAGATCCCTGTTCAGCACAACGGCCCGGATGCGGCGGCCCAGCGGGGTGGCCCTGAGCAGCAGGACCAGTCCGGCCAGGCACAGCAGCGAGAGCGCCAGGATAAACAACCGGGTCAACGGGATCGGTGCGCCCAGTACCTCGATGTTTCCCTGCAGCCAGGCTGGTGCGCGCACGTCCACGCTTGGTGCACCGAAAATGTCCCGCGCGGCCTGCTGCAAAATGAGCGCCACGCCAAAGGTGACCAGGAGCGTGTCCAGGGGCCGGTGGTACATGCGGCGCAACAGCACCGCCTCGAGCACCAGCCCCAGGACACCACCCACCAGGAAACCCGCTGGAATGGAAACCAGCAGTGAAACGCCGGCATCGGAGATGGCCTGCTGGACCACGAAGGCTGTGTAGGCCCCGGCCATCATGAACTCGCCGTGGGCCATGTTGATGACCCCCATCTGGCCGAAGGTCAACGACAGTCCCAGTGCTGCCAGGAGCAGCACGGACCCGAGGCTGAGTCCGGCGAACATTTGCCCTATCAGGAGTTCCATCCAGCAGGCCTTTCTTGATGTGTCCGGCGCCCGGTTACTTGGCCAGGTCCTTGGCCCAGTCGTACGTCTTCAGGAACGGATCCGGTTCAACTGCCTCCGGCGAGGACCAGACCGTGTCGATGAGCCCCTCCGAGTTGATCTTCCCGATCCGGGGAGTCTTGGTGATGTGGTTGTTTTCCCCATTGACCGTCACCAGGCCTTCGGGGGCTTCGAAGGTCACGCCATCCGCGGCAGTTTGCACCTTGTCCACGTCAAAGGACCCGGCCTTCTCCACCATGGCTTTCCAGAGGTACAGCGAGGTGTAGGCGGCTTCCATGGGGTCGCTCGTCACGCGCTCAGCGCCGAACTTCGCTTTGAAGGCGGCAACGAACTTCGTGTTGGCCGGGGTGTCGAGGGTCTGGTAGTAATCCCAGGCGGTCAACTGCCCTTCCACATTGTCCAGGCCGACGCCGGGAACTTCCTCCTCGGCGATGGAAACTGAAACCACGGGCATGGTGTCAGCTGTCAGGCCAACGCTCTTGTACTGGCGGAAAAAGGCCACATTGCTGTCGCCGTTGAGGGTGTTGAAGACCGCGTCGGCTTTGGAGTCCCGGACTTTGTTGACGATGGTGGAGAATTCCGTGGAGCCGAGCGGGGTGTACTCCTCGCCAAGGATTTCAATGCCCTTGGCGGCGGCGTAGGCCTGGATGATCTTGTTGGCCGTCCTCGGGAAGACGTAATCGCTGCCAACCAGGAAGAGGGACTTGGTTCCCTGCTCGGCCAGGTAATCCAAGGCAGGAATGATCTGCTGGTTGGTAGTGGCACCGGTGTAGAAGATGTTCTTCGAGGACTCCAGGCCTTCATATTGCACCGGGTAGAACAGCAGCGCGTCATTGGCTTCGAACACGGGGAGCATGGCTTTGCGGCTTGACGACGTCCAGCCGCCGAATACTGCGGCAGTGCAATCCTGTTGGATCAGCTTTCCGGCCCGCTCGGCAAACTTCGTCGGTTCGCTGGCGCCGTCTTCGCTGACCACCTGCAACTGTTTGCCCAGCACGCCGCCGGAAGCATTTATTTCCTCTGCGGCCAGGGTCAGGGAGTCGAAGACCGTGCTCTCGCTGATGGCCATGGTGCCGGACAGGGAGTTAATGAAGCCTACTTTGATGCTGCTGCCGGACGTGTCCACGCAGGAGGTGCCGCTGCTGGCGGTGGAGCCAGCCGATGCCGGATCTGCGATCTGGCTGCCGCAGCCCGCCAGGACCGCGGCCATGGCTGCCGCCGCCAGGGGAAGGAAAGCGCGTTTATTAACCGAAACCCTCATGTGTACCTGCTTCTCACTCCGCCGCTGCGTGGGCAGCGGCTCGCCTCCGAGGTCCTGGGAAGTGACCCCTTGCGATGAATGTAGGAGCGGATTGTTTCGGCAGCTGCGGCAGTTGGTTTCGTTGTCGTTTCGTCCCGGCTCCCCGGAGCCGCCAGATGCCTGGTTGTCTGTCTAAAATGCTGACGAACGCGGGAAAAGCGGGGGAAGGAAAGTTAACTTGGGGGAAACGTGCGGCGGCGTAACGTTGGCCCGCCGGCCGGACATAAACCAGCGGGCCGTCGTTAGTCGCGCCTGACCTGCGGCTTTACCAGGCGGCGGGAGCTACTGTCCGATAGCGCGGGGCCGCCAGAGCACCACAGCCTGCGAGCGGGGACGGGGGCGCTGGCCGCGTGCCAGGCTCACTACGTCGCCCGCTGCACCCGCCGCAAAGATCCGGGAATCGAAAGGCTGCGGGCGCCGGCTCAGTTCGTCAGCCAGCTCCGCTACACGGTGCTGCAAGGCAGCCACCTGGTTTTCGAGTTCCAGGATCCGCTTGATGCCTTCGAGCGAGACGCCTTCCTGCGACAGCCGCTGCACCTCGCGCAGCATGTTGATGTCACGCTGCGAGTAGCGGCGGGACTTGCCGGGCGCGCGGCTGGGCGAGACGATGCCCATCCGATCGTATTGCCGAAGAGTCTGGGGGTGCATGTCCGCCAGTTCAGCCGCCACCGAGATCACAAAGATCGGCTGGTCTGAGTTGATGTCCATGGCTCACCCGCTGCTAAAGCCGGGCCTTGGCGGCCAGGCCTTCTCGGACGTCAGCTCCGGCCGTGGCATCGGCAAACGCCTTGACCGCGGCTTCGGCTTCCTTGTTCAGGTTCTTGGGAACGGCGACGTCGATGGTCACCAGCAGGTCGCCGGTCCCCTTGGACGTCTTCACGCCTTTGCCCTTCACCCGGAGGGTACGGCCCGACGGCGTACCGGCAGGAACGCGGACCCGCACCTTTTCGCCCTCGATGGTGGGCACTTCGATGTCGGCGCCCAGGGCAGCCTCGGGGAAGGTGACGGGAACATGGATACGCAGGTTGTCGCCGTCGCGCGTGTAGAACGGGTGCGGCTGGACCGAAACGGACACCACCAGGTCACCGTTGCCGGCGGCACCGGGCTGGCCCTTGCCGCGGATGCGGACTTTCTGGCCGTCCTTGATGCCGGCGGGCACGCGGACGTCGATAACCTCGCCGCTGGGTTCCCGCAGTCCGATGGTGGTGCCGCGGATCGAACCCGCGAAGGAAATACTCGTGGAGGCAGTCCGGTCAGCGCCCTTCTGCGGTGTCCGCTGGAAACCCGTCTGCCCAAAACCGCTGCCGAACAGGTCGGCGAACTCCGGCGGGATACCGCCGGCGGAGGGGTTGAACCCGCCGGCGTGGCGTCCGGTGTTGCCCGTGAACAGCCCGCCGAACATATCCTCGAACCCGCCGTTGCCTGCACCGGCACCGCCGGGAGCAAATCGGGCTCCGCCGCCCATGGCCCGGATGGCGTCATACTGCTGGCGCTCTTCGGGATCGGAAAGAACAGAGTAAGCCTCGGAGATGTCCTTGAACTTCTTCTCGGAAGCAGAGTTCCCCGAGTTCGTATCAGGGTGGTGCTGCCTGGCCAGCTTCCGATAAGCCTTCTTGATGTCGGCGTCGGAAGCGTCCTTGGCGATACCAAGGATCGCGTAAAAGTCCTTGTCCACCCAATCCTGGCTAGCCAATGGCGTTTCCTTTCAGTCTGTATTTACTAAAGCTCTACGCGCTGCATGGGCCCCCGCCCCTACGCCGGGCGGCCTGGGATCTGCGATCCCACGCCGCCCGGCTCCGATAGGCCCGATGCCACTCCCTGGGCCCATGCAGCGCTCCGAGCTTGTGTCATCTCACCTTAGGTGACACGAACGCCGAACGCCGGAGCGGATGAGGGGGCCCGGGAGTGGCTTCGGGCCTGCCGGAGCGTGGCGGCTTTGTCCGTAGGACCAAAGCCGCCACGCGTAGGGGCGGGGCCCCCTCATTCGTGGAGGCGTGGAGGTGCGAACTACGCAGGTACAGCGACGATGACCTGTGCGGCCCGGAGGACGCGGTCGCCTGACTTGTAGCCGGAGCGGAGAACCTGGCTGACGGTGTCAACTTCGATGTCCTCGCCGGGCTGCTGGATGAGGGCCTCGTGGATCGTGGGATCGAACTCCACGCCGGTCTCATCGATGCGTGCCAGGCCGTAGGTCTTCAGCGCGTTCTCGAGCTTGGTGGCAATCGCAGCGAAGGGGCCGTCGGCGAGGTCGCCGTGCTGCCGGGCGGCGTCGACGTCGTCCAGGACCGGAAGCAGGGAGTTCAGGACGCCGATAACGGCCATCTCCCCTGCCACGGCGCGGTCGCGTTCGACGCGCTTGCGGTAGTTGACGTACTCAGCCTGCAGCCGGAGGAGGTCGTTCTTCAGCTCGGCCGCCTCCGTGGTGGTGGAGCCTGCCGGAACCCCCTGGGCCACGGATTCCTCGGCCGGCACTTCGATGCCGTTGAGGATCTCCTCGGCCTGGGCGAGCGCGTCGCCGTCGGAGTCCACGTCGGGACCGTCGCCTGGGGCTGACTCGGCGCCCTCAGGGTGCCGGGCCTGCCCGGTCACCGGGTCAACCTTGCGGTTGTCCCGGATGACCGGTTCCTGGTGGCCGTTGCCCTGCTGCTCCTGGCGCGCGGATGAGATGTGCTCTTCCTCGTTACCGTGGTGCGGCATGGCTACTTCTTCGCTTCGTCTTCGTCGATGATCTCGGCGTCGACGATGTCTTCATCGCCCGAGGCAGAACCCGTATTCTCCCCGCCAGCGGCGCCTTCAGCACCTGCCGCACCGGTCGCGCCGTTGGGGGAACCGGCCTGGGCGTAGATGGCCTCGCCCAGCTTGCCCTGGGAAGCCTGCAGCTTCTCGAAGGCGGCCTTCACCGCGGCGTCGTCCGTACCTTCGAGGGCCTTCTTGAGGTCGTCGACGTCGGCCTGGACCTCGGTCTTGACCTCTTCGGGCAGCTTGTCGGCGTTGTCGGCGATGAGCTTGTCCACGGAGTAGGCGAGCTGCTCTGCGGTGTTGCGCGTGTCGGTTGCCTCACGGCGGGCCTTGTCCTCGGCTGCGTGCTCTTCGGCATCCTTGACCATGCGGTCGATGTCTTCCTTGGAGAGGCTGGAACCGCCCGTGATGGTCATGGACTGTTCCTTGCCGGTGCCCTTGTCCTTCGCGGAAACGTGGACGATGCCGTTGGCGTCGATGTCGAAGGTGACCTCGACCTGCGGAACGCCGCGCGGAGCCGGTGCGATGCCGGTCAGCTCGAACGTGCCCAGCGGCTTGTTGTCGCGGGTGAACTCGCGTTCGCCCTGGAAGACCTGGATGGCCACGGACGGCTGGTTGTCGTCCGCGGTGGTGAAGGTCTCGGACCGCTTGGTGGGGATTGCGGTGTTGCGCTCGATCAGGTGCGTCATCACGCCACCCTTGGTTTCGATACCGAGGGACAACGGGGTGACGTCGATCAGGAGGACGTCCTTGCGCTCACCCTTCAGCACGCCGGCCTGCAGGGCTGCGCCAACGGCCACAACCTCATCCGGGTTCACGCCCTTGTTCGGCTCCTTGCCGCCGGCGAGTTCCTTGACCAGCTCGGAGACTGCGGGCATACGGGTGGAGCCACCGACCAGGACGATGTGGTTGATGTCGGAGAGCTTGATGCCGGCTTCCTTGATCACATCGTGGAACGGCTTCTTGGTGCGCTCCAGCAGGTCCTTGGTGAGGTCCTGGAACTTGGCGCGGGTCAGCTGCTCGTCCAGGTGGACCGGACCGTCGGGGGTGACGGACAGGTACTGGAGGGAGACGTTGGTGCTGGTGGAGGAGGACAGTTCCTTCTTGGCCTGCTCGGCTGCTTCGCGGAGGCGCTGGAGGGCGATCTTGTCCTTGGACAGGTCGATGCCCTTGACCTTGAGCTGGTTCAGCAGGTAGTCAACAACCCGCTGGTCCCAGTCGTCGCCGCCCAGGCGGTTGTCACCGGCCGTGGCGCGCACCTGGATGGTGGAGAAGTTGTCTTCGTCCTTGCCGACTTCCAGCAGGGAGACGTCGAAGGTGCCGCCGCCGAGGTCGAAGACCAGGATGAGTTCGTCTTCCTTGCCCTTGTCCAGGCCGTAGGCCAGTGCGGCCGCGGTGGGCTCGTTGACGATGCGGAGGACGTTCAGGCCGGCGATTTCGCCGGCTTCCTTGGTGGCCTGGCGCTCGGCGTCGTTGAAGTACGCCGGGACGGTGATCACAGCGTCGGTGACCTTTTCACCCAGGTAGGACTCGGCGTCGTTCTTCAGCTTCATGAGGATACGCGCGGAGATTTCCTGCGGGGTGTACTTCTTCTCGTCAATGCCGACGGTCCAGCCTGTACCCATGTGGCGCTTGACCGAGGCGATGGTGCGGTCGATGTTGTTGACGGCCTGGCGCTTGGCGATCTCGCCCACCAGGACCTCGCCGGACTTGGAGAATGCAACGACCGACGGCGTGGTGCGGCCACCCTCGGCGTTGGCAATAACGGTGGGCTCGCCACCTTCGAGAACGGAGACGACGGAGTTGGTGGTTCCGAGGTCGATACCTACTGCACGTGACATGTGTTGCTTCCTTCTTTCCTTGGAAACTTACTGGCGCCCTGATGATTGAGCGTTCTGCACTCAACTTTACTCAGGGCGCCAGCGATGTCAATCCAAGTTGAGCGCACTACGCTCAACTTTGTTTTCGGGCAGTGGAGAGTTGGCTTGGAGTTCCTTACGATGCCGGGCTTGGGCAGCGCACGACGGCGGCCCGCCGTTTCGCTGCTGGTGAACCGCGCCGCCGGGCTGCTTGCCTTGCGGTGCTACCTGTCGCTGTCCCGGTCGCCGTGCAGGGGCCCGCGCTCTTCAGCCGTGGTGTTGACCTGCCCGTCGGTAAGCCCCTCCCGGATGGCGTCAGTTTCGTGCCCGGTTCCAGCGGTACCGGCATCCCCGTAATCCCCGTCCGGGTATTCGCCGTCCTCAAGGTTCCCGGCAGGGTCCCCTACAGTGCCGGCGTCACCGTAGTCGCCATCCACATACTGGCCGCCTTCGCCTTCGAGTCCGGGGGCACTGTTTCCCCTGCGGGGCTGCTCCGCTGCGGATTCCTGGTTCTCAGTCATGGTGCACCTCTCCTTTGAGTTCCGCGTCCATGCGGGCGCATGTGCAGTCTATCCAGCGGGCGTTTCCTCCAACAGGGCATCAGCCGGGCCCGGACGCTGCTCAAGCTCCTGCCGGCCCAGCTTGCCCGGCCACCAGATCCGCGGACCGATGTCGTACGCCAGGGCGGGCACCAGCAGCGAGCGCACCAGGACGGTATCCAGCAGCACCCCGAAGGCGACGATGAACGCCAGCTGCACGAGGAACATGATGGGGATGACGCCCAGGGCGGCGAACGTGGCTGCCAGCACCACTCCGGCGGAGGTAATCACACCGCCGGTGACGCCGAGCCCGCGAAGGATGCCGGGCCGGGTGCCGTGCTTGAGCGATTCCTCCCTGACGCGGCTCATGAGGAAGATGTTGTAGTCCACCCCGAGCGCTACCAGGAACACAAAGCCGAACAGGGGAACTGTGGCGTCCGCACCGGGGAAGCCCAGGATGTTGTTGAACACAAAGGCCGAGACACCCATGGCGGCCGCGTAGGAGAGGACCACCGAGAGCACCAGGAGGACCGGTGCAACCACACTCCGGAGCAGCAGCATCAGGATGAAGAGGATGACCACCAGGACAACCGGGATGATGATCACGAGGTCACGCTGGGCAGTGGTGTTGGTATCCAGCGCTGTGGCGGTTACCCCTCCCACCAGGGCGTCGGGGTCCACAGCCTTGACCTCCGCACGCAGGGCCTTCACGGCCTCCTCCGCTTCGAGCGAATCCGCGGCGGAGTTCAGCGTGGCATTGATCAGCACTTTGCCGTCGCGGACGTCGGGAGCGCTGGGAGCGCCGGGGGCTCCGGTGATGGGCACGGAACCCTGCGCCAACAGGTAGGCCTCACCGACGCCGTCGGCCGCTTTCACAGTGTCCAGCACCTCCCCCGCCTTGCCCTGGTCCACTACCACGACGGCGGGGCTGCCGCTGCCGGCGTCGAAATGGCGCGCCAGGGCGTCCTGGCCGTCCACTGCGTTGGACGCCGTAAGGATGACGTCAGTCTGCGGTACCCCGTTGGCCTTGAGCTGAAGGACACCGGCGGAACCGGCCAGCAGAAGCAGGACCGAGGCAACCCAGACGATGCGGGGGCGCCGCGAAACCAGCGAGCCCGTGGCACGCCACAGCCCCTTTTGGCCTTCCAGTCCGGTGACGAGCTCCGGCTGGCGCTCGTCCGCGGGGGCGAGTTTCGGGCGGAAGGGCCAGAACGCCGCGCTGCCCAGGAGTGCCATCAGGGCAGGCAGCAGGGTCAGGGCTGCGAACAGCGAGCAGAGGATGCCGGCAGCTGCCACGGGACCCAGCGCCTTGTTGGAGTTCAAGTCCGAGAAGAGCAGGCACAGCAGCGCGATGATCACGGTGGCGCCGGACGCGAGGATGGGCTCGAAGGAGGCCTTCCAGGCGGTCAGCACGGCGGCGGTGCGGTTGGTGGTGTGGGTCAGGGCTTCCCGGAACCTTGCCACATATAGCAGGGCGTAGTCCGTGGCGGCGCCGATGACGAGGATGGACAGGATGCCTTGGCTTTGGCCGTTGAGCTGGATCCAGCCGGCCTTCGCCATGCCGAACACCAGCAGGATGGCCGCGCACAAGGCGAAGACCGAGGTCAGGAGCACCATGATCGGCAGCAACAGCGAGCGGTAGACAATCAGCAGGATCACAAAAACCGCGGCCAGCGCCACCAGCAGGAGGATGCCGTCGATGCCTGCGAAGGCCGCTGTGAGATCTGCCGCCAGGCCGGCAGGACCGGTGACATAGGTCCGCATGCCCTCGGGTGCTGCCTCGGCAACGGTGTCCCGCAACTCCTGGACAGCCTCCTTGATTTCGACCGACGAGTCGATGGGGGCGATGTACTGGACCGCTTTGCCGTCCTCTGACGGAATTGGACCAATCACCGTACTGCCCAGTTCCAGGCCTTCAAGCTCCGCCCGCAGGGACGCGGCCTCGCCCAGTTGGGCCGGCGTGAGGCTTTCGTCGCTTTCCAGGACGATAACGCCGGGAACCTCGTCAGAGTCCCGAAATTTCGACTGCCAGTCCTGCGCGGCCGTTGCCTCGGCGCTGGCCGGCAGGAAGGATGCCTGGTCATTGGAGGACACCTCCTCGAGCCGGCCAAAGGTGGGTCCGCCGATCCCGGCGAGCGCCAGCCAGGTCAACACGAGGATTACGGGGAGGAGCCAGCGCAGCCAGAACGGAACGCGTTCCTTGGGTTGGGAATGGGAGTTCATGATGCCTTCCGGGCAGCTATCGGGAGTAGGATTGGTTCCATACTAGAGTATCTCCATTATGGAGATAAGTGGTTCCCTAGCTTTTTCTCCTCTCTAGACCGGGAAGAGGGGAAAGACTCAGCTGAAGTAATATCCGTCAGTACGGTTAAGCCGCACAGCCGGCGCCCGAGGCGGGGCCCGTATGAGCACATATTCTTGGAGGCGGACATGGCAAGCGACGAGACGTCCGCTGCCCCCGGCCCGCCGGCGGCCGGCGGACCGCCCCCGCTGGTGCGGCTCCTGCAGGAATTCACCCTCGAGGCCAACCGCTATGTGGACGCGGCCGGCGGGCGCAAGGACATGCACCGGACGGACCTGAACGCGCTGGCGGTCATCATGCGCCACACCGCAAATGGCGGCACTGTCACGCCGGGCCTCCTGCGCAAGGAGTTGAACCTGAGTTCCCCTGCCACCACGGCCCTGATCGACAGGCTGGACAACTCCGGACACGTAGTGCGCGAGCGGGACAGCTCCGACCGCCGGCAGGTTCACCTTCGCATGACGCCCAAGGCCTTCCAGGACGGCGGCGCCATCTTCGCTCCCCTCTCGCGCCGGATGGGCAGCGCCATGGCGAATTTCAGCGCGGAGGAACTCGAAACAGTGACCCGTTTTATGACGGCCATGGTGGAGGCCACGGTGGCCGCGCGGGAAGAATCGTCCAGCACGCCCAAGTAGGTTGGGGGTAGCGTTTGGTTATGAGTGCCCAACAGCCCGAAGACGACGTTTACACGCACGGCCACCACGAGTCGGTGGTCCGCGCCCATGCCGCCAGGACGGCCGAGAACTCCGCCGCATTTGTCCTGCCGCACCTCGCACCCGGCGCTGAAGTGCTCGACGTCGGCTGCGGCCCGGGCAGCATCACCTGCGATTTCGCCGTCCTGGTCAACCCCGGAAAAGTTACCGGCCTGGACCGCTCACCGGACATCATCGCCCAGGCCAAAGCCCTCGCCGTCGAGCGGGAGGTTTCCAACGTGGAGTTCGTAGCGGGCAACATCTACGACCTCGACTTCGACGACGAAACATTCGACGTCGTGCACGCCCACCAGGTGCTTCAACACCTCACCGACCCCGTGGAGGCGCTGCGGGAAATGCGACGGGTGGCAAAGCCGGGC
The DNA here is from genome assembly GCF_024494415.1 of Pseudarthrobacter sp. R1. Lineage (NCBI taxonomy): Bacteria > Bacillati > Actinomycetota > Actinomycetes > Micrococcales > Micrococcaceae > Pseudarthrobacter > Pseudarthrobacter sp. R1. The sequence continues at coordinate 98,171 of NZ_JAMKFI010000004.1, read as the reverse complement.
GGCATCGTTGCCGTTCGCGACGCCGACTTCTACGGCATGAGCTGGTACCCCGCCATTCCTGAGCTGGACGAGTGGATGGAGCTGTACCAGCGGATCGCCCGCAGGAACGGCGCGGAGCCCGACGCCGGGCGGCGGCTGGTGAGCTGGGCGCAGTCGGCCGGCTTCACCGACGTCGCGCCCACCAGCAGCAACTGGCTTTACGCCACCGGGCAGCAGCGCCGCTGGCAAGCGCGCGTCTGGGGCGAACGAGTACTGCACTCCGCTTTCGCAGAGCAGGCACTGGAGTACGGTTTCGCCAACCCTGCCGACCTGGCCAGGATTTCTGCCGGTTGGCACCGTTGGGGATCCACGGACGACGGCTGGTTCCTGATTCCCAACGGCGAGGTCATCGCCCGGGCCTAGGGACTGGGAACGATCCCTCACGGCCACGGGCTTCCACATAGCAATGCTTCAGGCTGCCATTGCCTGCCGGCCCAAGATTATGGTCAGCCCATGACCTACTACGGTGACAACGAATATTGGGCGGAACCTTACACACCGGAAGTTGACCAACTAGACTTGGTCAACATGGGACAGTACAACGTCCAGGAAGCAAAAACCCGGTTGTCCGAACTGTTGAATCAAGTGGAAAAAGGCGAGGACGTAGTTATCGCCAAAGCCGGCAGGCCGGTTGCCAGGCTGGTGAAAATTGAGCGTCCCCATAAACGCGAACTGGGCTTCCTTGCGCCCCTGCACATCCCTGATGAGTTCTACGAGCCGTGGAGTGACGAGGAGATGGGGGCCGGCGAATGACGCGGTTCCTGCTGGACACACACGTCTTCCTGTGGGCGGTGGCCGAACCAAAACGTCTCTCCAGCAAAGCGAGGAGCTCCATCACCAAACTGGAAAACCAGATATACGTGTCGCCGGTGACCGCCTACGAACTTTCATACAAGCATCACCAGGGAAAGTTGCCATCCGGGGCGGCTATTGTTGCAAGCTTTGGGCGGCAGGTCGCCCATCTCTATGCCTCCGAACTTGCGGTCTCCTCGCCGCACGCCCTCGCGGCAGGACAGCTGGACTGGGACCACAAGGACCCCTTTGACCGGATGCTCGCTGCCCAGGCGATGGTGGAGGGCTTCACCCTTATCACCGCGGATGAAGACCTGCAGGCCTTCGGACCTGTGGCCACCCTTTGGTGAGGATGGCCCTAAACTTGGCTGGTGCAATTCTCCCTGTGGCTCGCCCTGGCCGGCGCCGGCGCCCTCATCAGTTTCACCCCCGGCGCCGGGGCCATCAACACCATGAGCAACTCCCTGACCGCCGGTTTCCGCCGCTCCATCTGGGGCATCCTGGGGCAGCAATTGGCGCTGGTGGTACACATCGTGATTGTGGCGCTGGGCGTGGGCGTGCTGGTGGCGGGTTCGCCCGTGGCCTTCAACGTCATCCGCTACGCCGGCGCGGCATATCTTGTCTATCTGGGCATCCGGCAGTTCCTTAGCAAGCCGGACCTTGAACACGAAAAGATTGCGGGCTTGAAGAACGAGCCAGCCTGGTCCATCTTCCGGCGGGGCCTTTGGGTGAACCTGTTGAACCCGAAGGCAATCGTCTTCTTCCTCGCGTTTATGCCCCAGTTCATCCGGCCGGACCAGCCCCTCCTGGCCCAATACGCAGTGCTCGCGGCAACAGTCGTGGCCATCGACATCCTGGTGATGTGGTTCTTCTTTGCGGCCGCAGCCAGGTCCTTCGAGCGCTTTACCCATAGCGCCCGGGGACAACTGGTCCTCAACCGGTCGTTTGGTGTGCTGTTTGTGGCCGTGGGCATCCTGCTGGCTTTCCTCCACTGACCCTTAAGCACAGTTGGGCCCGCCAGCTGACGCCGGGTGTGACGAAAAAGCAGACCTTCTTTACAAAAGAGTCATCCTTTATGAACCTGGCGCTAGCCAACAGGGCCAATTAGCACGCATGCTTAGTATATGAACTCAACGTCGAGCCCATACCGTGTCATTGCAGTCTGTACCGGAAACATCTGCCGGTCCCCCATGACCGAGCTGATGCTCGCCGCGGCGCTTGAACGCGAGGGGCTGGACGGCGTGGTCACCGTGGACTCAGCAGGCACCACCGGCTACGAAGCAGGCCGCCCGATAGACCCGCGGGCCGCACGGCGTTTAACCGCCACGCAGCTCTTCTCGGACAAGCACATCGCCCGGCAGTGGCAGTCCGCATGGTTCCGTGAACGCGACCTGATCCTGGCGCTCGACATCGACCACTACGCGTGGCTGAGCGAGTCCGCGCCGGACGATGAGTCCCGGAACAAGATCCGCATGCTCCGGAGCTTTGATCCCCGGCTGGCAGAAAAGGACCTGCTGGACCAGGGGATCGAGGACCCCTGGTACGGCGGGCACGCAGATTTCGACGCCGTCTGGCACCAGATCCACGCCGCCCTGCCCGGGCTGGTGGGTTATCTCAAAGGGGCTGTCCTCCAAGGCGCCCAGCTACAGCGCTGATGAAAGCCCCACGGGGATAAAGGTACGCTCTAATCCATGAGCCCTGCCCCCGTCATCATCGCCGTCGACGGGCGCTCAGGCGCAGGAAAGACAACGCTCGCCGTTGAACTGGCGGCACGGTTGCGGGCGCACCACAAGGTCTCGCTGTTCCACCTCGAGGACATCTACCCGGGCTGGAACGGGCTGATGGCCGGCGTGGACCGCTACGTCGCCACCGTGTTGGCGCCCTTGAGCCGGGGCGAGGCGGCTGCCTGGGTCAGCTGGGACTGGGAGAAACACTACGACGGCGACGTCCGCGTCACGCTGCCCGCCGAGATCGTCATCGTTGAGGGTGTGGGTTCTGCTGCCGCCGCTGCGCGTCCCTTCCTCAGTGCCGTCATTTGGGCCGACTCGCCCGAGGACATACGCCGGACCCGCGCACTGGACCGTGATGGCGGAACATACGAACCGTTCTGGGACCAATGGGCGGCACAGGAAGAGCAGTGGCTGCGCGGCGACGACGTTCCCGGCCACGCGGACGTACACGTCCTGAACCGCGCAGACGGGGCCGCCCCCGCCGACGTACTCCAGCTCCTTCCCTACCTTCCCGCGTTGGCCACCGCCCTCTCCCCCGAGCTGTCCGCCCGCCGCGGGCTGAGCCTCCGCGCCGAATGCCTGAACCTGCGCCCGGACGCCGCCGCACTGTTCAGCGCCCTCTACGGCAGCTCATCCAACGCAGTCTGGCTGGACTCCTCCAATACGGGCGCTGCCGCCGGGACTCCTCCGCACCAGTCCGGGTCCGCCGCAGCTTCGGAGCGCAGGCGCTTCAGCATCATGGCGGACGACGGCGGGTTGTCCGGCCAGTGCGTAACGCACCGCTCCGGCAACAGCGTGATCCACGCGGGCTGCGCCACCGCCACCATCGAAGGGCCCTTCTTCCGCTGGCTGGACACCGTGTGGGGAGGCGCAACGGTCCACACTCCCGACGGCTACCCGGGCGAATTCGCGCTGGGCTGGCTCGGCTGCCTGGGCTACGAACTCAAGCGGGAAACCGGCGGAACCGATCTTGCAGCTTCCACCCCGGACGCCGCCCTGATCTTCGCCGCCAGGGCAGTGGTCCTGGATCACGCCGCAGGTACCGCTTGGCTCCTGGCCCTGGACGTTCCGGATGCGGACGAGTGGTTCAGGGGCGCGCGGGCCGCCGTCCAAACTGCCTCCGCACTGGCTCCAGATGGGGAGGGGGTCTCCAACGCCGGCGGCAGCAGCGGCGTCGTCCTTTCAGATCCGCCAGTGTTTCGCAGCCGTGATACCGGCGCCGGATACAAGGCAAAAATCGCCGCCGCGCAGCACGAAATCGCCGAAGGAAACAGCTACGAAGTGTGCCTGACCACCACACTCTCGGCCAGTGTTCCGGCCGCAGAGCTGGACCCGTGGCAGACGTACCTTGCCCTGAGGCGCAGGAACCCCGCACCCTTTGCCAGCTACCTCCGGTTCGAGGGCCTCACGCTTGCCAGCACCTCGCCCGAGCGGTTCCTGAAGATAGCGTCCGACGGCGGCATGCGGGCCGAGCCGATCAAGGGCACCCGCCGCCGTGCCTCCGATCCAGCGGAGGATGCCCGCCTGCGCTCAGAGCTCGAAACGTCCGTCAAGGACCGCGCCGAGAACATCATGATCGTTGACCTGCTGCGGAATGACCTCAGCCATTTCGCGGTCCCCGGCTCCGTGACCGTGAGCAGGCTTTGTGCCATCGAAAGCTACGCCACCGTCCACCAGATGGTCAGCACCATCGACGCCCAGCTGCGGCGTGGGTCATCGCGGGCAGAGGCGGTGGCAGCCTGTTTCCCGGCCGGTTCCATGACCGGCGCGCCCAAAATCAGCACCATGGCCATCCTGGACCGGCTGGAAGGCGAAGGACGCGGCATGTACTCCGGTGCCGTCGGGTACTTTTCACTGAACGGCGCGACGGACCTCGCCGTCGCCATCCGGACGCTGGTGATCCGCGACGGCGGTGATGGAACCGCGGAACTGACCCTCGGCGTCGGCGGCGCCATCACTGCCGATTCCGACGCCGGCGAGGAGTACGAGGAGATCCGGACCAAGGCCTTCGGGGTCCTCTCAACGCTGGGTGCGGAGTTCCCGGAGGACTAAGCCCCCTGAGCGGCTTACTGAACGGTCGCCGTCAGCCTGGCCACGTTGTCCACATAGCGTGCCGCCAGCGGGCGGTTAAGCCAGTCGGACAGCTTGAGCTCGTGCGAAATGTCCCGGTACGTGTCTTCCACAGCGCGCATCTTGGTGACGATGCCGGCTCCCAGCAGCATCACGGACACCTCCAGGTTCAGCGAGAAGGAGCGCATGTCCATGTTGCTGGAGCCGAGGACCGCCACTTCGTCGTCGATGGTGAAGTGCTTGGCGTGGAGCACAAACGGGGCTTTGTAGAGGTAGATCCGGACGCCCGCCTCCAGCAGCGCCTCGTAGTAGGAACGCTGGGCGTGGTGGACCAGGAACTGGTCTCCCTTTTCGGAGACGAACAACTCCACGTCCACGCCGCGCTGGGCTGCTGTGGTGATGGCGTAGAGCAGCGAATCGTCCGGGACGAAGTACGGACTGCAGATGGAGATCCGGTGCTGCGCGGAGTAGATGAGGGTGTTGAAGAGCCGCAGGTTGTTTTCGGTGATGAAGCCGGGGCCGCTCGGAACCACCTGCGCGGTGACGTTCCCGGGATGCGGGTTGGCCGGAAGCTGGAGCTGGTGTTCCAGGGACTCGTCGGTTTCGCTCAGCCAGTCGGTGGCGAAGACGACGTTCAGGGTGGTGACGATCGGCCCATGGAGGCGGGCCATCAGCTCCACCCACTCCCGGCCGGCCTTGCGGTGCCGCGGGTTGTTGTAGGAGGGCTCGATCAGGTTCTGGGAGCCGGTGAAGGCGATTTCGCCGTCGATCACCATGATCTTGCGGTGGTTCCGCAGGTCGGGCCTGCGCCACTGGCCGTGAATGGGCAGGAGCGGGAGCATCCGCTTCCACTGGATCCTGCCGGCCCTGAGCCGCTCTAACAGGTTTTTGTAACCCTTGACCCGGAGGGTGCCGATGTGGTCGAACAGCACCCGGACTTCCACGCCCCGCTCCGCCGCTTCCTCCAAGGCTGTCAGCAGGTCATTGGTGATGTGGTCCGTGCTCATGATGTAGAACTCGGCATTGACGAACTTTTTCGCCTTCCGCACCGCCTCCGTCATCTGCAGGATGGAGTCGGGGTAGCCGGGGATGAGGTCCACGGAGTTGCCGTCCACCATGGGGAGCGAACCCAGCCTCCGGTTCAATTCCGCGGCGGACCGCACCCATTCCGGTCCCGGGTAGTCGCTTTCCACGTCCGCGAGGGACGTGATCCCGGCGCGCACCCTCTCGTTGACCAGCTGCTGCTGCTCACGGCGCCGCTTTGACAGCTGGAAGTTGCCGAACAGCAGGAAAAGGACGATGCCCACAAACGGGACAAAGAAGATGCCCAGCAGCCAGGCCATCGCCGTCGTGGGCCGCCGGTTGCCGGGAATGATGCCCACGGCCAGCACCCTGATCACCAGGTCGGCGACAGCCAGCAGCACCACGATCCACGTCGGCGCGGAACCGGCAAGCGAAAATGGCCACAACACGGAAATAACCCCCGGGAGACGGGCCGCCGGCGGACGGTTTCCAGCCGGGGCACTCTGCCCAGCTTATCCGCGGGACGCCGCACTAAGCTGGAGCCATGACCTCTCCAGCTTCCGTGGTTCTCGTATTCCTCGACCCCTCCCACCCGGACGGCCGGCTGGCCGACGCAACCAAGCCCCAGCTGCTGGTGACGGACCAGGGCGCCACCCGGGGCGACGGGATCTTCGAGACGATGCTTGCAGTTGACGGCAGCGTACGGAAGATCCAGGCCCATCTGGACCGCCTGGCGGGTTCCGCGATGGCGCTGGACCTCGCCATTCCCGGCGAGGAGGAGTGGCGCCGAGCCGTCGCCACCGCCGTGTCCGAACACCTCGCCCAGCATCCGCCCGCTTCCGGGGCCGACAACGAACTGGTGGTCAAGCTCGTGGTGACCCGTGGTGTGGAGGGCGCCTCAGCCCCCACCTCCTGGGTCCAGGTTTCTCCTGTGGGGGCGGCCGGGCGCCGCCAGCGCGAGGCCGGGCTCGACGTCATCCTCCTGGACCGCGGCTACGACAGCGACGTCGCCGAGCGCGCCCCATGGCTGCTGCTCGGTGCGAAGACGCTCTCCTACGCTGTCAACATGGCAGCCCTGCGCCACGCCCACAAGCAGGGCGCGGACGACGTCATCTTCATCTCCTCCGACGACCGGGTCCTGGAGGGCCCCACGTCCACCGTGCTGATGGCGCATGTGGAAACGTCCGACGACGGCGCGTCAGTCAAGCGCCTGATCACACCGCAGCTGGACAGCGGCATCCTGGCCGGCACCTCCCAGGGTGCATTGTTCGCTGCGGCCAAAGCGGCCGGCTGGGAATTGGGGTACGGCCCGCTGGAGCCCCAGGACCTGCTGGATGCTGATGCGGTCTGGCTGATTTCGAGCGTGCGGATGCTTGCGCCGGTGAACCGCATTGACGGCAAAGAGGTGGGCCTGCCCTCGGTACAGAAGGAGCTCACCGCGGAGCTGAACGAGTTGTTCGCGGGTATTGAATAGCAGTTCCGCAGCCTGGGCCTGGAACCCCGGCAGCCGGGCGGGAAAGCCCATCACATCAGGTTGCGGCACTCCCGCCAACTAGGCGGGGGAACTCTGCGGTTCCCGAGTCAGTTGCGCTTCGAGGCCTGACAGCAGGATGGTGATGCCTTGGTCCAGTTCGCGCTCGCCATCATAATCGGCGAGCGCTGGGGCCAGTGCACGGAGCCGGGGAAACTCTTTTGATGGCAGCCGGTGCAGTCCCAGCCGGAGCAGCACTTCGTTCTCTTCGGGGTCCACAACGAATTCCTGCAGCTCATTCAAGATGTGGCCATAGAGGAACCCGTAGTAGGCGCGATAGACATGGAGGGCGTCGGCCGGGCTGAAGCCGGCGCCAATGAGCAGGGAGAGGATCTGCTCGAGCGGGCGCAGCGTGCCCAGGGGCCTGAGCCCCAGTGGCGTGGAAAGTGGCCTGGTCACCAGCAGCGGTACAACATTCGGGTGCTGGAGCGCGAGCCGCCGCAGGTTATGTGCGATGTGCCGGAGCTGCGCTTTCCAGTCGGGGTCCTCGGGGTGGATGGGCAACTCGTTGAGCACCAGCTCCGAGACGCCGTCCAGCAATGCCGCCCGGTTCTCCGCATAGCGGTACAGGCTCATGGGATCCCGCTCCAGTTCCTGCCCCAGGCGGCGCATGGTAAGGGCCTCCAGGCCCTCCGCATCCACCACTTCCAAAGCTTTGGTGAGCACCAATTCACGGCTCAGCCTCGCTTTGTGGTCGCGGCCTTTCGTGCCTGGGGTCTTGGGCGAGGACATGGGTTTTTCCATTCTGGAGCCGGCAGCAAGCGTTGCGCGGGCAGTAATTCCAGACGCTTGCCGTATTTGTAGTCTACGGCTAAAGTCTACATTGTAGATAAGGCATTCACGCCGCCTGTAGGTCCTGGTTTTCTGCGGGGCCAGTCACACTCCATTGCCCTGTGCAAGGCATTTGAGGTCTGCTGCTGTAGCCGAACGGCGGCGCCACGCACGTAGCGAAGGGACGCCGCCATGGCTAATTCGCAGTTCGACCTTTTTCTCCACGAAGCCACCTACCTCGACCAAACGTCTGACTCCACCCTGGATCAGGACCGCCTTTACGGCCTGTACACCAGCTGGTGCTTCATCAACCAGCAGACACCCGGCCCGGAATCCACGTTCTGGGCCGCCATGAAGAACAAGATCGACCCCGCGCGCAACGGCCTCCGCATGAAGGGCCCTGCCGCCACGGACTACATCATGACCAGCTACCCCGGACTCGTCTAAGAGCGGGCAGCGACCAAAAGGCGTGAACCGCCCGGCACGAAGCCGGGCGGTCCACGCCTTTTTGCTATTTTCCTCCCGGAGCCGGGTACGCGGCGTCCACTTCCACCTCGACGAGCCACCCGTTCACGGGCAGGTTCTCGATCTCGAGCGCGAACCTTGAGGGCCGGGCAGCATTGCTGACGAACGGTTCGGCGGGAGCAGCCGAGCCCAGGGGAACCTTGAAGGCGGAACCGTCGGACAGGCTGGTGTTGGCGAAGTACTGCCGGTACGCACGGTTCCAGCCGTCGAAGTCGGCTTTTTCTGCACCGGCGGGGTTCTGGAGGAAGACGCGCATGGTGATGACGTCGTCGTAATCCAATCCAGCCTGGGCAAGGTTCTCGCCAATCCTGCGGAGGGCGTTGATTCCCTGCGCCTCGGTGATGGTGACACCGGGCGGGAGGACCCCGCCCGGGAAGACTGTGGTGTCCACGTAGCGCTGCTCACTGCCGGCGGGGGCAGTGTTGTTAAGCGCGGACGGTCCCAGGCCGCTGGTCTTGTAAATGGGAGTGTTCGCACCGATTGCCACGCCGCCGGCAATCATCGGGTTGTCCTGACCGGCGGGAAGGTTGGAAACGGTAGTTCCGGGCTTGGGATCGGTGAGGTCCTTGAAGACCGCCGGTGCGGCGAAGGCTGCGGTAGCGGTGAGGCTGATTCCGGCGATACCGGCGGCGATGAGGGAGAGTTTGCGGCGCAGCATGGGCTTCTTTCGGGGTTTGGCTTGGGTTATGGCGGGAGCAGGGAGGGGCTTCATCCGGCCACCATCGCTGCGGCCCGGGTGTGCAGGGCGGTGACGGCGGCCCTGGCGGAGGTCATGGCGCCGTGCTGCCAGGCGATGGCGTGGCTCAGGTGGTCGCCGGCGAAGTAGATGTTGCCGGACGGTTCCAGCAGCTTGGCGTATTTGGCGTCCGTCTGCGACGGCCAGCCCACCCAGGCGCCTTCAGAAAAGGCTGTGTTCCCCCAGTCAACCGAGAACGACGCCGCGACATCCTTGCGGTAAACGTCTCCGTGGATCCTGGCACCCTGGTCCAGGGCGCGGCTCAGGCGCTTCTCCGGGCTGAGCTCCTTATAGACGCGGGCGCTGGCGCCGGTGTTGTAGTAGCCCACCATGGTGCCGCGCTGCCCGTGGAAGCCGGTGGACGGGTACCACATGTTGCCGAGATCGATATTGGTGTTGGTGATGCCGCCGTAGATGCGGTGGTCTTCCTCCCACCAGCGGCGGGAGTATTCAATGCCGATCTTGCCCGCGTCGGCGGGGCTTGCGAACCTAAGGGCGTCGAGGACGTCCGTGGGGAGGTTGCCCGGAACCTTGGCGGCGATGTGCGGCGGCAGGGTGCAGACTGCAAAGTCCGCCTCGATCCTCTTGGTTTGGCCGCCCGGGTTGGTGTACTCCACCGCTACGCCGGCGGCGGTGTTGTTCATGGACAGGACCTGGGCCCCGTAAACGAACTTGTCCTTGCCAATGGCGGCTTCGAACGCGTATGGGATACGGTCCATGCCGCCCACGGGCTGGAACATCATCATGGCCTGGTCCCAGCCGAATTCGAAGGAGAAGTAGTTGCCGACGCCGCTGGCAAAGACATCCGAAAGGGCCTCCGGTGCCAGGGGTGTTCCCGCTTCCAGCCCGGCGCCCGGGGCCACGGAGTAGCCCTTGCGGCCCGTGCCGGTGTATTTGAAGCTTGCCGCCGCATCACCGGGAACCTTGCCGCCGATGGCGCCGAAGTTCCGCAGGAAGGAGATCAGGTTCTCTTTATCCGCTGCGCTCATGTAGCTGTCCAGGGCACCCTGGTCTGTGGCTTTGGCGAGGAGCTCGGAGACGTAACCGTAGACATCGGCTTTAGCGGCGCGGTGGCGGACAGGGGTGTTGGAGAGCTTGGTGTTGCCCTCCCGGAACAGATATCCGTCAGCGTTCTGGTTGGTGAAGGGCTCGATCGTCACCCCCAGTTCCTTGCAGTAGTCCAGGGTGATGTGGTGCTGGGGAATGCGGCCGGGGCCGGCATTCATGTACTGGTCCTTCGAGAATGTTGCCCGCTGGGTAATTCCGCGGAGGTCCGTTTCCTCGGTGCCGCCACGTACGGTCCAGTTGCGTCCGCCTGGCCGCATCCGGGCCTCGAGGATGGTGACTTTGTAGCCCGCCTTGCCCAACTCATAAGCAGTGGTCAGTCCGGCGATGCCGCCGCCCAGGATGACGACGCTCTTCCCCTTCCCCTGCAGGTCATTGGCCCGGGGCGCAGCATAGGCAGGCGCGGCCGTATCGGGAGCCAGGCCCATCGCTGCCATGGTCTCGTACATCACCCCGGCCCCTCCCACCATGCCCACGTAGCGGAGGAAGTTCCTGCGAGTCGCATCTGTCATTTTTTCCCTTTCACCGGAGTGTTACGAGGTGAGCGTAAGGGCCAAATGTTTCGTCAAATGCTGTGACAATGTCGGTGCTGTGCCGTTCACATTTCCGTGAAGTAAACGCTTCCGGGATGCCGCGGGCAACTCCAGCGGATGCCCTACGTGGGAATGATCCGGAAGAGGAACCTGGTCCGGACCATGACCCACAGGAGCCCCAGCACTACGGCGTATGCGGCCGTGTTGAGCAGCACGTTCTCCTGCTGCAGTGCCGGGATATTGGCCACCACGGCGATCAGCACCACGTGCATGATGAAGACGTAGAGGGTGGCGCGGCCCAGCGGAATCAGGAACCAGCCGAGTGCGCGCTGCACGGGCTTCCAGTACGCGGTGAGGAAGGCGTAGGCCGCCACCACCAGGACCAGGACGTTGAGCAGCCGGCCCGGCGCCAGATACGTCCGTCCGAAGAAAAAATCGTACATGCTCCGGTACAGGGCGTCCGGGATGATGGCGAGGCGGACATCAAAACCGTTCGCCAGGTAGGGGTTGCCCCACGAGAGAAATGCGAACAGGAGTGCGGCGACGGTGCACGCGGCCACCAGCCAGGTCTGCCCCACCAGCCAGGCGACGATGTTGCGCCGGTGGTAGCCGGCGACGAGTCCGATCACGAACAGCACCTGCCACACGAGCAGCGGGAACGAGTCCTCGAACTGCGAGGGCAGGAGCCGGAACCTCGTGGCCGCTCCCACGGCGTAGACCGCAAGGGTTCCGGCCAGCACCCAGACTGCCTTGCCGCGGTTGAGCGCAGCCAGGATCAGCGGGCTGGCAAGGAGCAGCACCACGTAAAGCCCCATCACGTTGAACTGCCAGGGTCCGAACTGCAGCAGCAGGATGGCAGGGAGCACCTGCGGCGGCACCGGGAACTGGAACAGGGATTCCATGCCTGCATACAGGTCATAGGTACGGCCGGCGCCGTCGTGCCCTGCCCCGCCCGTTCCCTGGTCCACAAAGGTGGTGAGGGCGTCAGTCCGGAAGATCGGCAGCAACGAGACCAGGAAGACGCCAATCAGGACTATCAGTGCCGTCAGGTAGAGCTTGCCCGCCCGCCGCGAGGTTAGGTCAACCACCGTTCCGAAGTCCTCCTTCGCTCTGGGCCCGTACACCATGCCCACCACCAGGCCGGAGAAGAGGACAAACAGCTCGGCACCCGAGACGAACCCCACCGCCTCCTGCGTGAGCAACTGGAACAGCGAGGTCATGCCCAGGTGGTTTACCACAACAAAGACAATGGCCAGGCCGCGCAACATATCCACCCGGGAATCCCTGCTGGACGGGTCTGAGTATCCCCACGCCGTTGCGACATTGACCCGGCGGGGAATCTGCCACAGGGCAACCAGGAGGATGAGGAGCGCCGCGCCCACTGTCCAGGCAGCGGCCCCCGTGAGGGTGTTGGCCCGGACGTATGTGCTGCCGGAGCTGACCTCGGTGACCGGGCCTGCGACGATGGGGGACGCTTCCAGCGTGCCCAGGGCGGCGTTGGCGATGGCCGGGTTTCCGGTGAGCCGCCAGTCGATGCTTGCCACTCCGGCGTCCCGCGTACTGGTCCGTTCGTCCCACACCACAGCCCCTGCCCTGCGGAATTCACCGGCGGTGGCGACCCCAACCACCTGGTCCCACCAGGCGGCCTTGATGTCCGCTTCGGATGCGCCGCCGGAGGCCGGGCTGTAGAACGCGGACGTGTGCAGGAGGAGCGGCTTGTCCCGTCCCTCGGAATAGCTGGCGTAGAAGTTTTCACCGCCGGAGGCCGTGAGCATGTCCCGCAGTTCGCCGGCGCGGGGAACTGTGTTGACGGCAGCGCCACCGGCTGTGTCGTCGTGGAAGGCGGTCAGGCCCACCCAATCCACCGCATCGTCCCCGGGATAGTAGGGTTCGTAGGCCGCGTCCGAGCCGTTCCAGACGCCGTCGCCGTTACTATCTAGCAGCGCGAACCCATCGCTTCCCTGTGCAGGCGCATTCCGGTTCCGGTCGAACGGATAATCCGTGCCCAGGTACGGTTCCCAGACCATCACAGTGCCCCCGCCGCCGTCGACCTCCCGGAACGCCGCCGTCACGGTCTGGAATGCTGCGCGGTAGGCAGCCGGCTGCTGGCCCCACTCAACCCAGCTCGCATTCATGTCCGGGGCAAACCGGACCAGCAGCTGCCCTTTGAAACTGGACGCAAGCTCCAACACCCGTTCGGCGAAGGGCCTCGCAGCGGCGGCGTCGATCTGGTCCAGCGGCATCGTGGGCTTCACGGTGAGCATCGCGTGGGCACCCTGCAGGGAGGACTGTTCCAGGAATCCCTCGATGTCGTTTTGCTCTGATGAGCGGTAGGGAAACGCTATGTCGTGGCCCAAAATGGCCGGCGAGGCACCCAGCCGGTCGGTGAAACCGGCGGCGGAGTCCTCACCCCATTCAAGGACGGCGCCCAGCAGCGGCTTTCCCTCTTCCGGGAAACTCCGCGCGGCCTGGGCCGACCCTGCAGGCAGCACCACAGCCACGAGGGCAATCAGCAGTGTGGCAAGGAGCGCCCCAACCACGCGCAGTTGGGGTACCCCGTAAAGGCCGGCAGGGTGCTGTGGCCCGGCAGATCGCGTGCTGATGGGGACCCCCGGTGCTGGTTCTGATGATGGGGCACTGCCCCGTAAGAAACTGTATCTGGCGGTGCGTCCGCAAAAGGCCAGAAAACGCCAACCACCTGCGGTGATGCCGCTGCCGTCGGTTTCTCCGGCGTCATGGAAACCGCTGCCTGCTGCACGGTGCCCCGTTCAGTTACGGAACATGACGACGGCGGCCGTGCGGCCCTGCGCGCCAAGTGTTACGTTTCTGGGGAGTAATGAGTACCGGCACCAAGCCCTGACTGGCCGGTCGGCAACCCTCCTTTCGCGGCGGGGTGCCTCAGGTGAATACTCGGCATATCGACCGATTCGAGTTGCAAGCGTGAGAGAAGGAGATCCGTCGTGTCCGACGCACCTGCCCCTGAAGAAAGACTTTCCTACCGGCTTGTCACCGGACCGGATGACAGGTCCTTTTGCGAACGGATTTCCGCTGCCTTGGCCGAAGGCTAGTTCCTCCACGGCAGCCCGGCTGCAACGTCCAACGGCGGCCAGGTGATCGTGGCGCAGGCATTGGTCCTGCCGGCGGCCATCGCTTCCGCCGACGCCGCCGTCGCCACCGCAGTGGATAACCTCGAATCCGCAGGCGAAGACCTCGAGTTCGACGGCGAGGGCCACGCATGAGCTACGCCGGAGACCTGACGCCCCAGGAGGCGTGGGAAAAGCTGGAGCAGGGAGCCATCCTGGTGGATGTCCGCACTGAGGGCGAGTGGGCCCATATCGGCATCCCCGACACAAAGGCCACCGACAACGATCCGCTGTTCATCCAGTGGACGTTCCCCGGCGGCATTCCCAACCCTGATTTCATTAGCTCCCTGAGCCAGCAGGCGCCAGAGGATCCGTCTACCGAACTGGTATTCCTGTGCCGCTCCGGGCAGCGTTCCATCGCGGCCGCCATTGCCGCCACCCAGGCCGGCTACACCTCCTACAACGTGCTGGAGGGCTTTGAAGGCGAGCCGGACCGTTACGGCGAACGCACCGTCAACGGCTGGAAGAACCGCGGACTGCCCACCAACCTCGGAAAGAATTAAGTGACCTTCAACGAAGACGCCGCCGGCTGGAGCCCCGACACCCAGGCCGTGCGCGGCGGGCTGGACCGCACCAACTTCCAGGAAACCAGCGAGGCTGTATTCCTGAACTCCGGGTTCGTGTATGAATCCGCCGCCGCTGCCGAACGCGCCTTCACGGGCGAGGACGAGCGCTTTGTGTACTCCCGCTATGGCAATCCCTCGGTTGCCACCTTCCAGGAGCGCCTCCGCCTCCTTGAGGGAACCGAGGCGTGCTTTGCGACGGCGTCCGGCATGTCCGCCGTCTTTACCGCCCTGGGTGCGTTGCTGGCTGCCGGCGACCGCGTGGTGGCTGCCCGCTCGCTTTTCGGTTCCTGCTTCGTGATCCTGAATGAGATCCTGCCGCGGTGGGGTGTGGAGACGGTGTTCGTGGACGGTCCTGACCTGGAACAGTGGCGTGACGCCCTGTCCCAGCCCACCACTGCCGTGTTCTTCGAGTCACCGTCCAACCCCATGCAGGAAATCGTCGACATCGCCGCGGTGAGTGAACTCGCGCACGCGGCAGGTGCCACCGTCGTCGTCGACAACGTCTTTGCGACTCCCCTGCTGCAGCGCTGCGGGCAGCTGGGTGCCGACGTCATCGTCTACTCCGGCACCAAGCACATCGACGGCCAGGGACGAGTCCTGGGCGGCGCCATCCTGGGCACCAAGGAGTTCATCGAGGGGCCGGTCAAGCAGCTGATGCGCCACACCGGCCCGTCGTTGTCCGCCTTCAACGCCTGGGTGCTCACCAAGGGCCTTGAGACTATGGCCCTGCGCGTCAACCATTCATCGGCGTCCGCCCTGCGGCTGGCCGAGTGGCTGGAGCAGCAGCCCGCCGTGAGCTGGGTGAAGTACCCGCTCCTGAAGTCCCACCCGCAGTACGAACTGGCGGCACAACAGATGAGCGCCGGCGGCACGGTCCTCACCCTTGAGCTTGCGACGACGGGCGGCCGCTCGGGCAAAGAGGCTGCCTTTGCGCTGCTGGACGGTTTGCGCATCATCGACATCTCCAACAACCTCGGGGATGCCAAGTCCCTCATCACGCACCCGGCCACTACCACCCACCGTGCGATGGGTCCGGAGGGGCGGGCAGCCATCGGCTTGAGCGACGGCGTGGTGCGGCTTTCGGTGGGCCTGGAGGACGTGGACGACCTGATTGGCGACCTGGAACAGGCGCTCAAGCAGGTCTAGAGGTCCCTGGTGCTGGGGCCGAGCTCCGGCACCGGCGCCATCTGGGCGAGGGCTTTGTCAGACCTCTTCGATGGAGAGCTGGACGGGCACCTCGTCGCCTTCATAAATCCGGGCTTTGTCCCTGATGGCCTTCTTCACCGGCGAGAGGTAGAAACCGGCTTTCTGGTCCGCAAACAGCGAGGTCTGCCAGGAGTGCCTGGCAATCTCCGCGGTCACCCTGACGGATCCGAATGCCTTGCTGGCGCCGGCGCATTGTTCGTGGATGTCATCCCCGACGTCTGCTGGCAGCGTCAAAAAATGCCAGCCTGCCTCACCGGGGTAGAGCCACAGCTCAGCTCTGAAGGAGTACGACGCCGCCACGCGCCGAGTATGGCACGCCCCCTTGCCGGGGCACCACCGGTTGCTGATTTTTCCTGTCTTGTTGCCCTGCTGTTCGCACGCTGAGGCCAGCGTCAGGCGTGCCAGGGGGATTAAACTGTGCAGGCTGAAAAGTTTTTTGATTTCTTTCCCAGCAGGTGGACTTTTAGGCCCTGTTTTGTCAGACCCTCGCAAGAGGATTGGGGTATGGAAACGAACCCGGCAGTGGTGCAGCGGAGGCGTCCGTTGCGGCTGCTGTCGCTGCGTTTATGGCGGTGCTCGCTGGCAGTGATGTTGCTGTTTCCGGTGGCCCTGGCGAACTTGACGCCGGGGCTGGCCCGCACGCTGCGGCGGGGTTTGATGATGATCCGTTGCAGCGGGTTGCTGACGGGGCTTTGGACGTTCTGGCCGCGGTGGCGCGGTCGGAAGCGAAACTGGCGGCGGCGAAGGTGCAGGCCGTGGCGGTCTTCGCCGAAGCCACGAAAGCGCTGAACGCTCCTGCGAGGTCGCCGTATGAGGCGACGGCGCAGGAGCGGAGCCTGGTGGCTGAGATCGGGTGTGTGCTGGCGATCGGTGACCGGGCCGCCGGTGCCTTGCTCGCCGATTCCCATGCCCTGACCACGTTCCTGCCGGGGACCCTTTCGGCTTTGCAGGCCGGGGCGATGTCCTGGGCGCATGCCCGGGCCATGGTGGACCAAACGGCGAGCCTTGACCCTGCCGGGGCGGCGGCGTTGGAGGCGCACTTCCTGGACCCTGTCCTGGACCCGGGCACGCCGAGACCGGCCGCAGCCGCCGCCGTTGGGGAGATGCCGGCGTACCGGTTCAAGGCCAAGGCCAGGGCCTGGCGGGAGCGCCACCATCCGGAGAGCCTGGAGAAACGGCACGCCAAAAGTGTGGCGGACCGGCGGGTCGAATTCTGGCCGGACAACGACGGGATGGGCTGGATCGCCGCCTGCCTGCCCGCAGACCAGGCCTCCGCGATCTGGGACCGGCTCACCACCATCTCCCGGGAAATGCAGGGACCGGACGAACCCCGCACCCTGACCCAGCTCCGGGCCGACAACTTCGCCTCAGGGCTCCTCACCACCGGGCCCGGCATCAGCGCCGGAAACAGTCCCAGCAACGGCGGAAATAGTTTTGGCAACGGCGCCGGAGATGGTTTTGGCAACGGCGGGGCCAACAGTGCCCGCAGCGCCGGTGGCGGCGGGGAGGAAACCGGCCCCGGGCAGGGATCTTCGATTCGGGCCCAGGTCCTGGTCACCGTGCCCGTGTTCTCCCTGCTGGGCCTGACCGATGAACCGGCGATGCTGGACGGGTCCGGCCCCATCCCCGCCTCAATGGCCCGCGATCTGGTCGGTAACGGGGCAGGCTCTTTTTACCGGGTTCTGGTGGATCCGCGGGACGGGGCTCCACTGGAGATCGGCCGCACCAGCTACCGGCTGACCAAAGCAATGCGGAACTGGCTGCGGCTGCGGGACGGCAAATGCCCGTTCCCCGGCTGCAGCAACAACTCCCTGGATAACGAAGCGGACCACATCCTCGCCTGGCACAAAGGCGGCACAACCGGCATATCCAACCTCGGCCAACCCTGCCCCAAACACCACAAACTCCGACACACCGGCGGCTGGAAACCAACACCAGCCACCACAACCGAACCACCCGGCTGGACCTCACCCACCGGCCGGCACTACAAAAGCGAACACCAGGACTGGGAACCACCCCACTGGCCGAAACGGATTGAGGAACTTTGGGATGCCTCCCTTCAGGCTGACTCGGAGCCCTCGGACCTGTACGTGCCTGGGTACTTTGCCCTACCGGAAACCCTGGACCGCCAGGAAGACCCGGACCCCCGGAATATCCTGATCTGCCAGATTTTGATGTTCCGGAAGACCCTGGCCCTGCTGAAGACGAACTGCCCAAGGACCCGTTTCCGGAGTGGCACCTCTGGCTGGAAACGGCTACCTCAGCGCACTAGGACTGGCGGACCCGCAGCAGCTCGGGGGACCCGTCGACAGCCGAAAGATTGGCAGAGCCGCGCATCGTTACATCCACCGCATGCTTGACCACTGCACCAAAGCCCAGGTCCTCCGGCGCTGAGGCGGCCAAAGCCCTGTCGCGGATGCGGCGCTGTTCAGCTGCCCCTGTTCCGCGGGCAATGATGTCCTCCACACCTTGACGGGCCAGGGCGAGTTCACCCTGCTCCTGCAATACCGGTGCGAGATAGTCCACCAGGGAACGAACTACGTCGGCGGCCCGAGCGGGCCGGAATGTACCGAAATCCAGGAGTTCCCCGCTGAGTCCGCCGCTGCTGGCCTGCCAGGAAGCCATCCGCAAAAGTACGGTGGGCACCGGCGCGGGCTCAACCCCCTCGTGCCACTCACGGCTCGCAGTCTCCACAAGCGCCCTGACGAGAACGGCAAGAAGTGCTGCGTCCTCGGCCCGGAGGCAGACGTCTGCAACACGGACCTCGACAGTGGGGTGGTTTCGGGACAAGCGGGCGTCGAAGTAGATCATTCCTTCGTCCAGCATCACTCCGCTGTCCAGCAGGCGGGTGACCACCCTCCGGTACGCAGGATATGTCCCGTAGATACCAGCGGGTCCCGCTGTGGGCCAGCGGTTCCACGCCTGGGTGCGGTAGCTTTCGAAGCCGGTCTGAAGACCGTTCCAGAAAGGCGAGTTCGCGCTCAGGGCCGTGAGGACGGCAAGCTTGTCACGGATCCGGTCCAGCACAGCCACACCTTCGTCGGGTGACTCAATAAAGGTATGGACATGGAAGCCGCAGGTCAGCTGCTCCTGGGCCGTCAGGCCAAAGCGCTCCAGCATCCTGGCATAGCGTGGATCAGGGGTGGTGTGGCTGGCCAGCCCAAGGGGGGACGTGGCCAGTGCCGCTACCCTTGCGTTATGCCTCCTGGCAGCCGTGTCAGCGAGCGCCCGCCCTGCCCGGATCTGGTCAAGCAGCACACCGTGCTCCAGGCATGGGCGCGTCTGGGTCTCGATCTGCTCCAGCTTGAGTTCGGCACTCAGGCCCATCTCGTCGTCGTCGTAAACGGTCTTGTCTTCCGTTACCAGGTCCCGGGGGTCGTCCGGAGCGTCGTCTGCGGCCAACCGGCGGCCGGACAGCAGGGCGTCAGCGAGGGCAAGCGGCTCCCCGCTCTCCGGATCAACGATCAGGAGCTCTTCCTCAACGCCGAATGTTCGCATACTCACATTCTGCGGCAGCTGAGGGAGTTGTGAAGGTCCTCAGGGCTTCATGACGAAGCGTGAATGCTCAGTCCTGGAAGTACTCCACCTTGGCCCCGATAGTGTTCAGCCGCTCCGCCAGGTCCTCATACCCGCGCTCGATAACGTAGATGTTCCGCAGCTCGGAGATTCCCCGGGCTGCCAGCATGGCCAGCAACAGGCAGGCTGCGGGGCGCAAAGCCGGTGGACAGCCAACCTCTGCAGCGCGCCACTTGGTGGGCCCGTTGACGTAGATCCGGTGGGGATCCAGCAGCTGAACCTGCGCACCGAGCCGGTTCAGCTCCGTGAGGTAGATGGCCCGGTTTTCGTAGACCCAGTCATGGATCATGGTCTGTCCGCTGGCGTTCGCGGCAATGACTGCAAAGAAGGGCAGGTTGTCAATGTTCAGGCCGGGGAACGGCATGGGGTGGATTTTGTCCTCCGGCGCGTGCAGCTCGGAAGGTTTGGTGGTGACGTCCACCAGCCGGGTCCGGCCGTTGCGTGCCATGTACTCGCCGGAGATCTCCAGCTGCTGGCCCATCTGCCCCAGCGTGGCCAGCTCGATCTCCATAAACTCGATGGGGACCCGGCGGATGGTCACCTCGGAGTTGGTGACGATACCCGCGGTGATGAGGCTCATTGCCTCAATGGGGTCCTCGGAGGGGAAATATTCGATGTCGGCATCGATCATGGGACGCCCGGTAATCTTCAAGGTGGTGGTGCCGACGCCGTCGATGGCCACGCCCAGCATCTGCAGGTAGAAGCAGAGGTCCTGCACCATATAGTTCGGGCTGGCGTTGCGGATCACCGTTGTCCCCTCACGGTGGGCGGCAGCCATAATGGCGTTCTCGGTGACAGTATCGCCGCGCTCGGTCAGGACAAAGGAACGGTCGCGGGTATCGGCCGAGGGAGCCTGGACGCTGTAGAAGCCGGCCGTCGCCTCCACTGCGAGGCCGAACTGGCGCAGCGCCTGCATGTGTGGCTCTACCGTGCGCGTGCCCAGGTCACAGCCACCCGCGTATGGAAGGCGGTACTGCGAGGTTTCGTCCAGCAGCGGCCCCAGCAGCATGATGACACTGCGCGTGCGGCGGGCGGCTTCCACGTCCATCGATGCGAGGTCAAGGACGGCCGGCCTGCGGAGCTGGAGGTCGGTATCATTGAGCCAGGTGCACTCGACCCCAATGCTGCTAAGCACCTCGACGATGCGGTTTACTTCTTCAATCCGCGCAAGGCGGCGAAGAATGGTTGTCCCACGGTTAATGAGGCTCGCACACAGCAGTGCGACACCGGCGTTCTTGCTGCTGTTGACGTCCACGGCTCCTGACAGCGGGTGCCCGCCCTCCACCCGAAGGTGTGTCATCTGCGGTTTGCCCACATTGACGATGCTTCGGCCAAAGATGGTCTCAAGCCGCTGGATCATTTTCAGGCTCAAATTCTGTTTGCCCTGCTCCATCCGTGCAATGGCGCTCTGGCTGGTTCCGAGTTCTGCGGCCAGCTGGCCCTGCGTCCAGCCTTTCTCGCCCCGGGCATCCCGGAGCATGGCGGCAACGTGTTCCGTAGTTTCCTGCGTCATGCCGAAAATATATCATAAATGAGTTAGCGCCAGCAGATATCGACTGATAACACTCGGAGCGGAGAACGTTTACCCACTACATGCGATAGAAAACGTGCCCCCTCCTCCGGTCCTGCCTGTTATTGACCCTGCCTGCTCGGCCGGAGGAGACTGGATAAAACCTCTTCCTTCGACGACGACGGAGGTGCTGATGCGCCGGAAACGAGGCCCCCGGGCGGCAGCCACACTTGCCGGCCTGATCTTCGCCGTCGTGCTCCTGGTCCCCGCCTGGCCGGCCTCCGCAGTGCCGTCGCCAGGGGAAGGCACACAGTCAACACTTGGCAACGACGTCTCCTGGCCCCAATGCCGCAAGGACCTTCCCACCGGCCAGGCTTTTGGCATCGTCGGCGTCAATAACGGGTTGGCCAACAACACCAATCCTTGCCTGCGAAAACAGCTCGAGTGGGCTGCTGCCTCATCCGGCCATTCGGCCCAGCCCGAGGTGTCCCTTTACGTGAACACCGCCAACCCGGGAACAAGCGGCTCGTGGTGGCCCTCCAGCAACGAGTACCCGATAGGATCGGCCGTCCATAACCCCTACGGCTCCTGTGAGGAAAGGGACTACGGCACGGCGTGCGCCTACATATACGGCTACGCCAAGGCCTGGGACGACGCTTACATCCGTGGAATTAGCAATCCCTCCGACTACGTCTGGTGGCTGGATGTGGAAACCGAAAACTCCTGGTCCACGGACAAGGATGCCAACCGCGCAGTCCTGGAGGGCATGACGGACTTCTTCCACAGCATCGACGTCAAGGGTGTGGGGATCTACTCAACCGGCCTTCAATGGAGCCGGATTGTGGGAACCGTCAGCAGCTCAAGCAACCTGTACTCGCTGCCGAGCTGGCTGGCGGGGGCGCGCGCCGTAACAGGAGCCAAAGCGAATTGCGCGGGCCCCCGCTGACCGCAGGCGGCGACGTCACGCTCACCCAGTTCGTGACGGGAAACTTCGACTACAACCACTCCTGCGGCTGAATCAGCAGACGTGTGGGCAGTCAGCTCCCCAGCCACACCATGTTCCATGTCCCCGCCCATATGGCGGCAACAAACGCTGCAGCGGCCATCAGCATCCCGGCAGCCAGCACCCAGAGGTCGAGGGCGGTGTACGTGGATTCCCGTGCCCAGGTCCGCTTTCCGCCGCCGAAGCCGCGTGCCTCCATGGTGACGGCAAGCCGGGAAGCACGCCGGATGGCCTGAACCAGCAGGCCAAAGCTCTGCCCCAGCGTCGCCTTCAGCCGCTGGCGGGCATTACCGCGGGAGCCGACGCCGCGGGCACGGCGGGCCATGCCGATGGTCTGCCATTCCTCGGCCATCAGCCCCACGAGCCGCATGGCGGCCAAGGTCCCCAGTACGAACCGGTGCGGAAGGCGTGCCTTCTGCGCCAGCGCATCGGCCAGGTCCGTGGGATCGGTGCAGCTCATCAACAGGACCGCCGGCAGCGCAATCGCCAGCCCCCGCAGCATAAACCCGGCCCCCAGCTCCAGCGAGCCTTCGCTCATGGTCCAGATGCCGACGTCGATAAGCGTCTTTCCGCTGTCCGGCGCCAGGATGGAGGTGCTCCAGCCTCCCACGGCGGCGGCAATGATGAGCGGCCAGCCCCGCTGCCACAGCAGGGTCAGGGTGAGGCCCGCCAAAGGGAACAGCAGGAACTCAAAGACCAGCGCCACCGAGGCGGACACCCAGTCAATGGACAGCGCCAGCACTGCGGTGATCAGGAAGACGGCAGCGAACTTGCTCAGCGGATTGGCACGGGTCAGCAAGGCGCGGTTGCCGCGCAGGTTCAGCTCCTGCCTCATTGCGCCACCGCCACAGCTGCCAGCCGCAGTTCCGTTCCGCCCAGCGCTGCCGTGAACTCGGCATCATGGGTCACGGACACTACGGCCGTGCCCGCGTCCAGGAGCTCGGACAGGAAGGATGCCAGCTCAGCCCAAGTATTGGCGTCCTGCCCGAACGTGGGCTCGTCCAGGACCAGGACCTGGGGATGCGCGGCCAGGACCGTGGCTACGGAGAGCCGCCGTTTCTCGCCGCCCGAAAGGGTATACGGGTTGGCGTCAACGAGTCCCGTGAGCCGGAGCCGCTCCAGCAGTTCATCCACCCGCTCCTCCCCGTGGCCCAGGTGCCGTGGGCCGAACAGCAGTTCGTCCAGTACTTTCCCCGTGACGAACTGGTGCTCAGGCTCCTGGAACACCGTACCCACCCGCTCAATCAGCTGCTCGGCCTTCCACTGGTAAGGGTCAATCCCAGCTCCCCGGCTGAGCGCCAGCGTGGCGGAAACCTTGCCGTCAACGGGCTCCAGCAGCCCCGCGAGGGTCAGCGCGAACGTCGATTTTCCCGCGCCGTTCGGACCGGTGACGGCCAGCGCCTGCCCGGCCCGGACCTGCGCGGAAATGCCCTGCTGCACCGGCACGGGCGGCACTTTCCGGAAGCCCTTGCGGCGCGGACGTTCACGGGACACCGCCAGCTCCTCGGCGGCAAGCAGCAGGTCGCCAGTCCCGGGAACCGAACCGGCAGCACGGGGACGCGTCGGCGGGACGTAGCCGGGCACCCAGACTCCGGCCGCGATCAGCATGCTCCGGGCTTCGCTGAGGACCTGATCCGGCGGCCCGTCCAACAGCACGCCGGAATCGGTTGACGAGCCGGGCTGCAGCACCACAATCCGGTCAACCAGGTCCTTCCACACGGCCACGCGGTGCTCCACCACCACCAACGTTGCCCCGGTTTTGCCGAGGCAGCGGCCCACGGCGTCGCGCACCTCCACCACCCCGGCAGGGTCCAGGTTGGCGGTTGGCTCATCGAGGAGGATCAGCCCCGGCCGCATGGCAAGGATGCCCGCCAACGCAAGGCGCTGCTTCTGCCCGCCGGACAGTGCCGACGTCGGATGGTCCAGCGGCAGGTGGGAAAGCCCGACGTCGTCCAGCGCCTCATGCACGCGGGCCCAGATGTCACCGCGGGGCACGGCGAGGTTCTCGGCGCCGAAGGCGACGTCGTCACCTACGCGCGAGAGGACAACCTGGGTCTCCGGGTCCTGCTGCATCAGCCCGGCCCGGCCGCGCTGCTCCCGGGGGGAGGCGCCGTCGATCAGCAGCGAACCGGACTCATCGGAATCGCCGGCCTCGGCGTCGTCGTCATGGGCATCCCCCAGCACCCCGGCCAGCGCGTGGAGGAGCGTGGACTTGCCTGCGCCGGACGGGCCCAGCAGCAGGACGCGTTCACCCGGCTGGATGTCCAGGTCGAGGGCGCGGACGGCCGGCTTGGACCGCCCGGCGTGCCGCCAGCCCCAGCCGCGGGCGGTGACCGCAGCCGGCCGCGCCGCCACCGCAGAGCCGTGGAGGGAAGGAGCAGTCATCAGGAGAAGACGGGCTCCGATGCTGCCTTGCGTGACGCAAAGGAGCTCAGGACGCCGGTCCTCGCCAGGCCGCGGGTGGCGATCCAGGACAGGGCTCCTGCGATGACGGCGCCGGAAATGGCAGTGAAGATGATGTAGGCCAGCTTGTCCCCGCTGGAGTAGGCGATGTTCCAGCCCCAGGGCGCGAAGGAATCGTTCAGGCCGCAGAAAAGTCCGGCAGCGGCGCCGGCGAGCAGGGATACCGGCAGGTTGAACTTCCGGTACACGAAGATCGCGAAGATGATCTCGGCGCCCAGGCCCTGGACAAACCCGGAGAACAGCACCGAGGCGCCGTACTGCGAGCCCATGAGCAGTTCGCCGGTGGCGGCCACGGTCTCGCAGAACAGTGCGGCGCCCGGCTTGCGGATGATGAGCATGCCCAGCACCGCGGGGATCATCCAGCCGCCCGCCAACAAGCCGGTAAGCGGCGGATAAACGGCGTTCATAGGTGCCGAGACTGCGGCTGCGCCTTGCGACCAGGCCCAGAAAATAACGCCGCCGGCGATGGCGATGAGGGCTGCCACCACGATGTCCACAACGCGCCAGGACTTGCCGGTGGTCTTCTTGATTGCTGTCGTTGCCATGCGATCCTCCTGAGGAACAGGAGGGGAAAGTGGATACTTCAACCGGCGCTGCCGCCGTTGCCGCACACTTCGAGAACTCGACTCCCTTGCGCCGGTACTAACCGGATCAGGTTCGAGGGTCTGCGGCTATCCGCACTCTCAGCGCCCACCTGCGGTCCCTGGCATGGCCAGTGATGCCCGACGGCGGCGCTCCCCTGTCGTTGAATGATTCTGTCGGTAAATAATCGCCCTTGTGGGCGGGGTCCAGTTTACACCGGAGGAGGGGTAGATTGTGGGCCATGACTGCCAATTCCCAGCATGTGACCGAGTTCGATCCGGATTCCGATGCCATCCAGCAGGAAGGATCCCTGCAAGCGCTCATCGCCCGGATCGAAGGCGAAATCCACGAGCTCCAGTTTCCCGGCTTCTCGCTGGACGATGCACTGAACCTTGGGTTGCTGCTTGTGGAGCTGGGCAAGGAGGGCCAGTTTCCCATCGCGATTGACATCACCAAGGGTGAACAGGTCCTGTTCCATGTGGCGCTGCCCGGCGCCACGCCGGACAACGAGCACTGGATCCGTGGGAAGCAGCGCACGGCCGCACGGTACGAGGTGCCTTCCCTCCTGGTGGGGCTGCGCGCCCGGCTCAAGGGCGGACGGATCGAGGACAACGCCTGGTTCGATCAGAGCCGGTATGCGGCGCACGGCGGGTCCTTCCCGGTGTACGTCACGGGGGTGGGCGCAGTCGCAACAGTGACTGTCTCAGGGCTTCCCCAGGTGCAGGACCATGACCTGGTGGTACAGGCCCTGCGCGAGATCCTTGGTTCCATGCGTGCGGACTGACTTCGAGTCGGCGGACTGACTGCAGCATCAACGCGGACTATGGACTCCTCACGAATGCCGGGAGTACATTCAAGGCGAGCGGCCGGAGTTCCAAACAGGAGGACGCCATGATCGGTCCTGCAGCCGAAAACCAAGTGCGCGCGGCGGTGGACAAGGCCGCCGAGGAAATGATCTATATCGGCCCGGACCACCCCTACTATCCCCTGCTGGCGGAACTTGTGTCCGCCGTCGGGAAGGCCTGGCAGCAAGGGTACGAGCACGGCCGCCGCGGCGGACACCATGCCAACCCCTATCTGTGGAGTACCTCGGAGGGGTGAGCACCACCACCGGTTGCCGGGGTTGCCGCATGCCGGCCGACCAGCAGATGAGAAGTGTACTTAGCTTTTATTAGTAACCATGCTTACTATGTTGTCTCCCGGCTTTTGAGGAGACAGGACAATGACAGTCAGCACCCGGGCCACCGGAGCAAGGACCGGCCTGCAGAAGGCAGCGCTTGCAACGGGCGCCCTCTTCCTCCTGGTGGGTGTCCTGGGGTTCGTCCCCGGGATTACCAGTAATTATGAAGCCCTGGGCATGGCCGGACACGGCTCCGGCGCCTTGCTGTTGGGAGTCTTCCAGGTGTCCATCCTGCACAACATCGTGCACGCGGCCTTCGGGGCGGCGGGGCTGCTGCTGGCCCGGACCCACCAGCAGGCAAGGAGCTTCCTCATCTACGGGGGCGTTGTCTACCTGGTCCTCTGGCTGTACGGACTGTTGGTGGGTGATCAAACCCCCGCCAACTTTGTCCCCCTCAACGGCGCCGACAATTGGCTGCACCTGGCCTTGGGCCTGGGCATGATCATCCTGGCCATCCTGCTGTCACCGCGGACCACCCCGAAAACGCCGCCCCGGACGTGACCCGCCCCGCCAAACCGAAACCGCCGTCGACGCCCGCAGCACAGGCAGCCCCGGCAGTACCGCTGCCACCCACAAGGAGCATCATGAAAATCCCGGAAGCCCGAGGTCCCCTCAGCAGCGCACTGTTCACTGCCCTGTCCTTCACCGCCGGCAAGGACGACGCCACCACGCGCGTCGAAGAACTGCGCCGGCTCGTCACTGCAGAGCTGGCTGGAACCACAGACATCATCGGGGACGACGACGTCCAGCTGGCACTTTTCTGCCTCTATGAGCTCCACTACTCCGGTCTTGAAGGCGTCCGCGACGACTGGGAGTGGGAGCCGGACCTCATCCAGGTTCGCCGCCTGCTCGAAAGGCCGTTCGAGGAAGCGCTGCGGGCCGCTGCCCAGTCGGCAGCCGGGGAGCTGGACCTGCCGCCGGCAGCGGAGATGACCAGTGACGCAGTGGCCGACGTCCTGTTTAGGCTGGCCGGGACCGATACCGGGCCCAGCGTGTCCCGCTACGTGGCGAAAAAGGCGAGCCTGGACCAGCTCAAGGAGTTCCTCATCCACAAGTCCGTCTACCAGCTGAAGGAAGCGGACCCGCACACCTGGGCCATTCCCCGGCTTACCGGACGGCCGAAGGCAGCGCTGGTGGAGATCCAGGCAGACGAGTACGGCGGAGGACGCCCCGAACGGATGCACAGCGCGCTCTTTGCCCGCACCATGCAGGGGCTGGGCCTGGACGACGAATACGGCGCCTACGTCAACGCCGTACCCGCCATCTCCCTCGCAGCGGTGAACATGATGTCCCTCTTCGGGCTCAACCGCCGGCTTCGCGGTGCCATCACCGGACACCTGGCACTTTACGAAATGACCTCGTCGCGGCCCAACCGCCTGTACGGCAACGGCTTCCGGCGGCACAGCTTCGATACCGACGTTACCCACTATTTCGACGAGCACGTTGAAGCCGACGCCGTCCACGAACAGATCGCGGGCCGCGACCTTGCGGGCGGGCTGGTGGAAGCTGAGCCCGGGTTGCTGGGGGATGTCCTGTTGGGGGCAACGGCGGCAATGGCGATCGACGGCAGGATTTCCGCGCACCTTGTGGCCTGCTGGGAAAACGGCGAGACCTCACTGAGGGCGGCAGTGCCGGCGGCAGCATGAACGCCAAGGGCATCCTGTCCGCAGAGTACATCCTGCCGCTGCGCTGGACCGAGGATTCACAACTGCCGGACCTGGCCGCATACCTTGGGCGCCTGGTCACGTGGATACCTGTCACCGTGGTGGACGGCTCGGACCCGGAACTGTTCGAGCGGCATGCGGCAGCCTTCCCGGCTGGCGTTCGCCATATCCGTCCGGTGCAGGGCGGCGGCAACGGCCACAGCAGGGGCGGTGGCGGCAACGGCAAAGTGGCCGGGGTGATGGCCGGCGTCCGGGCCGCCAAGGCCGAGCTGCTGGTGATAGCCGACGACGACGTGCGCTACACGCGCGAATCGCTCACCGCCGTCGTCAATCACCTTGCCTCAGCGGACATCGTGCGGCCGCAAAACTACTTCGAGCCCCTGCCGTGGCACGCGTGGTGGGACACAGCCAGGACACTGATCAACCGCGCATGGTCCGCCGATTACCCCGGCACCCTGGCCGTGCGGAGGAGCGCGCTGCTGGCCACCGGCGGCTACGATCCCGTGCTGTTCGAGAATCTCGAGCTCATCCGGACCGTCAAGGCAGCCGGCGGCCAGGAAAAGATCCTGCCGGACCTGTTTGTTGCGCGGAGGCCGCCCGGGCCGCGGCACTTCCTCAAGCAGCGCACCCGCCAGGCCTACGATGACTTCGCCCAGCCCCGCCGCCTCGCCGCGGAGCTTTCCCTGCTTCCGGCGGTAGCCGCAGCAGCCTGCCTCCCCCGGGGGCAGCGCGGGCGGGCCTTCCTCGGACTGGCGGCGGCGCCGGTCATCATCGCCGGCATTGGGCGGCGCCGGAACAGCGGGGCGGCCGTCTTCCCCTTCCGGGCCGTGTGGTGTGCCCCGCTGTGGGCCTTGGAACGGGCTGTCTGCATCTGGATCGCACTGGCATTCCGCCTGGCCGGTGGCATTCCCTACGCCGGGACACGGCTGGGGACCGCTGCCCACTCGGAAGCTGAACTGCAGCGCCGGCACTCCGGAAAACTGGCCACTCTGCGCCAACAAGACATCAAGCCGTCCGCCAGCAACCGAGACCAGGAGCAGCCATGAACCAGGAACCCGCCGAAAGCTCGATCGTGGTGTGCCCCGATGGGCCCCTGATTGTCCGGGGCGACTTCGAAATCGTGACGCCCTCCGGCGACCCCGTCCCGCGCGAGCGCAAAACCGTAGCGCTGTGCCGCTGCGGCGCCTCGGCCATTAAGCCCTACTGCGATGGCACCCACAAAATGATCAAGTTCCGGACGGAACCGCCGGCGGGCTGAACAGCACTCCCCCACCGGGTGCACAACGCCCACAGCGAACCGGCGATTCACCGCACCGGCTCCCGCCACTGATGCCGTTAGGCTGAAGTCAGCCCGTTTTCCGCCCGCAAGGAGTACTAAGAATGAACCTCTTCATCAAGCTGCTCGGCACCGGTGTGAGCCTTGGCGCCGGTTTCGTCGGAACCAAGCTGGTCAACACCATCTGGGAAAAGTCCACCGGACGAAAGCCGCCTACGGGCAAGGACGAGGACATCCCCACCAGCCTGCAGTCGGCGCTGACCTTCGCGTTGATCTCCGCCTCGGTCAGCACCATCATCCAGGTCCTGGCCAACCGGGGCACCCAGCGGGCCATCACCCGGTTCGCCAAGAGCAAGGACATCGTCTAACTAACCTAGTTTTTGTCCAGCTAAGCCGGGCTAAATCCCGTTCGGAAGCCAGCATATCTGGACAAAAACTCCTACGACTTGGAGCCGTCGCCGGTACCGTCCTCACGGGCGGTCTTGGCGGCGGCTTTCTGCACTACTGCTTCCAGCTCATCGGCCGTCAGCAGCTCGCGGTGCAGGTGCTTGGTGCGGTAGCCCGACCTGCCCACCATGTGGGCGGACACCGGCACCGTCAACAGCTGGAAAATCCAGGCGACCAGCAGCACGGGCCACACCCACCAGGTACGCATCTGCAGGCCGATGGCGGCCAGCAGCAGGAACAGCCCCAGCACCTGCGGCTTGGTGGCGGCGTGCATGCGGCTCAGCAGGTCCGGGAAACGGAGCAGGCCGATCGCGGCACCCAGGGACATAACGGCGCCCACCACCATAAAGACGGCTGACAGCAGGTCGATCCAGCCGTCGAGGGCAGTGGCTTCAGGATTCAATGGGCTGTTCCCTTCGGTCGGCCACAAACCTGGCAACCGTCACGGATCCGATGAAGCCGATGATGGAGATGGCCACCACGAGCATCAGGTTGTTCAGGTGCCGGTTAACCGCCATGTCCACACACAGTGCCCCGGCCAGGATGGCGAGCAGGACGTCTGTGGCAAGCACCCGGTCCAGCAGCGACGGCCCGCGCGAAATCCTGATGATGGCGCCGGCGGCGGCCAGCGAGAAAATGACGGCTGTAACAACCAGGACGGTCTGCATCACGATGCTGCCTCCATACGAACGGTTTCGAGTTCTTCCCTGGTACCCATGATCCTGATCAGCCCGGCTTCGATGGACCGCACCTCCTGCCGGAGGTTCTCCACCTCCTCCGGGGAGCTGATGTTCAGCGCATGCAGGTAGAGGGTAGAGGTGGACCTGTCCACCTCCACCACCAGCGAACCGGGAATCAGCGAAATCACGTGCCCGGTGGCCGTGACCAAAAGATCCTGGTGGCTCCGCAGGGTCACGGCCACGACAGCGTTCCTGACGCGTGGCCCACGCACTGTTGCGAGGTACAGGATCTGGCCGCTCGCAACCACCACCTTGGCCAGGAACATGAGTGCGAAGGGGACGGCGTAGAGAATATTGAAGCGGCCGCTGAGTTCCACCGGCGGCAGATAGAACAGCCTGGCTACGGCTATGGCCAGCAGCGCACCGAACAGCAGGTTTCCGGGGCTGAAGTCCTGCCACAGGGCGCCCCAGACAATGACCAGCCACACCAGGAGCGGAAGTTCCTGGCGCAGTGAGATGCGCCGGCGGCTCATTTTCCTCCTCCGGACGTGAGAACAATGGGGACCGTGGTGTCCTCGCCCAGCACGGCCTGGATGTAGGAAGACCGGTCCAGCATGTCCTCGGCGGCCTGGTCGGAGACGGTGAACATCGGACCCGCAAAAACAGTGAGCGCAACGCCGAGGACCACCAGGCCCAGGGTGGAACCCACCATGGTGCGGGGCAGGAGGGTCACGGTATTCCGCTTGGCGCCCGGCCCCGCCATTGCTGCAATCGGCGGGGCAAGCAGCACGGGATCCGGATGTTCGGCGTCGCTGGGGCTGCGCCAGAAAGCGCGGTTCCACACCCTGGCGATCGCGAGCAGTGTCAGGAGGCTGGTGAGAACTCCGCCGATCACCAGCCCGTAGGCCAGGGGCGTGCCCAGTTCGATGCCGGCTTGCATCAGCCCCACCTTCCCCAGGAATCCGGAGAACGGCGGGATGCCGGCCAGGTTCATGGCGGGAACAAAGAACAGCAGCGCCAGCAAGGGCGAGAGTTTGGCGAGGCCGCCAAGTCTGTCCACGGACGAGCTGCCGCCACGGCGTTCGATCAACCCGGTCACCAGGAAGAGGCTGGTCTGGATGGTGATGTGGTGGGCCACGTAGAAGACCGCCGCACCCAGGCCGGCCGCGGAAGACATGGCCAGGCCAAACACCATGTAGCCGATGTGGCTCACAAGTGTGAACGAGAGCAGACGTTTGATGTCGTTCTGCGCCAGTGCGCCGAGGATTCCCACCACCATGGTCAGCAGTGCGGCCACCATCAGGGGGGTGTTGAGGGTGTCGCCGGGAAAGAGCAGGGTCTCGGTCCGCACCATCGCGTAAACGCCCACTTTGGTGAGCAGGCCGGCGAACACGGCAGTAACCGGCGCGGGCGCTGTGGGGTAGGAGTCCGGCAGCCAGAAGGACAGCGGGAAGACAGCCGCCTTGATGCCAAAAGCCACCAGCAGCATGACGTGCAGGAGCGTTTTGGTGCCCTGGTCCAGTTCGCCGAGCTTGATGGCAAGGTCGGCCATGTTGACGGTTCCGGTGGCACCGTAAACCATGGCGATGGAGATCAGGAACAGCACCGATGACACCACGGACACCACCACGTAGGTAACGCCCGCACGGATCCTCGGCCCGGTGCCGCCGAGGGTCATGAGGACGTAGCTCGCCGTCAGCAGGATCTCGAAGCCCACGTAAAGGTTGAACAGGTCCCCTGAGAGGAACGCGTTGGAGACGCCGGCCACCAGGATCAGGTAGGTGGGGTGGAAGATCGAGACTGGCGCGTCCTGGTCGCCGTCGGCCATGCCCTGCCCTGTGGCGTACACCAGCACGGCGAGGCTCACGGCCGAGGACACCACCAGCATGAGCGAGGAGAACTGGTCCACCACCATCACGATGCCCCATGGCGGCAGCCAGCCGCCGATGGTCACGGCAGCCGTCCCGCCGTCCCAGACGGAGGCCAGCAGGAAACATTCCAGCAGGAGCGTCAGGGACAGCAGCGCGATGCTGACCGCCCGCTGCGCCCGTGAGTGCCGGATCAGCAGGAAGGTCAGGGCGGCGCCCAGGATGGGAAGTACGACGGCGAGCGGGGCAAAGCTTGCGATGTTCACTTTCCGCCTCCTTCCGGGCCAAGGGCCACATTTTTGGAGCCGGGTTTTTCTTCTGCGGCGGCGCTCTCAGCGGACATTTCCCGGCCGCCGGCCACCACCGTTGCCACGGGAAACTCGGAGGTCTCGGCAGGGATCTCGGCATCGTCCTCGGCGTCGAAGCTTGGCGTTTCCGCCACGCGGCGGTCTTCCACGTCATCCTGGATCTCATCCTGGCGGGCCAGCACCCACGTGCGGTAGATGATGCCGAGCATAAAGGCCGTGACGGCAAAGGAGATGACAATGGACGTCAGGATCAGCGCCTGGGGAAGGGGATCGTTGTAGTCCTGGGCCGCAATGTCCTTCGAATACAGCGGGGCAAGCCCGGCGTATCCGCCGGTCGCCAGGATCAACAGGTTGGTGGCATTGGCCAGGAGCATCAGTCCCAGCAGCACCCGCGTGAGGCTGCGTTCCAAAATCAGGTAGATGCCGCAGGCATACAGGGCACCCATAACTATCAGCAGGGTCAGGTTTATGCTCATGCTTGGCCCTTTGCGGTGGTCTCTGCGGAGACGCCTTCCGGCCTCTGTTCCCGTGCCGGCGCGGCCTGCGCTGTTAAGCTTGCTGCGTGCGCGTCCGCGGCAAATTCCTGCCCGTCGTCGGCCATGTCATGGGACACCGCGGCGGAACCCTTTTCAAAGTGCTCGTCGATTTCGGCTCCAAGGCTCCGCAGGACGTCCAGTACCAGGCCCACCACCACGATGTAGACACCGATGTCGAAGATGGTGGACGTGACGAACTTGATGTCTCCGAACACAGGCAGCCAGAGTTCGATGATGGCGGTCTGGAACACCTGGCCGCCCAGCAGCAAGGGCACTACGCCTGAGGCTGCTGCAACTGCCAGCCCGACCCCCAGCAGGGCGCCGGCGCTAATGGGGGTGGCCTCGCGCAGTTCGAACCGCCCGCCGGCCAGATAGCGGATGGCCAGGGCAAGGCCTGCGGTGAGGCCACCGGCGAAGCCACCCCCCGGAAGGTTGTGGCCGGCCAGCAGGAGGTAGAGCGAGAAGATGATCATGGAGTGGAAGATCAGCCGGGTAACCACCTCGAAGATGATGGAGCGCCGTTCCGGGGCCAGGGTCCTGCCCGCCACAATCCACGCATCCCTTGCAGACGCGGCGAACTTCCGGCTCACGGCCAGCGCAGCAGCGTCACGGGAACCGGGGCTGGCTCCGCGGTAGCGGCCCACAGTGCCGGCGGCAACGCTGGCGGAGTTCTTGATCCGGTCGCCGCGGCCACGGACGAAGATGAGGCTTGCGACACCTGTTGCTGCCAGGGCAAGGACGGTGATTTCACCGAAGGTGTCCCAGGCCCGGATGTCCACAAGCGTGACGTTGACGATGTTCAGTCCCCCGCCGCCCTCGTACGCGAGGCGCGGAAACTCCAGCGAAACAGGGATGGCTGTCCTGGCGCCCATCGCGTAGATCGCGGCGAACACCATGGTGACGCCGAAGCAGAGGCCAATAATGACGCGGACCACGCGGTACCTGCCGCCGGTGCGGTCCCGAAGCTCGGGCGGCAGGCTCCGCAGCGCCAGGACAAAAGCCACCAGGACGATGGTTTCCACCAGCATCTGGGTGAGGGCCAGGTCCGGGGCGGCCTGGAGGGCAAACATCAGTGCGATGCCGTAGCCGGTGACGGAAACCATCAGGACCGCCAGGAACCGCTTGTTGGCCTTGACCGCGGCCAGGGCGCCAATCACAATGCCCGCACCCACCACCAGTTGGAGCGGCGAACCCGGATCCACAAGGTAGATCCCGTCCGGAAGCGGCTTGCCCGCCAGCAGAATGGCCGCCAGGGGCAGCACAAAGGCGACGCTGAGGATGACGGCGAGGTAGTAGTACAGCGAACCGCGCTGCGTGCGTCCCGTAATCCACACAGCCACGTCATCCAATGCCCCAATGGTGTACTGGTAGGCCTTGTCCGAGTCCACCCACGGCGGCACCAGGGACTGGGCCCGCGAAACCGCGCTGCGGCCAAAGTACATCGCCAGGCCCAGCGCGAAAGTGAGGGCCGTCAAACCCAGCGCCGGCGTGAAACCCTGCCACAGCGCAAGGTGGCCCGCCTGCTCAGCGGGCGTGCCGGCGTCGGGAGCGGACGAAGCAAACAGCGCGGCGTACGGCTGGATCCACGCGTCCACAGGGACCGGCCACAGGCCGTAGACAATGGTCAGGAGGCTGAGGATGGCCGGCGCGGCGAGGAAAGAGGGCTTGACGGCCTTGAAGGGTGTGGGCTCGACTCCCGCCTTGGCCGCAAACGCACCCCACATGAAGCGTGCGCTGTACGCGAAGGTAAGGATGGACCCCAGGACCAGCCCGGCCAGGACCACCATCCCCCAGGGACCGGCGGCAGGGTCGCTTGCGTGGTGGACAAAGGCCTCCAGCACCGATTCCTTGGCCACGAAGCCCGCCAGCAGCGGCACGCCTGCCATGGACGCGGCGCCGACGCCGGCCACAATTCCCAAGGCACGCGAGGACGTGAAGACCCCGGAAAGCTTCCGGACATCGCGGGTTCCGGACTGGTGGTCGATGATGCCCACCACCAGGAACAGGGTGGCTTTGAACAAGCCATGGGCCAACAGCATGGCCAGGCCGGCGAGGGCCGCGTCCGGCGTGCCCAGCCCCACCACCATGGTGAGGAAGCCGAGCTGGCTTACCGTGCCGTAGGCAAGAATGAGCTTGATGTCGGTCTGCCGCAGCGCCCGGTAGCCGC
Source organism: Pseudarthrobacter sp. R1 (assembly GCF_024494415.1). Classification (NCBI taxonomy): domain Bacteria; kingdom Bacillati; phylum Actinomycetota; class Actinomycetes; order Micrococcales; family Micrococcaceae; genus Pseudarthrobacter; species Pseudarthrobacter sp. R1. Next base: position 63,181 of record NZ_JAMKFI010000004.1, on the reverse strand, counting down.
CCACCAGCATCGTCGCCAGTCCGAGGCCCAGCACCACCGGCTGCCAGAAGGACGTTTCGGCGAAGCCCGGCGCCAGCCGTGCAACGAGGTAAATGCCCGCTTTGACCATCGCCGCGGCGTGGAGGTAGGCGCTGACCGGGGTGGGGGCCGCCATGGCTCCAGGGAGCCAGAAATGGAAGGGAACCAGCGCCGATTTGGTGATGGCACCCACCAGGATGAGGACGACGGCGGCACCCACCAAGGAGCCCGTAGGTCCGCCCACGAGCGCAGGCGCCTGCTGGAGGATGTCCGAGATGCGGTAGGTGCCGGCCGCGTAGCCAAGCATGATCAGGCCCACCAGCATCGCCAGGCCGCCCGCGGTGGTGACCATAAGCGCCTGGAGGGCGGACCGCCGCGCTGCGAGCCTGGTGCGGGCAAAGCCGATCAGGAGGTAGGACAGGATGGTGGTGAGTTCCCAGAAGATGAACAGCAGCAGGAGGTCGTCCGCCACCACCAGGCCGAACATGGCTCCGGCGAAGGCCAGGAGCTGGGCTCCGAAGGCGCCAAGGTCCTGGTCCTTCTTTTTGAAGTACCTTGCGCAATAGACCAGGACCAGCGAGCCGACGCCCAGCACCAACAGGGACATGACCCAGGCCAGGGCATCCATCCGGAAGGCGAACTCAAGCTGGAGGCCCGGAATCCAGGGGACCACTTCGGCGACTGCCCCGTCCCCGGAATAAACAGGGCGGTGCTGGAACAGCAGCCAGATAAAGGAGGCAGCAGGAACAGCCGCCAGTGCGTAGAAAGCGTTGCGGCCCCATACCCTGAAGAGGAACGGCGCCACCACAGCCACCGTAAAGTGCACGGCAAGGACTGTGATCACTGTTATCTCCGCAACGTCAGGGGTTCGATTGTCAAAAGTTGGAGCTGGCGGTCATCGGTTAGGTTCGGGAACGCCCAGTTTATCAAGGCTCCGCCTCCTCTTCCTCCTTCGATGTTGTATCCTTGCCCCGCTTTCCCCGGCATGACAGGCGCTGACTCCGTCGCCTGTTCGCCACGGGCGGATACGATGCACGTATGAACAGCGCGAGCGCTCCCGGGGCAACGCAGCCGTCCTCGGAACTTGAATCCGGGAACCAGGCAACCAGCAAGGGGCGCATACTCGCCTGGGCATCGTGGGACTGGGGCTCGGCCGCATTCAACGCTGTGATGACCACATTCGTCTTCACCGTGTATCTCACTTCCAACGCGTTCGGCGGCGAAGACCAGGCGTCGGCGGTCCTCGGCGGGGCACTGGCCGTTGCCGGCTTCGCCATCGCTTTGCTGGCTCCGGTCACCGGGCAACGGTCGGACGCCGGGGGCAGGCGCAAGCTGTGGCTGGGAGTCAACACGGCCGCCGTCGCCATTCTCACTGCCCTGTGCTTCTTTGTGTTCCCCCGGCCCGAGTTCCTCCTGCTGGGGGTGTCCCTCATCGCCCTGGGCAACGTTTTCTTCGAGTTCGCCGGGGTCAATTACAACGCCATGCTGGCCCAGATCTCCACGCCGCGGAACATCGGAAAGGTCAGTGGCCTTGGCTGGGGCGCAGGCTACCTGGGCGGCATTGTTGCGCTGTTGATCGTCCTGCAGCTGTTCGTCCAGCCCAGCTTCGAGTGGTTCGGCTCCTCCACGGAGGACAGCCTGAACATCCGGCTCGTGTCAGTCTTCTCGGCCCTGTGGTTCTTTGTGTTCGCCCTGCCCGTGCTGTTTGCCGTGCCTGAACTGCCAAAGGCTCCGCAGGTTGGGCGCCTGGGAATCGTGGCCAGTTACGGGCTGCTGATCCGCCGGATCAAGGCCATCTATGCCACCAGTCCGCACACCATCTATTTCCTGCTGGCCAGCGCCGTTTTCCGGGACGGCCTGGCCGCGGTCTTCACGTTCGGTGGAATCATCGCCGCGGGCACTTTTGGCTTCGAACTGTCTGAGGTCATTTTCTTCGCTATCTTCGGTAATGTGGTGGCCGCGGCGGGTGCCATCGTCGGTGGTTTCCTTGATGACAAAATCGGGCCCAAGTCAGTGATTATTGGATCCCTGGTGGGCCTGCTCATCGCCGGAACGGTCATCCTGGTCCTTGGCAACGGCAACTATGTTTTCTTCGGCATGGACTGGCCCGGCAGCACCACCTTCTGGGTGTTCGGGCTGTTCCTTTGCCTGTTTGTGGGTCCCGCCCAATCCTCGTCCCGGGCGTACCTGGCCCGGCTTGCCCCGCATGGCGAATCCGGCGAGCTCTTCGGGCTGTATGCCACCACGGGCCGGGCCGTCAGTTTCCTGGCGCCGGCGCTCTTTACCCTCTGCATTACGCTGGCCACTCCGCTGGTGGCCCCGGGTGAAGCCCAACGCTGGGGCATCCTGGGAATCATGGTGGTCCTCCTGGCCGGGCTCCTGGTCCTGCTGCCGGTGAAGTCACCGGACAAGGCCCCCATCGCGGTCATCCCTACGGCCTGATTTTCCCCAACGCAGGCAGCAGGGGCATCTGCCTCGCCTTCGGGCTGTGCCCGTCCAGCCGTCCCTTGCCTTTCCCGGCAGAGCCGGCTTCAAGGCTATTGACTCCTTCTGTTATCGATCACATACTTGTGATCGATAACATGAATCCTTTCAATGACGAGGAGCACTACCGATGGAGCAGGCCCGGCACCGCCCGCGCGCAGGAATCATAGGCACAGGCGGCATAGCCCACGCCCATGCCGAAGCCCTTCAACTCGCCGGCGCAGAGCTCGTGGTCGCGGTGGATATTGATGCAGACCGGGCAGCAGCATTTGCGGAGAAAATGGGCTTCGCCCAGACGGCGCCCAGCCTGGCCGCTGCCGCCGAAGCCGGCCTGGACGTCGTCGCCGTCTGCACCCCGCCGTCGTCGCACGCGTCCCTGGCCCTGGAGGCACTGTCCCTGGGCCTGAACGTGGTGCTGGAGAAACCTCCGGCACTCTCGCTGCGGCAGATGCGGGAGCTGCAGGAGGCGGAACGCGCGTCCGGCAAGCATGTCAGCTGCGTCTTCCAGCACCGCTTCGGCAGCGGCGCCAGTAAGCTGGCGGCGCTGCAGGAGTCCGGCGTCCTGGGCCATCCACTCACCGGTTTCTGCAACACGCTGTGGTTCCGCAACCAGGAATACTTTGACGTTCCCTGGCGGGGCCAGTGGGACGTTGAAGGCGGCGGACCCACCATGGGCCACGGCATCCACCAGTTCGACATGCTGCTCCACCTCTGGGGCCCGTGGCAGGAAGTCGCCGCCTTTGCCGGCAGGCTGGCGCGCCGCACGGAAACCGAGGACGTGTCCACGGCAATCGTCCGTTTCGAGTCGGGTGCCCTCAGCACTGTCATCAACTCCGTCATTTCGCCGCGCGAGACTTCCCAACTCCGGTTCGACTACGAGAACGCCACCGTGGAATTAGAGCATCTCTACGGCTATGACGACTCCCACTGGCGCTTCACCCCGGCCCCCGGGCAGGAGCACCTCGCCGAACTGTGGGCAGACGGTTCCGCCGTCACGCCAAGCGGTCATCCGGCCCAGTACGCACACATCATTCGCGCCATCAGCTCCAATGCCGTCCCGCCGGTCACCCTTGCAGAGGCCTACCCCACGATGGAACTCGCCGCCGCAATTTACGCTTCCGCCATCACCGGCAAGACCGTCCGCCGCGGCGAAATCACTGAAGGAAACCCGTTCTTCGACCGCGCCGACGGCCGGCTCGAACCCTGGAAACTCGAAAAGAGCAACGCATGAGCACTGCCGTCCCCGCATCCTCCGCCACCTCTACTGCCAGCCCCTTCAGCTGGGTTGACGACGGCGCCGCCGTCGCCGTGTCCCTTGACGGCGTCCCTGTCCTGACGTACACCTACGCTGCCGACGATCCCCAGGTGGAGTCACCCAGGCCCTATTTCCACCCTGTCCGGACGAGGACCGGCGACCTGGTCAGCGCCTACCGCCCGCACGATCACGTCTGGCACAAAGGCATCGCCTGGTCGCTGCCGCACCTGGGCCCGGACAACTTCTGGGGCGGCCCCAGCTACCGCCGCGGCCAGGACTACCAGTGGCTGCCCAACAACGGCGCCATGCGGCACGGCGAGCTTCGCCGGGCCGCGGACGACGGCGGCAGGTTCAGTTTTGCCCATACCCTGCAGTGGATTAGCCAGGCGGGGTCGCTCGTGGTTGAGGAGGAGCGGTCCTTCCAGGTAGTGCCGGGTCGCGATGACAGCTACACCCTGGTCTTCGATTCAGCCATGACCAACGTCTCCGGCGGGGACGTCCACATCGGATCGCCCACCACCGAGGGACGTGAAAACGCCGGGTACGGCGGCCTGTTCTGGCGCGGTCCCCGCTCCTTCGCCGGCGGAGCAATCATCGGACCCGGCGGGGCTACCGGCGAGGAATTGCGAGGACAGCGGGCACCATGGCTTTCCTTCGTGGGCCAGCATGATGAAACGTGCCGCTATTCCACGGTTGTGATGGTTGACGACCCCCACAGTGATCACCCCCAGCCGGAATGGTTTGCCCGGTCCGAGCCCTTCGCCTGCATGGGCCCGGCACCGTTCTTCAGCAAGGAAGTCCTGTTCCCGGCCGGCTCCACCTTGCGGTACCGGTATGGGGTGGTGATAGCGGACGGCGAGTCAGATGCAGGCCGGGCCGAAGCACTTGCCGCCGCCGCCCGCGATGTCCTGGCAGGTGCGGCTGAGCCGCGGGCAGGCCGGGGAACGGAAGGATGAATTCATCCGCAGCGGTGCCCGGCTTCCCCGGCGGTACTGCCGTCAGTGGGCTGCGGGTCTACGACTGGGAGGCGGGTGACGGGCTGTGCGGCGGCTCCCCGCACCTGCATACCGTGTCCTCCGAGGCCTACCTGGTGACAAGCGGGACCGGCCAGGTCCACACCATCTCAATGGACGGCCCGGCCGAGCATGACCTCGCAGCAGGATCCCTGCTCTGGTTCAGCCCCGGAACGGTCCACCGCCTGGTCAACACTGCGGAGCTGACGCTCAACGTCATTATGTCCAACGCAGGCCTGCCGGAAGCGGGAGATTCCGTGCTGACCTTCCCGCGGCAGATCCTGCAGGACCCGGACCTTTATGCGCAGCACGCTGCCTTTCCCCCGGACGCGGATCAATCGGTAATTTCCGCCGCCGCCCGCCGGCGGCGGGACCTGGCGCTGGAAGGCTACGCCGAGCTGCGTCAGTCGGTCCTTCGTGACGGGCCGGAGGCCCTGGTTGAATTCCATCGCCTCGCCGCAGCGCTGGTCCGCCCGAAAGTGGAGCGCTGGAAGGAAATCTGGGCTGCGAACGTCCGCAGCCAGATGGCGGCAACGGAGCAAGCGCTGCTGGAGTTGGCGAACGGTTCGGCAGCTTCGATGGCGGGAGCGGCAGTGGCCCGGGGCCGGCAGCGAACGGGTGAACGCTACGGCATGTGCGGCCGGCTGACCACGTGGGAAGATTCCAGGCTGTGACACAAACCCCGGCCGAGTCCCGGCCACCCGCCCGCGCCGCCACCATCTATGAGGTGGCGCGGCTCGCCGGCGTCTCGCACCAGACGGTCTCGCGGTACATGGCGGACCGCTCCAAGCTGAAGGCGGCCACCTCCGAGAAGGTGGAGCGGGCCATGGCGGAACTGAAGTATTCGCCCAACCTGACGGCCCGTTCGCTTCGGACCAAGGCCACGTACCGGCTCCTGGCCCTGGTGCCCGGTGCCTCGCCGTACTTTCCGTCCCGGATGCTCAACGGGGCAGCCGACGCAGCCCATGCAGCCGGCTACCAGCTCGACGTCGTGGCCCTTGAAGGAACGGGACCGGAGCGGACAGCGAGGCTGCGGAGGATTCTCGATCGCGGCCCGTTCGCCGGGGCACTGTCCTTTGTGCCGATTTCGAACAGCGACCTCCTGCAGGCCCAGGAACGCATCCCCGTGGTAGTCGCCGGGGAGTACGACGACAAGATGCGCGGCCAGGGCCGGATCTCCGACGGCTCCGCAGCGCAGGCCATCGTGGCACACCTCGCAGGCCTGGGGCACCGGAGGATTGCGCACATCGCCGGGCCACAGGAGTGGCCTGCCGCGCGCAACCGCCTGGCCATGTACCGGCAGGCCGTCAGCGACGCAGGCCTGGAGGACGGCGGCGTTGCAGGCGCGGACTGGAGCTCGGCCTCCGGCTACAGGGCAGCCAAGGCGCTGATGGCCGATTCGTCCATCACCGCCGTCTTCGCCGCCAACGACCAACTGGCTATCGGGGCCATGCGCGCCCTCCACGACCTTGGCTTCGACGTGCCTGCGGATGTCAGCGTGGTGGGGTGGGATGACCACCCGGAGTCCGCATTCCTGGTGCCCTCGCTGACCACCGTGCAGATGGACCTGGAGGCCCAGGGAAGCAGCACCATGCACCAGCTGCTCGCTGCGCTTACCCCTGATGCCCCCGCTCCTCCGGAGCCCGGCCCTACCGCGATGCGGCTGGTGGTGCGGGAATCCTCAGGACCAGCGCCAAGCGGGTTACGGCAGACTAGGCTTGGTTCATGAACGTGGATGAGACGGATCTTCCGGGCCTCGGCCGGCGGAAGGATTTTATGACAGCGTCCGGCCGCCGAATCGGCGTGGTGGAGCTGCGGGAAGGCCAGATGGAACTCATCGTTTCCACCTGGGATGATCCCGATACGTGCCAGGCCTCGATTCCCTTGACCGGGGACGAGGCTGCAGCCCTCGGAAACCTCCTGGGCGGGCAGCACCTGGCCATGAAGCTGACTGAAGAACACAAGGATGTTCCCGGGATCGTCACCCGGCAATTCTCGATCGTCCCTGACTCTCCGTTCCAGAACCAGCCCATGGGGAAGGCCTGCATCCGCACCCGCTGCGGCGTTTCGATTGTGGCCATCATGCGCGAAGGCGAAGTGCTCCCCTCGCCGGGGCCCGACGTCGTCCTCCACACGGGCGACCTGCTGGTAGCTGTTGGCACCCAGGAAGGCCTCGACTCGGCGGCCGATATCCTGCGTAACGGATAAACGGCATGGACCCGTTGGCCCTGACCCTCATCGAGCTGGGGGCCGTTGTGTTCTGCCTCGGCCTCTTGGCCAGGCTGGCCGGACGGATCGGAATGTCACCCATCCCGCTGTATCTCTTAGGCGGGCTCGCCTTCGGGGCCGGCGGGATCGTCAAGCTCGAAGGCATGCAGGAATTCGCACACCTCTCCGGGGAAATCGGTGTTATCCTGCTGCTTCTTATGCTCGGACTGGAATATACGGCCGCCGAGCTTTTTACCGGGCTTCGCCGCTCCTGGCAGGCCGGCGTACTCGACCTGGTCCTGAACTTCCTCCCTGGAGCCGGCCTTGCCCTGCTGCTGGGCTGGGGAGGGGTGGGCGCCATGGTGATGGGCGGCGTCACCTACATCTCCTCGTCGGGAATCGCGGCGAAGGTCATCACGGACCTGGGCCGGCTGGGCAACCGTGAAACTCCCGTAGTGCTGTCCATCCTGGTTTTTGAAGACCTGGCGATGGCCGTCTACCTGCCCATCCTCACAGCAATGCTGGCCGGAGTGAGCTTCCTGGGCGGACTGACCACCGTGGGGGTTGCGCTGGCCGTGGTGAGCCTCGTCCTGATGATTGCGCTGCGCCACGGGCACCGGGTTTCGAAGGCCGTGCACAGCGAGAACTCCGAGGTATTCCTGCTGAATGTCCTGGGCGCCGCGCTGCTGGTGGCCGGTTTGGCATCAGCCATGCAGGTGTCCGCGGCGGTGGGGGCCTTTATGCTCGGGATCGCCATCTCCGGCGCCACCGCCCACAACGCCACCCGCATCCTGGAACCGTTGAGGGACTTGTTTGCCGCCATCTTCTTTGTGGCATTCGGGCTCAACACCGACCCCACGTCGATTCCGCCGGTGCTCGGCTGGGCACTCGTGCTGGCCCTCATCACCGCAGCCACCAAGATGGCAACCGGGATCTGGGCCGCAAAGCGGGTGGGCATCGCCCGTCCCGGCCGGTTCCGTGCGGGAGCCACGCTGATAGCACGCGGCGAGTTCTCGATTGTCATCGCCGGGCTGGCCCTGGCCTCCGGGGCGATTCCAGACGAACTTGCTGCCCTCGCCACCGCCTATGTGCTGATCATGGCAGTGGTTGGTCCGCTGGCGGCACGCTACGTGGAACCGCTGGTCAAGACAGTGCTGCCGCCCGCCGCGGGCATTGCCGCGAAGGCCTAATCAGCGGTTGTTGCGAAAGCCTAGATAGCGGTGCGGTGGAAGTTCAGGTGGCTGCGGCTGGCCGTCGGTCCGCGCTGGCCCTGGTAGCGGTTGCCATAATCGCCCTGCCCGTAGGGGTACGCGGCCGCCGAGGTCAGCCGGAAGAAGCACAGCTGGCCGATCTTCATACCCGGCCACAGCTTGATGGGCAGCGTGGCCATGTTCGAGAGTTCCAAGGTGACGTGGCCTGAGAAGCCGGGGTCGATGAATCCTGCGGTGGAGTGGGTCAACAGTCCAAGCCTGCCCAGGGAAGACTTGCCTTCGAGCCGGGCAGCAATGTCATCGGGGAGCGTCACCGTCTCATAAGTGGAGCCAAGGACGAACTCGCCCGGGTGCAGGATGAAGGGTTCGTCCTGCTCCACTTCCACCAGCCGCGTGAGCTCCGGCTGTTCTTCGGCCGGATCGATGTGCGCGTACTTGTGGTTGTCGAACAGGCGGAAGAACTTGTCGATCCGGACATCCACCGACGACGGCTGCACCATCGCCGGTTCGTACGGTTCCAGCACAATCCGCTGGGAGTCTATTTCGGCGCGAATGTCGCGGTCAGAGATCAGCACCGTCCCAAATTACCGTATCGGTTATCCACAGCCGCATTCTTTCGTTGTTCCTGTCTGCTGCTGGGGCTAATGTTGCCTCAGTGAATCAGGCGCCGGATGGTCTCCCGGATGGCCCAACAGAGCTGGGGATGTTGTGAATAAATTGGTCGCGCCCTCTTTTATTGGCGTGCTCTGCGCATTGGCGCTGGTTTCCTCGTCCGCGGGCACCGCACCCATGCCGCTTACGGCGAGCCAGGCAGCGAGCGCGGCGGGACCGCGAAGTGTCACGCTGGGCACGGCCAGTGTGAATGCCGACGGCGGCGCTTCCTCGAGCGACCCTTCGGCTGCTTCCAGGCTCGCCCCCGCCGTGGAACCGGACATCCGGCCGGCATCACCGGCTGGGACCACGCGTCCGGCTGTAGCGGAGCCCGCCGTCGGAGCACCTGCCACGGAGGCCCTCACCGCACCTGCGCCGGCCACCGCTGCAGCCGCAGAACCAGCCCCCGAAGTCCCCTGGATCCCGCCGCTCTGGGGGCCGGACGGGGAACCCGCCCCATCGCCCCAGCGCCTGGCGGCCCCGGAGTCCCCTGCTGCTTTGCCGTCGACGGAGGCGCTGGTACCGGACAGCAATGCGGCGGCGATCCTCACGGTGTTCAACAGGATCAACGAATACCGGGCGTCCAAGGGTTTGAACCCGGTGAAGTACCACCCCACCGTGGCAGGGCTGGCGCAGGAGTGGTCGGACAGCATCGCCTCCCGTGAAGTCATTGAGCACCGCGCCAGTTTCTGGACTGACACCCGTGCCATGAATGCCAACAACGGCGCTGGTGAAGTCATTGCCATCCGCACGGACCGTGACGCCGCACAACTGGTGGAGTGGTGGAAGGGGTCTCCCGGCCACAACGCCATGCTGCTCGATCCGCGTTTCAATGTCATGGGTGCCGGGATCTCGTACACGGACCGAACCTACAAAATCTGGGGCGTGGTGAACTTCTTTGGCTACACCACCCTTCCGGCCGGCACCGTCAACTCCCCCGGCGGCGCAGGGTCAGGCCCTGCGTTCCCCCCGCCGACGCCCAGCATCTGCGACGCTCCCGGCCGGCATATGCCGCCCACTTTGGACCTTTCTGCCGCTGCCATCAAGGGGCCGGCCGACCTCGTGACAGTTGACCCAGCGGGCCAACTCCTCGCCCGCGCGGCCACCGGCGCGCGCACTTATGCAGCGGCCCGGTCCATTGGGTCAGGCTTCGCAGGCGCCAAGGAAGTCTTCACTACAGACTGGGACCGCGACGGCGCTTACGACCTCCTGACGCAATGGACCAACGGCACGGTCACCCTGCACCGCGGCATAGCCGCCGGCGGATTCCAGGTGCCGGTCACGCTTGGGAACGGCGGCTGGGAACCGCTCACCCTTGCAGTGGGCGGCTGGTGCGCCAACAACAGGTTCCCCCAGCTTCTGGCACTGGACGGAGGCGGGAACCTTTACCTGTATCCCAATAAGGGGCCGGGAGATCTCTCCGAGCGCGCTTTGATCGGGAACATCGGCACCGCCCGGAAGTTGTCGATGGTCGATTACGACGCCGACGGGTTCCAGGACATCCTGGCGGTCCGGTCGGACGGATCAGTCCAGCTTCACCGCGGTTGGGGCACCACCGCGCTGCGCGCGGAGACGAGACCTACCATTGCCACCGGCTGGGGCGACGTTACGGGGATTCGGCCGCTGCGGGACGTCACCGGACTCAACTCCACGGGGGTGGCGCTGCGCCGGGCCTCGGACGTGATGCAGTACTGGGACCTGACGTCCGGACGCCTCGCCTCGCCGTCGAACATTACGGGCCCGTGGGCGGGGCAGCGGCTGGCGCAGTAAGGGGCTATACGGCCGGCTGGAGCTCCAGGACGTCCTTGAGCCGCTCCAGCTGGCCTACCTCCGAGCTGAGGCTCCGCTGCATCATCGTATTGAGCAAACCGAGCCGGTTCAGGAAAGTCATCGGGTTCAGGAACCCATAGGGCCCCTCCTGCTCGGCTTCAACCGCGAACCGGACGCGCGTGCCCGAGGTTTCCGTGCTCAGGTAGTAGCCGCCCGACCGGCATGACGGGCCCGAAATAACGTCAAACTGAATTTCAGCCCCAGGCCGGGCCTGGGTGATTTCCAGGTCGGCCGGGATGCTTAGGCCTGACCGCCCTGCCACCATCTGCCGGTACACGGCGCCCTTGGTTCCAGCGGAGCCCCGCAGCAGTTTGACGCTGCGGACGCCGTCCCGCCAGAGCGGCAGGTTGGTTGCATCGAGCAGGTAGAGGTACACAGCCATGGCATCGCGGCGGATGAGGACCTCATGCTCTGCGAATGCCATCGGGATCTTTCATGGTTGACGTCTAACTGCCGCAGCAGCTGCACCCCCCGGCTTTGCAGCTACCCGGATCAGGTTAGCCCGCACTCCCCCGCCCCCGCCTAGCCAGCACCCGCGACGTTATTGAAGAGTTACTGGATGACGTCCCGGGAGTTGGGACACGGGCGGCCCGCACGCCGCTTGAACGGCCCGCGGCCACATCTGCGCTAAGCTATGTTCTGCCCCTGGAACGGGGCGATGCGGCTGTAGCTCAATGGTAGAGCGCTAGCTTCCCAAGCTTGATACGCGGGTTCGATTCCCGTCAGCCGCTCCACCAGCGCAGCGGAAGAGACACATCCACCCCGGGTCCATTAGGTACCGGCGTGTATCGTCAGAGGTCAGGAACCTCTTCGGTTCCGCTACAGGAGCAATCATGGCTGACAAGTCCCCGCGTCAAGCAGCATCCAAGAAATCCGGCAAGTCCATCAAGGAAAAGCGCGCAGACAAGAAGGCCGCTTCCGCGCCGGCCAGCTCCCTGGACCTGACGTCCAGCAAGGCCGCAAAGAAGAAGTGACCGGCCTCGAGAACAAACTGACCCTGGGCGTCCTGGCGTCCACGCGAAAACCGGCCGAGCGCCGGCTCCCCATCCATCCGCTGCATTTTGAGCGCATCGCGCCTGAGGTTCGCCAACACATCATCCTCGAGCAAGGCTACGGTGAGCGCTTCGGAGTCCCGGACGCGCACCTTTCCACCCTGGTGGGCAGGATGGCGGGCCGGGAGGAACTGCTGGCGGAGGCCGACGTCGTACTCCTGCCGAAGCCGCAACCCGGGGATCTGGCCGAACTGCGGGACGGACAGGTCCTCTGGGGCTGGCCGCACTGCGTGCAGGACCGCGCCATCACCCAGCTGGCCATCGACAAGAAGCTGACGCTGATCGCCTTCGAGGCCATGAACCACTGGGCAAGTGACGGCGGATTCGGCCTGCACGTCTTCCACAAAAACAACGAGCTGGCCGGGTACTGCTCGGTCCTGCACGCTCTCGCGCTGACCGGTTCAACCGGCGACTACGGGCGGCGCCTCAGCGCTGTGGTGATCGGCTTCGGCGCCACGGCCCGCGGTGCGGTGACGGCACTGAATGCGCACGGCATCCACGACGTCCAAGTACTGACCAACCGAGGAGTCGCCGCAGTAGGCGCGCCCATCCACTCGGTCAATATCGTCCAGTTTGATCACGACGACGAAGCGCCCTTCCTGAGCCAAGTCATCACCGAGCGGGGCCGGGTGCCGCTGGCGCCCTTCCTGGCCGAGAGCGACATCGTGGTCAATTGCACGCTGCAGGACCCCAACAATCCGCTGACCTATCTGCAAACAGAGGATCTTCCCGCCTTCAAGCCGGGCAGCCTGATCGTGGACGTTTCCTGCGACGAGGGCATGGGATTCAGCTGGGCCAGGTCCACCACGTTCGCAGATCCCATGTTCACCGTGGGTGACCACATCAACTACTACGCGGTGGACCACAGCCCGTCCTATCTCTGGAACTCCTCCACCTGGGAGATCAGCCAGGCCCTGCTCCCGTTCCTGGCAACGGTCATCGACGGCCCGGATGCGTGGGCAGGGAACGACACGGTTACCCGGGCCATCGAGATCCGCGACGGCGTCATCCGCAACAAGGATGTCCTCGAGTTCCAGAAGCGGGAAGCCGCATACCCGCACCTCGCCCTGTAAGCCTGCCTTACGCCGTCGTCGCCTTGCTGACGATGCTCACTGGGTGGCGGCGGTCCTTGAGGCTGACCCTCAGCAGCAGCGAGCCTTTCCGCGCCAGGACGACGGCGACCGTCAGCGCGGCGAGAGCCGGGACTCCCCCGGCCACCAGCAGGGCCACGTGCGGGCTGGCATGCTCGGAGAGCCAACCGAGCATTGGCCCGCCTATCGCCTGGCCGCCGATCAGCACCATGATGTACAGGCTCATGACCCGGCCCCGGATACTCATGTTGGAGCTGACCTGGACGAGTTGGTTCGATCCCGTCAGGAACATCAGGCACCAGAATCCGGACAGCACCATCACCGCCCCGAAAACCGGCATGGACGGTGCCACGGCAGCAAGGCAGAGCATGATTCCGTACATGCCGGCGCAGAACACCACGGAGCGGAGCCGCAACTGCCGGCGCCGCGTGGACGCCACGGCTCCCGCTAACGCGCCTAGCGCCACGAGGGCGTTCAGCAGTCCGTAGCCTCCCGCTCCGACGTCGAAGACGTGATCGGCGAAGGCCGCAAGCACTACCGGCAGACTCATGGCAAACACCGCGATGAACCCGGCCATGAGCCACGGCCAGTAGATGGTGGGCTTGCTAAGGGCATAGCTGAGTCCTTCGCGGAGCATGCCCTTGCTCTTGGGGGTCGGTGCGCTGACGAACAGCTGGTCTTTCCGCAGGATCAGGAGCATGGCCACCGTGGAACAACAGGCTACGGCGTTGCCGGCGAATGCCCATCCGGCCCCCACGGCGGTTAGCAGCCAGCCAGCCAGGGCGGGACCAATCAGGCCTCCAAGCTGGAAGGTGGTGGAGTTGACGCTGATCGCGTTGCGCAGGTACTTCGGCCCCACCAGTTCGTTGACAAACACTTGCCTGGCGGGCTGATCCAGCACGGTGACCAGGCCGAGGACCAGGGCGATGACGTAGACGTGCCAGACCTCAACGGCGCCTGTCAGGGCAAGAACCGCGAGCGCGGCAGCCAGGACCGCGGCCATGCTCTGGCACAGGATCAGGATCTTCCGTTTGGCGAACCTGTCCGCCACCATGCCGCCCCAGGGGCCCAGCAGAAGGGAGGGCAGGAACTGCAGCGCCACGGTGATGCCCACCGCGGTCACGGATCCGGAAAGCTGCAGGACCATCCAGTCCTGGGCGATGCGCTGCATCCAGATGGCGATGACGGCGATGAAGTGACCCACCGCGAAGATCCGGAAGTTCGGGACCTTCAGCGAGATGAAGGTGTGCTTCCACGGCAGCCGGTCAGGGACGACGGCGAGGGGCTGGGTCTGGCTGGCCGGCGGCGCAGCCCTTGCGGAGTCGATGACGGGCTGGGTGACAGTTGCCGATGAAGGCGGTGGGGGTGCCACAGGTGTGTCCTCAAATTGCGGTCGGTCCGGGATGCCGTTAACGCTAGGCTGGGTGCACGTGATTATGGAGGCGTATTGTCCCTATAACTCGTATTGCAAACTGCAATGCCACCGATCCGCACCCTGCCCCGCTGGAGTCCACAGTGTTTGAACCTGCGCAGCTGCGCTCCTTCCTGGCGGTTGCCGAGACCCTGAGTTTCACCAAGGCTGCTGATCGCCTGGGCCTGGCCCAACCCACCGTCAGCCAGCACGTCCGCAAGCTCGAAACAGCTGCCAAACGTGTGTTGATCACAAGGGACACGCGCGACGTCCGGCTGACAGACAACGGTGATGCGATGGCAGGCTTCGCCCGGAACATCCTCTCGGCCCACGACGCCGCGGCACGGTATTTTTCCGGCTCCGCCATGCGTGGAAGGCTCCGGTTTGGTACCGCTGATGATTTGGCAATTACCGGGCTGCCAAGGATTCTTCGCGAATTCCGGCAGATCTATCCGCAGATCAACCTGGAACTTACCGTGGGCCAAAGCGATCAGCTGTACCGGAAGCTCAATGCGGGCCAGCTGGACCTCGTGTTCGTGAAATGGGTTGCCGGGGCCAAGGACGGCACGGTGGTGCAGCATGACTCGTTCTCCTGGGTGGGCCAGGAACAGACCGTACTGGAGCCCGGGGCTCCCGTCCCGCTGATCGCCTACCCCTCACCCAGCCTGAGCCGAAAGCTCGCCATCGATGCTTTGGAGTCGCACGGCAGGACTTGGCGCATTACCTGCACCACGCGCCAAATCAGCGGCGTCCTTGCCGCAGTCCGGGCCGGCATCGGGGTCGCCGTCATGCCGTCCTCGCTGGTGCCCGACGACCTGAAGATCATCACCCGGCGCTTTGACCTGCCGGCAGTCGGCGACGTGGATTTCACCCTGATCCGCAATCCCTTGGCCAACTCCGAGGTGATCGACGCGCTGACGCAGTCCATTGTGGGGCGGACCATCAACCGCCCGGCCTAGGTGCTTTCGAACGTATTGATGTCGGTCCCCGTCCGCGGGCTCATGACGACTAGGTTGTACGCATGACAGCAACCAACGGCGTGGGACAGCAGTTCGCCCTTGATGTTGGATACGGGGTCCGGATCAACTACTTCGACACGGGCGGGGACGGCTTTCCGGTCGTTATCCTGCACGGCCTTGCCGGCAGTGCAGTGGAATTTTTCGAAACCGCCGACGCCCTTCCGGAATTTCGGACCATCCTGGTTGACCTGCGCGGGCACGGCCGAAGCACCTCCGGGCCAGACGACCTTTCCCGGGAAGCCTTTGTTGCCGACGTCGTCCACGTGATCGAGTCCGCGGTAGGCGGCCCTGTGGCACTCGTGGGCCAATCGATGGGCGGCCACACCGCAATGCTCGTTGCAGCGAAGCGGCCGGACCTGGTCAGCAAGCTCGTACTTCTGGAAAGCAGCGCCGGCAGCAGCAGCGCTGCCGAAAATATGCAGCTCGGGGAATTCTTCCGTTCCTGGCCGGTTCCGTTCCCAACCCGGGCGGCCGCCCAGGAGTTCCTGGGCAACGGCCCCCTGCAGGACGTGTGGGTGTCCGACCTTGAAGAACGGGAGGACGGGTACTGGCCCCGTTTCTCTGCTGACGTCATGGTGGGCACGATGAACGGGTTGATGCGGCCCCGTTGGGAGGAGTGGGATGCCGTCGCGGCACCCACCCTCGTGGTGTATGGCGAAGAAGGAATGTTTACAGCGGAAGAGAAAGCGGAGTTCGTCGCCCGCGGCCATAACGTCCGGCGCGTGGACATTCCCGGGGCATCTCATGACGCGCACCTCGATGCCACCGGCGCCTGGATAACGGCCCTGAAGTCGTTTTTGAACAGCTAAAGCTTTGGCCGCAAGACAACCCGTTCTCCGTTGATGCCGGAACGTTGCATCGCCTATGCTGGTTTTCCCATGGTCAAGCAGCTGGCCGGTTCTTCAATACGAGCACGCCCCTGCCCGGCAGGTTGCGCGCTCGGGACAGGCAGCCAATGACGACAGCCAAGAACACCCGCCTCAGCTCTTCCCATGCCCGCCCGCATAACACTGCGCGGCCTCTGGCCACCCGCCAATCCACCCTCGGCTCCGGACTGGCCACCACGGATTCCGGATACGTCGGCAAGCCCACCTGCGACAAGTGCCGCACCGATGAATTTGTCTACCTTGAGTCTTACATCCCGCCCACCTACCGGCGCGATGGTGCTGTTGCAACCCTGGGCGAAGTCGCCTACACCTGCACCCACTGCGAGGAGTTCTCCGCCCACAGCGTACCGGTGACATGGACTCCGCCCGGCTGGTACCTCGGCTAGCGGAGAGCCCAACCAGTCAGAACTGCAGAAGGCCGGGTGGCCACCGTCAAGGTGACCGCCCGGCCTTTGCTTCGCCGCTGCCAGGCTAGATCAGCGCGTCGGAGAGGTGGTTCGGTGTGCCGAAGCGGTGCGCGGTGATGCTGACAGCCTGCTCATGCAGGAACGGCAGCAGTTCCACGCGGCCGGCCTCGGTAACCGGGTGGGAGTAGACGGCAAGGTCCGGGCGGCCGCCGGTCGCGTGAGCCAGGGAAGCGGCATCTCCGCCGATCAGGCGGATGCGGGCTCCGGAAAGCCTACCGGCACTGGCGAGGTGTCCGGCGGTTGCCAGCCACTCGGCGTCGGACTCAACTGTGGCGTCGATGTCCAGCGCGGTGAGCACCGCGCGCAGCTGGGCGGGAAGCCCGACGGCGGTGGACACCGTCAGCTCCGAGCCCGCCAGCGAACCGGCCGCTACGGTCCGCACGAGGTGTGCCAGTGTCGCGCCCTCGGAGAGGCGGATGGCCACGGGCAGGCTGCGGTAGCGGAAAATGTTGCGCTCCGCGCTGAGGCCGGAGACGTCCTTTGCCGTACCGAACTCGCCGGCCCAGGCCTCAGCATCGGAGGCCAGTGCGCGCTGGAGGGATTCGAGCTCTGCAGGTTCCAGGGCGGAACCGGCTGCATTGATGATCCGCCCGACACCGGGATGGGTCACAGGCGTATCCGCCGTGCTCGCCGCTGAAGTCCACTCGCCCAGGCCGGCCAGGTAGTTGGGGCCACCCGCCTTGGTGCCGGCGCCAACTGCTGACTTCTTCCAGCCGCCGAACGGCTGGCGCTGCACAATGGCGCCGGTGATGCCGCGGTTCACGTACAGGTTTCCGGCCTGGATGGTGTCCAGCCAGGTGCCCAGCTCCGCCGAGTTCAGGGAGTGCAGGCCCGCGGTGAGGCCATACTCAATCTGGTTCTGGATGGCGATGGCCTCCTCCAGCGTTTCAGCGGTCATCACGCCCAGCACCGGGCCGAAGAATTCGGTCAGGTGGAAGTAGGAACCGCGCTTGACGCCGTAGCGCACGCCCGGGCTCCAGAGCCGGCCGGTGCCATCCAGCTTCTTCGGTTCCACGGCCCAGTTTTCGCCGTCGCCCAGGGTGGTGAGGGCGTTGAGGAGTTTTCCGTTGGCGGGCTCGATGATCGGCCCCATCTGGCTGGTGGGATCCTCCGGGTAGCCCACCTTCAGCGAGGTGACGGCGTCGATCAGCTGGTTGTGGAACCGCTTGGACTTGGCCACCGAGCCCACCAGGATCACCAGTGAGGCAGCCGAGCACTTCTGGCCGGCATGGCCGAACGCAGAGTAGGCCACGTCCTTGGCGGCGAGATCCAGGTCGGCACTGGGAGTGACGATGATGGCGTTCTTGCCGCTGGTCTCGGCCAGCAACGGCAGGTCCCGGCGGAAGGACCGGAACAGTTCGGCGGTTTCATAGCCGCCGGTGAGGATTACGCGGTCCACAGCCGGGTGGGAGATCAGCTGCTTGCCGAGCTCCCGCTCACCGAGCTGCACCATGGTGAGGACCTCGCGGGGAACGCCCGCTTCCCAGAGGGCTTCAATCATCACGGCGCCGCTGCGGGCGGCCTGCTTGGCCGGCTTGATGACGACGGCGGAGCCGGCGGCGAGTGCCGCGAGGGTCGATCCTGCCGGGATGGCGACCGGGAAGTTCCACGGCGGCGTGACCACGGTGAGTTTGGCTGGAACGAATGTGGCGCCGTCGACCTCATCCAGCTTCCGGGCCGACTCGGCGTAGTAGTGGGCGAAGTCCACGGCTTCGCTGACCTCGGGGTCACCCTGGTCGATGGTCTTGCCGGTTTCACTGGCCATGACCTCAAGCAGGTCGGCGCGCCGGGCCTCCAGGACATCTCCGGCGCGGTGCAGGATTTCGGCACGCTCGTCACCGGAGAGCTCGCCCCAGGCCTTGCCCTTGTCCAGGGCCGTATGGATGACGGTGTTGAGGGTGGCCTCGTCCTTGATGGACGCCGCGGCGACGGAGGCATTGCCCAGGGTGGATGAGGGTACGCGTTCCAGGATGGCACGGCCCCAGTCGCGGTTCGCCGGCAGGGACGGATCGGTGTCCGGGGTGTTCTCGAAGCCCTGGTGCGGCATCGGCACCGGGGGCAGGCTGCGGTTCTGCCGGCGGTTGGGCAGCGGAACACTGTTGTCCAGCGCGTCCAGCGAGGAGAGGAACCGCTGCTTTTCGCGCTCAAACAGGGCTTCGTTCTCGCTGAGCTCGAACACGGCGGACATGAAGTTGTCCTGGCTGGCGCCCTCTTCGAGGCGGCGGATCAGGTAGGCGATGGCGACGTCGAACTCGGACGGGTGCACCACGGGTGTGTACAGCAGCAGCGAACCGACGTCCTTCTTGACGGCTTCGGCCTGGCCCTGGGCCATGCCCAGCAGCATTTCGAACTCGATGCTCTGCGGTGCGGTATCCGCGATGCCGCGCTGCTTGGCCAGGAGCCAGGCGAAGGCGATGTCGAACAGGTTGTGGCCGGCAACGCCGATCCGGATGTTCTTGATCCGCTCCGGGTGCAGGGAGTAGTTGATGACGCTCTTGTAGCTGGTGTCGGAGTCCTGCTTGGTGCCCCAGGTTGCCAGCGGCCAGTCGTGCAGGGAGGCTTCCACCTGCTCCATGGGCAGGTTGGCGCCCTTGACCACGCGGACCTTGATGGCGGCACCGCCGTTGGCACGGCGTTCGGCCGCCCAGTCCTGCAGGCGGATCATGGCGGAGAGGGCGTCCGGGAGGTAGGCCTGCAGAACGATGCCGGCCTCGAGGTCCTTGAACTCCGGCTTGTCCAGGATCCTGGTGAAGACCGCGATGGTCATGTCCAGGTCCTTGTACTCCTCCATGTCCAGGTTGATGAACTTGGCCTTGCCGCCACCGGCCGCGAAGGAGTTGGCGCGCCGGAACAGCGGCGTCAGCTTCTCGACGACGTGTTCAACGGCTTCGTCGAAGGCCCAGGCGGAGTGCGGGGCAACGGTGGAGGACACCTTGATGGAGACGTAGTCGACGTCGGGACGGGCCAGCAGGGTGTGGGTGCCTTCGAGCCGGCGGGACGCCTCGTGCTCACCGAGGACAGCCTCGCCGAGGAGGTTGACGTTGAGCTTGATGCCGTCCTTGCGGATCTTGGCAATGGACGGGCCCAGCTTGGCGTCGGTGGCGTCCACGATCAGGTGGCCCACCATTTCGCGGAGGACCTTGCGGGCGACGGGAATGACAACCTGCGGCAGGACCGGGGCCATGGCGCCGCCCAGCTGCACTGCGCTGCGCATGTACCAGGGCAGGAAGGCGGGAACCTTGGGGGCCAGGGCGGCGAGGTTGCGGGCAGCGACGTTCAGGTCCTCGGGACGGACCACGCCGTCCACGAAGCCAACGGTGAATTCCAGCCCGTTGGGGTCCTTCAGGACGCCGGCAAGCTGCTGCGCGGAAGCATCCACGGGAACCTTGG
This sequence comes from Pseudarthrobacter sp. R1, assembly GCF_024494415.1. Taxonomy (NCBI): domain Bacteria; kingdom Bacillati; phylum Actinomycetota; class Actinomycetes; order Micrococcales; family Micrococcaceae; genus Pseudarthrobacter; species Pseudarthrobacter sp. R1. The sequence continues at coordinate 43,194 of NZ_JAMKFI010000004.1, read as the reverse complement.
ACGCCTCGGTCAGCCAGTGGCGGACCAGCGCTACTGCTTCGCTGGCCAGCGCCTTCGCCTGGGGCACATCGACGTCGACGGTCTGCGGCGCGTAGCCGGTGGCAACTGCCGGTTCCATTGCAATGTGGGTCATGGCTTTTCTCGTTCTTTCCTGGGGGTTTCGAAGAGGTCTTAGAACCAGTATGAGCTTGCAGTCACATAAGATAAAGCGATCTTTTCTGAGCAATACAGGTTAGAAAAACCAAAGATTTGCGGCGCTCACATATGCCCCCGCACCCCTCTCCACAGGACGCTCTCTCACTTAAGGCGCCCTTTGTGGCCACCCTCTCTCACTTAATGCGGGAAAAACGGAAACGCTCTATCACCCTCCACAGGAAGGTGATAGAGCGTCCGGGTTTAAGCGACATTAAGTGAGAGAGCGTCCCCGGAGAATTGGTGCGGCAGGTGATGGGGCGTTCGGGGCGGGAGAGGGTCAGGCGACAGGCCGGTGCATCTCCACGATCTCGTCGTGCCGCGGGCTGTTCGGGTTCATCAGCGAGTTCTTCTTGCCATAGAAGAAGTAGATGGCCAGGCCAATAACAAGCCAGACGCCGAAGCGGGCCCAGGTTTCCCAGTGCAGCTGGAACATCAGGAACGCCGAGGCCAGCACACCGAAGGCCGGGATGACCGGCATCAGGGGCAGGCGGAAGGACCGGGGAGCGTCCGGCTTCTTGTAGCGGAACACGATCACAGAGAAGCAGACGACGACGAACGCGGCCAGGATGCCGATGTTCGTGAGGTCAGCAACGGCCTTGATGGGGAACACGCCGGCCAGCAGGGCGGACGCCACGCCGGCGATCCATGTAACGCGCTGCGGGGTGCCGTGGCGGTCGGTCTTGGAGAACCAGCCGGGCAGCAGGCCGTCGCGGCTCATGGAGAACCAGACACGGGTGACGCCCAGAAGGAAGGTCAGCATCACGGTGAGGATGGACAACACGGCGAAGACCGAAATGATGGTGGCGATGACAGGCAGGCCCACTCCCGTGAAGGCTGAAGCAAAACCTGCGGTGGGGTCGATGTCCTTGTAGTTCTGCATGCCGGTCAGCACCAGGGTGGCGGCCACATACAGGAGCATGGCAATGATCAGCGAAAGGATAATGGCCTTGGGCATGTGCTTCTTGCCGTCCTTAGCCTCTTCGGCCGCGGTGCTCATGGCGTCGTAGCCGAACACGGCGAAGAAGACGGTGGCAGCACCCGCAAGGACGGGGCCGAAGCCGCTGGGCATAAACGGGTTGTAGTTGTTGGTGTCGATGTAGAAGACGCCCAGTCCAATGATGAAGAGGATCAGGACGACCTTGATGGCCACTGCCACGAGTTCGAACCGGCCAAACGCCTTGGTGCCGCGGGAAAGGATCCAGGTCACGATGAGGCACACCACGATGGCTGGGATGTTCACGATTCCGCCCCGGCCTTCGTCAGCTGTGGACGTCATCCAGACGGGCATGTTGATGCCGATACCGGAGAGGAAAGCGTCGAAGTAACCGGAAATGCCGATGGCGACCACGGCGACGATGGCGATGTATTCGAGCAGCAGGTCCCAGCCGATGAACCAGCCGATGATCTCGCCCAGCGCCACATATCCATAGGTGTATGCCGAGCCGGCGCGGGGAATCATGCCAGCGAACTCTGCGTAGGACAGCGCCGCGGCCGCCGAAGCAAGGCCGGCGACCAGGAAGGAAATCAGCACCGCGGGCCCCACTCCGGGTGCGCTTTCGCTTCCTGCTGCCACCAGTCCCGCAAGGGAGAAGATGCCGACGCCGATGATGCCGCCTACGCCGATCGCCGTAAGCTGCCACAGCCCGAGTGACTTAAAGAGGCCACTGTGTTTGTTTTCTTCCTCAATGTCGTCGATGGGCTTGCGCCTCATGATCGACTGGCTCATATCTCTAGTGCTCATCAGGAACTCCTGCTTGGGGTGCGACCCCGCCGCGGCACGCCGTTAGGCGCTGTGACGGGGGTAACTCGGTCCCAACAGTATGCAAGGCTGTTTGCATTAGATAAAGTGAATACTTCTAACCTATATTCGTTAGTTTCAGTTAGGAATTCCCCATGCTCGACCTCCGCAGGCTCCGGCTGCTCCGGGAATTAAGCATCCGGGGAACGCTCGCGGAGGTGGCGGAGGCATTGCAGTACAGCCCGTCGTCGGTATCGCAGCAGCTTGCCCTGCTGGAGAAGGAAGTAGGCGTGGAGCTGCTCCGCAAGACTGGCCGGCGCGTGCAGCTCACGCCGCAGGCTGAAGTGCTGGTGGCGCACACGGCGAGCCTGCTGCAGACCATGGAACAGGCGGAGGCCGATCTCGCGGCTTCCCTGACCACTGTCACGGGGACCGTCCGGATCGCGGTCTTCCAGTCCGCGGCCCTTGCACTGATGCCGGAAACGCTGACGAGAATGGCCAAAGCCTACCCGGAGGTCCGCATCGAGATGATTCAGCGTGAGCCGGAAACCGCGCTGCACGAGACCTGGGCGCGGGACTTCGACCTTGTCATCGCCGAACAGTACCCGGGGCACGCTGCCCCGCGTTACCCCGAGCTGGACCGGGTCCGGCTGACCACCGATGCCATCAGGCTGGCAGTTCCACCAACGCCCGACGGCGCGCCCGCCATCAGCTCGCTGGAGGACACCGCGGAACTCGCCTGGGTCATGGAGCCGCGGGGAGCAGCATCACGGCACTGGGCGGAGCAGGCCTGCCGGAGCGCCGGCTTTGAACCGGACGTGCGCTATGAAACCGCCGACCTGCAGGCACAGATCCGGCTGATCGAGTCCGGCAACGCCGTAGCCCTGATGCCGGACCTGGTATGGACAGGCCGCGGCACCACTGCCCAACTGCTGGAGCTGCCGGGCAAACCGCACCGGACAGTGTTCACGTCAGTGCGCCGTTCCAGCGCCCAGCGGCCCGCCATCCTGGCAGCACGGGAGACGCTCGCCGCTGCCGCAGCGGCGGTGGCAACGAACGACGCCGGGTGACCGGCCGCCGTCGAGTCCTTCACTTCGCGGGGTTGGGGCTTCCTGCTGCAGTGTTCCCTGCGTCACTGCGCGGGATGGCCCCCGGCGCTAGACTGATGCCGTTATGAATCGAACAATGTTCAAGTCCAAAATCCACCGGGCCACCGTTACGCACGCCGACCTGCATTACGTAGGTTCGGTCACCGTTGACCTGGACCTCCTGGATGCTGCCGATATTCTTCCCGGTGAACTGGTGTCCATTGTGGACATCACCAACGGCGCCCGGCTGGAGACGTACACCATTGCCGGCGAGCGCGGTTCCGGTGTCATCGGCATCAACGGTGCAGCGGCGCACCTCATGCACGAGAACGATCTTGTCATCCTCATTACCTACGCCCAGATGACCACCGAAGAGGCCAAGGCCTATGAGCCAAAGGTGGTCCACGTGGACGAAAACAACCGGGTCATCCAGCTGGGGAACGACCCCGCGGAGGGCCTCACCCCCGGGATGCTGCGCCCCCCTTTTGCCCTTAACAACGCTTCCCTCTAAACCGGAGCGTGTGTCCCAGTACCCTCCGCCGCCGCGCCCAGCGGTATAACTTCCTGCGGTTTAACTCCCAGCGGGTTATCCCTTGCTAGGTGTGCTGGCCGGCTTCTTCGTGGTCTGGTGCATCATCCTGGTGGGTTGGTTCGTGGGCCGGCAGAACATACTGGGTGACAATGCCCGCCAGGTCCTCAGTTCCCTCACCTTCTTTGTGGCCAGCCCGGCGCTGTTGTTCGAAACTCTAAGCAAGGCGCGCCTCGCCGAGGTTTTTGCGGCTCCCCTGCTGGTCGCCGCCGTGTCGGCCATCGCCACGGCAGCCATCTTCTTTGCCATCGCCAAGTTCTGGCTGAAACGCTCGCTTCCCGAGTCCCTGATGTCCTCGATGGCGGCCTCCTTGGTGAACTCCGCCAACCTGGGCATCCCCGTCGCCGTCTACGTCCTGGGCGATGCGAGCTACGTGGCGCCGCTGCTGATCTTCCAACTGGCCTTCTTCACGCCGCTGTTCCTGATGATCCTGGACTCGAGCACCAGCTCCCACCGCACCACTCCCCTGAGCTTTGCGGTGATGATTCTGAAGAACCCCATGATCGTCGGCTCCGCCCTGGGACTGCTGGTGGCGGGCACCGGCTGGCAGGTTCCGCCGCTGGTTATGGAGCCCATCCACCTGATCGGCGGCGCGGCGATCCCGGCCATGCTGATTGCCTTTGGCATGAGCCTGAACGGCACCCGCCCGCTTCAGGCCTCCGCCGCCCGCCGGGTGGACACCCTGCTGGCCAGCGCGTTCAAACTGGGGGTCCAGCCGGCGCTTGCGTATCTCTTTGCCCGTTTCGCGCTGGGGCTGGAGGGCCACATCCTGTTTGCCGTCGTTGTCACCGCAGCACTGCCCACCGCGCAGAATGTCTTTGTGGCCGCCAGCCGTTACAAGACGGGCCTCACCGTGGCCAAGGACACCGTGCTGATTACTACCGTGGTGGCCGTCCCGGCGATGATTGGCGTAGCGCTGCTGCTGACGTGATGGGAGTTTAATGATCAAGATGCTGGACACCGTGGTGATCGGCGGCGGAGCCATGGGTTCGGCTGCGGCATGGGCGTTGTCCCGCCGCGGCCGCCAGGTAACGCTGGTGGAGCAGTTCGGGCCGGGACACAAAATCGGCGCCTCGCACGGGGCCACGCGCAACCTGAACCCCGGCTACCACCGTCCCGAATACGTGGCCATGCTGGCCGAAGGCTTGAGCCTGTGGGACGAACTGGAGCAGGACAGCGGCGAACAGCTGCTGGCCCGAACGGGAATCGTCAACCACGGCCCCGATCCCCGGCTTCCGGACGTCGCCGATGCGTTGAACCAGGCCGGCATCCGCGCCGAGTTCCTGTCCCCGGCGGCGGCTGGCGAGCGCTGGCGCGGCATCCGTTTCGACCAGCAGGTACTCCATATGCCCGACGGCGGCCAGCTCAACCCGAAGGCCGCGCTGCCCGCCTTCCAGCGGCTCGCGGCGGCCCGCGGTGCCGAGATGCGGCATCACACCAAAGTGGTGGAGCTGAAAGTGATGGACGACGGCGTCCGGCTCACCTTTGAGTCCGGCGCGGGTACCGAAGTGGTCACCGCCGCCCAGGTTGTGGTTACCGCCGGCGGCTGGACCGAAAAACTCCTGGCCGGCGCCTCGGGAAGTACCCAACTGCGGATTCCGAAGCTGCGGGTCACCCAGGAGCAGCCGGCGCACTTCCGGGTGGCGGATGCGGGCGCCCGGTGGCCCGGGTTCAATCACATGCCAGGCACGGGCGCGGAGTACAAAAGCTGGTACTCCCCCGTCTATGGCATGCAGACTCCAGGTGAAGGGATCAAGGCCGGGTGGCACGGCGTGGGCCCGGAGGTGGACCCGGACTCGCGATCCTTCCAGCCGGAACCCGTGCAGCTCGCCGCCCTGCAGGATTACGCCCGGGCGTGGCTGCCCGGCGTGGACGCCGATTCCTTCGAGGCCATCAGCTGCACGTACACCACCACCCCCGATGAGGACTTCATCCTGGACCGGATTGGCCCTGTTGTCATCGGTGCAGGATTCTCCGGACACGGGTTTAAGTTCACTCCCGTTGTTGGCCGCATCCTTGCCGACCTCGCCACCGGCACTCGGCCGGCGCCGGAGATCTTCCGCGCATCCCGCTAGCCTTTAGCGCTCCTTGCCGTCCTCTACCCCGCTGGCGACCGGCTCGGCGTCGGCCGGCTTCCCCGCGGCCTGCTTTCCGGCGTTCGCCTTGACCGCGGGCATTGCCAGCACCGCCGCCACGGTGAGGAGACCTGCGGCGAGCGCCGCCAGGAAAACGGCGCCTGAAGCGGCGACGACGGCGGGCGCGTCACCGGTGCCTCCTGCCGTGGTTGCGTACACCGAGTTCGCAATCGCGCCGAATACGGCCACGCCGAGGGCGCTGCCAATGGACCGGGCGAACATATTGGTGCTCGTCACGACGCCGCGCTCATTCCATTCCACGCTGGACTGGGCAGCGATAAGGGTCGGGGTGGCCACCAGCCCAAGGCCGAGTCCGACAACGAAGCAGCTGGTGGCGATCAGCGCCACGTTGGGAGTGGCCGACGTCAGGGCAAGGACCAGAAGGCCCGCCACTGTGACGGCAATTCCGATCAGGGCTGTGGGTTTGAACCCGATCCGCAGGTAGAGCCGCCCTGCCTGCGAGGCGCTGATCGGCCAGCCGAGGGTCAGCGCCGCGAGCGCCAGGCCGGCAATCAACGGCGAGGTGGACAGGGCCCCTTCGAGGAACGTGGGCACATACGAGGTCAGTCCGATCATGACTGCTCCGACGCCGAAGGACACCAGTGCAGTGGTACCCAGCAGGCGCCGCGACACCACCCAGGTTGGCAGTACTGGCTCCGCGGCCCGCCGCTCCACCAGGAGGAACAGGACCAGGAGGGCGGCTCCCACGGCGAAGACGCCGATACCAGCCGGCGAGTCCCACTCCCATGCCTGTCCGCCCTGGAGGGCGCCAAGGATCAGCAGGGTGAGCGAGCCTGCCAGCAGCGCAGCGCCGGCGTAGTCCACGCGGTGCTTGGCGCGCTCGACGTTTTCGTGCAGGGTCCGGAGCAGCATCCACCCTGCCAGCAGGCACAGCGGAACGTTGACCAGGAAGATGCCGCGCCAGATCCCCAGCGAGGAGAAGATACCGCCCAAACTGGGACCCACCACCGAAGAGACCGCCCACACACTGGCGAGGTAGCCCTGGACTTTGGCCCGCTCCTCAACTGAGTAGATATCACCGGCGATGGTGATGGACACCGGCAGCACGGCTCCCGCCCCGAGGCCTTGCAGCGCCCGGAAAGCAATCAGGGCGGGCATGCTCCAGGCGATCCCGCAAAGGATTGAACCGAGCAGGAACAGCCCGATGCCCGCCAGGATGATCGGCTTGCGGCCAACCATGTCCGAAAGCTTTCCGTAGATGGGCACCGAGACGGCCTGGGCCAGCAGGTACGCAGAAAAGAGCCAGGGGAAGGATTCGAAGCCGCCCACGTCGCGAACAATCGACGGGACTGCGGTGGCAACGATGGTGGAATCGATGGCCACCAATCCGGTGGACAGCATCAGTGCCATGAGAATGGGGCCCCGCTCTGAACGGAACCCCACTCCTTGGGCTCGCGTGGTCATATGTCTCGTTTCGGTCCCTGTTTCCCTGTTCCCTGTTCCCTGATAACTCCACTCTAGGGACCGAAGCGGAACCGCGACTACCTTCGGTGTTGGTGCCCGTCCAGGAGCCGGGCACAGCGGATGAAACCCAGGTGCGAGTATGCCTGCGGGTGGTTCCCCAAGTGGGTTTCCGTGCCGGGGTCGTATTCCTCCGGCAGCAACCCCGTGGGGCCGAAGAGGTTCACCAACTGGTCGAACAGGTCCCAGGCCTCCTCAATCCTTCCCACCGCGACGTACGCCTCGATCAGCCAGGTGGTGCAGATGTGGAACCCGCCCTCCAAACCCGGCAGGCCGTCGTCGTACCTGTACCGGAACACTGTGGGTCCCACCCGCAGCTCCCGTTCCACGGCCGTCACCGTGTCCAGGAAGCGCTGGTCTGTGACATCGAGCAGGCCTGAGAGCCCGATGTGCAGGACGGCGGCATCCAGGTCGGGGCTGTCGTAGGCCACGGTGTAGGAGGATGCGGACTCGTCCCAGCCTTCCGTCAGCACCTCTTCCCGGATGGCGGTGGCCGTGGCCTCCCAGGACGGTTCGGGCATGCGGCCGTGCCGGGCGGCGGTCCGCAGCGCTCGGTCAAGGGTCACCCAGCACATCACTTTGGTGTACACGTGGTGCCGGGGAGCCCTCCGGGCCTCCCAGATGCCGTGGTCCGGTTCCTGCCAGCGGGCCAGCACTGCCGAGGCCATCTGGACCATCAGTTCCCAGTGGCCGTCGGTCAGGGCCGCTTCCCTCTCGCTGAGAGCGTAGATCAGTTCCGCGATGGGGCCGAACACGTCCAGCTGGACCTGGTGGTCGGCGGCATTGCCGATCCGGACAGGCCGGGAGCCGGCATAGCCGGGGAGGCTGTCGATGACCGCCTCTGTGGAGAGCGGCGCGCCGGTGACCGAGTAGAGGGGATGCAGCCACTCCGGGCCGGGGGCGTGCTCCAGGATCCGCCCGAGCCAGTCCAGGAAACCTACTGCTTCCTGTGTGGAACCAAGGTCCACCAGCGCGTTGACCGTCATGGAGCCGTCCCGGAGCCAGCAGTACCGGTAGTCCCAGTTGCGGGTGCCGCCAATGCCTTCCGGCAACGATGTGGTGGGTGCAGCCAGCACCGCGCCGGTGGGCTCGTGCACCAGTGCGCGGAGGACCAGGGCGGACCGGCGCACCAGGGATGGCTTGACGCTGGGCAGGTCCAGGCGCTGCACCCAGCTGCGCGAGTGGAGTGCCACGCCGGACCGTCGCTCGGTTTCGCCGCCGGGGTCCACAGGTTGATGCTCCGTGTCACCACACCTCAGGTTGAGCACCACTGGGCCGTCCTGCAGGTTGACGGCGGCTGTGGCCGTGCCATGCCGCCCATCCGAGGCAATGGCAAACGTCACGCCCGGGGCGAAAAGAATGATGGGGTCGGAGGTCCCCACCACGTGCAGCCCGTCGCCGCGCGCCTCCATGCTGAAGGGAGCGTTGGCGTAGTCCGGGCGAGGCGCAAACACGATCCTCGCCGCACCGCTTCCGGAGAGCACGCGGACAAGGCTGGTGATGCCTTCGGGGGCCGGCTCCAGGTAGTCCGTGACCGTGACATCGGCCCAGCGGGTCTCCACGATCATGGTGCTGTCCACGTAACGCTGGCCCAGCACCTGCGAGGCCTTGACTGGCTCGACAGAAAAGTGTCCCGCCGCGTCGCCGCCAAGGATGTGGGCAAAGAGCGATCCGGAGTCAGGGAGCGGATGGCTCATCCAGCAGATCCGGGCGTCAGGGGTGACCAGGGCTGTGGACGATCCGTTCCCGATCATCGAATGCCGTTCAAGCCCCACGGCGTCCTCGCCGAACAGCCACGCCCGGCGCAGTTCAAACAGGATGGCAAGCACACGGGCAAAGCACTCCGGGTCGCGCAGCCGGTGTGCAGCGCCGGTATCCCCCGGTCCTACCCGCAGGCCCATGTCAGGCCCCCGCAATGTGGCGATGGCAAGCTCGTCGCTGTACGCGTCCCCGGCGTACATGGCAGCACTGGCGCCAAGCCGCGACCGGAGATTTTCCAGCGCCCCGGCCTTGGAAGGTTCCACGACGGAGAGGTCCAGGACCGACCCGTCCACGATGAAGAACAGCCCGTGCTCACTGGCAATCTCGCGGGCGGTTTCCGTGACCGCCTCCACCACCGCTGCGGCGGCGGGACGGGTGTGGATCGAAACGGCCACAGGCTTTCGCTCGATCCAGACTCCCTTGTGGAAGCCCACCGCCTCGGTGACTGCTGCACTGACTTTCTGCAGGACCGCTTCCGCGGCCAGGGGCTGGACGTGGGCAAATTCCATGTCCGATTCCGCGCCATGCGAGCCGATGAGGTGCACCTCCGCGGGCAGGCGGGACACGGCCGCCAGGTCACGGAGGGAGCGGCCGGAGATGACGGCGGCATGGGTGTTGGGCAGCGCAGCCAGGGCGCGCAGGGCGATCGCGGCGCTGCCCAGCGGGAGGGTTTCGGTGGAGATCCCCTCGGCATCGCACAGCGTTCCGCCGTAATTGCAGGCCACGAGCAGCCCCGGAACCCGGGCGAGGACCTTGAGTTCCGCCATCAGGGTGGGCGTCAGCCCGTCGTCGGCCGTGTCGGAGCGGACAAAGGATCGCAGCAGCCCCAGCGGAAGGGACCGGGTGAGCAGCGCGGAGTCCGCCACGCTCTGGTTCAACGGCATCGCCATTCGTGCACCCCTTAGGCAGGACGCACCCGGAAAGGCAGCCGAAGGATGGCCCACGGCTATCGGGTGGTGCCCCTCCCCGTAGGTCCACCGGAACCTCGGAAGGGGCACTCCTCATCGTCCGCCCGGCCGGTTTCCCCCAAAAGTCCCCATCATTGCGTATGTGTAAAAGCACTGCGTATGTGGAAAAGTCCGGCGGCGGACCGCCGCCAGCTGCTACACCCGGGCCAGGCCCGCCACTTCAGCAAGGAGTTCCACCGAACGCAACCGCGCCTCGGTGCCCGTGCTCTGGTGCGCCACGATGAGTTCGTCGGCGTCGGCATGCCTGCCAAATTCGTCCAGGTAGTCCATCACGACGTCGGGCGTACCCACCGCGGAGTAGGTCATCATCTGCGAGACGTGCTGTCCCTGGGGCGAGTCGAGGATCATGTCCGCTTCGTCGTCGGTGAATTCGCGGCCACCGCCGAAGAAAAGGGAAACCCTGGCGCGCTTGGTCTCCTGCAGCATCGTCTGCGCCTCAGAGGCTGAATCAGCGGCAATCACGTTCACGCCGGCGATCACGTGCGGAGCATCCAGCTGTGCCGAGGGCTTGAACTCGCGCCGGTAGAGAGCTACGGCGTCCTGCAGCGCGTTGGGCGCAAAGTGGGAGGCGAACGCGTACGGCAACCCCAGCTGGGCAGCCAGCCGCGCGCCGAACAGGGAGGATCCCAAAATGTAGAGCGGGACGTTGGTGCCCTTGCCCGGGGTGGCTTCCACGCCCTGGATCCGGGTGGGTCCGGTGAGGTAGCCCTGCAGCTCCAGGACGTCCTGTGGGAAGCTGTCCGCGGACATCAGGTCACGGCGCAGAGCGCGCATGGTGTTCTGGTCGCTGCCCGGAGCGCGGCCCAGGCCCAGGTCGATCCGGCCCGGATGGAGGGTTTCCAAAGTGCCGAACTGCTCGGCGATGGTCAGCGGCGAGTGGTTGGGCAGCATCACGCCGCCGGCGCCGAGCCGGATGCTTTCGGTGTTCGCGGCAACATGGGCGATCAGCACGCTGGTGGCGGAGGAGGCGATGGAGGACATGTTGTGGTGCTCGGCGTACCAGATCCGCCGGTAGCCAAGTTTCTCGGCGCTTTGAGCCATGGCAACGCTGCCCGCGAAACTCTCTGCCGCCGTCTGGCCCTTGCCGATGGTTGCCAGGTCAAGGATGGAGAGGGGAAGAGTCACGGTAGGTGCCGGCCTTTCAAAAACGTTTTCGCAGGGACGTGCCGGCCGGGTCGCGGCGGCACTCAAGGCATAACGACGGCGGGGGCTGGCTTATTTCTGTGACGTTCGGAATACTCAGCATGCTGATGAGGTTGCCGCCCCTATGAGCCTAGAGACAACGAACCAGTTGGAACTGTCCGCAACCATTGACCTGAAGGACCTCGGGAGCGTGCACCGGCTCGGCTTCGGTGCCATGCGCATCGTGGGCGACGGCGTCTGGGGCGAGCCCGCTGACCGCCGCACGGCCGTGGACGTGGTGCGCCGCGCCGTCGAACTCGGAGTGGACTTCATCGATACCGCAGACTCTTACGGGCCGAACATCAGCGAGGAAATCCTGGCCGAGGCGCTGCACCCGTACAAGGAAGGGCTGAAGATTGCCACGAAGGTGGGCTTCACGCGGACGGGCCCGGGCAGGTGGATCCCCGTTGGCCGGCCGGAATACCTGCGCCAGCAGACCGAACTAAGCCTGCGAAGGCTTAAGGTGGACACTTTGGACCTGCTGCAGCTGCACCGGATCGATCCCAAGGTGGATGCTGAAGAGCAGTTTGGCGTGCTCCGCGAACTCCAGGACGAGGGCAAGGTCCGGGCGCTGGGCCTCTCGCAGGTCAGCGTGGAGGAACTGGAAGCGGCCGGCAAGCATTTCACCGTTTCCACTGTCCAGAACCGCTACAACCTCACGGACCGGAGCTCCGAGGATGTGCTGCGGTACTCGGAGGAGAACGGGATCGGCTTTATCCCCTGGGCGCCCATCTCGGCGGGCGAGCTTGCGCAGCCCGGCGGGCCGCTGGACGAGGCCGCGAAGCGGCTGGGTGCCACCACCTCACAGGTGGCACTGGCCTGGCTGCTGCGGCGCTCCCCCGTGATGATGCCCATTCCCGGCACTGGCTCCGTGAAGCACCTTGAGGAGAACATGGCCGCTGCGGGCATCACACTCGACGACGATACCTACGCGGAACTCGAAGCCGCAGGCCAGTAAGTCCCGCAGGGGAGCTCTCCCACCCTCTGATGCTGACTTAGAAGTGGCCCGGTCTGTTGACCGGGCCACTTCCTTGCGGACGCGGCGTTCGGCTACTGGTTAGACCGCGCAGCCGCCGTTCCTGATAGTCGGATCGATCGCCGAGATTTGGTTCTGGATCTCCGCAAACTTCGCCTGAAGCCCGGTTACCACGTCCCTTTGTGCCTTGATGGAGTCCGTGTTCTGCTTTTTTTGGGCCTGGAGATCCCGAAGTTTCGTCTGGGCGGCTGTAACCTGCCCGTCCAGCGTCGTCAGCTGCCCCTGCAGGGACAAGAGCTTTGCTTCAGCCACGCTGATTTCGTCATTGAGCTGGTTCAGCTGGCCTAGTAGTGGGCTCACCAGGTTCTGTAGTGTCAGGACCTCCCCTTCCTTGGTGGTGATCTGGGCGTTGATCTTGGCCAGCTCCGCCGAGATGCTCTCGCCAATCGTGTTGAGCGACTCAACCTCACTGGTTTGTCCCGCCACGGCTTTGTTGGCATCCTCAACGGACTTCTGGAGAGCCGGGAGTTGGTCCTGAAGGTCTGCAAGCACGATCTTCTTCGCTTCCACGGCAGCAATTGCATCCTCCTGCGTCTGCTGTGCGTCGTTCAAGGCGGACCTGAGAGTATCCAAGCTGGTCTTCTGGTTCATGATATTTGCCTGGGCTGCTGTCACGTCCCCTTCCAGCCCCTGCAAAGGCGCTTCGAGATCGGATATCACTTTTTCTTGTGCAGCCACATAGTTGGCGGCGACCGTAGCCGCATCCTGAAGCCCCAGCAGTTCGTGCTGCAGAATGGTAAGTTCGGCCCGCTTAGTAGTAATCGCAGCGTCCGCCTGAGTCACGGCAGCCTCAAGCGTGGGGACTTCCGCCTTCAGCGCGGCGATATTCGCTTCCTTGGCAGTAACGGCAGCGTTTGCCGCCGTAAGCACGGCCTGCAGCGGCGCAGCTTGCTGCTGAAGCGCGCTGCTTTCGTTCTGTTTGGCAGAGAGCTGCGAGTTCAGCCCGTCAACCTGCGTCTGGAGCGTTTTGAGGTCACCCTGCAGGAGAGCGATTGCCGCGTTCTTGGCCGTAATCTGGTTGTTGACGGTGACCAGTTCGGCCTGCTTTGCCGTCCGCGCTGCTTCGAGAGCCTTCTTGCCCCCACCATTGCCGTTGTTGTTGATCGCGTCGATCTGCTTCGTGAGCTCAGCAATCTCGCCCGTAAGGGCAACATTGGAGGAGTTCAGCCCCGCCAGTTCGTCCTTGGCCTTCTTCAGCTCCACCTGCTTGGCGGTCAGGTTGTCGGTGGCGGTGGTGAGTTGTGACTGCAGACTAGTGAGCTGTGTTCCTAGCGCGGCAATAGCAGCGCTGTTGTCGCTCACAATCTTGGCAGCAGTGGCAGCATCAGCCTGGAGCTTCACCAAATCGGTTTCAGCCGCGGTCACGGCGGCTGTCTTGGCAGTTAGAGTTTCGGCTGCCTTTGTTGCCGAACCTTGGAGGCTAGTCAACTCAACCTTCGCGGTGGTAATCAGCGCTTCCTTCGCCATGACGACAGCATTGGCACCGATCGAATCCTCCTGAAGATACTGCAGGGTTTCATTGGCAGCCGCCACTGCAGCCAGCTGATTCTTGAGGGCAACCTCGGCGGTCGTACCTGCAGCTTCCAAGGTCCGAAGCTCTTCCTCAGCGGCAGCCACGGCTTCTGAGGCAACGCGAACCGCTTCAGCTGCATCCTGCGCCTGCTTAGTCAGTGTGGCGAGTTCGGACTCGGCGGTCTTTATCTCGGCGTCCTTGTCAGACAAATCGATTGCTGCCTTGTCAGCTGCGGTTACCGACAACTCGAGCTCGGCCTTCGCTGCAGCGGCCGCCTTCCTGTTGGCGTCCAGGTCTGCGTCCACCTCATCAGCTGCGATTTGGAGATCAGCAGCAGCGGCCTGCGCCTCTTCGAGTTCCTCCTGCAAGGGCGCGAGCTGGTTTTCTACATCCGTCTTCTGACCCTGGGCTGTGGCGAGGGCAGCCTCGGCGGCAGTCACAGCTTCAGCCTTGTCGCTCTGCTGCATCTCCAAGTTGGCCAACTCGTTACTGGCAGCCGCAATATCCTTATCCAGCGCGAGATTGGCGGCTTCCAACGTTGCGATGCCGTCATTCGCAGTGCTGATCTGGCTCTGCAGGTCGGTCGCCTGAGCCTTCAAAGCCTCCCGCTCTGCCGTCAGCTTGGCAACGGCGTCGGCGTTCCTCTTCGCCGCATTCTTCAGCAGGTTCTCCTGCACGGCTCCCCGGTGCGCCAACTGGTTCACCACGCCACTGCAGACCGAAGAATTGGACGTTGTTCCTGCTGCAACCGCGGGCTGCACCAGCACCAGGCTGGTGGCCAGCAGGCCCGGAAGGACGACGGCTGCCGCGAGACGGCGTGAGAGGACAGACTTTGACGCTGCAGTGCGCATGTGAGCTCCTGTTGAGACCTAAAAGCGGCCAACCCTGGCCGCTGCCTCAGCCAACCGTAGGTGCCGGGACCCCACGGGCACACGCGTAATCCCCCACCTGTCTTTGCTCCTTAAGTACTCGTTTACTGGGAATGCTCCTGAGCGCCGCTACTTGGTTTCACCCAGTAAGTCGTTTTCGAATGTGACCGCCGCGGTCCTCCCGTGACCTGCCGTTACTCCCCGTATCTCCGGGTTTCAGCGCCTTTGATTCCCCTGCTCGGGCTGCCGGATAGTGGCTGCAAACGTGCACACTCCGTTGCATCCGACATCCACGTCCAAGGAGGACAAATGGCCATCACCAAGGCGAAACCGGCTGCCGCCGTCGCCCTCACCGTCACCGCGCTCCTGGGGCTGGCGGCGTGCTCCGACCCCGGCGCGACGGCGGCGACAACACCGACGTCGGGATCCTCCACCACGGCGGCAGGCAAGACCTTCAACCTGTCCCCGGAGCAGGACCGCTTCAAGGTTTCCGTCGATTCCGAAGCCGCCGCACTGGTTCCCGATGCCATCAAAGCCGATGGCAAGCTCACGGTTGCCAGCACTGGCGGCACGGCCCCGCTCAGCACCTTTGCCACGGACAACAAGACCCTGATCGGCAGCGAGGTGGACATCGCTTACGCGGTGGGCGAGACGCTGGGCCTGGAGGTCGAGGTCCTTCCCGTGGCTTGGGCCGACTGGCCCCTGGGCATTGAGTCCGCGAAGTACGAAGCCGTGCTGTCCAACGTGACGGTCACCGAAGCCCGCAAGGAAAAGTTCGACTTCGCTACCTACCGGAACGACCTTCTGGGGTTCTACGCGAGAAGCGATTCGGACATCGGCGAGATCAAAGAGGCCAAGGATGTTGCGGGCAAGCGCGTCATCGTTGGTTCCGGCACAAACCAGGAAGCCATCCTGGTGCGCTGGGACGAGGAGAACAAGAAGAACGGCCTGAAGCCGGTCGAGTTCCAGTATTACGACGACGACTCCGCCTCCACGCTGGCCCTGCAGTCCGGCCGCACGGACCTGACGTTCGCACCCAATGCCGGGTCTGCCTACAAGGCCGCGCTGGACGGCAAAAGCAAGCAGGTGGGCACGCTCAACGGCGGGTGGCCGCTGACCGCGCAAATCGCCTTCACCACCAAGAAGGACAACGGCCTGGCGGTTGCAGCGCAGGCTGCACTGAATGAGCTGATTGAAAACGGCACCTACAGCAAGATCCTGGACCGCTGGGGCCTCTCATCAGAGGCCATCCAGAAGTCCGAACTGAACCCGGCAGGCCTGCCCAAAAAGTAGGGAAGCCTGCCGACGAATGGATCCCCGCCTTGCTTCAGCGAGGCGGGGATCCTTCACGTTCCCGCCGGAGCGTCGAGCAGCCGCCGGCCGGGCAAGCCGCCGGGCTGGCCCCGGCCCTCATTGCCCGAAGACCATCCACGCCAGGGCGCATATTCTGAGAAGGAGCCGCCCCCAAATGCTGAAGGAGCCCCATGCCCCACCCCACACGCCCCTTGCGCAAGCTAGGATTCCTCACTATTGGCCTGTTCGATCCGGCAGATCCTGCCGCCGGCCACGAGTCCACTTTGCAGATTATCGAACGTGGCGAGCGGCTTGGATTCGACAGTGCGTGGCTGCGCCACCGCCATCTGCAGTTCGGAATCTCCTCACCCATTCCAGTGATGGCCGCCGCCAGCCAGCGCACCTCCCGGATTGAGCTTGGAACCGCTGTCACCCCGCTGGGCTGGGAGAACCCACTGCGTCTGGCCGAAGACCTCGCCACCGTGGACCTGCTCGCCAAGGGACGAATCAATCCAGGGCTGAGCGTGGGGGAACCGATGCACTACGACACGGTGAAGCACGAGCTGTACCCGGACACCTCCGGGCTGGAGGACTTCAGCTACACCCGCGTGGACCGCCTTGCACGCCTGATCGCAGGGGAAAGGGTGCGGGACTTTTCGGGCCGGCAGGGTGTGGTCGAGGAATTCTCCAACCGCATCGAGCCGCACTCTCCCGGCCTGCGGAATCGCCTTTGGTATGGGGCAGGCAGCAGGAAGTCGGCCGCCTGGGCCGGGGCGAACGGTTTCAATCTGCTCTCCAGCAGTGTGATCTTCCCCGAAGCGGATCAGGAACCGGACTTTGCCCGCGTTCAGCAATCGCAGATTCGCGCCTTCCGTGAGGCCGCCGCAACGTCAGCCCAAGCACATGGACCGGCCCGGGTGTCGCAGGGCCTGGTGGTCATCCCCACCGATTCAGCGTCACCGGGACAGCGGAAGAAGTACCAGCGGTACGTCGATGAACGCACTCCCCGCACACGGGCGCCGCAGGGGCCAAAAGGCATGATGTTCGCCCCCGATCTCATCGGCACCAGCGATGAGATCGCCGAGCAGCTCTACGCACACGCAGGATTCCAGGAAGTGGATGAGGTGGCGTTCGCCCTCCCCTTTAGCTTTGATCACGAGGACTACGTCCAGATCCTCACCGACATCGCCGGCAAACTGGGCCCCGCCCTGGGATGGGCCCCGGCGGAGGTTGGGCAAGACTCACCGTAACCGCCAAGACCAATCCACCCTTCCACCCACCCTGAAAGTGCACGCCTGGCAGGTTTGGCCATAGTCTGGCCAGATGGGGACAAATACCGTGAACTCCGGCGAACAGGTGGACAGGCAGTCGCGCATCCTCGAGGCTGCCCTCGATCTGCTGTCCCGCCACGGTATCTCAGGCGTGAGCATGCGCGCTGTGGCCCGCGAAGCCGGCGTCGCGCTGGGGCTGGTGAACTATTACTACGACGACAAGACCAGCCTGATCCGGGCAGCCCTGCACCGGGTAGACGAGCACGACCTGAAACTCGTGGCACCAGACCCCTCGTCGGCCCCGGAGGAACAGTTGCGCAAGGCCCTGCGGCGGGTTGCGGGCGCCGAACTGCTGACCACACGGTACCTGTCCCTGCGCCTGCACCTTTGGGCCCTCGCGCAAGCCGATGAGGACTATGCAGAGATCAATGCCGCAGCTTTTGACCGGTACCTCGACGGACTCGCTTCACTGGTGTCCAACGCCGTCCCCGGGCTTCCGTGGGAGCAATGCAGGGAACGGGCAGCCGACATCGTCGTTGTACAAAACGGCATGTGGCTCACCGCCCTTCTTGGCATAGACAAGGCAGCCATCCAAAGAAGTATTGCCCGCACCGAACAGATCGCGTTCGCCCCGCCACGGGACCAATAGGCCACAGCCAGCGCGCCGGGCTTCCGGAGCACCAGCCATAGGCCGTCCGGAGGCCTCGGTAACATTGAACGCTTGTTCAAGAAAAGTATTGAACAAGCGTTCAACATGCCCTACTCTCCTTTTATGACTTACGCCACACCAACCCGCGGCGTCGCCCTCAACCCCCGGGTTTCCGTTCCTCACGCCGTTCCCCGGTAAACGCCCGACGCCGTCATGGCGGAATCGGTGCGCCGGTTCCGTACAGCGGAGATACTTCAGCAGCACAGAGCTGGGATGCCACACGGCACCCGCGGCAACAGACCACGACCCGCGCTGCACGCTGCCGCAAGGCCCCTGCGACTTACCACCAAGGAGACAATCGTGACCATTACAGCAGCCACCCTTTTCATCAACGGCGTGTGGGAGTCGGCCGCATCCGGCGCTGTACGCGAAATCCGCAACCCCGCCGACGGCGAGCTGGCCGCAACAGTGTCCGAGGCCGGCCGGGAAGATACCGGGCGTGCCATTGCGGCAGCCCGAACGGCCTTCGATTCCGGAATCTGGTCGAGCGTCCCGGCTCCGGAGCGCGGAACCTTCCTGCTCAAGGTGGCCGCGGAACTGCACGAACGCCGGGAAAAGTTCGCCCGCGCCGAATCACTGGACACCGGAAAGCGGATGACCGAAAGCCGCATCGACATGGACGACATCGCCGCCTGCTTCGAATACTTCGGCAGGCTCGCCGGCCAGCAGTCGGGCCGCGTGGTGGATGCCGGGGACCCCGCCGTCGCCAGCAAAATCGTCTACGAACCCGTCGGCGTCTGCGGCCTGATCACTCCATGGAACTACCCCCTATTGCAGGCCGCCTGGAAAATCGCACCCGCGCTGGCCGCCGGCTGCACCTTCGTGCTCAAGCCCTCAGAACTGACCCCTTCCACGGCCATCCTGGCGATGCAGCTGCTGAAGGATGTCGGCCTGCCGGACGGCGTCGCCAACCTCGTGACGGGGCCCGGCGCGGAGGCGGGCGCACCGCTCTCGGAACACCCCGACGTCGACCTGGTTTCCTTCACCGGCGGACTGGAAACCGGCAAACGCATCGCCGCGGCCGCAGCCGGCACCGTGAAAAAGGTGGCGCTGGAGCTCGGCGGCAAGAACCCCAACGTGGTGTTCGCGGACGCGGACTTCGACGCCGCCGTCGACAACGCCCTGAACGGGGCGTTTGTCCACTCCGGGCAGGTCTGCTCAGCCGGGGCGCGGCTGGTGGTGGAGGAATCGATCGCCGAACGCTTCGTCGATGAGCTGGTCCGCCGGGCGCAGGACATCCGGCTCGGCGGACCGTTCGACGAGGCTGCCGAAACCGGGCCGCTCATCTCCGCGGCGCATCGGGACAAAGTTCACTCCTACGTCCAGCGCGGCATCCAGGAAGGCGCGCGGCTGCGGTGCGGCGGCGCGGCGCCCACAGGAGAGACGTTCGACGGCGGCTTCTACTACCAGCCGACCGTCCTGGACCGCGTCCAAAGGGGAATGTCCGTCGTGGTGGACGAGGCTTTCGGCCCGGTGGTGACCGTGGAAACCTTCCGGACGGAAGACGAGGCCGTGGCCACTGCCAACGACACCATCTACGGACTGGCCGGCGCAGTCTGGACACAGGATGCCGGCAAAGCGCAGCGTGTGGCATCCCGGCTTCGGCACGGCACGGTCTGGATCAATGACTACCACCCCTACCTCCCGCAGGCCGAGTGGGGCGGTTTCGGCCAGTCCGGCGTCGGCCGTGAGCTCGGCCCGACCGGCCTGGCCGAATACCAGGAAGCCAAGCACATTTACCAGAACACCAGCCCCCAGGTGACTGGCTGGTTCGCGGACCACGGCAAGGAGAACTAGATGCACTTCGACAACATCGAGGACCTCAGCGAGCGCGGGTTCGACTACATCGTCGTTGGCGGCGGATCCGCGGGTGCGGCAGTCGCAGCCCGGCTGAGCGAGGACCCGGAGGTGACCGTGGCGCTGGTGGAGGCCGGGCCGGACGACCGCAACATCCCTGAGATCCTGCAGCTTGACCGCTGGATGGAGCTGCTCGAATCCGGCTACGACTGGGACTACCCGGTGGAACCGCAGGAGAACGGCAACTCCTTTATGCGCCACGCCCGCGCAAAAGTCATGGGTGGCTGCTCCAGCCACAACTCCTGTATCGCTTTCTGGGCCCCCCGCGAAGACCTGGACGAGTGGGAGTCCAAGTACGGCGCCACCGGATGGAACGCCGATGCTGCCTGGCCTCTCTACCAGCGGCTGGAAACCAATGAGGACGCCGGCCCGGACGCGCCGCACCACGGCGACTCGGGCCCCGTGCACCTGATGAACGTGCCCCCGGTGGATCCCGCCGGCGTCGCGCTCCTGGACGCCTGCGAGCAGGCCGGCATTCCCCGGGCGAAATTCAACACCGGAACCACGGTGGTCAACGGTGCCAACTTTTTCCAGATCAACCGCCGCGCGGACGGCACCCGTTCCTCCAGCTCGGTCTCCTACATCCACCCGATCATCGAGCGTCGGAACTTCACACTGCTGACCGGCCTTCGCGCCCGCCAGCTGGTGTTCGACGCCGACAAACGCTGCACGGGCGTTGACGTCGTGGACTCGGCGTTCGGCCGTACCCACCGGCTCTCCGCGCACCGCGAGGTCATCCTCTCCACCGGCGCCATCGACTCGCCCAAGCTGCTGATGCTCTCCGGCATCGGCCCCGCAGCGCACCTCGCCGGACAAGGCATCGACGTCCTGGTGGACTCCCCCGGCGTGGGCGAGCACCTGCAGGACCACCCCGAAGGCGTGGTGCAGTTCGAGGCCCGGCAGCCGATGGTGCAAACCTCCACGCAGTGGTGGGAGATCGGCATCTTCACCCCCACCGAGGACGGCCTGGACCGCCCGGACCTGATGATGCACTACGGTTCCGTCCCCTTCGACATGAACACGCTGCGGCACGGCTACCCCACCACGGAAAACGGGTTCAGCCTCACCCCGAACGTCACGCATGCCCGCTCCCGTGGCACCGTCCGGCTGCGCAGCCGGGACTTCCGCGACAAGCCTATGGTGGACCCGCGCTACTTCACCGACCCCGAGGGGCACGACATGCGGGTCATGTTGGCCGGGATCCGCAAGGCCCGCGAAATCGCTGCCCAGCCTGCCATGGCCCAGTGGACCGGGCGCGAGCTTTCGCCGGGCATCGAGGCGCAGACCGACGAGGAACTGCAGGATTACATCCGCAAGACGCACAACACGGTTTACCACCCGGTGGGCACCGTGCGGATGGGGCCCGTCCACGACGACCTCTCGCCGCTCGATCCCGAGCTGCGGGTCAAGGGAGTCACCGGCCTGCGGGTGGCCGATGCCTCCGTCATGCCGGAACACGTCACCGTCAACCCCAACATCACCGTCATGATGATCGGCGAACGCTGCGCGGATCTCATCCGCGCCAGCCGGACCGGGATCATTACGACGGCGGGACGGGAGCTCAGCGCGTCCCTCGCCTGAGTGCCAGTCCCTGGCCACGGGCGAAACGGCCAGCCATTCACAAGGGTGGCGCCAGGCCATTGACGTTTCCCTGCCGTTCCCCGCCCACGGGGCGGCCGGTCATCACCATCGTGCTTTTCTGATTGAGGAGTCCAAATGTTGGAACCCAGCAAGAGTATTGATTCAAGCGGCATGGACGAGTTCGGCTACACCCAGACCCTGGACCGGAGCATCGGCAAGTTTGCCAGTTTCGCCGCAGGCGTCAGCTACATCTCCATCCTCACCGGTGTTTTTCAACTGTTCTACTTCGGTTTTTCAATGGCCGGCCCTGCCTACGCGTGGTCCTGGCCCATCGTCTTCGTGGGCCAGCTGATGGTGGCGTTGTGTTTTGCCGAACTCGCGGGCCGCTACCCCGTGGCCGGATCGGTGTACAACTGGGCGAAGCGCCTCGCCACCGGAACCTCGGCCTGGCTTGCCGGCTGGCTGCTGATGCTGTCCTCCATCGTGGCGCTGGGATCGGTGGCACTTGCACTGCAGCTCACGCTGCCGCAGCTTTGGTCCGGTTTCCAGCTGGTCGGTGACGGCACCGGCCCCTATGACTTCGCCATGAACGGTGTTGTGCTGGCCACCATCATGATCACCATTTCCACGCTCATCAACGCGTTCGGCGTGAAGCTGATGACCAGGATCAACAGCATCGGCGTCTTCGTGGAGCTGATTGCGGCGGTTCTGTTGATCCTCGCACTGGGCTGGCATGTGGTGCGGGGTCCCGAGGTTTTCTTTGACACCGCGGGCTTCGGGGAAGGACACGATCTCGGCTTCTTCGGTGTTTTCCTGATCGGCGCCATGGCTTCCGGCTACGTCATGTATGGCTTCGACACCGCCAGTTCCCTCGGGGAGGAAACGAAGGACCCGAAACGCACCGCACCCAAGGCCATCCTGCGGGCCGTCACGGCCTCCTTCCTGCTGGGCGGCCTGATCCTGCTCTTCGGCATCCTGGCCGCGCCGGACCTTGGCGATCCCAAGCTGGGAGCTGCCGACGGCGGCCTGCAGCACATTGTGCTCTCCGTCCTGGGCGGGCCTTTCGGCAAGGCTTTCCTGGCGTGCATCGTGGTGGCAGTGGTGGTCTGCACCCTGTCCGTCCACGCTGCCGCTATCCGCATGATGTTTGCAATGGCCCGGGACAACAACCTGCCGTTCAGCCGGCAGCTCAGCAAAGTGGATCCGGAACGCCGGACCCCTACTGTCGCGGCTATCGTGATCGGCGTCCTGGCCGTCCTCCCGCTGCTGGTCAATGTCATGCAGCCGGCGATTTTCACGATCCTGTCGAGCATCAGCATTGTCCTGATTTACCTGTCTTACCTGTTGGTCACGGTTCCGCTGCTGCGCAACCGGCTCCTAAGGAAGTGGCCGCTCGCCGACGACAGCTCCGAGCCCGGCTTCAGCTTGGGCAAGTGGGGACTGCCTGTGAACATCCTCGCGGTCCTGTGGGGCGGCGCCATGACCCTGAACCTCGTATGGCCCCGCCCGGAGATCTACAACTCGGTGCCGCCGTTCGAGTGGTACCTACAGTGGGGCGGCGTGATCTTCGTAGCCGCGGTGACAGGAGGCGGGGCCCTGCTGTACCGCCTGAAGATCCGCCACCAGACGGGCGTGCTGGCCGAACACGCCGCGGCCGTGGCCGCACACCCCTCGTCCGGCCCCGCAACCCTGCCGGCCGCGCCGGCAGAAACGTACGTGGCGGAGGTCAAAGTCCCTTAGAGCTGCAGCTCCCTCCGCCGGCCGGGCCGGGCCCACCGCTAAGCTAGCGGCATGGCCAACAAAACCACAGCAGAGAAGCTTGCCACCATCCAGAAGGGGTACACGCTGGAAGGGGCAGCCATCGAACTCGGCGCCGCCATCGTTGACGGCGAACTCCACAAGGAGGCGCAGGTCCGCCTGCCGCTGGCCATGATGAACCGGCATGGCCTGGTGGCAGGCGCCACCGGCACGGGCAAAACCGTCACGCTCCACATGATGGCCGAGCAGCTGTCCGCCGCGGGGGTCCCCGTCTTCCTGGCGGACATCAAGGGCGACCTCTCGGGCCTCGCCACGGCCGCCACGGGCAGCGAAAAACTTGCGGCACGCACCGAGAGCATCGGCCAGGCCTGGCAGGGCAGGACTTTCCCTGTGGAGTTCCTCGCGCTGGGCGGTGAGGGCAACGGTGTCCCGGTCAGGGCCACGGTCACGTCGTTCGGCCCCATCCTGCTCTCGCGCATCATGGAGCTGAACGACACCCAGGAGTCCAGCCTGCAGCTGGTGTTCTATTTTGCGGACAAGAACGGCCTGGAGCTGATCGACCTGAAGGACCTCAGGGCGGTCATTCAGTTCCTGACGTCGCCGGAGGGCAAGGACCAGCTGGAGGAGCTGGGCGGGTTGTCCAAAGCCACGGCGGGCGTCATCCTGCGGGAACTGGTGAACCTGGAGGCCCAGGGCTTGGAGAAGTTCTTCGGCGAACCGGAATTCGATACCGCCGAACTGCTGCGGACCGCCCCGGACGGCCGCGGCGTGGTCACATGCCTGGAACTGCCTACCCTGCAGACCAAGCCCATGCTGTTCTCGACCTTCCTGATGTGGCTGCTGGCCGACCTCTTTGAGGACCTGCCCGAAGCCGGCGACCTGGACAAACCCAAACTCGTATTCTTCCTCGACGAGGCACACCTCCTCTTCAACGATGCGTCCAAGGCGTTCCTGGACGCCATCACCACCACCGTCCGGCTTATCCGGTCCAAGGGGGTTGGCATCTTCTTCGTCACCCAGACGCCCAAGGACGTGCCGGCTGAAGTCCTCGGCCAGCTGGCCAACCGCGTGCAGCATGCCCTTCGGGCGTTCACGCCGGAGGACGCCAAGGCGCTCAAGGCGACGGTCTCCACCTTCCCGATGAGCGACTACGACCTCGAAGAGACCCTGACGTCCGCAGGAATCGGCGAAGCCGTGATCACGGTTATGAACGAGAAGGGTGCGCCCACTCCCGTGGCCCATACCCGGCTGCGCGCCCCGGAATCCGTGATGGGCCCCAGTGACGAGGCCCTGGTGAGGAGCACGGTGGCAGGGTCGTCTTTGCTGGCAAAGTATGGAACCGCCGTAGACAACCCCTCGGCCTATGAGAAGCTCACCGGCAAGGCGGCGGCTCCCACCGGCCCGGCTGCGCCCGGCGAACCTCCCGTTCCCGGCACCGGCGGCGGTGCCGACGGTCACGGTGCCGGCGCTACCGGCGGTGTTCCCGGTGGCGCCGCCGACGTCGATGCCGAGGCGCGGCGGATCGAAGAGGAGATCCTGGGCCGGCCCAGCAGCCGGCCCGCACCCACCAGGAGCAGCGGCCGCCGCGCCCCTGCTGATGTCCCGCGGACTACCCGGCAGGAGTCCGGCGGCGGCGCGATGGGCGACCTCGGCGGTGTCCTCGGCGGCGCACTTGGCGGCGGGCTGAAAAGCATGGCCCGGTCCATTGGAACGCAGCTTGGACGTGAGCTGTTGCGTGGCGTGTTTGGCACGTCGTCCCGGCGCCGCCGCTGACCGCAGCCGCCGCAGTGCGCTGACTCAACTGCCGCCGTCGGGCGCATGGCAGGTAACGTATGAACGTGCAGATGAGTCAAGCGTTGGTGAGGATCGCGGCCGGATGGCTGCTGGGCCTCATGCTTGCTGTCGCCGGTGCCATCGTTGCCGTGAACCTCGTGAACGATACTGTGGCCAGTCCGCAGCAGCCCGTGCGCGAGTATCTGGATGCCTTGCAGAGCGGTGACGGCGGCAGAGCGCTGGGGCTGCTGCGGGCAACGGTGCCGCCCAGCAACGCTGCAATGCTCGACGGAACGGCCCTGCAGACCGCCGCGTCCCGCCTGGCCAATGTGAACATCGGAGACGCCGAGGAGCGGCCAGGCAGCCAGGTGATGGTGCCCCTGGAATACACCATCGACGGCAGCCGCCTCCGCACCGAGTTCCTGCTGCAGAAGACCGGAACCAAGTGGATCTTCTTCAACACGTGGGCATTTGTCCCGTCCCGGCTGCCCACCGTCGATGTCACCGTGGTCAACGCCAGCGAGGCCACCGTCAACGGCGTGGACGTCAACATGCCGAACGGCCGCGGCTCCTTCGCCGTTTTCTACCCGGGCGAATATGAGGCCACGGTGAACGGGGAGTACTTCTCCGCGCCTGCCACCCGTGCCACCGTGACCGCCCGCGATGTCCCGGTGGCACCGCTCAACCTGCTGACCCAGGCCACGGACGAACTGAAGACGGACGTGGCGGCAAAGGTCAAGGAATTCCTGGACGGCTGTGCGGCCCAGGCAGTCAAGGAGCAGAAGCTCCAGCCGGACTGTCCCTTCTACTTCGCCAGCAACAACCGGGTCCAGGACGGCACCATCAAGTGGTCCGTCACTGAGTATCCCAACGTGGCCATCGAGCCGTTCGACGGCCGCTGGGTGGTGGCGCCACTGGACGGCAAGGCGAAGGTGGAAGCGCTCCAGCAGAACCTGTTCACCGGCGCCTGGTACCCGCTCGACGAAGAGGTGGACTTCAGCTTCACCACCCGACTGGACGTCTCCGGGGACACCATCAAAGTCACGCCGATGCTGAGCTTCTAGGGGTTTCCCGCCACGCCGGCCCTGTTTGGTCGCCTGGGCAAAGTGTCACGCAGGGCACGCTTTCAGCCTGCGGCATGGAGCCCGCCCCCAGGGATCAGGGGTTCGTGGTTTCGGCGGCCTCAAAACCGTGCTCCCAGTGATGCGCAGCCAGCTACCGCCGGCGCCGCCGGAGCACCGCCAAAACCTCATTCACCATGGACTGCGGCGAGTACACCACGTCTGAGTAGTAGTACCGGAGCGCCGTGTACCCCTGGAGCACGGACTCATTGTTCCGCCGGTGGTCTTTCTTCACCTGCTTCCAGTCAGCATGGTGCCTGCCATCCAGCTCCACCACCAGCCAGCCGTCCAGCAGAAGATCGACGTACCCCACCCGTTCCAGATAAGCCTGAGGCTGGACGCTGATACCAGCCTGCCGAAAATAGGTCCGCGCCAAGGTCTCGAGGAGGGAGTCGGCGCCCCGGTCCACCCAGTCCAGGACGGCCCGTGCCTTCCCGTTTCGGCGGCCCGGCAGCCGCTGTCGGAGGAACTCAACAGTCATGTCACCCCTGGAGACAGCACTTTCGACCATGACCAAGGATTCCGCGAGGGGCAGGCAACGCAAGGCATGGATCAACACGTCGGCGAGCGCCGCTACGGGACGAAGCTGGGAGGGCGGCAGCAGCAGTCCGGCATGGTGGACGGCCTCGCCGCTGACCGCTGCGTGCCTCCGGTGATACACGTGGCGGGGGCCGGCAGACGACAGGCACCAGAGGCTGTGGTGTGATGCAGCGCTTGAGCAGGTCAGCAGCTCGCGGTTCCGCAGTACCGCAACCAACTCCGGAGACGCCGTCGGAAGCGCATAGAGTCCACGCTCCGGCTGCAGGACCCCGCCACGCACCGCACGGCGAAGGGCTGCATCATCCACGCCAAGCCAGGTGAGTGCCGGCCGGCGGGCAGCCCCGCCGCAGCGTTCCAGGGCTTTTGAGACGTCCATGGGGCCATAGTGGCTATTTTCCGGAGCGCCCGGCAGCGGCCAGCCGCGCTATGTGGACATCCCTGTGGGCCAACGCGGTCACGCCGGGCACGCTTTTGTGGCCCGTGCCGCCGCCAAACCCTGCAGAGTCAAGGCTCAGTGAAATGCGGCCACGCAAAAAAGGCTGCAGCCCCTGACTCTTACGTCACGGGCGGCAGCCTCTTGCGCTCACAGTACGACGGCGGCGCGTCAGTCCATGCCGCGAAGGTCGAGTACCAGCTCGGTGTCGCCGTCGGCCTGCAGTATCACCGGGATGCCCCAGTCCTGCTGGTAGAGGTGGCAGGCTGCGTGGTCCGGGATTTCGCCGTCCTCAGTTTCCGGGCCGTCACAGGCCGCCGCGCGGGCGGTGATATGCAGGATGCCCTCGGGGACGTCTGCGGACAACTCAAGGGTCCGCAGCAGCCCCACTGACGTTCCGCCGCCGGACACCAGCAGCTCAGGCGGAGTGGAGGAGATCTTCAGCTGGGTGGGATCGCCCCAGCGGTCATCCAGCTTCTGCCCGGTGGGGGCAGTGAAGCGAACGGTCAGCTCGAGCGGGCCAGGCGCCACCGGGCTCTTCGGCCGGTGCGTCTGCGACGCGCCCTCGTCCACCTGCTGGGCTTCCTTGGGGATGGGCACGTACACCAACTGATGCTGGTTGGCCTCCACCACAACCAACAGCGGCTCCGAGCCGGCCGACTGCGTGTGGTCCACAATCACGTCCGAGGGCTCCAGGAGCCCGCGTGCCAGCGTCGAGACGGTCCCCGTGCTGGGGTCGTAGCGGCGGACAGCACCGTTGTAGGTATCGGCGATGGCCACAGAACCGTCCGGCAGCACCGTGACGCCCAGCGGGTGCTGGAGGCGGGCTTCCCCAGCGGCACCGTCGCGGAAACCGAAGTCGAACAGGCCCTTGCCTACGGCAGATTCAACGGTGATGGCGCCGTCGTCGTCGATCACGAGCTTTCGGAGCGCGGACGTTTCGGAATCAGCCACCCAGATGTTGCCGGCCGCGTCTTCGGCGAGGCCGGAGGGCTGGGCGAACCAGGCCTCATGGGCCGGGCCGTCCAGCAGGCCTTCAAGTCCGTTGCCCGCAATGATGTCCACTTCGCCTGACACGGGGTCGAAGCTGAAGATCTGGTGGGTGCCGGCCATGGCGATCACCACGGCGTTGAGCTTGCTGGACCAGACGAGGTCCCACGGCGAGCTCAGGGAGACCTCAAGCGGGTGCTCGCTCAGGCGGCCGGTAAATCCGGCGGCATCCTCGTCAACGCGGGCCGGGCCGGTCTCCAGCAGGCGCTGGATGCCGTTGCCCACGAGTGTGGTCGCCTTCCCGTCCTGCAGTGAGAGCCCGCGGAGCCGGTGGTTCACGGAATCCGCAATCACGACGTCGTAACCCACCTTGGCTGCCACGTCCTCCGGCAGCAGGACCAGGCCCTGGGGCTCATTGAACTGGGCGGCGGCAGCCTCACCCGCGGCGGGGCCGTCAGCGTAACCCTTGGTGCCGGAGCCGTAGGTGCCCAGGACAGTGTGGAAATCCGTGTCCAGTTCCACCAGGCGGTGGTGCCCTGTGTCGGTGACCAGCCAGGAGCCCTTCGCGGCACCGTTGGGAGTTGCGGCACCCGCCGCACTGCCGCCGTCGTCCGTTCCCTGTGAAGCTGAACCCCGTCCGGCGGGCAGGAAGAGTGCCTTGCCTGGGAAACGCAGCGTTCCCGAGGTGGGCTCAGGGGCCACGTACGGGCCTGAGCCGCGGTGCAGCGTCCCCTTGGCTTCGTGTTCGGCGATGAGCTCGGGGATCAGCACCGCGAGTCCGTCCGCGTGGCCTTCACCGGAAAGGTGCGCCACGATGTAGCCCTCAGGGTCGATGACCACCAGGGTGGGCCAGGCGCGGGCGGTGTACGCCTTCCAGGTGTCCAGTTCCGGGTCGTCCAGGACCGGGTGGTGGATCTCGTAGCGCTCCACGGCGGCGGCCAGGGCCACTGGGTCTGCCTCGTGCTCGAACTTGGGCGAGTGGACGCCCACAGTCACCAGGACGTCGGAATACTGCTCCTCCAGCGGCCGCAGTTCGTCCAGGACGTGAAGGCAGTTGATGCAGCAGAAGGTCCAGAAGTCCAGCAGCACGATCTTGCCGCGGAGGGCTTCGAGGTCCAGCGATTTCCCTCCGGTGTTCAACCAGTTACGGCCCACCAGTTCGGAGGCTCGGACCCGGAGGTGGGTGCGTACGGTTTCGCTCATCAGCGTCCTTCCAGCTTGTTTCGTTCGGCCAGCCTGGCGTCGCGTTCAGCCAATTTGGCAAACATATCGTTGTAAGCGGTGAGATCGGCGTCGTTATTCCTGTCCGCCGCCCGGTCCACGCGTTTGGTCTCCCGCTGGTCGGACCTTGACCACATGATGGCCACGCCGATGGCCACCAGGAGCGTGGGCACCTCGCCGATGCCCCAGGCCACCGCGCCTCCGGTCTGCTGGTCCAGCAGTGCTGACTGTCCCCAGGCCCTGCCCAGGTTGCCGAAGTAGTCAGCGGCCAGCAGGTTGGTGCCGCCCATGATGGCGACGCCGAAGAAGGCGTGGAAGCCCATGGTGGCCAGCAGCAGCAACAGGCGCATGGGGTACGGCGCCCGGCGCGGCAGCGGGTCGGAGCCGATCATGCTCAGGATGAAGATGTATCCCGTGAGCAGGAAGTGCACGATCATCAGTTCATGGCCCACGTGCTCCCGCATGGCGAAGCCGAACAGGTCCGAGTAGTAGAACAGGACGATTGAACCGGCAAAGTTGGCGGCGGCGAAAAGTGGATGCGTGACCACCTGCGAGAACCTGGAGTGCACAAACACCAGCAACCACTCCCGTGGACCGCGCGAGCCGTCACCGCGGGGAGGCAAGGCGCGCAGGGCAAGTGTCACCGGTGCGCCGAGGACAAGGAAAATGGGGGCCACCATGGTCAGCGCCATGTGGTCCACCATGTGTGCCGAGAAGAGTATGCGGCCATAGACCGACGGCGGGCCGGACGTGATGTAGGTGAGCACCAGCAGGCCGATCACCCAGTTCACAGACCGGAACCACTGCCACTTGTCGCCCCGGCGGTAGATCTTGGCCACACCCAGGAAGTAGGCGACCAGCCCGAACAGCGCCACGGCGATCCACAGCCAGTCCAGCCGCCACTCGGTGAGCCAGCGCGCAGGCGTTAGCTCCGGGGGGAGTTCGTAGCCGGTAAGGATAAATGCCGGTGTTGCGTCGGGTGCGAACGTGGTGGTCTGGGGCGGTGCCGAGCGGCCCAAGGCCACGGCCACGCCGGAGGTAGCGCCCATCACCAGGAATTCAGCCAGGACCAGTTGCCAGAGGACCCTTCGCGAGGACATAGTGGCGCCCTTGCGGTTCAGCTGCGGGATCACCCACTGCCGGTGCATCAGGCCGATCCCGCCCAGGACCAGCGTTGCAGCCGACTTGGCCAGGATCAGCTGGCCGTAGGAGGATCCGAAGAGGTCGCCCCAGTTGGTGATGCGGATGCTGGCGTTGATGATGCCGGAGGCGAAGACGAGCACGAAAGCGAAGCCCGCAAGGGAGGAGAACCGGCGGAGCGTCGATTCGGTGATGTCCGCCGTGGCGCCGGCTTTGCGCCCTGTCAGGATCCCGGACAGCAGCGCCAGCATGACGATGCCACCCACCCACGTACTGACGCCCACCACGTGCAGGCCAAGGGAGCTGGTAGCGCCTTCGTGGTCCGAGGAGCTCGAGGAGTGCCCGATCAGGGCCGTCGGGACCAGGCCGATGAGTGCCAGTATCAGGGTTAGGGCCAACCCACCGAGGGACCTGACGCCGAAAAGGGCGGTGGTCACCACAGCGGCAATGATGGTGACGGCGAGCCAGGCCCGGCCCGTTTCGATGTCCGTCACGAAGTAGACCAGAGCCTGCGTGAACTGGGCGTCGCCCGACACCGCTTGCCCGGCAACGTCCGAATAGGTGAGCACCAGGACGGCGATTGCGGACAGGGTCCAGAGAGCCCCTGCAACTGCTGCAACCGCTAGCGCGCGGGTGAACGCCGGATGTTCGGGGGCCTCATCATCGCGGCCGGCGTCCCGGTCCCTGCTGCGCAGCCCGAGGTTCTTGGGCAGGATGCCGACGGCGAAGATCAGGCCGCCGATGACCGTGGCCACCGAGACGTTGTGAAGAGCTTTGCTGATGGGCAGGCCCCAACGGACCAGTGCGCCGGGGTCCGAAACCTCACGGGCAACGGCCGCGCCGGAAAAAACTAGCGCGGCTGCCAGGCCGAGGAAGAGTGCCGCCAGTCCTGCCAGCTGCCATGGCGCCGAGAGGCCCAGGGAGTTGCCGGCCTGCCCAGGGACTCCCTTGCCGGGAGTGGGCTGGGTTGTTGTGGATTGGGGTTTTGCGGCAGAAGGCACCTGTCCATTGTCCGATACCCTTGCCCGGGCCGCGAATCGGCTTAAAGCTAAAGGGGCGGCAACCAGGTGGTTGCCGCCCCTTTAGCCACGCCGGCCTGATGCCGGAGGAAAAGCCTACTTCTTGTTGGAGACCGCAGCCTTCAGCTTGGAGCCGGCGGTCAGCTTGACGCTGTGGCCGGCGGCGATCTGGATGGTCTCGCCGGTCTGGGGGTTGCGGCCCGTGCGTGCTGCACGGTCCGTGCGCTCGACGGCGAGCCAACCCGGGATGGTGATCTTCTCGCCCGCGGCGACAGAAGTCTCGAAAACCTCGAACAGTGCGTCGAGGACGGAGTTGACGGCTGCCTGGCTGGTGCCGGCCTTGCCCGCTACCTCTGCAACAAGTTCACTACGGTTCTTAGCCATTTATGTCCTCCTGGACGGTCATGATTCTGGAGCCTGAACGCGGCGTGCGCACAAGCCACTGTTCGAAAACTTACCAGCTTGGGCCCTCCCGTTCCGCAAATTCCGCGTGTTTCCGCGACTTTTTGAGGTTAATCACCAGATTCTTGAGGGTTTTCGGCCACCATTGAGCCCGTAGCGGACGCTCTCTCACTCCCTGCGGGTTTTTGGGCGACGCCCCATCACCTCCTGCAGGTCCCGGGCGACGCCCCACCACCTCCTGCGGGTTTTCGTCGGACGCTCTCTCAGTTGATGTGGCCTTTTGGGTGACGCTCGCTCGGTTGGCGGGGTGTTCCAGGTGTTGCTCTTCGGTGTGAGGGGGGCGTTCGACGGCGGCTGGTTCGGGATGGTGCCGGCTGGGCCTTTACCCGTGGAGGGGTGAGAGAGGGACCCGGGGGAAGCCCGCGTTAAGTGGGAGCGGGTCCTGGCCTCGTGCCGCGGTGTTTGTGTGTTAAATGCGGCAGGGCCCTGACGTCGTTTGTCAGGGCCCTGCTCGTAATGGTTGTCCGGCGGTGACCTACTCTCCCACACCCTCCCGGGTG
>NZ_JAMKFI010000004.1:0-10870 GCF_024494415.1 Pseudarthrobacter sp. R1 | reverse complement strand
TTCACCTACGAGATGCCTCTCTTTTCGGTCAATATGAACTCTAAGCAAGTCCTATTTTCCTTGAGAAGACAGGCATTCTCGGTTTAAATCGCCGATCGAAGCCGAACCACACCGGTGGATTCAGGCTTAGCCCAGAAGGAGCGCGGGCCAGGTACTCAGGCGGCATCCACTTTCACCGCCCGATCCGGATCGCCCATCTCGTGGAAGTCCATGCCAGAGCTATCCTGGTCGCAGGGCAAGACATCCACATCAGCGTCCTTGTTCGTTCCGCCCCGGCGAGCCAGCCGGAGCATCTGTCACTGACAACACGTTGCATGATGATCTTCACAACGGGCGACGGCCACCCGGCCCCGTTAGCCATCCATGAACGGACCGCTGAGGACAAACGCCTGGCGACTCACGCACGCGAAATTATCAACATGAGGAGCGAACTCACAAAGATCAGCGATCACCTGATCCGCGCGGGG
Source organism: Pseudarthrobacter sp. R1 (assembly GCF_024494415.1). Lineage (NCBI taxonomy): Bacteria > Bacillati > Actinomycetota > Actinomycetes > Micrococcales > Micrococcaceae > Pseudarthrobacter > Pseudarthrobacter sp. R1. Next base: position 10,403 of record NZ_JAMKFI010000004.1, on the reverse strand, counting down.
GGATCTGATAACCCAGCCGGCTTTCCCGACCTCACCAGTAAGTGAACGCCCAAGCAACCACCCATCACGTGAACCAGGCTAACCGACGAGTAAACCCCCTGTGGCTCGTCCCTGCAGGATCTTTTCCAACGACCAACAGGCCGACAGGAGGGGCTTTTCTGGTCCTGCCTGTTATCGCGGCGTAGAAAGTGACGGATGCACTGGCCTGCCCGTGCCTGGCCCTGTTAGGGATCGAGCCTGGATCAAGAACTGGACGCGGTGGCGGCCAAGGTGGTCCAGCGCGAGTCAGCCCAGCAGTGCCCCCGCCAAGACAGGAACAAAGGCAACGCCATCAGCGCGGGTTTGCTGCCGGCGACTCAGTCCGTTTCCGGGCCCGAGCAGTAGTGGCAGTCGGGCTCACAAGATGCAGCTTCTAGGACCGTGACCGTGACCGGGCTGGCCAGGCGCGTCAGTGCTGCTTCGGGGAGTGGCTCATTGGTGCGCCGGTATACATGAAGGGTGTTCATCAGGGTGTCTCGATATCGATGCGGTAGGCGTAGCTTCGTGTTTCTTTTGGGGCTATATGCTCCAGGTCAGGGCGGCCTCCTTCATCGCCGCTCCAGTCCCACGGCGCGGGTAGGCCACGCCACGGTTCAATGCATAGGAAACCGCCTTCGGGCGGTGACCACAATGCCAGCTCCGTGAAACCACTCCAGCGCAGGTGAATGGTCCGTCCGCTAGGAGACCGGTACTGAAGGGCTGCACTGCGGAGGGCCTCCAGGATAATGGCGCCTTCGACAAAGTGTTCGGGAGCGAGCTTCAACTGCCCACCGGCAAGGGATAAGTTGCGGAAGATTCCGGGCAATAGGAGATTGTCATGTGTTCTCCGAATGTTGCCCGGCTCGGGTCGCTCAAAATGGACTGTGTGCTCTTCGGCCGCGGCTGCAGGGTCAAGGGGCCAGTTGAACGCCGGGTGTGAGCCGATGCCGAAAGGTGCGGCCCGGTGCCCGGGATTGTGCACCCGGAATTCAACGAGAACCCCTGAGTTGGTCAGCCGGTAGCTGATGTCGAGCCGGAAGGGGAACGGGTAGTGCCTGCTGGTGAAGGGCGAATCGTTGAGGGATAAGGTGACGTGATCAGGGCTCTGGTCGGTCACCTCGAAGTCGAGGTCCCGGGCGAAACCGTGATGGCCCAGAGGGTATTCCCGGTTGTCTACCCTGAGTAGGTCAGCGGGATGCCGGCAGATCGCTGGAAAGAGTATCGGAGCGTGGCGGGGCCACGCAGGTCCGGCTTGCCATAGATACTCGTGTCCATCCGGTCCGACCAAAGATTGCATCTCGGCACCGCGGATGGCGACTGTCAGCTCGAACCCATCACGTGCGAGAACGATCTGCTGGGTTGCAGACGAGGGAACGCGCTCCATCAGTAACTGTTCTTCCGGCCCATTCGGTCCCATTAGAACCCTGGTTTACCGGCTCTGTAGCGGTACGGGGAAGTCCGTGAAGGTCATTGGGCTGGCCGGAGCATGGGGTTCCACTTGGGGAGCGCGTGCCTGTGCAGCCAAACCACCGTCGATGTTGAAGACCTGGCCGGTGATGTAGTCCGATTCGTGGGAGGCGAGGAAAACGACAGCGTGGGCAACGTCTATCGGGGTACCTTGGCGCCCCAGTGGAATTTGGGCATGCTGCAGGTCGCCGGCGTCCCAGGCCATACGTCCATCGTGGACGTTGATGGAACCAGGACGAACAGCGTTGGCGCGGATACCCCAGGGGGCAAGGTCCACGGCAATGGCCCGGGTGAAGGATTCCATCGCTCCCTTGACCGCGTCATAGGGAATCTGCTCGCGGTGGGCCCGTGCGGCTCCGTGGGAGCTGATGTTCACAATGCTTCCCGGAAGGCGCGCAGTAGCTAGGCGGCGCGCCATCCGTTGGGAGCAGGCGATAAACATAGTGGTGTTCGCTGTTACAAATCGCTGCCACTGGAGAGGATCGACGCCGAGGAAGGGCTGGAAGCAGGATTCGCTGACGCGGGTATAGGCGTTGTTAACCAGTACATCAACTGGCCCCAGGGCGGCTTCGACTTCCGCGAAGAGTCGGTCAATGTCCTCGATGTCCGTCAAATCCCCTGCTGCTGGAAAGGCTCGTCCGCCTGCCCCGTTAATTTGGCGGCAGACCTCCGCCGCGCCGGCGGCATCGATATCAGCCACGGCGACGGCTGCGCCTTCTTCCGCAAGGCGAAGTGCGATGGCCGCCCCGATGTTGTGCGCCGCTCCCGTCACGAGGGCCACACGGCCCTGAAGCCTGAGTTGCGAAGCTTGAGGATTCTCATGTTCATTGCTGGGCATCATGACGTCCTTGTCTGCGGGGCCTCAACTGATGATGTTCGCGAGGCCGAGTACTTTCTTTCCCTGCCAAGGTATACCGCCGTCCCGATGAAAGCAATACCATCCCGCTAATTGGGACAATTGAACCGCGCTGCCTCCACGTGAACAGCAACGCCTCGCTGCTGTCAGCCCAAAATCCGGACTTACGGCCGGCCCTGTCCCTTACGCAGCCCCAGTGGGACGCCAATGGTAAATAACGATCCGACCAGCGAACTTCCAAGGTAGAAGAAGCTCCAGTTGTCCCGATGAAAGGGAACGTGTCCACTTAATCGGAACTTTATCTTGTGATCGCGATTACGTTGCGCTACCTTGAACGTAAGCAATTCCCATCTACTACGTGAGCGTCCCAATAATCGGGACTATATATTTTCCAATAGCCCCAACGGCGGGTGCTGAGCTTTAGGAAGGTTCGTTATGACGATGTCAGCCAACAGTCTGCGGACGGGCAGGGGCACTGGCCCTGTCCCCAAACCTGGATTGATCTATTTCTTTGGTGCTTTGGGAGGCATCCTTTTCGGCTACGAGACCGGCATCATCGCCGGCGCCTTGTCCTACATATACGCCACCCCAGGATTCACTCAAAGCGCGCTGACCACCGGCCTGATCGTCGGCGGCATTTCTATTGGTGCGATCATAGGCGCCGTCACTGCCGGGAAGCTCTCGGACCGTATCGGTCGGCGGCGGGTCATCCTGATTCTGGGCATCATTTTCATTGTCGGATCCTTGGCCTGTGCCGTGGTCCCGAACAACGAACTCCTGATCGCCGGACGCATCTTCCTGGGACTGGGCGTCGGCGGTTCATCCGCGCTGGTGCCCGTCTACCTCTCGGAAATGGCTCCGGCCAAAGCCCGCGGACGTCTTGCGGGCCTGAACCAGCTGATGATCGTCACCGGCCTGTTGCTCGGTTACGGTGTCAATTTCCTTTTGGCCGGCACTGGCGACTGGCGACTGATGCTCGCCAGCGGCGCGCTGCCGGCACTTCTCCTGGTGGCAGGTCTTCCATTCCTGCCCGAGAGCCCCCGCTGGCTCATGACCAAAGGACGCCGCGAGGAGGCCTCCCGACTGCTCTATGCCACGCGGTCCGCTGAGGAAGCAGCAGCCGACATCGAGGCTATTACCCGTGTCGAAGCGCAGAGCTCGCGGTGGGAACTCCTGGCCAAGTGGGTCCGGCCGGCCGTCATCGTTGGAATCGGTATCCCCATTCTCTGCCAGGCAACCGGCTTGAACATGGTGACCTACTACGCCCCCACTATTTTTGAAAGCTTGAACCTGCCCCATGAAAATGCGCTGATCTTCACCATCATCCTGGGGACGATCAAGGTGATTTCGGTAGCGATCGGGCTGCAGTTCATCGACCGCGTCGGCCGCAGGACCCTGCTCGTTGGCGGAAGTGCCTGCATGGCGGTGTGCATGGCGTGGATGGCCTTCGAGGCGAGCAAGGGCGACCAGATCAACCCGGTATCGATGCTCGTAGCCATGTCGGTCATGTTTGTCAGCTACTCGCTTACTTGGGGGCCCGTGAACTGGGTCGTGCTCGGTGAGATCTTCCCGCTGCGTGTCCGTGGAGCGGCGATGGGCATGGCCAGCATGGTCACCTGGTTCGCGACCCTTGGTATCACTCTCGGGTTCCCGCTGCTGCGAGAGGCACTTGGCCTTTCAGGAACCATGCAGCTCTTCGTTGCATGCAATGTCCTCGGATTCCTGTTCTGCCTGAAGTTCGTTCGGGAGACCAAGGGCCGCAGCCTCGAGCAAATCGAGCAGGACCTCCACGACCGCCACAATGCGAAGGTTCAGGCATCCGTACGCTAACCCTCGGGTTCGCTCTGAGCCGTCCGCAGAAGCATAACCACCGCCACCGCGATATACAGCCTTGACGAGGGGTGTTGGAGTGGCCCCCGGGCCGCTGCAACACCCCTCTTTCCAGGTTTCACACCCATCGTCGCAGACCGGCTCTACGAGTGATTCACCAGCAATGCCGATGCCGTGCCTTGCCGGTGAATCGCGGGCGGCCGCAACAGCAACTGCTGACCTGCTTGGGATCAGTTTCGCATCGCTGGTACAGCGAGCATCCCCCAAAAAAGCACGAACAGAAGGACTCTAATGAGGTACGCGCACGTCGAACATGAGGGACGCCGCTTCGCGGCAGTTGAAGTGGACGGGGGCTGGGTCGAACTCGACGGGGACCTGGATCAGGTCTTTGCGGGAAAACCGGTAGCAACGAAACCAGGGGCCGCCGTTGTTGCCACGCCACGATTTCTTGCCCCGTACACCGGAGGAACAATTTTCGGCATCGGACTGAATTACCGGCAGACCATCCTGGAAATGGGTTTTCCTTTGCCCACCGAGCCTTATCTCTTCCCCAAGCTCGCGAACAGTGTTACGGGCCCGGACGCGCCTGTCGTGGCTGACCCCGGCGTGAGCAGAGAAGTGGACTGGGAAGGCGAGCTTGCCGTCATCATCGGCCGACGGGCTTCCAAAGTACCCGCCGTAGAGGCCTTGGACCACGTGTGGGGCTATACAGCTGCCAACGACGTCTCTGCCCGCGATGTCCAACGGGCGGATCCGCAGTGGGTACGAGGTAAAGGGCTGGACACGTTCTGCCCCCTGGGGCCAGTGGCCGTGACACGGGATGGGATTCCCGATCCTCAGGATGTCCGCATCCGCACCTGGATTGACGGCGAACTGGTGCAGGACGGAAATACCTCCGACATGCTCTTCCGGGTCCCGGCCCTGATTGAGTACCTGAGTACGCACTTCACACTGCAGCCCGGTGACATCATCCTCACAGGCACCCCGTCCGGATGCGGCGGCTTCATGGACCCGCCCCGCTTTGTGCAGCCAGGCAGCAACATGAGGGTGGAAGTCTCCGGCGTGGGCACCCTCCACAACCCGGTAGTAGCCCGCTTGTGAGGGTTTGGCCACGGATGCCGTGCGCCTCCCGGACAGGGCGAACATCCAAAACGCCTGACCAGTCAGCGGAAATATCCAGTTGTTCCCGGCCAGCTAACGGACCAGCGCGATCTCAATGGTGGTCCCTTCCGGTCAGAAAACAGCATGGAAAGCAGACGCCAATGCCCACTACTTGCAACCATCCTGGCTGCGAAATGAGATACTTAGTCCCAGTGATCGGGACCATGATCACCTGACGGGTATAAACGCAAGTGGAACGGAAGCCCTGGGACTGGGTTTTCCGAGCCGTAAAACTGAGAGGAACGTGCATGGTATCCACCGCAGCGGGCAAGGGGTCACTGGACCGCGGACTGGAGTTGTTCAACCACCTGGCACAAACAGGCGAAGCATCGACAGCGGATCTGGTCAAGGCAATGGGAATGAGTCGCAGCGCCATGTACCGATTGGTCGAGCGCCTTCAAGAGGACCAATACATAGTTCAAACTCCAGCCGGGCAGTGGCGCCTAGGGCCCTCTATCGCCCGCCTTGCAATGGCCGCAGTGCAATCCGTCGAGGTTATGGACGTGGCCCCCGAGCTGCTGCGCGCGCTGGCCCAGCAGACGCGCGAGAGCGTAAGCCTGGGCGTTCTCAGCGGTCATGAAATGGTCTTCGTCTACCGGGAAGTGGGACCCCAGTCAGTCCGCGTCAGCACGGAACTGGGGGCCCGTCGCCCGCTCCATGCGACTTCCATTGGCAAGGCCTACCTCGCGGGCATGGGCGAAGGCGAGCGTTCCACCCTGCTGCGCCAGCTCCAGCTTCGCTCCTACACTCCCCACACGATCACTTCGAGAACCGACCTGGAAGAGGACCTAAACCGGGCCCTGGAGCGTGGATGGACGGAGGAACATCAGGAATTCGATCTCTCCAGCACCTGCTGCGGCGCTCCGATATACGACCATACGGGCCAAGTCGTCGCTGCGATCAGCGTCGCAGGGCCGGCGGACCGGATGCGGGCCCAGACAAACATAATTGGTCCACTGGCATCCGCAACTGCTGCCGCAATTTCCCGTCGCCTCGGATTTGAGCCACGCCACACTCTGCGGCAAGTGGCGACAGCAGGACAAAGCTAGACCAGTCCCCACATGCCCCTCGGGGGCCAGATGAGCCGCGTGCAAGTTCTTCAAGAACGTGCACGCGGCTCTTTTATTTCTGCTCTCAGTTCTTCCTGATCGCGCGTCACCCTTGGCAACCCTTCGACCCCCTCTGGTACACGCAGCAAAAAGATGCCATAATTTCATTAAGCGGGAACCTGTCCCACTAAATGGGAATACTGAAAGTGAGCCGACATGTTGTCAGACGATAACCAGCAAACGCCGATCGGGGATGAAGTCTTTGAACTCCTCGCCCGGGCAAGCACCTCAACCCTTGCTACACAGCTTTACAAAAAGGGGATCCGGCAGCCGTTCCTGGTGGGCCTGAGTCCTGTCGGCGACAAGTTCGACGGTTTCGTCGGCGAGGCCTACACGATGCGCTTCATCCCAGCCCGAGAAGACATCGATCCGCTGGACGACCCGTACCGCACCGGCAATGTCCTGCAGTGGGAAGCAGTTGAAGAGGTCGGCCGTCGGCAGGTGATCGTAGTCGACAGCCGCGGCGACGTCAGCGCCGCCTCCGCCGGAGACATGCTCATCACCCGGGCAATGAATCGGGGCGCGGCCGGATTCGTCACCGACGGTGCCTTCCGTGACGGGCACGCAATTGCTGAGCTAGGCTTCCCGGCCTACGCCAAGTGCATCACCGCCACCACGCGGCCCGCCTCCTTCCACGTCGCCGAACTCCAGGTTCCGATCGGCTGCGCCGGCGTTGCCGTCTACCCCGGCGACATCCTGGTCGGAGACCGTGACGGGATCATCGTCGTCCCCCGCGCCCTGGCAACGGAACTCGCAGGGCCAGCAGCCGAGCAGGAAGAACTGGAGCAATACCTCCACAACCGTGTCAGCGCGGGCGAGTCCCTGTGGGGCGTGTACCCGCCTGACGAACAGACGTTGAATGACTACCGGGCCTGGCAGCAGGAGAAGAACACCCGCGAGACGGAAAAGGTGAACGCATGACCCGCTTTGCCGATCTTCCCCGCGAAGAACAGCGATGCCGGATGGAAGAAACCATCCGCACCTACTTCGACGGCTGCAACGAAGCGGACGTTGAGAAGATGGCCTCCCAGTTCACCGACGATGCTGTTCACTACTTTCCGCCGGGGCTCGAAGGCCCCTGGATTGGAAGCAGGACCATCGCAGAGAACTGGCGCCGGCTCGTCATGAGTATCGGCTCGGCGTGGAGCATTGAACGGCTCATCGCCGAGCCCGAGTCGCTGCAAGCAATCATCGAGTGGACCCACTGGAAGACCGCCAAGGGAAGTTACCTCAGGGGCGACGAGTGGTACACCTTCGATCCCGAAACCGGCAAGATCACGGAAATCCGTGCCGCCTACGCCTCGGCACCTGACGGACGCGACGCCCTGACGATGCAGGGCTACGACTACGAGGCCAACGGCTATCACATGGCTCCGCCCGTAGCCAGGCCCCACCCGGATGCCATCAAAGCAGCATCCCGGTAGCGAGCCAGCGTCCCTTCAACGGGGCGAGTACCGACAATTCACTGACAAGACATCGAAAGGGCGCAGACATGACACGCTTTGCGGAACTCCCGCGTGAGGAACAGCGACGCCGGATGGAGCTAACCATCCGAACCTACTTTGACGGCTGCAACGAAGCGGATGTGGAGAAAATGGTCGCTCAGTTCACTGACGACGCCGTTCACTACTTCCCCCCCGGTCTAGACGGACCTTGGATTGGCAGTCGGACCATCGCAGAGAACTGGCGCCGACTCACGATGACTATCGACTCGGCCTGGTCCATCGAGCGGCTCATCGGTGAGCCTGAAACCCTCCAAGCCGCTATCGAATTCACACACTGGAAGCCGGCACGCAATGGCTACGTCCGGGGCTCAGAGTGGTACAAAATCGATCCGGAGACAGGCAAGATCACCGAGATCCGCGCTTTCTATTCCTCTGCCCCGGACAGCCGCACTGCAAACACCCTCGAAGGTTATGACTACGAAGCCAGCGGATACCACCTGGCTCCGCCCGTGAACCGCCCGCACCCGCACGCGACCACAGTTCCGGCGACGTGACTGCCGAATTAGTACTCCCCCTGAAGGCCATGCCACCGGGCATAACTCGTTGAGCGCGGGTGCACGGATAGCGCCCAGGTCAGCCGGCTTTCCCCTCCCCGTATCCATCTTGAAGAACCGACATGACACGACGGCGACAGCCGCCGCAGCCGCCCAGACTACTTACCGACATCAACCAGGAGAATAACAATGCCCCTTTTCGGACATTCATTAATTGCAGGCGAGCCGGTGGCCGGCGACGGCAAGACCACCTTCGGCTTCAACCCGGCCACCAACCAGGCCCTGGAACCCACCTACACGCTGCTCAACGAGGACCAGCTCAAGGCAGCCACCGCCGCGGCAGCCGAAGCCTCCCCCTCCTTCAGTACCCTTGACCCCGAGACCCACGCCAGCTTCCTCGAAGCCATCGCCGACAACATCGAAGCCATCGGCGAGGAACTCATCACCCGCGCCGGGCAGGAAACTGGCCTCCCCGCCGCACGGCTCCAGGGCGAACGTGCCCGCACCACCGGCCAGCTGCGGCTCTTCGCTTCCGTGGTCCGGCAGGGCGACTTCCGCGGCGTCCGCATCGACCCCGCGCTGCCCGAGCGTACTCCCCTCCCCCGCGCAGACATCCGCCAGCGCCAAATCCCGCTCGGCCCCGTCGCCGTGTTCGGGGCCAGTGGAGACACCGCCTCCGCCCTCGCCGCCGGCTGCCCGGTCGTCTTCAAAGCCCATAACGCCCACCCGGGAACCAGCGAACTCGTCGGCCAGGCCATCGCCAAGGCCGTCAAGGACAACGGCCTGCATCCCGGCGTCTTCTCCCTGGTCTACGGCCCGGGTGCGAGCATCGGACAGGCCCTCGTGGCCGACCCCGCCATCAAGGCTGTCGGCTTCACGGGCTCCCAGTCCGCCGGCGTCGCACTGATGCGCACCGCCGCCGCCCGCCCCGAGCCGATCCCGGTCTACGCGGAAATGTCGTCGCTGAATCCGGTCTTCGTCTTCGAGGGCGCCCTCAAAGGTGACATCGACGCGCTGGCCCAGCAGTATGTCACCTCTGTCACGGGCAGCTCCGGCCAGCTCTGCACCTCACCGGGGCTGCTGTTCGCCCCCGAAGGCGAACTGGGCGACAAACTCGCAGCCGCCGTCGGCCGTGCCGTTTCCGCCTGCGCCGGCCAGACAATGCTCACCGCGGGGATCGCCGATTCCTGGAACGCCGGTACCAAAGCCCTCGGCAGCGCCGGCGGCGTCCAGGTCATCGGCCAGGGCACTGCCGGCCCCACCGAAAACGCCCCCGCCCCCACGATCTTCGGCACCGGCGTCACGGAATTCAGTGGAGACACCGCCTCCGCCCTCGCCGCCGGCTGCCCGGTCGTCTTCAAAGCCCATAACGCCCACCCGGGAACCAGCGAACTCGTCGGCCAGGCCATCGCCAAGGCCGTCAAGGACAACGGCCTGCACCCCGGCGTTTTCTCCCTGGTCTACGGCCCGGGCGCGAGCATCGGACAGGCCCTCGTGGCCGACCCCGCCATCAAGGCTGTCGGCTTCACCGGCTCCCAGTCCGCCGGCGTCGCCCTGATGCGCACCGCCGCCGCCCGCCCCGAGCCGATCCCGGTCTACGCGGAAATGTCTTCGCTGAACCCGGTCTTCGTCTTCAATGGCGCCCTCAAAGGCGACATCGACGCGCTGGCCCAGCAGTACGTCACCTCTGTCACGGGCAGCTCCGGCCAGCTCTGCACCTCCCCGGGCCTGCTGTTCGCCCCCGAAGGCGAGGACGGCGACAAACTCGCAGCCGCCGTCGGCCGTGCCGTTTCCGCCTGCGCCGGCCAGACCATGCTCACAGCGGGGATCGCCGAATCCTGGAACGCCGGTACCAAAGCCCTCGGCAGCGCCGGCGGCGTCCAGGTCATCGGCCAGGGCACTCCCGGCCCCACCGAAAACGCCCCCGCCCCCACGATCTTCGGCACCGGCGTCACGGAATTCA